>NZ_LMGO01000001.1:2202663-2862663 GCF_001427425.1 Achromobacter sp. Root565
AAGTATGCCCCCACGCTTCACCCGCTGCGCGGGTTCTCTGCCCCCCGAGGGGGCGCTTTTCCCCTTGGGGCGGCCCGGCGGGGAAAGTATGCCCCCACGCTTCACCCGCTGCGCGGGTTCTCTGCCCCCCGAGGGGGCGCTTTTCCCCTTGGGGCGGCCCGGCGGGGAAAAGGCCTTCTTGCGGGCAGGGGCAGGTTCTTTACAGTTGCTGGCCCGCGTTTCTCTTCAGTAGTCCACCCATGAGCCTGTTCCGTTCGGCGGCCACGGTCAGCAGCTTTACGTTGCTGTCCCGCATTTCCGGCCTGATCCGCGACATCCTGGTGGCCCGCGCCTTTGGCGCCGGCCCCATTACCGATGCCTTCTGGGTCGCTTTCCGCATTCCCAATCTGCTGCGCCGCCTGTTCGCCGAGGGCGCCTTCGCTCAGGCCTTCGTGCCCATCCTGGGCGCCGCGCGCAACAACCGTTCCGAAGAAGAAGTCCGCACGCTGCTCGACCGCGTGGCCTTGCTGCTGACCGCCGCATTGATGCTGGTCACGCTGATCGGCATCGTCGCGGCGCCCTGGGTGGTGTCGGCCATGGCCAGCGGCCTGCGCGGCGCGGCGCGCGACACCGAATTTGGCGCGGCGGTCTGGATGACGCGGATGATGTTTCCCTACATCCTCTGCATGTCCCTGATCGCCTTCGCGTCCGGCGTGCTCAATACCTGGCGGCGCTTTGCGGTGCCCGCCTTCACGCCCGTGCTGCTGAACCTGTCCATGATCGGCGCCTGCATCTGGCTTGCGCCGCGCATGGACGTGCCGGTCTACGCGCTGGCCGTCGGGGTCATGATCGGCGGCGTGCTGCAGTTGGCCGTGCAATGGGTGGCCCTGGCGCGCCTGGGTCTCACGCCGCGCTTCTCGCTGCGCTTCCGGCAGGCCTGGGCCGATCCCACCGTGCAGCGGATTCTCAAGCAGATGGCGCCCGCCACGCTCGGCGTGTCGGTGGCGCAGATTTCCCTCCTGATCAACACCAATATAGCGACGTGGCTGACGCCTGGCAGCGTGACCTGGCTGTCGTTCGCCGATCGCCTGATGGAATTCCCCACGGCGCTGCTGGGCGTGGCGCTGGGCACCGTCCTCTTGCCCAGCCTGTCCGCGGCGCATGCCCGCGACGACCACGGCGGCTACAGCGCGCTGCTCGACTGGGGCCTGCGCCTGGTGCTGCTGCTGGGCCTGCCCGCTGCGGTGGGCATGGCCATGCTGTCGGACGGGCTGGTCGCCACGCTGTTCCATTACGGCGCCTTCAGCGCGCAGGACGTGCTGCAGACGCGCTTGGCCGTCATCTCCTATTCGGCCGGGCTGATCGGCCTGCTGGCGGTCAAGATCCTGGCCCCCGGGTTCTACGCCAAGCAGGACATCCGCACGCCCGTGAAGATCGCCATCGCCGTGCTGGTGGTGACGCAGTTGCTGAACGTGCTGCTGGTGCCGACGCTGGCGCATGCGGGACTCGCCTTGGCCATCGGACTGGGCGCCTGCCTGAACGCCCTGGCGCTGCTGATCGGGCTGCGCCGCCGCGGCGTCTACGTGCCCGGCGCCGGCTGGACGGTGTTTGCCTTGCGACTGGTGCCCGCGCTGGCCGGGCTGGCGGCGCTGCTCTGGTATGCGGACACGCGCATCGACTGGATTGCGCTGCAGACGCATGCCGGCCAACGCGCCCTGTTGCTGGCCGGCGTGCTGGCGGCAAGCGGCGTGGTGTACTTCGGAATGTTGTTACTGTTTGGATTCCGACTCAGGGATTTTGGACGACGTCCTAAGCAGTAATTCCGCCCGTTCGGGCTACATTGCCTTCAAAAAGCCGGCCAAACGCCGGCTTTTGGCATTAATTTCGTCAAGAATTGACAACCACCCCGTAATCTTTGGTAAAAAACCTTTATGATTTAAAAATTGCCACTGAGAGGACCCCCTGTAGGCCCCTGCCTGCGGGAAGCATGAATTGAAGTACGCCCAAGGACAACCCATGGCGGACCAGGTGATCAATTGGCTGCTGTTGCTGCGCTCCGGCAAGGCAACGGCCCAAGACTACAACGACTTCCTGGCTTGGCGAGCGGCCGATCCTGTCCATGAAAACGCCTGGCAGCAACTGACGGGCACCCTGGCAGGATCGTCGTTCGGCCGGCTGGGCGACGCCTACGCCACCGGCAGCGGCGGCGCCGCTGCCGCTGCCCAGTCGCTGATCCCGCCCCCGCCCGCCGCCATCGTGCCGCCCCGCCGCCGTTTTCTGACTGGCGCGCTTGCGCTCGCCAGTACCGGCGCGGCCGCTGCCTATGTCGGCAACGCCTTCTACCCGCTGAACAACGTTGCCGCCGACGCGGCCACCGCAACGGGCGAACGCCGCCGCTACCTGTTGTCGGACGGCAGTCAGCTCCTGCTCGACGCCCGCAGCCGCGTCAACCTGGACTTCACGCCCGCGTACCGTCAGGTGCGGCTGCTCGATGGCGCCGTCACGGTGTCCGTCGCGCCCGACGCCCGGCGCCCCTTCCTGGTGCAAACGGCTCAGGGCACGGTCCGCGCGTTGGGCACCCGCTACATGGTGCGCCAGCAGGCGCAGCGAACGGTCGTGGTGGTGCACGAACACGAAGTCGAAGTCGAAACCATGTCCGGCGCACACGGCACGATCCGCGCCGGCACCGGCGCCCGCTTCGACAATGCCCGTATGGACACGCCGCGCGCCGAGCTCATGGCCGAGGCGGCCTGGGAATCCGGCTGGGTCGATGCCCGTGGCCGCCCGCTGGGAGAAGTCATCGCCGCGCTGCGCCCGTATCGCAGTGGCGCCCTGCGCGTGTCCATGGCCGCCGGCGGCCTGCCCGTGTCCGGCCATTTCCCGCTGGACGATACCGACGCCGCGCTGGACAGCCTGCAAGACCAGATGCCCATCCAGGTGCGCCGTTTTACGCCCTGGTTCGTCTCGATCAACGTCGCCGCCTGACAACGACCGCCCTGAAGGTGTGCCGAGCGGCGCGGTTTCCGTTGTATAATCGATACCTAGTTTTTATCCAGTGGTTTGATCCATTGGTTTTATCGATAGGCGCCGCGAATTTTCCTCGAGTTTTCAAGAGGATCAGACGCAAGGGTTCTCCAACCCGGGAATGTTTCCCAGCAGCGCCCTCCCGCCCGGTTGACGGGCGCTCCATCGGTTGAAGCGACATTAAAAGCTTGCATTCCCCACGGGGCTTGCTACAATGTTCGACTTTGCCGAATTCAACTTACAAAGCAACATGGCCAATACCGCCCAAGCCCGCAAGCGCGCTCGCCAATCCGTTGAGCGCAACAAGCACAATTCCAGCCTGCGCTCGATGCTGCGCACCGCCATCAAGCGCGTTCGCCAATCCATCGCCGCTGGCGACAAGGCTGCGGCTGGCGAAGTGTTCCAGAAGGCCACCAGCGTGATCGATCGCGTGGCTGACAAGAACATCATCCACAAGAACAAGGCCGCTCGCCACAAGAGCCGCCTGGCTGCCGCCATCAAGGCGCTGGCCTAAGCCATTCTGCCGCCCTGGTCTTCCGGGGCGACACGAATACGGCAAATGAAGAAGGATGCCCACGGGCATCCTTTTTTGCTGTCTGCGCGGTTTGGACAGGCCAGTTTCCCGCGCGCGCCTCTGCCTGCGCGCAGGGCCGGCCCTTCGGCCGTGCCCCACCCTCTTACCGCTTCATGCAGATTCTGCTGCCGCGAGCCTGTCCTCAATGGCCGCCGCAGCGTCGCGCAGCGATTCCATGAAAGCGCCGACCAGCGGATTGCCTGGACGGTGTTCCGGAAACACCACGTTGACGCGAAACGGAAACGATTGCGTCAGCGGCCGGATGTGCAGCCCGCGCCCCACAAAGTCCAAGGCGGTCAGCGGGTTGACGATCGCCAGGCCCAGCCCTTGGCGCACGAACGTGCAGACGGACACCGCGGTGGGCGTTTCCACGATGGACCGGGGCAGCACGCCCGCCTGGGCGAAGGCTTCGTCGATCTGGACGCGGTAGGGATCGCTGGCCGACAGGCTGATGAAGGCCTGGCCCGCGAAATCCGCCAGTGCCACTGCCGTGCGCGCCAGCAGCGGATGACCGTCAGGCAGCACACAGACCTCGTCGACCTGCACCAGCAGTTCGAGCCGCGTGCCAGCGGGCGCCGAATCATGTTCGGTCAGGCCCAGATCGTAACGCTGCGCCGTCAGCCACTCTTCTAGCAATGGCGATTCCTGGGTTTCGACCGACAGGCTCACGCCGGCGTGGCGGCCATGAAAGCGTCGAAATGCGTCGGGCAGGATCGAATGCGAAAACGCAGGCAAGGTGATCACCGATAGCTGCCCCTCGCGGAACGCCCGCAAGCGGGCCGCAGCGGACGCCACGCGCTCCAGGCCGGCGTAGGACTGCCGCACCTCTTCAAAGAGCGCCAGCGCCGGCATTGTGGGCCGCAGGCGTCCGGCAATGCGTTCAAAGAGCGCGAAACCGATTGTCTGCTCCATGCGAGCCAGCTCGCGGCTGACTGTGGGCTGCGACGTATTGAGCAGATCGGCGGCCTTGGTGACGCTGCCGGCGATCATCACCGCCCGGAAGACTTCGATATGCCGATGCGTGAGCATCGCCCCCCCATATCAAGAATGAATCGGTCTTGGAAATTTAAGCATTTTACTGGATGGATAGGCCGAGGCATCATGCCGCCTTCACTTCCCTTCCCAAACGGTTTCCTTCCATCATGACCTTCGATCCGCGCCAGCTCACCCAACTTGCCGCCGAACACGGCACGCCGCTCTGGGTGTACGACGCCGCCGTCATCCGCGAACGCATCGCTCAACTGCGCCGCTTCGATACGATCCGCTACGCCCAGAAGGCGTGCTCGAACCTGCACATCCTGCGCTTGATGCGCGCGCAAGGCGTGGTGGTGGATGCGGTATCCCTGGGCGAAATCGAACGCAGCCTGGCCGCCGGCTTCGACCCGCGCAGCGAACCGGAAGGCATCGTCTTCACGGCGGACCTGATCGACCATGCCACGCTGGCCACCGCGCTCAAGCACGGCATCACGGTCAACGCCGGATCGCTGGACATGCTGTCGCGCGTGGGCGAGGCGTCGCCGGGCCATCGCGTCTGGCTGCGCATCAATCCGGGCTTCGGACACGGCCATAGCAACAAGACCAATACCGGCGGCCCGCAAAGCAAGCACGGCATCTGGATTGACGACGTGGCTGAAGCGGTTGCCATCGTCCGCCGCCACGGCCTGAAACTGGTGGGCGTGCACATGCACATCGGTTCGGGTGTGGACTACGGCCACCTGTCCAGCGTGTGCGACGCCATGGTGGACGTGGTGAAGGCGCTGGATCACGACATCGAAGCCATTTCAGCGGGCGGCGGATTGTCCATCCCCTACCGCGACGGCGAGCCGCGCATCGACTGCGATCACTACTTCGAGCAATGGGATGCGGCGCGCCAGCGCATCGCCCAGTATCTGGGTCATGAGATCCGCCTGGAGATCGAACCCGGCCGCTTCCTGATCGCCGAGTCGGGCGTGCTGGTTGCCGAGGTGCATTCGATCAACCGGCGTCCCGAGCGCGACTTCGCCCTGGTCGATGCGGGCTTCAATGATCTGATGCGCCCGGCCATGTATGGCAGCTATCACCGCATCTCGGTGCATGCGCCGGACGGCAGCGCCCCGCAGGACACGCCGGAAACGCGTATCGCGGTGGCCGGCCCGCTGTGCGAATCGGGCGACGTGTTCACGCAGAACGAAGGCGGCGTCATGTCCGACCAGTTGCTGCCGCGTCCGCGCATCGGCGACTTCATGGTCTTTCACAACGCGGGCGCGTACGGCTCGTCGATGTCCTCGAACTACAACAGCCGACCGCTGGCGCCGGAAGTCCTGCTGGACCAGGGCGAGGCGCGCCTGATCCGCCGCCGCCAGACGGTCGCCGAGCTGCTCGCGCTGGAAGAATAAGCCGCCTGTAAAAGCAAACGGCGCCGGACAGTGTGCCTGTCTGGCGCCGGCGTAACGGTTTCGCTTGCAACGGCCAGTGCCCCGCACGGGGCCTGGCACATCAAGGCATCAGGTCGGAAACGCCTCGCGCAAGGCGAAGGTTGCCTGCTTGAACACACCCAAGTCGGTCCCCACAGCCACGAAGTGCATGCCCATGTCCAGATAACGGCGCGCGTCGGCATGCACCGGCGCCAGGATGCCCACGGCCTTGCCTTGCGCGGTCACGCGCTGATGCAGGTGGCGGATCGCTTCCTGCACTTCGGGGTGGCCGGGATTGCCAATATGTCCCAGGGCTGCCGCCAGGTCCGACGGGCCGATGAACACGCCGTCCACGCCTTCGACGGCGGCGATCTCGTCCACCGCCTCGATGCCCGGACGGCTTTCAATCTGCAGCAGCACGCAGATGTTGTCGTTGATGGTGTGCAGATAGTCCGGCACCGTGCCGTAGCGGTTGCTGCGCATCGCGCCCGCCACGCCGCGGATGCCTTGCGGCGGGTAGCGCGTGGCGGCCACCGCGCGGCGCGCGTCCTCTTCGGATTCGATGAACGGAATCAACAGGTTGTAGAAGCCAATATCCAGCAGCCGCTTGATCTCGACCGGATCGTTCCAGGACGGACGGCCAACGGCCGCACTGGCGCTGCCCTGCAAGGCCTGGAGCTGCTGCAGGAACATCGGCACCTCGTTGGGCGAGTGTTCGCCATCCAGAAGCAGCCAGTCGAAATCGGCCAGGCCGACGAGCTCGGCGGTGATGTGGCTGGACATGCACATCCAGAATCCGATGAGCCGCTCGCGGGCCAGGATGCGTTGCCGGAAGCGATTGGGAAGAGGTGAATTCATAGCCGCCTTCATGTCTTTAAGAGAGGGGATCCAGCAGGTACGGCGTGCCCGCGCGGTCGCAGATGCCGAGCAGGCGTTCGGCCAGCGCCGCAGGAATCGGGATGCCCTCGCGCAGCCGGCGCATGCGCTCGGCCGCTTCGGGCTCACCCGCCACCAGCACAGGTTCGGCGGGATCGGCGGGCGGGGTGTCGTGCATGGCGTCGATCATGTCGTCCATGTCGCTCTCGAACGACCCGGCCGCCCGGAAGGCGTCGGGGTTGAGCGCCAGGAAGAAATGTCCGACGTCGTCGGGTTCACCCGGACGGCGCGTGGCCGCACGCCGCGCGGCGAACGCGCTGCCGCTGAGCGTGCCGCCCAGGATCTGCGCCATCATCGCCAGGCCATAGCCTTTGTGGCTGCTCATGGCGGTCGTGCCGCCCAATGGGGTAAGGCCGCCTTCCGGGTGCTTGAAGATGAACTGCATGGCCGCGTCGGCGTCCGTGACCGGCGCGCCCTGTCCGTCCACGGCCCAGCCCGGTGGCAACGGCTTGCTCAGGAAGTCATAGACCTTGACCTTGTTGGCCGCCACCGTCGTCGTTGCCATGTCGAGCACGAAGGGTTCGTTGTACGCCGCGGGTGCGCCGAACGCGATGGGATTGGTGCCCAGCATCGGCATCGCGCCGCGCGTGGGCACCATGATGACGCCGTTGGCGCTGCTGGTGACCAGCCCCACCACGCCGCGGTCGACGGCGATGCGCGCGTAGACGCCCGCCGCGCCGAAATGATGCGAGTTGCAGACCGCCACCGCGCCCACGCCGTGCTCAAGGGCCTTGTCCACGGCCAGGTTCATGGCCTGCGCCGCGACCGGATAGCCCAGCCCGCCCATGCCGTCGATCAGCGCGCTGGCGCCGCCGTCGCGCACCACACGGGCCCGCGCGTCCAGCCGCAGCGTGCCGGCGCGCCATTTTTCCTCGTACGCGGGCAGCATCGAGATGCCATGCGAATCGATGCCCAGCAGGTCCGTACGCGCCATCAGGCCTGCCGTGGTGTGGGCCAGGTCTTCGGCCATGCCCCAGGCCATCAGCACCTGCAAGATCTGTTCACGCACCTGCTCCACCGGCACGGCCGTGGCGATTGCTCCGTTCCCTGACACTGTCTGTCTCCTGTTGCTTTGTATGTGTGGCGGGCGTTGGCGGCGGCGTCAGTCCCGGTCGCGATCGACCAGCCTGTGGCGGGCCTGGCCCAGATGGAATTGCATGGCGACGCGCGCGCGTTCGCCGTCCTGTTCGCGGATGGCGTCCAGGATGGCGGCGTGCTCGTCCACGACGCGCTGCGCGCGCTGGCGCGAGCCGGTGCGCGTCAGATTGAGGGTCAGGCGCATGAAGCCGCTGATGGACTCATGGATGCTTTCCAGCACGCCCAGATAGAAGTCGTTGCCGCTGGCCTCGGCGATGCTGGCATGAAACGCCAGGTCCGCTTCGGCGGATACCTGCCCCTTTGCAAGCGTGTCGGCAAAGGCGGCGTGGGCCAAGGCGATCTTGCCGAGCTGCTCGTCCGTGCGCCGCAGGGCGGCCAGGCGCGCGGCATCGCCTTCCAAGGCCACGCGCACCTCTTGCGCGCGCAGGTACGCGCTGACATTCTGCACATCGTTGAAGGCTTTCAGGCGCGGCGCGGGCTGGTGGCTGACAAATGTGCCCAAGCCCTGGTGCGCGGTGATGAGACCATCGGCGCGCAGGCGCAGCAGCGCTTCGCGCACGACGGGCCGTGACACGCCGAAGCGTTCGGAGATTTCGTTTTCGGACGGCAGCTTGTCGCCGACGTTCAGTCCGCCGGACACGATCTGTTCGAAGATCTGCCCGTAAAGCTGGTCCGCCAGCCGCACCCGATGCCCGCGTTCCAGCACAGGCGCGGCGGGCGCTTGCGGCGCGTCGGGCTTGTGCGGCGTGGATGGGGGGGATGCCTTGGGTCGAGCCACGTAACCTCCTGGTAGTAGGGCCTGTCCGCGCGCGGGGAACAGGCCCTGGGAGATGGCTGCGACGCGCGGACGGCGCTCATCGTACCTGCATTGCGTCCGCCGCGCCGCAGGGCGTTACGCCGTGGCGGTTTCGCGGTCCCAGGCGGCCAGCGCACGCGCCACGGGCGCCACGCGTTCGCGCTCGGCGCTGGAGATGCCGGTCAGGAGCGGCAGCATCGGGCCCATGTCCGCCACGCCTGAGAGCGTGACGGCGTCGTGCAGCACGCGGATGGGGCTGATGCCATCGCGGCAATCTTCCAGACCCATGTACTGTTCGCGCACGGCTTCCGCTTCATCAAAGCGGCCCTCGTGCAGCAGATGCAGCAGGCGCATCGAACCGCGCGGCGCCACGCACACGGATCCCGAGGTGAAGCTCTTCAGGCCAAATTCACGGTAGTGCACGATGGCCGGGCGCTCGCCGATGCCGCTGACGACCCAGCGCGAATCCACGGCTTGCAGCAGCGAGGACAGGTAGGCATCCTCAGAGGGATTGTCGCGCACGACGGCGTATTTGAAGGCGACGAGGCGCCCTTCCTCGATCAGGCGCGCCGCGGTTTCCGGGGCCAGGTAGTCGGCCGACTTGATGTAGACCACCGCGGGCTTGCCCAGCGCATCCGTGAAACGGCGCACGCCGTCGGCCAGCCCCGCGTCGGTGTACGGAAAGGACATGGGCAGCAGCATCGCAGTCGGAAAGGCGCGCGAGCGCAGGATGGCGGCCTGATCCATCATCTTGCCGTAGTCGGGTCCCACCGAAGGCAGGATCCACGTGTCCGGGCCCGCCAGACTTGCCAGCATATCCACGATGCGTGCATATTCGCTCACGCCCACGTTGTAGAAATTGGCGTTGCCGCCATACATGACGTTGCGCACGCCGCCCGCTTCCAGGTGGCCGAGCAGCGCCTTGTTGGCCGATTCGTTCAGCGACAGATCGGCGTTGCGCGCCAGCGGCGGCACGGCGATGACCGAGCGCTGCAGATCCTGGGCGGTGACCGGGGTGGTTTTCATGGACGGGCTCCTGGCGAATGGGGTTGTCAGTGCAGTTGTCAGATAAGTAAGGTGAAAAAAGTATACTTGGTTGACAAGCTATAGCTCAATACCTATATTTGTTTTACAAGTAGTTCGGCAGCACACAAGTCGCATGAGGCGCGGGCCGCATGCGGCTTTGAGCTCCCGGCTCGCCGGGAGCGGAATACCCCCAGAAACGATGCGCGGCCACGCGCACACCGAGGAGACGAATTCCATGCATGCAGCCCCTGTGCGAGGCCGGTTTCTTGCGGCCGCCCTGCTGACGGCCACCGCCTTTGCCCTGCCGGCCTCGCCGGCCTTCGCGGACTACCCCGAACGCGAAGTCAAGATCATCGTGCCCTTCCCCGCCGGCGGCACCGCCGACATCGCCGCGCGCGTGGTGGCGGCCGAATTGGGCAAGAGTTGGAACAAGCCCGTGGTCGTGGACAACAAGGCGGGCGCCGGCGGCAACGTCGGCTCGGCCGAAGCCGCGCGCGCCACGCCCGACGGCTATACCTTCCTGATGGGCACGGTCAGCACCCACGCCATCAATCAGTCCGTGTACGCCAAGCTGCCGTATGACCCGGTCAAGGATTTCGTTCCGGTGACGCTGGTGATCCCGGTGCCCAACATCCTTGAGGTCAACCCGAAGTTCGCCGACAAGCACGGCATCCGCAACGTGGCGGATCTGATCACGTATCTGAAGGCCAATCCCGACAGCGTCAACATGGCGTCCACGGGCAATGGCACGTCCACGCACCTGTCGGGCGAACTCTTCCAGAGCATGACCGGGACACGCATGACGCACGTGCCTTACAAAGGCAGCAGCCCCGCGCTCACCGACGTGATGGCCGGACAGGCGGACCTGATATTCGACAATCTCCCCTCTTCCATGGGCTTCATCAAGGCCGGCAAGCTGCGCCCGCTGGCCGTGACGACCGCTAGCCGCTCGCCCGCCTTGCCCGACGTACCCACGATGGCCGAAGCCGGCGTGAAGGGTTACGAGGCATCGAGCTGGTTCGGCCTGCTGGCCCCGGCCGGCACTCCCCCCGCCATCGTCGAAAAAGTCCAACGCGACGTCGCGGCGGCCTTGCAGCAGGAGCCCGTGCGCGCACAGCTCCAGGCGCAAGGCGCGACCCCGTCCGGCAACACGCCCGCCCAGTTCAAGCAGTTCATGGCCCAGGAAACCGTCAAGTGGGCCGACGTTGTGAAGAAATCCGGCGCCAAGGTCGACTGACCCTGCACCGATCCGGGGCCCGTCCGCAACGCGTGAGCGGCGGGCTCTTCATCATCACGCGAACCAGGAGACACCATGAACAAACTGATCAGCGCCGTATTCGCGGCGGGCGCCGTTGTGCTTGGGTCGCCGGCGGCCCATGCCGCCGGTTACCCGGAAAAGCCCGTCACCATGATCGTGCCCTTCGTGCCAGGCGGGTCGTCCGACATTACAGGGCGCTCGGTCACGCCGGCGCTGTCGAAGATCCTGGGACAGACCTTCGTCGTCGAGAACAAGCCGGGCGCGAACAGCGCGATCGGCGCGCAGGCGCTGGCCCGCTCCACGCCCGACGGCTACACCATGATGGTCGGCTCCATCGGCACCTTCGCCATCAACGAAGCCCTGTACAAGAATCTGTCGTACAACCCCAGCAAGGACTTCACCTACCTGACGCAGGCGGTGCGCAATCCCAACGTGCTGGTCGCGGCCACGTCCTTTCCGGCCAGCACCGTGGCCGAGCTGGTCGACTACGCCAAGAAGAATCCGAACCGCGTGTCGTACGCCTCGTCGGGCACGGGATCGTCGGATCACCTGTCGGCCGTGCTGTTCCGGCAACGCACGCAAAGCACCGGCGTCGACGTGCCGTACAAGGGCGGCGGCGCCGCCATTGCGGACCTGATCGGCGGACAGGTCAACGTGTCCTTCCAGAATCTGGGCGCGGTGCAGAACCACATCAAGGCGGGCAAGCTCAAGGCGCTGGCCATCACGGGCGACACGCGCGCGACGGACCTGCCCGACGTGCCGACGCTGGCCGAGGCCGGCATCAAGGACATGGTCGTGTATTCCTGGCAGGGCTTTGCCGTGCCCAAGGGCACGCCGCAGCCGGTCGTCGACAAGCTGGCCGAAGCCCTGCGCACCGCGCTGCGCGAACCGCAGACGCAACAGACACTGCAAGGCTTGGGCTTTGAAGTGGTCGCCAACACGCCGCAGCAGTTTGCCGACTTCCAGCAGGCCGAGGTCAAGCGCTGGAAGGACGTGATCCAGAAAGCCAACATCCAGCTGGAGTAAAGAGACGGGATGCCCGAGCGCGGGCATCTTTTCGTCCGGGGCCTGTCCCGTCGCCACGAAGGCAGGACGGGCCCGCAGCATCCCTGCTTGAATCAAGTAGCATGAAACCTTCGCCACCCAACCGTACGACAACATGACCACCAAGCAACGCATCATCCAGGTCGGCTCGCTGGCCGGCTCTCCCTCCGCCAACAAGCGCCTGGCCGACGGCTATGACGTCATTGAATTGTGGAAGTATCCGGATCGCAAGGCCGCGCTGGCCGAGCACGGCAAGGGCGTCACCGCCGTCGTCACGTCCGCGAACTTCGGCGCCAACGCTGAGCTCATCAACGCGCTGCCGGACCTGAAGGCCATCTGCAGCTGGGGCGTGGGCTACGAGACGATCGATGTCGAGGCCGCGCGCAAGCGTGGCGTGCTGGTCAGCAATACACCGGACGTGCTGACGGATTGCGTGGCCGATCTGGCCTGGGGCCTGTTGATCGCCGGCGCGCGCCGCATGGGCCAGGGCGAACGCTTCGTGCGTGCCGGCCAATGGGGCCAGGTGCACGGCAGCATCCCGCTGGGGTTGCGCGTCAGCGGCAAGAAGCTGGGCATTGTGGGCCTGGGCCGCATCGGCGAAGCCATCGCCAAGCGCGGCACGGGCTTTGACATGGATGTGCGCTATCACAACCGCAAAAAGCGCGACGACGTCGACTTCGGCTACGAGGCCTCGCTGACGGACTTGGCCAAGTGGGCCGATTTCCTGATCGTGGCGACCGTCGGCGGTCCGAGCACGCGCCATCTGGTGAATCGCGGGGTGCTTGAGGCGTTGGGCCCCAAGGGCATCATCGTCAACATCGCACGCGGTCCGGTCATCGACGAAACCGCGTTGGTCGCCGCGCTTGAAGACGGCAAGCTGGGTTGCGCCGCGCTCGACGTGTTCGAGCACGAGCCCAAGGTGCCCGAAGCGCTGATCAAGAGCGACAAGGCCGTGCTGCTGCCGCACATCGGCAGCGCCACCGAAGAAACGCGCCTGGCGATGGAAAACATGATGCTGGAAAACCTGCAGTCGTTCTTTGAAACCGGACGCGTGATCACGCCGGTGGAATAAGCGAATGCGGCCGCCGCGCGCGCGGCGCGCGGCTCGAATGCAGAAACAAAAAAGCCTCTCGGCGCCCATACCGAGAGGCTTTCGACTTTCCGGCCCCCGCGTGTCCGGTCAGTCTTCGTCGCGCAGAGGAACGTGGGCGTTGCCGCCCGGCGCGGTTACTTCGTCGGCGTAGTGGCGCCGGACTTGTGGTTGGTCGCTGCGCCTGCCGAGTGCTTGGCGGACGACTTGTCAGCCTTGTGATGCTTGTGATGCGCCTGGGTCTTGGTGTCGCCGGACTTCGCGCCAGCCGCGAAAGCCGACGGTGCGGCAGCGAGGCCGAGGCACAGGGCCGAGGTGGAAAGAAACGCAGCAATGCGGGAGTGAGTCGTCATGTAAGTACTCCTGGTTGGTGAAGGGCAGATGCCCTCTTCCGATACGGGGCGGCACGATGCCGCAAGTCCCGTATGCGGTTGGAAGCATGCCCCGCCAGAAGGTTCAACGCGGAACCACAAATTTTCTGTCACTCAAGAATTGTTGCTATCCCTCGAACGCCAGCAACGCGACGGTCGCGAACAACATCAGTGCAAAGCAAGCTCTCAGCTTTCGTTCAGGAAGCCGGTAGGCAAGCCGCACGCCGATGGGAACGAAGATGAGGCTGCCGATCGCGAGCGGCGCGCCCACCATCCAGTTGGCCTGCCCTGCCCACGTGTACGTGATGAGCGCGATCATGGAACCGGGTATCACCATGCTGAGCGCGAGGGCTTGCGCGGCGGTTTGCGGCAGGCGGAAGACTGACGTGATGATGGGAACGGCCAGCACCGCCCCGCCCACGCCGAAGAACCCGCCCAGCGTGCCGCACAGGATGCCCAGCACGCTGGCGCGCCGCGGCGTGAAGACGGGCGTGGCGCGGGTAGGCGGCGGCGCGTGGCGGGCCGCCGGGCGCGAGGCGCGCCACGTCTGCCAGACGTAGAACAGCGCAATGAAGAAAAGGAACACCGCGAAGCTCTGGCGCAGCAAGGTCGAGTCGATGCCCAGCGCCATCTGCGCGCCCACCCACGTGAACACCACGGCGCCCGCTGCCCCGGCGAGCGCGACGCGCTTGTCGATGCGCGTCTGCTGGTTGTACTTGCGCACGGCCATCATGATGGTCGGCAGAACCATGATGAGCGCCGTGCCCTGCGCAAGCTGCTGCGACATTCCCATCAGCAGGACCAACGCTGGGATGGCGATCAGCCCGCCCCCGATGCCCAGCACGCCGCCCATGAAACCGATCATGCAGCCGGCGGCCAGGCATGCGGCGATGACGAACAGACTCACGTATTGCTCCAACCAACGACGCCGCGCATCAGCGCAGCTTTTCCAATGCCGCGTCCAAGCGGTCCACCGCCCAGATCTCCAGGCCTTCAATAGGCTGGCGCGGCGCGTTGGCCTTGGGGATGAGCGCCACCGAGAAACCGAGCTTGGCGGCTTCACGCAGGCGTTCCTGCCCGCGCGGGGCGGGACGGATTTCGCCGGCCAGACCGATTTCGCCGAAGGTGATCAAACCGCGCGGCAGGGGACGGTCGCGCAGCGAAGACATGATGGCTAGCAAGACCGGCAGGTCGGCTGCCGGTTCGGTGATGCGCACGCCGCCCACCGCATTGACGAAGACGTCCTGGTCGAAGGTGGACACGCCCGCATGCCGGTGCAGCACGGCCAGCAGCATGGCGAGACGGTTGCCTTCCAGGCCAACCGTCAGGCGGCGCGGATTGGGCGCGTGGGAGCTGTCGACCAGCGCCTGGATTTCGACCAGCAAGGGGCGCGTGCCTTCCTGCGTGGCCATGACGCACGAGCCAGCGACCTGTTGTTCGTGTTGCGACAGGAACAGGGCAGAGGGATTGGCCACACCGCGCAGGCCGCGGTCGGTCATGGCGAATACACCCAGCTCGTTGACGGCGCCAAAGCGGTTCTTGAACGCGCGCACCAGACGGAACGACGAATGCGTGTCGCCCTCGAAGTACAGCACGGTATCCACAATGTGTTCCAGCACGCGCGGGCCGGCCAGCGCGCCGTCCTTGGTGACGTGGCCGATCATGACGATTGCGATGCCCGTCTGCTTGGCTAGCCGCGTGAGCTGCGCGGCGCATTCGCGCACCTGCGACACCGACCCCGGCGCCGCCGTGAGCTCGCCGCTGTACAGCGTCTGGATCGAGTCGATGACGGCAACCGACGGCTTCTGTTCCGACACCGCGGCCTGGATGGCTTCGAGGCGGATTTCGGCCAGCAGGTTGACGTTGCCGGTTTGCAAGCCGAGCCGGCGCGCGCGCAGCGCGACCTGTTCGGCGGATTCTTCTCCCGTCACGTACAGCACATTGGTGGACTCGGACAGCGATGCCAGCGCCTGCAGCAACAGCGTCGACTTGCCGATACCAGGATCGCCGCCGATCAGCACCACCGCGCCGGCAACCAATCCGCCGCCGAGCACGCGGTCGAATTCGTCCAGGCCGGTGGGCGTGCGCGGGGTTTCGCGGGCTTCGATTTCGGACAGGCTGCGCACGGGGCTGGACGAGGCCAGCGGCGCATAACGGTGGGCAGCGGCCGCGGGCGCGGAGGACTCCACGGTTTCTTCAAGCGTGTTCCAGGCATTGCAATGCGGGCATTTGCCCTGCCACTTGGGGGTGGTGCCGCCGCAATCGGCGCACACATATACGGTTCGGGTTTTTGCCATGCGCGAAAGTGTACCCGGCAACCTGTTAGCGCTGCGCCAGTACAGCGACCGTTTTGACACGCTGATCGCGTGCGTCTGAAAGGCATTTCTTTCAGACAGCTTTCACAAACAGGGACGCACAGCAGTTACATGATGCAAACACAAGAAATTTCCTGCCCGATCCGTTGCAAATCGCGCATAATCGCCAGGTGCAGCGCATATTGTCGAACCGTCCCAACCGGACGGCATACTCCACGATGGACGTCCTTGCGACGCACTCTGTGGGGAATCGCGGCGCAATCACTCGCGGCCTTTCACGAGACCGCCCGAACCGGAACATGACCCCAGCACGACCAGACGCCGGACCACCGGCGCGGCGCACGCAAAGGTCAAACGCGGATACGCTGTGCCACCCGGCGTATGTGCGAGGAGTACGCGCATGAGCATTACCTATCGCCCCCCTTTTGACGAAGACGATGAACGGGATCTGCGCGCCCTGTACCGCAAGCCGGGCCCCGGCGCCAATCCGGAACTGGATGCCGCGGTACGACGCAGATGGCACCCCGGCCATAGCTGGCATCCCGGTTGGGGCGCCGCCGCCTGCGCCGTGATGGTCGCAGGCCTTTTTGCATGGACCGACATGCGTGAGGCCATCGACGACACCGAGCCGCAAATGCAATTGGTGGCCGTTCAAGAAAGCGACACCGCGCAAGATGCGTCTTCCGCATCCGCCACGCCGGCCAGCGATCCATCGCCCCTGCGCCGCGTCGTCGCCCTGCAGCAAGAGCCGGTCGCCCCGGCCCAGGCCGCGGTGATGCAGCCTGCGGTGATGCAGCCCACCGTGACGCAGCCCGCAGCGAGCCAACCCGTAGCGCCGCACTCTGCAGCGACGTCATCCGCCGTGGCCGCTGCGCCCGCCGAAGCGGCCACGGCTGCCGCTGAAACTGCCGCGCAGGCACCCGCACAGACGGCCGCTCAGGAAACGCCTGCGGAAGCGCAGCAGGTCGCCGCCTTCACCGAGCAAGATATCGAGGCGCGCGTCGCCCAGATCCGCGGCCTGATCGTGGACGACCGCGAAGAAGACGCCGTGCAGGCGTTGCGCGAGTTGCAGCGCGGCGCGCCTGATTTTGCGCTGCCGGACGACCTGCAAGAGCTGTCCCGCCAGAATCCGGCGTGACACCCGGGGCCGGCACCGCGCCGGTCCCGACGCTCTGCCCTGCCACATCCCTACGCTGGCCTTTGATCTGGCCCTGCTCCGGCCCCTGATTCGCGCCCCTGACCTGCCCCCCGCCCCGGCCCGCCGCCACACTGGCGCAGGCCGCGCGCGGGCTTGAAGAATTGAGCATTTTTTGGGCGGCTCTTGCTAACATAGCCGCCATGAGTCCGAGCTTCCACCACCGCAATCTTCCCCATTTGCTGCTCTACGCGCGCGAAACGCTGATGGCGCATTTCCGCCCCATTCTGCACGCAGCCGGCGTCACCGAACAGCAATGGCGGGTCTTGCGCACGTTGAGCGAGGTGGGCTCCCTGGAACCCAATCAGATCGCCCGCGCCTGTCAGATCCTGAGCCCCAGCCTCACGCGCATGCTGGCCGGCATGGAAGAGCAAGGGCTCATCAAGCGCACGCGCTCCAGCGCCGACCAACGCCGCCAGGAAATTTCCCTGACCGCCAAGAGCAACAAGCTCATCGATCGCATGCGGCCCCAGGTCGACGCGAAGTACCAGGAAATCGAAGAGCGGATCGGCAAGGAACTGCTGGAGCGCCTGTACGCCGATGTGGACGCGATGGTCGACCTCATCAAGCGCGACGGCCCCTCGCGCGATGCCGGTACGCCTTGAACGTCAACCCTCCTCCCTCCTACCCGATCCCCAGTCCATGGACCTCCTGACCAACACGTTCAAGCAAGCCCTGCGCGACGGCAAACCTCAGATCGGCCTGTGGGCCGGCCTGGCCAGCGCCTATACCTCGGAAATCCTTGCCGGCGCCGGATTCGACTGGCTGCTGATCGACGGCGAGCACGCACCCAATACGCTGGACTCCACCCTTGCCCAATTGCAATCCGTGGCCGCCTATCCGGTCGCGCCCGTGGTGCGTCCGGCATGGAACGACCCGGTGCAGATCAAACAGATTCTGGACACGGGAGCGCAGTCGGTGCTGGTGCCCATGATCCAGTCCGCGCAAGAAGCCGCCGCCGCCGTGGCGGCGGTCCGCTATCCGCCGCAGGGCATCCGTGGCGTGGGCAGTGCGCTGGCGCGCGCGTCGCGCTGGAACCGCATTGCCAACTACCTTGAACGCGCCAACGACCAGATGTGCGTGCTGGTGCAGATCGAAACGCCGGACGGCATCGCGGCGCTGGACGAGATTCTTGCCGTGGACGGCGTGGATGGCGTCTTCATTGGACCGGCCGATCTGTCGGCCAGCATGGGCTATCTGGGCCAGCCGGAACATCCCGTGGTCGAGAAGACCATCGACGACGCCATTGCGCGCATCGTGCGGTCCGGCAAGGCGGCTGGCATCCTGCACAGCGGCGTGACGCAGGCCAGGCACTACCTGTCCTTGGGCGCGACCTTCGTGGCGGTGGGCGTCGATGCGGTGCTGCTGGCGCGCGCGGCCGAAGCGTTGGCGGGCGAGTTCAAGGAACTGGCTGCGGTCGCCGCGAGCAAGGGTCCGTACTGACGCGCACGGCGGCGCGTCCACCACAGCCAGACGCCGGTCACGCTTAGCGCCAGCGTGACCACGCCGACCAGCGCCACCATCAGCTGCAACGGCCAGCCCCAGAACGCCGCCATGTGCAGGCTGGTCAGCCAATGCTTGACGGTGTCACCGGCGGCCCGGCCCGTTGGAAGATGGCTGCCCGCCAATTGCCCATCCACCGCATTGAACACGACCGACGTGGCCCCGCTGCGCGCGCGCAGATCCCGGCTGCTGCGCACGCTGTAGCGATACAGCTTGCGGCGCGCATCCAGCGCCAACCAGTGTTCGCCGAGCACGACGAACCCCTCGCGGGCAGCCAGCGCGGCCATCAGCCGCCGCCCCGTATCGCGAGCTTGCGCGGGCGGCATCGGGTCGCCCGCGCTTGCCGCGGCCGCGCGCCGGGGATCGGCCTGATAGCTCAGCGCGGCGCGCATCACCGGATCGTAGACGGTCGGCAGGTTGAGTGCGACGCTGCTCCATGCCATCAGCGTCAACGCGGCCCACAGCCACAGCCCCCCGGCCCGATGCAGATCGAAATTGCGCTTATGCGGACCGCCCTGCCAGCGAATCCGCCAGGCGGGCGCCCAACGCTGCCACGCGGATGATGCCGTCTTGCGCACGCGGGTTCGCGCCGGCAGCGTGAGCCACGCGCCGACAAATCCATCGAGCGTCCACGCCAATGCGACGATGCCGAGCAACAGCTCGCCGATGCCCTCGAACAGCAGCGCCGTATGGAGCCGATGCAGGAACGGCATCAGGTTGCGCAGCCCTTCACCCAGATCGCCCCATCGGCGCAGGCCCAGGATGGCGCCGGTATACGGGTCGACGAATACCTCGTGGAGCACCGGCGCGGCCGCGCCCGCCTCGGGCAGCCAGACCGGGAACGGCACGCTGCGGCCAGCCTGCGCGCCGAGCGGCGTCGCGGGCATCACCGCCCCCGGCACGAATCGGGCCACGTGGTCACGCAGCGTCAACGCGTCCAGCCGTGCGGCATCCGCCGAAGACGGCGCCACGCGATGCAATGCCGGCGCGGCCGCGGCATCCAGCGTGTCGTACCAGGCCAGCGGGATGCCGGTCAGCGCCACCAGGCAAAGAAAGCCGGCCAGCACCAGGCCGGTCCAGCGATGCAGCCGCAGCAGCGCGGCGCGCAGGCTCACCAGCGGTAGCTCACCGTGCCGATGATGCGGCGCGGCTCGCCGTAGTCGCACACGCCGTTGTAGCAAATCGACGGGAAGTAGGTCTTGTCCGTCAGGTTGGTGACGTTAAGCGCATAGAGCCACGGGCCGCTTTCATAACTGACGCGCGCATCGATCAGCGTGTAGCCCGCGCCGCCTAGTGAACCGCTGGACGGCCGGTCGGGACGCGCCGACACATAGCGCAGGCCGGCGCCGGCCTTCAGCCCCATCAGCACCCACTCCGACAGGTTCACGTCGGTCCACAAGGAAGCCGCGTGGCGGGGTGTGTTGAAGCGCTCGCCCTCTTCGCCCGGCAGATTGCTCTTGACCACCCGGGCGTCGGTGTACGTGTAGGCTGCAATCACATCGACCTGCGGCGTGACGCGTGCGCGCGCCTCGATCTCCAGACCGCGCGAGCGCACCTTGCCGGTCTGCACCAGAAAGGTCGGATCGACCGGATCCGGCGTGAGCACGTTCTTGCGCTCCAGATTGAACAGCGCCGCGCTCAGCATGACGTCTTGGCCGGCGGGCTGGTATCGGATGCCGACCTCGTACTGCGTCCCGCGGCTGGGCTCGAAGCTGCCTTCGGTGCGGTCACGCCCGCTGGTGGGTTCGAACGACTGGCTGAAGCTGACATACGGCGCCAGGCCGTTGTCCGCCAGATACACCACGCCGGCTCGGCCGGTGAAGGCGGTGTCCTTGTCGTTCGAATTGGTGGACGGCGCGTGCAAGGCGCGGTTCTCGGCGCGCACGTTGTCATATCGTCCGCCCAGCAGCACCACCACCTTGTCCGCGATCTTCAGCTGATCCTGCAGGTAGATGCCAAGGCGATGCTCGTTGTTGCGGCGCTGCTGCCAGGGCAACACCACGACATCGCCGGGCAGGTACACCGGGTCGAAGACGTCGATGGGCCGCAGATTGCCGCGCAGGCGATCGCTGTTGTAGGTGGACCGCGTGTAGTCGAAGCCCGCAAGAATCGTCTGCGTCACGGCCCCCGTTTCGAACCGCTTTTCGATGTTGGTGTCGATCGTCTGCACCGTGGTGCGGTCGTCGAAACCGCGTGCCGACCGGGACACCCGCCGCTGCGTCGCGGCGTCCACGTCGCCTTGCAGCAGCACGTAGCGCATGGTCAGGTCCGCGTCGTAGTAGCGCATCGAGGTGCGGAATTTCAGCGTGTCATTGAACGCATGCTCGATCAGCACGGCCAGCGACGTCGATTCGACATCGAAGCGGTTGTTGTTGGGCTCGCCCAGAAAGCGCGAACGCGGGATCTGTCCGTTCGGGTTGGTCCAGAGCGAGCCGGTGACCGGCACCTCGGTCGGATTGATCGTCTTGATGCGCTGATAGTTGGCCAGCAGCGTGACTGAGGTGGCCGCTGACGGGCGCCACGTCAACGCGGGCGCGATGTAGGTGCGATCGTCGGCGCTGTAGTCGATGAATTGCTTGCTCTCGCGGAACAGGCCGGTCAGGCGATAGGACCACACCCCGGCCTCGTCGATCGGACCGCCGATGTCCGCCGAAATCTGCCGGCGGTCATAACTGCCGCCGTCCAGATTGATCTCGCCCATCGTTTCGCCGGGCGGACGCTTTGTCACGGTATTGACGATGCCGCCCGGCGCCGCAGCCCCATACAGCACCGATGACGGCCCCCGCAGCACTTCGACCCGCTCCAGTCCGTATGGCTCCTGCTTGCCGTTGTACTGATTGATCATGTAGCGCATGCCGTCGCGGTAATAGCTGCCGGTCTGCGGGTTGGCTTCGAAACCGCGGATGCTCATCGTGTCTTCGAACATCGAGCTCTTGGCGACGATGCCGGGCATGATGCCGGGCGTATAGCCCAGCGCCTCTTGCAGGTTCTGCGCCTTCTGAACGCGGATCTGCTCGGCGCTCACCACCGAGATCGACTGCGGCGTTTCGATGATCGGCGTATCGGTCTTGGTGGCCGTGGCGCTGTTCGTGGCGGCGATGCCCAGCACCGGGCCATCCGGGCGTTCGACCTGGGCGGTCACCGCGATCGGTTCCAGCAGCGTCACGTCCTGGCGGCCTTGCCGCAGGACGAAGCCGCCATCGGGCAGACGTTCCGCCACGAGACCGGTGCCGGTCAGCAGCGCGGCCATCCCTGCCTCGGGCGAATATCGACCGCGCACGCCGGGGCTTTGCCGGCCGCTGCTCAGATCACCGTGGCCGCTGACAAAGAGGCCAGCTTCGGCGGAGAACAGGTTGAGCACCTGGCTCAACGGCCCGGCTGGGATGTCGTAGTCGCGGACCTGCGTCTGTGCGGACTGCGCATACACGGCGCTTAGGGGCGCCCCGCCGCTCAGCATCACGCCGATGGCAAGCGCCAGCGGGGCGATGCGCGCGCGGCGGATCGGACGGATGGAAAAAACAGTGAGGGGGTTGGTCATGCCACGGATCCGCGATATGGGTGTTGAATTGCCCATAGGCCGGATGAGCGCGGCAAAAGCGGCAAACTATTTTGTAACAGCGGTGGGATCAGGGGGCTTTCAGCGCGGTTGCAGCGTCGTCCACCAGGGCAGCGGCTGGCTGATACGCACCGGCAGGGCCTCGCTTAACAAGCGCAGCGCGCGGTCGCTGTCATGCAGCGGGAATGTGCCTGTCACACGCAAGTCCGCCACGTCGCTGGCACAGCCGAGATGACCGCGGCGGTAGCGCGCCAGTTCCGCCACCACCTGCGCCAGCGGCGCCTCCTCGAATTGCACGATGCCGCGCGTCCAGTTGTGGTCGTCGGCCCGCAGCGTTGCGGGCGCGTCGATGCCTTGCGATCCGCCGCGCATCCGCATGCCGGCGTCGACCCGAACCCCCGCAGGCGGCGCGCCCGCGAAATGTGCCTGCACCGCGCCCTCCAGCACGGCGAGCGTGGTTTCGCCGTCAAGGCTGCGCACGTTGAACCGCGTGCCCAACGCCTGCAACCGCCCTTCGGGCGTGTCCACCACAAACGTGCGATCCGGGTCAGCCGCGGTGGCGATCATGATTTCGCCGCGCAGCAGCACCAGGCGGCGCTGGTCGCGGGTGTAATCGACCTTCACGGCGGTATCGGTATTGAGTCGAATCTGGGTGCCGTCGGCAAGCCGGCTTTCTTTCGATCCGCCCACCGGGGTGACCAGATCCGCCTGCCACGCCGCCCAGGTTCGGCGGCCGGCCGGCGACTGCGCCACGCCCAGGCCCAAGAGTCCCGTCGCGCCCGCGATCAGCGCAACCGTCAACAACCGGCGGCGCTCGCGCCGGCCCTGCGCGGCGGCATTGAGGCTGGCCACGCTGGCCTCGCGGCCCATCGGCTGCGCGATCAGCGCATCGAACTGCGCGCCCACGTCCTCGACGCGTTGCCACGCCCGGCGATGCGCGTTGTCGGCGTCCATCCACGCCTGCCACCGTGCGCGCTCCCGCTCGCTGGCCGCCCCCGAGCTCAGCAACGCATACCAATGCGCGGCGGCCTCAAGAATGCGCGGGTCGACAGCGGCGGCGCCCATCACCGTCCTGCCTCATCGCCGTGAAATCCAACGGGTTGCAGATCGGCGTCGAGCAGAAAGCACAGCATGGCTTGCGCGATGTCCTTGCGCACCGTCCGCTCGGACACGCGCAGCTCCGCCGCGATGGCCGGATGCGTCATGCCGTGGATGCGGTGCATCAGGAAGGCGGCGCGCGCACGCACGCCCAGGCGATGAAGCTTGCGGTCGATTTCGACCAGTGCCTGGAGCGCCTGGAGTTGCACTTCGGGGGATGGGTGGGTGACTTCGGGACGCGATGCCAACGTGTCGGCCCACGCCAGTTCAATATCCCGGCGGCGCCAGAAATCGACCAGCAGGCCGCGCGCGATCGTGGTCAGGAATGCCCGGGGCTCGCGCACATCGGCAATGGCGTGCCGCCGCACCAGCAAGGTCAGGAAGGTGTCCTGCGTGAGGTCGGCGGCCTGATGATTGTCTTGTAGACGGCGATTCAGCCATTTCTGCAACCAGCCGCAGTGCGCGGTGTACAGGGCGGAAAGCGATGCGCCAACTGCGTGCTCTCGGTCCGACACGGCGAGCATCCATAATGGAAATGATATTTATTATTATACAAACAATGGATGGTCCGATCGGATGGGGGACGCGACGTCAGTCCAGCACCACGCCCGACTCGCGCACCGCGGCCTCCCACTGCCGGGCCTCGTCGCGCCACGCCTTGCCGAACGATGCGGGCGTGTCCTGTCCGGGAACGAAGCCGTTGGCAAGGTAGGCCTGCCGCACCTCGGGCAGACCCAGCACCTCGTGCAAGACGGCTGCAAAGCGCCCGATGCGGTCCGGCGGCGTGCCCTTCGGCGCGGCAAAGCCCCACCAGTTGCCCTGCACCGCGTCCGGCATGCCGGCCTCTTTCGCGGTCGGCACGTCGGGCAACGCGGCAAACCGTTCCGGCGAGGCCACCGCCATCGCCCGAACCTTGCCCTGCGGCACATAGGCGGCCGCAACGCTATAGCCACCGATGTAGAGCTGCACCTCGTTGGCCAGGAGCGCCTGCACACCGGGCGCCGCTCCCCGGTAGGCAATGTGCGTCATGTCCGCACCCATCGCCTTCGACAGGCGATACGCCGACAGGTGCGGCGTCGTGCCCATGCCTGGCGAGCCGTAATTGAGCTTGCCCGAGTGTGCGCGCGCGTACTGCTGGAACTGCCGCCAGTCGGCAGCCGGCGCCTGCGCGCTGACGTAGACGAAGGCGGGCACGTCCGCCAGCTTGCCCACCGGCGCCAGATCGGTCAGCGGATCGAAGCCGAGCTTGCGGTACAGGAACTGATTGATGACGAAGTTGTTGGCCGCGCCCAGCACCAGCGTGTAGCCGTCGGGCTTGGCGCGCGCCACGTCCTGCATGCCGATGTTGCCGCCCGCGCCGGTCTTGTAGTCCACCACCACGGGCTGGCCCAGGCGCTTTTCCAGCAGCGGCTGGATCTGCCGCAAGGCGATGTCGCCCGCCGCGCCCGGCGCGTACGGCAGCACCACGCGGATGGGATGCTCGGGATACTGGGCGCTGGCCGCAGGCGGCACAAGGGCCAGGGCCGGGGCCAGCGCGGCCAGGACGGATACGGCACAAGCTCGATACGGCATCGTGTTCTCCCTGGCCGTCCCGGCGTCGCTGTCCGGGCGGCCGGCCTTGCAACGTTTCGGGTGCTACAGGTCGATACGCATCAGATCGTGGGCCAGACGCAGCGGACCCGGGTAGTGCTTGCGGATGTCGGACACGATCTCATCCATCAGGTGCGGCCCCATGAGTTCCACGGGCAGATGCTTGGCCGCCGCGCGCTTGAGGACCGGACTGGTGGAATCGAAGTGGCCGAAGTGCGTGGCCACCAGGCTTTTCACATTGGCCTCGCGTGCGATCTTGCCCAGGTCCGTCGGGCTGGTGTGGGCATAGGTGCCGACGCCGGTCTTGGCGCGGTGCGCGATGAACGACTCGGGAAAGGTGCACTCGTGGATGAGCAGGTCCGCATCCTTGGCCAGGCGCACCATCGCCGCACAGGGCGCGGTATCGCCGCTGAAGGCGATGACCTTGCCTTCCGCCTCGACACGCACGCCGAAACATTCGCAGACATCGCGCGGAATGTGTTCCACCCAATCCACCGAAATGCGCACCTTGTCGTCCTCGAACACCACGCCGGGACTCACCTCGCGCACCACGGGCCGCATCGCTTCCAGATTGCGCTGGCGCACGGGGTAAGCGGCGCGCGCCTGGAAATCGGTGTGGTACGCACCGTTTTCGAACAGGTGGTCCACGAAGTGCTTCGTGCCCTTCGGGCCCAGCACCAGGGGCGAGCCTTCCTTATTCAGAATCCAGCTTGAAATGACGAAATACGGGTAGTCGCAGATGTGGTCGTGGTGCAGGTGGGTCAGAAAGACAAACCCCACCTTGGCGGGATCGACATTGGCCCGCACCATCTGCCGCGTCGCGCCCTCGCCGCAGTCGAACAGGTAGTGCCGGTCGTCGTCCAGCGTCAGCAGAATCGCGGACTGCGCCCGGTCGGGATCCGGCAGCGCCGCGCCAGTCCCCAGCATGGTGATCTTCATCGGCAACCTCTCTGGTCAAAAGCATGGGCTCGCATGAGCACGAAGCCAGTATAGGAACGGGGTGCATACCGAACGATCAATTATTAGAATGCTGTGAAAACTGTTAGGAATCACTGAACCATGCCCGCCAGCCCCCGCATTCCCGACCTGCGCCACATCAGCGGACGCCTGCGCCTGCGCCACCTTGACCTGCTGCACGCGCTGCACGCGCTTGGAAGCGTGCACAAGGCCGCGGCGCGGCTGGGCATGACCCAGCCCGCGGCCAGCAAGCTCTTGCTGGAACTGGAGGACATGTTCGGCGTCCCGCTATTCGTGCGTTCGCGGCGGGGCATCACGCCGACCGCTTTCGGGCAGGCGCTTGCCGGCAAGACGGACGTGCTGCTGGCCGATCTGGCCGGCGCGCGCAACGAGATCGCCGCCTTGGCCGCCGGCGCGCGTGGCCGCATCCGGGTCGGCGTGCAGCCGGTGGCCCTGCCCGTGCTGGTGCCGCGCGCCATCCAGCGCATGCGCGAACACCATCCCGGCGTCACTGTCATGCTGCACGAGGGCGCGCACGATGCGCTGCTGGACAGCCTGGCCCGCGGTGAACTCGACTGCGTGCTGGGCCGCCTGATGCTCGATGCCGCCCAGGCGGTGTTCCGCACAGAAGTGCTGTACGAAGAGCCGATATGCGTGGTGGCGCGCAAGGGGCATCCGCTGGCGCGGTCGACGCGCATCACCGCCGCGGCGCTTGCGCGTCAGGACTGGATCCTGCCGCCGCCCGATGCGCCGCTACGCCAGCGGATCGACGCCTACTTCGCGCAGCAGGGACTGGCGCTGCCCGCGCCTGTCGCCGAATCGGTATCGCTGCTGGCCAATGAAGTGCTGCTGCGCGGCGCGGACATGCTGGCCGCCATGCCGCGCGCCGTCGCGCATCACTACGCGGATCTGGGCGTACTGGCGATCCTGAAGTTCAAACCGGACTGGAGCTTGCCGGCGGTAGGCGTCGTGCAGCGGGCGCACGTGGAACCGACTGCGGCGCTGGCCCATTTCCTGGACGCGCTGCGCAGCGAAGCCCGCGACTTGCAGGACGTGCCGCCAACGCGCCAGTGAGCAACGCGGCGCCTGCGCTGAGCACAAAAAACGCACCCGAAGGTGCGTTATGCATCCGTGCAGCGGCAACGTTCAGGAGCGGCCCGCCAGACTGCCGCCGCCATCCACACCCAGCACCTGACCGGTGATGAAACCGGCGTCGTCCGACAGCAGGAAGGCGATGGCGGCGGCCACTTCGGCCGGGGTGCCCAGGCGCTTCATGGGAACGGAAGCCAGCGCGCGCTTTTCGTTGTCGCTGCCGGCGGGCCGGGTGGCACGGAACATTTCGGTTTCGATGGGGCCCGGCGCCACCGCATTGGCCGTGACGCCATATTCGGCCAGTTCCAGCGCCCAGGTGCGGGTGCAGCCCACCAGCGCGCTCTTGGCGGCCGAATACGCGGTGCGGTCGAGCGCGCCGTGGATGGAGCGGCTGACCACGTTGACGATGCGGCCGGCGCGGCGCACCTTCATCGATTCGATGAACGCCTGCGTCACCTGCACCGCCACGCGCACGTTCAGGTCCAGCACGTTGTACAGCGTGGCCAGGTCGATTTCGCCCAGGGGCTGGGGCGACACGAGGCCCACATTGTTGACGACGGCGTCGACGGGGAATTTTTCGCGGATTTCGCGCAGGACTTCTTCGGTACGGCCGGCATCGGCCAGATCACAGGCGTACAGATAGCCCGGGAAATCGACATCGGTCGTGTTGCGCGCGATACCAACCACGTGACAGCCCATGTCGGACAACCGCTGAGTAAGCGCCCAGCCTATGCCTTTGGTGGCGCCCGTAATGAGCACGCATTTGTCCTTCATGGATTGAAACCTCGCAGTCTGTTTTCTTGGTCAAAAACGGGCGCCTGAGCGCCCGGTTTCCAAAGTAGACACCATCCGGCGCCGCCTGTCTTGTCATTTGCGCAGCAATTATTGCCCACCGGACGCCGCGCCGCCGCGGGTCAGGCGTCCCGGGTGACCGGGACGCGCGGGGCCAGCGCGCACAGCAGTTCATAGCCGATGGTGCCAGCCGCGCTGGCGACTTCATCCACCGACGGGCCGTCTTCGCCCCACAGCGACACCGGCGATCCGACCCCGGCGGACGGCACGGGGCCCAGATCCACGACCAGCATGTCCATGGACACCCGTCCCAGCAGTTGGGTCCGGATGCCGGCAACCACGACCGGCGTGCCGGTGGTGGCGTGGCGCGGGTAGCCGTCGGCGTAACCGCAGGCCACGATGCCCAGGCGCATGGCGCGTTCGGCGCGGAACAGCGCGCCGTAGCCGACGGAGTCACCGGCCTTGATTTCCTGCACCGCAATGATTTCGGAGCTGAGCGACATGGCGGGCTTCAGGCCGAACGAGGAGGCGTCGGCATCCGCAAAGGGCGACGCGCCATAGAGGCAGATGCCCGGCCGCACCCAGTGCGTCTGGCTTTCGGAGCCGACGGCGATGTCGGCAAAGCGCAGGGCGGCGGCCGAATTGCACACGCTGATCGAACCGGGCAGCTTATGCGTCACCGAATTGAAGACGCTCAGTTGTTCGTTCACGCCTTGCGGACCGTCGGCGCAGGCGAAATGGGTCATTTTGCCGACCGAGCCAAGCGTGCCCTGCTGCTGCAGCAGCGCGGCGCGCTCGTAGGCGGCGGGATAGGCCGTCGGGCTGAAACCCAGCCGGTTCATGCCGCTGTTGAGCTTGAGCATGATGTCCACGCGGCGCGACAGACGGGCGCGGGCCAGCATGTCGAGTTGGTCACGGTGGTGGACGGTGCTGCTGAGGTGGTAGCGGTCGACGATGTCGAGATCCGACGGGTTGAAGAACCCTTCCAGCAGCAGGATCGGTCCACCCCAGCCGGCTTCGCGGCAACGCACGGCTTCTTCGAGGTCCAGCATGGCCAGGCCTTGGGCCTTGGAAAAACCCGCCACGGCCTGTTCGATGCCGTGCCCGTAGGCGTTGGCCTTGATGACCGCCCAGATCGACGGCGGCAGCCCGGCGGCCGCGGCGGCGGTCTGGTCCAGGTGGCGGCGCACGGTGGCCAGATTGTGCGCAAGAGCGGAAACGGAAACGGTGGCGGATATGGGGCGCGGCATGTTGTGAGATCCTGTGGCGTCCAAGTCTAACTGATCGCCGTCCCCGGCGGCAGCGCGCCGGATCAAGCGCGGGCGACTACTCTAAAATGAGACCGTTTTCCGCTTTGCGCCGTTTTTGCAGGTCCGATCCTGCCCACTGGCCTCTTTTTATGTCCATCGATCACTACGAGAATTTTCCCGTTGCCTCGCTGCTCTTGCCGCGCAGGCTGCGCGGCGCCGTGACCGATATCTACCGGTTCGCCCGCGCCGCGGACGACATTGCCGACGAAGGCAGCGCGACCGACGAGGAGCGCCTGGCCCAGCTCGCCGCGTTCCGCACCGAGCTGCATCGCATCGGCGCCGAACCCGGCACGCCCCCCGCTGCCGGCCTGCCGCCCCTGTCCGACATCTTTGCGCCGCTGGCGCAGACGATCGCCCGGCACCAGTTGCCGATCACGCCTTTCTACGACCTGCTGTCCGCGTTCGAGCAGGACCTGACCGTCAAGCGCTACGAGGACTACGCCACCCTCATGGATTACTGCAGCCGCTCGGCCAACCCGGTCGGCCGCCTGATGCTGCACCTGTTCGAAGCCAGCACGCCGCAGAACCTGACCGAGTCCGACGCCATCTGCACCGGCCTGCAGCAGGTGAACTTCTGGCAGGACGTGCGAGTGGACTGGCACAAGCACCGCGTCTACCTGCCGCAGGAAGACCTGCGCCGCCACGGCGTGTCGGACGAAGACCTGGCCGCCTGCCGCCTTACGCCTGCGTGGCGCGAGCTCATGGCCTTCCAGGTCGACCGCACACGCGCGCTGCTACACTTCGGCGCTCCGCTGGCGCGCCGCCTGCCGGGCCGCATCGGCCTGGAGCTGCGCCTGGTGGTGCAAGGCGGGCTGCGCGTCCTGGAGCGGATCGAGGCGAGCGGCTACGATGTATTCATGAATCGCCCCGAATTGGGCGCCAAAGACTGGGCCATCATGTTGTGGCGCTCCATCAAGTAACAGGCCGTGCCTAATGACCCCTGACGAGTATTGCCAGGAAAAAGCCGCCAAAAGCGGTTCCAGCTTCTACTATTCCTTCCTGTTCCTGCCTCCCGAGCGCCGGCGCGCCATCACGGCCCTGTACGCGTACTGCCGCGAAGTGGACGACGTGGTCGACGAGTGCACCGACCCGTCGCTGGCGCGCATCAAGCTCGCCTGGTGGCGCACGCAGATCGACCAGATGTTCGACGGCAAGCCCGACCATCCCGTCACGCGCGCGTTGCAGCCGCATCTGGAAAGCTGTTCGATCACCCGTGACCGCCTGCTGGCCGTGATCGATGGCATGGAAATGGACCTGGACCAAACCCGCTACCTGGACTGGCCCGGCCTGCGCAAGTATTGCTGGCACGCGGCCGGCGTCGTGGGCGAACTGTCCGCCGGCGTGTTTGGCTATTCCGATCCCAAGACGCTGGTCTACGCCGAAAAGCTGGGCCTGGCGTTCCAGATGACCAACATCATCCGCGACGTGGGCGACGATGCCCGCCGCGGCCGCATCTATATCCCGGTCAACGACATGCAGCAGTTCGAGGTCAAGGCCTCGGACATCCTGAATGGCGAGTATTCCGATCGCTTCACCGCGCTGATGAAGTTCCAGGCCGACCGTGCCCGCGAGCTCTACCGCGAGGCGATGAGCAACCTGCCCGAGGCCGACCGCCGCGCGCAGCGTCCGGGACTCATGATGGCCGCCATCTACCATGCGCTGCTCGACGAGATCGAGCGCGACAACTGGCAGGTGCTGCACCAGCGCATTTCGCTCACCCCATTGCGCAAACTCTGGCTCGCCTGGAAAACCTGGGTGGGCGGCGGACGCGGCCTGGTCCGCCGGTTGGCCCGGTGAAGGCGGCGGTCATTGGCGCAGGCTGGGCCGGCTTGGCGGCCAGCGTTGCCCTGCGCGAAGCCGGCGCCAAGGTTACGGTTTTCGAGGCTGGGCACACCCCCGGTGGCCGCGCGCGGCGCGTCTTTCACGGTGACTTCGAAGCGCCGCTGGACAACGGCCAGCACCTCTTGTGCGGCGCCTACAAGGAAACCCTGGCGCTGATGCGCCGCGTGGGCCGCAACCCGGACGCCCTGCTGATGCGGCGTCCCTTGCGCCTGGCAAGCCTGGACGGCCGCTTCAACCTGTCCGCCCCGCGCCTGCCGGCGCCGCTGCACATGGCCCTGGCCGTCCTGCGCGCGCGTGGCGTCTCATGGAGCGACCGGCTTGCGATGCTGCGCCTGATGCGCGGCCTGAAGACCATGTCCTGGTCGCCGCCGCGCGACTGGACCGTGCTGCAACTGCTGCACTATCACGCGCAGTCCGATGTGCTGATCCGGCAGATGTGGGAGCCCCTTTGCCTGGCCGCGCTGAACACGCCGATCGCCACGGCCAGCGCCGTGCTGTTTGCCCGCGTGCTGCGCGATAGCCTGGCAGGCGCGCGCGAAGACAGCGATCTGCTGCTGCCGTGCACGGACCTGTCGGCGCTGTGGCCCGACGCCGCCGCGCGCCAGGTCACCATGCGCTATGGCAGCACGGTGCGCCAGCTGCATCCGTCCGCCGACGGCATCGACATCAACCAGGAACGCTTTGACGCGGCCGTGCTGGCCGTGCCGCCCACCTTCGCCGCGCGCCTGTTGGATGGTCCGCTACGCGAGGCCGGCGCCACCGGGCTGCTCGATGCGCTCAAGGCCTTCGACTATCTGCCCATCGCCACGCTGAACATCCGCCTGGCCGGCCCGTGGCGGCTGCCCGAGCCGATGATGATGCTGCGCGAAGATGCGGCCCGCGGTCATGCCGGCCAGTGGCTGTTCGATCGCGCCCAGCTCGCGGGCGACACCAAGGCTGGGGAACTGGCCGTGGTGGCCAGCGCGGCAATCGGCATGAGCGAACGCAACCGGCGCCAAGTGATTGAAGCCCTGATCGATCAGGTGGCCGAACAGGCCGCGGCGCATCCGCTGCGGCTGCCGCCGATGCCCGAGGTGGCGGCGGCCGAACTGTTCATTGAAAAGCGCGCGACGTTTGCCGCGGTGCCGGGCCTGACCCGCCCTCTGAACTCCACGCCGTGGCCCACGCTGGCATTGGCGGGCGACTGGACGGACACCGGCTATCCCGGCGTGCTGGAAGGCGCGGTACGCAGCGGCCTGCGGGCGGCTCGCGTGCTCAATCCCCGCTCGGACTAGAAAAGATCAGGCGGGCAAGCAGCCCGCCCTTTGCGCACCGGTCAGGCCGGCTTTGTCCCAAACAGGTCGGCCTGGCGCGGATCCGCCGCGGCCAGGTCGTAGCCGATCTGCCCGGCGACCTCGCGCAGGATGTTCTGCGCAAGATTGAAGGCCGTATTGGCCGCCGGCACGCCCGCGTAGATCGCGTTCTGCAGCAGCACTTCCTTGAGTTCGTCGGGCGTCAGGCGCGAGGCATCCTGTGCCGTCAAGGCGGCGCGCACGTGCAGTTCGAATTCTTCCCAACGGCCCAGCGACAACGTCACCGCCAGCACCATCATGCGGCGCGCCTTGTGCGGCAGGCCTGGACGGCTCCAGATATCGTGCCAGGCATAACGCGTGATCATGTTCTGGTAGTCGGCGGTGAACGTGGTGGCGCGATCCAGCGACCGCTGCACCCATTCGTCGCCAAGCACGGCGCGGCGGTTTTCCAGGCCACGCTCAAAATCGTCTTCCCGGCTCATCTGGTCAATCTCCATTCGGATCGGGGGCTGGCGCGTGCGAACGATGCCGCGCCCGCCCCCGGATGATCAATTCACCTGGATGTTATTGGTTTTCACGACCTCGGCCCAGCGGGTCTGTTCGGCATCGACAAACTTGGCGAAGTCGGCGGCGCTGCTGCCGACCGGCGTCAGGCCCAGCTTGGCAAGCTTCTCGCGGGTATCGGGACGCGCCAGCGCCTTTTGCACGAGCTCCTGCAGCTTGGCCACCACTTCCGGGCTGGTGCCCGCCGGCAGGAAGAAGCCGTTCCACTCGACCACGTTGAAGTTCTTGATGCCGGCTTCGCCCACCGTCGCCACGTTGGGCAGTTCGGGCATGCGCTGCGACGACGAGACCGCCAGCGCCTTGAGCTTGCCGCCGGTGACGTAGTTCAGGCTGGACGCGGCGTTGGCGAAGTAGACGTCGACCTGACCGCCCATGACGTCCACGATGGCCGGCGCGCCACCCTTGTAGGGCACGTGCACCATATCCAGGCCCGCATCCTTCTTGAGCAGCTCGGCGGCCATCTGCGCCAGGCTGCCCGGTCCATAGGACGCGAACGTCAGGCGGCCGGGCTTGGCGCGCGCCGCATCGATGAAGTCCTGCAGGTTGTTGAAGCTGGAACCGGGCGCGGCCACCAGGATGTTGGGCACGCTGACGGCCTGCGAGACCGGAATGAAGTCCTTCTTGGCGTCATAGGGCAGCTTGCGCAGCACCGGATTGATCGAGAAGGACGACGCGTCGAACAGCACCGTGTAGCCATCGGGCTTGGCCCGCGCCACGAACGCCGCGCCGATGGAGCCGCTGGCGCCGCCCTTGTTCTCGATCACCACGCTCTGGCCGGCGACTTCGCCCATGCCTTGCGCGATGATGCGCGCGGCGTTGTCCGCGCCGCCACCGGCGGAATACGGCACCACCACGGTGATGGGCTGCTCGGGGTAGCCGGCGGCGTGTGCGGCGCCAAACGTGGCGGCCAGGCCGATGGCGGCGGCCAGCGGACGAATTGCGGCCAGGGCCGTGCGACGGGTTTTCTTCATGTGTGCTCCTCGGGTCTCCCCTGTGGGGATGTTCGATCGGTCAAGGGTCGTGGCGCGAGCCGTCTTCAGACGGTCGCGATGGGGTTGACCGGCGCGCCGACCAGACCGGGCACGTACATGGGCGCCGCGGTCAGGAAAAAGGCATGCCGGCCGTGCTGGCGCAACCATTGCGCCAGCGGGGTCAGGTGCCAGAGCTCGCCCAAGGGCAGGCCCAGCTTGAAAAGACATTGCTCGTGCAGGGGCAGCAGCGCGCCCTTGCCGGTGTCCAGATGATGGTTGCGCAGTTCGACCGCGTGATTGTCGGCGGCGATGGCCGCGATCCGGCTGTCCTTGATCCACGCCAGCAGGTCCGCGTCGGCGCCGTCCAGCACGCAGCAGCTCGTCTTGAGCCGCTCCTGCTCGTCGTCGCCCAGCGTCAGCGCCAGGTCTGCCAGCCCTGTGTGCAGACACAGCACGTCGCCCGGCCGGACTTCCACGCCATCGGCGCGCATCACGTCCATCAGCTCGCGGTGGGACACCTTGCGCTGCGCATCACCGAAATGCGCGCGCAGGTCCACCATGACGCCGCGCCCCTGGATGCCGTGGCGCGCCATCGGCGCGATGGACAGGTCGCGGGTGCCGGTAAAACCTTCGGTGGCAGGCTCGCTGACGGCGAAGCCGTTGTAGCCCGTGGGCTGCGGCTGGCCGGTGCCATGCGCGTCGTACATCGAGCCCACATGGCCCAGCGCGTCCCATTGCGTGGAGTACTGCGGCGACAGCGTGACGCGGTCGTCGCTGATGACGTCGGTGGCGCCCGGCACATCGCGGTCCAGCGGATAGCGGTAGACCGGCACGCCGTTCTTTTCGGCGGGCTGGATAACCGGGCCCTTGCGGCGCGGGTTGAGCACGGGCGCACGCGGGACGGTCAGCGGCAGGCTCAGCGAAAACGACATCCCGGTGCGAATTTCGGCAACCGCGGCCAGACGCGCCTGGACGTCCAGGTGATTGAGCGTGCCCAGTTGGTCGTCGTGCCCGAAATCGCCCCAGTTCGATCCGTCCGGGCGGCGCACATACCGTTGCGCTTGATTCATGATTTCTGTCTCCTCGCCCTTTTGCCGGACGATTCTTGTCTTGGTTGTTACTTCTTATTGCACCACGGATGTGTGCAGCAATTGGTCGATTTCGTCCGCTGTGTATCCCAGGGCGGACAGAATTGTGCGGCTGTGCTCGCCAAGGCCCGGGGCGGCGCGCACGGCGCCGGCATGGACTTCGTCTTGCACGGCCCCGCCAAACTGCGCCCATTGCGCCAGCCCGAGATAATTGCCCGCCTTCTCGCTGTGATAGGGGCGCATGAATCCCATGGCCTCCACTTGCGGGTGGTCGAACATGTCCTCGACCGGCCGGACCTCCGCGCAAGGCACGCTCTGGCCAAAGCGTTCGGCCCATTCACGGGCCGATGCGCGCGCCAGGGCCTCGCGCACCAGCGGGACCAGCACCGCCGCCTGCGCCGCGCGCTTTTTCACGGTGTCGTAGTCGGGATGGTCGGCCAGATCCTGCAGGTCCAGATGGCCGCACAGCGCCCGCCAGAAATGCGGCGTGTTGGCCGAGATGTACAGATGGCCTTCACGCGTGGGATGGATGCCGGTGATGCCGCCCGAGCGCATGTCGCGTTCGATGCGGCGCGGTTCGCCCTCGGCCCAGACCAGGCGGGCCGATTGCATGGCGAGCGCGCTGCCCAGCAGCGACACTTCGATGGCCTGCCCGCGCCCGGTTTTTTCGCGCTGATAGAGCGCGGCGGACACGCTGTTGGAGATCAGCGCGGCGCCGTAGTAGTCGACCACCGATCCGTACAGCACTTCAGGCGGACCGTCGGCCTTGGCCTGCGCCGCGCACATGCCGGTCATCGACTGCAGCACCTGGTCGTAGCCCGCGTGGCGCGCCATCGGACCGGCCGCGCCGTAGCCCGTCATTGCGCAATAGATCAGGCGCGGGTTGATGGCGGCCAGCGTGGCGAAGTCGATGCGCAGGCGCTCCGGAACGCCGGGGCGGAAATTGTGGACCAGCACATCGGCCTCGCGCACCAGCCTGACCAGCACCTCGTAACCCGCCTCGTCTTTCAGATTGAGGCACAGGCCGCGCTTGTTGCGGTTGATGCCCAGAAAGGCGCGGCTCTCAGTCGGCAGGGTCGACGGGTACTTGCGCAGGTTGTCGCCTTCGGGCGGCTCGACCTTGATCACGTCGGCACCCATGTCGCCCAGCAGCGCGCAGCCGTACGGACCCGCGATGTAGGCGCTGAGATCCAGCACCTTGACGCCGGCCAGCGGCAACTGAGCGGGGGTTTCAATTTCCATCATGCAATTCATCCGATAAAAAGCTCGGCCGCGAATAGCGCAGGCCGTTTCAGGCGGCGCGTCCTGCCGCCAGCAGGACGTCTCGGGCGCGCCGCACGAAGGGCGCGTCGATCATCTTGCCGTCCAGCACAAATGCGCCCACCCCTTCCTGCGCCTGGCTCGCCGCGACGATCCGTTCGGCCGCGTCGATCTCTTCGGCGCTGAATCCGAACACGTCGTTGGCGATGGCGATCTGGCTGGGATGCACGCAGGATTTGCCCAGGAAACCGAGCGAGCGCGCCAGTTGCGCCTCGGCGCGGAAGCCCTCGGCGTCGCGCACGCGGGCATAGGCGGCGTCCATGGCGTACTTGCCCGCGGACCCTGCGCCCAGCCGCAACGCCAGCATCACCGCGCGCAGCGTCTCGGGCTGGTAACGGTCGATACCCAACGGTTCGAACAGGTCGGCCAGCCCCAATTGCAGGCCCGCGACGCGCGGGTGCGCGGCCAGCTCGGCCGCACGGGCCAGCGCCAGCGGCGTTTCGACGGTGACCAGCAGTTCGCCCTCGAAGCCGACCGTGGCAGCGTGATCGGCGGCTTCGCGCAGCGCATCCGCGGACTCGACCTTGGGCAGATTCAACAGGTCGATCGGCGAGCGGCCCAGCGCGTCCAGGTCGTCCGCGAAATAAGGCGTGTCCGACGCATTGACGCGAACGATAATTTTCTTGGGATGTTGAGCTTGCGCCGCCTGAAAGGCGGGCGACCCGAGCCAGCGGGCCAGCTCGGCGCGCGCGGCCGGCTTGCGCGGCGGCGCGACCGCGTCCTCCAGATCGAAAGACAGCGCATCGGCTTCGCTGGCCATGGCTTTGTCGAATAGTTCCGGGCGTGACGCCGGCACGAAAAGCTTACTTTTCATTATGGTCTCCTCGCCGCATTGTGACCGTGCGGCACGCCGCCAGGGGAAAGCCGGCATACGATAAGAAGATAGAATCCCTATCATCATGAACACCGACTTTCTTCAAACGCTGTCCGCCGTGGCGCAACACGGCTCCATGGCCGAGGCCGCCCGCCGCCTCGGACTCACGCACGGCGCCGTCGCGCAGCAGGTGCGCAAGCTGGAACAGGAACTGGGCGTGCCGCTGGTCGCGCGCGCCGGCCGCACCGTGCACTTGACGGCCAAGGCGATCGAACTGATCGGACCGATGCGCGAAGTCCTGGAGCGGATCGAGAAGATCCGCTACCTGGCGCGGTCGGGCGAGATGATGGGCGAGCTTCGGCTGGGCGCCGGCAACACCGCGCTGAACTCCATGGTGCCGGCCATTCTTGAGCACCTGGTCGGACGCCATCCGCTGATCAGCGTGGAGATCCAGCCCGGGCACTCCGCCCGCTTCTACCCGGCCATCGAAAGCGGCGAACTCGATGCCGCCATCGCGCTGGAGGCGCCCTACCCCCTGTCCAAAAGCCTGGGCTGGCAGTTGCTGCGCGAAGAACCCTACGTGCTGGCGGTGGCGCCGCGCCACGCGGGCCGGCATCCGCACAGCCTGCTTACCGCGGAGCCGTTCATCCGCTATCAGCGCAACGACTGGAGCGGGCGTCACGTGGACGACTATCTGCGCCGCGTCGGCATCACGCCGCGCGATCGGTTTGAACTGAACGCGATCGAATCCATTGCGGTGATGGTGAGCCGGGATCTGGGCGTGGCGATCCTGCCCCGGTCCACCAACGGCACGATCGAGCGGCTGGGCCTAGTCGCCCTGCCCCTGCCCGCGCACTGCGAACCGCGCCGCTTCGGCTTGATCTGGTCACGCGTATCGCCACGCCTGGCGTTGATCCAGGCGTTCCGGGACATCGCCATCGTGGAGTACGCGAAGGTGGCAGATGCGCCCGGCCGTTGACGCCTTCCTACGGGGAAACGATCTGGTGCGCACCGTCCTGTCTCCCTATACTTGTATTGTCCTCAATACAACATATCAGGAGACAAATCATGCCGGGACTGCATCGGATCGCCGCGCGTTGCGCGCTGCTGGCCGCGTTTGCCTTACCAACTGCCCCCGCCCTCGCGCAGGCAGACGCCATCAGGCTGGTCGTGGGCGCGCCCCCGGGCGGCACCACCGACACCGTGGCGCGCAGCATCGCGCAGCACATGGCAGTGGACTTGAAGCGCACCGTCGTGGTCGAGAACAAGCCAGGCGCGGGCGGCAACATCGCCGCCGACTATGTCGCCAAGAGCAATCCCGACGGCAATACCTTGCTGGTCACCTTCACCAGCTTCTCCATCAACGCCACGCTGTACCGGAACCTGCCTTTCGACCCCGTGGCCGATTTCACGCCGATCAGCATGCTGGCCAACGTGCCTAGCGTGCTGGTCGTGCGCAAGGACTTCCCGGCACGCACCATGCCGGAGTTCGTCTCGCTGGTCAAAGCCAGCCCGGGCAAGCACACGATGGCGCTGGGCGCGATCGGCTCGTCACTGCACATGGCCGGCGAACGCATGAAGATGATGGCGGGCCTGGACATCCTGAACGTGCCGTACAAGGGCACGGCGCCGGCCATCACCGACCTGCTGGGCGGCCAGGTGGACATGATGTTCGCCAGTTCGCTGAATGCGCTGCCGCATATCAAGAGCGGTGCGTTGCGGGCGCTGGGGGTCACCAGTCCGCAGGCGCTGCCGCAGTTTCCCGGTGTGCCGCCCATCGGCGATACCATCAAGGGTTTCGAATCGAACGCGTGGTTCGCGCTGTTTGGCCCGGCCAAGATGCCGGCCGACAAACTGGCGGCGCTGAATGCCGCGGCGCGCAAGGCGGTCGATACGCCGTCGTTCCGCAAGCTGCTCGAGGGCGAGGCCGCCAGCGCGGTAAGCAGCAGCCCCGAGGAACTGGGCGTCTTCGTGCGCCAGGACATCGCGCGATACGCCGAGATCGTCAAGTTCACCGGCGCGACCGTCGACTGAACGTCAACCAGGAGCCCCATCGTGTCCGACAGCCCGCTGCCGCTTTATCACAAGGTCTACCTGCTGCTGAAGCAACGGCTGGAAGCGGGCGGGTTCGCCACGGACAGGGCGATGCCCGGCGAAAACGCGCTGGCCGCCGAATACGGCGTGTCCCGGCTGACAATACGGCGCTCGCTTGATGCGCTGGCAGCCGATGGCCTGATCGAGCGGCGGCAGGGACGCGGCACGTTCGCGGCCGCGCCGGCGCCGTTTCCCGGCCCGCAGCACGGCGCGGGCATGGACGCGCTGATGGCGCACCTGGCCCGCATGGGCATGCACACGCAGGTGCGCCTGCTTGAACTGGAAACCGCGCCCGCCACGCCGCTGGTGGCAGCGCGCCTGGAACTGCCGCCGGGCGCGCCCGTGCAGCGCGCCGTGCGCGTGCGCAGCCACGAAGGCCAGCCGTTTTCTCACCTGACCACGTTCGTGCCGGACGACATCGGCCAGCGCATCCGCCGCCAGGACCTGGACGCCAAGCCGCTGCTGGCCATCTTCCGCGACCTGGGCGTGCGCGTGGCACGGGCCGAACAGTCGATGTCGGCCGTGCTGGCCGAGCCCGGCATCGCCGAGCTGCTGGACGTGCCAGTGGGATCGGCCCTGCTCAGCCTGCACCGCGTGGTGCGCGACGAGTCTGGGCGGCCGGTGGAATGGCTGCATGCCCGCTACCGGCCGGACCGCTACGAATACCGCATGAACATGCAGGCGCACGACATGCCCGGCCAGCCGACGTGGCTGCCTGCGGCGTCAGCCACCGCTGAAGCCGACGCGTCGACGACCTAGCGCAGCAGACTGACCGTGGCCAGCCCCGCCGCCGTCAGCGCCAGCGACCCCGCCAGGCTGAATCCGGCATAGCCCAGCGCGCTGACATACGCGCCGCGCTCCAGCATCGCGACCGTCTCGGCGGAAAAGGTCGAGAACGTGGTCAGCCCGCCCATGAAACCGGTAATGGCGCCCAGCCGCACCCACGCCGGCCACTCGGGATGCCCGGCCACCAGCGCCAGCGCCACGCCGACCAGATACCCGCCCGCCAGATTCACCGCCAGCGTGCCCCACGGCCAGGAGCCGGCATTCAGCCACAGGCCGACCAGCCAGCGGGACCACGCGCCAAGGATCGCGCCCAGGCCCACGGCCAGGAAATTCAGGGGAACCAGCGTTTGATAAGCGGACATGGAGGTCAGACGGTGCCGTGTTGTTTGAGACGCAGGGAAAAGACCAGCAGCAGTATGCCGAAGAACACGGCGTAGATGCCGATCACCCACACCAGCGCCAGCGCGCCAGCGCCCGGCTGCATGACCAGCATGGCGCCGAAGGCCACCGACACCAGCCCGGAAAGGCCCAGCAGCCATTCGTTGCGGATGGCCTTGCGAAAGCGCACGGCGGCGATGATCTGGAACACGCCCGCCACGATCGCCCAGATGGCGATGATGTAAAGCAGGATCAGCGCGGTAAGTCCGGGCCACAGAAAGGTGACGATACCCGCCGCCACGCCCAGCAGACCCACGATGATCAGCGCCCACAGCGGTTTGCCGTTGTCCCGGATGCGGAATCCGGCGATCAGCGCCAGCACCCCGTCCACCAGCGCAAACGCGCCCCACACCAGCACCAGCGCCGACAAGGTGATGGCCGGCATGAACATGGCCATGAACCCAAACAGGATGGCGACGACGCCGCGAAGCGCCACCCATCCCCAATGACGACCGATTTGATCCACGACTTGCTGTTGCAGCATGACGACCTCCGGTGTTTGCAAAGGGTGGCCTATCTTAGTCCCGCCAACCGGCAAGCGCATCGTTCAGCGTGTGTTCAGCTACCGTCAAAAAGGCGCTTGGCAGCGAAATCGATTGAAATTTCCGCACGCGCGGCGGCCCTGCTTTTTTAAGAGTAATTCTCATTAAATGTTAGAATCCGGCCGCTTCCCGCCCGACATTCCATGGACACCCAACCCGCTCCCCGCCGCCGCGCCTACTGGCTCAAGACACTGCATCAATGGCACTGGATCAGTTCTGCGCTCTGCCTGCTGGGGATGCTGTTGTTCGCGGTGACGGGGCTGACGCTGAACAACGCGTCGCACATCGAATCGAAGGCCGTGGTGACCAGCCGCGAGGCCCGTCTTCCCGATGCCATCCTGAAGCAGCTCGCTGCCGCGCCCACGGCAAAAAAGGCGCCCTTGCCCGCACCGGTCGCCGCATGGCTGGACCAAACGTTGGACGCCTCGACGGCCGGCAAGACCGCCGAGTGGTCCCCCGACGAGGTCTACCTGTCGCTGCCCCGCGCGGGCGGCGATGCCTGGCTGTCCATCGACCGCGCGAGTGGCGACGTCGAATACGAGCGCACCGACCGCGGCTGGATCTCCTACCTGAACGACCTGCACAAGGGCCGCAACACGGGGCTCGCCTGGAGCTGGTTCCTGGACATCTTCGCCGTCGCCTGTCTGGTGTTCTCGCTGACCGGACTGGTGCTGCTCAAGATGCACGCCGGCAACCGCAGCGCGACCTGGCCCATGGTGGGGCTGGGCGTTGTGATTCCGCTGGTGCTGGCGCTGCTTTTCATTCACTGATTCCATCGATACGCCCTGGAGATTTCCATGCGCAAGTTGCTGTTGCCGGCGCTGCTCGCCGGCCTGATCGCCCGAACGGCCCACGCGGCAGACATCGGCCTGTCCATCGAGGTGCCGCGCCTGGACGTGGCCGAATACCATCGCCCGTACGTGGCGATCTGGATCGAGAACCCCGACCAGAGCGTGGCCACCGACCTGGCCGTCTGGTACGACGTGGCCAAGAAGAACAACGAAGGCACCGAGTGGCTCAAGGACATGCGCCAGTGGTGGCGCCGCAGCGGCCGCAACCAGCAGTTCCCGGTGGACGGCGTCAGCGGCGCGACCAAGCCCGTGGGCAAGCACGCGCTGTCGTTTGACGCGGCCAGCAAGCCACTTGCGCAGCTCAAGCCCGGCCAGTACGCGGTGGTGGTCGAAGCCGCGCGCGAAGTGGGCGGCCGCGAACTGGTGCGCATCCCCTTCCAGTGGCCGCCGCAAAAGGCCGAGCAGCTAAGCGCGCGCGGCGAGCACGAATTGGGCGCCATCGCGCTCGATCTCAAACCCTGACCGGCCTCGTGACGAGCCCCTTTCGAAACGCAAGGAACGCAACGATGAAATCCGCCGCCAAACTGGCCGCCGCCCTGGCGCTGTGCCTGCCCTTTGCCGCTCACGCCCATGACGTCTGGATCGTGCCGTCCTCGACGGTGCTGTCGGGTACCGACAGCTGGATCACCGTGGACGCCGCGGTCGGCAACGACAAGTTCTACTTCAACCACGCGCCGCTGCGCCTGGACGGCCTGACCGTCACCGCGCCGGACGGCAATGCCGCCGAAGCCGAGAACATCAACCGCGGCAAGCTGCGCAGCACGTTCGACCTGCAGATCAAGCAAGCCGGCACCTACCGCGTTGCCGTGGTCAACGACGGCGTGTTCGCGCGCTGGAAGGAAAACGGCAAGAACAAGCGCTACTTCGGCAAGGTTGAAGGCATGGCGCAGGCCGTGCCGGCCAAGGCCGACGAGCTTGAAGTCTCGCAAAGCCTGGGCCGGGTCGAGACCTTCGTCACTGCCGGCAAGCCGTCGGCCCTCAAGCCCGTGGGACGCGGCCTGGAGCTGGCGCCGGTGACGCACCCGAATGACCTCTTCACCGATGAGGCCGCCACGTTCCAGATGCTGCTGGACGGCAAGCCCGCCGCGGACCTGGAGGTGAACGTGGTGCCCGGCGGCAGCCGCTATCGCGACAAGGTCGGCGAAATCCAACTGAAGACCGACCAGGACGGCAAGTTCTCGGTGAAGTGGCCGCAGCCGGGCCTGTACTGGATCGAAGCCGGCATGGAAGACGCCAAGGTCACCGTGCCGCAGGCCAAGAAGCGCCGCCTGTCGTACGCCGGCACCGTCGAAGTGCTGCAACCGTAAGGCAAAGGCGCGCGCGTGGCGACCTCCCCTTCCTTCGCACCGCGCAACGCGGCGGCGTCGGCCGTTCGCGTCGCCTACGGCGCAATGCCAGCGCGCCCGGCCGCGCTGGCAGGCGCCACCATGGGCACCACCTGGTCCGCGCGCCTGGCGCTGCCCGCGAGCGTAACGGAAGCATCGGCACGGCAAGGTATTCAGGCCGCGCTGGATCAGGTCGTCGCGCAGATGAGCACCTGGGAAGCGGACTCGGACATCACGCGCTACAACCGCGCCGAGCCCGGCTGGCAGGCGCTGCCGCCCGAGTTCCTCCATGTGCTGCATCATGCGCTGATGCTGGCCGAGGACAGCGGCGGCGCCTACGATCCCACCGTGGGGCCGCTAGTGAATGCGTGGGGTTTCGGGCCGCACCAGCGCGCCTTCGAACCGCCCTCGCCCGCCGCCATCCAGACCGCGCGTGATCGCTGCGGCTGGCGGCGCGTGCCGCTGGACGAAGAGCGCCGTGCCGCCTGGCAGCCCGGCGGCGTCTATCTGGACCTGTCGTCCATCGCCAAGGGGTACGGCGTGGACCGCGCGGCGATGGCGCTCGACGCCTTGGGGATCACCGATTACCTGGTCGAAGTCGGCGGCGAATTGCGCGCCCGCGGCAAACGTCCCGACGGACAATCCTGGCGTGTGGCCATCGAGGTTCCCGACGCCAGCGACGAGCATGCGCTGGCCTTGCCGCTACACAATTGCAGCATCGCCACGTCGGGCGACTACCGGCGCCATGCGGGCGACGGCGATGCGCGCTACGCCCACACGCTCGACCCGCGCACCGGCCACCCGGTGCGCAATGCGGTGGCCTCGGTGACCGTGCTGCACCCCGTTTGCATGCAGGCCGACGCGCTGGCCACCGTGCTGACAGTGCTGGGCGAAGCTGATGGGATGGCCTATGCGCGCCGCCATGCGCTTGCCGCGCTGTTCATCGTGCGCGGCGAAGACGCGTGGCGCGTCATGGCCACGCCGCAGTTCGAGGCCCTGGCCCTCGCGCCCTGAATGCCCATGTTGCATACCCGGTTGATCGCGGCAACGTGCGTGGTGCTGACCTGGCTGCTGCTGTGCCTGTGGGCCTGGCAGCGCGCCCGCCGGCAACAGGCGCAACAGATGCTGGCGATGCAGGCGCTCGACGCACCGGCGTCCGACGACGCCGTGCTGGTGGCCTACGCCAGCCAGACCGGCTACGCCGAGTCGCTGGCCATGCAGACCGCCGACTCTCTGCGCGCCGGGGACCTGACCGTACGCGTCGCCTCGCTGTGTCAACTGGACCTTCAACGCCTGGCCGCCTACCGGCGCATGCTGTTTGTCGTCAGCACCTATGGCGAGGGCGATCCGCCCGATGCGGCGGCGGCCTTTGCCGGCCAGATGCAAGAGACGCAGCAAGGCGCCGCACTGGCAGGCGCGCAATATGCTGTCCTGGCGCTCGGCGACAGCGAATACGCACAGTTCTGCGGCTTTGGCCACCGATTGAACGAGTGGCTGCACGCGCAAGGCGCGACGCCGCTGTTCGACCTGGTCGAAGTCGACAACGACGACGCGGCCGCGCTGCGCCATTGGCAGCATCACCTGGGCCTGCTGGCCGGCCGCAGCGATTTGCCTGACTGGGAGGCGCCCGTCTATGACACCTGGCGCCTGGCCAGCCGGACGCTGCTGAATCCCGGCAGCCAGGGCGGCCCCTGCTTCCTGCTGACGCTGACGCCCCCGCCCGAGAACGCGGCCGCATGGCAGGCGGGCGACATCGCAGAAATCGGCCCCCGTCGTGAACGCGGCGGCGCGTTGCAGGCGCATCGCGAATACTCCATCGCGTCGCTGCCCGCCGACGGCGCCATCCAGCTGCTGGTGCGCCAGATGCGCGGTGCCGACGGCGCGCTGGGCCTGGGCAGCGGCTGGCTCACGCACATAGCGCAGACGGGCGACGAGATCGCGCTGCGTGTGCGCGCGAACCGCAATTTCCACCCGCCGGCTGACGACCGCCCGTTGATTCTGATCGGCAATGGCACCGGCCTTGCGGGCCTGCGCGCGCTCATCAAAGCGCGCCGCGCCGCCGGCCAACGCCGCAACTGGCTGGTCTTTGGCGAACGCAATGCCGCCTGCGACGGGTTCTGCCGTGAAGAGATCGACGCGTGGCGGCAAGACGGCACGTTGGAACGCGTGGATACGGTGTTTTCACGCGATCAGGCCGAACGCCGCTATGTGCAGCACTGTTTGCGCGAACAGGCGGACGCTGTGCGCACCTGGGTGGACGCCGGCGCTGCCGTGTATGTCTGCGGCAGCCTGCAAGGCATGGCGGGCGGCGTGGATGCCGCGCTGCAGGACATCCTGGGCGCGGACCGCCTGCAAGCCCTGCAGCACGCCGGCCGTTACCGGCGCGACGTGTACTGAAGACGCGCCAGCGTTCTTGCGTTTCGCAGGCCCTTACTGCAGCTTGATCTGCGCGCGCTCGATCACCGTCTTCCAGCGATCGCGTTCGGTGCTGATCTGCTCGCCAAACTGCGCCGGCGTGTTGCCCAGCGGGAACGCGCCCGTCTCTTCCATCTTTGCCGCCGTCGCCGGATCGCGCACGGCGCGGGCAAAGGCATCCGCCAGCTTGTCGCGCACGTCGGCCGGCATGTTGGCTGGACCGACCACGCCGTACCAGGCCGTCACGTCGTAGTCCTTGTAGCCCTGCTCGGCAAACGTCGGCACATCCGGCAGGCGCGGATTGCGGGCCGTCCCGGTAATCGCCAACGGCTTGAGATGATTGCTTTTGACGTACGGCAGCGACGACGGAAAGTTGTCGAAGATCACCGGCACCACGCCGCCCACCGTGTCGGTCAGCGCCGGGGCCGAACCGCGATACGAAATGCTGTTCATCTTGCCGCCGATGATCTGCAGGAACCAGATCATGCCCAGGTCGTTCACGCCGCCCGCGCCCGCGTTCGCGTAACCGTCCTTGCCGGGATTGGCGCGCACGTGTGTCACGAACTCGGCCAGCGTCTTGGCCGGAAAGCTCGGATTCACGCTGAGGATGTTGGGGCTCGTCACCAGGTTGCTGATGGGCGTGAAATCCTTGACCGGGTCGTAGGCCAGATTGGGAAACAGATGCGGCGCCGTGCCGTGCGTGCTGACGGTGGCCAGCCCCACGGTGTAGCCGTCCGGCTTGGCGCGTGCGGTGGCCGCCATGCCGATAGTGCCCGACGCGCCCGTGCGGTTTTCCACCACGATCTGCTGGCCCAGAATCTCGCCCGCCTTGGCCGCGGCAACACGGCCGACGATGTCCGTCGGGCCGCCCGCCGGGAACGGCACGATCAGCGTGATGGGGCGGTCGGGAAAGGCGGCGTGGGCGGACGGCAGCGCGGCGGCCAGCGCCAGGGCGGCGCAAGTCTTGCGGAACATGATGGTGGGTCTCCTGGTAGGGCTGTTGTTATGAAAAGCGTGTGGTCATGAAAGCGGCTTTGCCGCGGCCTGATCGCGGCAAAGAATCCGGCCGGGACGCGACGTGCCTGCCGCGGCCGGAAAAACGGGCGTGCCGTTGACCAGCACGTGTTCCACGCCGGCAGACGCAAGCGTCGGCGCTTCCCACGTGGCACGGTCGATCACCGTCTCGGCATCGAACACGACAATGTCGGCCCACGCGCCCACGGCAATCTGGCCTCGGTCCGCCAGCCCGAAGACGCGGGCCGGCAACGCAGTCATCTTGGCCACCGCCGCCTCCAGCGTGGCGAGCTGGGCCTCGCGTACGTAGCGGCCCAGCACGCGCGTGAAACTGCCCCACAACCGGGGATGCGGATGCGCGTCGTTCGGCAGACCGTCGGATCCGACCATGCAGCACTCGTGCTGAAAGATGCGGCGGACCTCGTTCTCGTCCATCGCGAAATAGATCGCGCCGGCCGGGCACAAGCGTTCAGCTGCCGTGGTCTTGTCGCACCCCCAGCGCGCCGCGATATCGCTCAGGTATTCGCCGCTGCATTCGGGGTGGGGCGTCGACCACGTGATGCGGATGTCGTCGATGGTGTCGGCGCGCTCCGGAATCAGGATGGTGGAACTGCCGGGATACGGGTAGATGTCCAGCGCCACGTCCACGCCCTCGGCGCGGGCGCGGTCAATGTTGGCAAGCGTGACGGCGCTTTTGCCCCAATTGCGCGGCATCATGCACTTGTGATGCGACAGCACGGTCGCGCAGCCGGTGTTGCGGCCAATGGCCAGCACCTCGTCGACGGCCGCCTCGACCGCGTCGCCCTCATTGCGGATATGGCTGGTGTGCATCGCGCCGCGCGCCGCGGCCACGCGGGCCAGCCCTTCCAGCTCGGGCGGCTGCGCCGCCCCGCCCGGCTGATACGCCAGACCGGTGCTGAAGCCCACGGCGCCCGCATCCAGCGCGTCGGCCAGCATCTGCTGCATGGCGGCTTGTTCGTCGGGCGTGGGCTGCGCCGTTGGATCGCGCATCGCGGCAAGGCGCAGGTTCGCGTGCCCCACCAGCGCGGCCACATTGATGACGGGCTGGCGCTCGCGCAGCTCGTCGAAATAGTGCGTCATGCTGGCAAAAAGCGGCGTCTCGCCCAGCAGCGCCAGCGCGGCGGCCGTGTTGCCCGGCAACGGCGCGGGTGCGCCGCTGACGCCGCAATTGCCCACCACGACCGAGGTAATGCCCTGGCTGGTCTTCCACGCCAGGTCGGGCTTTTCCACGAACATCAGATCGTCGTGACCGTGCACATCGATGAAGCCGGGCGCGACGATCTTGCCGGCGGCATTCACGCGAGCAACCGCCGCCGTCCCGGCCAAGTCGCCGATCGCCACAATGCGTTCGCCCGCCACGCCCACGTCGGCGCGCCGCCGCGGGCCGCCCAGCCCGTCGATGAGCCAGCCGCCTTCGATGATCAGATCCAAAGTCCCCTGCATGGTGTTCCTGCCTTGGTGAAGGACCTAGTATCGTCCGCGCGATCAATCTGGAAAAATTGTTTTTATTGATCCATCTATCGCGTTTTGAAATGCATCGCCTGCCCAAACACGTCACCTTGAAGCACCTGACCGCTTTTGTGGCCGTGGCCCAGGAGTCCAGCTTCACGCATGCCGCCAAGCGCCTGTTCCAGACGCAATCGTCCGTCACCAGCCTGGTGCGCCAATTGGAAGATGCGCTGGGCACCCAGCTCTTTGCGCGCACCAGCCGGCGCGTGCTGCTGACACCGGCCGGCGAGGAATTCCTGCCGCGCGTCATGCGGCTGCTGGCGGATTTCGATGGGGTGATCGAGGACGTGGTGCGCTTTGGCGCCCTGGAACGCGGACGCGTGGGCGTGGCGGCCGCGCCGTCGGCCATCACGCAGTTGATCGCACCCGCGGCCGCCGTGTTCGCCGCGCAGTATCCGGCCGTGCGGCTTTATCTCAGCGACGACAACTCCGGCCGCATCCAGCGCAAGGTGGCCGCGCGCGAGGTCGATTTCGGCCTGACCAGCCGCTGGGCCGACGCCCCCGGCCTGCAATTCGACGCCTTGCTGGAAGACCGTTTCGGCGTGCTATACCGCCAGGACGACGCCACCCTGCGTCCGGGACGCGACGGCGCCATGCGCTGGTCCGACCTGACCGGCCGCAAGCTGGTGGGGGTGGTGGATGAAACGGGCATCATGGCGCTGCTGCGCGCCCGCGCCGATCTGCCGATCGAGGCGGCGGCGCCGTTCTATGAGGCATCCAGCACAACGTCGCAGGCAGCGCTGGTCAAGGCGGGAATGGGCGTGGCCCTGCTGCCGGCGCTGGCCGCGCAACGCGTGATGGAGCCGGGACTGGGCTACGCGCTGCTGGCACGGCCAACGGTGGTGCGCACGCTGTGCATCATCCGCAACAAGGAATACCCACTGAGCCCGGCCGCACAGGCCTTGATCGCGTCAATTCACGACTACCTGCGCACGGCCCAGCTGCCCGCAGGCTGCCGCCGCCTGTCCGCTGCGCGGCAGAAGCACTAGGTGTGCGGGCGTCACCACCGCGCTGATCGGCGCCGCCAATGCCATTAGGTGTCTGACACCCTAGGTACGCTGCCGCAAGTGCAAGCCGATCTCACCAGGGTGTCAGACACCGCCACCACCTCGCGCAAAGGTGTCTGACACCCCTGAAACGCTGCCGCAAGCTCGACCCGACGCTACCCGGGTGTCAGACACCGTCGTCCAAAAGTTATCAGCCACCCGCCCGCAGCTTCTCATCCAGCGCAGCCAATCCCGCCGCAAACACGTTCTGCCCGACCGCCGCGGCAACATCACTCAACGCCGCGCCCTCAACGCGAAAATCAGCCCACCATTGCACCAGCGTGCCGCCGCCCTCGGTAATCGGGTGCAGCGACACACCCGCGACGTAATCGCGCATCGGCAGGTCGGTTTCGATGATCGAATACCGCAACTCGGTATTCGGATCGTCCAGCATCAGCAACTGTTCGCGCACGAAGCCAGAAGGCTTGAGCGTCAGATGCCGAACCGAACCCACCGCGTCATGGCGGCCGCCCTCTTCCAGCCGGCTCTCTGCAACGCCCGGATGCCAGCCGCCCAGGCCGTTGAAGTCGCGGAACAGCGGCCAGACCTTGTCCAGCGGCGCGTTGACGATGGCGGTGATGTGTACGGTATGCGGCATATCGGCTCCGGCGGACGCAGTGCGCGTCGAATCAGGGTGGAAACTGCGGCAATGCAGGTCAGAAGGTCAGGTTCTTGAATTCGCGCGTGGCGGCCGTCAGGGCCTGTTCGGTAGGCAGGCGCTCCATCGAGCTGGCGCCATAAAACCCGTGGCAATGCTTGCACGCGCGCAGCACGTGCGCCGCGTCCTCGGGCGTGGCGATCGGGCCGCCGTGGCACAGCACGATGATATCCGGGCGCACCGCCAACGCGGCCTCGGCAATGCGGTCGATGGCGCCCACGCAATCATCCAGCGTCAGCGCCGTCTCCGCGCCAATGGACCCGCCGGTGGTCAGCCCCATGTGCGCCACGATGATGTCCGCGCCCGCCCGCGCCATGGCCACGGCATCGTCCTCGTTGAAGACGTACGGCGTCGTCAGCATGCCCTTCTTGTGCGCCAGGCGGATCATGTCGACTTCCAGCGCATAGCCCATGCCGGTCTCTTCAAGATTGGCGCGAAAATTGCCGTCGATGAGACCGACGGTGGGAAAGTTCTGCACGCCGGCAAAACCCTGGCGTTTCAGATCATCCAGAAACACGTCGAAATCGCAGAACGGATCGGTGCCGTTCACGCCGGCCAGCACCGGCGTCTTCTTGACCACCGGCAGCACTTCGCGGCCCATGTCCACGACGATCTCGTTGGCGTTGCCATACGCGAGCAGACCGGCGAGCGAGCCGCGGCCGGCCATGCGGTAGCGGCCCGAGTTGTAGATCACGATGAGGTCGATGCCGCCCGCTTCCTCGCACTTGGCCGACAGCCCGGTGCCCGCGCCCCCGCCCACGATGGGTGTGCGCGCGCGCACCATGGCGCGAAACTTGTCCAGCAGTTCGTTACGGTCAAAACGCGGCATGGCGGCAATCCTTCAATGTGCGGCAATTTCAAGAAAGTGGTCGACCGCCGTCTTGGCAAACAGCGGATCGTTGATGTGGCAAGGCACGCGGATCAGACGGCGGTCTGCCGTCTGCTGCACGTTGGCCTCCAGCGCGGCAAACAGCGCTGCGTCGGCCTCGGGATCCCAGAACGCCTGGCCCGGCGCATCCAGCGCGGACACGCCGCCTTCCGGGATCAGGAAGCGCACCGGGCCGTCGCAACGGTTCAGCCGGTCGGCGATCCATTCGCCCTGCCGCGTGTTTTCCTCGGCTTTCGTGCGCATCAGCGTGACCTGCGGGTTATGCGGATAGAAGCGGCGGCTGCGGTAGCGCTCGGGTACGGTGTCCATCGCGCCGAAGTTCACCATGTCCAGCGCGCCGCACGATCCGACATACGGCGCGCCCGTGCGCGCCACCGCGCCGAAGCGGTCGTCCGTGCAAGCCAGGACGCCGCCAAACAGCAGGTCGCAGACTTCAGTGGTGGTCAGGTCCAGCACGCCGGCAAGCAGGCGGCTGTCCAGCAGTTTTTCCATCGACTGCCCGCCCGTCCCCGTGGCATGGAACACCAGGCAATCAAATTGCGATTCCAGGAGCGGCGTCACCTGCTGCACGCAGGCGGTGGTGACGCCGAACATGGTGATGCCCACCGCCGGCCGGCCATCGTCAGCCGCTGCGGCCAATGCCTGACGGAACGCGCCGCCGATCGCGCCGGCCGCATTGGCCAGCACGCGGCGCGAGATGCGGTTCAGGCCCGCGACGTCGGTCACGGAGTACATCATCGCGATGTCCGACGGCCCCACGTAAGGCGCGACATTGCCCGACGCCATCGTGGACACCATCACCTTGGGCGTGCCGATGGGCAGCGCGCGCATGGCCGGCGTGATCAGCGCCGTGCCGCCGGATCCGCCCAAGCCCAGCAGTGCGCCGATATCGGCGTTGCCGGCGGCGTAGCGCTCGAACGCCAGGGCCATCGCCGCAATTGCCGTGCCGCGGTCGCCCGTGAAGACCGCCGCGGCGCCGTCCGGATGGCTGCGCGCGACCTCTTGCGCCGAGACCTGCGCGGCGCTGGGCGCGCCCGAGGTCGAGACATCCACCGACACCACGTCCAGCCCCTCGCGCCGGAGCAGATCCGCCACGTATTCGGCCTCGTGGCCCTTGGTGTCGTAGGTCGCGGCGACAAAGACCCGCTGCTTGGTATGCGTCATGACTCCTCCGCGGGCGGCTACACTGCGTGCGCGCCTCGATATGTGAGGCCAAAGGCCTGTAGAATCCAGAAATGAGACGAAAGAATCATACTGAGACACCAGTCTCACGTCAATCCGAAACCCCTGCCCGCAAGGCGCCCGCGGCAGCCGCCGGCACGAAGCTGATCGCCCCCGCCAGCCCGCAGGCGGCCGCCAGCGGCGAACCCCCGCACGGACCGCGCGCCCGGATGCGCAAGACCCTGCTCGACGCCGCCCAGCAACTGATGGCGCAGGGCGTCACGCCCTCGGTCGCCGAGCTGGCCGAACATGCCCATGTCTCGCGCGCCACCGCCTACCGCTACTTTCCCAGCCAGAGCGCGCTGATCGCCGCCGTGGTGGACGAAAGCCTGGGCCCCATCCTTGCTTGGGATTCCGACGCACCTGACGCGGCGGCACGCGTCGATGAGCTGCTGCGCTTCGCGTATCCGCGGCTGGCGGCGCACGAGGCGCCGCTACGCGCCGCCATTCAGGTGTCGCTGCAACAGCATGCGCAGGCCAGCGCCGGCAAGGCGGGCGCCGAGCCTCAACTGGTGCGCGGCCATCGCGTCGACATCCTAAGGCGCGCCATCGCCCCCTTGGCCGCGGAGCTCACGCCCGCGCAGCAGGACCGCGTCGCGCAGGCCTTGTCGCTTGTGTACGGCACCGAGGTGTTCCTCGTGCTCAAGGACATCTGGAAGCTCGACCTGCCCGAGGTCACCGACGTCGTGCGCTGGACCGCCAACGCCATCATCACGCAGGCGTTGGCCGAAGCCCGGTCCAAAATGAAATAGCGCCACTGTCATTCCCACGTCATTCCCCGCCCGCATAGTTGCGCGCTTCGCGGCTTGCGTGTTGCACGCCGTCATGACGTTGGAGTGTTGTAGATGCAGTTCGAAGTATCCCGCCTGCGGCGAGCCATCATGCCCTTGTCGCTGGCTTGCGTAACCCTGTTGAGCGCCTGCGGTGGCAGCGATGACGATGATGAGGCGGCCGCCCCCGCGCCGACGCCACCCGCCGTGACTGACCCCACCCCGCCCACAGAGCAACCCAAGCCGGTCGAGACGGGCGCGTGGTCCACGGGCGATCTGCACGTGCACACGTTCCAGTCGGACGACGCGCAGGTCAGCCTGGAAAGCGCGCTGGACCAGGCGTTCGACCGCTACAAGCTGGACTGGGCCGCCATCTCGAACCATCTGCGCCTGTCCGCCCGCGACCATACCGGCGTCAACCTGCCCGGCGGATCGATTCCGTTCTCGCAAGGCATGGCGCAGTACGAAGCGCCCTACATCAAGCAGGCGCAGGCCGCGGGCCGCTACGCCGGCAAGATCATCTTCTCGTCGTTCGAATGGGACATGCCCACGCATGACCATGTGAACATCGGCATCGGCTACAACGATCCGCAGTCGCCCAAGTCGCTGGAGGCCGTGGCCGAGTTCGAATACCTGTTCACCAACCGCGACCCCAACCTGTTCGACCCGCTGCTGGTCTCGCGCCTGTCCGGCGAAACGCGCGCCTACACCACGCACGCCGACTCGCTGGCCGCGCTGAAGTGGCTGCGCGACAAGTACCCCGACAGCTACATGCTGCTGAACCACCCGTCGCGCTACGCGGGCAAGTACACCATCGGCCAGCTGCGCGAGATGAACGACCTGGCCCCGAACGTTTTCTTCGCCATCGAAGGCATGGTCGGCAACCAGATGGAGCCGGACCGTGGCGGCTACGCCACCGCCTACACCACCCCCTTCCTGCCCAACCGCACCTATGGCGGCGCCGACTACCTGGTCGCGCATCTGGGCGGCACGTGGGACGCGCTGCTGGGCGAAGGCCGCCGCATCTGGAACGTGGCCGATTCGGACTACCACTTCCGCACGAGCCAGGGTCTGTACAGCAGCGGCTACGCGCCCGGCGAGTACTCCAAGACGCACGTCTGGAAGGACGGCGACGACATGGCGGCCGTGGTGGCCGGCCTGAAGAGCGGCCGTATGTTCGGCGTCTTCGGCGACCTGATCGACGCGCTGGATTTCCAGGCCAAGGGCGCGGCCGGCGCCGTGCACATGGGCGGTGAACTCAAGGCGGCAAAGGGTGAAGAGGTCGAGGTCACCATCCGCTTCCGCAGCCCCGAGCGCAACAACTACGAGTACCCGATCGAAAGCGGCAACCCCACCTACGTCAAGCCCACCGTGAACCACGTGGACCTGATCGTGGGCGACGTGACCGAGCGCGCCAAGTCCGGCACCCCGGAATACGACGTCGACACCAACCCCTCGACGCGCGTGCTGGCCCGCTTCACCAAGGCCGACTGGAAGGTGGACGAGGACGGCTACAACGTCATCACGACCACGATCACCGCCGACAAGAGCCAGTACCTGCGCTTGCGCGGCACCAATCTGGGCGTGGACGTGGCCGGCGAAACCGCAGCGGGCGAACCGCTGCCGGATGCCAAGGTCGATTTTGCCGACAACGCGGCGCGCTTCAACGCCATCAACGCCCGCAACTACAACGACCTGTGGTTCTACTCGAACCCGGTGTTCGTGACGGTCGCGAACTAATCTGACTGGCCCGCGCCGGCGCCGAGGTTATCGGCGCCATGGCGTGGACAAAAAAAATGCCCGGCAGATTTATGCCGGGCATTTTGCTTATTGCAGCGCGATCACTGCAACGTGCGGGTGAAGACGAACTGGCCGTCCTGCCAGTCCACCGGCACCACGTCGCGCGGGCCGAACCTGCCTTCCAGGATCAGGCGCGCCACCGGGTTCTCGATCTGCTGCTGGATCGCACGCTTCAAGGGCCGTGCGCCAAACACCGGATCGAAGCCGGAGCGGGCCAGTTCCGCCAGCGCCGGTTCCGTGACCTCCAGCCGCATCTCCTGCTTTTCCAGGCGTTCGCCCAGACGGCGAAGCTGGATGCGGGCGATGGACTCGATGTGCTGCGCTTCCAGGCCATGGAACACCACGACTTCGTCGATGCGGTTCAGGAACTCAGGCCGCAGCGTCTGCTTGAGTTCATCCCACACCACTTCCTTGACCACGTCGTACGGCTGGCCAGCCAGCGTCTGGATATGGTGCGAACCCAGGTTCGACGTCATGACGATCACGGTATTGCGGAAGTCCACCGTGCGGCCCTGGCCATCGGTCAGGCGGCCGTCGTCCAGCACTTGAAGCAGCACGTTGAACACGTCCGGGTGCGCCTTTTCGACTTCATCGAGCAGCACCACGCTGTAGGGCTTGCGCCGCACGGCCTCGGTCAGGTAGCCGCCCTCTTCGTAGCCCACGTATCCCGGCGGCGCGCCGATCAGCCGCGCCACCGAATGCTTCTCCATGAACTCGCTCATATCGATGCGGATCATGTGCTCCTCAGAATCGAACAGAAACTCGGCAAGCGCGCGCGTCAGCTCGGTCTTGCCCACGCCGGTGGGGCCCAGGAACAGGAACGAGCCATACGGGCGGGCCGGATCCGCAAGACCCGCACGCGAACGGCGGATGGCGTCGGACACCAGGCGCACGGCCTCGTCCTGGCCCACCACGCGCTTGTGCAGGAACTCTTCCATGTGCAGCAACTTCTCGCGCTCGCCCTGCATCATCTTCGACACGGGAATGCCCGTGGCGCGCGACACGACTTCCGCGATTTCCTCGGCGCCGACACGCGTGCGCAAGAGGCGCGGACGCGACTCGTCGCCTTCGGCGTTTTCGGCGGCCTCGGCGGCGCCCACCTCGGCGGCCTTCAGGCGCGCTTCAAGGTCCGGCAGCTTGCCGTACTGCAGCTCGGCCAGCTTGTCGAATTGGCCCTTGCGCTGCAGCTCCGCCATTTCGGCGCGCACGCTGTCGATCTCTTCCTTGATGGCTTGCGTGCCTTGCACCGCGGCCTTCTCGGCCTTCCAGATTTCCTCGAAGTCGTTGTATTCACGCTGCAGCTTCTGCAGCTCGTCCTCGATGACGCCCAGGCGGCGCTTGGACGCGTCGTCCGTTTCCTTCTTGACGGCCTCGCGCTCGATCTTGAGCTGGATGATGCGGCGGTCCAGCTTGTCCATCACTTCCGGCTTGGAGTCGATCTCCATGCGGATGCGCGCACCGGCCTCGTCGATCAGGTCGATGGCTTTGTCGGGCAGGAAGCGGTCGGTAATGTAGCGGTGCGACAGCTCGGCGGCCGCGACGATGGCCGGGTCGGTGATCTCGACGCCGTGGTGGATTTCGTAGCGTTCCTGCAGGCCGCGCAGGATGGCGATGGTGGATTCCACATCGGGCTCGTCGACCAGCACCTTCTGGAAGCGCCGCTCAAGCGCCGCGTCCTTCTCGATGTACTTGCGGTATTCGTCGAGCGTGGTGGCGCCAATGCAGTGCAACTCGCCGCGCGCAAGCGCCGGCTTGAGCATGTTGCCCGCGTCCATCGCGCCTTCGGCCTTGCCCGCGCCCACCATGGTGTGCAGCTCGTCGATGAACACGATGTTGCGGCCGTCGTCCTGGCCCAGCTCTTTCAGCACGGCCTTCAGGCGTTCCTCGAATTCGCCGCGGAACTTGGCGCCCGCCAGCAGCGCCGCCAGATCCAGCGACAGCACGCGCTTGCCGCGCAGGCTTTCCGGCACTTCGTCGTTGACGATGCGCTGCGCCAGGCCTTCGACGATGGCGGTCTTGCCGACGCCGGGTTCGCCGATCAGCACGGGGTTGTTCTTGGTGCGGCGCTGCAGGATCTGGATGGTGCGGCGGATTTCGTCGTCGCGGCCGATGACCGGATCCAGCTTGCCCTGCCGGGCGCGCTCGGTCAGGTCCAGCGTGTATTTGGAAAGGGCTTCGCGGTTGGCCTCGCCTTCCGCGCCCGAGACGTTCTCGCCGCCGCGCACGGCGTCGATCGCGGCTTCAAGGGCCTTTTTCTGCAGGCCCGCATCGCGCAGGATGCGGCCGGCCTCACCCTTGTCGTCGGCCAGTGCAAGCAGAAAGAGTTCGCTGGCGATGTAGGTGTCGCCGCGGCGGGCGGCTTCCTTGTCGGTGCGGGTCAGCACGCCCTGCAGGTCGCGGCCCACCTGGACGTTGTCTTCTCCCTGCACCTGCGGCAGCCCCTTCAGGGCGGACTCCAGCGCCGGGCCCAGGCGGTTGACCGCCACGCCGGCACGCGCCAGCAGACTGCCTGCACCGCTGTCAGCATCCGACAGCAGGGCGGACAGCACGTGGACGGGTTCGATGTAGGGATGGTCGTTGCGGGCGGCGAGACTTTGCGCGTCCGCCAGCGCTTGTTGGAACTTGGTCGTCAGTTTGTCGAATCGCATAATGGTCGTATTGGCTTGTGGGGAGCCTGACCGATCCGTGCCGGCTGGCTCGATAACCTGAATATGTGGCCGGATGGGACAATTTCAACACCCGGCGGCCCTCATGGTTTTCTTCGACGTGCACCAGCAAACAGAGCAATGAGCATATACGTTTTTGTGTACGGCACCCTACGGGCCGGCGAAATCAACGATCTTGCCCGCGCCGCCGAGGCGCGCGGCTTGCCGGCCGCCAGCCACGTCGGACCGGCCAGCGTGCCTGGCATGCTGGTCGATTTCGGCGACTGGCCCGGCCTGATCCCCGTGGACGACGGACGGCGCGTACGCGGCGATGTCTACCGGGTGGATCCGGCGCTGATTGCCCTGATGGACGAGATCGAGGAATACGAGCCCGGCAAGCCCGGCTGCTTCGTGCGCCGGACGGTTTCCGCCCGCCTGGAAGGCCCCGGCGCGACGGGTCTTCTGCCCTGCGCGTACTATCCGATCGACCCCGCGCTGCGGGCCGCGGCGGTCGATATTGCGGGGGACGACTGGATCGCTCACCGCCTTTCCAGAACAAAGCAGGACGCCCGGTAAGACACCCGTAGTAACAACGGACTACAATAGATGCCTGTCTCGTGCTTCACACCCGTTCCGGCGCCCGCCGCGCAATGGGCACTCTAAAGGTCATCGTATGCAAAAACGGGTCCCCATTGCCCCTGATGCCGCCCACTGTTCCACGTGCATGCTGGGTCACGTCTGCGTTCCCGTGGGCATGGCAGCCGCCGAAGTCGAAAAGCTGGACGAACTGGTTAAAGAGCGCGTCCGCGTGGAAAAAGGCAAGACGCTCTATTCGCTGGATCATCCGCTCGACGCCGTCTATGGCGTGCGCTTCGGCAGCCTGAAGACGCAGCTTGAAGACGCCACCGGCCAGATCCAGATCACCGGCTTTCATCTGCCCGGCGAAATCGTCGGCATGGACGGCATGCTGGACGGCAAGCACGTGTCGGCCGCCGTGGCGCTCGAAGACTCCGAGGTTTGCGTCATCCGCCTGAACGAAGTCGATCGCGTCGCGTCGCACCTGCCGTCACTGCAACAGCAGTTCCGCCGCCTCATGAGCCGCGAGATCACCCGCTCGCACCAAATGCTGGCCTCGCTGGGGTCCATGCGGTCGGAACAGCGCCTGGCCGCGTTCCTCTTGAACCTGTCGCAGCGCTATGCCTCGCTGGGCTATTCGTCCACCGAGTTCGTACTGCGCATGAGCCGCGAAGAAATCGGCAACTACCTGGGCCTGACGCTGGAAACGGTCAGCCGTCTGTTCTCGCGATTTGCCCGCGACGGCCTCATCAAGATCAACCAGCGCGAAGTCCGCATCCTGGACCTGCCCGCGCTCAAGCAACTGCTGGGACACGAAAGCTGCTGAGCGGTCGCCGCGCCATGCGACGCCCGCCTGCCACTTCCCTGTCCCGCACCGCGCTGGCGGCATCGCTTGCCGTCGTCGCCATGCTCGCGTGCGGCGCCGCGCGCGCGCAAACGCCGCTGCCCGACCCCTACGACTACGACGAAGCCACGCCCGCGCCCAAGCGCGCGGCGCCGCTGCGCTGGCAGGCCGTTGAACTGGGCCGGCCCGGTCACCGGTACAAGATGCCGGTCTACGCCAACCGGGATCTGGCCAAGGACGACCTGCGCGGCATCAAGCAGGTGCTCATCGTCATCCACGGCGTCAAGCGCGACGCCGACAACTACTACGAAACCGCCGCCGCGCTGGTGGCCGCCGATCCCGGGCGCGCGAGCGACACGCTGGTTCTTGCCCCGCGGTTTTCCGGGTCGATCGACTCGGGTTTCTCGGGTATGGCGGCCTGGCGCAAGGCCAGTTGGGAAGACGGCCAGGAAAGCGTCCAGGCCACCGGCCGGCCTGCGCCCGTCACTTCGTTTCAGGTCCTGGACGACCTGCTGCGCAGCCTGAACGACCGCAAGCGCCTGCCAGCTCTTACCGGTCTCGTACTGGCCGGTCATTCGGCCGGCGCGCAACTGGTGCATCGGTATGCGGTGCTGAACAACGTGGACGGGGTGCTGCGCCGCGACGGCCTGGCCATGCGCTACGTCGTCGCCAACCCGTCTTCCTATCTGTACCTGACCAACGAGCGGCCACGCGCCGACGGCAAGGGCTACGCGCCGTACGAGCGCGGCATCTGCCCCACCTACAACCAGTACAAGTACGGCACCGACAAGCTGCCCGCCTACGCCCGCGAATCCGATGATTCCCGCCTTTTCGTGCGTTACGCGTCGCGCGATGTGGTCTACCTGCTGGGCGGCGCGGACAACAACCCCGAGCACCGGCTGCTGGACAAGGCCTGCGGCGCCGAAGCCCAGGGCGCCACGCGGCTGGCGCGCGGCACGGGCTATGTCCAGTACGAACACGTGCTGGCTACCCGCGGCGCCAAGCCCGTCCCCCTGCGTCACACCGCCTTCGAGGTCGGCGGCGTCGGCCACGACGGCAAGCGCATGTTCGGGTCAATCTGCGGCGTGCGGGCGCTGCTGGCCAGCGACGCCCGGGCCAGCAGCACTGCCGCGGCCTGCGACATCATCAAGCCGCGCGGCAAATAAGCCCGCCTCATCCCTAGGGAAATTCCCAAGCCATCCGGCTTGACACGGGTTTGCGGCAGGCCTAAAACTTAACCTTATGGTTAAGTTAAATGATGACGCTCTCGATGCCATCTTCTCCGCGCTGGCGGATGGCACACGCCGCCGGGTACTGGCGGACCTGGAACAGGGCTCGGCCTCGGTCAGCACGCTGGCGCGGCCTCACGCCATGTCCCTGCCCGCCTTCATGAAGCATTTGCGGGTGCTGGAAGACGCCGGCCTGATCGCGCGCGCCAAGGACGGGCGGGTGGTGAGCTGCACGCTGTCTCCCGAACCCATGCGCGCCGCCGCCGGCTGGCTGGCGCGGTACGAACGGTTCTGGACCGGGCAGCTGGATTCGCTGGCGCGATATCTCTATCACGAAGAGGAAATCCATCCATGGAAAACCGAATCTCCCCCCTCGAACTGCGGCTCCAGCGACGCTTCGACGCCCCCGTCGAACGCGTCTGGCGAGCCTGGACCGACCCGCAAGCGCTGATGCGCTGGTTCGGCCCGGCGGGCACGCAACGCGTGCTGCTGGCCGAGACCGACGTGCGCGTGGGCGGCGCCTATCAGGTCGGCTTCATCACCGCAGACGGCGGGGAACACCACGCCAGCGGCCGCTACCAGGAAGTCGCGCTACATCGCCGGCTGGTGTTCACCTGGGCGTGGCGCGACACGCCGCAGGAAACCTCACTGATCACGTTGGACTTCACCTCGGCGGACGGGGGCACCGAGCTTGCCTTCCTGCAGACGCCGTTCGTCGACGAGGCCACCCGAGACAGCCACGAGGACGGCTGGTCCGGCGCCATGGACCGGCTGGCGGATCATCTGGCCGGCAAGGCCTGAACCTGCCGCAGTTGAATCTGTACCCCCGATCTGTACCCCCGATCTGTCAATGCCCCCGGGTCATAGGGCCCGGCTCGCAAAGGAGACGCACAATGCAAACCGATCATCCCGTCGTATCCCGCCATGAATGGACTGTCGCGCGCGAGGCGCTGCTGCGGCGCGAGAAGGAACTGACCCACGCTTCAGACGCCCTGGCCCGCGACCGCATGGCGCTTCCGTGGGTCCGGATGGACAAGGCCTACACCTTCGAAGGCGCGCACGGCATGCAAGGCCTGGATGCCCTGTTCCACGGCAGGCGCCAGCTCATCGTCTATCACTTCATGTTCAGTCCGGACTGGGAGGACGGATGCGTGGGCTGCTCGCTCCTGGCCGACCACCTGGACAGCGCGCTCATGCACCTGCGGCACCACGACGTGACGGTCGTGGCCGTCTCGCGCGCGCCGTATGCCCAACTGGCCGCCTTCCAGGCCCGCATGGGCTGGCAGTTTGATTGGTACTCGTCAGCGGGTAGCGACTTCAATTTCGACTTCGAAGCGTCCGTGCCGCAGGCGGACGGCGCGGTCGAGGAACGCCCGGGAGCCAGCGCGTTCTTCCGTGATCCCGACGGCGAGATCTTCCACACCTACTCGGCCTTCGAACGCGGCGTGGAGCGCCTGGCGGGAGCCTACAACTACCTCGACATCGCGCCGCTGGGCCGCAACGAGAACGGCCCGTATTTCGACGTGCGCGACTGGGTGCGCCACCATGACCGATACGGCGACGCCGCGCGCCACGCCTGCCACGGCTAAGCCGCCGTCCTCGGCGGGCATGGCGGGCCTGTGGCTGGCCTGCCTCGCGGCCATGGGCGCCGGACTGCTGGTGGACACGTGGCGCACACCCGCGGCGCTGCTGGCCAGCGAATGCGGCGCGCCGGGAACGCTGGCGCAATTGGCGTGGCGGCACGTGGTGCTGATGCCGGCCAGCTCTGCCGCGATGGCGCTGGCGGCGCTGCTGCCCTGGACCGGGCCGCAAGGCGGCAACACGCCCCTGGCAAGCCGCGTGCTCTGCCTGGTCCTCATGGCCATCGGCATGGTGCTGGGCGCGCGCCTTGGCGTCCAGACGGCGCAGGCGCTGGGCGCCGCGCCCTTTTTCGGAATGGTGATGGGGATGGCCGCGGGGATGGCCGTGGCCCTGTTGCCTCTTGGCGCGGTCAGCGCCTGGCGCCGGTAAGCGGGCGAACGGCGGCCGGCGCCGTCTCGATCAACGCGGCGCCGGGCGCCTCGATTTCCAGCGCCGACGTCGCCTGCGCCACGCAGGGCAGGATCCAACCCTCTTCCTTTTCGTCGCGCGACAGGCCGGGCCATTCGATGCCGTACACGACCGATCCCTCGATCATCAGGCACATGCAGGCGCGGCAGGTGCCATTGCGGCACGAACTGGGCAGCTTGATGCCCGCCGCCTGCGCTGCCAGCAGCACGGACGTGCCAGCCGGCGCGTCAAAGCGCAGGCCCGAGGGCTGGACAAGAACCGGGTGCGAGCACATCGGCGTCAGGCTCGCCCTCAGGCGACGTTGTCCTGCCAGTCCAGCTTCCAGGCGCCGGACAGCACGTTCTGCATCCACAGCACGCAGGTCAGCGTCTTGGCGTCGGTAACCTCGCCCTGGCTGCAAGCCGCAAGCACATCCTCCGGGCGCTTGCTGATGACGTCCAGGAATTCGTCCTGATCAAGCTGACGCTCGCCGGCCCGCAGGCCGCGCGCAAAGAAGATGTGAATGATTTCGGTGGAGTAGGCGATGGCCAGGTGCAAGGCGCCCGCGTGGGCCCACTGGCGGGCGGTATAGCCCGTTTCCTCCAGCAATTCGCGCTTGGCGCACACCAGCGGGTCCTCGCCCGGATCCAGCTTGCCCGCCGGAAACTCCGTCATCACGCGGCCGATGGGATACCGGAACTGGCGCTCGAGCAGGACGGTGCCGTCGTCGAGCAGCGGAATCACCACCACTGCGCCCGGGTGCACCACGTATTCGCGGATGCCCGTGTGGCCGTTGGGCAGGCTGACGGTGTCGCGGCGAATCTTCAGGAAGCTGCCGTCGTACGGCGCCTCGCTTTTAAGCAGCGTTTCGACGAGATGGGTATCGGCGGGTCGGGTCATGAGGACGTCTGGATCAGGGACTGGAAGGGGCGGCGGGCCGTTGCCGGCACGCCTGGCAGCTTACCATCGCCCCGCCGGCGGCCGGTCAGCCGAACTTGCGCGCGGCGTCCAGTGCAAGACCCGCGCCGATGCTGCCGAACAGGTCGCCTTCCACGCTGCGCGCCTCGGGCACCAGCCGGGACACGCTTTCGCGCAGGCGCGGCACGCGGCTGGAGCCGCCCGTGAAAAACACGGTGTCCACATCCGCCGTCGACACGCCGGCGTCTCGCAGCAATTGGCCCACGGTGGTTTCGACCTTGTCGATCAAGCGCTCCACGCTCGCGTCGAATGACGGGCGCGTCACCTCGACGTCCAGGTCCGGCGCGACGCGCGACAGGTCGATACGCGCGGCGGGCGCCTCGGACAGCGCGATCTTGGCTTCTTCCACCTGCACCGCCACCCAGTGGCCCGCACGCTCCTTCACCAGGTTCAGCAGCAGGTCGATCTTCTGACGATCACCGGCCTCGGCGCGGATGTAGGCAAAATGCTCGGCCGCCTTGCGCGTATAAGCCTGGTTGATGGTGTGCCAGCAGGCCAGGTTGCCGTATTGCGTCGACGGCACATCCTTGCCGCTGCGCAATTGGCTGCCCAGTCCCAGCAGCGGCATCACGTGCGCCAGGCTTAATTGCTTGTCGAAATCCACCCCGCCGATGTGCACGCCGCCATAAGCCAGGATGTCGTCGCGGCGGTCCGGCTTGGCCGCGCGGTCCGGACCCAGCCGGATCAGCGAAAAGTCCGACGTACCCCCGCCGATGTCGATCACCAGCACCAGCTCCTCGCGGCTGATCTGCGACTCGTAGTGAAAAGCGGCGGCCATCGGCTCGAACTGGAACTCGATGTCGGTAAACCCCACGTTGCGCGCGATCTCTTCCAGCGTGTCCTGCGCCGTCTGGTCAGACGCAGGATGGTCGTCCACGAAAAACACCGGACGACCCAGCACGGCGCGGGTAAAGCCGCGTCCGGCGGCCGTCTCGGCGCGCGCCTTCAATTCCGCGATGAAGCGCGTCAGCAGCACGCGAAACGGGATGGAGCGGCCCTGCACTTCCGTCGAGCCGTCGATGAGCGAGCTGCCCAACAGGCTTTTCATCGAGCGCATCAGGCGCCCGTCGTAACCGGCCAGGTAGTCGGAGATGGCCGCGCGGCCATAGCTGACCTCGGCGTCTTCGTCGTGGAAGAAGATGGCCGACGGCAAGGTGGTCTTGCCGTCCTCGAGCGCCAGGAGCGCATGTTGGTCGGGACGGCTCCACCCGACAGTGGAATTGGAGGTGCCGAAGTCGACGCCGCAGGCGGTGGAAATCATGGGAATTCGGGCGCTTAGAGCAAAACGGCGCACAAGTGTACCCGCTCTCGCTCCGGCCCCAAATTCCGTCGCCTATTGCTGCTGGCGGCGCTGCTCCAGCTCGCGCAGGCATTGCTCCACGCCGGCCTGCATCTGCACGTTGGACACGGCCGCACGGTCCGACACCCGGCGGCAGCGCTGGTACTCGGCCTGGCTTTGCGGCGTGTCGCGGATCTCGGGGGGTGGGGGGGCCTCGGGCGTCACCGTCATCCTCAGCGTCGACGGCGGCGACAGGCTGCCCTTGGCCGAGGGAAACTGCATTTCCTGTGCGGCGCCAGGCATGGCGTTCTGGGCCTGGGCGGCGCCCACTGCGCACAAGGCGGCAAGGAAGAATGCGGAAACGTGGTGTTTGTTCATGGCGACCTCTCTTGATAAGTCGACGCCGAGCCAGGGGCCAAGGCGTGCCGATTTATCGTATCCCCGGCGGCGCGCGGGCTTGGTGCCAAAGCGCTACACGGGGCGGGCCAGTTGTTTCCTGGGGTATCCGGCCTGACCGCTAGGACGCGCGCCGGGTTTTGCGCAACGGCTCCAGCAGCGACGACAACCCGTTGTGGTCCAGTTCGTGCATCAACGCCAGCAAGCGCCCCAGCTCGCCAGGCGGAAAGCCCTTGCGCGCGAACCACGCCAGATACGGCCCCGGCAGGTCGGCGATCAGCCTGCCCTTGTACTTGCCAAACGGCATGTCGCGCGTCACCAGCAGGGACAGCAATTCGGGATCCATCACATTCATCAGCGCGCGCCACCCGCAAACAGCTCGGCGGACGGCACGGCGGAGATCTTCACGCCAAAGCTGGAAATGGCCGGCAGCGTGGCATTGTGATGCGCCCGAATTTGCCCGCCGTCCGCATGCGGCTTGTCGTGCGTGGTGTGCGCATCGGCCGCCAGCGTGACCGCCAGGCCCAGCCCCGCCGCACGCCGCACGGTCGTGTCCACGCAGAACTCGGTGGCGTATCCGCATACCACGAGATGCGTGACGCCACGGTCAGCCAGCACCTGCGCCAAATCGGTGCGGAGAAACGAATCCGGCGTTGTCTTGCGAACCCGGCTGTCGTTCGCGGCCGGCGCAAGGCGCGTATCCAGATCCCATCCGGGCTCGCCGTGCGCCAGGCCGGACCCGGGGCTTTCGTGCTGGACATAAATGACCGGCGCACCGGCGGCACGGGCGCGCTCGGCCAGCGCGTTGATGCGGGCCAGCACCTGCGCGGCCTCGAACGGCGGCGGCGAGGTTTCGAACAACGCGCGTTGTACGTCGATCACGATCAGGGCGGATGTCATGGAATGGCGTCAGGGGGTTGGCTGAATCACAATGCGCGGCTCGCACCGTACCGGAAAATTCACCGAATTGGCAATGAAGCAGAAATGGTGCGCGCGTTCGTGCAGCTGTTCCGCCAGCGCGGCATTGTCGCCGGCGCCAATGGTGACGTGGGGCCGCAGTGTCACCGAAGCAAATGCGCCACCCCGTTCGCGGTCTTCAACCATGACGCCGTCGGCCTCATCCCGATAGGCCTGCACGGTCACGCCTTCGACCGCGCACAGGTGCAGATACCAGAGCTTGTGGCAGGCCGACAGCGAGGCCACCAGCATGTCTTCGGGATTCCAGCGGGCAGCATCGCCACGAAACGCGGGGTCCGACGATCCCGGCACGTCGGGCTTGCCCGCGGCCTGAATGACGTGATCGCGGGAATAGGCCGCGTAACCGGCCGTGCCGGCGCCGGTATTGCCGGTCCATTCGACGGTGACGCGGTAATGGTGTTCGCCTTTCATGCCTTGGGTCCTGTAGCCGGGTTGTCCTGTTGCCTCGTTGCCATGTCGTCGCGCCGGCCGACCAATGCCGCCTCACGCGCAAGGAAGGCCGAGCTTAGCGCACGCCCAGCCCCGCCGGTTGGACGTTTATGACACGCATTGGTCTTACATCCCGTTTCAGCATGGGCCAGTTACTGTCCGTATCGTGAAGACGCGTCTGGCCATCTGTCCGTCTGCCCGTCAATTAGCCATTCCGTCACACAGGAGCTCGCCATGATGATGAAAACCACCCTGACCTGCACCCTGAGTCTTGCGCTGCTCGCCGGCTGCGCCCCGTCAAAGCCCATCACCGCCCGCTCCGTGCCGGTGGACCACCACACCTCCCGCGACTCCCTCGACTGGCCCGGCAGCTACGAAGGCACCCTGCCCTGCGCCGACTGCCCCGGCATCCGCGCTCGCCTGACGCTGATGAAGGATGGCCGCTACGAAAAGCTGACGCAGTACCTGGACCGCCAGCCGCAGCCCGAGATCGTGTCGGGCACCTTCAGCTGGGAGTCCGACGGCAGCACGATCCGGCTGGATGCCGCGGGCGATAGCCAGCGTTACTTTGTCGGCGAGAACCAGGTAACGATGCTCTACCGCGACGGCACGCGTCCCACCGGCCCGCTCGCGGCGCATTACGTGCTGCGCCGCGTGCAATAAGCCATCGCGCCGCCGCCGGCTTTAGGGCTATCCTCTGGCATCAACCGCGCCCGGCGGCGCGCCTCATCCAGCAAGGAAGCCATGAATACCGATCACGAAATGCTGTCTGCCTTCGCCCCGAAGGGCGTGCTGCGCGCGTCCATCAACCTGGGCAATCCCATCCTCGCCAACACCGATCCCGCCACCGGCCAGCCCGGCGGCGTGTCGGTGGACCTGGCCACCGAACTCGCGCGCCGGCTCGACGTGAAGCTGGAACTCGTGGTCTTCAAATCCGCCGGTGAATCCGTCAACGCCGTCGCCGCCGAACAGGCCGACGTGGGCTTTTTCGCGATCGACCCGCTGCGTGGCGAGCAGATCGCCTTCACCGCGCCGTATGTCGTCATCGAAGGCGCCTATCTGGTGCGCCAGGACTCGCCCATCGCCCGCATGGACGAGGTCGACCGCCCCGGCCAGCGCGTCGTGGTCGGCAAGGGCAGCGCCTATGACTTGTACCTGACCCGAGAACTCAAGCAGGCCGAGATTTTCCGCGCCCCCACCTCGCCCGCCGTCGTCGACACCTTCGTGCAGGAAAACATGGAGGTCGCCGCGGGCGTCAAGCAACAGCTCGAAGCCGACGCGCAGCGTCTGGGCGGATTGCGCCTATTGGACGGACACTTCATGCTGATCCGCCAGGCGATGGGCGTGCCCAAAAGCCGAGGCGACAAGGCCAGCGCGTACCTGTCCGCCTACGTCGAGGCCATGAAGAAATCCGGCTTCGTCGCCGAGGCGCTGACGCGCCACAAGATCCAGGGCGCCGCCGTGGCGCCGCTGGAAGCGGCGGCGCAGGCATAGGCGCCGAAACACCGCGCGGCCGGGCGTCATCAAACAGCGGCCCGGCCGGCAGCGATCGGGCTAGTGGCTGATCATCCAGGGCCTTGCGCCCGCGAATGACTTTGCGCCGTCTCCCGACGTGCGCGTTCGGCCCCGCGAGCGCGCACTGCCGCAGCACCCGCAGTTCATCCCATGCCCCGCGCGCGTGCTGCGCGGCTCATTGGCGCTGCGCTCGTTCGCCGCGTGCGCCCGGTTCATGGCCGACGACAGTGCCGACACCGCCGGCGCACCGCCCACGATGCGGCCCGACTGCGCCCCGCACTGCGGGCAATCGGCCGGATCCCGCCACTGCGCCAACGGCCGCAATGCGGCAAATTCCCCGCAGTCCGCGCACGCATAGTCATACATCGGCATCGTCGTCTCCTAAAGATCGCGCGACAGCGGCATATCGACGTCGCCCTTGATGTGCTTGACGGGCCCGCTTGCGGACGGCTGGATATCGAAGTCGAAGATCTCGGTGGGCAACCAGAGCGTGGCGCACGAATTGGGAATGTCCACCACGCCGCTGATGTGCCCCTGCACTGGCGCGCACCCCAGCAGCGAATAAGCCTGCGCGCCCGAATAGCCGAACTTCTTCAGGTATTCGATGGCGTTCAGGCAGGCCTGCCGATAGGCCACATTCACGTCCAGATAATGCTGCTTGCCCGCTTCGTCGACAGAAATACCCTCGAAAATCAGAAAGTCCTTATAGGCCGGCGTGATCGGACTGGGTTTGAAGATCGGGTTGCGGATCGCGTACTTGTCCATGCCGCCCTTGATCAGCGACACGCGCATGTGCACCCAACCGGCCATCTCGATTGCGCCGCAAAACGTGATCTCGCCGTCGCCCTGCGAAAAATGCAGATCGCCAACCGACAACCCGCCGCCCTGCACATACACCGGAAAAAACACCCGCGCCCCGCGCGAGAGATCCTTGATGTCGCAATTGCCGCCATGCTCGCGCGGCGGAACCGTGCGCGCCCCCTCGCCCGCCGCACGATCGCGGTCGGCGCCCTGCAACGCCCCCATGTGCGCGGTCTTGGGCGCGGGCGGATTGGCCAGCGGCGGCACGCGATCCGGATTCGTATCGATCAGCGCCTGCTCGCGCCGGTTCCATTCGTCCAGCAGCTTCCTGTCCGGCAGGCAGCCGATCAGCCCCGGATGGATCAACCCCGCGAAATTGACGCCGGGAATGTGCCGCGACGACGTAAACATGCCGTGAAAATCCCAAATGGATTTCTGCGCGTGCGGAAAATGATCGGTCAGAAAGCCGCCGCCATTGTTGCGGCTGAAAAATCCGTTGAACCCCCACAGGCTGTCCGGCTTGGCGCCGATATCCAGCAGGTCCACCACCAACAGATCACCCGGCTCCGCACCTTCCACCCCTACCGGTCCGGACAGAAAATGCACGGTCGACAAATCCACGTCCCGCACGTCGTCGGCGCTGTCGTCATTCTTGATCGCGCCGCCCGTCCAGTCATAGGTTTCCAAAATGAAATCGTCGCCGGGCTTCACCCACACCGCCATCGGAATATCCGGATGCCAGCGGTTGTGGATCTGCTTGTTTTCGTAGGGGGATTGCTCCAGATCGACACTGATAAGCGTATTGGTCATTCTCTTTCATCTCCGTCGTAAAGCGTTGATAAAACAGAAGGGGTGACCGCTGGCTGTCTAAAAAGAAGCGCGAAACAAGGCTTCGAAAGCCATTGATCTGTCAGGGACGGTAGGACAGTTTTAGACAGCGGTAAACTGGCTTTTTGCACAGTGACTGATGCCTGTGCCGCAACTGCATTGCGCAGCGCGCCGAGTATTACGCCGTAGGCAGGGTCCCATACGCGCAACGCGTCGTATGGGACTCGCCGATCTCGCTTCAGCCCTGCAGAAGAATCCCCAGCCGGCTATTCCAAGTGTCGCCATAACCCTTGCCAGCAACAGGAATGCGGATCAATGGCCGCTTCAGGTCGTTGGTGGAAAAGTCGAAATGCACGTTCAGGAACGACAGGTTTCCGCTGCCCGACTTTTCAGTCCATTTGAGTTGCCACTTGCGGATGTATGAAAAGTCCAGGACTTCGCCCGGGTCCTTCGCGCCATCCACCATGCACAGTTTCTGGCTTTGCGGGTCGAACGCGATGACGACCTTCTTGTCCTTGTCGCTCAGAATCAATTCGCTGTCGACACTGTCTTCCGGAAACGCCGTGCCCAACCGCTGATTGTGTTCGCGAAACTTCGCCAACAATGCCTTGTGGCGCTTCTGCTGGCGATGCACAGCCCAGGCGATCACCGCGACGATCGTCAGGACAATGGAAATGATATTGAACATGGTGCTGGCCCCCTGATGGCCGATAAACGCTGTAATGGCGTTAACGGCCGCAAGGGCGGGAAACTTTAACCAGCAGTTATGATGCAAGCCATTCATCGCGCTCCACGAAGGTTCTCCCGCATGGCCGTCTTGCACCGCCCGTCCCTCGCCGCTCTTCTCATCATCGCCGCGTGCGCCAGCGCGCCCGCAATTGCCGACGACGGCTGTGTCGCGCGCGTCGATGCCGAGCTGGTACGCATCAAACAGGCGCAGGACGCCCAACGCACGCGCGAGGCCGCCAATAACCTGGAACTGAATCGAGAGCTATGCCAGGGCCGCCTGGACCTGCTGGACGCGCGCTTTGCCTTGAGCGACGACTTCGAGGCGTGCCGCCGCAATGGCGTGCAGTTTTCGGATCAGGTCACGCGCACACTGACGGGCGCGTCCGACGATCTCACCGGCATGAAGGCCTCGTGGATCCGGACCTGCGGCCTGCAAATGAAGGACTGAGAGGGCCGCCTTCAAGTCAGGTATTTCAATTGCAGCCGCTAGAGCGGCCGCAATCTAGGTCAACAACGGCGTCGTTCTTATGCCGCCTGCTTCTGACCATCGCGCGGAAAGAAAATCGCGCGGCTGGGATCAAAGCCATAGAGGGACTCGTACTCCGGCGCGTCTGCCGCCAGCGCGAGCACCGACTCCAGAATGAAATCCGCCTTCGCGTCCGACAGCAGCGCGCTGAAGTTCAACCGCACAAAGCCCGGCTTCTCGATCTCGCGGCCGTCCAGAATGGCCTGCCGCATCTGCAACGACTGCGTCTCGTCAATATCCAGCAGACGGTGCACATAGGGCCCCGCGCAAGCGCATCCGCCGCGTGCCTGTATGCCGAAGCGATCGCTCAGCATGCGCGTCACCAGCTGCTGATGCACGAATCCGCCCTTGCCATCGCGCACCCGAAACGAAAAGATCGGCAGGCGGTTCGCCGTCAGCGAACCCAGCAGTTCCAGACGCTCCGCACCCTTCCAGGCCGCAAGCGCGCGCTGCACGAAGTGCGCATGGCGCTCCTGCATGAATGCCGCCCCCAACGCTTCCTTCACCAGCACCACCAGCGCGGCGCGGATATCCCCCACCACATTCGGGGTACCCGCTTCTTCGCGCGATTCCAGACTGCCGCTGTAATCATGGCCCACAGGCGATACGAATTTGACCGTGCCGCCGCCCGGCCAGGTCGGGGTCGTGTCGAGCACCGCATCGCGGCGCACGATCAGCACGCCCGATGCACCGGGACCGCCGATGAACTTGTGCGGTGAAAATACGATGGCGTCGATCTGCGCATCGCTCGCGGGCGACATCAGGATAGGCAGGTACGGCGCGCCACCCGCATAGTCCCACAGCATCTTCGCGCCGGCCGCCTTCACAAGCCGCGTAATGCCGGCGACATCCGCCACGATGCCCGTCACGTTCGACGCCGCCGACAGCGCGCAGACGACCAGCGCGTTTTCCGGCGCCTGCAGCGCCTGCGCCAACTGCGCCAGGTCCGGCCCGCCTTCCGGGCTTTCTGCCAGTTCGACGATCTCAGCGCCGCATTCGCGCCACGGCAGGATGTTCGAATGATGCTCGTACGGCCCGATGATGACCCGGACCTTGCGACCGGCAGCCACTGCCGCCTTCACGCCGAACAGATTCACGAGCCGGTTGATACCCGCCGTCGCGCCCGACCCCGAGAAAATCACCGCATGCTCATCGCCGGCGCCACAACAACGCCCGATGGCAGCGCGCGCCTCGCGCCGCAGCCGCGTAATAAAGCCGCCGCAAAACGACGCCTCGGTGTGCGAATTGGCGTAATACGGCAGCACCTGTTCAAGCACAAAGCGCTCCACCTGCATCAGCGCCCTGCCCGACGCGACGTAATCCGCATAGACCAGAGGCTTGGAACCGAAAGGCCCGTCAATGCAGGCATCCTTGCCGATAAGCCCGTCGGCAAGCGCCGCCGCGATATCGGAAGTCTTCAGGCTGTCTTGAAACTGCTGCAACGGCGAAGCCGAGACGCGGACGGGCGCCTCGGCGAAAGGCATATTCATGGCGAGAGGGATCCGAAAAGTACGCAAATATCATACGATGGATGCCTTGATGAAACATCACCGTTTTTTTGCCATAAGCTCATGAAAACGGGTCATATGATCGAATCTATGGAAAAAATCGACAAGCTTGATCTGAGTATCATCTCTTGCCTGCAAAAAGACGGCGCGCTGTCGCAGCGCGAGCTTGCCGATAGGGTCGGCCTGTCGCAGAACGCATGCTGGCGCAGGCTTCAACGATTGAATGCCTGCGGCATCATCCGCGGCACGCGTGCTGAGGTCAGTCTGGTCGCGCTGGGCCTGGACCTCACCGTCTTCGTCATGATCCGCACTAGTCACCACGCCAAGGCCTGGGCCGATGGGTTCCGGCAGCACGTTGAGCGTCTGCCGGAGGTCACGGAGTTCTATCGCATCGGCGGCGATTGGGACTACCTGATCAAGGTTGTCTGCCGCGGCATGGTTGGATACGACCGGTTCTATCAGAAGCTGATCACGGATTTTGAGCTGTCCACCGTGACGGGGTTCTTCAGCATGGAAGCGATCATTGAGAACCGGCCGCCGGATCTGCGGATGCTGGAAGATTGAGGACGCTGCGCGGTAGAAGCGATGGCGCTGTCGTCGGCTGCGCGCCGAAAAGGCGGCGCGGTGTAATGGTTGCCGGTCACTTATCGATAATCGCGTCGTGTTTCGGGCGCCGGCAGCCCGCTGGAGGCAATCACGTGGTCCAGTCATCGGCCGCCATTTGAAATACACTGCGCACGATGCGCCCCGGAACTTTCCCGCGGCGCGTTGTTCGAATTCACCTCATTCCCACATCGCGGAGACCCGTCCGGCCATGACCCTCTAAGCCCTCCCCCAGATCACCGTTTGCGCTGCGCGCAACGCGTCTTATCGATTCCGGAGAGCTTTACATGGCCCAGTCTTCCCGCGCGCCCGCACCGGCGCATCCCCAGCCGCAATCCACGGCGCCTTTCCTCAGCTTGCGTCACGTCAGCCATGCGCTGCCGGATGGACGCATCCTGCTCCACGACGTCAGCCACGACTTTGACGGCAGCACCCGCCATGGCCTTATCGGCCGCAACGGTGCGGGCAAGTCCGTGCTGCTGCGCCTGGCGTACGGTGACCTGACCACGCAAACCGGCCGCATCGTCCGCCACGGCAGCATCGCCTACGTGCCTCAAGAACAACCGCAAAGCGCCGGCGCCACGTTGGCCGACATCGCCGGCATTGCGCCGATTTTGCGGGCCTTGTCCCACGTCGAAGCCGGCAGCACTCGCCAGTCAGACTTCGATCTGGCCGACGGCCATTGGCGCATTCGCGACGATTGGACTCGCATGCTCGCCGACGCCGGATTACCCACGTGGCAGCCCGACCATCCTGCCTCAATCGCCAGTGGCGGCGAACTCACGCGCGTTGCACTCGCCGGCGCGCTGATGCAGAACCCCGACGCCCTGCTGCTGGACGAACCCAGCAATCACCTGGACGCAGGCGCCCGCCGCTGGCTCATGGATCAGATTGCGGCCTGGCGCGGCGGTCTGGTGGTCGTCAGCCATGACAGATCCCTGCTCGATGCGATGTCGAGCATCGTCGAATTGGATCGGGGCACCCTCACAGCCCATGCTGGCAACTACACCGCCTACCGCGTCAATCGGGACCGCCTGAACGCCGCGCACGAAGCATCCTTGGCACACGCCCGCAACGATCGCACCGCCACCCTGCGCGCGCTGCGCCAACAGCACGACGCTCAACAACAACGCAGCGCCCGCGAAGGCCGCAAGGCTCGGGATGCAAACCAGGCGCCGATCCTGCTGGGTATGAAGAAGGCGAATGCCCAAGCCCATGCGGGCCGTGAGAACGTGCGGCGGCAGGACACCGTTGCCGCGTTGGACGACGCAGTAAGGCAGGCCGCCGCACAGGTCGATCAATCGGCCGGCATCGCGCTGGCCCTGCCCGAAACTGCGGTGCCGCAGGGTCGCCGCGTTCTGCATCTGGAAAATGCCAAACCGCCGTTTCCAGAAGACGGGTGTGCGCTGACGATGACGCTGTCGGGCCCGTTCCGCTTGGCCATTCGCGGGCCGAACGGCTGTGGCAAGAGTACGTTGCTGTCGATGCTGGCCGGAGAGTTGGTTCCGCGCGAAGGCGTATGCGACGTCCGGGTGCCGACCGCCATGCTGGATCAGCGGGCGTCCGTCATTCCGGAAGACAAATCCCTGCTGGAGACGCTGCATGCGCTGGGCGCCACGTTATCGGAAGGCGAACTCCGCAGTCGGCTGGCATTGCTGGGTCTTGGGTCTGAGCAGGTCAATGCGCCCGCCGGGACATTGAGCGGTGGGGAGCGCCTTAAGGCGGCGCTGGCGTGTGCGTTGTGGCGGAAAACGCCTGCGCAGTTGTTACTGCTGGATGAGCCGACGAATCATCTGGACATTGAGTCGGCGGAGGCGATGGAGGAGGCGCTGCGAGCCTATCCCGGAGCGGTGGTGGTGGTGTCGCATGATGAGGCGTTTTTGGAGGGGATTGCGCCTACGCATGAGATGGTTTGGGAGATCCACGGCTGGCGGGTGACTGCGGAATGACGCATTGGCCGATGACGGATCCGTTAGCGCCGACGGCACTCAAGGCCACTATGAAGGAAACCCGTTTTAGTTCAGAGGAATCAGTATTCCAAACATCCAGCTCTATAAGATCACACTTGGTGAAGATGGCGCGTGTAAACACATGCACAGCCTGGCCGGGAACCGCAACAGCGTCCTGCATCGCAGGCGTCATCCTCACGTCGCCAGCGGCGTCTATTGCGGCTTGATCCAAGGCATTGTTACCTGAGCCAATCCTTATTGCCTTGCGCGCCCAGCTATTTATTTGATAGTAGGAAACTCGTTCTCGTGTCACATCAATCTGCTTTATACCCGTGGACAAACCACCGCAATGCGATCGTCTGCGCCCACAGGCAATAATCTCGCATCACGTCCCGTACGCATCCCTTGGCGCCGCAAAGCGCAACGTCCCAATCTTTTCGCACTGATACGGATATTTTTCAGTACACCGCTGTAACACGGTTCGCGCCAACTTGTTCGCGATGTTTGCTGCGATGTTCTGCGCTGTCCAGGAAGAACCTCGATTGGAAAATTCGGTCAGCGATATCGGGTATGTGTCTTCGGCAAGGCCCCGATACTCCCCGGTCTCTGCGTCGTACAGTCGAATGTTGACGCCAACGCTGGGCTGGTACTGTTGATATCCGGCAAATCCGTTGGGTTCCCCAACGGCCACAACATACTTTGCACCGATGGTCGCGCGTCTTCTTTCAATGTGCTCGGCCTGGCCGATTTCGGGTCTGACTTGCGGGTCCTAATTATCGCTGCAATTCCCGCCGCATCCGTTGCGATTGGGAGTTCGTTGTTCAACGCTATGCATACCGCCTCGCCTGCATAAGCAGCCGGATAGGCTGTTCTCGCACCCAAAATACCAACAGCATCTATTTTCTTTTTGAAATCGCAATCAGCCGTATAGATGAGAACCGGGCTGATTTTCTCTTCCGGGGCCGGATCCGAGGTTAAAGCTGCAGGCGGCGAACCCATGATGAATGTGCAACCGGAAAGAGCGAATAGAGAAATCACTGCAAAAGACTTCGATGCATCAACCATTGCAACCCCAGCACCTCAACAACACATTCCAATTAAACCATCCCACCATTAGCCATGCGTGTTCCTCACCATATTTCGATAAAAATGGGATGAAAAACACCTAAATATGGCTTTCATTTTGGAAAGATTGATTCAGGGCTTTGGACCAAAACGCGGCCTGCCTTTTCGGGCAGACTTTCGGGTTTCTAATTCCAACAGTTCAAACAATCTCTTCAAGCTGCCGGGCATCCCCCACACCTTAACCGAAATGCCATGAACGGAAAGCCGCAATAACGGCGAACCGATCTGGTAAGGGCGCACTTTTACATATTTAAACTCGAACTCATTTAGTGTAAAAAAACACCACACAAGTCGGTCATTATATACAGTCAATCTTGTAAGGATCTCTGTGGAATAGAGCACCCCTTTCCTGCACACAGTCGTAACGCGGACACTCAGGCGTTCAGAACGCCCTTTTTCCACCTTCCTCCTGCGACCAGGCACAAACCACAAAATCGAAAGCGCCAGAACCAATAGCCCAAAACCTATCAAAATTGCATATTCTTGACCGACCTCGAAACGATATGCCTTCACTTTTCTCCTCCGCCAGATCTATAGGTCGGATCAACCGTAACATTTATCGGTAGCACTTTTCCCACACCAACTCCCACCCCCACTCCATTCACATATCTAGAAGGCACGTACCATGACTTTTCGTCCCATGCCATGGGGTTACTTGGCGTCACCTGCATGGAAAATGCCCCTGCACCAAAATTGAATACAATCGGGCCGGAGTACTGAGGGTCCCCATAAATTCCCGCGCTAAGACCAATATCAAAAACACCACCCACCATATAGTCTGGCTTCAAGTCAAAAGATCCTTTGTTCCAGGATGCGGCGTATCCTGCACCCACTCCAGGAGAAGCCGGCAAGTGAAACGCTCCCTGAAATATGAAATTTGGATTATTTCTATAGTCCGAGCGTGGAATTCCGGCCGAGAAATCTCCCGTATTCCATCCTGGAGAGAATGACCCAAGTGAATCATACTTTTGGGGAAACACAACCAACTGACCCGGGGGCGGAGCTGACCAACTATATGGAGATGAATCATTTCCGGTGTTAGCCAAGATCAACTGTCGCAAAGTATCATTTGGATTTGACATGGCGCCCGAGCTCTGTACAAGCCAATATCTGCCGCCCCCGTCTCCCTGGAGTGACATTCCAGTACTGTCAAACAAATTTGCTGATGACGTCGTGTGATCCAGAGGTACTACTATTCCACTACTTGCAGACTCTCCGTATGACGAATTGTTAGCTGCACGCAATGCGGATTCAATTTGATCCGCGGAGATATCCGACCCATCAGCATTTGTTATTCCTTTCATTCTCGCATCTGCTGCAACCCGTTGTGCCAAGCTTTTCTCTTCAGGATGAAGTTGCCGATTAAACATATCCGCGACGGCCGCTCCGCCCGCCCCGCTGCGCCCACCGACGGCGGCGCCGGCAGCGCTTGCGATGACATTCAATAGCACGTGTGTGACCTGATCCTTCATCGCCCCCGACAAACCAGCGACGGCGAGTTCAACTTGTTCGCGCATCAAGCTGGTGGCTATATCGCCTGCAACCGTCCCTGCCATTGCTCCTGCAACATTCCCGCCCCCCAACGCTGCGCCAATTCCTGCAACCGCGGCATGGAGCGCATCGCGCCAGGTTTTCCCTCCCCCCAAAGATCCGGGTCATCCTTTTTCAGATCCTTCAGCACATCCCCCGCAATCTGCATCCCCAACTGACCAAACGCCTGCTGGAATTCAAGTTGCTCGCGCACCTTGTCCTTGTCGAAGATCTGCCCGATGCTGCCATTCGCGCCCGCGGTGTCTCGGCTCAGGCCCGCCGTGCTATCGCGACCCATCTCTTTATCTGAACGAACGTCAATCGTGCCCGGTGCAACGGCGGCGTAGGTGGTGCCCGAATCGCTGCCGCTCGTTTGGCCAAAGCTCAATCCCGACGGACCAATTCCATTGGCACCGCCTTTGTTTGCGATGTCGAAAGCGCCGGACATTCCCAGGTTCACGCCAGCCGTCGTGGACTTGTATGTCGCTTTGTTCTCAAGATTGGTAAAGCCGAACGTCTCGGTAGACAGTATGTTTTTTGACGCCTCCGCATCGCTGGCGATTACCGCCCCGTCCAGTTGCGTGTGCTTGCCGACGTAGATATCAAAGCCGCCGCTGCCCGCGTACAGGCCTGACTGCTCGATAACGCTGTCGTAGTTGGACTTGGTCTTGCCGATACTGGCGCCAATGTATGCGCTACCCGTCATGGAGCCGAAGCTGAAGCTGCCCCCCGCATTGACCTGGCTTTGCTTGGCGTTGTAGCGGTCCGTGTCCTGCTGGCTTGCTATCGTCAGGTTGCGGCCGATGTCCGCGCGGATGCTGTCTGCGCGGGCTTGGGCGCCCATCAGGACGGTGTCCCGACCTGAGATCAGGGTCAAATTGTCGCGAGCGCTGATCTGCGACTCTTGGTACGTGGTGCCGTTACCGTTGGCGTTACCCTTTCCGGCGTAGCCGCTGGCAAAGATGTTGATACCACCGCCGCTGCCGCTGTCCGACACGCCGATACCGACGCCGACCTTCCAGCCGCTGTTCTTGTTGGTTGAGGTTTCTGTCGAAGTTTGCGATTGGCTAAGAAGGTGCAGGTCGTTGGTCGCCGCCAGCAGAACGTTCTTGCCGGTGACATCGCTTCCTACGATCGACAGATTGCCGGAGCCGGCGACACCCTTCTCGCCTAACGCAACGATCGAAACGTTGCCGCCGGCCATGATGGACGACCCAAATGCGGTTTCCTGGCTGCGTTTTGTCTCGCTGACGGATTTGCTGGAGCCCACGCTGATTTGGATCTGCGCACTTGCGGCTTCCTTCTGCGCGGTGGTGGCCTCCGCGCCCTTCGCAGCGTCCATCATCCTGTCGGCTTGTACTGCCTGGTACGCTGCCTGCCCAACCTTGACCGCAGCAAGACGCCCGCTCTTGGCCTCTCCAGCCTGTTGGAGCGTGCCATGGATCTGTTGGGCTGCACCCAGCATGCCGCCGGCCACGCCGATGGTGATTCCCGATTGCTTGAACTCGTGATATTCGTGCTGGCGAGCTTCGCCCACGCCTGCAACGATGGCCACGTTCCGGCCGGCGATTGAGATATCGCCATCCTGCGCCAGCACGCTGCTGGCGAACACTCCGACGTCGCGTCCCGCATCGATGGTCACGTTGCCGCCGACGCTTCCTACCGTACTCGCGGAGAAACCGCCGCTCTCTCCCTTCATCCAATCGGTCCTGGCTTGCTTGCTGTAGCCGATATTGAAGCCACCGCCACCGCCAAGGCCGGATTTCGTGACCTTTTCGTATTGATAGTCCTTGTATGACTCCGCGGCCGCGGCGATCGTGATATCCCGATTTGCCGCGAGCAACACGTCGTTATCTCCGACGACGTTGGAGCCTTGGACGGTCAGGTCCCGGCCGGCCATCAGCGCAACCGTGTCGCCCATGAAGTTAGAGGCCTGAGCGAGCTCAAATTCACTGGCCGTTTTGGTATGCGTCGTCTTTGACGACATGAACCCTTTGGTCTTGTAGTGGGTCTCGTCGTACGCCGAGCCGGTCTGCACGCCCGCCATCAGGTTGATATCTCGTCCAGCACCCACGGCCAGCTGATCGCCCGCCGTCACGTCCGCGGCACGCGCATTGACGTCCTGCCCGGCAATCAGCGTAAGGTTGCCATCCGCCGCAATGGACGAACCGACTTCCGAGCTGGTGCATGACCTCACTTTAATTCCAAACCGACCGCACCTTGCACCTTCTGAACAACCTAATCACCGAAAATCAATTCTACACCCCCCCCCTTTATTTTCACCTTACCCCAATCTCCTGATAGCAAAAACCAGCCCCCCCCAAAATTAAAGCTATCTATATTCCCATAATCAATCTCACCAGACGCGTCTGAGAAACCAAAAAAACGCCTCTCGATCCACTCAAGAGATTCAAAATTTGAAAATCGTAATGAAGCCCTTCGATAGCAATAATACTCTCCAGCCCGGGGCTTCTCATACTTCGAGTGCTTTTCAGTAAGAACAACCTCCAACTCGAAGGCGAGTGAATTTGCCCCCTCGTTAATAGCCAACACGTAGCTATCTTCGAGATAAATATGGGAGAGCGACGAAATTTTATAATAGTTCATAATTCATCTTATAGATCATAATCAATTGAAGTGTGATTCCCCGGGCTTTTTCTAGTTACCTGATTTCCGTAAGCATCTGTTCTTTGGCCAGCTGCGTCTCTGAGCTCAACATGCGGATCAGCACTACCTGGCGCGCGCGAACTGCCTTGCTTAATTGTCATACGAGAGATTCCGTTTTCGTCAATGTATTTGAGAGGTCCTCCCTCGGTTTGGGAGGGTCGCCAGCCTTGAGATTCCGCATACTGTTTCAGTTCGCTAGCTTTAGGGGTTCGACCAGCCTCAAAAAGATTACCAAATCCTTTGGGACTTCTAATTGCGCCAGCAACCATACTACCCAACAGGATAGCCCTCTCGGCCACCTCCGGACTCACGCTATAGCGCTTTTGTAGATCAGCGGCAATTTCAGTATGAATAACTATGCTAGCTGCTTCGGCGTTCTGCATGAAATATACGCCGAGGTCATCCTTGAGAGCGCTTGGAATATCCATGCCGAGCAACTTGTCTAACTGCTTTCGGTACTCGGCAGACTGCTCAACAAACTCGCCAAAACGTTCCCTGCAGGCGGTCGGATCGGCTGCACATACAGCGATCATGACTTCCCGAGTCTCTATGCTGAGATCGCGAAATTTTTGCTGCACCTGATCACAATTGCCGATTGCTTCGCAGGCAGAAGCTTCTGCTTCAAACAGCTTCAGTTCGGACAGAGTGAGCGCGTTATTCGTCAACTCAGTCACCGCAGCAATAGTGCTCGCGGAGGAGTCCACCGACGTTGCTGCGGACATACCAGCCACAATACTGGCAATCAAGTTTCCTCGTGCTTCTCGTTCCTCCGACGACAGTTCATCTCCCGTAGCCGTGCTTATCAGTTTGGCAAGCACTGAACTCGCCGCAGCTCCCATGGCACCAGCGGCACAATTTCCACTGCTTGCCGAGGCTCCCGCGCACGCCACAACTCCATGCAGAAGGGCGCGCACCGCATCCGAATCTGCCCCAGAGCCCATGGAATCGGCGAGCTTTTTCACCTGCGATACGCCCAAACTCTGGAGATAATTCACAGCCGCTGCTTGCACAAAGCCACCACTGCTACCTGTCACATTACCGCTTGCCGCCGCCGAGATCGCGCCCAAAATGCGGCGATAGGTGCCAGACGGCCCCCACTCTCCATTAAGCTTGTCCGCCGCCGCAGCAGCTTGATCGCGTTCAGCCTGTGACAGCGTCTGGTCCTTTGCCCTCGCCCTCAGCGCGTCAATCTCCTTCGCCCGATTCGTCAAAAACTGCCCCGCCTGACGCTGGGCTTCAGAAGCAATCTCAAACCCCGCCTCGATCTTCTCCTTGTCAAAGATCGGCTTGAGCGCATTCAACGTGTCCGACGTATCCCGGTTCAACCCCGCAATCGTCTCTGCAGCCGTCTTACCGGTCAGCGCCAATTGCCCCGCTTCATCACGAATGACGATCGTGCCGCCGCTAATGCCGCTTTGCGTCGTGGAACTGCTGTTGCCGCTTGCCGCGACCACGATCGGGGTGCCCATTCCAAAGCCGCTACTACCCGTCGAAACGGACGTACCCGCATCTTTGGACGCGCCTCCTGCGACCTGGCCGCCCTTGGTGGTGCCCAAGCCGGAGTCGCCTGACTTCCCGCCAAACCCGAACCCGCCCCCGATGGACACCTGATTGCCGCTGTAGCGCGCCGTGTTCTTGAGATCTTCAGTGACCAGTGTTCCCGTGGTCAGCTTGTTAAGGCCGTCGGCGACCGCCTTGTCGCTGCTGGCAATGACGCTGCCGATGAGCGTGGTGTTGTTCTTGACGTCGACCAGGAAACCGCCGTCGCCCGCCCATAACCCCGTTTGCTCAGTCACGGTCTTGAAGTTGCTGTTTATCTTGCCGGCGTCAGCGTTCGCCCAAGCATTGCTTGAGCCGTAGCAGTACGGCGGAATGCACAGGCTTATGCCAAAACCCGCACTCTTGTTCTTCGAGTCATACTTGCTGCTGTCTTGCAAGCTCTCCAGCAAGAGATTCCCGCCGACCGACGCGATGATCTGATCTGCCTTGGCGGCCGCACCCTTGAGCGTGGTGTCGCCGCCGGACTGGATCGCAAAGACATTACCGGCGGTCAGGTTGGTGTTGGTCCAGCTTTCGTCCTTGCCGTTGGCGTTGCCTCGGCCCACTGAGGCGCCAAGTTCAAGCGTGAAGCCGTTCTGCTGCCCGCCAGTGGACCCGCCAATACCCATTTCGGTTTAGAACGCCTTGATCGCTGCATTCTCCAGCGCCAAGTCTGCAAACATGCGTTTGAGCTCGGCATTCTCAGCCTCCAGCTCACCTAGCCGCTACAACTCGGACACCTGAACCCCCGAGTACTTGCTCTTCCACAGGTAGTACATAGCGTTGCTGATGCCGTGTTTGCGGCACAGTTCGGCGACCGGCATGCCGGCTTCGCCCTCCTTCAACACGCCAACAATCTGGCTCTCTGTGAATCTGCTTTTCTTCAAGGGATTCTCCGACTCAGGGAGGCTCCGAAATTCTACCGGCCGATGCCTACCTGAAGGGGGAGCTTACGAGCGCTCTTGTTCTTGGAGTCGTATTTGCTGCTGTCCTGCAAGCTCTCGAGCAACAGATTGCCGCCGACCGACGCAATGATTGGGTCGGACTTGCCGGAGGCGCCTTTAAGCGTGGTGTCGTCACCGGACTGAATCGCCAGGACGTTGTCCGCGGTGACGTTGGTGTTGGTCCAGCTTTCGTCCAATCACGCCAAAATCAGATCCATGATTGAATTTTTATCCAACTGCTTTTGGGTAACAACAGTCAAGGCCTTCGTAACATAATTACCTTTTGCCCCAACAGTCTCCGACGCAATTTTCATTGTCTACGCGCGCAGCGCCAAATCTGGCACGGCCTGCGCGTCCACCCGCCCAGGCGATCCACTGTCATCCCACAACCAGCCAGACGCTGGTTGTGGCGAGTTAGGGCGTTCATGCCAGGCCTATTTATCTACGTTTTCAACAAGTGCAAACCACATGCAAAAATAAAGTCCGGTAATGGCAACTCAGTACAGCTTTCAACACCTGACGACAGCGCATCCTGCAACCTAACTACCCCTCTCTCGAAATCAAGAACAACGTCAAAACAATTAAATTCAAACTCCCTGAGCAAAACGTCATCCGAGCGTGCCCTTTCGTCAAGCGCCCCATTCAAAACAGAGCGCACACTAGCGTTCAATTCCTGAGCGATGAATTGCTCCATTAGAGACCTACCGTTAGCCATGATTATCTCCCTAATTAGAATGGAAACGCCGTCTGAATCACCCCACCACGAACATTAACCTTAATTGTGGAGGTTGGGACACCTGTGGAATTAGTCCCTATGACCTTTCCTGCGTTGTACTCGATAACATAACCTCCGGGACCATTGGGAGAGACTTTCCCATATCTCAGCGCGCTGTCTACATAGCTAGAAACATCCTTGAGAGATGTCCCCTGAGAAAACTTACTAACATACTAGAATTTCGCTTTACTTACCGTACGCATCTCTGGGCTCAGCAAAGCACATCTCCCCAAACTTTTCGCACTGATACGGGTACTTTTCAGTACACCGCTTCAGCATGGTTCGCGCCAACTTGTTCGCAATGCTTGCTGCAATGTTCTGCGCTGCCTTAGAAGGACCTCGATTGGAAAATTCGCGCAGCGATATCTGGTATGTGTCTTCGGCAAGGTGGTGATTTTTTGAAGCCTCAACAGCGGCTAACCAATCGCCCCACTGAGCTGGATCATTAGTGTTTCCGTCGGCCCATATAGTGGGCGAGATACCGCTCAAAAGAGTGGCGATATCTTCGCTTTGGCGACCACCCCTCTTGTAGTAGCGATCCACGAATATCAGCATTGCGCGAAAGGCTTCCGCCGTTGTCAACAAACTATTCATTCCAACCGCCTCCAATGCGGACGCTGCTCACCCGTCGCCGCTCGCCGCATCCCTCTGCCTTAAAGCGAGAAAATCATCTTTGATTTATTGGCGACAGCCTTAATCAAAAAAGCTCGAAGATCGATCAACTCTGACAATGCAACGTCTTTAGACACACAAGACTGTATAGCTACGCGGCCCTCCGTCCAGCCACTCACAAATTCCACATTCTTTGCAGGGAGAGCACGAAGGACTGAGATATGCTTTTCGAGAGCACAGATCACCACCTCCAGTGTAGAAACATCAACTTCGTCTTCTTCATACTGATCAAAAATAGTGCCTTGGATGGCATTAATATTTTTCCAGAATCCTGACGAGAACAGCCATTCGGAAACCAATCCGGAGAGCGTCAATTTCGCGTCACAACCTTCCACCCAGAAGAACGATCGTTGCATCCTCATGTGCGTCACCACCTATTTCACTTAATCAGAATTTTTAAAATGAGTCAAACCATTCCTCACACCTGATGGAATACCGGTCTGCGTAGTTTTATCTACTCCAACCAACGGAACATTGTGCGGAATGGCATTGCCATTCTGATCCAAATACTGCCCAGCCGAATTCTGCACACGATAATAATTACCTGCATTATCTAAGACCACTGAAGCGCCTGTCATTGCATTTGTGAAAACAGTTTTTCCGGAGGTTGTATATTCTACTTTTGGATTTTCGCCCGCCACGTTACGCACTGTTTCTTTCAGCGATCCACTGGACCAGTTTCCACTATGCTCGGCCGCGCGCGCTGCCCCGGACGGATTATAAATCGGCACATCGGATAGTTTTCCTGGCGGCAAGCCCTGGCTATAAATTAAAACCGGCCCCTCCTCATCCGGCAGAGGGGAGCTGATAGTAGTTCCGCCTATGGGCCCATTATTCTCCTGTCCCGGCACCGCGATTGGCTCAACGGGCCGACCAGGCACCACGGGAATTTCGGGACCATACCTCCCCTCATCGCCTACGGAGGGAGGCAGGGCATTCACATACACCACGTCCCCCGATTTACCAGGCAGCGCCGCATCCTTCCCAGCAATGTCGCTCACCAGTTCTGCGGCCCAAGGACCCAAAGCTCCGGCGGCAATTCCCGTTATCGCTGCGGAGGCCACATATGTGACGCCATCCTTCGTTTGCATCCAAAGAGTTGCCGTCCTCTCCGAGACCACAGTGACGACTCGCTGGCAACTGGTCATAGTTGCGCACTTAGCTGCGGCAGCAGCTGCTACCGGGTATGCAAATTGCCCCCAGTTCTGTGATGTCTCCAGCGTGGCGGCCATCCCGGCCGTTGCTGCATCAACGCCTGCTGCTGTCGCTATACCCGCGACTAAGCTGGTGACCAAATTGCGCCGAGCTTCAACTTGCTCGGGCGTGAGCCCCTCCGCCGCCCCCATGAGACTGTTCAGGATGCTGCCCGCTCCGGCGCCCAATGCGCCAGATGCGCAGGCTTCCCCCTTTCCTGCCGCACCCGCACATCCCAAGATACTGTGAAGTGCCACACGCGCAGCTTCCGCGTCTTTTCCCGTGCCCAACAAATCGGCGATCTGTTTCGCCTGTAATGCCGCCATACCCTGGAGATAATTGACTGCAGCCGACTGCACGAATGCGCTGGTCGAGCCCGTCACATTTGCACTGCTCGCTCCCGACAATGCCAACAAGATCAGCCCATACTTGCCACCAACGCTCCAGTCTTGTGCATCCTGCAACTGGTCCATAAGCGCGGCGATGTGGGCAGCGTCGTTTGCCTTGCCGCTCTTCATTGCTTCGGAGATGGCCTTCTCGGCTGCCTGCTTTTCAGCCGCCCGATTCGACAAAAACTGCCCAACCTGCCGGCTAGCTTCCCCAACGATCTCAAACCCCGCCCGAATCTCCTTCTCGTCAAATATCGGATCCAGACTGTTCAGCGTGTCCTTGGTGTCTCGGTTCAACCCCGCGATCACTTCGGCCACCGTCTGCCCCGTCAGCGCTTTCTGCCCCGTTTCGTCTCGGATGACAATCGTGCCGCCGCTGATGCCACTGAGCGTAGTGGAACTAGCTTCTCCTCTGGCTCCCGCCACCACCGGCACACCCATGCTCACGCCGTTCGAACTGGGCAGGTTTGAATTCGGCGTGGCCTTGGTTCCGCCAGCGACCTCGCCCTTGCCATCGGTGCCGATGTTGCTCTTGTCTTTGCCACCTTCCTTGCCGCCGCCAAAGCTCACGCCGCCGCCCAGCTGAATGGACTGGCCTTCGTAGCTGGCGCGGTTTTCAACATCGCGGCTGGTGAGGGTGCCGGTGATCAGGACGTTCTTGCCATCAGCGACCGCTTTGTCGCTGCTGGCAATGACGCCACCAATCAGGCCGGTATTCTTGGCGACATCGAGCTGGAAGCCGCCGTCGCCCGCCCACAGACCTGACTGCTCCGTGACGCTGGCGTATTCGCTGTTGATCTTGGTGTTGCCATAGTTGCCGCTGACCGAGCTGGCGCCGTAGCAGATGGGAGGGATGCACAGGCTTACCTGCACGCCCACGCTGCGGTCGCGCGCCGTGTAGTTGCTGATGTCCTGCAGGCTTTCGATAACGAGGTCGCCGCCCACCGTGGCCAGAATCCGGTCGCCGGTCGCTTGCGCGCCGCGCAGAACCGTGTCGCCGCCGGAGTTCATGGTCAGTACGTTGCCGGCTTGCACGTGCGTGTTGTTCCACGTCACATCCTCGCCATTGCTCTTGTTCTTGCTGCCACCCGCGCCCAGGTTGATGCTGACGCCGTTTTGGGTTCCCCCGATCGAAAAGCCCACACCAATGCTGGCGCTTGTGCTTTTGCCGTCGGTCCTTTGGCTGGCGGTGTTCTGTTGAGCGGTAAGCAGGATGTCGCCTTGCGCATCCAGCACCATATTGCGGCCCGCGGCAAGGTCAGACCCGGACACGATGATGTCAGACTGATCGCCCTTGCCGGCGGCGATGATCGTCATGTCGCGGCCAGCGGAAATGGCCGCGCCGCTTGCGGTACTGCTTTGGCCGCTGCTGGTCTGGCTGGCGCTGCTGGCACCGAAGTCGACGTTGATGTTGATCCCGCCGACCTTGGCGGGATCTTTCGCCACCGCGTCATAGGCATTCTTGGCGGCCAAACCGGCCGCCACGGCTGCGATGGCCTGCAGGCGGCCATTGTTGGTCTCCTGGGCCGCCTCGCGCATGCGGTTGGTGCTTTGCACGGCGCTGACAACAGGGTTGCTAGCGCTGATCGTTACGCCGATCTGGCTGGTCTCCTGGAACTGGCGATAGACGCTGGTGTCGTAACTGCCTTCGATGGCGACTGACTGGCCGGCCATGAGGAGGTCGCGGCCTGCACGGATATCGCTTCCACGCACCAGTACGTCGTCCATGGCGACAATCGAGACATCACCCAGATGGCTGGTGACGGTGCTGCCGGCTGCGCTCGGCGTGCTGCTGCGCTCATTCAGGCTGCCGCTACTGCTGCGTACCCCCACGGAAAAGCCGCTGCCCTCACGCCCCAGATCACCCACCGTCTTATTGCTGTAGCTGCTGCTGTGGTCGCGCGTCGCGCTGCCCGTGTCGATGACGATCGATCCGCGATTAGCCAAAAGACCCACGTTGTTAATGGCGTCAATGGCGGATCCGGCGATGCGTATGTCGCCGTCACGGCTGTTCAGGTGGACTGTGTTGCCCGTGATGAGCGACGACGTTTGCCACGTGCCTGAAGACAGCTCATCGGATTGCGCCGATTGACTGCCGTAGGGGAAGATCTTGACGCCGCTGGCGTTGGGACCACCGTCAACAGCCCGACCGATGTCTCCCAGGCTCATGCTTCCAAACGAGAAGCTGGTGCTCTTACTGGACTCTTCGCTGGTCTGGGTCTGGCGGTTGTCTGAGCCAACAACGGCGATGTCGCGTTGGGCATCGAGTACGACACCGCCCTGGGCGCGCAGGCTAGACCCGGAGATCACGACGTCGCCATCCTGCGCTCGTCCGGAGGCGTCGCGTACGCCGCTGCCGGTCGCGCGCACCACGATGTCGCCGGCTGCGCTCAAGGACGAGCCGCTGCTGACCTGGCTATGCGAGTCGAACGATCCACTGCTCTTGCTGCTGCTGTACGAGAATGACACGCCGGGCGTCGTGGCCCCGCTGTGAGCAAGCTCGTGACCTTTGGATTTGACGGAGCCGGCGTTGGATAGATTTTTGACGGTGTCCACCACCGTCCCAACGACAGCCACGCCAAAGCCGCTTTCCTTGACAGAGTATTCGCTGTGGGTCTTCTCGACGTCGCGCCCCGCGACGATGGCGACATTTCCTCCCTGGATATCGATGTTGCCGGTGTTGCCAAGGGTGTCGCCTGCGGCCTTGCCCGCTACCACATCGCTGCCTGCGATCAGGACATCCCGCCCTCCAGTGATGATGACGTTGCCGCCCGTCGCGCCCAATAGACTCCGCGCGTCGCTTTGCGTCATCCCGTCCACGGTCTGCAGGGATTTGGCGTCGCTGCTCTTGTACGAAATACCAAGTCCACCGGTTGAGAAGCCGCTTTTCTTTACCCGCTCGTAATGGCTCTCCCCATAGGTGTTTGTCCCAGCCGTTACCGACAGATCGCGGCCGGCGTCGACGACTAGGTCATTACTGGTGAGGACTTGCGAGGCATTAAGCGAAAAGTCTCTGCCTGCCTGAAACACTGCCGAGTCGCCGCTGAAGGTCGATCCCTGCGCTTGTGTCCACGCCTGTGAATCTGCTGTGTGTGTGCTCTTGCTGGAGAGAAAGCCCCGGGTCTTGTAATACATCTCATCACGAGCGTAGGCCGAGGCCTCTCCCGCACCGATGTTGATATCGCGGCCTGCGGCGACGCCCAACTGTTCACCCGCCGCGACGTCTGCGGCGCGAGCATTGACGTCCTGCCCTGCGATCAACGTGAGATTGCCGTCTGCCGCGATAGACGAACCGACTTCCGAGCTGGTGCTCAGGTCGTGACGGTTCTTCTTGTTGCGGACCAGGGATTCTCCGTGGCTTTCCTGCAGCGTGGCCAGGTTGATGTCGCGGCCTGCTTGCAGGCGCGCGTCTTCCGTGGCCGTGACTTGTGCTGCCGTCAGGTCGATGTCGCGGCCGGCCTGCATGTTGAGGTTGCCGGCGTCGACGCGGGACACGCCCGAGACGTACGAACCCCAGGTGGCGCCGTTGTTCTCCGAGGCGGAGGTGGACGTAAGCGCGATGTCGCGGCCTGCCGACAGGGCGACGTTGTCGCCCTTGATGAGCGAGACCAGGTTGGTCAAATCTTCGCGCGCAGCGAGGTCGACGATGGCGCCTTGGATCCGGCCGCCAGCCTGGTTGACGATGTTGGCGGCGGTCATGACGGTGGCGTCACGTGCGCCGATGGTGCCGCTGTTGGTGATGTCGCCGTCGGCGGCGAGTTTGACATCGCTGCCAGCCATGAGGGTGCCGTCGCCCTTCAGGTCGCCTTCGCGCACCAGGAGGTAAACCTGCGGGACCAGCACGGTTTCGGTCGTGCCATCGGGGAGCGTGATGGTCTGCTCGACCAGCCAGACGAGATCGGTGGTGAGCTGGCGTTGCTGGGCTTCGGTGAGCGCGGCGCCGAGCTTGATGCCGTTGTTCAGGGCGAACTGCGCGCCGTTAGCGAGCAGTTGCTTGTACTGGCTGTCGTTGTCGCCGAAGCCTTCGAGGAAGCGTTGGCCGGTGGTAGCCAGGATCTGGTCGGCGACGAGTTTTTGTTCGTAAAAGCCGTCGCCCAGGCGGCGGGGTTGGCCGGACGGTGTCGGGAATTTGGCGCCGGGGGGGATCAGGGCGTTCAGGCCGCCGGGCGCGCTACCCAGGCCGGTTTTGATGGCGCCGGATGCGCCCGCGTTGCCGACGGGTGCGCCGGGCTGTTGCAGAAGACCGAACAGGTAATCGCTGGAGACGGACTCGCGATTGCCGATGAAGCGCGGGTCGGTGGCGACGACGTAGGGTGCGTCGGGCGTGCCATTGACGGCGAAGAGTTGGCTGTCGGGGATCGTGGCCGGGTTGGAGACGGTGCGCACGACGTTGCCGCCGGGCAAGCCGAGGCTGGCGATCAGGACCGGGCCGGTTGCGGTGGCGCCGTTGGCGCCGGGCGCCGCGCCGCTGAGGGAAACCGACAGGTTGCCGCCGGAGGTGCCGACGGGCAACTCGATGGATTCGGCGGCGAGGGTGCGGTTGTAGGCTTCGGAGTATTCCTTGCGGTCGCTATCGCGGGCCTGAGTAACGGTGGCGGTGCCGATGCGTGTGATAACGCGCTGGCCGCCGGCGCCGATATTGTTGATCGCGGGGCCGCTAACTGACAACGTGCCACCCGCCGCGATCTGGCTCTTATCGTTCGTGACGGTGCCAACTAGCGTCATCGCGCCGCCGGACAGGATCTTGCCGGGATCCGATGCGATCGTGCGAGTCTCCGTGATCGTTTCTTCGACCTGATAGTAGGTGAAGGTGCCAACCAGGCGATTGTCGAAGTCGGCGTTGAATTCGCGGATGCGCTGGTCCAGTTCGAGATGCGGAGCTCGAAACGCCGCATAGGCATCTTCATACGCCTGACGCCGCGCCGCTTCAGCGGCACATGCTTGAGTGCTGTAGCACTCGCGCTCGGGGGGCCGCCAAACCGGCATCGGCTCGGACGGCGGAATGACGTCGAAGATCGCCCAGATTCGGGCGTCGTTACTGTAGACAAACGACTCCGGAATGATCCAGCAGTCTCCGCCGTTATCGCCACCCGAGCACACTTCCCGCTCGACGATATGCGTGATCGGAATGGGCGCAGTTTCACCTGCACGGCCTTTCCTGTTCTCAACGTAGTCAAACGGCGGCCCATATCGCGATGCGGGATACCTGTCCGACGGGCGTAGAAATCGCCGCTCGGGATCGTCATCTAGCCAGGCGGGCTCCTTCCCGCACATGGGCGTGACCTCGTCGCAGAACCAGTTGGTCGCCATGTCGTACATGTCGGTCGTGCCCGCCGGCGTCACGTACAGTTTGGGAACCTTCTGAACCGGCACAATCTCGCTGGCGTAGTTCGTATTGATGTTCTGCAGCGAAGCCGCGGAAATAACCGCGTTCCCCGCCGCCTCGATCGTCGCCCCCGCATTGACGAGCGACGCAGCCTGTCCGACAGCCTTGCCCGTCGCATCAAGCGCATTCCCGATGCGCAGATCCGCGCCGGCATAGATCAACCCATGCTCACGGTTCACCAGCGAACCCACGCCAACATCCAGATCACCACGCGACGCAATCACCGCGCCGCCTCCCGGCCCCGATCCGTTGACCAACTCTCCGGCGCGGATGGCGATGGTGTTGCCATAAATGCGGCCGAAGTTGTCGACGCGGCGCGCGTTGATGTGGGTCGAGCCGCCGTCGATGAGGCCCGAGTTGATCAGGCCATTCGTGACGTTGATGGTGTTGTTGCGCCCGGCCAGCAGTTCGCCGCTGGCCCGGTTGTTGAGCGAGTTGGCCGTGATGGACAGGTCGCGGCCGGCGCTGACGGTGGCGCTGTTGTCCATGTTGCCGCCCACCGACATCGTCAGGTCGCGACCCGCGGCGATGTCGCCGGTCTGGTTGAGCGAACCGGTGTAGGTGAACGAGAGATCCTGCGCGGATTGCAGCAGGCCCAGTCCTTGCAGCGCCTGGATCGTGACGGCAAGGCGTTCGCCCGCCATTACCTTGCCCTGGGCGTTCTTCAGCACCGCTGCCTTGACCGTCGCGTAGCGCCCGGCTGCGATTTCGCCGCCGGTGTTGTCCAGTTCGCCGGTGTCGAGCGTCAGGTCCTGGCTGGCGCTGAGGGAGCCGCCCTGGTTGTTGATGCCGCCGGCCACGATGGTGGCGGTTTTGGCGAGCACGCCTTTGGGCGGCGATCCGGCTGCGGTCAGCGTGGCGCTGTTGTCCAGGCTGGCGGCGTTCAGGGTCAGGGTGTCGTCGGCCTGGATCAGACCGCCTTGATTGTTGACAGCGCCGGTGGCAACCAGCGTTACGTCCGAACCTGCCAGCGTGCCCCGGGCATTGCCGATGCGCACGGCGTCGATGCGGGTGTCACCGGCAGCGGCGATCAGTCCGTTGGTGTTGTCGAGTTCACCGCCCAGTTTCAGCGTGGCGTCGCCCGCGGACGTCAGCTTGCCGCCTTGGTTGCGCAGGTTGACGGCGTCGATGTCGAGGCCACCGCCGTGCAGCACCGCGTTGCGCGTGGTGATGTCTCCCGGCGACGTGAGCGCGAGCTTGCCGATGGATGACATGTTGCCGCTGGACAGGTCCATGCCGCCTGCCGCCAGCGTCATGTCCGAGCCGGCCGCGCTGATCCCGGGGTGGGTGATGAAGGCGGCAGTGAGTTTGACGCTGCCAGGCAGGCTGAGCGTGCCGTCTTCGCCGACGCCAGCGATGACGCGGCCGCTGTTGGTGAGCGCGCCGGACGCCGTGGCGTTGACGTCGCCGCCCGCGAGCACGGAGCCGGCATTGTTCAGACCGGTGTCTGACACCAGATTGGCGGCGTCGGCCGCCGACACGACGCCTGCGTTGTGCAGCAGACCGCCGGATTGGAGGTCGATGTTGGCGGCGGACTGGATGCGGCCGTCGGCCGTTGTGGTCAGCACACCCTCGGCGTCCACGATGACGTTGCCGGTCTGGGTGGCGGCGATGCCGCCGAGCGTGGCATCGGTGCCCGCGCGCAGCGTCATGCCCTGACCGGCGGCAGCGGAACCCATCGCCTTCAAGGCGCCGCCCGCAGTGGCGGTCAACGCTGCGCCTGCCTGTTGGTTCGACGCGGCCCCCATCACGAGGTCGCCACGCAGCGTGTTGAGCGTTAGGTCGCCTTGCAGTGCGGCGACGGTGCCGTTGATGTTCATGCCATCGTCGGCGGTGAGCGTCTGCGCGACGCCGGCGAGCATGCTGCCGGCCGCAAGCAGCGTGCCTTGCGCGGTGGACGTGAGCGTGCCGGCGGCTTGCGCCAAGCCTGCTGCGCCGACGGCGACGTTACGGCCGGTGAGCGTGAGGTTCGCGTCGCTGGCCGCCGTGCCCTCCACGTGCGCATCGCGCGCCGCGGCCAGCATCATGTCGCCGACCGACGCCAGTGCGCCGGCAGCGGCGAGGTCGCGTTGGGCTTGCGCTGTGAAGGTGCCTGCGGCCTGCACCTGCCCGCCCTGCTTGACGGTCACATCGCGGCCGGAGAGCAGCAGGTTGCCCACGCCGGCCTCGCCCAATGCTGCGGTGGTGCCGCCCAAGCGGGCGTCGCCGATCGCCGCAAGCGTCAGGCCGCCGCCCGCGACGATGGCGCCGTCGGACACCAGGTCGCCGCCGGATTGGGCAGTCAAGTCCTGTGCGGCCTGCATGCGGCCGCTTGTGCCGACGCGCAGCTGTCCGCCCGCGTCGGCCGTCAGGCTACCCGCCAGCGCCGCGACGGTGCCGTCAACGCCCAGGTCGCGCTGAGCCGCGAGACTAGCGGGTGTTCCCGCCGTGACGATACCGGTCACAAAGAGATCGCGGCCCGCCTCGGCCCGCAGCAAGCCGCTTGCGCCCACCGCGGATTGCGCGGTACCGGCCGTACCCGCGACGCGCAGGTCCTGGCCCGCGCCCAGATGCAGATTCGCGCTGCCCTGCGCCAGTCCGTCCTGACCCACCGTCAGGTCGCCGCCCGCTTCGGCGCGAAGCGTGCCGTTGGCGACCGTCTTGCCGTTCAGTTGGGCCTCGGTTCCAGCGGAAAGCTGGATGTCGGTTTCTCCAGACACGGTGCCGTTTGCGATCAGCTTGCCGCCGGCCTGGCCATCGAGTTGTTGCGCGGACTGCAGGACGCTGTCCTTGCCGAGCGTCATGTCGCCGCCACTGACGGCTTTCAACGTACCGGCGTCGGCCAGCACGGTGCCGTCCACGCGCAGGTTGCCTTGCGTATTGATCTGCGCCGACTGCCCTGCGATGAAGGCGCCGGCGAGCGATGCGTCGCTGGCAACGGCCGTCGCCGAGCCGTCCGCTTGAAGCCGCGATGCGGCAGACGCCGTCAAGGTCTCTCCCGCGTGCATCTGCAGATTGCCGGTGGCGAGGGTTGCGCCGTCAAGCTGGATATTGCGCGCCGCCTGCAGCGACAGGTCCTTCAGGGACGTGACCTCGCCCGTGCTTTGCAGGTCACCGCCCGCGGTCAGGCCAACGTTACCGGCAGCTGCCACCCGAGCCTTTGAACCAATGGATACGTCGCCGCTTGCGGAGAGTTTCATGCCGCCGGACGCGGCCGAGACCGTGCCGTCCACCGCCAGTTTCTCGCCCGCCGTGAGCGTGGTGTCGCCGTTGGCACGTAGCGTGCCGGCCAGCGCGAGGTCGCGGCCCGCCTTCGCGGCAACCGAGCGTTCGCCGTCCCACTGTGCGGGCGCGTCCATGCGCAGGTCGCGCGTGGCGTCGATGGCCATGCGGCCGGTGGACGATCCCTTGCCCGTCACGCGTGCGTCGCGCCCTGCCATCAGCGACACATCGCCGCGTGCGCCGACGAGGCCGCCCAAGTTCAGATCCGCTCCGGCGCGGATTTGGGCAGCTCCGCCCGATTGCAGTTGCGCGGTCGCGCCGGCGGTCAGATCGCCGGCTGCCTGCGCGTGCAACGCGCCCGCGGCGGTAACCTGGCCAGGCAGCACGACGTCACGCCCTGCCTTCAATGCAATGGCGCCCTTCGCGGTGACCAGACCGCTGGATGCCGAGCCGGGCTGCGCCGCGCCGCCTTGCGCACCCGCGCCGCCCCCAGCGCTTGCATTCGAACCGTCGGCATTGGAACCGCCCGCACTTGAACCATTCGAGCCGGAGCCGCCCGAATTGCTTGCGCCTCCCGTACCGGATCCACCATCCGGCGGCGTGCCACCCGGCGTCTTATCGCCGCCAATGCGCATCGTGCGGCCGGACTCAATCCGCACATCCTGCCCGCCCATCAACAGCGAGCCGCCCAGCGTCAAATCCTGCCCCGCCGCGACACGCAGCACGCCCTGCGTCTGCAATGCGCCCTGCGCGGCCACCTTCACATCGCCTGCCGCACTCACATCACCGGAACCGCCCGCGCCCACCACACCGGCGATTGCAGCGTTGCGACCCGCCACCAGCGCCACGTTACCCGCGGCCTGCGCCGCGCCGTCAATCGCCACGTCACGTCCGGACGCCAGCCGCAGATCGCGCGCGGCCTGCACGGCGGCGCCGGGTGCGATGCGAACATCGCCCGATGCGCTGACCTCCAGGTCGCCGGTCAGCGCGACCAGATTGCCGCCCACGTTAACGCCGACGCCGGCCTCGGTGCCGATCAGCCGGATGCTGTTGGCGTACATGCCGCCCAGCGCCGCAGTGTCCAGCGCCACGACGGGGGCCGGGCCTTCGCCCGCGCGGGCCGTCGCATTGCCCGTCGCGTAGTCCACGCGCGCGGCGCCCGCCGTGACGTTGAGCCGGTCGGCCCAAACGCCGGCGTTGATTTCCAGCGTCCGGGCGATCAGGTCGACCTGGCTGGTGGCGGTTCCATTCAGCCCCTCGCCTTCAATGCGCAGCTTGCCGCCTGCGACGTCCAGCGCGATGTTGCCGTCAGGGCCGACCTGCGGGCGGCCGGTGGTCAGCGTGGCGCGGTCCGCGTTCAGAAAGCCGCAGCCGTTGCAGGTGATGCCTGCCGGGTTGGCGACGATGACGTTGGCCCGGTTTCCGGCGACTTCGAGCGTACCCATCAGTTGCGACGGATTGGGCGCAGTGACCTGGTTGAGAATGGTGGTGGCGCGCTGGTTGCCCAGCATGACGTTGCCGGCCACCTGGCCGGCCAACTGCGTCTGGCTGGCGCCGCCGCTGTTGTTCAGCACCACGCCAGACGGCCCCACGTTGAATTGCGTGTAGCGGTTGTTGGAGACTCCGCCTGCAGACGGCGGCGCGATGTTCACGACGGGCACGCCGTTGCTGACGCCCACGATCGGCTTCTGGCCGGGCACGCTCTTGTCCACGGAAATCGGCAGCGTCTGCGCCAGCACGGGCGTCCAGACTTGCGTGAAGACGATGGACCAGACAATCAACGAACGAAGCTTGGACATCATGCGCACCTGACGGGGAACAGCGGATTTAGAACTCGAACATCACGGCCATCGCGAAGACGGTCGATGCGGTTTTGAGCGATTCGGGCTTTTTGAGCGGCCAGCCGGCGGAAAGGTCGTAGCTGGCGTTGACATACGGGATCGACAGGCGGCCTCGCATTCCTGCGACGGCGCCGACCAGCGTGCGGCCGGACAGATACGCGGCGGACGGGCCGCCCACGCGGCCGACATCGATGCCGGTGTAGAGCTGCTGGCCGGGAAGACCGGTCAGGGCGTCCAGGTTGAATGACAGGTCGTTGCGCAGCGTCCAGCCATCTTCGGCGGCGAGCGTCATCTGGCCGTCGAAGCCGCGCACGGCGTAGCGGTTTCCGATCGTGAAGTAGTCGGCGGGCACGACGGCTGTCTTGGCGTGCTGGATCTGCCAGTTGGCCTGATAGGCAAACGATTGTTCGGCGATCTGGAACGGCAGGTACAGCCCCGCATTGGCGGTGACGATGGTGCTGCGCCCGTTCCAGTCGGGATCGCCGTAGACGTAGCCAGGCTGATCGGAGAACTGCGGCAGCGTGCCGCGAACGCCGCCGCCGATGTCGAGGACCGCGCGGCCGACGTAGTGGCGGTGCCCGTAGCCGATTTCGTAGCCGGTGACGTCGCGGCGCTGAACGTCGATGGCCACGTCGTTCAGGGTGCTGTCGGTGCGCTTGCGCAGCATGGTGAACGACAGGTTGCCCTTGTAGGCGGTGCCGCGGTACGGCACGACCGATACGCCCGCCTGGATCTGCTTGGTGGTGCCGCCGTAGACGATGGGCTCGTCGAAGCCGGCGACTGTCTGGCGGTAAGTGGATTTGCTGGCGCCCGCGAAGACGGTCCAGTAACCAAACGGCAGGCTGTAATTGATGGACGCGGCGCGCGTGTTGGAGTCGGCGTCGCGCCAATGCGCGTTGCTGTTCCACGAGACCGACAACTGGTCGTACAGGAAGACCGGGGAATCCAGCGTCAGGCCGGCGTTGATCTGGTATTTGCCGACCGTGTCCATGCCGCCGTTGTCGCCGCCCAGATAGCCGTGCCAGCGCTTGCCGGTGCCGGGCTTGATGAGGATGTCGGAGTCGCCCAGTTCGGGGCCCGGCGCGATATCGATGGCGGCGTCGGCCTGGCTGCCCAGACGGCGGATGTTCTCGAGCGCCTGGTCCAGGTCGCGCTGATTCAGTTCGCCGCCCGGTCCGGTGGGCAGCGCCGTGCGCCACCACCCGATGCCATCCTGGCTTTGAACGGCGGAAATGCGGCCCGGCAGGTAACGCAGCGTCAATGTCCCGGCCGCAAGCGACTGCTCGGGCACGACGACGCGCGCGGTGACCAGACCGTCGTCGATCAGCAAGCCGATCAGATGTTCCTGCAGCGCGCGCAGCCCGCGGCCGCCCACGCATTCCCCGAGCACCACGGCGGTGGCGCGCGAAAGGAGTTCCGGCGGCTCGGCGCCCTCCCAGATCACTTCCCGCAGCACGAAGCAGGGCGTTTCGGCCGGCAGCGCGAACCCTCGCTTGGAATCCGCGGATGGCGCTGACAGCACATCGGGACGCTCCGCCGCCCGGGCGCGCTGGGCGTCGATCTCCTGCTCCTGCCGGCGCTGGATTTCGGTTGCGCGCTGCGCGGCTTCGGACGCCGGTTGCGCCCACGCCGAACTGATGCCCGCCCCGGCGCCAAGCGCCGCCCAAATCAACCATGCTCCGTGAAAGTGATGCGATCCGCTCATACGCCTGGACGCTTACGGCCAGCCGCCGTGCGTCGTCTCCCTTTGATCGATTGGGGGGTGATTTTGCCGTTCAATACTATTTATTACAATATATATCTATTGCTTCTTTACTAAATTCGTGCGCTTTGCGGCATGTTGTTGTTCTTTTGAATCGCATTGCCGTCTTTTATTGATATTTCTTAAGGACGGAATTTGGGTTCGTAATAAATGGACTTCGATCAGGCGCCCCCGCAATTGCATCAGCCGCATTTGTAAAACGCAGGCCGGGCGGCACAAATCAGATAACTCTGAAAACATGGCCCGGGTTATCCCGGATGCCGGCATATCTACAAATCGTCAATAATTCGCCAACGTTTTGTCGCCGATCCGTCCCCTTGCCTGACTCACCCATGCCTGTATCCGTCCGGGACGCCATCGTTTCGTCTTCCCACCTCGCCTCGTCCGCCCCTGAGCTGTCCGAGGTCGAGTTCGGCCTGATCATCGCGTCGCATGCGTTCAATCGCTGGATGGTGCGTTGCATGGCCTGCGCGGGACTGCCCGAACTGACGTCGCTGGACATCCTGGTGCTCAACCATGTGTTCCATCGGGGCCGGGGCAAGAAACTGGCGGACATCTGCTTCACCCTGAATGTCGAAGACACCCACCTGGTGAACTATTCGCTCAAGAAGCTAGAGCGCCTGGGCGTCGTTCAAAGCGCCAAGACCGGCAAGGAAGTGATCTACACCACCACCGACGCCGGCGCGGCCGCGATCCAGCGCTACGCCGAAGTGCGCGAGCAGTGCCTCGTCAAGCCGTTCATCGACTCCCCCGCCGCGGACGACGCCAGCCATCAGTTGGCCAACACCCTGCGCGCCCTCTCGGGCCTGTACGACCAGGCCGCCCGCGCCGCCACCTCGCTGTGAGAATCCACGTTGTCTAGCACCACCGCTTCTTCTTCCGCCCCGCTGCTGTCCGTGCGCGGCGTCTCGGTCGACTTCAATACCGACACCGGCGGATTTCGCGCCGTCGACAACCTGGATTTCGACGTGCGGCCCGGCCGCACGCTGGCGATCGTGGGCGAATCCGGATCTGGCAAGTCCGTCACGTCGATGGCGATCATGCGCCTGACCGACTACAGCGGCGGACGCATTTCGACCGGGCAGATCCTGTTCCGTGATGGCGACGATCGCGAAGTGGATCTGACGCAGGCCAGCGACGAACAGATGCGCGCGATCCGCGGTAACGACATCGCAATGATCTTTCAGGAGCCGATGACGTCGCTGAACCCGGTGTTCACGATCGGCGACCAGATCGTCGAAGCCATCATGCTGCACCAGCAGCTGTCGCGCTCGGCGGCGCGCCAGTCGGCGCGCAAGCTGCTGGAAAAGGTGCGCCTGCCGGACGCCGAACAACTGCTGGACCGCTATCCGCACCAGTTGTCGGGCGGCATGCGCCAGCGCGTGATGATCGCGATGGCGCTGTCGTGCCAGCCGCGGCTGTTGATTGCCGACGAGCCGACGACGGCGCTGGACGTCACCATCCAGGCGCAGATCCTGAACACCATCCGCGAGCTGCAGCGTGACCTGGGCACAGCCGTGATCTTCATCACCCACGACATGGGCGTGGTGGCCGAGATGGCCGACGACGTGGTCGTCATGCTGCGCGGAAAAAAGGTTGAGCAAGGCACCGTGGAAGAGATCTTCAACGCGCCCAAGCATCCCTATACGCGTGCGCTGCTGGCCGCCGTGCCGCGGCTGGGCAGCCTGACCGGCCGCGACCTGCCGCTGCGCACACCGCAGACGGTGCTGGAAGGCGACACGCTGCGCGAAGTGGGCGAGACCCGCGAGCAGGACACGGCCACCTACGATGAGGCCGTGTTGCGCGTGGACAAACTGACCACGCGCTTTGACGTGGGCCACAACCTGTTTGGACGCGTCACGCATCGCGTACATGCGGTGGAGCAGGTCAGCTTTGACGTCTACCCCGGCGAGACGCTGGCGCTGGTGGGCGAATCGGGCAGCGGCAAGTCCACCATCGGCAAGACCCTGCAGCAGTTGGTGGCGCCGACTTCCGGTGCGGTGCGCTACAACGGGCAGGACATTTTCTCGATGGACAGCGCGGGCCGGCAGCGCCTGCGCCAGGAAATCCAGTACATCTTCCAGGATCCGTATGCGTCGCTGGATCCGCGCAAGACCGTGGCATTCAGCATCGCCGAACCGATCCGCACGCACGGCCTGCTGACGGGTGAAGACGCCATCGCGCGCCGCGTGGGCGAGCTGCTGGAGCAGGTGGGCTTGAAGCCCGAGCACGCCACGCGCTATCCGCACGAATTCTCGGGCGGCCAGCGCCAGCGGGTGTGCATCGCGCGCGCGCTGGCCAGCAATCCAAAATTGATCATCGCGGACGAATCCGTGTCGGCGCTGGATGTGTCGATCCAGGCGCAGATCCTGAACCTGCTGATGGACCTGCAGAAGGACCGCGGGCTGTCGTATCTGTTCATCACGCACGACATGGCGGTGGTGGAAAAGGTCAGCCACCGCGTCGCGGTGCTGTACCTGGGCCAAATCGTCGAACTGGGCACGCGCCGCCAGATCTTCGAATCCCCGCAGCATGCCTACACCCGCAAGCTGCTCGCGGCGGTGCCGGTGGCCGAGCCCGGCCGCCACATCGACACGTCCCTGATCGAGGGCGAGATCCCCAGCCCGGTGCGCCGGGTCGGCGACGAGCCCGCCATCGTTCCCCTCATCGAATTCGCGCCCGGCCACCAGGTCGCCCGCGCTGCCTGAACCTCTTTCATCCGTCGGTCCGACCCGATTTCCCGTCCCTGGAGGCGACCATGCAATTCCTACGCACCACCTTTACCGCCACCGCGCTGACCTTGGCCCTCGCCGCCGCGCTGCCCGTTTCGACGGCGCACGCCGCCGGCACGCTGAACGTGGCCATCAACCAGGATCCGGGAAGCTGGGATCCGATCGACACGTTCGTGACCTTCTGGGGCTCGGTCGGCAGCAACCTGTACGACGGCCTGACCATGCGCGGCGCGGACCTGAAGCTGCAGCCGGGCCTTGCCACCAGCTGGGAATATCTGGACGAGAACAAGCGCCTGCGCTTCAAGCTGCGTGAGGGCGTCAAGTTCCATAACGGCGAGCCCTTCAACGCCGAAGCCGTCAAGTTCACCTTCGAGCGCCTGCTGGGCGCGGAAGGCGCGAAGGGCCCGCAGAAGTCGAACTACGACTCGATCGGCGAGGTCAAGGTCGTGGACGAGTACACGGTGGACTTCATCCTGAAGCAGCCGGACCCGGTGCTGTTGACCAAGCTGGCGGGCTACGGCGCGATGATCGTGCCGCCCAAGTACATCACTGAGAAGGGTGAAGACAACTTCAACACGCACCCGGTCGGCACGGGCCCGTTCAAGTTCGACAGCTACCAACCCAAGGTCAACGTGACGCTCGCGCGCAACGACGACTACTGGGGCGGCAAGCCGAAGCTGGACAAGGTCGTGTATCGCTTTATCGGCGAACCCGGCACGCAGGTGGCCGAGCTGCAGGCCGGCCGCATCGACATCGCCACGCTGATCCCGCTGGGCCTGATCGAGACGGTGAAGAAGTCCGGCAATGCCGACGTGATCTCCACGGGCGGCCCGGTGGCCTTCGCGCTGCGCTACAACACCAAGAACGGCATCACGCAGCACCGCGATGTGCGCCGCGCGCTGATCATGGCGGTTGATCGCGATGCCATCGTCAAGCAACTGCTGTTGGGCCAGGCCAAGACCATCGCCAGCTTCCAGGGCCCGCAGTCGTTCGGCTTCAACCCCGAGCAAAAGCCCCTGCCCTTCAACCCCGCCGAAGCCAAGAAGCTGCTGGCTGCCGCCGGCGTGAAGCCGGGCGCCACCGTGCAGATCGACGTGCGCGGCAGCGATTCGAACTTCCGCGAAGTGGCGCAGGCCGTTTCCGGTTACCTGCAGGGCGTGGGCGTGCGCGCCACCATCAAGCCGTATGAAACCGGTGTGCTGCTCAACGACATCATCCCCGGCGGCAAGACCGGCGAAATGTGGCAGAACCAGTGGGGCGGCTGGACGTACGACTACGACAACACCGCGTACCTGATGTACCACTCGGGCCAGAAGTGGAATCCGTACGACAACGATCCCAAGCTGAACGCCATGCTGGAAGCGCAGCGCACGGTCTATGACGTGAAGAAGCGCGAAGGGATGCTGCAGGAGATCGCCGCGTACGTGGCCGATCAGGCGCTGGAATTGCCGCTGTACAGCCTGAACACGATCGTGGGCGTGAACAAACGCGTGAAGAACCTGGAGGTCCCGGGCGACATCCGCTTCCGTTTCGTTGACACCGCCATAGAGTAAGTCCCCCCCGAGCGCTTCGCGCTTCCCCCAGGGGCATGCCTGCGGACCGGCAGAGCCCGGATCCGCGGCATCCCGCTGGGATCGTTTTCTTATGAAGCAGTGGCGATGCTTGTTGCTGTCTTAACATTACTGACCCGCCACGGTGCAAGCCGGGGCGGCGCCTTATGACCGGATTTCTCATCAAACGCGTGTTGCAGGCCGTCTTCGTGATCGTGGCCGTGACGCTGCTTGTCTCTTATGCCGTGCGCTTGACCGGCGACCCCGCGCTGATGCTCAGCCAGGGCTCGGGCAGCGTGACTGAACAGGACCTGGCCAACATCCGGCAGGCGCTCGGGTTGAACCGGCCGTTCCACGAGCAGTACCTGTCGTACATGCAGGGCTTGTTGCATGGCGATTTTGGGCGCAGCTTCATGGGCGGCACGCCGGTCGCCAAGCTGATCGGCGATGCGCTGCCCGCGACGCTGATGCTGGCGTTCACGTCGCTGATTGTTTCCATCCTGATTTCGCTGCCGCTGGGCATCCAGGCGGCGATCAAGCGCGGCAAGGCGACCGACCAGGCCATCCGCATTTTGTCGCTGGTGGGCCTGTCTTTCCCCAACTTCTGGCTGGCGCTGATGCTGGTGCTGCTGCTGTCGATCACCTTCCCGCTGCTGCCGCCGTCCGGCTGGAGCGGGCCGGCCAGCCTGGTGCTGCCGTCGCTGACCATGGCGATCATTCTCAGCGCCACCAACATCCGGCTGGTGCGCACGACGATGCTGGAGACGCTGTCCGCGCAATACATCATGGTGGCGCGCAGCAAGGGCCTGAAAGAGCGCATCGTGCTGTACAAGCATGCGCTGCGCAATTGCGCCATTCCGCTGATCACGTACCTGGGCCTGCAATTTGGCGGCCTGATCGGCGGCATCGTGGTGATCGAGATGGTCTTCAACTGGCCGGGCCTGGGCACGTTGGCCTTCGACGCCATTTCCGGCCGCGACTATCCGGTTCTGCAAGGCACGGTCACCGTGCTGGCCACCGTCATCGTCCTGGTCAACCTGATCGTCGACATCGCCTACGGCATCGTCGATCCCCGTATCCGCACGCGTTGAGCATCATGCAGACAACCACTTCCCCCGCCACCCCGAAGGCCATGAAGCCGCGCAGCCGCTATCGCTCGCTGGAATTCGTGCTGGGCGCGCTTTTGACCGGCGTCATGGTCCTGCTCGTGCTGACTTCCGGCTGGCTGTTTCCGGACGGCGGCGAATCCATGGACCTGGCCGCCCGCCTGATGGCGCCGTTCTCGTCGGCCGCCCATCCCTTCGGTACTGATCCGCTAGGCCGCGACGTGCTGGCGCGCGTGATCGTCGGCGGCAAGATCTCGCTGCTGGTGGGCTTTGCCTCGGTGCTGGGCGGCGCGCTGCTGGGCATCGTCATGGGTCTTATCGCCGGGTACTACCGCGGCTTCTGGGACATGATCGTGATGCGTTTTGCCGACGTGCAACTGGCGCTGCCCTTCATCCTGGTGGCGATCACGTTCATCGCCATCCTGGGCGGCGGGCTGTTCAATGTCATTTTCTTCATGATCGTGTCGCAATGGGTGCAGTACGCTCGCCTGGTGCGGGCTCAGGTGCTGGCCCTGCGCGAGCGCGAGTTCGTGCTGGCCGCGCGCGCTTTCGGCGTGCGCGACCTGGCGATGATCCGCCATCACATCGTCCCCAACCTGCTGGGTCCGCTGGTGATCCTGATGACGCTGAACGTGGCCAACAACATCCTGCTGGAAAGCAGCCTGACCTTTCTGGGCCTGGGCGTGGACCCCATGATCCCGAGCTGGGGCGGTATGCTTGCCGACGGCCGCACGTACATGCAGACGGCCTGGTGGGTCAGCGTCTTTCCTGGCCTGGCCATCATGCTGACGGTGCTGGGCCTGAACCTGCTGGGCGACTGGCTGCGCGACCGCCTGGATCCGACCGGCAAGGTCTGAAGAATCGATCCGAGCCCACGGGCCGGAAGGAATGTTGAGTATGTCGTTGCTGGACAAGAGTTTCGATCGCACGCTGGACGCCTGGACGCACGCCTACATGGCGCCGGCCTGGCGCGGCGCGGTCGTGGAAGGCTGGGTGTTCGAGAGCGTGGAGGCCCGGCGCGCCGCGCAGGCCCGGCTGGAGCAGGCCGGCGTGACGGCGCGCTTTCGCAGCGCCTACAAGCCGCTCGTGCACTTTTTCCTTGAAGAAGTCGAGGCCGACGGGCTGGTCTCGGCCGAGATCCGCTATCCGCTGCACGAACACGCGCAGGCCAAGCGCTTCACGCTGGAGGCCTATCCGCTCGTGGCGTTGCTGAAAGACGTGCACGTGACGATGCTGCCCGGGGTCGCCGACCTGCACTACGACGTGCGGCTGGCATATGCCGATGGCCGCACCATCGACACTCGCGTGTTTGCGCCGAACCAGCTTGGACACGCGCCGGACGGCACGCCGGAGCTATCGCCCACCGGCTGGCTGCGCGTCGTGGACGCCAGCGGCGCGGTGCAGACCGATGCCGCGCAAGCCACCGAGTACCAGCTTCTGTTTCGCGCCATCATGGACACCGTGCGCAGCCACACCTGGGGCGCGCACGAGCCGTATTTCGACCGGCTGGAAATTCGCGTGGACCTGCCCGGCATCGACTTCGCGCTGCCCGTGGACGAGGAAATCGTCAGCACGTTCGAGGCGTTGCACGAGGACATCTATTTCTCGCTGCTGGAGCACTTCCAGCAGCACTCCGGCCGCCCGTCCGGCGACCGGGGCCTGCAACCCGGCCAGATCATTCCCGACATCCGCCGCCACGATGGCGCGCCGCGCGTGCAGATCTCGGTGGAACCCTTCGCGCCGGTCGCACCCGTGACGCCGGCGACGCCCGCCGGTCCGCTGGCGCAGGCCCGCGAACCGTTGCCGGCCGCGCAGATTGCCGGCTGCATGGCGGCCTTGGGCGGCGACACCTTTCAGGCCGTTTCGCGCCAGGGCCGTCCGGTGTTGGGCACCTATGTGCGCGGCCCCGGACCGGCCGTTTTCATTTCTGGTGCGCAGCATGCCAACGAGACCTCTGGTGTCGTGGGCGCCCTGCGCGCGGCCGAGGCGCTGGCCGCCCGAGGCGATGCGCATTTCGCATTGATCGCATCCGAGAATCCGGACGGCTATGCGCTCTTTAACCGGCTGCGCGAGCAGCATCCGCGCCACATGCTGCACGCGTCGCGCTACAGCGCGCTGGGCGACGACATCGCGTACCGCGAACACGCGCCGTTCTTCGAACGTGAAGGCCGGCACCAGGCGCATGCGATCAGCGGCGCGCAACTGCATATCAACCTGCACGGCTATCCGGCCCACGAATGGACGCGCCCGCTGTCGGGCTACCTGCCGCGCCACTTCGAGCTGTGGACCATACCCAAGGGCTTCTTCCTGGTCCTGCGCCATCATCCGGGTTGGGCGGACCGCGCACGGCGTCTGATCGAAGGCGTCACCGCGCGGCTCGCCAGCAACGTGCCGGGACTGGTGGAATTCAACGCGCGGCAGCTGGAACGCTTTCATGCGCACGCGCTCGAAAAAGGTTTTGACGTGCTCAACGGCATCCCCGTGCAGATCACGGAGACCGACCGCGAGGAACTGCCCATGGCGCTGATTTCGGAGTTTCCGGATGAAACGGTCTACGGAGACCGATTTGTTTTCGCGCATACTGTGCAGATGGAAACTGTCCTGGCGGCCACGGATCTGTATCGCGCTGGGCTTTAGCGGCTTACCGGTGTCTGACACCCAAGCAATAAGAAAATGAAAATCCGAGAACGCAACCACGGCGACGATCTGGCCCTGGTGGACATCTGGCTCCGTTCGGTGCGCGCCACACACACTTTTCTGACTGAAAAGGAAATCCAGGCCATGTACCCGCAGGTGCTGAACACGTACCTGCCATCCGTCAGGGTCTGGGTCTGTGAGGACGATGCCGGCGAAGTGGCCGGCTTCATGGGCCTGACCGGCAACAAGGTCGAGATGCTGTTCGTGGATGCCAACAAACGCGGCAAGGGGGCTGGCCGCCGCCTGCTGAATTTTGCGCGTTCGTTGCACGGCACGCTGCTGGTGGATGTGAACGAGCAGAATCCGCAGGCGCACGGCTTTTACAAGCACTATGGGTTTGAAGACGTGGGCCGCTCGGCCTACGACGACTCGGGGCGCCCCTTTCCCATTATCCACATGAAGCTCGCCGGCTGAACGACGGCGCTTACCGGCCGTCCGGCTCCTGCCGCGCGCGCCACGCCTTCAGGGCGTCGCGGTAGCGGTCCATCGCTTCGTCATACATGTCATAGACGCAGGGGATGCAGCCGCTGTTGCAGCATTCGTCCGGCGCGGGACGCTCGGGCGGAACAGGCGGCGGGTCGTCGTTGGACGCTGCGGCGGGACTCGGTTTCTTCGTGCTCATCGCGACATGTTAGCGCCGCGCGCCCCGCTCCAGCGCGGTGCACGTCCTCACACGCCTTCCCGTTTGCGCCAGTCCAGGCGGCGGATTTCGTAGTAGACCTTGGGCTCGGGCGTGTCGCCGGTCATGCCGACGTAGCGCAGCCCCGTCTTTTCCATGACGCGTTGCGAGGCCAGGTTTGAGCGCAGCGCCACGGCGCCCAGCACGTCCACGGGCAGCAGACGAAACCCCAAGCCGATCAGCGCGCGCGAAATCTCCGGCGCAAAGCCCTTGCCCCAGCAATCGGGATGCAATGCATAGGCCAATTCGACGCCCGCACGCCCTGGCGATGTCGACACTTTCAGGCCCGCGCGGCCGGCGGGCCGGCCCGTCTCGCGGTCTTCCAGCACATACATGCCGTACCCATGCTCGGTCCAGTGGACGATGTTCTGCGCCACATAGCGACGGCTGGCCGCCGCGTCGCGCGTGCCGCCCATGGACTGCATCAGATCTGCATTGGCGTGCATCTCGATCATGAAGGGCAGATGCGACTGGGACATCCGGCGCGCGCACAGGCGCGGGGTCTGGAAATCGTCGGGAAACTCGGCGGACGGCATGGCTGTGAGTGTGGTGGCGGACCTGCCGATCATACCGGCCGGCGCCGCCTTGCACACTCCAGCCTAACCCTCACCCGCGCCGCATTTCGGGGGGTGAGGTTGCCGCGATCGGCGCCTGACTTATTGCCCAGGATAGCCGCGCATGGCGACCGGCTGATCGGCCAGCAGCGCGTCCAGGATGCGCTTGCCCACACGACCGTCCTGCGGCAACTTCAGGCGCGCCTGCTCGGTCCGCACCGCATCGCGCGTCTTGCCGCCGGGGATGCCATCGGCCTCGCCGATGTCATGGCCGCGGCCATAGAGCTGCTTCTGCAGTTCCTTGATCTGCGCGCGCGACAGACCGGGATCGTCGGTCGGCCACGCCGTCACCAGCGCCGGGCCGCCTTGCAGGCGGTTCAGCAGCAGCGACACGGCCAGGCCGTAGCGGCGCGACTGGTTGTAGTGCAGGATGGCGTCGAAGTTCACCGTGGCCAGGAACACCGGTCCGCGCGCGCCGGTCGGCGCAAAAAGATACGCCTGCTGGTCGTTGCCCGACGGCAGCTTCAACACCGAGCCATCTCCTTGCTTTACACCAGCCTGCGCCCACTGGGCGATCGTGCGGCGGTCCTTGGATCCCACGTACTCGGCGTCGGGCTCGGGCGGAATCGCCGCGGCCAGCTCGGCCGGCACCCGCACTTCCACCACGGCGGGCAACCCATGCGTCCACTGTGCGCGCCGCTTGCGCAGGTGGTTCGCCGTGGAGGCCAGCGCGTCGGGCAGCGAGTTGTAAAGATCGATGCGGCCGTCGCCATCGCCGTCGGCGGCCAGTTCGTAGAACGAGGTCGGGATGAATTGCGTCATGCCGAACGCGCCGCTCCAGGACCCGACGAACTTGTCGGCTGGCACGGTGCCGTCGCGCAGGAGGCGCACGGACGCGTAGGCGTTCTTTTCCCAGAGTTGCTTGTTCTCGGTGCAGGCGCGCGTCAGCCAGGCATTGAGCACGTCGGTCTTGCCGACCTGACGGCCGTAGTTGGTTTCGATGCCGAAGATGGCGACCAGCGTCGCGGGATCAACCTGGTACTGCTGGCTGATGGCGCCAAGCTGCTTGCCGTATTGGGTCAGCACGGCCTTGCCGTCCTGCACGCGCTCGTCGTCGACCGTCTTGGCGATGTAATCCCACCAGCTTTCGCGGCCCTCGGGCTGGCCCTTGGCCGACGCCACAGTCGTGGGCAGCAGCGTGGCGTTGGCCGTGTACTTGTCCCAGTCGGCGACGGTCAGGCCGTTGGCCGTGGCGCCCTTGCGCAGCTTGTCGATGCAGGCCTTGGTGTCGAGTTCGGTTGGGACGATGACCGTCGGTGCGGCTGCGGTGGCTGCGGGCGCGGCGGGCGCAGCCGTGGCGGCAGGCGCGGCAGTGGCGGCGGGCGCCGGGGCAGGCGCGGCGGCCGGTGCCGCGGCGCCGGCCGCGGCCGGCGCCGCCGGGGCGGGCGTGTCGTCGAAACTGCGCTTGGGTTTGAGCGCGGGCTGCTGCTGTTCCGGCGCGGGCGTCTGGACGCGCGATCCGGTGGCCGATCCGGGCGACTGCGCCTGCGCGGCGCTGGCGGCAGCGGCGGTCAATGCCGCGGCCAGCAGCACGCGGGAAAGGCTGTCGATTCGAGGACGGGGGGAACTCTGGCGCATGGCTTTCCTGAAAAATCGAAGTCAGCCGGGATCGTACCGCGACCAGCCGCCGAAATCGAACGCGCCCCGCATTGATCGGCCAGTTCGCCTGCTAGGCCGCCGTGCCGTGCTGGAATCCCGCCGGTGGCGCGCGCAGCACGCGCCGGCACAGCCACATCGCAATCAGGCTGAAAATCGCAAAGCCGCCCATCTGGCCCAGCATCACGCCCTGGGGCCCGCCGAGGTGCGCACCCAGCCACACGAAGGGCACGGTGCCCACCGTCGCGCGCAGCCAGCCGATGGCGGTGGAATACGTGGCGTATCCCAGGTTGTTGAACACCGAGATCGCCACGAAGAACAGGCTGTTCAACGCCCACGCGAAGCTGCCGACGCGGCAGAAGAAAACGATCAGGTCGCGCCCGGGGCCGGTGACCCGGAAGACATCCGGCATCCACGGCGCCAGCACCGCCAGCACGATGGCCGCCGCGAACCCGTACAGCAGCGCCCAGCGCGTTGTGAGCGCCACGGTGGCCTTCACGCGGTCCCACTGGCCGGCGCCCAGGTTCTGGCCGAGAATCGGCCCGATGGCGCCGGGCAGCACGAAGAACAACGAATAGGCGAGCTGCAACAGCCGGTCAACCACCGTGGCGCCCGCCAGCACGCTGGGACCGAAGCTGGAATATGTGGACACGGTAAAGATGACCGATGCCGGCGTGGCCAGGGTGGTCAGCGCGGCGGGCAAGGCGATGTTGCCGATGGCGCGCAGGTGCTCGCGCAGTTCCCGCACCCGCGGCCAGGCCACCAGCCGGTGTTTGCGGAACACCAGCCAGCCGCCAAGCACGACCGTGGCCACGCGCCCTACTCCGCCGGCCCAGGCAATGCCCACCATGCCGCCGTCCAGCACGAAGATGACAATCGGGTCCAGCACGGCGACGGTGCCGGTCCCCGCCAGCAGTACCCACATGGACTGCCGCCCCTGGCCGGCTGCGCGCAGCAGGTTCGACAGCATCATTCCGACGCCCATGACCACCGCGAACGGCGTGGTGATGAGCACATACGACAGCAGATGCTCGCGGACATCTTCGGCCAAACCGATGGCCGCGGTAAACGGGCCGATCGCGGCCAGAAACACCGCGCCCGCCGCCACCGCGGCGGCGGCCATCAGGATCAGCGACGCCCCCGCAAGCGTCCGCGCCCGGGCAGCGTCCTGCGCTCCGAGCGCACGCGAGACCAACGCCGCTCCCCCCACCGTGACGCCGATGCAGATGGACGTGATGGTGAACTGCGTCATGGACCCGAAGCCCACGGCACCCAGCACGGCTTCGTCCTCGAGCGTGCCCAGGTACAGCAGCGACAGGAACTCGACGGCGAAGACGGCCAGCATGCTGGCCCAGCCGGTCAGGATCATCTCGAGCACGTGCCCGCCGAGCGGGCCGGTCACGAAGCGGGCGTGTTGCGCGGGTGCGTTCAAGGGGGCTGTTATTGCGTGGGCGGTTACCGCGCGAGGGTCATTGCGCGGCAGGCGGCGCTTCGCGCAATTGCGCCAGCCGTTGTGCCGCCAGTTCATCGCCTTGGGCTGCGGCGGCCTCGTACCAGCGCAGCGCCTCCTTCATGTCGAAGTTCTCCATGATGAGGCCCTGCATGTATTGGGCGCCCGGGTCGCCGCGCTGCGCCGCGGCCAGCATCGCGCGATCGGCCATGCCATCCTGGCGCGGCGACTCACCGTAGATGTAAGCCTCGCCGCCCTCGATGGTGCCGCCCATCTCGCGCAGCGACGGTGGGGTCTGCATGAAGAGCTGGCGCCAGAAGAGCGCCACGAGCACCACGAACAGCGCGAAAAAGAAGGTCCACGTGAAAAGCCGTTTAGCGGTCATATTTCTCTCGATGAAGGCAGGCGCGCGCCTGCGCAATTCAGGGAAGCTGGGTGGCGGGCGCAAACCAGTATTGGAACAAATCGCCGCTGTTGGTGTACCAGGGCAGCAGCATGCCGATGCTGTCGGATTCGCGTTGCACTGTCAGCAGCAGCCCGCCTGCGTCCTTGCGCAGGACGGCAACGTGGCGCCGCACGCCCATGGATTCATGCTGGCGCCAGTCATGCCGCACGCTGATCCATAGCCGGCCTTGCGTGCATCCGGCGGCCCGCCAGATGTCGTTGCCCGGGCGCAGGGATTCGCCGCCCTTGGCCGCCGAGCCGGCGCCGCCGTCGTGCAGGGCAAGCAGCGCGGCCTCGCGCGCACCTTGCCCATCACGCGTCTCGATCTGCCATCCGCGCGCATCCGCGACGAACGACACGGTCGAACCGGACGACGGCTTCCACGCCGGCAGCGTCGCATCGCGCATGCCCGGCAGATCCAAGGGGTACACGAGAAAGCCGCGCAGGTCTTCAAGCAGAAACGCATCGGCATCGCCCGCGCGGCGTTCGCCCTGGGCGCGATAGGTGCCGGCGAGGTCGGGACATTGCGCGGGATCCGAGGGCAGCAGGACCTGCGTGTTGTCCTTGAAGGACGGCCACGTCACGGCCACCTCGTCCACGCGCGACACGCTGCAGCCGGCAAGCGCCGATGCCAGCAGCGTGATCGCTGCCAAAGTGACAGCGCGCCCGCCGCCCCGCTCATTCAAAGTCAATGCTGCTCTCCCGGTGCAAGCCGAAGCCCTTGCAGGCGTCGAACTATATCCCGAATCCCGCCGCGCGTTGCCAAGCGACCGGCACGGGAGAATAATCGGCAAATCGCTCCCGCTCCCCTGCGCCATGACACCGTTCCGAGGCAAACTCCGCATCCGGCACCTGGAAATCGTGCTGACCGTCTCCGAATTGGGCAACCTGTCCAAGGCGGCGGCGCAATTGCACAGCACGCAGTCGGGCCTGTCCCGCGCCATCGCCGAAATCGAGGAGCTGGTGGGCGCGCGGCTGTTCGAGCGCACCGCGAAAGGCACGACCTGCACGCCGCTGGGCGACGCCATGTGCCGCCACGCGCGCCAATTGCTGACCGGCTTTCGCAAGGCCGAGGTCGACCTGGCCGCCGTCTCCCGCGGTGAAGAAGGCAGCCTGACCGTGGGCTGCTTTTCCATGTTCGCGGGCTGGCCGGTGGCGCAGGCCGCGCGCGACTACCGCGAGGCGCATCCGCGCATCACGCTCACCATCGAGATCGGCACACACGAACGGCTGATCGAGGACCTGGACGCCGGCGCCCTGGACGTGCTGATCAGCCGTTTCACGTCCACCGTGAATCCGGAGATCTACCGTTCGACCACCCTGCTGGAGGATCCGGTGGTGCTCGCCTGCGCCCCCCACCATCCGCTGACGCATCTGCCAGGGGCCACGCTGGCGGATTACGTCACTTATCCGTGGATCACCGCGCTGCCCGGCAGCCGCATCCGCGGCGAGCTGGAATTGTCCTTGCGCCAGGCCGGTCTGGCGATTCCGGATATGATCGGCGTCCTGTCGCTGGAATTCGGCCGCGAACTGCTGCTGGACGGACACTACCTGTGGATGCTGCCCGGCAGCGTCGCGGCCGTCCGGCAGGCGCGCGGCGAACTCGCCGTGCTGCCGGCCCGGCCCGCCCTGCGCAAGTCGCCGCTTGCCGCCATCTGGCGCCGCGACCGCCCCAGCACACGTCAGGCGCGCGCCTTCGCGGCCCAGCTCGAACGCACCATCCAGGCCGATGGCATTGCGCTGGCTGCATGAACCGCGCGCCGCATCCCGAACACGCACCTCATTCATACCGGAGCACCCATGTACGACTGGCTCAACGCATTGCCCAAGGCGGAATTGCACCTGCATCTGGAGGGCACGCTCGAGCCCGAGCTGCTCTTCAAACTGGCGCAGCGCAACGGCGTGGCGCTGCCCTGGCCCGATATCGACGCCCTGCGCGGCGCCTACAACTACAACAACCTCCAGGAATTCCTGGATCTGTATTACATGGGCGCGGATGTCCTGCGCACCGAGCAGGATTTCTACGACCTGACGTGGGCCTACCTGCTCAAATGCCACGAGCAGAACGTGGTGCACACCGAGCCCTTCTTCGACCCGCAAACCCACACCGACCGTGGCGTGCCGTTCGAGACCGTATTGAAAGGCATCAGCCAAGCGCTGGCCGACGGCCGCAAGCAGCTCGGCGTGACCAGCGGCCTGATTTTGAGCTTTCTGCGCCATCTGCCTGAAGAACAGGCAATGCGCACGCTGGAGCAGGCGCTGCCCTACCGGGACGCGTTCATCGCCGTGGGCCTGGACAGCAGCGAACAGGGCTTTCCGCCCCGTCTATTCCAACGGGTGTTCGACCGCGCGCGGGCCGAGGGCCTGCCCGCCGTGGCGCATGCGGGCGAAGAAGGCCCGCCCGAGTACATCTGGGAGGCGCTGGATCTGCTCAAGGTGCTGCGTATCGACCACGGTGTGCGTGCCGCCGAAGACCCCAAACTGATCGCGCGCCTGATCGACGAGCAGATTCCCCTGACAGTCTGTCCGCTGTCCAATACCCGGCTGCGCGTGTTCGATCACATGCGCGAGCACAATATCCTGTCGCTGCTGGACGCCGGCGTGAAGGTCACCGTCAATTCCGACGATCCCGCCTACTTCGGCGGCTATGTCACCGAAAACTTTCACGCCCTCTACGAGCACCTGGGCATGACGCGTGAACAGGCGCAGGCGCTGGCGGACAACAGCCTCGACGCACGCATTGCCAAGTAGCGGGGGCCGGATAGCTGGATCCGGATCGCCACGGTCCGGATAGCCCCATCCAGCCATGCGCGTTGCGCATGGCTATGTTCAAAACCGGAATGCCCGGCGCGGCACTTTCCTCCCTACCATTAGTCCGGCGGCAGCACAGATTGCCGCCGCTGGTCGATGAACAACGATACAAGGGGCAGGATATGAGTGAACGCGTGAACGCGGCGCTGCGCACTGGCACGCTGGTGGGCGTGCGCGACGGCGGCGTATGCCGCTATGGCGCCATTCCGTATGCGCAGGCGCCCGTGGGCGAACTGCGCTTTGCGCCGCCGCAGCCGGCGGACATTCGCGGCGAATTCGACGCCACGGGCACCGGTCCCGTCCCGCCGCAATTGCCCTCGCGCCTGCGTGGCGCCATGGGCGACTTCAACGCCGAACAATCCGAAGACTGCCTGCACCTGACGGTATGGACGCCGGCGGCAGACGGCAAGCGCCGTCCCGTGGTCGTCTGGCTGCATGGCGGCGCCTGGCAAAGCGGCGGCGGTGCGCTGGACTGGTACGACGGCGCCCGCCTTGCCGAACGCGGCGATGTGGTCGTCGTGGCGGTCAACTACCGGCTGGCGGCGCTGGGCTGGCTGTACGTGTCGGGCCAAACGGCCAACGTCGGTCTGCTGGACCAGGAGCTGGCGATCGACTGGGTGCTCGCCAACATCCAGGAGCTGGGTGGCGACCCCGCGCGCGTCACCGTCATGGGGCAGTCGGCGGGCGCCTCGTCGATCTGCGCGATGCTGGCGCGCCAGCCGCGCTTCTCCCGCGCCATTCTGCAAAGCGCCGCGCTGGGCCGCGGTTTTCGCAGCGCGCAGCAGGCCGACGCGCTGGGACAGGTTTATCTGCGCGCGGCCGGGGCCGAATCGCTTTCGGCGGCGCGCGAGCTGCCGGTGTCCGAGCTGCTGGCGGCTCAGCAAGCACCCGAGGTCGTGCAGGCGCTGCGGGCCGAAGGCAGCAGTCGCAGCCTCTTCACGCCCGTGCTGGACGGCCAGGTGCTGCCGCACGAGATCGCACCCGCGCTCTTGACCGCCGCCGGCCGCGCGGATGTGCTGGTCTGCTACACGCGCGACGAGATGGCTGCTTTTCCGGACCATGGCACGGACGCCGCCAGCCAGGAGATGGGCGACGCCGTGTTCGGCGCGCCGTCCCGGCTGTGGGCCCGGCAGGCCGTGGCACAGGGCCGCAATGCCTGGCTGGCGCGCTTTGACGTCGCGCCGGCGGACCGCTTCGGGGCCTGCCACTGCATCGAACTGCCGTTCGTGTTCGACACCCTGCAGGCCTTTGCCGATGCCCCGATGCTGGCCGGCCTGCCTGCCGCGCAGGGCGAGCAGCTGACGCGCCAGACCCAGGCCGCATGGCTGGCGTTCATCCGGGGCGACGCGCCGGATTGGCCGCAGGCCCCGCACATGCAGATCCTGGCCTGAGCCCGCTCCGCCATACGGAGGCGCTGGCCTTGCCGCCGCGCCCCGCACACCAACGACACAAGGGGAATTTCATGTTCAAGCAAACCGTCCTTGCGCTGGCGCTTGCGCTGCCGATCGCCGCCACCGCAGCCTATCCCGACAAGCCGGTCAAGATCATCGTGTCCAATCCGCCCGGCGGTCCGGTCGACGTCATGCTGCGCGTGCTCGCCAGCAAGCTGGGCGCGGCCTGGGGTCAGCCCGTGGTCGTGGAAAACAGGCCGGGCGCTTCGGGCATCATCAGCACGGGCGCGCTGGTCAAGTCGCCGCCCGACGGCTACACGCTCGGCATGGTCGTGGCGTCGTCCGTGACCATCGTGCCGTTTGCGGTGGACAGCCTGCCGTTCGACACGCAGAAGGACCTGCAGCCCATCTCGCTGGTGGCGCGCACGCCGTTCATCTTTATCGTGCCCAAGGACAGCCCGCTCAAGACCTGGGAAGACTTCGTGCGCGAAAGCAAGACGCGAAACCTGAGCGTGGGCTCGTTCTCGATCGGCACCGCGTTTCATCTGGTCTGGGAACAGACGGCGCGGCGCGCGGGCATCAAGGCGCTGTACGTGCCGTCATCCTCATCGGGCAAGACGCAGAACGACCTGATCGGCGGACAGCTCGACGTGGGCCTGGACGCGCCGTCCAGCTCCAAGGGCCTGATCGACAGCGGACGGCTGCGGGCGCTGGCCATCACCAGTCCGCAACGCTTTGGCGGCCTGCCCGACACGCCCACGCTGAAGGAGTCGGGGCTGGACTACGCGCCGCAGCCGTGGATTGGCCTGATGGGACCAGCGGGCATCCCGAAGGATCGCGTCGCGCAGATCCAGAAGGCGGTGACCGACATCCTGAAGGACCCGGCCATGAAGGCGCAGATGGAAACGCTGGGCATGATTCCGATCGGCAGCTCGCCCGAGGAACTGGCGGCAACCATCGAGGCCGACCGCGCCGAGATGGGACCGCTGATCAAGGAGCTGGGCATCAAGCTGCAATAGCGCCGACCAATATCGCGTCGGTTGCCAGGGCGGCATAAGCAAACGGCTACAAATTCTTTGTCAGCCGCCGCCCCGCTTCTTACAGTGTGCGCCTTTGCCGCGATGCGGCCGCACGACAGAAGCGTTTGCCATGCCGATTTCCCGACGCAAATTCCTGCTTGCCAGCACCCTGGCGCTGCCGCTTGCGCGGCCACGCCTGGCGCGCGCGTCCGACTGGCCCGCGCGTCCCATTCGCCTTGTCGTCACGTTTCCGCCCGGCGGCGCCAGCGACATCGCCGCGCGCGTCATTGCGCCCGTGCTGGCCGAACGGCTGGGCCAGTCCATCGTCATCGAGAACAAGCCCGGCGCGGGCTCGACCATCGGTGCAAGCCTCGTGGCGCAGTCGCCGGCCGACGGCTACACGCTGCTGATGTCGAACTCGGCGCCCCTGTCAATTTCGCCGGCGCTGATGCCGCAAGCCGGGTACGACGCGCTGGCAAGCTTTCGCCACATCGCCTACCTGGGCGCGGTGCCCACGGTGTTCGTCGTGCACCCTTCCGTGCCAGTGTCCAGCCTTGCCGAACTGACGTCCTGGATCAAGGCGCAGGACCAGCCGGTGCAATACGGCAGCGGCGGGCTGGCGTCGGTGGGACAGATCGTGGGCGAACTGTATTCGCGGCAGACGGGCGCGCCGCTGCAGCACATTCCGTACAAGGGCTCGGGCGCCATGCGCAACGATCTGCTGGGCGGACAGATCCGGATGGCGGTGGACGCCCTGCCGCAAAACCTGCCCTTCCTGCGTTCGGGGCAGCTGCGCCTGTTGGCCGTCACCACGCAGCAGCGCGTGCCACAGGCCCCGGGCATCGCTTCGGTTGGCGAACTGGGGTATCCGGGTCTAATCGCGGAAAACTTCATCGGGCTTTCGGCGCCCGCGGGCCTGCCTGACGCGGTGGCGGCGCGGCTGCATGCGGAAGTCGGATCCGTGCTGGGCAATCCGGACATCCGAGCCAAGCTCGAAGGCCAAGGTTTCGTGCTGACGCAGAAGACGCCGGCGGAATTCACCGATTTCGTGCGCCGCCAGGCCGATAGCTGGGGGCCAGTGGTGCGCGCGACGGGAGCCAGCCTGTGAGCGCGCGCCGTCTGCTTGTGCTGTTCGGCTTTCCCGGCCGGGGCGGCTTCAACGAGGCCGCGCTGCAGGGGGCCGAGCGCGCGGGACGTGCGGGCCATGCGCTGCACGCGGAGTGGGTCGCGGCCACCGACCCGGCCACGCGCGCCGAGCGGCTTGCGCAGTTGTGCAATGGCAATCCGGACCTGGTGATCGTGCACGGCGGCCAGGGCGATGCGCCGGTGGCCGAGGTTGCGCCGCATTTTCCGCGTACGCAGTTCGCGATCACACAGGGCAGCCATACGGCCGCCAACGCCGCGAGCTATGAAATTCTGCAGGAGCATTCCGCGTTTCTTGCGGGGATTTTGGCCGGCTTGCGTGCGGAGGGAGATGGGACGGAAGGCTGCCCCTCGGATGGCCGACCCGCGGGTGGCCGCCCCGCCCATCTCTCCGGCGAGCGCGTCCGGCCCGGTCTGAAGGGCCGCGCCGCATTTGCCGACGGCGTGCGCCGCGTGACGGGCCGGGATCCGCTGACCGGGTTCTGCGGCAATCAGCACAACCCGGACCTGGGCGAGGCCTGGACGCGCGCGCTGGCCGCGCAGCGAGCCAGCGTGCTGTTCGCGATGATGGATGGCGGCCGCGATGGCGTCACGCGTGCCTGCCGCGAAGCCGGCATCTGGCAGATCGGCAATGTGCTGGATTGGGTGGCTCGCGATCCAGAAGTCTACCTGGCATCGGCGCTGGCGGACTCCGGACTTTGCGTGGAACGCGCAGCGTCGGATCATGCGGCAGGCGCGCTGGCCGTCGGGCGCATCACGCGCTTCGGCCTGGAGGCAGACGCCTCGTTGCGGCTGGTGCTGGGCGCGGAAGTCACCGCTTACGAACGGCGCGAACTGGACGCGTGGTCTGAGCGCCTGGCATCCGGCGAGATCGAGATTGCCAGCCACTACGACGGCGAGGAATTTGCACTGTCGTAGATGCCGTCGCCATGCATCACCGCGCGCTCGTGTCTTGCGGGCATCCCGCATTGACGCGTCGCCATGCCGTGGCTACAGTGGCCGGCAGTCTTGCGGCGCCCGCTTCGCCGCATTCCCGAACCGCCCACGGTCCCGCCGTTGGCTCAACACACCGGATACCCATGAACAGCTTCCGCGTCGGCATCGCCGGCTTCGGCGCCATCGGCCAGGCCGTGGCGCAAACCCTGGATGCGGGCCTGCCCGGCCTGACGCTCGCCGCCGTCGCGGTGCGCGATCCCAACGCCCCGCCCGCCTTCGGCTGGAAGAACGGCGCGCCCACGTTCACCACCATTGGCGGCCTGGCCGAGCACTGCGACGTGGTCGTGGAATGCGCGCCCGCTGCCGTGTTCCGCGACATCGCCGAACCCGTGCTTCGCGCCGGCAAGAAGATGGTCGTGCTCAGTTCCGGCGCGCTGCTGCGCCACGAAGACCTGATCGGCATCGCGGGCCAGCACGGCGGCCAGATCATCGTGCCGTCGGGCGCCATCCTGGGCCTGGACGCCATCACCGCCGCCGCCGAAGGCGTCATCCATTCCGTCACGATGATCACCCGCAAGCCGGTGCGCGGCCTGCTCGGTGCGCCGTACCTCACCGAGAACAACATCGACATCGAAGGCATCACCGAACCGCGCCTGATCTTCCGCGGCTCGCCGCGCGAGGCCGCTGTCGGTTTTCCGGCCAACCTCAACGTGGCCGTCAGCGTGTCGCTGGCAGGCATCGGTCCGGACCGCACCACGCTGGAAATCTGGGCGGATCCTTCGCTCGAACGCAACGTGCACCGCGTCGAGGTCGTGTCCGATTCCGCCTCGTTCTCGGTTGAAATCCAGAACATCCCGTCCGCCAATCCCAAGACCGGACGCATCACCGCGCAAAGCGTGATCGCCGCGTTGCGCAAGCTGACCGGACCGCTGCGCGTGGGCACCTGATTTTCGGTAAAGCGCATAAAAGGCCGCTGCATGCGGCCTTTTTTTGCATCTTTGTTTGGTCCGGTGTCAGACACCCTTGTGGCGCCTTATCTGCGGGGCGGTCACTTCTGACGGGTGTCAGACACCTTGCAGATTCCCCTGCACTCTTTATGCCGCCGCTCTGCGCAGCGCATCGCCGTGGCGGGTCGCCGGCATCGGGCCGACCTTCCAGCGGCCCGTTCCATCCAGATCCAGCCGCTGCGTATGGAAAGCATCCAGCGTGCTGCGATGCCCCACGCTGACCAGCATGCTGTCCGGCAGCGCGTCGCGCAGCAGGCTGTACAGCATGTGCTCCAGTCCCTCGTCCGTGGCCGACGTTGCTTCGTCCAGAAACACCAGCGCCGGCCGGTTGTACAGCACGCGCGCAAACGCGATGCGCTGCTGTTCACCCAGCGACAAGACGCGCGACCAGTCGTGCACCTCGTCGAGGCGGCTGGCCAGATGCCCCAGATTGACCTGCCTGAGCGCGTCGGCCAGACGCGCGTCGTCGGCCGGCTGCGCCAGTCCCGGATACGCCACCGCGCCGCGCAGGTCACCCAGCGGCAGATAAGGCCGCTGCGACAGGAACAATGCGGCGTCGCCCTGCGGCCGCCGCACCGCGCCGCTGGCATACGGCCACAGGCCCGCCAGCGCGCGCAGCAAGGTGGTCTTGCCGCTGCCCGACGGGCCCTTGATCAGCAGGGCCTGACCGGGATGCAGGCGCAGGTTCAGGTTTTCCAGGAGACGCGCGCCGTCCGGGCGCGACACGTCCAGGCCTTCGATCTGCAGGCCGTCCGGCAGGGCTTGCGTCTGCACCTGCGGCAGCGCACGCGCGGCCTCGTTGGCATCCAGGAATCCGTTTAGCCGGTCGAGCGTGGCGCGGTACTGCGCGAACGTGTCGTACGAACTGCGAAAGAACGACAGCGATTCCTGGACCTGCCCGAACGCCTGCGAGGTCTGCATGACATCGCCCAGCTTGATCGCGCCGCTGAAGAAACGCGGCGCCTGCAGGATGAACGGAAACACCACCGCGATCTGGCTGACCGACAGGTTGAAGCCGTCGAACTTCAAACCCCGGTACACGCGCTGCCAAAGATTGGCGATGTAGGACGTGAAGCGGGTCCACAAGGTCGCGCGCTCGACTTCCTCGCCCTGATAGAACGCGACGTTCTCGGCGTTCTCGCGCAGGCGGACCAGCGCATACCGGAAGTTGGCAGTCAGTCGCTCGGACAGGAAATTCAGCTTGATCAGCGGGCGGCCGATCTTGAAGGCCAGCCACGTGGCCACGATGACGTAGAGGTACACCACGAACACCATGGCGCGCGGGATTTCAACGCCGCCCAGCGTCAACGGACCAGACAGCCCCCACAGGATCGACGTAAAGGCCACCAGCGATACGATCGCGCTCAACGCGCCGATGGCCAGCGTGCGCGAGCCCGTCACGAACTGCGCGATGTCCTGCTCGATCCGCTGGTCGGGGTTGTCGACGGGCTCGGCCAGGAAGTGCCCGCGATAGTAGGCGCCCGCGCCCAGCCAGTCGCGCGTCAGCCGCTCGTTCAGCCAGACGCGCCAGTGGATATCGAAAGCCTGGCCCACGAAGCTGTCGGCCAGACTGCGCACCACATGCACGGTGGCCAGCACGGCGAAGATGCCCAGGAAGTGCCAGAAGACAGTCTGATCCAGCGCCTGCAGGGCGCTGTAGAAGCCGTTGTACCAGAACGAAAACAGCACGGTCATGCGGACCGCGAACATTGCCAGGAACAGCAGCAGCGCCAGCGTCAGCATCGGACGCCAACTGCGGCGGGGCGTGAGATACGGCCAGGCCAGACGCCAGAATTTGCGGCCCCATACGGTGGTGCGGGTCAGTACAAGTGTGACCAGCGCCAGCGCGACGGCGGAGATGCCGAATGCGCGCGCGAGCCACAAGGCGCTTTCCGCAAGTTGCTGCTGCCAATTCAGATCCATGAGCCCGGAACCTCGCGATGACGTTCCTGGTTAGACGACGGGATCGGCGGCAGTTCCGGCAAAAATGATGTCTTAAGCCTCGCTTAAGTCTTTTTGAAGGACGTTGAAGGCACGTTGAAAGGCGATCGCCACTTTATTCAGACCCAAGATCCAGATTGGCGAACAGATCCGCCAGTGTAGGCACACTGCGCGCCGGCCAGATCGCGCTCAAGTCGAAACTGGGCAGCCGTTCTCCATCGCGCACTTCGCAAAAGCGCACACCCCGAAATCCCATGGACCGGATCCAGCTGGGCAGCAGGGCCACGCCGCAGCCGCCTGCCACGCACGACAGCACCGTCAGGGTAAGGCTTGCCTCCTGGTTCACGTGCGCATCGTGTCCGCCCTTGCGCATGGCGTCCAGGATGTCCGCATAAAATGCCGGCAACTGTGCCTGCGGGTACATCACCAGGCCTGCCTGCGCGATCTGCGCCATCGACACCTTGCCGTCGGCCTCGACTTCGAATTCGTCGGGCACGGCCGCCACCAGCCGGTCGCGCAGCAACTGGCGTTCGCGCATGCGGCCGCCCACGGCAACGGGCGTGTGCATCAGGCCGATGTCGATCTCTCCGGTCTGCAACGCCTCGGCCTGTTGGGCGTTGCTCATTTCGCGCAGGATGATGCGCACGCCGGGCGCCTGTTTGCGCATCTGGCGCAGCGCGCGGGGCAAGGTGTCAAACAGCGCCGAGGACACCAGCCCGACCGTCAACTGCCCAGCGCTGCCGCGCCCGATCTCCCTGGCGCGCCGGGCCGCCGCGTCGATCCGCGCGACGCTGGCGCGCACGTCTTCCAGGATGGCCTGCGCGGCGGGCGTGGGCGTCGTGCCCTGCCGCGACCGCTCGAACAGCCGCACGCCCAGGTCTTTCTCCATGCGTGTCAACGCCTGGCTCAGCGCGGGCTGCGCGATGCCCAGCCAGTCCGAGGCACGGCTCACGCTGCCGTGATCCACCACCGCCAGGAAGTACCGCAGATGCCGGGTTTCCATATCGTTCCAATATATTTAAAGCGCCTTTCCACAATGGAAAACTATACCCCGACTTCCTAGAATCCCGACTTACAGAACATTACATAGCGCGTCGCCGTTCCGAGAGAGCGGCGCGCCGCATGAGGAGACTAATTTGCCCTCGCCGATCCCAGGCGCCGCCGTCGACACCCACGCCCACGTGTTCCACCAAGGCCTCGCCTTGGCCAACACGCGCCGCCACACGCCGGACTACGACGCCACGCTGGCCGAATACCTGGGCCTGCTGGACGCACACGGCATGAGCCATGGCGTCCTGGTACAGCCAAGTTTCCTGGGCACGGACAACAGCCATCTGGTCGAGGCGCTGCGCGCCGCCCCTGCCCGCCTGCGCGGCGTGGCCGTGGTGGCGCAGGATGCCGCCGAATCCGAATTGCAAGTCCTGGCCGACGCCGGCGTGGTCGGCATCCGTCTGAACCTTTTCGGCCTGGACACGCCCGATCTGCGGACGCCGGCGTGGCAGGCCCTGCTGGCCCGCGTCAATGCGCTGGGTTGGCATGTGGAAGTGCACCTGCAGGCCGCGCGCCTGGATGGCGTGTTGCCGGCATTGCTGGCGGCCGGCTGCCGCATCGTGGTCGACCATTTCGGCCGCCCGGATCCCGCGCTCGGCGTCCTGGACGCAGGCTTCCAATACTTGCTGCGCCAGGCGGACAGCGGCCGGATCTGGGTGAAGCTGGCCGCGGCGTACCGCAACTGGGCCGCCCCGGCCTGCGCCGCCTCCGGCCGGCTGGCCACGCAGCAACTGCTGGACGCCTACACCCCCGAACGCCTGATGTGGGGCAGCGACTGGCCCCATACCGAACATCGCCACCTGGCGTCCTATTCCGCCGCGACGCAGTGGCTGGACGCCTGGATCGACGACCCCGCGCAACGGCGCACCGTGCTTGCCGACACGCCGTTGCGGCTATTCCAATTCCAAGGAGACGCTCCATGACCCCTCTGTTCAAACGCCTGGCGCACCGTAGCGCGCTGTTCGCCGCCGCCGGCCTGTTGGCTGGCGCCGCGCAAGCCGCCTACCCCGAACGCGCCGTCACGCTGGTCGTGACGTACCCGCCCGGCGGCACCGTGGACGTGGTGGCCCGCCTGATCGGCCCGAAGCTCGCGGCTGAACTCGGCCAGCCCGTCGTCATCGAAAACCGCGGCGGCGCCGGCGGCATGATCGGCGGCGCGGTCGTCGCCAAGGCCAAGCCCGACGGCTACACGCTGATGCTGGACGCTTCCAACCACGCGCAAAACCCCGCGCTGCACAGCAAGATGCAGTTCGACACGCTGTCGGCCTTCGCGCCCGTGTCGCTGCTGCTGCGCGTGCCCAACGTGCTGGTCGTCACGCCGTCGTATGAAGTGAAGTCGGTCGGCGACCTGATCAAGCTCGGCCAGCCCGATGCCAAGGAACCGGTGTACTTCGCGTCGGCCGGTCCTGGTTCCGCCCAGCACTTGGCGGGCGAGCTGTTCAACCTGCTGGCCAAGACGCAGCTGCAGCACGTCGCGTACAAGGGTGGCGGCCCGGCCATGATCGACGTGATGTCGGGCCAGGTCCCGGTCATGTTCGCGAGCATGGGCTCGGCCTGGCAGCACGTGAAGAACGGCAAGCTGCGCGCCGTGGCCGTCGGCGGCCTGGAACGCTCGAAGACCGCGCCCGAACTGCCCACCATCGCCGAATCGGGCGTGCCGGGCTACGAAACCTACGAATGGAACGCCGTGTTCGCCCCGGCCGGCACGCCGCCCGCGATTGTCGAGCAGGTCTCGCAGGCGCTGGCCAAGGTGCTGAAGGATCCCACGATCGCCGAACAGCTTGCCGGCATCGGCGCCGAGCCCATCGGCTCTACGCCCGCCGAACTGGACACGTTCCGCCGCGCCGAGATCGAGAAGTGGCAGCGCGTCGTGAAGGAAGCAGGATTGAAGCTGGATTGAGTACTGCCGGGCCCAAAGGCCCGGACACCGCGTAGCCGGTTTGCGGCGCTCTTCGGGGCGCCGCTTTTTTTTTGACTTGCGCATGGCGACGCGCCGGCCGGCACGCCCGGCCACCGGCCGGCGCTATCATGACGCCTTGACCAGTTTTACCGCAGGAACCCGCAGGATGGACAAGATCCGGCTCGACAAATGGCTTTGGGCCGCGCGCTTCTACAAGACGCGTAGCCTGGCTTCGGAAGAAATCGGCAAGGGCCGCGTGTTCGTCAACGGACAGCCCGCCAAACCCGCGCGCGAAGTCGGCGCGGGCGACGTCATCACGGTCCGCAAGGAAGACCCCGCCGTGCAGGTTCGCGTCGTCGCCGTCAGCGGCGTGCGAGGGCCCGCGCCGGTCGCGCGCCAGCTTTACGAAGAGACGCCCGAAAGCGTGGCCGCCCGCGAACGCGCCGCCGAAATGCGCCGGCTCGCGCCGGAACCGGCGCTGGGCATCGAAGCGGGGCGCCCCACCAAGCGTGACCGGCGTCTCATCGACCAGATGCGGGGCAAGTCCTGATGAAGCGCACCGCAACGGGCGGCCTGGTCTATTCCACCGAAACCGGCCGCATGTGCCCGCAATGCCGCCAGCCGGTCGCGCAATGCCAGTGCAAGACGGCGGCCGGAAAAGTCCCTGCAGGAGACGGCGTGGCGCGAGTCTCGCGCGAAACCAAGGGCCGCGGCGGCAAGAGCGTGACGCTGATGCGCGGGCTGGCGCTGGCGCCCGACGCCTTGAACGCGTTGGGCAAGCAGCTGCGGACCGCATGCGGTTCGGGCGGCACCGTCAAGGACGGCGTGATCGAGGTGCAGGGCGACCATTGCGACCGCATTCTCGACGCGTTGATGAAACAGGGCCGCCGCGCCAAGCGCGCGGGCGGCTGAACCGTATCAGGTATCAGGACAGAACGATGGAAATTTCCGTGACCGACGTCGCGAGCTGGCATGCCCATGTGTACTTCGACGCGGCACGCCGCGACGTCGCGTTCGCCCTGCGCGAACGGATCGTCGCGACGTTTGACGGCAAGATGGAAATGGGGCGCTTTCATGAGCGCCCCGTGGGTCCACATCCGCAATGGAGCTACCAGATTGCGTTCGGCCCGGAACATCTGGCCGAGATCGCCACGTGGCTCACGCTGAACCACGGCGCGCTGGATGTTTTCATGCACCCGAACACCGGCCATTCGCTGCGCGACCACCGCGACTGCGCCGTGTGGATCGGGCGCAGCCACGTGTTGAACCTGGCTGCGCTGGGAGGCTGACGGCCTACAGCGCGCGGCCCACGATCAGCGAATCCATCGCCATCTGCGGGTCGTCGCTCTTGCCCTCGTACGGCAGGCGGCTCAGCACATAGCGCATGGCGTTCAGGCGGGCGCGCTTCTTGCAGTCGGACTTGACCACGATCCACGGCGCATCGGCGGTGTCGGTGTGGGCAAACATGGCTTCCTTGGCGCGCGTGTAGTCGTCCCACTTGTCCAGCGATGCCAAGTCCACCGGGCTCAGCTTCCATTGCTTGAGCGGATGCACCTTGCGTTGCTGGAAGCGGCTGCGCTGTTCTTCCTGGCTGACCGAGAACCAGAGCTTGATCAGCGTAATACCGCTGCTGACCAGATGGCGCTCGAAATCGGGCGTCTGGCGCAGGAACGCCAGGTATTCGTCCTGCGAGCAAAAGCCCATTACGCGTTCGACGCCGGCGCGGTTGTACCAGGAGCGATCGAACATGACGATCTCGCCCGCAGTCGGCAAGTGCTGCACGTAGCGCTGGAAGTACCACTGGCCCTTTTCGGTGTCGGACGGCTTTTCCAGCGCGACCACGCGAGCGCCGCGCGGATTCAGGTGTTCCATCATGCGCTTGATCGTGCCGCCCTTGCCCGCGGCGTCGCGCCCCTCGAACAGGATCACGACACGCTGGCCGGTTGCCTTTACCCACGCTTGCAGCTTCAACAATTCGACCTGCAGCTTGTACTTCTGCTTTTCGTAATTGCGCCGCAGCATGCGATGGCGATATGGATAAACGCCCTCGCGCCAATCTCCGGCCAGTTCATCGTCGGGATTGCGTCGCGCCCCGCGCGTTTGCCGGTTGGCGTCGAGCAACGCGCGGTGCACCGCTTGCGCATCGTCGGGCGACAGCGCATCGATGACGGTGCGCAAGGCCTCGTGGGCCTCGCCCGGGTTGCCGACCGTGTAACGGCTGGCGATATCGGCCAGCACTGCCGCAGTCTCCTGCCGCGCCGCGTCCTGCCGCGCCGCCACGCGCTTGCGCAATTGAAGGGCCGGTTCAACGGCGGGGGCGATGCCCGCGCCTGCAGCCCCGGCCGGCGTCGCTTCACCCCTGACGGCACGCTTGGCGGGCGCGCGGCGGTCGCTGGCCGTGCGCTTGGCGGCGCCCTGGGCGCTGGCGGGCCGCTTGGCGGGTGCCGCCTGGGTGTCTTGATCGGGGGCTTGGGATGTCTTGTCGGTCATTGGTCCTATCCTTGCTGCGCAAACATCAACCCTAACTGTTGCCAGGGCGCGCGGAATTGATGGCGATCAATGGTTGTAACATTTTTTCACGAACCCGGCCCCATTACACTGCACCTCCCTCATCCCCTCATTCGCGACACCATGTGGTCACGCATCAAGCGATGGTTTGCCGGGCCGCCGGCAGCCGAAGATCCCTTGCAGGAAATCGTGCGCTTCGATGACGCCGGCCTCACGCGGTCGGGCGAACTGGCGCACGCGATGGGCCTGCAGCAGTTCTGGCCCTGGCAGGACGTTCATGAGTTCGGGTTCGCGTTCACCCAGGCGATCTATCCGGACCCTTGGTTTGGCGACTACATGGAAAGCCTGTGGTTCGTTCGCGTGGCCAACGAAGACGGCGGGCTGATGCGGATGGAGTTTGACGAGCGCGTGCTGGACATCGGCAACTTGCCGCCCGCCCTGCTACGCAACATGCCGGGACTGGACATGGACGTGCTGCGCGCAGGCCTGGCAACCGCCCAGCGCGGCCTGCGCCACTACGAGGGCGAAGGCGAGTGGGTGGCGTGGCGGCGCGACGATGTCCCACCCCCCGCCACACCGCCCGCCGCGCCGCCGCCTACACCCGATCCAGACCCTGCTTGAGATCCGCCAGAATGTCCTCGGGCGTTTCCAGCCCGACCGACAGCCGCAGCAAGCCCTCGGACAGCCCATAGCGCTCGCGGTCCTCGGCCGAGTAGCTGGCATGCGTCATCGACGCCGGATGCTGGATCAGCGTCTCGGGATCGCCCAGGCTGACGGCGATGCGCGCCAGCTTCAGGCTATTCAAGAGCGTTTTTCCGGCCACCAGACCGCCTTTCAGCTCGAACGCCACCAGGCCGCCGCCCGCCGCCTGCTGGCGCTGCGCAATGTCGGCGCCCGCCGTGCCGGCCAGGCCCGGATAGAACACATCGGCCACCGCCGGATGCTCGCGCAGCAGCTTGGCCACCCTCAGCGCGGATTCGCTATGGCGCTGCACGCGCAGCTCCAGCGTCTTGATCCCGCGCAGCACCAGAAACGCCGTGAAGGGCGACAGCGTCGCGCCCGTGAAGTAGCGCAAGCCTTGCAGCCGGATGGCGTCGATGTGCTGCTTGCGGCCCAGCACGGCGCCCGCCAGCAGGTCGCCGTGCCCGCCCAGGTATTTGGTGGCCGAATGCAGCACGATGTCCGCGCCATGTTCAAGCGGACGCTGCAGCACCGGCGTGGCAAAGGTGTTGTCCACGATGGTCAGCAGCCCCTTGCCGCGCGCGATGGCCGAGATGGCCGCAATGTCCACGAGGCGCAGGTTCGGATTGGCGGGGGTCTCGAAGTACACCGCCCGGGTCTTGGGGCCGATGGCGGCGGCCACGGACTGCGGCTGCGTGAAATCCGCGAACACGGCGCGCACGCCGAATCGGGACAGCCCCTGCGTGAATAGCGTGAAGGCCGTGCCGTAGACGATCTGGTCAACCACGATCTCGTCCCCGCTTTGCAGCAGCGAGAACAGGGTGGCCGAAATGGCCGCCATGCCCGAGGCCGTCACCACGCCGGCCTCGGCGCCTTCCAGCGACGCCAGCCGCTCTTCCAGCAGCGCCTGCGTCGGATTACGCGTCCGGCCGTAGACATAGCCTTGGGCCTCGCCGAGCCGGATCCGGTCAAAGGCCTCGATACTGTCTTGCGTGTAGGTGGACGTCAGATACAGCGGCGGCGACAGCGCCCCCTGTTCGTCCAGCGGGTCGTAGCCCAGGTGAATGGCGCGGGTCGCAAAGCCCTGCTGCGCGAGGTCGGTCATGGTTGTCACTCCTGTCATGGGTGGGTGCAGGGGCGCATCGCGCCTGCCTGGAAATCGGAAATCGCCGCAGATCCGCGGCATTGACGGGGCCGAAGCGAGTCTTTACAGTCAAACGCCGTATCTCCGTTTTCGTGCGCGACATGAACGACCCGCAAGCGCCCGCCGCGGCCGCCGGCCCGGCGGTTATCCCCGCGAAGCCGCCCCAACCCGGTTGGCTGCTCAAGGCCGCCACCTGTCTGGTCTATTCCGCGATGTTGGCGTGGGCCGTCTACAGCAGCCGGCCCGCCACCATGCTGGACGTCGCCAAGCTGGCCTTCGGCGGCGCCATTCTTCTGGGCCTCATCCTGTTTGCCGTTCTGGGCGTCTTTTCGATCTGGACCCGGTTTCGCACGCCGCGCAACCGCTTGCGCATCATGCTGGGCGCGGGGGTGTGCCTGCTGGCCGCCGTGGCCGGGCCGCTTGCCGAGCGCACCCACGACAACCGCCAGCGCGACATCGCCAACACCGAAATCCGCAAGGCCATCGACGCGCTGCGCCTGCAGGCCGGCGGCGGCAGCGGCGCGCCCGAAGACGTGCCCGCCATCGACCCCTCGCCCAAGGCCACCGGTCCGTACGGCGAAATGGAACGGGCCATGAAGACCATCGCGGGCGAACGGCTGGCGCAGCATCGCGCGTACCTGCAGGAACTCAAGGAAATCGGCCTGCCCAAGCTGTTCGACGCCCGGCGTCTGGCGCGCGACTCGGGCCTGATCGAAAGCCGTCTGATCCTGGAACAGGCCGAACAGCTCGTGCCCGGCTACCGCGAACAAAGCATGGACGTGTTGAACGGAATGCCTGCGCTGGTGCGCTCGCTGACCATCGCCGAACCGGAAAAGGACAAGATCCTGAAGGCGTTGCAGGACTCCCGCGCGGCCAGCGAAGAAAAACTGGCGCGCGTCTGGGACCTGGAAACGCAGATCCTGCATGAATTCGGGCTGATGATCACGCTGCTCGATGACAACCGGCAGTTCTGGTACGCGGACCGGGACGAACTGATGTTCGGCCGCGATGCCGACCTGGCGCGCTTTCATCAGCACCAGGACGCCGTCAACCGGCTGGCCGGCGAGCAGGAGCGGCTGGCGACGCAATCCCTGGCGGCCATGCCGCAGGCGCCATTGCGCTGAACCAGAGGACGCTTCGCGCGCGACTCGCATCGTTCACCGCTTGTGGTCGGCGCGGCGCGACAGCCACTCGCCGATGAACTGCACGATCGACACCAGCGCGATCAGGATGACGATCACCTCAAACATCACCCGCGTCTCGTAACGCTCGTAGCCGTAGCGGATCGCCAAGTCGCCCAGGCCGCCCGCCCCCACCGCGCCGGCCATCGCCGACGCGTTGATCATGGCGATGACGCTGACCGTCATGCCGCCGATGATGCCGGGCAGGGCCTCGGGTAGCAGCACGTGACGCACGATGTGCCAGCGCCGGCAGCCCATGGCGCGCGCCGCCTCGACCAGACCGTGGTCCACGTCGTTCAGGCTGACCTGCGCAATGCGTGCAAAGAATGGAATCAGGTTGGCCGACAGCGGTACGATGGCCGCCCAGGTGCCTAGCGTCGTGCCCACCAGAAAGCGCGTGAACGGCAGCATCGCGACCAGCAGGATGATGAACGGGATGGCGCGAAACGTGTTCACCGTGATCGACAGCGCCTTGTTGAAACGCGGACGCGGGTAGAGATTGCCCGGCGCGGTGATGGTCAGCACCACGGCCAGCGCCAGGCCGGTCGCGATGGCAATGGCGGCGGAAATGCTCACCATCGTCAGGGTCTGCAGGAACGCCTGCAGGTACTTGTCAAGCATCGGTAGCGACATAGCCCAGCACCTTGATCTGATCGGCCACCAGCGCGGCGCGCGCGGCCTCTTCCTGTAAAGCGTGCGCGGGCACAGACACCAGCAGACTGCCCTGCGCATGGCCGCGCAGCCGGTCCAGCCCGCCGTGCAGCAGCGTGGCGCCCGGGCCCATCGCGGCCAACGCCTGCAGCGACACGCCGTCTGGCCGGCCTTGTCCGGTGAAGCGCAGGCGCAGCACGGCGACGCCGGGGCGACCTTGCAGGTCCGGCACCAGCCGGGCCGCCAGGTCCGCGGGCAGGTCGTGTTGAAGCGGCCGCAGCAGCGCGCGCGTGGCATCCGCCTGTGGGTTGCCGAACACGCGCCACACCTCGCCCAGTTCGACGTTGCGGCCGCCGTCCAGCACCAGCACCTTGTGGCAGACCTCGCGGATCACGGCCATGTCGTGCGTGATCAGTACGACGGTCAGGCCCAGGTTGCGGTTGATGTCCAGCAGCAGACCCAGGATCGATTGCGTGGTCTCGGGGTCCAGCGCCGATGTCGCCTCGTCGCACAGCAGGATCTCGGGCTCGTGGACCAGTGCGCGCGCGATGCCGACGCGCTGCTTCTGGCCGCCGGACAGCTTAGCCGGATACACGTCGGCCTTGTCCCGCAGGCCCACCATGTCCAGCAGCGCGTCCACCCGCGCCCGCGCGGCCGCGGGCTTTACGCCGGCCACGCGCAGCGGCAGCGCGACGTTCTCGGCCACCGTCTTGGCGGACAGCAAGTTGAAGTGCTGGAAGATCATGCCGATCCGGCGGCGCAGGCCGACGAGCGCATTCTCGTCCAGGCTGCCCACGTCCACGCCGTCCACCCGCACGCGGCCGGCGCTGGGGCGTTCCAGCATGTTGATCGAGCGCAGCAGCGTCGACTTGCCCGCGCCGCTGCGGCCGATGATGCCGAATACCTCGCCGCGCGCAATCGAAAACGACACATCCGACAACGCCGCGACGGGGCCCGCGGGCCCTTGATATTGCTTTTGCAGCCCCTCGAACACGATGTGCGCGTCGCGCGCCGGCGATTGCGCTGCGCCGGCCGCTTCCGCGGCCAGGGAAAGTTCGCGTTGCATCTTGGCTCAGAAGACCGGGATCACCGAGCCGTCGAACTTGGTCAGGATGAACTGGCGCACTTCTTCCGAGTGGTACGCCTTGACCAGCGCGGGTACCCACGGCGCGTCCTTGTCCTTCTCGCGCACGACGATGATGTTCACGTAGGGGTTGTTCTCTTTCTTCTCGACCGCGATGCCGTCGCGCGTGGCGATCAGTCCGGCCTGGTATGCAAAGCTGTTAACGATGGCGGCGGTGTCCACGTCGGGCAGCGAGCGCGCCAGCACGACCGATGCGCTTTCCACGAAGTTGAGCTTCTTGGGATTGGACGTCACGTCGGCCAGCGTGGCGGTGCCGGTGGCCGGGTCGAAACCGTCCTTCAGCGTGATCAGCCCTTGGTCGCGCAGGATGACCAGCGCGCGCGTCTGGTTGCTTGGGTCATTGGGAATGCCCACCTTCGCGCCATCCGGCAATTCCTTGAGCGACTTGTATTTCTTGGAATAGAACGCGATGGGCGAGATCAGCGTGTTGGCGACCGGCACCAGCTTGTAGCCGCGCTGCTTGATCTGGTCGTTCAGGAAGGGAATGTGCTGGAAGGCATTGGCCTCCAGGTCGCCGTTGTTCAGGGCCTCGTTCGGGCTGGCGGTGCCGGTGATGACGACGGGCTCGACGGCCAGGCCGTTTTTCTTGGCTACCTGCGTCACCACTTCCCAGATCTGCTCGTCCACCCCGCCGCGCACGCCCACCTTGAGCGGCTTCGGGTCTGCCGAGAACGCCGGGCCGTGGAACATCGCCGCCGAGGCCAGCACCGCGCCCAAGAGGCGCTTGAACAGCGGCGTCCATGCCATGCGCGATTGCCGCGCGCCGTGGGAAACGCCTGCATCCGAAGAAGCCCCGGCGGCAAGAATACGCATAGTCATGATGGAATCGCCTCTAAGTCAACGCAGTTATGAGAGAGACGATTCTAGGGACGGGACTTATGCGCGCGAACGAATAGTTGGTTGAGTCGTTATTACGGGGTTTTTTGGATATGGCGCGTTGGCATATGGGGCGCCGGGCAGGTGCCGGACGAGCAGTCCGGCCAGTCGTTCAGAACGGCTTGACCACTACCAGCGTCACGATGGCCGCCGCCGCCAGCACGACGTACGGGGCCTGCAGGTCGATCAAGGGCGGGCGCTTGCCGCTACCGCCCGCCATGCGCCGCAGCGATGCGCTTTGCATGCCGAGCAACCCCGACAGGCTTAGCGCAAAGGCCACCTTGATCCAGATCCAGTTCATCGCGAACCACCCGAACGTCATGGCCAGATGCAGGCCGATGAGCCAGGTGATGACCATGGCGGGCGTGGTGACAAAGAGCGTCCAGCGGCGCAGCGCGTGGAGCATCTTGCGCTCCTTTGGCGCGTCTTCGCCGTCCTGCGGCTGCGAGGTCAGAAGGAACAGGGCAACGAAGAGCGAGCCGCAAAGCCACGCGACCGCGGCCGCGACGTGGGCCATCTTGAGGAGTTGGTATGTCATGGGCGGCATTATCGCCGCCCGCGGCAGACCGGCGCGGCGCCTCGGCGCGGGCAGTTTGCGCTACGGCAAACTGCGCAACCGTCGATGCGCCGGGGGTAAAGCGTCAGTTGCCGGACTGCGGCGCAGCGGGCGCGGCAGGCGATTCTGCGGCAGGCGACCCTGCGGCAGGCGATCCTGCGGCAGGCGATCCTGCGGCAGGCGACCCTGCGGCAGGCGACCCTGCGGCAGGCGACCCTGCGGCAGGCGACCCTGAGGCGGGCGTTCCTGCGGCAGGCGCTCCCGCCGCCGGCGTACTTGCCGGCGCCCCATTGGCCGCCGGCGCCGGCTTGTCGCCGCCGGCCTCAGCCGGATTCAGCGTATCCGCCGGCGCATTCGGCGCCACCACCGGGTCGGCCGGCGCGGGCGCGGGCTTGGGCGCGGCGCCCTTCGTCCGCACGGGCGGCTCCGGCGGCTTGGCGGCCGCCTGTGCGTCCGGCAGGAACCGCTGCAACAGCTGGAAGAACCCGTCATAGAACTTGGGCCGCGTCACCGTCTGGCTGGCGGTCTTGACCAGCGAGTCGTCACTGCCGCCAAAGGGCATCGACACCTGCCCCAGCACGCTGACCCCCACGCTGGCCGAGTTGCCAGTGCGCTTGATCGAATAGCGGTCCTGCACGGCGTTCGCAAACACGGTTGTGCGGTCGCTCGCACTGCCGTCCGACGCGCACTCGATGTTGAAGCTGATCTGCGTATGCTGCCCGTCCTCGCCCTCGAAGTTCTTGTGGCCGGTAACGCGCGACGGCTCGAACTTGTCGATGAGATAGCCCTGGCTCAGCAAGGCCCGCCGGCCCGCATCACACGCGGCGCTGCTGGCCGCCGGAACGCTGCGAGAGTAGGTATCCGTTTGCGCGAAGTCCTCGCGCTCGTAGACGGGCTTGGGGGAAGAGCATCCGGCCAGGACGGCCGTCAGAGTGGCAAACAACGGAAAAACGAAGCGGCGGGTGACGCGAGGCATGAGAGGTCCGGCATGGGGCGACGACCTGCATTATCAGGCAAGAAAGCCGTTTGCTTAATGGGGACAGGCCAAGCCGGAGATATGTTGAAACAGGTTCGAACGCCTAGGGGCGACCTCCACCGACGATCCCCCTGCAAACTCGCGGACGCACCCATCAAGGCCCGCGTCGTAATTCGTATCGAATTCGGCGGGTCATCACTTCGGGGTCAACGCGCCGCTCGGGCCGGCGCCGGCTGCTTGTCCACCGCGCCGAGAATCTCCGCCGCCAACCGCACGCGCGCTTCGTTGGGATAATTGCGGTTGGCCAGGATGACGATGCCGAGCTTGCGCGCGGGCACAAACGCCACGTAGGCGCCAAACCCATTGGTCGACCCCGTCTTGTTGATCCAGGTCTCGCCCTGCGGCGCCAAAGGCGGCTGCAGCGCCTCTGCGGGATGGCTCTGGCTGTTCAGCGTCCCGGCGTTAGCCGTCAGCAGCGTGTCCAGCGCCACCGGATACGAAAACTGTTCCCACGCCATGTCCTGCGTCATGCCGCCCACCTCGTAATAGCCCACATGGGTATCCGCGAGGGCGCGGCGGATGTCCTTATCCAGCACGTCCATGTCCATGCCAGCTTCAACGTAGCGCAGCATGTCGCGCGCGGTGGACTTGACGCCATAGGCCTCGGCCGCCAGCACACCGGGATTGACGCGCACCGGCGCGCCCTGCTTGTTGTAGCCCTGCGCATAGCGCGACGCCTTGGCGGCGGGCACGTCGATGTACGTGCTGGTCAGGCCCAGTTTCGGAAACAGGTCCTTCTCCATTGCCTGCGCGAACGGCTGCTTCAGGCTCGCGGCGGCCACGACGCCCAGCATGCCGATGCTGGGATTGGCATACGAGCGATACGTGCCGGGCGCGTGTTCGGGCTTCCATGCCTTCAGGTATTGCATCAACTGCGCGTTGTCGCGCACGTCGTCGGGCACCTGCAATGGAAAGCCGCCCGTGGTGTGCGTGCCAAGGTTCACCAGCGTCAGCTTGGCGAACTCGGTCCCGGCAAGCTCAGGCACGAACCGCGCCGGACTGTCCGTCAGCGCCAACTGGCCCTTGGCCTGCGCATAGGCGGCAAGCGTCGCGGTGAAGGTCTTGCTGATCGACCCCAGTTCGAAGAGCGTGTCCCGATTGACCGCGCGTCGCGTCTCCAGCGACTCGACGCCGTAGGTGTAGAAGCGTTGGCGGCCCTGATGCGTGACGGCGATCACCATGCCAGCGATGTCGTGCTGCCGCATGACCGCGCGGGCCGCCTCGTTCACGACGCTGTCGATGTAGGGCAATTCAGAGCGGCCGAGGGCGGGGCCAGACACGGCGGCAAGAAGGCCGGCGCAAAGAAGGCCGGCGCAGAGGCGTCTACGGGTGTTCATGCAGCATTCTCAGGGAGGGGGACGGACAAGCCGGCGGAACGGGCGGCGATGCCGAATCGTACCGCGACGCGCGTCCGAACTGGCGTCTTTCCCCTCCCCGCGCGCTGCCTCAAGCCAAGGCCGGCTCCGCACGCAGCGGCTGGGCCGCATTCAAGTTCCCCGTGCCGTCCTGCACCGTGCCGCACATATCCTTGCAGACCTTCCCGTCCTTTACCACCAGAACGATCCGTTCCGGGTCGGCCAGCAGCGCCAGGTCGTTCAGCGGATTGCCGTCCACCATGACCACGTCGGCCAGATACCCGGGACGCAGCATCCCCAGTTCGTCAGGCCGCTGCATGATCTGCCCGCCCAGCCGCGTGGCCGCGACCAGCGCCTCGACCGGCGTCATGCCGATGTAGTCCACGAAGTACTGGAGGTCGTTGGCGTTCGTGCCGTGCGGCATCCACGCGAATCCGTAGTCGCCGCCCGGCAGAATGCGTATGCCGCGCTTGTGCATCTTGCGCAGGCTTTCCGCGGCGATTTCCAGTTCGCGCTTGTAGCCCATGCTTTCTGCAATCGCGGGGGTGATGCCGTAGTCCGACGCATGGAACGCGGTGCGGACCAGCCACCCGATGCCGGGCGCGACAAAATGCTTGTGCTTGTTGGCTTCCAGCATGTCCAGCGCTTCGTCGTCCGCGAAGCTGGCGTGATACACCATCTCGATGCCGTGGCGCACGCATTGCTTGACCGATTCGCTGGAACGCGCGTGGGCCGCGATCCGTTTGCCATACCGTTTGGCTTCCGAGGCCAGCATGGCGATTTCGTCTTCCGCAAAGGGCGACATCTCTGCCGGCAGGCCCGCGATGTATTCGCCCGACAGATTGATCTTCAAGTGGTCGACGCCGTACTTGATGAACGTGCGGACCGAGCGGCGGATTTCCTCGGGGCCGCTGCAAACGCTCCCAAAGCTCAGCTCCTCGAAATGCATGTGGGGCAGCGTGTTGTCGCCCAGCGCGCCGATGGTCGTGATCTCCTGGCTGCCGGCCAGGTAGCGCGGGCCCGGGCACTCGCCGGCGTTGATCGCATTGCGCAGCACCACGTCCAGCCGCGGCTTGGCCGCCGCCGCGCCGATGGCGGACGTCCACCCCATTTCCAGATAGCGCTTGGCCACGCGGACACACCACAGGATGTGCTCCTCGGGCGGCATGAACTGGATGGCCGCCAGCGTGGGCTGATCATTCCACGAGAAATGCGTGTGCGCCTCGGTCATTCCCGGCATCAGGAACCGGCCCTTGCCATCGACGACGCGCGCGCCGTCCCGGTTGATCCGTTCGGGCAGGCGCGCCACCTCGACGATGCGGCCGCCGTCGATCAGCAACTCTCCGTCAAAGACGTCGTCGCCGCTTCCGTCAAAGATGACGACGTTGGTAAATGCGATTCTGGACATGCGAGGTCTCCTCCTGGCCCGCGGGGGGTCAGAATTTTTTTATGAAAGGTGTTGGTGTGACGTCGGTGCTGCGGATCGGGTGCTGCAAAGCTCGCAGTCACCCGCGCTTCATCGGGCCAAGCCCGCGTGAAACGCCTGTAACGCTTCCACGCAAGCGCCCGGCTGCTCGAACGTGGTCCAGTGTCCGCAGTCCGCGACGACGGTGCAGCGGCTGTTTGGGATGCGCGCCGCCATGGCCTGCACGTTCGCGGGGGGTGCAACGCCATCTTCATCGCCCGTCACCAGCAGCACCGGCACGCCAAGGCGCTCAAGATCGGCGGACTTCGCGCCGGCCAGCGCCTCGCAGCTTCGCGCATACCCTTCCGGCGGCTGGCGCATCACGCTTTCCCGGACCAGCGCCAGCACCGCCGGTTGTTCCGCCTTGGTGCGGCGGCTGGTGGCGCCCTTGACGATGGCATCGGCGATTTCCTGCATGGCGGGTGCGCCCTGACGGGCCAGCGCCGCGCGCGCCCGGATGCCCGGTCTGCCCGCCTCCGGCGGTTCGGCCAGCGGCCCGAAGAGCGCCAGCGTCCGGACCCGGGCCGGCTCCTTCAACGCCAGATGCTGCGCGACGATGGTCCCCAACGAATGCGCCGCCACGTGCACCGCGCCGCAGTCCAGCGCGTTCAGCACCGAGACCAGCGCGTCGACATAGCCCGCGATGGACAGCTCGCCATCCGTCAAAGGGGATCTGGCGCTGCCGGGCAGATCGGGGCGGATGACCCGAAAGCCCGTCCAGGCGCCCATCAGCGGCGTCCAGGTGTTGGAGGAGCCGCCGAGCCCGTGAATGCACAGCAATGCGGGGCCGTCGCCGTCGATTTCCACCGACAGGCCCTTGATCGATGTTGTCGTCATGACGCCTCCTCCACGAATTGGTTCTCGACGCTGCCCAGCCCCTCGACCTCCACGCGCACCACGTCGCCGGCCACCAGATATCGGGGCGGCGTCATTCCCATGCCCACGCCCGCCGGCGTGCCCGTGGCGATCACGTCGCCCGGGTAGAGCGTGATGCCGCGCGAGATCGTTTCGATCAGGGTCGGGATGTCGAAGATCATGTTCTCCGTGGGACCATCCTGCCGGAGCTCGCCGTTGACCCAGCAGCGCACGCGCGTCCTGGTCCCGTCAAACGCATCCGCCGTGACGATCCACGGCCCCATCGGACAGAACGTATCGAACGACATGGCGGCCGGGTCGGCGTTGACGATCAGTTCCAGATTGACGCGGGCGTTGGCGCGCGTGGTCACGTCGACCACCGATATCGCGCTGGCCTTCACCCAGGTTTCCTGCGTGATTTCGCGGTTGATGCTGCCGATGCGTGTCAGCTCGAAATGCGACACGCCGGCCAGGGCCAGCAGCAGGACCAGGACTGCGCCAAAGCCCAGGCCCAGCCGGGTGCCAATGGAGAGATTGCCGAAATGGGTGCGGAGCTTCATGGGGTACCTCGGGAAAACCCCAGTCTAGGTTTCCCGACACATTTCGCAAACATTTGCACGCGGCGATGTTTGCGATTCCACAAAGACAACGAAGATAAGGCGTGGCGCAGCAACACTGCTGTAACGAGTTTGACCTTTACGCCCGCGCGGCAGCCCCGCACTCGGTGTGCAGCACTTACCGCGCTACTGATACCGCTCGCGATACCCCACGGGCGACATGCCGCAGTACTTGTTGAAGATGTCGCGAAAGGCCTTGGTGTCGTTGTAGCCCACTTCGTACATGACCTCGGCAACGCTTTTGCGCGAGGTTTCGAGCCGCTGCTTTGCGGCTTCCACACGCACGCGCTGGACGTATTCGACGATGCTGTTGCCGGTGGCCTGGCGGAAGCGCCGTTCCAGCGTGCGCCGGCCCAGCGCGTGGCGGCCGGCCAGTTCCTCGACGGTGATCTTTTCCTGGTAGCGGCCTTCGATGTAGTCCTGCACCGCCCGCACGATGTCGTCCGCGTGCGACTTCTGCCCCATGAATACTGAAAACGGCAACTGGCTCTGGCGGCTCCAGTCCAGCTGGAAATACTTGGCGCACCAGATCGCGGTGTCGCGGTCGGTGTACTTTTCGATCAGGTGCAGCACGAGGTGCGCGGCAGAAAATGCGCCCCCGCTCGTATAGACCCCGTTTTCCGCCATGACGACGCGATCGCTGGTCCAGCGCACCGTGGGAAAAAGACTGGCATAGAGGTTCTGCGCCACCCAGTGCACCACCGCCTGCTGCCCGTCGAGCACGCCGCCCGCCGCGAGCAGGGCGGCGCCCATGCACAGGCTGGCGACCTCGCCGCCATCGCGGTGATGGCGCGACAGCCATTCAATCAGCTCGCGGTTGGACAGTACCGCGTCCGACACCGATCCCAAGAGCGGCGGCGCGATGCAGATATCGATGTCGGTCGCGTCGGCCAGCACCATGTCGGCCTGCACCTTGATGCGTCCGTCGTCCAGGCTTACCTCGCGCGTCAGCGCCAGCGTGCGCACGTGAAACCGCGGCTCGCGGCCATGCGCGCGCAGGTATTCGTTGGCCACCATGAAGCCGTGGCGCGCGGTTTCCAGGGACGCAATATTGGTCCCCTTGGGCAGCAGGAACGCGACGTTTTTCATGTCGCCAAGCATACGCCTGCACGCTGACGCAATCCACCCGCAAGATTGTCGCAATTGCCTATCTGAAAGCCTCGCGGATCCCGATAAAGTGGCTCCTGCCGATCCAGAAATCCGGACGGCGGCCGAGGCGGATTGCGGACGTCCCGGCCCAAAACAGAACAACACGGACTCGAGGAGTGATCGATGGACAAGTACATAGACGGTTTCCTGCTGTGCGTACCCAAGGCCAACCTGGACACGTACAAGAAAATGGCCACGCACGCCGAGGGCATCTGGCGCGAACACGGCGCGCTGGATTACCGCGAAGGCGTGGCCGACGATATCGACGGCGAAGGCTTCGCGTCGTTCAGCGCCGCGGCCGGGGCGCGCGAAGGCGAAGTCGTGGTGTTCGCGTGGATCCTGTATCCCAGCAAGGAAGAGCGCAATCGCATCAACGCCAAGGTGATGTCCGACCCGCGCCTGGCGGAAATGTGCTGCGAGGGCGTATTCGACGTCAAGCGCATGTGCTGGGGCGGCTTCGCCACGCTGGTCGGCAACTAGCGCCCCGGGCGCAGCCATTCAACAACCCTGGAGACACATCATGGCCACCAAAGCAGCCAAGCCCATTCCCGACGGCATGCACACGCTGACGCCGCACATCATTTGCGAGGGCGCGTCCGACGCCCTCGCCTTCTACAAGAAAGCCTTCAATGCCGAGGAGCTGATGCGGCTGCCCGGACCCAACGGCAAGATCATGCACGCAGCCATCCGGATCGGCGATTCGGTCCTGATGCTGATGGATGATTTTCCGGAATGGGGCAGCCTGGGACCGAAGGCGCTCAAGGGCACACCCGCCGTGCTGCACCTGTATGTGACCGACGCGGACGCCGCGATCCAGCAGGCAGTCGCGGCGGGCGCACAAGTCACCATGCCCGCTGCCGACATGTTCTGGGGCGACCGCTACGGACAGGTGGTGGACCCGTTCGGTCACCGCTGGTCCATCGCCACGCACATGCAGGACCTCACGCCCGAGGAGATCCAGCAGAACATGGCGAAGATGGGGCCCACCGAAGGCTGCGGCGACCCTGCAAAACAATGATGGCGCGGCGTGACGCGGACCAAGCCGCGCCGGGCCACGCCGTCCCCTCAAGGGGCCAGTTGCGGGTACGGTCCCAGGAAATCCAGCTTGCCGATCGGTACGCCCGCCTGGCGCAGGATGCCGTAGGCGGTCGTCACGTGGAAGTAGAAGTTGGGCAGCGCGAACGTCAGCAGATACTCGTCGCCCTGGAATTCAGGCTTGAACTCGCCAAAGCTCAGCGTGATGCGTCGGCTTTCCGCGCCATCGACCTGCTCGGGCTTCACGCTTTGCAGATACGCGATCGTGTCGGCAACGCGCTGCTGCAATTGCGCAAGCGTGGTTTCGGTGTCGGCAAATTTCGGAGCGTCGCCCTGCGACAGCCGCTGTGCCGCGAACTTCGAGGCGTCGCTGGCCCGCTGGACCTGGCCCGATAGCGGATACATATCGGGCGCAAGGCGCGCGTTGACGAGTTCCGCCGGATCGATGCCGGTGGTTTGCGCGTGGGTGGCCGCCTTTTCAAGCAACGCGGCCAGCACATTTAGGCCGCGGATGAATACAGGCACGGACGCCTGGTATAGGGACAAGGGCATGACGACGACTTCCGTAAGAGTTGGAGGTGGCAAAGAGGCGTCAACAGGCACCGGGCGCCTGACGCTTTGTGATTGCAGCGATGTTACGCCGCCCGGACGCCGGTGGCGGCGACAACATCATTCTGGATGCTCGGACAATCCGCCGCGCCACAGCGCGCCAGCAGCTCGCCATTGACCCGGGCGCTCGTCATTGCGCGGCAGCAATCGCGCCCGTGCGCCGCTGCCCCTGAAAGAACCGCCACACCAGCGCGGACGCATCCGGACCGCTGCGCGCGTGATACCGGATGGCGGGATCGCCGCCGCTCCAGGCGTGTTCAAGCCGCGTGATCTCGCACAGCCGCAGCACCGTCTTGCGGCCGCGCAGCACATCCACCCGGCGGTACGCCTTTTCGGTGCCCAGTCCCAGCACGCGCTCGACCGGCAACGCGTGCGGATCGGCGGCATTCAAGGTGCGGAACTGTTCGAACAATTGCCGGGCGTTGCGCGGAGCCACGGCCGGATCAAGCTGGCCGTGCAAGATCAACGCCGGCATGCCCAGGTCGAAGACGGCGGGGTCCGCCACGGATTCCACCAGCGGCGCCAGCGGCTTGATGCTGCCGCGCCGCATGGTGCTCAAGCCATTGCCCGCATTATGCGCGTCGCCCACGACCGGCCCCGAGTGCATGGCCACCGCGGCGATCAGGCTCGGATGGCGCAGGGCGACGAGTGCCGCCATGCCCGCCCCCGCCGACAGGCCCGCCACGTAGATGCGTTCGGGGTCCAGGCCATGACGCGCGACCTCGGACCGGATCAGGGCCGCGATCAGATCGGCCTCGGCCCCGCCATGCTCGTCATCCGGCTGAAACCAGCGCCAGCAGCGCTGCACCTGGCGCGCCAGGGATTGCTGCGGATACAGCACCATGAAGTCACCGGCGTCGGCCCACTGGTTCATGCGCGTCCCTGTGGCGAAGGCCTCGGCCGTCTGCCGGCAGCCGTGCAGCATCACGACCAGCGGCATGCCCGCGGCTGTGGCAGAGGTGGCGGATGCGGGGGTGTATCGGGCAAAGGCCAGCCGGCGGCCCGTCTTGTCCGTGAACTGGCGCGAGGCCTCCCAGCGCCCGGCGCCGAGCGACGCCGCCTCGGGCGCCGCTGCCCTGCCCGCGCCAGAGGTTCCGGCGGGCCGCGTCGTCTTGACCGCACGCCCCGCCGCGGAGCCGGCGGCCGTCTTGCGCGCCGATGTGGCACGCTTGCGGGTGGGTTTGGGGGCCGCCAGGCGCATCGCCGCGCGCTGGAGCCGGGTGATTTTCTTTGCCGCTTTGAAAAACAGACTGCTGAAACTGCGCGCCATTGCTAGGGCCTGTTCGGTAGTTCCTGTTTGCCGCGCCGCCCGGTGCGCCGGGGTTGGCAGCGCCGGACGACGGTCGCCGCGGCTACGCCGCTCCGCAAGGCGGATGCCTGTCGTCCGATGCGGGCGTGAGGATGGGCGAAAAGGTCGCCCCAACCGTAAGGCCAAGCGTAAGGCCAAGTGCCGGATTCATGAGTGCTTCCCCTAAGAGTGTCGATCACGGCAGCGCCTGGCGCAGCCGACGTGCAAGCCCGGAGTGAAGAACGCGCACCGCCTCTGTCGGGCAGGTTGTTCGCGTGTTAAATGTATCACAGCGTAACTAAATTGGCGCTCGCCTTTTCCCGCTCGTCTTCCTTCGCTCCCCTTCTCCGGCCAAGCATCCTTGCACCAGATCAAACCTTCATCGGATCAGTCGGGCCAACCTGAAGCCCGCGCTTGAGCGGGCGACCCAAAACGCCTAAGGTGGACAACTTGTCACAGACAGGCCTTCCATGTTTCCCAACGACCGCCCCCAGACTCTGGGCGAAGAAATCGCCAACAGCATCAGCCACGGCCTTGGCGCCGTGGGTGCACTGGCCGGCACCCCGCTCCTGATCGCCGCCGCCGTGCGCCAGGGCGATGCCGCCTTCATCGCCGGCGCCGCCGTGTTCGCGGTATCGATGTGCCTGCTGTACCTCGCGTCCGCCATCTATCACGCGCTGCCCCGCTGCCGCGCCAAGCAGATCTTCAATGTGCTGGACCACTCGGCCATCTACCTGCTCATCGCCGGCACCTACACGCCGTTCGCGCTGGGCGCGCTGCGCGGCCCATGGGGCTGGACGCTCTTCGGACTAGTGTGGGGCCTGGCGCTGCTGGGCGTGGGCCTGAAGGCCAGCAAACGGCTCAACCGGCCCGCGCTCTCTACCGGCCTGTACCTGGCGATGGGCTGGATCGTCGTCATCGCGGTCAAACCCCTGCTTGAACTGGTCCCGGCCGGCGGCCTGTGGTGGCTGGTGGCGGGCGGCCTCGCGTACACCGGCGGCGTGGTGTTCTTCGTGTTCGACAACCGCTGGCGCTACAGCCATTTCATCTGGCATCTGTTCGTACTGGCCGGCACCGTCTGCCATTTCTTTGCGGTGTTCTGGTACGCCGCCTGAAGCCGCAAACGCGCCACATCCGAGTCCGCCGGACAAGCCTAAGGACACATCGCGGCCAGCAGCGACTACGAAACCGCGCAAAACGTTTCGAACCCGGGGTCCCGGCGGCCCCCGGGGCGGCCCCCCGCACCACGCGTGCGCAATCTCGTGGCCTGCCGACACAGGAAAACACATCGCGAAACTTGTCCCACGGCGGCCCGGTTCGTCATCATGGTCGGACTTTCAACCGGAACAAGGAGTTTTCATGCAGCGTTCCAAATACGCATTCCTATCCGCCGCCATTCTGACGACGGCGCTGTCCGGTGCACCTGCTTTGGCGCAACAGGGCGCGCAGGCCCCGGCACAGACGCAGTCACAAGCGCAAACCCCGCCGGGCATGGCGCCCGCCGTGCAGAAGCCAACGGATCAGCAATTGCAGAAGTTCGCTTCGGCCTCGATGAAGATTTCTGGCGTCGTTGACGAATATCGTCCCAAGGTCGACGCCGCCAAGACCGACGACGCCAAGCAGAAAGTCGTTAAGGAAGCTGACGAAAAGATGGTCAAGCTGGTCCGCGCGGACGGTTTGACGGTCGAGGAATTCAACGGCATCGGCCAAGCCGTGCAGCAGGACCCCCAGCTTCGCGATCGCCTGATGAAGATGCAGCCGGCGCGGTAAGCCCAGGCATTGACGGGCACGCAGACGCAAACGCAGACGCACACCCGCGACCGCTGCCCCAGTAAAGACAACGCGCCGCATGCCCCGAACGGGTCATGCGGCGCGTTGTCTTTACTGGGCGGCACTCCGGCAGGCCCGGGGGCCATGCCAAATCAGGTCTTCAAGCGGTAGCCTGTCTTGAAGATCCAGCGAACGCCGATCAGGCACGCAACCAGGAAGGCCAGCGTCATGCCCACGCTGATCCCAATGCTGACGTCCGCCACGCCGAAGAATGCCCAGCGGAAACCGCTGACCAGATAGACCACGGGATTGAATAGCGTGACCGTCTGCCAGAACGGCGGCAGCATGTTGATCGAATAGAACGTGCCGCCCAGGAAGGTCAGCGGCGTGATGATCATCAGCGGAATGATCTGCAGCTTTTCAAACCCATCGGCCCAGATCCCGATGATGAAGCCGAACAGGCTGAACGTCACCGCGGTCAGCACCAGGAACGACAGCATCCAGAACGGATGCGCCACGTCGAACGCCACGAACAGGCGCGCGGTGGCCAGCATGATGAGGCCCAGAATGATGGACTTGCTGGCGGCCGCACCGACGTAACCCATCAGGATTTCCACGTACGAAATGGGCGCGGAGTGGATCTCGTAGATCGTGCCGGAAAAGCGCGGCATGTAGATGCCGAACGAGGCATTGGCCACGCTCTGCGTCAAGAGCGACAGCATGATCATGCCCGGAACGATGAACGCCCCGTAGCTCACACCGTCAATTTCGACCATGTGCGAACCGATGGCCGAGCCGAACACGACAAAATAGAGCGACGTTGAAATCACCGGCGACAGCACGCTTTGCATCAGCGTGCGCCAGGCGCGGGCCATTTCGAAAAGGTAGATGGCGCGTATGGCGTAGAAGTTCATGATTGACCGTGCACCAGGCTGACAAAGATGTCCTCGAGCGAGCTTTCCGAGGTGTTCAGGTCTGCAAATTCAATCTGCAGGCGGCTCAAGTCCTGCAGCAGACGCGAAATATCGCCGCCGCGCTCGTTGTCGTAGGTATAGACAAGCTTGTAGCCGTCCGGCGAAAGTTCAAGCTGGTAGGCGTCCAACGCCGTTGGAATGCCCGGCAGCGGCACCTTCAGCGTCAGCGCAAGCTGGCGCTTACCCAGCTTTGCCATCAGCGCATCCTTTTCTTCGACGAGGATGATTTCACCCTTGCGAATCACGCCGATGCGATCCGCCATTTCCTGAGCTTCTTCGATGTAGTGCGTGGTCAGGATGATGGTGACGCCGCTTTCGCGCAGTCGCCGCACCATTTCCCACATGCCGCGCCGCAGTTCGACGTCGACGCCCGCCGTGGGCTCGTCCAGAAACAAAATGGCCGGCTCATGCGACAGCGCCTTGGCAATCATGACGCGCCGCTTCATCCCGCCGGACAGCGCCATGATGCGGCTGTCCTTCTTGTCCCACAGCGACAGATCGCGCAAGACCTTTTCGATATAGGCGGGGTCTGCGGGCTTGCCGAACAGCCCGCGGCTGAAGGTGACCGTGTTCCAGACGCTTTCGAAGGCGTCCGTGGAGATTTCCTGCGGCACCAGTCCGATCTTGGACCGGGCGGCACGATAATCCGTCACGATGTCGTGCCCATCGGCCAGCACCGTGCCGTGGGTGGGATTGACGATGCCGCAGATGATGCTGATCAGCGTCGTCTTGCCCGCGCCGTTCGGCCCGAGCAACGCAAAAATTTCGCCGCGCTGGATGTCCAGGTTGACGTTCTTGAGCGCCTGAAATCCGGACGCATATTGCTTGGATAAGCCTTGTACTGCAATGACTGGCTGCACGCGAGCCCCCAACTTGACCATAGCCGGAGGATTTTACCCGTCGCGCAGCCCGCGCTTGTTCAGCCTGGCGGAACGGTGTGTTTTCTTTTTGGGAACACTGGACTAGAAGTCGTCGTCCTCTTCCACCTTGGGCATCAGGTAAGCCGTCAGCGCGCTGGACAGGCCCGCCATCACCCACAGGACGAAGAACGACACGGTGTAAAAGCCCATCCGGCCCGTCGGGACGTGTCCGAAGATGGCCACGTCCAGCGGGTCGATCAGGGCAAAGATCAGCGCGCTTCCCGCAGCAGCCGCCATGAACGACGGCCACAGGATCCACATCAACGATCGAAATCCCATGCGTGAACTCCCCCGATCAAGGTTTGGCGGCTGCTGGGCTGGCGGCCGCCGGCGCCGGGCTCGCGGCCGCGCCGGACGCGGTCTGTTCGATGACCAGACCGCGCTTGACCACGCCCTCCTGGATGGGCTGGCTGGCGAACTGGGTCATCGCGAAGTAGATGGTGATGAAGCAGCCGACCATGGCGGCAAACGGGCCGGCCATCAGGATCCACGGCCAGGGCTCGCGATACCAGGGTTTGACGAGACGCGCCGCGTCGGCGGGGTCGAGGGTGATTTGTGCAGTGTTCATGAATATTCCTTGTCGTGGCCAGGGCGGATATCAGCCCTACTCGGGCACGTAGAAACTGGCGGCTTCGTCGGTTTCAACCTGCCGGTTCTCGCCGTCCTGCCCCTTGGCGCGCAGCGTGATGGCATGGGCCCCCGGCTCGGCGCCCGCCGGCGCACGGATGACCATGGGCAAGAGCTTGTTGGCGGCGGGCTCGACGTCGACCACGTCCGAACCTTGCCGGCCTGCCATCACCGCCAGGTCGGGCATGCCTTCGGCCGACAGGCGCAGGCGCATCGGCGAGTCCGATGTGTTGATGATCTGCAGGCGGTAGACGTTTTCGATCATGCCGCCCGCGACCTCGCGGCCCAGGCCGCCCCGGTCGCGCATGATGTCGACACGCAGGGGATTGCGCACCACCAGCGACGCCACAAAGGCAATCGCCAGCACCAGGATCAGCGCGCCGTAGATCAGGACACGCGGCCGCAGCAGGTGCGACCGCGCGCTCTTTGACGACAGGCCGTCCAGCATGGCGTGTTCGGACGTGTAGCGGATGAGGCCAGGCTCGTACTGCATCTTGTCCATCACCTGATCACAGGCGTCGATACACGCGCCGCAGCCGATGCACATGTACTGCAGGCCATCGCGGATGTCGATGCCGGTCGGGCAGACCTGCACGCAAAGACTGCAGTCGACACAGTCGCCCAGCCCCTTGGCTTTGTGATCGACCTTGCGCGAACGGCCCCCGCGCGGGTCGCCGCGGCGCTTGTCGTAGGTGACGACAAAGGTGTCCGGATCGACCATCACGCTCTGGAAACGGGCGTACGGGCACATGTACTTGCAGACCGATTCGCGCATGAAGCCGGCGTTGCCCCAGGTGGCAAAACCGTAGAACAGCATCCAGAACCATTGCCACGCGCCAAGCTGCAGCGCGAAGAGTTCGTGGCCCAGTTCGCGGATCGGCGCGAAATAGCCGATGAACGTGGAACCCGTCCACCACGCCAGCGCGATCCACAGGAAATGCTTGGTGAATTTCAGGCGGAACTTGCGCCAGCTCCAGGGCGATTCGTCCAGCCGGATGCGCGCGATGCGGTCGCCTTCGACCTTGCGCTCGATCCACATGAAGATTTCGGTATAGACGGTCTGGGGACAGGCGTACCCGCAGAACAGCCGTCCGGCCACCGCAGTGAAGAGAAACAGCGCCAATGCCGAGATGATGAGCAGCACGGCGAGGTACACGACATCCTGCGGCCACAGCACCAGGCCGAAGATGTAGAACTTGCGCGCGCCCAGGTCGAACAGCACGGCCTGGCGCCCGTTCCATTGCAGCCAGGGCAAGCCGTAGAAGATGATCTGCGTGATAAAGACGAACGCGATACGCCAGCGGGCAAAGATGCCACTGACGGATCGCGGATAGATCTTGCTGCGCACCTCCGCCAGTGTCTGTTCCAGGGTTTCCTGACCCGGACGCGGCGGCCGTGTGTGCGGCCGCCAGGGCGGCGGGTCACCGCCAGGCGAACTGCTGACGCTTGCGGTTGACCCATCTTCCATTTGCTGCTCCGTGCTTGTAAGTGCTTAGTGATATGGGAGGCCGCGACGCGGCCTCCCATTTACGTGCTGCCCATTCACTGCTTCGCCGTGCCGGACACGGCGGGCGCCGCAGCGGCCTGTCCCTGCGCCGGGTTCTGCGACGGGTTCTGCGCGTCGGGCTTGTTCGACAGACCCCAGACCCAGGCAGTCAGGATCTTGATCTGATCCGGGGTCAGGATGTGCTCGTGCGCCGGCATCTGGTTGTCGCGGCCGTCAAGAATGGTCTTGACGATGCTGGCTTCCGAACTGCCGTAGAGCCAGACGTCGTCCGTCAGGTTCGGCGCGCCGACGAGCTGGTTGCCCTTGCCATCGACACCGTGACAGGCGACGCAGAAGTTGGCGAATTCACGCTTGCCGCGGAATACGCGGATCGGATCGGCGGTCAGGCCCGACAGCGAACGCACGTATTGCGCGATATCGCCGGCCATCTTGGGATCGATGGATGCCTTCCAGGGCGGCATGATGCCGTGGCGACCTTCCTTGATGGTCTGCATGATGGCTTCGGGCGAGCCGCCGTGCAGCCAGTCGTCGTCCGTCAGGTTGGGATAGCCGGGGCCACCCTTGGCATCCGACCGGTGGCACTGCGAGCAGGTGTTCAGGAAGAGGCGCTGGCCGATTTCGCGGGCGCCCGGATCCTGTGCAATCTGCGGCACCGTCATGATGTCGAAGCGCGCGTAGATGGGCCGGACAGCTTCGGCCATCTTGGCCTGCTGCTGCTCCAGTTCCCCGGCGCTGCTGAAGCCCAGCTTGCCCTTGTATTCGCCCAGGCCCGGCATCAGGAACAGATAACCCAATGCAAAGGCGCAGGCCAGCAGATACATCCACGTCCACCAGGTGGGGACCGGGTTGTTGAGCTCGGTCAGGTCGCCGTCCCAGACGTGGCCGGTGTCCTCGACCTGGCCGCTGGCCGGCTTGGCGCTGAGCCAGCGGCGTTGCGTGTACAGCAGCCACACGCACCACACCACCCCGCCCACGGCGACGATCGAGATGAAATACCCCCAGAAGCCATTGACGAAATCGCTCATGACCGATTCGCTCCATCTTGTTGTGCCTGCCCGAATTCATCGGGCAGTGCGAACGGCAACATGGCCGATTCGCGGTTGGCGCCCTGGCGGCCGCGCGAGCAGGCCCACCAGACGATGCCGAAAAAGGTTGCCATCGAGATGGCGGTGACGATTGCGCTCAGGTAGCCGACCATGATCAGCCTCCTGTGGCCGCGGGCGCGGCGGGTTGCACGGCCGATTGGGCGGCGGGTTGTTGAGCCTTCTTGGCGGCTTCGGCCTTGGCCTCTTCGGCCTGCTTGGCCAACTGCGCCTTGCGAACGCCAACACCCAGGCCTTGCAGGTACGCCACCAGCGCGTCTTCTTCCGTCTTGCCCTCGATGGCCTTGGGCGCGGCGGCGATTTCCTCGTCGGTGTAGGGCACGCCCAGGGCACGCAGGGCACGCATGCGCTGGTCGACGTTCTGGCCGGTGATGACCGTCTTTTCCAGCCACGGATAGGCAGGCATGTTGGATTCCGGCACTTCCTTGCGCGGATCGCGCAGGTGGCGGCGGTGCCAGTCGTCGGAGTAGCGTTCACCAACGCGCGCCAGGTCGGGACCCGTGCGCTTGGACCCCCACAGGAACGGGTGGTCGAACACCGACTCGGACGCCAGCGAATACGAGCCGTAGCGCTGGACCTCGGCGGCGAGCACGCGCACCTGTTGAGAGTGGCAGCCCACGCAGCCTTCGCGGATGTAGACGTCGCGGCCCATCAGCCGCAGCGGGCTGTAGGGTTCGACGCCCGCCACGGGCTGGGTGGTGCTGTGCTGGAAGAACAGCGGGATGATCTGGACCAGGCCCGCGAAGGAGACCACCAGGATGCTGGCGATGATCATCCAGCCGATGTTCTTCTCGAGGGTCTGGTGAGAAAAGAAGCCGTGATTCTTGTTGGCCATGATGTCCTCGTCAAACAGTGGCCGGCACGGCGGTCGCGGGGACCGTCGGACGGGCGGCATGGGAATCGTCTTGCGGAATGGCGGGGTTGACCGCGGTCGCGCCGCTCACCGTCTTCCATACGTTCCAGGCCATGACGAACACACCGCACAAGAACAGGGTTCCACCCAGCAAACGGATCAGGTAGTACGGAACGCGCGTCTTCAGTTCCTCGACGAAGCTGTAGACCAGAGTGCCGTCCGGCGCCGTGTCTCGCCACATCAGGCCTTGCTGCACGCCGGCGATCCACATGGCGGCGATGTACAGCACCACGCCGATGGTCGCGATCCAGAAGTGCAGTTCGATGGCCTTCACGCTGTACATCTTTTCGCGGCCATAGAGGCGCGGGATCAGGTAATAGAGCGAGCCGAACGAAATCATGGCGACCCAGCCCAGCGCGCCGGAGTGCACGTGGCCGATGGTCCAGTCCGTGTAGTGCGACAGCGCGTTCACGGTGCGGATCGACATCATCGAGCCTTCGAACGTGGACATGCCGTAGAACGACAGCGCGGTGACCATGAACTTCAGGATCGGGTCGGTGCGCAGCTTGTACCAGGCGCCCTGCAGGGTCATGATGCCGTTGATCATGCCGCCCCAGGAAGGCGCCAGCAGGATCAGCGAGAAGGTCATGCCCAGCGACTGGGTCCAGTCGGGCAGCGACGTATACAGCAGATGGTGCGGGCCCGCCCACATGTACGTGAAGGCCAGCGCCCAGAAGTGGACGATGGACAGGCGATACGAGTAGATGGGACGGCCGGCCTGCTTGGGCACGAAGTAATACATCATGCCCAGGAAGCTGGTGGTCAGGAAGAAGCCCACCGCGTTGTGACCGTACCACCACTGCACCATGGCGTCCTGCACGCCCGCGTAGGCGGAGTAGGACTTCCACATCGACACCGGCATTTCAATGTTGTTGAAAATGTGCAGGATGGCGATGGTGAGGATGTACGAGCCGAAGAACCAGTTGGCCACGTAGATGTGCTTGGACCGGCGCTTGATGATGGTGCCGAAGAACACGATGGCGTAAGCGACCCAGACCAGCGTGATCAGGATGTCGATGGGCCATTCGAGTTCGGCGTATTCCTTGCTGCTGGTAAAGCCCATCGGCAAGGTGATGGCCGCGGCCACGATGACGACCTGCCAGCCCCAGAATGTGAAGGCGGCCAGCTTGTCGCAGAACAGGCGCGCCTGACAGGTGCGCTGGACGACGTAATAGGACGTCGCGAAAAGTGCGCTGCCGCCGAAGGCGAAGATCACGGCGTTGGTGTGCAGCGGGCGCAGGCGGCCGTAGCTGAGCCATGCGGTGTCGAAATTCAATTGAGGCCAAATTAGCTGAGCGGCCAAAAAAACACCGACAGCCATGCCGACAATGCCCCAGACCACGGTCATGATGGCGAACTGCCGCACGACCTTGTAGTTGAAGGTATCGGACTTGCTTGCGATTGCGGGGCAATCGTTCATCACCCATCCCCTAAAGTAACAAGAACTTCCAGGCTTCGATGATGGGACTAGTCACTCGAGGAGGCGTTGATTTGGATCAACCGGGTTGCGACGCCTTGGACATCGCTGCATAACCGCAACGCTGTTAGGGGTATCGGGCCGCGAAAAGGCCTTGCCGATGCGCCGCGGTTGGGTCCGCGGCGGCGATCAGCGGCGGTAATTTGCGGCGGCAACTAGCGGCGGCCGGCAGCGCCGCTGTCGTCGTCGCGCAGGATGGCCGCGCCGGCGCTGTCGGTGTCGTCGTACTGGCCGTTGAAGACGGCCCACCACAGCGATACGCCGATCGCCAGCACGAAAAGCAGCGACAGCGGCAGGAGCAGGTAGAGGATGGTCATGGCGCTGCCCCCAGCGCGGCGTCAGCGGCCAGACGGCCCGACCAGTCGCGTCGGCACAGGCGCCAGGAGTTGTAGGCCACGGCCAGCGACGACACCAGCATGGTGATGGCGGCAAGCCAGGGCGTGACCCAGCCCACCAGCGCCAGCGGCGTCATCAGCAGATGCCAGACGAGCGAGACGTACAGGTTTTGCCGCGCCTTGCGCCGGGCCTCGGCAAGCAGCGCGTCAAGCGCGGCCTCGGGCATGTCGGGGTGTGCCGCCAGCGCGCTGTGCGCGGAGGCCATGGCGGTGGGCACGGCCATGGACATGGCGCAGGGACAGCTCATGACCAGCAGCGCCACCATGACCGGGATGCTGTGGGCGGGATCGATGTAGGCCCAGCCCGCTGCGGCGGCCAGCGCAAGCAAGACCTGCACCATGACGAACCGCGACGCCACCCGGTCGGCGCGCGCGCCCAGTTGCAGGCGCTGGTCTTCAACGCGGGCATGGCGCCGGCCGGCAGAACCCGCGCCGCCGAAGGATTGGCGGGCGCACAGTTCGAGATAGCGGGCGGTCAGCAGGAACGCCACGAACATCGTGACCGAATCGAAATAGACTTCGCCCCGCCCCGTATAAGTGGCGTGGACGCTGGGGATGAAGGCGGCGATGATGCCGAGCGCCACCGGCACGTCCATGCCAGCGCGGCCCTGCCGCAGGTTGGCGCCCGCGTGGCGCCAGATGGGCCATGCCGAATACAGGACGACCGGAACGGTCAGCGCGAAGCTGGCCCAGTTCATGAGGACGATGGCCCAGTCCAGGGTTTCCAGCGCGTCCGCGGGCATGGATTCGTGGCGCAGATAGCCGGGCCACGCGAACATCATGACCTGCATCATTGCCAGCCAGGCGAGCGACAGACGCACCAGCGCATGGCGGCGTTGCTGGCGGTCGGTATCGGGCAGGCTGGCCGGGACGGCGAAAATGGATTTGGCACGCATGTTGGCGATGGTAATCAGGCCCGTCCCCGATCGCCTTGATTTGAATCAAGACGCCAAAGAGGATTTGCCGCCGCCCCGCCGCCACGCTCGCCCCTCTCGCCGCCCGCCCCTCCACCGGCACTGATCTATGTGACGGGTGGCGCGCGGTCGGGGCAACTGATACAACGGTGCAGGGCCGTCGCGGCCGTCCATCACCCTGCCGCAGCCCGACTTTCCTACGCCCGCGGCACGTATGCGGGTTCCGGCGCTGTCCGGCCGCACTGGACCAACATGGGGCCATGGTGACCATTCGCCTGGCTTGCAGTATGCAGAAGACATCGACGCGGCGGCCCATCGGGGTTTTCGTGACGGGCACCGATACCGGTATCGGAAAAAGCGCTGGTGTCGGCCATCCTGGCGCGCGCCTGGAATGCGGACTATTGGAAGCCGGTGCAGACCGGCGTGGCCGAGGATCCTGGCGACACCGACACCGTGGCCCAGCTGGCGCAACTGCCGCCGCAGCGTCTGCACCTGCCCGCCTACGTGCTACAGGCGCCGCTGTCGCCGTGGGCCGCCGCCACGCTGGAAGACACCGTGGTCGATGCCACGAGCATCGTGCCGCCCCCAACGCGCGCACCCCTGATCGTGGAAGGCGCCGGCGGCCTGTACGTGCCGATCGACGACACGCACATGATGATCGACCTGATCGCGCGCCTGGACATGCCGGTGGTGCTGTCGGCGCGCAGCGGGCTGGGCACCATCAACCACACCTTGCTAAGCCTCGCGGCATTGCAGCGGAGCGCAATTCCGGTGCTGGGCGTGGTGATGAGCGGCCCGCCGTCCGCGGGCAACAAGGAAGCCATTGAGCGCTTTGGCGGCGTGCGCGTGCTGGCCGAGATCCCGCCCTTGCCGCGCGTGGACGCCGCCGCAGTCGAGGAACTGGCCAAAGGCATCGCGCCGCTGGCCGAATGCCTGGCGGCGCTGTACGGCGCCGAGGCCGAAGCGGGCTAGCCGGGCCGGCGGCGGCGCGCGCGGCGCGTCACTGGCGCGCCATGTCGATGAACGCCCGCAGCGCCGATGACACGCGGCGCTGCCGGGGGTAATACAGCATGAAGCCGGGGATCGTGGGACACCAGTCGTCCAGCAGCCGCACCAGCCTGCCGGATGCCAACAGTCCGGCGACGTAGTTTTCCGGCACGTAGCCGATGCCGATGCCGTCGGTGGCCGCCCTAACCTCGGCATGCACGTCGCTCAGGGCCAAACGCCCCGGCACGTCAAACTCCAGCGCCTCGCCGTCCCGCTTGAATTCCCACTTGAAGTACCGGCCGCTGGGAAAGCGGTAGCGCACGCACTCGTGCCTCATCAAGTCAGCCGGATGCCGTGGCGCCTCGCGGTCCCGCAGATACTCCGGCGAGGCCACCACCACCGATCGCAGCGCCGGGCCGATCGGCACCGCCACCATGTCCTCGGGCACGGCGTCGATCAGCCGCACGCCAGCGTCGAAGCCGGACTTCACGATATCGACAAAGCTGTCGTCTTCGCCGATCTCCAGCCGGATGTCCGGATAGGCGGCCAGGAACCGCCCCGCCATGGGCATCAAGAGCAGGTACGAGGCCGCGCGCGACGTGTTGATGCGCAGCGTGCCGGCGGCCGAGCCGCGAAAGTGGTTCATTTCGTCCAGCGCGTCGTCCAGCCCGTGCAGCACGGGCTGCAGGCGCTCGGCCAGACGCTGGCCCGCGTCGGTCAGGGCCACGCTGCGCGTCGTGCGGTTAAAGAGATTCACGCCCAGCCGCTCCTCCAGTTTCCGGATCGCGTAGCTGACCGCCGACGTGGACAGGCTGAGATCTTCGCCCGCCTTGCGGAAACTGCCCAGGCGGGCCACCGCTGAGAAAGCGGCAAGATGGGACAGGTTATCGAGCGGCATGATTATGCAAATTCATTCAATAAATCATGCCGAAATTCTAGCTTGAACGCGGTTCCTGCCCGGCATATTGTGAACGCCTGCTCAACAAATATCCCAAGAGGCCGTCATGATCCAAGCCCAAGGCTACGCCGCTCACAGCGCCGACACGCCGCTCGTCCCTTTCAGCTTCACGCGCCGTGAACCCGGCGATGACGATGTGCTGATCGACATCCTGTACAGCGGCATCTGCCACTCCGACCTGCACCAGGCACGCGGCGACTGGGGCAATTCCATGTACCCGATGGTGCCCGGGCACGAAATCATCGGCCGCGTCGCCCAGGTGGGCAAGAACGTGTCGAAGTTCAAGGTGGGCGATTACGCCGGCGTGGGCTGCATGGTGGACTCGTGCCGCCATTGCAAGGCGTGCCAGCTGAACCTGGAACAGTATTGCGAAGAGAACGCCACGCTGACCTACAACGACAAGGAGCGCGGCAGCGACCAACTGACGTTTGGCGGCTACTCCGATCGCATCGTGGTGCGCGAGCATTTTGTCGTGAAGGTGTCCGACAAGCTCGACCTGAAGGCGGTCGCGCCGCTGCTGTGCGCCGGCATCACCACCTATTCCCCGCTGCGCCACTGGAAGGTCGGCCCGGGCAAGAAGGTGGGCGTCATCGGTCTGGGTGGCCTGGGCCATATGGGTGTGAAGTTTGCGCACGCGATGGGCGCGCACGTGGTGATGATCACGACGTCTGCGGACAAGGCGCGCGACGCCAAGCGCCTGGGCGCGGACGACGTGCTGGTCTCGCGCGATGCCGACGCCATGGCGGCGCACGCCGGCACCTTCGACTTCCTCCTGAACACCGTGCCCGTCAGCCATGACGTCAATCCGTACATGGCGCTGCTGGCGCTGGACGGCACCATGGCGCTGGTGGGCGCATTGACGCCGCTGGATCCGATCCCCGGCGCCAACCTCATCATGGGCCGCAAGTCCCTGGCGGGCTCGGCGATCGGCGGCATGGAAGAAACCCAGGAGATGATGGATTTTTGCGCCGAACACAACATCGTCAGCGATGTGGAGATGGTGCCGATCCAGGCCGTCAACGATGCCTATGAGCGGCTGGTGAAGAACGATGTGAAGTATCGCTTCGTGATCGACATGGCCTCGCTGAAGGAAGAGCGCGCCGCCGCATAGGTCTGCTAGGGCCGCCCGGGTTCAGTCGGGAAACTTCTCGTCATGGGCTTCGCCGCGGCGGCCGAAATACGTAACGTGCCGGCCCGCGATCCACACCGCGTAGCCGACGCAGCCCGCCGCGCAACTTAACCGCTTGAATTCCGGGTACATCACCTCGCCCCGCTGCGCGCCGCGAATCGCGGCTTGCAGTGCGGCCGCATCGAAGTCATTGGCGATGTCGACATCTGGGACATCCAGCGGGATGTCGAGCGTCTGGTCATCAGGCAGGTAGTAGGCGGTACGGTGAGCCCGGAAGTCGACCACATAGGATTCGACACCCGCGTCGGCCAATTGACCGACGACTTGGCCGAAGTGGATGCGGCCTTGTGCGGATGCCTCTGCGGTTTCACGGATGATGGCGTGCGTGGATGCGTTCATGGATGGCTCCTGACGATGAAAAAGGAGAAGACCGTTCGGGCACCCTGGCCTTCGCACAGTCCAGCGTACTGCGGTAGTAGCGTCATCGTGAAACAAAAAAAGAGGGTGCCCGCAGGCACCCTTGAATCCACCCTACAACAGCACCTGCAACTACACACCTGCATGCGGCGCCCGGCATCCCTCGCGGGGGCCGGGCGCCGCCGGCCGATACCGCCGCGTTACGCAGCCTTCTGCGTCTTGCCGTGTTCGAACTGCGCTTCTTCGGTCGAGCCGGTCAGCGCGGTCGTGGACGACTTGCCGCCCTCGATCGTCTGCGTCACGGCGTCGAAGTAGCCCGTGCCCACTTCGCGCTGGTGCTTCACGGCGGTGAAGCCCATTTCGGCAGCGGCGAATTCCTTCTGCTGCAGTTCCACGAACGCGCTCATCTGGCGGCGGGCGTAGCCGTGGGCCAGCTCGAACATGCCGTAGTTCAGCGCGTGGAAACCGGCCAGCGTGATGAACTGGAACTTGTAGCCCATGGCGCCCAGTTCACGCTGGAACTTGGCGATGGTGCCGTCGTCCAGGTTCTTCTTCCAGTTGAAGGACGGCGAGCAGTTGTAGGCCAGCAGCTTGCCCGGGAACTGGCGATGGATGGCGTCCGCGAACTTGCGGGCGTATTCCAGGTTGGGCGTGGACGTTTCGCACCAGATCAAGTCGGCGTACGGCGCGTAGGCCAGGCCGCGGGAAATGGCCTGATCGATGCCGGCGCGGGTACGGAAGAAGCCTTCCACCGTGCGGTCGCCCGTAATGAAGGGACGGTCGTTTTCGTCGACGTCGCTGGTCACCAGGTCGGCGGCGTCGGCGTCGGTGCGTGCCAGCAGCAGCGTGGGCGTGCCCATCGTGTCGGCAGCGAGGCGGGCCGAGACCAGCTTGGCCACGGCTTCGCGGGTCGGCACCAGCACCTTGCCGCCCATGTGGCCGCACTTCTTCACGGAAGCGAGCTGGTCTTCGAAGTGGACGCCCGACGCGCCGGCCTCGATCATGGCCTTCATCAGTTCATACGCGTTGAGCACACCGCCAAAGCCGGCCTCGGCATCCGCCACGATCGGCGCGAAGAAGTCGATATAGCCTTCGTCGCCCGGGTTCTTGCCTTCCATCCACTGGATCTGGTCGCAGCGCGTCAACGAATTGTTGATGCGGCGAACCACCTGCGGCACGGAGTTGGCGGGATAGAGCGACTGGTCGGGATACATTTCGCCGGCCAGGTTGGCATCGCCGGCGACCTGCCAGCCCGACAGGTAGATGGCCTTCAGGCCGGCTTTGACCTGCTGCATGGCCTGATTGCCGGTCAGGGCGCCGAGCGAATTCACGAACGGCTCGCTGTGCAGGAGTTCCCAGAGGCGCGTGGCGCCGCGGTGGGCGAGCGTGTGTTCGACGCTGATCGAGCCACGCAGGCGGATGACGTCCTCGGCGCTGTAGTCGCGCTTGATGCCCTGCCAGCGGTTGTTTTCGGCCCAATCTTTCTGAAGGTTGCGGATTTCGGTTTCGCGATTGCTCATTGTGATGCTCCTGGTCAGTGATAAGAGACTTCAAAAGATTCGCGTCTGGCGTTGCGTGAATCGATGGAAGAAAGTCTATGCCTGTGCTGCGGAGCAATGTGAAGCCGGGTCTTATACAAGACGAAAAATTTTAGCCTGATAAATCAATGAGTTATGAGCGTGATTTTGTATAATGAAACGCCATTGTCGTTTGTGAAATGCCGCCCCGCTGCTGCGCAGCACGGACTTTCACATGCCGGGAGTTACGTTTCACATTGTGGAAAATCAGCCGGTTTTCCAAGCGCCTACAATGCCGCATCCCCCGTTTTTCTTTATCTCAGCTATGACCCTGTCTCACGGCCCGCTTGGGCAGAGCGTGGCCTACGCCTCGCAATACGATCCCTCGCTGCTGTTTCCCATTGCGCGCTCGCACAACCGGGCGGCGCTGAATCTGACCGCCGGCAGCCTGCCCTTTACGGGCGTGGACCTGTGGAATGCCTATGAGCTGTCGTGGCTGGATGCCAAGGGCAAGCCTCGGGTGGCGATGGCGACGTTTTCGGTGCCGGCCGACAGCCCCAACATCATCGAGTCCAAGTCGTTCAAGCTGTACCTGAATTCCTTCAACCAGACGCGCCTGGTCAATTCGGCAGCGCTGCGCGGCCGGCTGGAGCGCGACCTGAGCGCGGCTGCGGGCGCGCCGGTCGGCCTGGACTTCTTCCTTCCGCAGCGGTTTTCCGAGCTGCAGATGGGCGAGCTGGACGGCATCTATATAGACAAGCTGGATATCGAGATCGACACCTACGAGCCCGCGCCCGAGTTGCTGCGCACGCGCGCGGGCGATGTGGTCGAGGAAACGCTGGCGTCGCGCCTCTTGAAGTCGAACTGCCCGGTGACCGGCCAGCCCGATTGGGCCACGGTGCAGATCCGCTACCGGGGCAAGCCGATTGATCGCGAATCCTTGCTGCGGTATGTGGTGTCGTTCCGCCAGCACGCGGAATTCCACGAGCATTGCGTCGAGCGCATCTTCAGCGACATCATGCAGGCCTGTGGCCCGGAGCAGTTGACGGTATACGCGCGGTATACGCGCCGCGGCGGGCTGGACATCAATCCGTGGCGCAGCAATTTTGAAGTGGCGCCGCCGGCGGACGTGCGGACGGTCCGCCAATAGTAGGCGAGCGTCTTGGAAAAGCCTGGCATAAGCGGGGCTTACAGCAACGGCCGCCCTTCGGGGCGGCCGTCTTGCTTTACTGCGTTGGCTTCACCGCTTTCGCATCACTTCACGAAGGGCTCGGGGCGGGGCGTGTCGTCTTCAGAAGGCGGCAGCACCGGGTACTGGATGACCGGCTGGTCGCCCGTCAGCGTTTTCAGGAACGCGACGATCTGGCCGTTTTCCTCGGGCGTAAACGTGCGGCCCAGCTGCAGGCGGCCCATGACGTCGACGGCCTGCGTCAGCGTGGCCGCTTCGCCATCGTGGAAGTACGGATAGGTCAGCGCCACATTGCGCAGCGTGGGCACCTTGAAGTTGAAGCGGTCGGCGTCCTTGCCTGTGACCGCGGCGCGGCCTTCGGCCTTGTTCTCGGTGACGTACGGCGTGACGAGCCCCATCTTCTGGAACGAGTTGCCGCCCACCGCCACGCCGTTGTGGCAGGCCACGCAGCCGCTGTTCTTGAAGAGGTCGTATCCGGCCAGCTCGCGCACGGTCAGCGCCTTTTTGTCGCCCTTGAGCCATTGGTCGAAGCGCGAGTTCGGCGTGACCAGCGTCTCCTCAAATGCGGCCAGCGCGCTGGTGACTTCGCCGATGGTGATCGTGTCCTTGCCGAAGACCTGCTTGAATTCGGCGCGGTAACCCGGAATGGAATTGAGCACCTGCACCGCCAGCTCGTGAGTGGAGGCCATTTCCATCGGGTTTTCGATCGGGCCTCCCGCCTGTTCGCGCAGGTCCTTGGCGCGGCCGTCCCAGAATTGGGCGATGTTCAGGCTGGAATTGAGCACCGTTGGGGAGTTGATGCCGCCCTGCTGCCACTTGTGGCCGATGGAGGCCTTCAGGTTGTCCGAGCCGCCCATGGCAAGGTTGTGGCACGAATTACAGGAGATTGCGCCGGAGCGCGACAGACGGGGATCGAAGAAGAGCTTCTTGCCCAGTTCGACCTTGGCCTGCTCTTTGATGACGGCCGGCTCGATGGGCTGGATGGGCTCTTGCGATGCGCTCCAGACCTGCCCTGCCCACAGTCCGAGTACCAGCCCCGCAGCCAGCAACGTTGTTTTCTTTCTCATTTGCTTCTCCTGTGAATAACCAGTCCAACTATGTGGTTATTACAGCGAGGAAGCCCTGCGGGGACTTTGCGAGGCGTCAATCGACGCGGGGCGGCGCAGTGGGCCGAAACCGAATCTTGACGGCGCGCAACGTGCTGCCGGCGCCGTCAAGGAGGATCAAGCCCTCAGGGACGCGCGGCGGCCACCGCAACCGGCGGTTCGGCGCGGCGCGCCTGCACCGCGATCCACTGGGCCAGGAACGCGGCCACGGCGAACGCCACGCCCGCCCCCACCCACGGACCCTGCCGCAGTCCGGCATCCAGCAGCAGGCCGAAGGCCAGCGGCCCCAGGGCCGAACCGACGTCCATACCCGAATACACCAGGCCGTAGACCGATCCGGTCGAGCCCTTGGGCGTCACGCGGCGGATCAGCATGTCGCGCGACGGCGCGGCCACGCCCGAGCAGAAGCCCGCCAAGCCCACGACGGGCGCGGCCAGCACGGCCGGCACGAGCCCCAGCGCCAGCACCACCAGCGTCAGACCCGCCAGGATGAGCGCGACCATGACGGTTCGCTCGGTGCGCGGATTGGCCGACACCAGGAAGCCGCCCGCCGCCATGCCGACGGCCGAGGCGACCATGTAGCCGGACAGCGCCGAGCTGGCCGTGACCTTGGACAGGTCGTAAAGCTGGCCCAGCAGCGGAATCGTGTAGTTCTGCACCGACGACAGCGCAATCGACGTGCACGCAAAGAACAGGAACGCGCCCCACAGCGCGGGCTTGGCGAGCAGCGCGGACAGCGTCGCCAGCACGCCTTCCTGCGGCTTGGCGGCGGGCTTGGGCGCATTGCCGGCGTCCTTGGCGTCGCCCGCGTCCACGGGCGACGGCCCCCCCAGCAGATCGCGGCCCAGCACCGTCATCAGCAGCACCAGCGCCACGAGACCGGCGGCGCTGTACGCCGCCACGCGCCAGTTGGCGAGCAGCGTGATGGTGGTGATGAACACGGGGGTCAGCGCCCAGCCGAGGTTGCCCGTCAGCCCGTGCGCCGAGAACGCGTGGCCCAGCCGCGGCGCGGTGATGCGGTGATTGATGATGGAATAGTCCGCCGGGTGGAAGACCGAGTTGCCGATGCCGCCCACGACCGCCGCGGCCATCAGCATGACGTAGCCCGTGGCCGAGCCGATCAGCACGCCCGACAGCACGAAGCAAGCCAGCCCGAACCACAGCACGGGACGCGCGCCGATGCGGTCCACCACGAAGCCCGACGAGGCCTGGCCAATGCCGGACACCACGTAGAACGTGGACACGAGCAAGCCCAGCCGCGCGAAGTCCAGCCCGAACTCCAGGCCCAGCGCGCCATAGAGCGACGGCAGGACAAGCTGGAAGAAGTGGGACGAGGCATGCGCCACGCCGATGAGCAGGATGATTTTCCAGTCGCGCCGGCGTACGGCGGCGTCCGAGAGCAAGGAGGTGGCGGCGGTAGCGGTGTTCATTGCACAAGGCCGCGCGAGGGCGGCAGGGATGCGGACCGCCGTTGGCGGATCGCGGGTTGTCTCCGGCGTCGCACGGACTTGCGTCCGGGCGACGTGTTCATGGCGATTGCGGCGCGCGGGCCGTGCCGGATCGAGCCGGCGTATCGCTCTTGACGTGACACGGCGGCCGTCTTGCGCGAGCCGGGCCGCCGTGGAGTGTTGCAACTGCGCCGGGGCGGCTGTTGTGCAGCCGGCCCGGCAAATCGGTATTACATGGCCTTTTCGCGGATCGCGGGCCAGGCGCGCTGCAGGTAATACAGCATCGACCAGACCGTCAGCACCGCGGCCACGATGATCAGGATGTCGCCCAGCAGTTTGGTGTTGACGCCGTAGATCGCCTGGTTGTACAGCAGGCACGGAATCGCGATCATCTGGGCGGCGGTCTTGAACTTGCCCAAGCGGTGCACGGCCACGCTGGCGCTGGCGCCGATCTTGGCCATCCATTCGCGCAGCGCGGAAATCGTGATTTCGCGGCCGATGATGATCAGGGAAATAAACGCATCGACGCGGCTCAGGTCCAGCAGCACGATGAGGGCGGCGCAGACCATCAGCTTGTCGGCGACGGGATCCAGGAAGGCGCCAAATGCCGATGTCTGGTTCCAGCGCCGGGCAAGCCAGCCGTCAAACCAGTCGGTCAGCGCGGCAATGATGAATGCCCATGCCGCCAGCGTGTCGCGCATGGGAACAGACATCCAGCTTTCGGGCAGATAGAACAGCCCGACCACCAGCGGGATCATGGCGATACGCAGCCACGTCAGAATAATGGGAACGTTAATTGGCATAGTGTCCGTATCCTAACAGAGGGAGGTCCCCCCCGAAGAGGGAGTCCCACCCCCGACGCGCCTTCGGCGCCTCCCCCTCAAGGGGGCGCCTCTGCGGACCGGCGGAGCCGGATCCGCGCGGCCCGGATTGCTCGTCGGGGCGGGTGGTGGAAATTTGGGGGCGGGTTGATGAGTTGGGCGTGAATTGAAGCGTTCGCTCTGGGACGTCGTCAAGCTTATCGGCGAGGCTCCACGTTCGGGCGTCTCGGTGGTCGGCGTCGAGGGTGACACAAATTCGTGACATCTGGGCGATTCCGGGGCTTCAGCGCAGCGCCTCGTAGATGCGGATTGCCAGGTCTTGCGAAATGCCGTCCACCGATGCCAGGTCCTCGATGCTGGCGCGGGCGACGCCGGAGAAGCCGCCGAAGCGGGCCAGGAGGCGTTGGCGGCGGCGGGCGCCCACGCCTTCGATTTCTTCCAGGCGCGAGACATTGCGCGTCTTGGCGCGGCGGGCGCGCATGCCGGTGATGGCGAAGCGGTGGGCTTCGTCGCGGACCTGGGCGATCAGCATCAGGGCGGCGGATTCGCCGCCCAGGGCGACGGGCGGACGGCCATCTGCGAAGACCAGGGTTTCCAGGCCGACCTTGCGCCCTTCCCCCTTGGCCACGCCGACCAGCGTCTGGATGTCCAGGCCCAGTTCCGCGAAAACCTTGCGCGCGACCTCGACCTGGCCTTTGCCGCCGTCGATGAGGACGAGGCCGGGCATCTGCGCGTCGCCGTCGGCGACCTTGGCGAAGCGGCGGGTCAGCACCTGGCGCATGGCGGCGTAGTCGTCGCCGGGCGTGATGCCGGCGATGTTGTAGCGGCGGTACAGCGAGGGCTGCATGTCGTGGTGTTCGAACACCACACAGGAGGCCTGAGTGGCCTCGCCGGCGGTGTGGCTGATGTCGAAGCATTCGATGCGCAGGGCGTCCAGCGCGGCTTCGTCGGTGTCCAGGTCCAGGGCTTCGGCCAGCGCCAGCGTGCGGGCGGCACGGGCGCCAGATTCGGTCAGCGCGCGGGCGAGCGCCATTTCGGCGTTCTTGGCGGCCTGCTCCAGCCAGGATCGGCGCGTGCCCTGCGGACGCGTCAACACCCGCGACGGCCGGCCGCCGGCCTGCTCGACCAGCAGCGCGATCAGCTCGGGATCTGGCAAGGCGTGGGAACAGACCAGGATCGGCGGCATCGCGTTGTCGGTGTAATGCTGGGCCACGAAGGCTTCCAGCACCTGCGGCGCGGCCTCGCCCTCGGCGTGCGACGGAAAGAACGGCTTGTCGCCCAGATGGCGGCCGCCGCGCACCATGGCCAGGTTCACGCAGACCTTGCCGCCGGCAATGGCCACCGCAATGATGTCGGTGTCCTCGCCGCTGACGTTTTCCATGGTCTGCTGATGCAGCACGCGCGCCAGCGAGCCCATCTGGTCGCGCAGCGCCGCGGCTTCCTCGAAGCGCAGCTCGGTGGAGGCCTGCAGCATGCGGGCCTCGATTTCGCCCATGACGTCCTTGGCCTCGCCGTTCAAAAAGCGCACGGCGCGATGCACGTCGCGCTCGTATTCGGCCGCTTCGATCGCGCCCACGCACGGCGCCGAGCAGCGCCCGATCTGATGCAGCAGACAGGGACGCGAGCGGTTGGCGAAGACGCTGTCCTCGCACGTGCGCAGGCGAAACACCTTCTGCAGGATCTGGATGGTTTCGCGCACCGCCCAGGCGTTGGGGAACGGACCGAAAAACTGTCCGCGCTTGTTGGTGGCGCCGCGGTAGTACGCGATGCGCGGCCAGTCATGCCCGGTGATGTGCAGGTACGGATAGGACTTGTCGTCGCGGAACAGGATGTTGTAGCGCGGCTTCAGGCTCTTGATGAGGTTGTTTTCCAGGATCAGCGCTTCGGCTTCTGAGCGCGTCACCGTAACCTCAAGCCGCGCCACCTTCGCCACCATCTGGGCGATGCGCGGGCTGGACAGCGTCTTCTGGAAATACGACGAGACGCGCTTCTTCAGGTCGCGCGCCTTGCCGACATACATGACCTCGCCTGCCGCATCCAGGTGCCGGTAAACGCCCGGCAAATGCGGCAGGTCAGACAGGAACGATTTGAGATTGAAGTCGTCGGGCATTCTGGTAACGGCTTTCGGCTTGCAGGGTGTCCCAATCGGGCGCGTCGAAACGCGGCATCAGGCGCCGGATGCGCGCCACGGACTCGGGCGCATGGTCGAACTCAAGCCGAGCCAGCAGGTCGTCGGCCAGGTCCGGGCGGTTGCACACCAGCACCATGTCGCAGCCAGCTCGCAGTGCGGCGTTGGCGCGGTCCAGGATGTCGCCCGCGACCGAGGCGCCTTCCATGGTCAGGTCGTCCGAGAACACGACGCCATCGTAGCCCAGGCGCTTGCGCAGGATGCCCTGCACCCAGCGCTTGGAAAAGCCCGCCGGATGCTTGTCCACCTTGGGATAGATGACGTGCGCGGGCATGACGGACGGCAGCACGACGTCGCCCAGCCAGGCGTAGGGCGCGGCGTCGTCCTTCAGGATGTCGTCCAGCGTGCGCGGATCGACCGGGATCTCGTGGTGCGAGTCGGCGCCCACGTAACCGTGACCGGGGAAATGCTTGCCGCACGACGACATGCCGGCCAGGGACAGGCCCTGCACCAGCGCGCGCGACAGCATCGTCACCACGCGGGGATCGTGATGGAAGGCGCGGTTGCCGATCACCTTGCTGACGCCGTAATCCAGGTCCAGCACGGGCGTGAAGCTCATGTCCACGCCGCAGGCGCGCAGCTCGGCGGCCAGGACGTAACCGGCCTCGGTCGCCAGGCGCATCGCCTGCAGCGGGTCGCTGTCCCACAGTTCGCCCAGCGCGCGCATCGGGGGCAAGGGCGTGAAGCCGTCGTCGCGGAACCGCTGCACGCGGCCGCCTTCGTGATCCACCAGGATCAGCAGCGGCTCCTTGCGGGCCTTGTGGATCTGACGCGTCAGCGCGGTGAGCTGGGCGCGGTTTTCAAAATTGCGGGCAAAAAGGATGACGCCGCCCACCAGGGGGTGACGCAGGCGCTTCTTTTCCGCCTTCGTGAGCGTGTATCCCGCCACATCGACCATCACGGGGCCGGGAGGCAGGACCACCTTGGATTTTTTCTTGGCCATGGAGGCTGTCCTTGTAGCTAGGTGCGGCAAGCCGGCGGGGATGACCCCGGTCTCAGGGCTTGCGCTCGACCACCACATATGCGGCGGCCATGTCGGATTCATCGGTAATGGAAACGTGGGCCGCGCCGAACCGGTCAGCGTACCAGCCCAGCAGTTCGGGCGCGATCACCAGCACGGGGCGGCCGCCCGGCGCGTTAAGTGTCTGCACGCGCCGCCAGGTCATCGGCATGCGCATGCCCAGCCCGATGGCCTTGGAAAACGCTTCCTTGGCGGCAAAGCGGGTGGCCAGAAAGCGCAGCCCGCGGACCGGGTCGCGGGCGCGGCGGGCGTGGAATTTCAGGAGTTCCTCGGGGCCGAGGATCTTTTCGGCAAACCGGTCGCCGTGACGGGCGAGCGCACGTTCGATGCGGTCGATGCGCAGGAGGTCCATGCCGATGCCGGCAATGGCGCCGGCGGGCATGGCGGAAGAAGAGTCGGACATCGGCATCGCCTGGCTAGCGGTCAAAACGCGTCATCGGCCCGCGTTCAAAGCCCGCGCAGCGCGTGCAGGCGCGCCTGCACCATCAGCGCCTTCATATCGCGCACGGCTTTTTCCCAGCCGTCGAAGATCGACTGCGCGACGATGGCGTGGCCGATGTTGAGTTCGGAAATGCCGTCCAGCGCGGCCACCGGCTTGACGTTGCCATAGTGCAGGCCATGGCCGGCGTTCACGCGTAGCCCGTGGCGCAGCCCTTCGGCCACGGCCAGGCGGATGCGCTGCAATTCCGCCTGGGCAGCCTCGCCCTCGGCTTCGGCGTAGGCGCCGGTGTGCAGTTCGATGACGGGCGCGCCGGCCTTGGCGGCGGCGGCGATCTGGACCGGGTCCGGATCAATGAACAGCGATACGCGGATGCCGGCTTCGGCCAGCAGCGCCACGGCGTCGGAGACCGGGCCCATGGCGCCGGCGACTTCCAGCCCGCCTTCGGTCGTGAGCTCGGTGCGCTTTTCGGGCACCAGGCAGACGTCGCTGGGCTTGACCGCGCAGGCGATCTCCAGCATTTCCGGCGTGACTGCGCATTCCAGATTCATTCGGGTGCGCAGTTGCGGGCGGATCGCGTAGACGTCGGCGTCCTGAATGTGACGCCGGTCTTCGCGCAGATGCAGCGTGATCAGGTCGGCGCCGGCGTCTTCGGCGCGCAGCGCCGCGGCGATCGGGTCGGGATACACCGTGTGGCGCTGCTGCCGCAGCGTGGCGACGTGATCAATATTTACACCGAGTTCTATCATTGCACTTTCGTGGTTTCTTCCCAGCCGCCGCCCAGCGCCTTGTACAGCTCCACGCGGTTGATCAGCGCGGCCAGGCCGGTTTGCACCAGCGACAGCTGGGCGTTGAAAAAGTCCACCTGCGCGGTCTGCACCTGCAGGTAGCTGTCGATACCGTTGGTATAACGCAAATTCGACAACTCCAGCGTCCGCGCCGACGAATCCTGCAGCGCGCGCTGGGCGTCCAGTTGCGCCCCATAGGTGGCCTCGCCCGCCAGCGCGTCCGACACTTCGCGGAACGCCTGCTGGATGGTCTGTTCGTACTGTGCGACCGCGATATTGTCGCGCGCCTTGGCCAGGCTCAGTCCCTCACGGATGCTGCCGCCGGCAAAAAGCGGCGTCGTGATCGACGGCGAGAAGCTCCAGTAGCCCTGCCCGCCCTTGAACAGGTCGCCCAGCGACGGACTGGCCACGCCCAACAGGCCGGTCAGCGAGATGGTCGGGAAAAACGCCGCGCGCGCCACGCCGATGTTGGCATTGGCGGACAGCAGCTGGTTTTCGGCGGCGGCGATGTCGGGACGGCGCTCAAGCAGGTCGGACGGCAGGCCGGACGGCACCGTGGCCAGCAGCTGGTCGCGGCCGAACGTGGCCGGCGGGGGCAGCGTGTCGGGCAGCGGCGTGCCCACCACCAGCACCAGCGCGTTCATGGCTTGCGACCGGGCGCGCGCCAGTTGCGCCAGGTCGGCGGAGGCCGTGTCCAGCAGCGATTTGGACTGGTTCAAATCCAGTTCGGACGCCACGCCGCCGTCGAAGCGGCGCTTGACCAGGTCATAGGATTCCTGGCGCGAGGCCAGCGTGCGCTGCGTCAGTTCCAGCTGGACCTCGGCGGCGCGCAGGTTGAAATACGACTGCGCGACCGAACCGACCAGCGTGATGTGCACGCTCTTTTGCGCCTGCTCCGTCGACAGGTACTGCTGGTACGCCGCCTCGGACAGGTTGCGCAGGCGGCCGAACAGGTCGATCTCGAAGGTCGTAAGGCCGATGCCGGCCTGGTACGTGCTGCTGATCGAGCTGGAATCGGGGCCGCCGGGCCGCATGTTGGCCGGCAGGTGCTGGCGCTGGCCCTGGATGCCGGCGCCGATGCTGGGCCACTGCGCACCGCGCTGGATGCCGTACTGCGCCCTGGCTTCTTCGACGCGCTGGACCGCAACGCGCAGGTCGCGGTTGTTGACCAGCGAGAGTTCGATCAGCGCCTGCAGGCGTTGATCGCGGAAGAATTCGCGCCATCCCAGATCTGCCGCGGGCGTGCCGGCTTGCGGCATCACGTCGGCGGCAGGCTGCGAGCCCAGCGTGGTGGCGCGCGTGTACGCGCCGTACTGCACCTTGGGCTGGTCGGGCCACGCAGGGCTGACCGGCGCGTCGGGACGCTTGTATTCGGGAGCCAGCGAGCAGCCGGCCAACGCCACCGCCACAAAGGCGGACAAGGCGGTCTGTCTGAACATCAGGGCTTTCATTCCTTGCCCTCCTGGCCACCAGTGGGTTGTGCGGGCTGAGGCGTTGCCGGCAAGGCGGCCTTTTCGGCCGCCGCCTTCTTGGCCGCCTGTTCTTCCTCGAAGAGGCGTTTTTCGGCGCCCAGGAGGCGCGGGCGGGTCTTGAAGAGACCCAGCACCACCACGAAGAACGTCGGCACGAAAATCACGGCGAACGGCGTGGCGGCGAGCATGCCGCCCAGCACGCCCAGGCCGACCGCGCGCTGGCTGGCTGCACCTGCGCCGGTGGCCATCGCCAGCGGGATCACGCCCAGGATGAACGCCAGCGACGTCATCAGAATCGGACGGAAGCGCAATCGGGCGGCCTCCACCGCGGATTCGTACAGGCCCATGCCGCGGGCGTACTGGTCCTTGGCGAACTCCACGATAAGAATGGCGTTCTTGGCCGCCAAGCCGATCACGGTCACCATCCCCACCTGGAAGTACACGTCGTTGGACATGCCCAGCACGCTGACCAGCGCCACCGCGCCCAGCATGCCCAGCGGCACCACCAGCATGACGGAGATCGGAATGGCCCAGCTTTCGTACAGCGCGGCCAGCACCAGGAACACGACCAGCAGCGACAGGCCCATCAGGATGGGCGCCTGGTTGCCTGCCTGCAGTTCCTGGTAGGACAGGCCCGTCCACTCGTAGCCGAAGCCCTGCGGCAACTGGGCGACCAGCCGCTGCATTTCGTCCATGGCCTCGCCCGTGGAGTAGCCCGGCGCCGAGCTGCCGCCGATACGCATGGATTCGTAGCTGTTGTAGCGCACCACCTGCACCGGACCCTGGACCCATTCCGCCGACACGAACGTGGACAGCGGCACCATGCCGCCCTGCCCGTTGCGCGCGTTCAGCTTGAGCACGTCGGACAACTGCATGCGGTAAGGCGCGTCCGCCTGCACCCAGATGTTCTGCATCCGGCCCATGTTGGGGAACTTGCTGAGATACGCCGAACCAACCGCCGTGGAAATGAGCGAGGCGGCTTCATTGAAGTCCACGCCCAACGCCGCCGCCTTGTCGCGGTCGATGTTCAGGGTGAGCTGCGTGCCCGCCGACAGGCCCGTGATGCGGACCTGCGACAGCACCGGGCTCTTCATGGCCTCGCCCATCAGCTGGGCGGTGGCCGCGGCCAGTGCATCGGTGCCGGCCGCGCCGCGATCCTGCAGGCGCAGGTCAAAGCCCGTGGCGTTGCCCAGCGACGAGATGGCCGGCGGCACCAGCGTGAACACCTGCGCGTCATGGATGCCCATGAGCTGCTTTTCGAAGGCGGTGAAGGCGATCGCGCCGGCGGAATCCTGGCGTTCCTTGCGGTCCTTGAAGTCCTTGAGCGTGGTGAACGCGATGGCGGCGTTCAGGCCGTTGCCGTTAAAGCTGTAGCCCTGCACGGCGATGATGTTCTCGACGGCGGGGATGCCCTGGAAGTACTTTTCGACCTGCTCGATGACCTCGACGGTGCGGTTGGCGCTGGCGCCGGTGGGCAGTTCGATGTTGCTGACCACATAGCCCTGATCTTCCTCGGGCAGAAACGACGACGGCAGGCGCAGATACAGCCAGCCCAGCAGCAGGACCAGCACCAGGAACACCAGCATCATCCGGCCGCCCTTGTGCAGGATGCGCGACACCCAGTTCTGGTAGCCATGGGTGGTGGCGTCGAACTTGCGGTTGAACCAGCCGAAGAAACCCTTCTTGTCCTCGTGGTGGCCCTTGGCCACGGGCTTGAGGATCGTGGCGCACAGCGCCGGTGTGAAGGTCAGCGCCAGCAGCGCCGAGAAGAAAATGGACACGGCCATGGCCACCGAGAACTGGCGGTAGATCACGCCCACCGACCCGCTCATGAAGGCCAGCGGCAGGAACACCGTCACCAGCACCAGCGTGATCCCGATGATGGCGCCGCTGATCTGCGGCATGGCTTTCTTGGTGGCCTCCTTGGGCGGCAGGCCCTCGGTCGCCATGATCCGCTCGACGTTTTCGACGACCACGATGGCATCGTCCACCAGAATCCCGATGGCAAGCACCATCGCGAACATGGTCAGCACGTTGATCGAGAACCCGAGCGCCAGCATCACCGCGAACGCCCCCAGCATGGCCACCGGAACGACCAGCGCCGGGATCAGCGTGTAGCGCACGTTCTGCAGGAACAGATACATGACCAGGAACACCAGCACCATGGCTTCAGCCAGGGTGTGCAGCACCTGCTCGATGGAGACCTTGACGTAGGGCGCGGTGTCGTACGGCACCGAGTACTGGATGTTGTCCGGGAAATACTTGGACAGCTCCTGCATCTGGTTGCGCACGCCTTGCGCCGTGGCCAGCGCGTTGGCGTTGGGCGACAGCACGATGGCGAAAGCGGCCGTCGGCTTGCCGTTCAGGCGGGCGCCGAACTGATAATTGTCGGCGCCGACCTCGATGCGGGCGACGTCGCGCAGCAGCACCTTTGAGCCGTCGGTGTTGGCGCGCAGGACGATCCGGCCGAAGCCGTCGACCGTGCTGAGCTGGCCGTTGGCCGTGACCGTGGCGGTGATGCGCTGCGAATCGGGATTGGGCGGCGCGCCGATGCTGCCGCCGGAGATCAGCACGTTCTGGCTGGCGATGGCGTTGTTGACCTCGGCCATGCTGAGGTTGAAACCGACCAGCTTGGCCGGGTCCACCCAGATGCGCATCGCGCGCGGCGCTGCAAAGAGCTGGAACTGGCCGACGCCAGGCACCCGGGAAACCGGGTTCTTCACGTTGCGGGTGATGTAGTCGGCCAGGGCCGTCTGGTCCAGCGTGCCGTCGGTGGACGACAGCGTCACGATCATCAGAAAGCCGGTACTGGTCTGCTCGTACTGCAGGCCCTGCTGCTGCACCGCGGCGGGCAGTTGGGCGATCACGTTGGACACGCGGTTCTGCACGTCCACCTGCGCCAGGTCAGGATTGGTGCCGGGCGCAAACGTGGCGGTGATGGTCGAGGTGCCGTAGGAATCGCTGACGGACTCGTAATAGATCAGGCCCTTGGCGCCGTTGAGCTGGTCTTCGATGATGCTGGTGACCGACTCGGCCACTTCCGGGGCCGACGCGCCCGGATAGGTTGCCGTGATCGTGATGGCCGGCGGCGCCACATCGGGGTACTGCGCGACCGGCATGTTCGGGATGGCCAACACCCCTGCCAGCAGAATGAAAAGGGCAACTACCCAGGCGAAGATTGGTCGATCGATAAAAAATTGCGGCATGTGGGCTGACTCTGAAAGCGATGCTCACCAAAGGGGAACGCGGCGCTTGCTGCGCCGCGTGCCGCTTACGATTTCTGGCCTGCGGCCTTGTCCTGCTGGGCAGGCTCGGCCGGCTTGGCGCCGGGCTGCGGTGCGGATTCGGCGGGCTTGGCGGCCGGCGTTGCGCCGGGTTCAGCCGGCTTGGCGCCAGGCTGCGCGGCAGGCGCGCCGCCCTGTGCGGGCGCCCCGCCCCGGTTCCATTGGCTGACCTGCACCGGCGCGCCGGGACGGATCTTCTGGAAGCCCTCGACCACGACCACGTCGCCGGCCTTCAGGCCGCTGGTGATCAGCCAGTTGTTCTGGAAGGCGCCGCCGGTGGTGACGGGTGACTGCGCGATCTTGTTGTCGCGCACGAGCATCAGGCTCTGCTTGCCATCGGCGGTGCGTTGCAGCGCCTGCTGGGGAACCATCAGGGCAACGTCGTCAAAGCCCTGCTCCAGCCGGACGCGCACGTACATGCCGGGCAAGAGGATGCCGTCGGGATTGGGGACTTCGGCGCGCAGGTTCACCTGGCCCGTGCTCGGATCCACGGTGATGCCCGTGAACAGCAGCTTGCCGGGATGCTCGTATTCAGAGCCGTCTTCGAGCACGACGGTGGCGCGGGCGGCGTCCTTGCCCACTTGCTGCAGACGGCCGCTGGCGAAAGCGCGGCGCAGCGCGGCCAGGTCGGCGGTGGACTGCGTGAAGTCGACGTAGATGGGATCGAGCTGCTGCACCGTTGCCATCTGCGTGGCGGAGGTCGATTCGACCAGCGCGCCCTCGGTGACCAGCGGCTTGCCGATGCGGCCGGTGATCGGCGAGGTGACGTCCGTGTAGCTCAGGTTGATCGCGGCGTTGTCCTGCGCGGCCTTGGCGGCGGCGACGGTGGCGTCCGCCTGGCGGAAGGATGCCACGGCGTTGTCATATTCCTGCTTGCTGACGGCGTTGGCCTTGACCAGCGGGGCATAGCGGTCGGCCAGCAGCTTGGCGCTGAACAGATTGGCCTGCGCCTGCTTCAACTGGGCTGTCGCCTGATCGTAGGCGGCCTTGTAGGGCGCCGGATCGATCTTGAACAGAAGCTGGTTTTCCTTGACGTCGCCACCCTGCTCGAACGTGATGCGCTGCACGATGCCGGTGACACGGGCGCGGATCTGCGCGTCGCGCACCGCGTCCACGCGGCCGGGCAATTCAGAGACGATGGGTGCGCGCTGCGGCTGCACGGTGACGACGCTGACCTGAGGCATGCCGGGATTCATCTGGGGTCGTTCGCCACAACCCGCCAATATCAGCGCGAGGACGCCACCGGAAACTGCCAGACCCGAAAATCGTTTAGGCGAAAACCGCATTGAAACCCCCGCGTAGCGTAATGAATCGCGTCGTGACATCGCGTCAGGAACCGCAGCAATCCGAACGTGCCAGGAGGCAGCGATCAAATCATGACCAAGCGTCACCAACGACACGTGAATAGCCCAGTAATGTAACTCAGATATTGGGGAAATCACGTACTTTCGGGCAGTTTGGGGGAACTTTCGGGAGCAATTCCGCAACAATTGCTAGTCGCTGGCGAGCTCCCGCAGATTGCCCAGGAATGCATAGCCCACGCCATGCACCGTGTGCAGCGGCAACCGCGCGCCTGCAAGGCGGACCTTGCTGCGAAGCCGGCAGATGGCGACATTGAGCGACCGCATGTTCATGCCGCCGCGCAGAAATTTCACTTCGCTGCGGGCCAGTTCGCGGCGCGGGCTCTTTACCAGGCAGGCGAAGCAGGCGCGCTCGACCTCGGTGAGATCCAGGCGCACGCCGTTGGGCAACTGCAAGGTCCAGCCCCAGTAGAGCAGGCTCCACCAGCCGTCCACGGGTTCGTGCGCCGGGCTTGGCGCCCATGGGCCGGGCGTTGGCGCCTGCCGGCTGCTGCACGCGAGCTTGAGCGGGTTGGGCTTGGCGAGCGCTGGGGAAGGAACGGGCGATGGAACGGGGGCAATACCGGGAGCAAGAAAGGGAGAATTCAAGGCAGATCTCCACCAGGACGGCCGATGGCATGCCTGGGGCGGCCCGTCCCGGAACAAGGTTGCGGTTTGTCCCGAAAGCCTACCCCCGCGGCGGGGTTCTGCGCTTGTCGCCGCTCATCTATCAGACCAATCCGATCTTCAAACCCCGCGATAACCCCGCCGCCCGCTACGAATGCCGGGTGCCGTTGCGATGGATGTCGTGCGTGACGAAGCAGCTATCCTGCGTCGGCCGGTCCAGGATGCCCGGCTTTTCAAGCGTGCGCCGGATGTCCGTCAGCCCCGACTCCCAGTGCTCGCGCATGGCCTCGGTGCCAAACTCGTAGTCCTTGGAGTACCGCTCGCGGTGCTTGGCCTCGTAAATGAGGTTGATGATGTTGGTGGCCGGCGTGTGCGAAAGCTTGCGGATGTCGGCCAGATCCGGCGCGTCGCGTTCACTTTCCGGCAGGCGTTCAAGCAGCCGCTGCAAACCATGGCGCAGTTTCAGCACGCGCCGCAACTGGTCGGTGACCAGGCGGGTTCGGCTGGAATACTGGATATCCTTTTGCCGCTCGGCCACCTCTTCGAGCGACGTGGGCAGCTCGCCGCGCGCCGGCCAGAGATCGACCTGGAACGCCAGGGTGTCGCGCATGTTTTCCGTCGTCAGCACCTGCGCCAGCGGCGTGTTGGAGACGACGCCGCCGTCCCAGTAGTGCTCGCCGCCGATCTCCACCGACGGGAACCCCGGCGGCAAGGCGCCCGAAGCCATGACGTGCTCGGGCCCCAGCGTGTGATGCAGGGTGTCGAAATACGCGAAGTTGCCCGACCGTACGTTCACGGCGCCGAAACTGGCCCGTACCGCGCCGCTGTTGAGCAGCTTGAAATCCACGAACTGGCGCAGGGTGTCGGCCAGCGGCGTCGTGTCGTAGAAGCTGGTGGACGCGGCGCCGCGGCCCCGCACCAGATAGGGCGGCGGAAAGCGCGGCTTGAAGAAACCCGGCTGGCCGGTCAGCAGCGCTTGCATCGCCGAGACCTGCCCGTTCATCGCGGGCGACCCAAAGCCGAACGGCTGGCCTTCGAACATGCGGGTGAAGGCATCGCCCCAGGGCAACGACGCAAAGCCGGTCGGCCGGCAGATGCTTTCCCAGAACCCGCGCAGGCGTTCGATCCGCTCGTCTTCGGCGGATCCGGCGATGATGGCCGCGTTGATCGACCCGATGGAAATGCCGGAAATCCAGTTGGGCCGGATGCCGGCTTCGTGCAGGCCCTGGTACACCCCCGCCTGATAGGAACCGAGCGCGCCGCCGCCCTGCAGCACAAGCGCGACGGTATCGTAGGGCGGCGTATCGCCGGTATCTTCGGCCAGGGCCTTGCGGCGAGGGGTCATGCGGCGTCCTCTAGCGCTTGGTCTTGTCCGGAACCTGCGGCGTTCCGACGCCGGCGCGGAACGGGTACTTGGCGAATACCTCCGCCACCACCTTGTCCACGTTTTCTGATGAACCGGCGCTGGCTGGATTCTGGACCTCACCCACGGCGACGCCTTCCCAGACCAGTTGGCGCCGGCGCGCATCGACCAGGTCGACGCTCAGCGTACCCTCGGTGTATTGATAGACGTCGTCGCCCCAGCCGTAGCCGGGCCAGCCGCCGTAAAAGCCCGCGCGATAACCGTAGTACGGCCCCATCGGCGCCATTCCTGGCGTGACCTCGGTCTGCTGCTGGAGCTTGGCGCCGAAATTCAGAAGCAGGTCGGGATTGGTGGCGCTATAGGTGTAGCCGCGCATTTCCATCTGGCCGCGGGCCGCGCTCTTGAGCCGTTCGGTCAGCAGCGTGTTGTAGCCGGCCTTGTCCGTACCCAGCGGAGACATATAGCCGAACGTCTGATACTGCGCAAAATTGGCCTGGTGGTCGTAATCGCTCTTGACCGTTGGGCCTGATGCGCAGGCCGCCAGTAATGCCGTCATGGAACCCGCCGTCAGCAATTTCAACGCTTTCATGTCGATCTCTCCGTGAGTTCAAGGCGAGCACATAGTGCCGCGAAGCCACCAAAGTTTCAACAGAATCTCATTCGCAACCGCCAAAATCGCGGGCGGGGATCTCGCGGTGGCGCGCGTGCCGGCCACTGGGGGTGCCCGCTTACCGGCGCGCCCGGACTGCCGTGACGCTTTGCCGGACGACGTTCCTATCGCGCCTCGCACCGGGTCCATTACACTTCCCGTCGCTTTCGGCCATTCCTACAGACACGCGCATGCTTGAACTCGACGGCTCCATTTGGTTTCGCTCCGGCGCCCAGACCTGGGGCGGCAAGAACCGCATCGACCTGCTGGCGCAGATCGACGCGACCGGGTCGATCACGGCGGCGGCGCGCGCCGTGGGCATGAGCTACAAGGGTGCGTGGGACGCCATCGACGCGATGAACAACCTGGCGGGCGAGCCGCTGGTGCTGCGCGCGGCGGGCGGCAAGGGCGGCGGCGGCACGCAGCTGACCGACCGGGCGCGCCGTTTGATCGCAACCTTCCGGGCGCTTGAAGTCGAACATCGAAAGTTCATGGACAACCTGACGCGCGCGGGGCTGGATGCCAGCGGCGACATCGACCTGATGAGGCGTTTCATGCTCAAGACCAGCGCGCGCAACAAATTTTTGGGCACCGTGATCGAGATTCGCGAGGGCGCTGTCAACGACGAGGTGCTCCTGCGAATCGCCGGCGGCCACACGGTCACAGCCACGATCACCTGCGAAAGCACCAAGGAGTTGGGCCTTGCGCCCGGCAAGGAAGCCATCGCGCTGGTCAAGGCGTCGTCCGTGATCGTCGGCGCGCCTGGGCCGGGCCTGCGGCTATCGGCCCGCAACCAATTGCTGGGACGCATTTCCGACCTGCGCCCGGGCGCCGTCAACAGCGAAATCCTGATCGAAATGGATGGCGGCGCCACCATGGCCGCCATCGTCACGAACGAAAGCGCGGCGGACCTGAATCTGGATATCGGCGCCGAGGCCGTGGCGATCTTCAAGGCGTCCAGCGTGATTCTCGGCGTGCTGGACTGAGGATAGGCCGGCTCCGGCTACAACCCCACGTTCTCGTCGTGGCGCCCCACCCTGCCCTCGCGCACCTCGAACACCACGTCGGCCAGGGCCTCCACGTCGGCGGGATCATGTGTGATCAGCAGCATTGGCACATCCAGCTGGCGCTGCAGCGCGTCCAGTTCCTGGCGCATCTTGCCGCGCAACTGCGAATCCAGCGCGGAAAACGGTTCGTCCAGCAGGAGGATGTCGGGCTGCAGCATCAGCGCCCGCGCCAGCGCAACACGCTGCTTCTGGCCGCCTGATATTTCGTTGGGATAGCTGCCGACGATGGCGCCCAGTTCAAAGGCGTCAACCCAGCGCTGCGCCTCGCGCGTCACCTCGCGGCGTGGCGGATTGAGCCAGCCGCGGCGCAGGCCGAACGCGATGTTCTGCGCCACGGTCAGATGGGGAAACAGCGCGTAGTCCTGGAACAGGTACGCCACGCGGCGCGACCGCGCCGGCAGGCAGATATTTGTCTGGCTGTCGAACAGCACCCGCCCGTTGACCGCGATGCGCCCGGCATCGGGACGCAGCAGTCCGGCCACGGCCCGCAAGGTCAGGCTTTTGCCCGCGCCCGACGGCCCGAACAGCGCGATGCGTTTGGCGGCCGACGTGAACTGCACGTCGAGCTCGAATTTGCGGTCGCCCGACACCATGTGCTTGCGCACGGAAAGGTCGATGCTCATCGCCCGCCCCCGTTGCGCTGATTGGCGCCGATGGGCACCAGCTTGCCGGCGGCGAGCAGCACGACGATGCAGGTCACGGAAGTGACCAGCACCAGCATGTTGGCGGTGGCGTCGTCGCCCGCCTGCACCGCTTCGTAGATGGCCACCGACAAGGTCTGCGTGCGGCCCGGGAGGTTGCCGGCGATCATCAGCGTGGCGCCAAACTCGCCCAGCGCCCGCGCAAAGGCCAGCAATACGCCGGCGGCGATGCCCCGGGCGGCCAGCGGCAAGGTGACACGAAAGAACACGCCCGCTTCGCCCACCCCCAGTACGCGCGCCGCGTTTTCAAGCTGGCCATCCACGTTTTCGAACGCGGCCCGCGCCGACTTGAACACCAGCGGAAAGGCCACCACGGACGCCGCGATCACGGCGCCCTGCCAGGTGAAGACGAGTTCGATGTTCCAGCGCGCCAACGTCTCGCCGATGATGCCGCGCCGGCCTAGCAGCACCAGCAGGTAATAGCCCAGCACGGTCGGCGGCAAGACCAGCGGCAGCGTCAGGATGGCGTCCAGCAGATCGCGCCCGGGCCAACGCCAGCGCGACAGGCCGTAGGCCGCGGCCGTGCCGGCCACGGTCGCCAATAGCGTCGCCCAACCCGCCACTTTCAGGGAAAGCAGCAGCGGGACCCAGACGGGATCACTCATCAAAACCTACGATTCAACAGGGGCTCAGGGCTTCTGAAAGCCGTAACGCGACAGTATCGCCTGTCCGGCGGGCGACATGACATACGCCACAAAGCTTTCGGCTTCCTTGGCCGCGGCCTCACGCGTGGTCAACGCAATGGGATAGGTCACCGGCGTCGTCGAGGGCACGCGCACGGCGACCTCGACCTTGCCCGGCATGATGGCCGCGTCGGTCGCGAACACGAAGCCCGCATCGACCTCGCCGCGCGCCACGTAGTCCAGGCTTTGGCGCACGTTCTGCGCCAGCACGCTCTTGGCCTGCACGGCGTCCCACAAGCCCTCGGCCTGCAGCGCGGCCTGCGTGTAGCGGCCCACCGGCACCGAGGCCGGGTTGCCGTAAGCGATGCGCTTGACCTCGGCCCGCTCCAGGTCCTTGAGCGACTTGATGCCCGCCTTGCTGTCGGTCGGGACGATAAGCACGATCTGGTTAGCCGCGAAGTCCACGCGGGTGGCGGGCTTGACGGCCTTTTCCTCGACCGCCTTGTCCATCGCCTTCTGGTCGGCGGACGCGAATACATCCGCGGGCGCACCCTTCACGATCTGCTGAAGCAGCACGTCGGAGGCGCCGAAGTTCAGGACCACCTTGGCGCCGGCATGTTCCTTTTCAAAGCCTTGCGCCACTTCCTTGAAGGCGTTGGTCAGGCTGGCGGCGGCCGACACCACGATTTCTCCGGCGCTGGCATTGGCTCCCCAGACGGCGGCAAGCGCCAGGGTCAACGCCATGAGCGGGCGTTTGTGCAACATGTATTTCTCCTGTGGGTGGCGGCGTGTCAGGATCGAAATATATCCAGGTATATAGCGGTCGTCAATTTCACCCGGCGCGGGGTTTACGAAATATCAAGGGCAAGGGCGGCGGCGGGATCAGCCGCGGTCGACAGCGGTGACGTGAACAGACTCGGGCGCCAGCGCGGCGCGCAGGAAGTCCAGCGCGGTTTCGGGCTGCGCGGCGCCGCACATGAAGATGTCCAGGGCCGCGAAGCGGTGTTCCGGCCAGGAATGGATGCTGATGTGGGATTCGCTGAGCAGGATCACGCCGGTCACCCCCGCCCCATCCCCGAAATGATGAAAATGCGCGCTCAGCACCTGCGCCCCGGCCGCGCGCGCCGCCGCGGTCATGTGCCGTTCCAGCGCCTGCGCGTCGGTCAGGAGGCCGGGCGCCACGCCGCGAAAATCCGCCAGCACGTGCCGGCCGGGTGTCCCGAACACGGTCACTTGTGGGATCCGCCCGAGGACCATCCTGAGCCGCCGGAGTAGCTGCTGCCCCAGCTGCTGCTGCTACTGCTGCCTCCGCCCAGGCGCGTGCCCGGCGCACTGGCGCTGGTGGTGGCCAGCACGACCACCATCGCGTACAAGGCATACAACAACTTGCCCTTCATCTATTCGTCCTCGCCTGTCAGCATGTCGGCCAGCATGGCCGGTAGCCAGAGAAACACCATCCCGATCAAAACCGGAATGAAGCGGCCGGCAAAAATATTGTTGAAGTTCAGGAACACCATCGCGATCAGCGCGCCCTTGGCCCATTTTCGATAGCCGCCCCCGGCCTTGGCGGACGACACGCGCATGGCCTTCTGGCGATTGAGCTCGGGACGGCTGAACCACTGGGCCAGTTGCGCGGGCGACACCGGCGCCGACGCCGACCAGCCCAATTCCTTATCGGCCAGTTCGCGGGTCAGCTTCAACGTACCGACCTGGTAATCGGTGATCTGCGTGCTGTCGCCCACCTTGACGCGCCAGTTGAAGGCGCCCAGCGCCATCTCCACGCGCGAGGTGTAGTCGTACAGTTTCTGGTACACGCGATTGCGCCAGCGCACGCTGGTGGCGTTGTTGTGGCTGGGCCAGGTATCGCAGACCTGCACGCGCTCCCAGCCTTCGTCCGACTCCACCAGCCAGATGAACCCCTTGGCCGGATTGAACAGCAGGTATTCCATCCAGCTTGAGGGTTCTTCGGGATCGGGATCGGCGCACTTCATCAGGCCGATCAGCGTGTAGTCGGCGCCTTCCATCTTGGCGACCGAGCCCAGCGGCAGCGTGGCGTGAATCTTCTGCACCTTGCGCGCCTTTTCGATGACCTCGGCCGTGGGGCCTGAGCAATCGACGGCAGCCGCGCAAGACGGGCAAACGACATTCGTGGCCATGGCAGCCACGAACGAGATCGGCGCGCCGCAGTTCGGGCAGTCCAGCGCCTTGATCTGGCCGCGGAAGCGTCCCGCGGTTTCTTCGACCTGCTCTTTCGTGCGCAACGAGCCCGCCTGCATGGCGGACAGGTCGAATGCCTTGCCGATATAGAGTTCGGGCTGCGGACCGTCGGAGAAGTCCAGCGTCAGGAACGCGTCCAGGCTGCGGTAGTCGGCCACCTTGGCCTGCCAGCCGTCGCCCGGCACGAAGGGCAGCTCACCCTGCGTGCCGCCGGCCTGGCTGGTGCGCACGTCGGCAGCCACGAAGCGCTGGCCGTCCAGCTTCAGTTCGTCGCCGGGCGCAATGCTGTCGAACGCCGGCATCTCCTGCACGGACTTGACCTTGCGCCGCCGCGTGACGGCGTACTGGCCCGAGGCGTCCGACAGCCAGCCGTCGGAACCGTCATCGAACCACACGTACCACTCGTTCCAGAAGCCCTCGTCAAAGCGCATCTGGATGCGGCCGATGACGTCGAATCGCTTGCCGTCATGGGTGCCGGTCGCGCCCAGGCACAGCGGCGAATAGTCCTCCAGGACGTCGGCCGCCTCGCCGATGCGCTTGACCGACTCGGCATCCTTGAGCAAGGTGCTGCGGCAGGCGCCGCAGACCGCCATGACGGAGGCCGCGGACGTGAACTTGACTGGGGCGCCGCACTGCGGACACAGAACCTGCTGCATGGGGCCTTAGCTGGTGAGTTTCTTCAGCACCTCGGCCTTGGCCGAGTCGTAGTCCGCCGCCGTGATGAGGCCCTTGTCCAGCAGGTCTTTCAATTGCTGCAGGCGCTGGACGGGGTCGGCCTGCGCGGGCTGGGCGGCGGGCTGTTGCGGCTGCTGCTGTTGCGCCGGCTGCTGCGGCTGGCCTGGCGCCACGCCCAGTCCCTGCGCCATGGTCTGCCCCAGCGCCGCGCCGGCCGCCAGCCCCGCGCCGATGCCCGCAATGCCGCCTTCGTTCTGCGCGGCCAGCGGAATCGACGTCGCGGTCTGGTACTGCGTGAACTTGCCCAGGTCGCCGGCCATGCCCATCGAGATCCGGGTGTCCAGCGCCTTTTGCAGTTCTTCGGGCAGCGACACGTTCTCGACCGTGAAGTTGTCCAGCTTGACGCCGTAGCGGTCGAACACGGGCGCGAGCTGTTCGGCGATGCTCTGCGACATCAGGCCCTGGTTGCCGGCGATGTCCAGGAACGGCACCTTGGAACTGCCCAGGGCGGTCGTCATGGCGGCGACGACCATGTTGCGCAGTTGCGCCTCCAGGTCGTCCACCGTGTACACGTCGCGCGTGCCGCTGATTTCGCGGTAGAACTTGCCGGGGTCGGAGATCTGGTACGAGTACACGCCGAACGCGCGCAGGCGCACCATGCCAAACTCGCTGTCGCGCAGCGTCACCGGCTGCGCCGTGCCCCACCGCCGGCCCAGCTGCAGCCGCGTGCTGAAGAAGATGACGTCCGACTTGAAGGGCGACTCGAACAGCTTGTCCCAGTTCTTCAGGTAGGTCAGGATCGGCAGCGTCTGCGTCGTCAGCTTGTACATGCCGGGGCCGAACACGTCGGCCACCTTGCCTTCGTTGACGAACACCGCCATCTGCGATTCCCGCACGGTCAGGCTGGCGCCGTACTGGATTTCGAAATCCTGCATCGGATGGCGCCAGGCGAGCACGCCGTCGCGATCCTCGTTCCATTGCAGGATGTCGATGAACTGCTTGCGAATGAATGAACCGAGACTCATGGAAAGTCCTCCTGTGTCAGATCGGAGAGTACGCGCCGCTCAGGTCAGGCAGGCGGCGTTGACGATGCCGGCCGCCAGCGAGATCGCGCCGATCAGGCCGCCCATGGCGATGTTGTTCTCGGCGATGGCGTCGGTCATGCCGCGTATGGCCTTGGACACCACCGCGTACACGACGATCTGCACGATCATCGCCGCCACGCCCCAGACCACGAACATGATGAAGCTGGCGTGGACCGCGATGCTGGAACACAGGGTCAGACTGAACCCGACCAGCGCGCCGCCATAGGACAGCGCGGCGGCAATGTTGCCCTCGCGGATGAGGTCGAATTCCTTGTAATGCGTGATGGCCGTGTAGACCGCCGTGAAAACGCCCAGCATGACAAGCGCCGAGACGATATAGATCAGATAGGTCACCGCCGGATGCATTGCTTCTCCCATTGCCAGCCTCCCAATTGCGCGCAGTATATACGTCGTGTTCGATATACTGCGAACGCATTTTTTGGCTCGGACACTCCCATGCGCGACCGCGTTCTCATTCTCTCGGTATTGATCGTTGCGTCCTGCGGGTTGGGCTACGAGCTCATCAGCAGCGCGCTCGCCAGCTATTTGCTTGGGGATTCGATCCTTCAGTTCTCCTCCGTGATCGGGTGCTATCTGTTCGCGATGGGCATCGGTTCGTGGTTGTCAAAATATGTAAGAGACGAAGACGTTCTGAATCGCTTCATCGACGTCGAGCTGCTGGTGGCGCTGCTGGGCGGCGTGTCCGCCGCGGTCCTGTTCCTGGTGTTCGCGTGGCTGTCCGCGCCGTTTCGCGCGGCCCTGTATGTCGGCGTCTTCATTATCGGACTGATGGTAGGCATGGAGATCCCGCTGGTGATGCGGGTCTTCAACCAGCGCAAGGCCGAGTTCCGCGAAATCGTCAGCCGCGTGCTGACCTTCGACTATCTGGGCGCACTGGCGGTGTCGCTGGTATTCCCATTGCTGCTCGCGCCCAAGCTGGGCCTGCTGCGCACCAGCTTCCTGTTCGGCATTCTGAACGCCAGTGTGGCGCTGTGGACCACGTGGCTGTTCCGCGCCGAAGTCACCCGCCCCGGCGAAAAGGCCGTGCGCGCCGGCGTGGTGCTGGGGATTCTGGGCCTGGGGTTCGTCTATTCCGGCAGCATGACCGCCTGGGCCGAAAAAGGCCTGTACGGCGACGACATCATCCACGCCGAGACCACGCAGTACCAACGCCTGGCCGTGACGCGCTGGCACGACGATCTGCGCCTGTACATCAACGGCAACCTGCAATTCTCGTCGCGCGACGAGCACCGCTATCACGAGTCGCTGGTGCATCCCGGCCTGCAGGTGCTGCCGTGGGCGCGCAACGTGCTGGTGCTGGGCGGCGGCGACGGCCTGGCCGTGCGCGAGATCCTGAAATACAAGCATGTCGAGCACGTCACGCTGGTGGACCTGGACCCCGCCATGACGAATCTGTTTTCGCGCTCGGACCCGCTGGTCGCGCTGAATGCGGGCGCGCTCAAGGACCCGCGCGTCACCGTCATCAATGACGACGCGGGACGCTGGCTGGAAACGCACGCCGAGGTCTACGACTTCATCGTCGTGGACTTTCCCGATCCGTCCAATTTCGGCCTGGGGCGGCTTTATTCCGTGCCGGTCTACCACCTGATGGCGCGGCACCTGGCCGAAAACGGCTACATGGTCGTGCAGTCCACCTCGCCCTACTTCGCGCCGCGCTCCTTCTGGAGCGTAAACGCGACCCTGAAGGAAGCCGGCCTGAACACCTGGCCGTATCACACCTACGTGCCGTCGTTCGGCGACTGGGGCTTCATCCTTGCCAGCAAGCGGCGCGACTACGCACCGCCCGAGAAGATCACCGTGCCCACGCGCTATCTGGACGCCGTCACCGTGCGCGAGCTCTTTCACTTCCCCGCCGACATGCCGGCGCTGGCCATGCCGCCGAACCGCCTGAACGAACAATCGCTCGTGCGCTACTTCGACGAGGACTGGCGCAAGGTCATCCGCTGATGCGGCGCCGCAGCTTCCTGTTGGGCGCTGCCACGGCCGCCGCCGCGGGCTCGGTCGGCTACTGGCGGGCGCGCGTCGTCGAGACAACGCCCGACGTCCACTATCCCGGCATGCAGGCCGGTCACGCGCTGCGGGACAAGGCGGCGCTGCCGCATCCGTCGGCGACCCGGCAGCACGAGGTTGCCATTCTGGGCGCGGGTGTGGCGGGCCTGTCCTGCGCGTGGAAACTGGCCCGCGAAGGATTCACCGATTTTGTCATGGTGCAGGGGCCCGAGTTCGCCGGCAATGCCGCCGCGGGCATTCGCGATGGCCTGGACTACCCGCTGGGCGCGCACTACCTGCCGCTGCCCTCGCTGGCGTCCACCCACGTGCGCGAGATGCTGGCCGACTTCGGCATCATCGAGCGCGGCGCGGGCGACGCGCGTCCCTACTACGACGAAGCCGTCCTGGTGCATTCGCCGCAGGAACGGCTGCTGCGCAACGGGCGCTGGGAAGAACACCTGCTACCGATGACGGGCCTGCCCGAGGCTGACGCCGCGCAGCACCAGCGCTTTCTGGCGCTGGTCGATCAGTTGCGCACGCAGGCGGGCAACGACGGCCGTAAGGTATTCTGCATTCCACTCGACCTGTCGTCGCGGGATCCGGCCTGGCGCGCGCTGGACAGCCTGACGTTCAAGGAATGGCTGGCGCGCGAGGGCTATACCTCGCCCGCGCTGCATTGGTATTTGAACTACTGCTGCCGGGACGACTACGGCGCGGACTATGACGTGGTGTCCGCCTGGGCAGGCCTGCATTATTTCGCCAGCCGCGACGGCCACGCTGCCAACGCTGGCGAAGGCGCCGTGCTGACGTGGCCGGGCGGGCTGGCGGTGCTGGCCGATCGGATGCGCGCGGCCATCACGCAAAAGCTGGGCCACGCGGACTGGCTGCTGCCGGGCACGGCGGTGCGCATCGAAGAACTGGCCGCCGGCCCGCGCGTCCTGTGCATCGAGGATTCGGCGGATGGCGGCACCCGCGCCTATGCCCTGCAAACCCGCCGCACGGTCTGCGCCATGCCGCTTTTCGTCGCGCAGCGCCTGCTGCCGGACATCCGCGCGTACGGCTACGACCCGGCCGCACATGCCGCGCCGCACGCGGCCTGGATGGTGTCGAACTTCGTCATGGACGGCTATCCGCTGGAGGCGCCCGGCGAGCCGCTGTCGTGGGACAACGTCGTCTACGAAGGCCAGGCGCTGGGCTACGTCGTGTCCACGCATCAGTTGCTGCGCGTGGCGCGCACGCCGCGCAGCGTCTTCACCGCCTATCACGCGCTGAGCGGCCAGACGCCGCAGGCCGCGCGCGACTGGCTTACCCGCGCCAGCCCGCAAGACCTGCGTGACGTCGCCGCAGTGGATCTGGTCGCTGCGTATGGCAAGGAATTCTGGCGCACCGCCCGCCAGTTGGAAATCACGGTGCGCGGGCATGCGATGGCCACGCCGGTCTGCGGCTATCTGTCCAATCCGGGCCTGGCCGCGCTGCGCGCGGTGGATGGTCCGGTGTTGTTCGCGCACGCCGACCTGTCGGGGTATTCGGTCTTCGAAGAAGCCTCATGGTGGGGTGTGACGGCGGCAGCGCGTATTCTGGGTGACCATCGACAAGGATGAGACAAGACATGGGCAATCACGTGATCGTGCTGGGCGCCGGCATCGTTGGCGTCTGCTGTGCATTGGAATTGCAGCGTCGCGGCATGACGGTCACGCTTGTCGACCGGCAGGCGCCCGGGATGGAAACGTCGATGGGCAACGCGGGGGTTCTGGCCCGCAGTTCGCTAATGCCGTTCAATCATCCTGGCCTGTGGGGTCAACTGCCGCGTCTGCTAAAGAACGACACGGTCCAGTTCCGTTACCGCTGGCCCTACCTGGCGGCCAACCTGGGCTGGGCGGCGCGATTCCTGATGAACGCGCGGACGTCCGTCTTCCAGGAAACCGCACGCGCGCTGGACGGCCTGATCCGGCTGTCCGCGCCCGAGCACCTGAAGCTGCTGGACGAAAGCGGCGCGCGCCACCGGCTGCGCGACACTGGCTGGATCTTCCTGTACCGCACGGCGGCGGCCTGGAACGCGGGTGCGCTGGCGCGCGGCGCCTTCGCGCAGTTCGACGTGCCGACCAGGGAACTGAACCCCGCGGAACTTGCCGAGGTCGAACCCGCCCTGTCGCCGATCTTTCATCGCGCATTGTGGATTCAGGGTTCGTATTCGGTCGACGATCCACACGGGGTGGTTGCCGCGTACGCCGGACTGTTCCAAGGCGAGGGCGGCACGATCAAAAGGATGGATGCCGCTGCCATCCGCCGCGACGGCGACGGATGGACGGTACAGGCCACGAGCGCGTCGGATTCCATCTCTGCCAGCCGGTTGGTCGTGGCGCTGGGGCCGTGGTCCAAGGCCATGCTCAAGACCACCGGCATCGACCTGCCCATGGCGTTCGAACGCGGGTATCACATGCATTACGACGGCCGCGACGGGGCGCGCGTCACCCGGCCGGTTTACGACACGGGCGGCGGCTACGTGCTGTCGCCCATGGCGCGCGGGCTGCGCCTGTCCACGGGGGTCGAGCTGGACGCCTGCGACGCGCCCGCGCGGCCCGAGCAGCTGGATCTGGCGGAAAAGCGCGCCCGCGAGGCCTTCCCGCTGGGCGACCGGCTGGACGCGGCCGCCTGGCTGGGCCGCCGGCCCACGCTGCCGGACAGCCGCCCGATGATTGGCGAGGCGCCGCGCCATCCCGGCCTGTGGCTGGCGCTGGGACACCAGCACATCGGATTCAGCACCGCGCCGGGCACCGCGAAGATCCTGGCGGAACTGATGCAGGACGGCGCGGCGGCGTCCCGCCACGCGGCATTCCGGCCCGGCCGCTTCATTTAGGATTCAGGCCGCCCGTTCCGCATCCCTGCGGTCAAACTGGGCACGGTTCAAATCGGCCGGTTCAACGTCACCCGAGCAACAGGGCGTCGTCCGACAGTTTCTCGCCCCGCACCCGTTCGAACATGGCCAGCAGGTCCGGCACGTCCATGCCTCGGCGCTCGTCGCCGGACACGTCCAGCACGACCTGCCCCTGGTGCAGCATGACGGTGCGGTCGCCGACGTCCAGCGCCTGGCGCATGCTGTGCGTGACCATCATGGTGGTGAGCTGGTTTTCCGCCACGATGCGCGCCGTCAGTTGCAGAACGAAGTCCGCGGTGCGCGGATCGAGCGCGGCGGTGTGCTCGTCCAGCAGCAAGATGCGCGACGGCTGCAGCGCCGCCATCAGCAGGCTGACCGCCTGACGCTGGCCGCCGGACAACAGGCCGATGCGGTCGGTGAGGCGGTTTTCCAGGCCCAGGCCCAGCGTGGCAAGGCGCTCGCGAAAGCCCGCTTTCATCGAGGCTTTCACGGCGCGGCTGTAGCCGCGCGAGGCGCCGCGCATCTGCGCCAGCGCCATGTTTTCCTCGATGGTCAAGTCTTCGCAGGTGCCCGCCATCGGGTCTTGGAACACGCGGGCCACACTGCCGGCGCGCGCCCACACGGGCTGGCGCGTCACGTCCACGCCGTTGATGTCGATGCGGCCGGAATCGACCGGCAGATCGCCCGACACGGCGTTCAGGAACGTGGACTTGCCCGCGCCGTTGGAACCGATCACGGTGACGAACTGGCCCGACGGGATCTCCAGCGTGAGGCCGCGCAGGGCGCGGGTCTCAATAGGCGTGCCCGCGTTGAAGGTGATTTTCAGGTCTTTTGCGGACAACATATCAGCGCCCCTTCTTGCCGACCAGGCGGCGCTTGAGCATGGGGATGACCAGGGCGATCGTGACGAGCACCGCGGTGACGAGGTTCAGGTCCTGCGCCTTCAGGCCGATGAAATCGCTATTGAGCGCCAGGGCGATGAAGAAGCGGTAGACGATGGCGCCGATGATGACGGCCAGCGTGGCCAGCACCAGCTTGCGCGACGGCAGGATGCTTTCGCCGACGATCACCGCGGCCAGGCCGATCACGATGGTGCCGATGCCCATCGAGATGTCCGATCCGCCCTGCGTCTGCGCGAACAGCGCGCCGGCCAGTGCGACCAGCGCGTTCGACAGCGCCATGCCGCCCAGGATCATGCGGCCGGTGTTCACGCCTTGCGCGCGGGCCATGCGGCCGTTGGAACCGGTGGCGCGCACGGCCAGGCCGGTCTGCGTGGCAAAGAACCAGTCCAGCGCCAATTTGCAGAGGATGACGATGACGATCAGGAGCAGCGGGCGGGCGACGTAGTCGGAAATCCACGCGGGCTGCAGGATCGTGAAGACGGTGGGTTCGGTGATCAGCGGCACATTGGGCTTGCCCATGATGCGCAGGTTGATCGAATACAGCGCGATCATCATCAGGATGCTGGCCAAGAGATCCATGATCTTGAGCTTGACGTTCAGCCAGCCCGTGACCAGCCCGGCGGCCGCGCCGGCGATGGTGGCGATGATGGTCGCGGAAAACGGATCGGTGCCCGAAGCGATCAGCGTCGCACAGACTGCGCCGCCCAGCGGAAAACTGCCGTCCACGGTCAGGTCCGGGAAGCGCAGCAGGCGAAAGGAGATGAACACGCCCAAGGCCACCAGACTGAAGATCAAGCCGATCTCCAGCGCGCCTAACAACGAGAACAATGACATGGGTCAGATCCAATCAAGATAAGAAACGAAAGCCGGGCCGCGAGCATCTTGTGAACGCTGCCGCCCTGTGGAACATCGGGTAAGCAAGACACCACGAAAAACGCAAGAAAAACCCCGCGCACGCCGGATAGGCATGGCGGGGCCGATTTCGCGCCGTATTATTTCACGACCACCGCGGCGGACTTGATCAGCGCCTCGGGCAGGGTCACGCCCTGCTTGGCGGCCGCGCCCGGATTCACGTAGAGCTCAAGCTTCGAGCTGGTTTCAGACGGAATCGCGCCGGGCTTTTCGCCCTTCAGGATGCGCACGACAACCTTGCCGGTCTGCACGCCCAGATCGCGGTAATTGATGCCCAGGGCGGCAATGCCGCCGCGCTTGACGCTGTCGGTGTCCGACGCGATCAGCGGAATCTTGGCGTCGTTGCCCACCTTGACCAGCGACTCATACGCCGATACAACGTTGTTGTCGGTGTTGGTGTAGATGACGTCGACCTTGCCGATCAGGCTGCGGGCGGCGGACGCCACGTCCACCGAACGCGGGGCAGCGGCTTCGACCAGGCTCATGCCCGACTTGGGCAGGATTTCCTGGAGCTTCTTGACGACCACGACCGAGTTGGCCTCGCCCGGGTTGTAGACGATGCCGACGCGCTTGGCGTTGGGCAGAATCTTCTTGATGAGTTCAACCTGCTTGTCCAGCGCCAGCAGGTCCGACACGCCGGTCACGTTGGTGCCCGAGGCGTCCATGCTGGACACGAGTTGCGCGGCGACCGGATCGGTCACGGCGGAATACACCACCGGCACGTCCTTGGTGGCGGCCACGACAGCCTGCGCCGACGGCGTGGCGATCGCGACGATGGCGTCCGGGCGGTCGCCGACGAACTTGCGGGCGATCTGCGCGGCGGTTCCGTTGTTGCCCTGCGCGCTTTGATACTGCCACTTCAGGTTCTTGCCCGGCTCGTAGCCGGCTTGTTTGAGGGCGTCTTGCACCCCGTCACGCACGGCATCCAGCGCCGGATGCTCGACGATGGCGGTCACCGCGACAGACTTTTGCTGCGCGGCGACCGGCGCGGCGATAGCCATCGCCAACGCCATCGCGCCAACCGTCAGAAAATGTTTTTTTCCGATCAGCATATGTTTGCTCCTTGAACCCTGGTGTTGCTTGTTGAATTTGCCGGTTTATTCATGGCAGGCGCGGATTTGCCATCCGTTCGCCCTGCCACAAAGCCGTATAGTCTAACGTGCCGTCCACCAAATGGACTTGGGGGGAATCCCTGTAATGGTGCATCCATACGGGCGCGCCGCGCCCCTGTGCGACGGCCTGAATATACTGACAACCGCCGGGCAAACGCCGTTCATCCCGTTCCGCGTGCCCGCCGACGGCATCCCGAGGCCACCATGATCAAACGCGCACTGGGCCGATCCGGCCTGCAAGTTCCCCCGCTCACTTTCGGCGGCAACGTCTTCGGCTGGACCGTCGACGAGGCCGGCACCTTTTCTTTGCTCGATGCGCTGGTGGACGCCGGCCTGAATTTCATCGACACGGCCGACATGTATTCGCGCTGGGTCCCCGGCAACCAGGGCGGCGAATCCGAAACCTTGATCGGCAAATGGCTCAAACGCTCGGGCAAGCGCGACCAGGTGCTGATCGCCACCAAGGTCGGCATGGAAATGGGGCCGGGCGAAAAAGGGCTGTCGCCCGCCTACATCCGGCGCTCCCTGGATGCGTCGCTGGCGCGCCTGCAGACAGACTACGTCGACCTGTACCAATCGCACCAGGACGACCCGGACACGCCGCTGACCGACACGCTGGCCGAATACGCCAAGCACATCGAAGCCGGCAAGGTGCGCGCGATCGGCGCGTCCAACTACACGGCCGTGCGGCTGTCGGAAGCGCTGATCACCAGCGAGCGCCACAGCCTGCCGCGTTACGAGAGCATCCAGCCGGAATACAACCTGTACACCCGCGAGCCCTTCGAATCCGGGCTGCAAAGCCTGGTGAAGACGCAGCAGATGGGCACGATCAACTATTTTGCGCTGGCTAGCGGCTTTCTCAGCGGCAAGTATCGCGGCCCCGACGACGCGGGCAAGAGCGCGCGCGGCAAGAAGATCGTGGACACGTATCTGAACGATCGCGGCTACCGCATCCTGAAGGCGCTGGACGAGGTGTCCGAGGACGCCGGCTGCACGCCCGCGCAGGCCGCGCTGGCCTGGCAGATCGCGCAGCCGGGCATTACGTCTCCCATCGTCAGCGCCACCTCGCTCGCCCAGCTGGACGAACTGGTCAAGGCCGCCAGCCTGGCGCTGACGCACGACCAGTTGGCCCGGCTCAGCCAGGCCAGCGATTGGCGCTGATGCCGCTTAGTCCAACGTCACGCCGGAGTCCTTGACCACCTTGGCCCAGCGCTGGACTTCGCTGTCGACGAACTTGCCGAACTCGGCGCCGGTCAGCGTGGGCACGCCGGTGCCGTTGCCCGCCCAGGTTTCCTTCAACTTGGGCGTGTTCAGCGCCTTCGTGATCTCGGCGGCCATTCTTTCCGTGGCTTCCTTGGGCGTGCCCGCAGGCGCCCAGATCGCATACCAGGTCGACACCACGTAATTCGGCACGCCCGCCTCGGCGGCCGTGGGCACGTCGGGCAGCGATTGCGAACGCTCGGTGGCGGCCACCGCCAGCGGCTTGATCGCGCCGGCACGGATGTGTCCGGCCGACGAACCCAGCCCATCGAACGCCAGGTCCACCTGACCGCCGATCAGCGCCGACAGCATGGGACCGGCGCCCTGATACGGCACGTCCACCAGTTTGATCCCCGTCTGCATCGCAAACAGCTCGCCGGCCAGGTGGTGCGTGCTGCCCTTGCCCGCCGTGCCGAAGTTGATCTCGCCGGGGCGCTTCTTGGCGTAGTCGATGAACTCCTGCAGGGTCTTGACCGGCAGCTTGCCCGCATTGATGACGACGACCTGCGGCGGCTGCGCCACCAGCGCGACCGGCACGAAATCCTTCTGGATGTTGTAGCTCAGGCTCTTGTACAGGGAAGGCGCCAGCGCATGGTGCGCGCCGCCCATGAAGAACGTGTAGCCGTCGGGCTTGGCCTTGGCCGCCACGCCGGCGCCCACGGTGCCGCCCGCGCCGCCCTTGTTGTCGATGACCACCGTCTGGCCGAGCTGCGTGGTGAGCTGCGCGGCCAGCGGACGGGCGAACGTGTCCGTGCCGCCGCCGGCGGGAAACGGAACGATCAGCGTGATGGGGCGTTCGGGCCATTGCGCGGCGGCAACGCCGCCGAAACCCAGGGCTGCCACGGCGAACATGGCCGCAGCGGTGGTGCGATAAGTCATTTTGTCTCCTCTTGCTGCATCGGGGGACGGCGCCTGTTTTTTGGCGTCTCGTCGCTGAGATATTTTTTCTTCTGAATGCGGCGGGCAGGTCTTATCGGGGCACTGGATGGGGATGCGTCTCCTTGAACGGGGTACAAAATAAGCCGGCCCCGCGGGGACCGGCTTCCATATGGACTACAGCGCCTTGTAGGTGTCGCGCAGCACGTTCTTCTGCACCTTGCCCATGGTGTTGCGCGGCAACTGGTCGATGATGTGCACGCGCTTGGGCACCTTGAAATTCGCGATGCGGCTTTTCAGTTCCGCCTGCATGGCCGAAGCGTCCAGCGTCGCGCCGCTCTTGGGCACCACCACGGCCACCACGGCCTCGCCGAAGTCCGGGTGCGGCACGCCGATCACCGCCGACTCCGACACGCCCGGCATGTCGTCGATGAGCGTTTCGATTTCCTTGGGGTACACGTTGTAGCCGCCGGAGATGATCAGGTCCTTGCTGCGACCGACGATGGACAGGTAGTCGTCCGGCGCGTTGCGGCCGGCGGACTCGCCGCCCCAGCGGCCAACGTCGCCGGTCTTGAACCAGCCGTCTTCCGTGAATTCCTCGCGGGTCTTTTCCGGCATGCGCCAGTAGCCCGAGAACACGTTGGGACCGCGCACCTGCACGTTGCCGATCTCGCCTGGCGCGAGCGGCTTGCCGGCGTCGTCGACCACCCGGACATCCACACCCGGCAAGGCGCGGCCGACGGTGCCCGCCAGGCGCTCACCCAGCGCGGCGTCGTAAGGATTGGACGTCAGCATGACGGTTTCGCTCATGCCGTAGCGTTCAAGAATGGGATGGCCGCTGCGCTCCTTGAAGTCGGAGAACGTCTCGGCGAGCAGCGGGGCGGAGCCCGAGATGAACAGGCGCATGTTGGCGCAGACGTCGCGATTGAAGCGCGGATCGGCCAGCAGACGCACGTAGTAAGTCGGCACGCCCATCATCACGGTGCTTTGCGGCAGGTAGTGCAGCGCCTGGTCGGCGTCCAGCTTGGGCAGCCAGATCATCCGCGCGCCCGCCAGCAGCGCGCCATGCGATGCGACAAAAAGGCCGTGGACGTGGAAGATCGGCAGCATGTGCAGCAGCACGTCGTCCTCGCGCCAGCCCCAGTATTCATGCAGGGTGCGCGCGTTCGCCGCCAGGTTGCCGTGCGACAGCATCGCACCCTTGCTGCGGCCGGTCGTGCCCGACGTGTACAGGATCGCGGCCAGGTCGTCCGGCTTGCTTTCAACGGTCTTGAAGGTCTGGGACAGGCCGCCGGCCGCGTCCAGCAACGTGCCGGTGCGGTCCTCGTCCAGCGTGTAGACGTGCGGGCAGTTGGCCTTGGCGGCGGCGCGCTTGACCCAGTCCAGGTTCTTGCTGGCGCAGACCACGACGGACGGCTCGGCATTGCCCAGGAAGTATTCGATTTCGGATTCGCGGTAAGCAGTGTTCAGCGGCAGGTACACGAGGCCAGCGCGCAGCGTGGCCAGGTACAGCAGCAGCGCCTCGGGCGACTTTTCCACCTGCACCGCCACGCGCGCGCCCTCCGGCAGGTTCAGCGATTGCAGCAGGTTCGCCAGGCACGCGGTCGCGCGGTCGATGTCGTCCCAGGTGTATTGGAGGTCGGGCGTTTCCAGCGCGACTTTGCTGCGGTCTTTGGGGAAGCCGCCTTGCAGGACAGCATATAGGTTGGCGTTGCTCACCTGTCTAGTCTCCGGAAAAGGAAGGGTCTTCGCCGGCCAGGAAGGCGCGCACGCCCTCTCTGTGGTCCCGGCTTTCGGCATAGGAGAAATAATCCCGATACTCGTCCTCGGTCAAGGCGGCGCCGGTGGCGAGCCTGGCGGACAAGCGTTTGTTGATGCGGGCGGCCAACGGCGCGCCTTGGGCGATGCGGTCAGCGCTGCGGCGGGCGGACTCGGCCACCTCGCCGTCTTCGACGATACGGGTCAGCAGACCCAGGTCTTTGGCTTCAACCGCACCGAACACCCGGCCTTCCAGCAGGATGGCCAGCGTCGCGGCCCGGCCGGCCAGCGCCAGCAGGCCGCGCATTTCGTCGGGGGCCATCGGAAAGCCCAGCCGGTTGATCGGCACGCCAAAACGGGCCGACGCGCCGGCGATGCGCAGGTCGCATTGGCAGGCGATTTCCAGCCCGCCGCCCACGCATACGCCCTCGATCTGCGCGATCACCGGTTGCGGACATTCGGCCACGGCGCGCAGGGCGGGCGCCAGGATCTCGCGGTGGTAGCGCTGCACGCCGTCCATGTCCGCGCGTTCGGCAGGGAACTCCCGGATGTCGGCGCCAGCAGCGAAATTGCCGCCCTCGCCGCGCACGACCACGCAGCGCACGGCGTCATCCTGCGCGATGCGCGTGAAGACGTCGCGCAGTTCGCGCCACATGCCCACCGTGATCGCATTCAGGCGCCCCGGGTGCGCCAGCGTCACCCAGGCCAGATGCCCGTCGCGCTCAAGCCGCACCTGGGATTGACCTTGGCCATTGAGTGCCACGTTCTCCGTCATGTCCCCTGCCCTTCTTGTCGTTGTTGAAAGCCGCCGCCGTGTTTCCGGCAGTCAGGCCACGCGCCCCACGCCGCGGCTGATCTGCGGCTTGCCGTCGTTCAGGTGCTGAAGGTTGGTGTCCAGTTCGTCCAGGTCATACAGGTAATTGACCATCATGGCGCACGACTGCTTGAGCCCCTTGGGCGACGTGTCCGCCGCCCAGTTCAGGCGCTCGATGCGCGCGCCGTTGCCCAGGTGAAAGCGCGCCACCGGATCCACCGGCAGCCCGTTTTTCATCGACTTCAAATAGCAGGCGGCCAGCCGGAACCCGGCGCGCTTGACCACGTCGGGCGTCTTGCCCTGCGCGGCCTTGGCCAGACGCGCGACCCAGCGCTGCCCGTCCGGCACGCCTTCGCGCTTGCGATCCTTGGCGCGCGTCTTGTCCTCGCGCACGATGGCCTCGACGGCCTGCGCGTCCTGCTTGCCCAGCCAGTCCGTGAACCCCGGGATCGGCGACAAGGTGGCAAAGGCCTTCAGCTTGGGCAGTTCTTCCAGCAGTTGCTCGACCACGCGCTTGAGCAGGAAGTTGCCGAAGCTGATGCCCTTCAGGCCCGGCTGCGTGTTCGAGATGGAATAGAAGATCGCCCAGCGCGCCTTGTCCAGGTCCTGCGGCGGCAGCGTGCTGTCCAGCAGCACCTGCACGTTGTCGGCCATCTGGCTGGCGAAGGCCACTTCCACGAAGATCAGCGGCACACCCGGCATCTGCGGGTGAAAGTACGCATAGCAGCGGCGGTCGGGCGCCACGCGGTGGCGCAGGTCGTCCCAGGATTTGATCTCGTGGACGGCCTCGTAGAGGATCAGCTTTTCCAGCAGCGACGCCGGCGAATCCCAGGTCAGCGGACGCAGTTCCAGAAGGCCCACGTCGAACCAGGCCGACAAGAGACCTTCCAGCTCCTTGTCCAGCGACTGGATGCCCGCCACCTGCTTGCGCCAGCGCAGCATGTCTGCGCGCAGTTCGACCAGAAAGCGCAAGCCTTGGGGCTGCGCGTTGAATCGCTTGAACAGGCGCACGCCCTCGCCGCCATCGCCTGCATAGGTGGCACGGATCTGCGCCAGCGCGGCCAGCATCAGGCGGCGGTCCTTGCCGTCGGCCGCGGCGTATTGCTCGCACCAGCGGCGCGCCAGCTTGTTGGCGGCTACGTCGGTCAGGCGCGCCTCGAACAGGCGGCGGACTTCGGATTCGCTCGGCAGGCGACCGCGCTCCCACAGGCGGCCCAGCCGCGTGATCAGACTGGCGCTTTCGGCCGCGGCGGCGGCATCGACCAGATCGGCCTCGGGCTCAGGCGTGCGTGCGCCGCGCGCGGGCGCGAGATTGGCGGGTGCGGACATGGGCAGGCTCCTCGATGACGATGGGATCGGACGGCGCCGCGTCGGCGGCGTCTTCGTGGCTGAGTACGCGCAGCGCTTCAAGCTGGCGCATCAAATGGGTGTGCGCCAGCGCCTGCGCGGCGTCGGAATCATGGGCCTTCAGGGCCTCGAAAATGGCCAGGTGTTCGGCGCAGGACTGGTCGATGCGGCCGGGCCGGGACAGACTGCGATGGCGCGACAGGCTCAGCACCTTGCGCAGGTTGCCCACCATGTCGGACAGCCATTGATTGCCGGCCAGCGCCTGGACGGCTTCGTGAATGAGGTAATTGGTCTTGTAGTAGGCGTCGATGCGGCCCGCCTTCGCGTGACCGGCGAGCGCGGCGTGCAGCGGTTCCAGCTCGGCGAGCTGGGCATCGCTGGCCTTGCGCGCCGCCTCGAAGGCGCAGCGCCCTTCCAGCATGGCCATCAGCGGAAAGATGTCTTCCAGGTCCTGCGCGGACAGCTCGTTGACGAAGCAGCCGCGGCGGGGTTCCAGCCGGACCAGCCCTTCGGTGGCCAACACCTTCAGCGCCTCGCGCAGCGGCGTGCGCGAAATGCCCATTTCGCCAGCCAGGCGGAGTTCATCGATCCATTCACCGTTGCGCAGCGACCGCGCATGGATCATGCCGCGCAGGCGGTCCGCGACTTCCAGATACAAGGCTTGCCGAACGATGGGTAGGGTCATGGGCAGCCGGCGGGGAAACGCCGTAATTCATAATTATGAATAAGCCGATGATAGACCTGGGGCGGGAGAAAGGTAAAGCTCGGGCGGGTTGGGACCTTCCCTAACAAGGGCGACGAGGGCCTCGGTTGTGGGGTCTGACGCCTGTTGAGATTGAAGCGATGGACCGGGCCGCTGTTCCGGTGTCTGACACCCTCTGTTCCCGGTGTCTGACACCCTCTGAGACGCAGCGGCAAACCGCCGATCACTTCCCCAGGGTGTCAGACACCTCATTCAGTTCTACATACCACCCAGGGTGTCAGACACCTCATCAGTTCTACATACCACCCAGGGTGTCAGACACCTCATCAGTTCTACATACCACCCAGGGTGTCAGACACCTCATTGGGTCCTACAAACCGGGGGCATACGCCCACACGGCAAATCAAACTCGCCTGCCCGCCGCTCAGGACGCTGCGCTTCTGAATCTCTTCAGAAATGCAGAACGCCGTCAACCGCATGGCGCGTCAGCGAGCGGGCCCAGCGGCGGGCGGGTAGCCCGTACTTACCTTCCACCACCTCGGCGCGGGCCAGCAAGTCAGCCGGCGTGATCGCCAGGCTGGGGCCGGAAAACGCCAAAACGATCTGATTGCCGGCCTCGACTTCGGGCAGCAGCACGATGCGGTCGTCGAAGGCCTTGGACAGGTTGTCGATGTTCTTGCCAAAGCTTTCGTGCCGGCCGAACAGGTTCACGGCCAGGATGCCGACCTCGCCCAGCACGCGGCGGCAGTCGCGGTAGAACTTCACGCTATCGCGCACCGGCCCTTCGGCGGCCGCGTCGTACAGGTCCACCATCAGCACCGGGCAGCGTCCTGCATTGAGCGGATCGGCCACCCAGGCGCCGGCGTCGGTGTGTTCGACCTGCAGCCGGTTCGCGCCCGGCAGGCGGAAGAACATATGGCAGGCGGCGGTGACGCGCGGATTCCATTCCACGGCCAGCAGCGGACCGCGCGTGTGCTTGGCGCAGAACCGCGCAAGCGACCCCGCGCCCAGGCCCAGCATGCCGATGGGATCTTCCTTTGGCGGTTCCAGGAACAGTAGCCAGGCCATCATCTGCGCGGTGTATTCCAGCACCAGGTCGGAAGGGCTCTTGATTTTCATCGCGCCCTGCACCCATTCGGTGTTGAAGTGCAGATAACGCACGCCGTCGACTTCGGATAGCGTCGGCTGGTCGAGTTCGGAGGGAAAGTTGGATTTGTGCATGGGCGCGATTGTAGGCTGGCCGCCCCCTCCCCCGGGCCGCCAGCTACGCCGCCGCTTCCCAGATGCGCTCGAGCAGGTCCGGGCCGGACACTTCGGCTTCCAGGCTGGCCGACAGTCGCAGGACGCGCTTCAAGTACAGAGGCGCATCGCACTCCCAGGTCACCCCCAGCGCGCCGTGCGCCTGGATCGCGTTCTGCGTGGCGCGGCGGCTGGCTTCGACGGCCAGCAGTGGCGCAAACAGGCAATCGGTCGCCGCCGGCGCCGCGCGGTCATCCAGCGCGGTTGCCGCGGCCCAGCCCGCAAGCCGTGCGTCGTCCAGCGCCATCCAGTCCTCGGCCAGCCGATGCTTGATCGCCTGATTGGCGCCGATGGCGCGGCCGAACTGCCGGCGCTCGCGGGCGTACGAGGCGGCCATGTCCAGCGCTGCCGACGCCGCACCCAGCATTTCCGCCGACCGCAACAGGCGCAGACGCGTGCGCAGCAGATTCCAGGTGCCCGGCTTGACCTGGACATCGGCGCTTTCCAGGACAGCGGGATGCGCCGACACCGCGACCGGCATGGTCGGATCCAGTCCGGCCACGCCCGCCACGGCCGCCAGCAGATCCAGCCGCAGGGATGCCGGACCGGTCTCGCGCACGGCAAGGGCCCGCACGCCCTCGCCGGCGCCTTCGATGAAGACCGATCCGTCGGGGCGCAGGGCCGCGTCGGCGTACCAGGTGTCACCAGCCATCATGTCGACGGTCCATTGCGCGATCCCACCGCCCGCCTCGCACAGCGTCGGCAGCAGCGCCATGTTGGATACGAGCGGCAGGCTCAGCAGATGGCGCCCCGCCTCCTCGGCGACGATCCAGGCTTCGCGCATGCCCAAGCCCAGTCCGCCCTGTGTCTCGGGCGCCAGCAAGGCGGGCCAACCCTGTTCGGCCAGATCGCGCCACAGCGCCTGGCGGGCCGGCGCCTCTTGCCGGAAGGCGGCGCGCGCCACGGCCACCGGATGGCGCTGCGACAGGAAACGTTGCGCCGCGTCGCGCAGCATGCGCTGGTCTTCGCTCAGATGCAGATTCATTTGCGGTCAGGCCCTGGGCAGGCCGAGCATCTGCTCGGCGATGATGTTGCGCTGGATCTCGGACGTGCCGGCCAGGATGGTTTCTGCCCGCGACCATAGATAGGCGTGCGTCAGCGGCGCCGCGCGGGCGTCGGCCGCGTCCACGCCCAGGCAGGCGTCCTCGCCCAGCAATTGCAGGGACAGTTCGAGCAGGCGCTGGTGCGCCTCGCTCCAATGGATCTTGGTGGACGATCCTTCCGGTCCGGGGGGATCGCCTCGCATCGCGCCGGCGAGCGCGCGCTGGGATTTCAGCGCCAGCACGTGGCTGTCGGCGGCCAGCCGCGCCCAGCGGTGGCGCACCGATGCCGACGACGCGGGCACACGGCCGTGCCTATCTGCCTGCAGCGCCAGCGCGCGCACCTGACGCAGCTCCTGCGAAAAACGCACGAGACGCGGGATGAAATACGTCCCGCGCTCGAAGCTTGCGGCCGCCATCGCGATGCGCCAGCCCTGGTTCAATCCGCCCAGCAGCGCCTCCTGCGGCACGAACACGTCCTCGAAGAAGACCTCGCAGAATTCGGCTTCGCCCGTGATCTGCCGGATGGGTTCGACCCGCACGCCGGGACTGCGCATGTCTACGAGCAGAAAGCTCAGGCCCTTATGCCGGGGCGCGTCCGGATCGGTGCGCGCCAGCACGAAGCACCATTGCGCCCGGTCCGCAAACGACGTCCAGATCTTGTGACCGTTCAGACGGAAGCCACCGGGCGCCGGTTCCGCTCGCGTACGCACCGCAGCCAGGTCGGAACCGGCGCCCGGTTCGGAATACCCCTGGCACCACACCTCGCGGTTCGACAGGATGCCGGGCAGAAAACGCTGCTTCTGCGCCTCGGACCCGAAATGCAGCAGGGTGGGCGCCAGAATGCCGTGGCCGATCAGGTTCACGCCCAGCGGCGCGCCGCAACGCGCGTGCTCTTCATGGAAGACCGCCTGGCGCGACAGCGGCAGCGCCTTGCCCCCGTAGGCTGCCGGCCAGCCCAGTCCGGACCAGCCGTGCGCACACAGCGTGTCTTCCCACGCGCGCCGGTAGTCCAGATTGCGCGGGGCGGCCCCGCCGGGCCAGGACCGTGCAAATTCCGCGTAGGCCGTGTCGAGCCAGCCCCGAAGCTTCTGCCGAAACGCCTCGTCATCCTGCGCCGTGCTGTCCGGCACGGCGGTTTCCTGCATCGTCATGCCTCACTCCAGCCGGATGTTCGAGTCGCGCGCCACCTTGGCCCACGTGGCCACGTCTTTCTGGATGAACGCGCCGAAGGCCTTGGGATCACTGCCGATGATGTCCAGCCCCAGCCCCTCGAACTGCTTCTTCACGTCGGGCTGCTGCAGGATCTGCGCAAGGTTCTGGTAGAGCTTGTCGATCACCGGTTGCGGCGTACGCGCGGGCGCCACCAGGCCCAGCCACGGCATGGCCGAATAGCCCGGCAAGCCGGACGCATCCACCGTGGGCAGCTCGGGCAATGACGCCGAGGGCTTGGCAGTCGTGACCGCCAGCGCGCGCAGCTTGCCGTCCTTGACGAAGGGGCCCGACGAGGCCCAGGCATCGAACATCACTTGCAGACGCCCTGCGACCAGGTCGTTGAGCGCGGGCGCGCTGCCCTTGTACGGGATGTGCGCCATCTGCACGCCGGCCATGCTGTTGAAGAGTTCGGCCTCCAGGTGGGTCGAACTGCCCGTGCCCACGGAACCGTAGCTCACCTTGCCCGGATTGGCCTTCAGGTAGGCGATCAGCTCGCCGACATTCTTGGCCGGCACCGACGGGTGCACACCCAGCACGTGCACCACGGACGCCACCTGCGTGATTGGCGCGAAGTCCTTGACGGGGTCGTAGTTGACCTTGGCGTAAATGCTGGGCGCAATGCCCAGCGAGGACGCGGCCATCAGCAGCGTATAGCCGTCGGGCTCGGCACGGGACACGTAATCGGACGCGATCATGGTGCCGCCGCCCGGCTTGTTTTCCACGATCACCGGATGGCCCAGTCTGCCGCTCAACTTTTCGGCCAGCAGGCGGCTCATGATGTCGGTCGCGCCGCCGGGCGAGAACGGCACCACGATACGCACGGGGCGGGTGGGGTAGTTGTCCTGAGCATGCGCGGCGCCCGTGGCGCCGATGCAGGCCAGTGCGATGCCGGCCAATAGGGTTTTGATCATGCTTGTCTCCTCCTGGGGGATGCGCGGTCGCGCTACGGGGTTGCGGGCAGGATCAGCGCGTCCAATACGGCAACGCCCTGTCCCGCCTCTTTGATCAGCAAGGGATTCACTTCTATTTGCGCCACCTGTGCGGGCGCCGCAAGCAAGGCGTTGCCCACGGCCACGATGCTCCTGCACGCCGCCGCCAGATCGCCCCGGGGCTTGCCCCGGAATCCATCCAGCAGCGCAAACGCCTTGAGCTCCTGCAACATCTGCAAGGCGATGTCCTCGTCCACCGGCAAGAGCCGGTGGCTGGTGTCCTGGTAGATCTCGGTCAGCACCCCGCCCAGGCCCACCGTCAACACCGGGCCGAAGACCGGATCGCGCGTGGCGCCAATGATGATCTCCGCCACGCCGCGCTCCATCTTCTGGACCACCACGCCGTCGATGCGCGCATCGGGCTGTGCGCGCGCAACCGCCCGCGTCACGTTGGCATGGGCCACACGCACCGCCTCGTCGTCCTCGAGATTCAGCGCGACGCCGCCCGCTTCCGTCTTGTGCGCGATGTCGGGGCTCAGGATCTTCACGGCGACGGGATAGCCCGCCACGCGCGCATCGCGCACGGCGTCTTCCGCACTGCGCGCCACCGGGGTGGTGGCCTGAGGCAGACCGAACGCGGCCACGTAGGCGCGCGCGTCCGCTTCGTTGCACGGCAAGGCCGGCGCGCGGGCCATATCCAATGCGGGCGCCGCCGCCTGCCGCCGGCCCGTGCGCGCGTCACACCACAGCAGATACGGCGCCAGCGCCGCGACGGCCAGGCCCAGGTCCTCGAACACCGCCACTTCCGCCTCGCGCAGCGCCGCACGGCTTTGCGCAAGACCCGTATCGATGGCAACGAACAGCCGCGAATGCTGCCGGGACGCTTCGGCCAAGGCATCGGCCATTCGGTCCAGCATGTAGCCGGGCGCATACACGACCACGGCATCAATGGCGTCCGACGTGCCCAGCGCCTGCAGCACGGTGCGCACAAAGGCGGGATCGTTGACCACGTTGCCGGTCACGTCCACCGGATTGCCGACCATGCCGTAATCGGGAATGCCGCCGCGCAGCACATCCTGCAGATCCGGCGGCAGCTCTGGCAGGTCGAGCCCCGCGCCGATGAACCTGTCGGCCAGGATGGCGCCCAGCGCGCCCGACATCGTCAGCACCGCCACGCGCTTGCCGGCCGTGCGGTGGCGCAGCGTCGCCAGGCTGGCCAGATGCGCCATCTGCGCGAAGTCCGTGGCCTCGATGACATTCAACTGGCGAAAGGCCGCCGCGTACACGCGGCGATCGCCGGCCAGCGCCGACGTGTGCGACTGCACAGCCTGCGCGCCCTTGTCGGTGGCGCCCGCCTTCAGGGCGATCAGCAGCTTGCCCTGGCGTTCCAGTTCGCGGCACGCGCGCACGAAACGGTCGCCATCGCGCAACTGTTCGATGTAGCCGAGCACGATTTCCGTCTGCGGGTCCGCCGCCAGGTATTCCAGGTACTGCGAAAAGTCCAGGCAGGCCTCATTGCCGGTGTTGATGAAGTGCGAAAACGGCAGACCCAGCCGGCGCGCGATCGCGTACACCGCCGCGCACACGTTGCCGCTCTGCGTCAGCAGGCTGACCGAGCCCGGCCCCTCCTGCGCTGGCGCGGTCTTGAAGACCGACGCGAAGGCGGTATGCGCCTGCGTGTTCAGGTTTGCGAATCCCATGCAATTCGGACCCGCGACCGCCATGCCGCTTTCCGACACGAAGGCCACAAGTTCGTCCTGCAAACGCGCGCCCTCGCCGCCTGCCTCGGCAAAGCCCGCGGCGTACACGATGGCCGCGGGGATGCCCCTGGCATGGCAGCGCCGCAACATGGGCGTGACGTCGGCTGCGGCGATGGCCAGCACTGCCAGGTCCACCGGCTCGGGCACGGCTTCGATGTCGGGCCAGCACCGCAGGCCGAAGACTTCCTGGTACTTCGGGTTGACCGGGTAAATGCCGCCCTGGAAGCCAAAGCGTGTCAGCAGCTCCAGCGGCATGCCGCCAATGCGGCCCGGGTTGGCGCTGGCGCCGATCATGGCGATCGAGCGCGGGTTCAGCAGCGGTTCAAGGCGGGAGGTCATGCGGCTTCGCCTTTCTTGTTGCGCTGGATGGCCTGCGCGAGGCCGCGCTCGCGCACTGCCTGGAATTCCTCGCTCAGGTGCGACAACTGATGCGTGTCGAAGTGCGCCGACAGCGCGGTGCGAAAGCCCTGCGCGTCCGCCGTGCGGTTCAGCGACCGCTTGATCAGGCGCAGCCCGAACGGCGGCGCCTGCGCGATGCGCTGCGCCAGCGCCAGCGTGGCGGCGTCCAGTTCCGCTTCGGGCACGACCCGGTTCACCATGCCGATGCGCAGTGCCTCCTGCGCATCGACCTTCTCGCCGGTGTAGAGCATTTCCTTGGCCTTGCGCAGCCCCATGACCCAGGGATGGATCAGGACCTCTGTGGCGGCCGCCGCCAGGGTGTGCCCGACCGGGTCCGAGAAGTACGCCGTGTCCGAACACACCACCAGGTCGCACATGTTGGCGATCATGAATCCGCCGGCCACGCACGCCCCCTGCACCTGCGCCACGGTGGGCTTGGGAAAGTCCCAGATGCGCAGGCAGTACCCGTAGTAGCGGCGGGACTCGTAGTCCCAGCGTTCCTCGACCGTGAAATCGGCGCGCTTTGCCTGGGCTTCCTTCAGGTCGTGCCCGGCCGAGAAATGCGCGCCGCGGCCGGCCAGGACCACCACCCGCACGGTGTCGTCCTGCTCGGCGCGCGAGAGGGCGTCATCCAGTTCGTCCAGCATCTGCTGGCTCTGGGCATTGCGCGCGGATTCGCGGGCCAGACTGATGCGGCATACCGAATCGTGCCGTTCGACGGCCAGGGTGGCGTATTCCATGGTCTCCTCGTCCTTGTCATGCCGCGCCGTCGAATGCGGCGCGATCTCGATGCATTGAATTAACGCACCGCAAATCCTAAAATACAAAATATTCGCATCACTTTTCCCACAATATGAACAACCCAGGTTCCACCGGCGGCACGCAGAGCATGCGCCGCGCGCTCGGCCTGCTGCGCGTGCTGGCGCAGCACCAGGAGGATGGCATCGACCTGCAGGGCGTCATGGCCGCCACCGGCCTGGAACGCTCCACGGCGCATCGCCTGCTCAGCTGCCTGCTCGAAGAGCAGTTCGCGGAACGCGACCGCGCCACCCGCCGTTATCGGCTGGGCGTGGATTCGATGCAACTGGGGTTTGCCGCCTTGCGGCGCACGCCCTTGCTGGACGCCTTGCGTCCGTTCGCGCAAAAGCTGGCACGCCTGTCGGGCGACACCGTGTTCCTGGTGATCCGCCAGGGCGACTACGCGCTATGCCTGCTGCGGGAGGCCGGCTCGTTTCCCGTCAAGGTGTTCACCATCGACCAGGGCGAACGCCGCCTCTTGGGCGTGGGCGCGGGCGGCCTGGCGCTGATGGCGGCTCTGCCCGACGACGAGATCGCCGCGCTGTACGCACGGCATGCGGCCAGCTACGCGCAGATCCGCGTCTCCAGCACCGCGCTGATGAAGGCGGTCAGGCAGACGCGCAATGCGGGATATTCCGAAATCGTGGACACCATCACGCCCGGCGTGTCGGGTGTGGGCGTGGCGTTTCCGGTGTCCGAGCTGACCTGGGTGGCGTTCAGCTTCGGCGCGATCAGCAGCCGGCTCGACGCGCGGCGGCGGGCGCAGATGGGCGCATTGCTGCACGCGGAATGCCAGACGTGGGCCCAGGACTATCTGGGCCAGGAGGCCCAATGAAAAGCCCGCGAAGACACGGGCGATGCCAGGTCTTCGCGGGCCGGTGCTTCCGGACGGATCAGATCCGTTCGAAGATCGCGGCGATGCCCTGGCCGCCGCCGATGCACATGGTCACGAGCGCATAGCGTCCGCCCACGCGCTGCAATTCATGCAGGGCCTTGGTGGCGATGATGGCGCCCGTTGCACCAATCGGGTGGCCCAGGCCGATGCCGCTGCCGTTCGGGTTCACTTTGGCGGCGTCCAGCTTCAGTTCCCGCGACACCGCGCATGCCTGCGCGGCGAACGCCTCGTTGGCCTCGATGACGTCCAGCTGGTCCACCGTCAGACCCGCGCGCTTAAGCGCCGCCTGCGTGGCCGGCACCGGACCAATGCCCATGATGTCCGGGTCCACGCCCGCATGCGCATACGCCACCAGCCGCGCCAGCGGTTTGATCCCGCGCTTGGCGGCAACGGAAGCGTTCATCAGCACCAGCGCGCCCGCCCCGTCGTTCAGCCCCGACGCATTGCCCGCCGTGACCGTGCCGTTTTCCTTCTGGAACACGGGCCTGAGCGTCGCCAGGCTGTCGGCCGTGACGTCGCGGCGCACGTGCTCATCGGTGTCGAACACGATCTCGCCTTTGCGCGACTTGATCTTCACAGGCACGATCTGGTCGCGGAAGTAGCCCGCGTCGATCGCGGCAGCGGCGCGGCGGTGCGACTCCGCAGCCATGGCGTCCTGATCCTGACGGTTGATGCCGAACTTGGCGGCCACGTTTTCCGCCGTGACGCCCATGTGCATCTTGCCGAACGGGTCGGACAGCGCGCCGGTCATCATGTCCAGCATGACGCTGTCGCCCATGCGCGCGCCCCAGCGCTGGGCTGGCGCGATGTACGGCGCGCGGCTCATGCTCTCGGCGCCGGCGCCCACGGCGATGTCGGCGTCGCCCAGCATGATCGTCTGGGCGGCGGACACGATGGCTTGCAGGCCGGATCCGCACAGACGGTTGACGTTGAACGCGGGCGTTTCCTTGGAAATGCCGGCATTCATCGCGGCCACGCGCGACAGGTACATGTCGCGCGGCTCGGTATTGATGACGTGGCCGACCGCAACGTGGCCCACTTCGTCGCCAGAAACGCCCGCGCGTTCCAGCGCGGCGCGGATGACGGTGGCGCCCAGATCGCAGGGGGGCACATCCTTGAGCGCGCCGCCGAAATCCCCGATGGCGGTGCGGACGGCCGAAGCGACGATGACTTCATTCATGGTGTTTCCTCCTTGTGGTGCGTTGTGGGTCGCGCGATGCGGTCCATGAAGTGCGTTCCATCATACTGCCCGCGACTCGATACAAAACCCATATCGCAAAGCCACAAAATAATATTGGACAGCTATCGGCGCGTTCCCGGATAGTGGCCGTCGGCGCCTGTCGCGGCGCCCTAGCCCGACCCGGAGCGACTGATGATCGACACGCTGGAACTCACCGCCATTCCTCCCGAGGATGAAGCCTTGCGCACCGAGGTGCGCGCCTTTCTGGCCGATGCGCTGGACGGCCTGGAGCCCGACGAACGCGCCCGTTCGTGGATGGGTTTCGACGCGGGCTTCAGCCGGCAGCTTGCCGAACGTGGCTGGCTGGGCCTAACGCTGCCGCGCGAATACGGCGGCGCGGCGCGCGGCCATTTTGCGCGGTTTGTGTTGTCCGAGGAATTGCTGGGCGCGGGCGCGCCGGTGTCGGCCCACTGGATTGCCGACCGCCAAAGCGCGCCGCTCATCCTGAAGTACGGCACGCCTGCGCAAAAGGATTTTTATCTGCCGCGCATCTGCGCCGCGCAGGCATTCTTTTGCATCGGCATGAGCGAGCCGGGCTCTGGCTCGGACCTGGCCAGCATCCGCACCCGGGCTGAACCCGGGGCGGGCGGCTGGCGCTTGAACGGCAGCAAGATCTGGACGACGAACGCGCACCGTTCGCACTACATGATCGCGCTGGTCCGCACGTCGGGCACGGCCCAGGACCGGCATCAGGGGTTGTCGCAGGTCATCGTGGATCTGTCGCTGCCCGGCGTGACGGTGCGCCCGATCGAAGACCTGGCGGGCGACGCGCACTTTTCCGAAGTCTTCTTCGACAACGTCGAATTGCCCGCCGAGGCGCTGATCGGCGAGGAAGGCGGCGGCTGGGCGCAAGTGAATGCGGAACTGGCTTTCGAGCGCAGCGGCCCCGAGCGACTGTATTCCAGCGTCGCGCTGTTGGAGTGCTGGCTGGCGCATTGCCGCGATGACGATAGCGATGCCGATGCCGCCAGCCGGACAGCGCTGGGCAGCATCCTGTCGCAGATGGCGGTGTTGCGCGCGATGTCGCTGGCCGTGGCCGGCAAACTTGCCGCCGGCCTGAGCCCGGCCACGGAAGCGTCGCTGGTCAAGGATCTGGGCACCGAGCTTGAACAGGCGATTCCGCGACTGATCGGCGATTCGCTGGGCCGGCGGCCGGAGCGTCCCGTGCCCTTGCCGCTGCTGCGCACCCTGGCCTATCTGGAACAGGTCGCGCCGACGTTTTCGCTGCGCGGGGGGACCCGTGAAATTCTGCGCGGCATCATTGCCCGCGGCCTTGGCCTTCGATAAGGACGACCGTCATGGACAACATTTTTGGCGATGCCGCCGAACGCCTTTTCGCGCAGACCTGCACCCCGGATGTCATCCGCCGCGCCGAACAGGGCCAGCCCTCCGGCGACGCGTGGCGGGCCTGCGAGGAAGCGGGATTCGCGGATGCGTTGGTGCTGGAGGATCATGGCGGCGCGGGCCTGGGTCTGGCCGATGCGCTGCCGGTGGTGGTGGCGGCGGGGCGGCACCTGTGCCCGTATCCCATCGCCCACACGTTGCTGGCGCGCGCCTGGCTGAGCCGCGTGCAGCGGCCGCAGGCGTCAGGCGCCATCGCGCTTGCGCCGCAAGGCCTTGCCATCGACGACGGGCGCGTCGCGGGCACGAACGTGGCCTGGGCGCGGAGCGCTGACTACGTGCTGGCCGGCATTGGCGGCCAGACCTGGCTGCTGCCCATGCAGGCGGCGCGCATCGAACCCAACGGCGTGCATGGCAGCCTGGACGGCGGAGTGTCCTGGGCGCTGGCCGACGCCGAACGCATCGACCACGTGGCGCCGCTGGAGACGCTGGCAGCCAGCGCCTATACGGGGTTGATCGCGGGCGCCATGGACCGGGTGCTGGCGATGACGCTGGACTACGCCAACCAGCGCACGCAATTCGGCAAGCCCATCGGACGTTTTCAGGCCGTGCAGCAGCAGATCAGTGAAATGGCCGAACAGGTGTGGGCCGCCCGCATGGCGGCGCAACTCGCCTTCCAGGGCGAGGACGGCCTGCCCCGCCCGCTGCTCGCCGCGCTGGGCAAGGCCCGCGCCAGCCAGGCTGTGCCGCGCGTGGCCGACATTGCACACGCGGTGCACGGCGCCATCGGCGTCACCGCGGAACACGACCTGCAGCTTTACACGCGCCGTCTGCGCGAATGGCGGCTCGCGGCGGGATCGGAATCGCATTGGCATGATCGTATCGGGGCTGACGCCCTGGCCAGCCGCAGCGACGCGCTGACCTATCTGCGCACGGCGTTGTACGGCAAGGAAACTGCTTAAGCGCGGATCGGCGCGGCGACGTGCCGCTGTCCGCCCTCCGCGTGCGGGACTTGGGCAGCCCCCAAAACTGGCGGGCATCTTCACTGGCGAAGATAGCCAGCCAGCATTTCGCGTCAAACACACGATGTAACGCGCGCGGCTTGCGGCAATGCCGCAGGCAGGCTTAGGATGGTGCATGGTTACACGGTGGCAATTGGGCAGTTGCCGGTCGCCCCAGGGTGTCAGACACCTGCCGCAAGCCAACGATCTTCGAACCACATCACCGATTCGGGAGCACATCGTGAAGACAGTTGCTGAGCTTCTCAGAGAAAAGGCCAATCACGCCGTTGTGACGGTTTCGCCGGACTCGTCGGTCTTCGACGCGATCAAGACGATGGCCGACCGCGGCATCGGGGCGGTGGTGGTGGTGGAAGGCGACGTGGTGCTGGGCATGCTGACCGAACGCGACTACGCCCGCAAGATCGTGCTGCAGGACCGCTCGTCGCGCACGACCAAGGTGCGCGACATCATGACGGACTCGGTGTATTACGTCAGTCCCACCGATACGCGCGAACACTGTATGGCCATGATGACCGAGCGGCATTTCCGCCATCTGCCGGTCATCGACAACGACAAGCTCATCGGATTGCTATCCATCGGCGACCTGGTCAAGGATGTGATGAGCGAGCAGAAATTCATCATTCATGAACTTGAGCGCTACATCACGGGAGAGCGCGGCTGACCGATGGATGGGGCTGGCCGCACTTGGCCGGCTGCACCTAGCCGGCCGCAGCTAGTTGGCCGCACTTAGCCGGCCGCACCTAGCGGGCCGCACCTAGCCGGCCGCCAATATTCTCGTCGCCGGGACGATGAGGCCCAGGCCTGCGGCCAGCAGCAGCACGAATACCATGCGCTTGACCTTCTTCATCGAATTCTCGGTGCTGTAGCGGCGCGCAAACCACGTTACGCCGATCACCACCGGCAGCGCCTGCACGCTCAGCCAGAACGACGACGCCATGAATGCGCCCTGCCCGGTCACGAGCGCCAGGCGCACAGTGGCGTTGAGCGAAAACAGAATCAGCAGACTGTTGCGGATGGTGGCCAGCGGCAGCGGCTGGCGGTACAGGTGATAGACCATGGGCGGACCGGCGCTGGAAAACAACCCGCCCAGCACGCCCGACACGCCGCCAAAAAACACGCTGGAAGTTCGCGACGACAACTGCGCGAGCGGCTGGGTGCGGGTCACGAGCAGGATGGCGCAGGCCAGGATGGTGACGCCCAGCAGCAACTGCAGCAGCACCGCCATCGACCCGCTGATCCACGTCAGCGCGGCCACACCGACCCCCACGCCGGCCAGGCTGCTGACCGCGGCGGGCGTCAGCAGCGACCAGTTTATTTGCGGTTTGGCGCGCAGCAAGGTAACGCCCGCATTGACCAGCGACAGCACGCTGACCACGTTGGCCACCTCGGACACCGAAGCAAGCTGGAACACGCCCGACAGGCCCAGCAGCACCAGGCCGAATGCAAAGCCCGTCATCGTCTGGGCATAGGTGGCAAGCGCCACGCAGGCCAGAAACAGCAAATGTTGATAGATGCTCATGCAGGAAGAGCCAGACCTCGGCTCTGCCCGGCTGCGCGCCAGGGCGGCAGAGAGCGGATCGACGGGAAACGGCGTGGTAATGGTTGACGCGACAACGATTTTTCGCGGGGCATGATAGCACCGGGCGGCCGCGGCATTCCGGCCCCAGCAGCGCCGATTCCACACATATGGTCACAAACTGATGCGCTCATGCACCCCGGGGGTGGCCGCAGGCCGCTATTCTTGCCGCCCGGTAAGCCCCACCCGCCGGTCCCGCCGCGCCATCCCGGTTCGCGGCATGCGGCCGGCCCGCCTGCGTAGCGAGATGACGCCCAAACAGACCACGATCAACACAGTGACGCTGACCTGCTCCACATGCGGCAGCGCCCAGTTCACCAAGCTGGACACCAACGAATACCAGTGCAGCCACTGCCACGCAGTGACGCTGGTCGAAGACAACGTCGCGCAGCGGCTGGAAAAGATCCTGCGCAACATCCAGCAGCCGAAGCCGGCGCCCATCAAGCCCGCCGCTATCGCGGCGATCTCGGTGGCGATCCTGGCCGCCGTCCTCATCCCGCTGGCCGTCTCGTCCCTGGGTTCGCGGCCGTCGCCTGCACCGGCCCGCATCGTCGAACCGCCCATCGACGCCTCGCTGGTCAAGCTGACCGATGTGCAAGAGGTGAAGACGCGCGGCCGCACCGAGCTGGTCATGATCGTGCGCAACGAGACCGGCCGGAAGATCGACGTGCCGCGCGTGACTGCATCGTTCTTCCAGGGCGACCTGTCGCTGTCCACCGTATCGGGTTCGGCGCCCGCGCGCTCGCTGGAACCGGGGGAATACACCCCGCTGAAAATATCGGCGCCGTCCAAGGCATACAGCCGCTACGACCTGCAGGTGAGCACGCCATCGCGCGCGCGCGGCAAGAACAACGACGTGGCTGCCAGCAAGGTTCAGCTCGTGCGCAATGACGGCAATTACCGTCTGGTCGGCCTGATCCGCAACCAGGGAACCAGCCCGGCCAGCAGCACGCAGATCACCGTGATGCTGTACGGCGCCGACGGCAGGCTGATCGGCACGGGCAACGGCTATGCCACCGCCAGCCCGCTGGCCCCCGACGCGCTGACGTCCTTCGATGTGCGCTGCGAAATGCTGCGCGACGGCGAGGTCGCCTCCTACGATTACATGGTGCAAAGTGAAAGCTGACCCCTCCTCCTCCCGGCGCCCGTCGCGGCCGGCCCTGGCAGGGCTGGCGCTGATCCTGTTGGCCGCGGGCGGATATGCCGCGTGGAAATACACCTTGCCGAATGGCGCCAGCCAGCCCTCGGCGCAGGCTGCGGCCAAACCGGCCACGCCGGTGGCCGAGCCGCCCGCCAGCCGCATCGTGCGCGTCAGTCCGGCCAACACGCGGGTCATCGACCACGTCCGTCTGACCACCGAGGAATTGCTGGACCCGGATTTCACCCTGTTCGATACCGGGGCGCTGAAGCTGTCTGCTCCCCGCCGGCTGCTGGACGAAATCGAGCGCCCGGTGCTGTATGCGGAACTGGTCAACACCAGCGACCAATACGTTGCGCTGTCGCCGCGTGCGGAAATCGCGGTGTTCGACGGATCGCGCCCGCTCGAGCTGCGCCAGTCCTGGAGCCTGCCCACGCACCTGTATCCCGGCGAGCGCGTGCCCGTGGCGCTGACCGGACGCGTGGAACGCTTTACGGAAATCAAGACGAACTGGCTGCCCGCCAAGCGCGCCGCCCTGCCCGGCCCCCGGCCGCACCTTGCCGTGACGGTCGAAAACACCGAAGCCGCCATCGGCACCGGCACGCTGAACTTCAGCTACCGGTTCCGTTACAAGTACGTGACGGTGCACGGCCGGGTGCGCAACGACAGCGCCAGCGAGGTCGAGAAGGTGCGCGTGTGGGTCAGCCTGTACGACGCCCAGGACCAGCTCTCCGGCGCCACATTCCAGGAACTGCGTGTGCCGCGCCTGCCGCCCGGCGACAGCGCGCCGTTCCAGGTCGACGTCAAGCAGTACGGCGGCAATTTTGCCCGCGTCGGGGTGGTGTACGACGCCACGGCGCCCTGACCGGCTGGCGGCGGGGTATTTCCGAAGCGGCCCGGTCGGCCGCTTTTTCATTGCGCGGCGCCTTGGCCGGCTGCTGTCCGGCGGGCACGCCCGCCCCACCGGCGCCTGCCGCCCGGCACCAGGCCCGGACGTCGCCGCCGCACAACAGCTATCGACCCAAGTCTTATATAAGATATAAGACATTTGCTACCGGCCCCCACTTGCTTCTACAATTCCGGCCGACAACCCTTCTTCCAACCCGACTTTAAGCAGGCCTCACATGCTGGATACTTACCGCCAACACGTCGCCGAACGCGCGGCTCTGGGGATCCCCCCGCTGCCCCTTACGGCCAAACAAACCGCTGAACTGATCGAACTGCTGAAGAACCCGCCCGCTGGCGAGGAGCAGAATCTGGTCGAGCTGCTGACGTACCGCGTGCCGGCCGGCGTGGACGATGCCGCCAAGGTCAAGGCTTCGTACCTGGCCGCCGTGGCGCTGGGCAAGGAAGCTTGTGCGCTGATCAGCCGAGCCAAGGCGACGGAACTGCTGGGCACGATGCTCGGCGGCTACAACATTGGCCCGCTGGTCGACCTGCTGGACGATGCGGAAATCGGCACCATCGCCGCCGATGCGCTCAAGAAGACCCTGTTGATGTTCGACGCCTTCCACGACGTGAAGGAAAAGGCCGACAAGGGCAACGCCAACGCCAAGTCCGTGCTGCAAAGCTGGGCCGACGCCGAATGGTTCACCAGCCGTCCGGAACTGCCGGAAAGCCTGACCATCACGGTCTTCAAGGTTCCTGGCGAAACCAACACCGACGATCTGTCGCCCGCCCCCGACGCCACCACGCGTCCCGACATCCCGATGCACGCGCTGGCGATGCTCAAGAACAAGCGCGATGGCGCTGCGTTCGAACCGGAAGAAGACGGCAAGCGCGGCCCGGTCAAGTTCATCGAATCCCTGAAGGAAAAGGGCCACCTGGTCGCCTACGTGGGCGACGTGGTCGGCACGGGTTCGTCGCGCAAGTCGGCCACCAACTCGGTGCTGTGGTTCACGGGCGAAGACATCCCCTTCGTGCCGAACAAGCGCTTTGGCGGCGTGTGCCTGGGCAACAAGATCGCCCCGATCTTCTACAACACGATGGAAGACGCCGGCGCGCTGCCGATCGAACTCGACGTTTCCAAGATGGAAATGGGCGACGTGGTCGAACTGCGCCCCTACGACGGCAAGGCCATCAAGAACGGCGAAGTCATCGCCGAATTCGAGGTCAAGTCCGACGTGCTGTTTGACGAAGTGCGCGCCGGTGGCCGCATTCCGCTGATCATCGGCCGCGGCCTGACCGCCAAGGCCCGCGAAGCGCTGGGTCTGGCGCCCTCCACGCTGTTCCGCCTGCCCAAGGATCCGGTCGATTCCGGCCGCGGCTACACGCTGGCCCAGAAGATGGTCGGCCGCGCCTGCGGCCTGCCGGAAGGCAAGGGTATCCGCCCGGGCACCTACTGCGAACCGAAGATGACCTCGGTCGGCAGCCAGGACACCACTGGCCCGATGACCCGCGACGAACTGAAGGACCTGGCCTGCCTGGGCTTCTCGTCTGACCTGGTGATGCAGTCGTTCTGCCACACCGCCGCCTACCCCAAGCCCGTCGACGTCAAGACGCACCACACGCTGCCTGAGTTCATCAGCACGCGTGGCGGCGTGTCGCTGCGTCCCGGCGACGGCGTGATCCACTCGTGGCTGAACCGCATGCTGCTGCCCGACACCGTCGGCACCGGCGGCGACTCGCACACCCGCTTCCCCATTGGCATCTCGTTCCCCGCCGGCTCGGGCCTGGTGGCTTTCGCCGCCGCCACGGGCGTCATGCCGCTGGACATGCCGGAATCGGTGCTGGTCCGCTTCAAGGGCAAGCTGCAACCTGGCGTCACCCTGCGCGACCTGGTCAACGCCATTCCGCTGTACGCCATCAAGCAAGGCCTGCTGACGGTTGCCAAGCAAGGCAAGAAGAACATCTTCTCCGGCCGCATCCTGGAAATCGAAGGCCTGCCCGACCTGAAGGTCGAACAAGCCTTTGAACTGTCGGACGCCTCCGCCGAACGTTCGGCCGCCGGCTGCTCGGTGTTCCTGAACAAGGAACCGATCATCGAGTACATCAACAGCAACATCGTGATGCTCAAGTGGATGATCGCCAACGGCTACGAAGACGAGCGCACGCTGGGCCGCCGCATCAAGGCGATGGAAGCCTGGCTGGCCGACCCCAAGCTGCTGGAGCCGGACGCCGACGCCGAGTACGCCGCGATCATCGAGATCGACCTGGCCGACGTGCATGAGCCCATTGTCGCCTGCCCGAACGACCCCGACGACGTCAAGACGCTGTCGGAAGTTGCTGGCGCCAAGATCGACGAAGTGTTCATCGGCAGCTGCATGACCAACATCGGCCACTTCCGCGCAGCCTCCAAGCTGCTCGAAGGCAAGCGCGATATCCCGGTCAAGCTGTGGGTCGCTCCCCCGACCAAGATGGACGCCACGCAACTGACCGAGGAAGGCCACTACGGCGTGTTCGGCACTGCCGGCGCACGTACCGAAATGCCGGGCTGCTCGCTGTGCATGGGCAACCAGGCGCAGGTCCGCGAAGGCGCGACGGTCATGTCGACCAGCACCCGCAACTTCCCGAACCGCCTGGGCAAGAACACGAACGTGTACCTGGGTTCGGCGGAACTGGCCGCCATCTGCTCGAAGCTTGGCCGCATCCCGACCAAGGACGAGTACATGGCCGACATGGGCGTCATCAACAAGAGCGGCGACCAGATCTACCAGTACCTGAACTTCGACAAGATCCCCGACTACAAGGACGTGGCGGACGTGATCGAGGTCTGATCCCGATCCCCCTGCCAGGCCCTGCGGCCTGAACAACGGCCCCGTGCAATCGCCCGGGGCCGTTTTTTTTGCCTCTATCCGGGCAATTCGGATTGGCGCGGAGGCTGTATAACGAAACGTTTCAATACAATCCAGGCATGCCGGTGAAACGTCGGCCGCCAACGCCGGGGAAGCCCCGGCGCATTTTTCCTGGAGGAAGCCTGCCAATGATCCGGCTATTGCCGCCGACGCTGTTGCTGACGCTAGCCGGCTGCGCCACCGCGCCGCCCTCGAATCCCGACAACATCTGCGCCATCTTCCGCGAAAAACCGGAATGGCACGACGCGGCGCTGGACGTGCAGAAGAAATGGGGCGCGCCGGTGCCGGTGCCGATTGCGATGATGTACCAGGAGTCGTCCTTCAAGCACGACGCGCTGCCGCCGCGCTATTACTTCCTGGGCTTCATCCCGTGGGGCCGCGTCAGTTCCGCTTACGGTTATGCGCAGGCCAAGGACGAAACCTGGGCCGATTACAAGCGCGAAGCGGGCGGCTGGACATCCAGCCGCGACAACTTCGCCGACGCGCTGGACTTCATGGGCTGGTACATGAGCAAGACGCAGCGCATCAACGGCATCTCGAAATGGGATGCGTACGGGCAGTATCTGAACTACCACGAAGGCTGGACCGGTTACCGCAACCGTAGTTACGACCGCAAGGCGTGGTTGAAGACCGTATCGCAAAAAGTGCAGGCGCGCGCGGAAAAGTTCACGGCGCAGTACAAGAGCTGCGAATCGAGCCTCTCGCGGGGCGGTTGGTTCTGGTGAGACACCGATTGGGGTGTCTGACACCCCGCTCGGATGATCCACGGTGTCTGACACCCGCTGAGACGCCGTTGCAAGCTGACGACTGTCTCCCCAGGGTGTCAGACACCTTCGCGCACGCGACAAAAAATACTGGTGTCTGACACCCGCTGAGACGCCCTCGCAAGCCGACGACTGTCTCCCCAGGGTGTCAGACACCTTTGCGCACGGTTGCTGCGACAAAAAAATGCTGGTGTCTGACACCCGCTGAGACGCCCTCGCAAGCCGACGACTATCTCCCCAGGGTGTCAGACACCTTTGCGCACGGTTGCTGCGACAAAAAATACTGGTGTCTGACACCCGCTGAGGCGCCCTCGCAAGCTGACGACTGTCTCCCCAGGGTGTCAGACACCTTTGCGCACGGTTGCTGCGACAGGCAAAAAAAATCCCGGCGCAAGGCCGGGATTTTTCATGCGCGGGCATCAGCCCGCCGCGATCAGAAGTCCATGCTCGCCGACAGCGAGAATGTGCGCGGACCGCCCAGGACGAGGTAGCCAGAGCCAGGATAACCGCCGACCGAAGCCCAGTAATTGCGGTTAGCGATGTTCTCGACACGAGCGCGCAACGTCAGCGTATGGCCGCCCACATCTGTCATGTATCGAACCCCGGCGTCAAAGCGCGTCCAGCCCGGCACCTTCAGAGTGTTTTCCGCATTGGCATATGACGAGCCGGTGTAGACGACTCGGCCGTCGACCGTCAGACCTTGAACACCAGGAATGTCCCACTCTGCACCCATCGTGGTCTGGAATCGCGGCACACCGATTACACGATTGCCATTGATAGCCGAGTCGCCGGTGGAGCGCTGTTCAGCATCCAACCAAGTGAAACCACCCAGCAAGCGGACACTGCGGGTCACTTCACCAAAGACGTTCAGCTCAACGCCTTGATGGCGGTCCTTTCCAGCCTCCTTAAACGTCAGATCCGAAAGATCAGTGTAGGCCCGAGGCTTGTCAGTGGTGAAAAGCGCAAGCGTTGATCCAAAGTACTCGCCCTCGTACTTCACGCCAATTTCTTTTTGTTTGGCGACATACGGAGCCAAGCTTTGGCCCCCGTTTGCGACGGGAAGCGTTCCGGAGCCAGTATTAACAGTACTGGGAGCAGAATCGCCCGCGACCAGTGCCTCAATGTAGTTAGCGTAAAGCGACACATTCGGCGAAACCTTCACAACGAGCCCCGCAGCAGGGGAGTTATGACTTGCATCGTATGCGCTGGTCTCTTCGCCGCTGTCGTAGTCGTAGCTGCGACTGGACAGACGTTGATGCCGAACCCCCGCCGTAAACAGAACGCGGTCATCGAAGAAGGACATCGTATCGCCGAAAGCGAAGCTGCTCATCTTGATCCGACCAGTCAACGTCGGATCGTCCATATTTCCCTTCCCCGAAGTCAGTGGCGGTGCGTCGTAATAGGAAGTAGGGTTATATATATTGGTTTGACGCAACCCGCCCAACGCATATGCGTTGTCCTTCTTCAACTGGAAAAACGACGCTGAAGCGACAAACTCATGGCCTACTGGGCCGGTTTGCGCCTTAGCACGGAGTCCAAACTCGCCAGTGTCGACGCGGTCCTCGCGCACGTTATCAAATCGAGAAAACTGTGCGGCGCCAGTGCTTCCATTCGTCACCGTTACGTTGCCAAGCGAATTTGACTCGTCACTGCGGCGGAAGCCGTATGCCGCCCAACCTGTCAATTTATCGCTAAAGTCATGCTCGGCCCGGACCGTGCCGAATAAGTCGCGCTCGTTGGAGTACGACCAAGGCTGAGCAAAGTTAGAGCTGGCGTCCGGTGCATCGGGAACCACCGTCACGTCTTTCGCCAACGTCACGTTCGGACGCGTGCGCTTCAATTTGTTTTCTTGCCAGCCGATATCTGCCGAAAGGCGCGTATCGGCCGATCTCCAGTCCAGCCCTAACGAAACCAGACTCGTACGTGAGTGCTCATCGTCAACGCCAGTGTCGCCGCTTCGTTGGGCAGCATTCAAGCGAATCCCCGTGTTTTCATCTGGTCCAAAGCGACGCGCCACGTCGGTCGAAAGCAAGAACTGACCGCCGCTCGCCACGCCCGTGGTGACGCGCGTCAGCGGCTCATTCGGCGCGCGCTTGGGCACCAGGTTGATCACGCCGCCGATACCGCCGCCGCCCGGCGTCGCGCCCGTCAAAAAGGCAGTTGCGCCGCGCAGCACTTCCACGCGCTCGAACAACTCGGTGGCGATGTATTGGCGGGGCAGCAGGCTATACAGGCCGTTGTAGGCCACGTCGTCCGAACTCAGAATGAAGCCGCGAATGAAATACGACTCTTGAAAATTGCCAAAGCCCCGCGCCACGCGCACGCCAGCATCGTTCTGCAGCACGTCGCCCACGCTCTTGGCCTGGCGGTCCTGGATCAGCTCGTTGGTGTAGCTGGTGACGCTGAACGGCGTGTTCATGAAGTCCTCGGTCCCGAGGATACCCACACGGCCGCCGCGGGCCACTTGGCCGCCCGCGAACGGCGCCGACAGGCCGCCGGCGGACGCGTCCGCGCTGGCCTCGACCCGGATGGCGTCCATCGAGGTCACGGGGCCACTGGTCGTGGCGGGTTGGATCTGGGGGGCAGTCTGGGGCGCGGTCTGGGCGTGGACGGCGCCAAAGCACGGCAGCGCGGCGGCCATGCAAGCGAGAGTTCTGATTTTCATATCGGGACGCTGGTGGTGCGGAAAGAGATTCCGCGGTGCGGAGGAGGATCCGCTTGAGGTGCAACGCGCTAGATGTTACCAAAAGAGAATCGTTCTCATTGCGTCCCTCAAAGAGAATTCGCGTCCAGCGTTGCGGCTGAGCAACAAATTTCGCCCCAATTCAGCAGGTCGTCAACGCATCCGCCGTCGCTGGGGTCTCCACGGCGTCATATGCCGTCAGCGCCTCGGCAAGGGCCGCATCGGCAGCCGGGGTGACGCCGATGCCCTGATCCGGCGCCGCTACGACGGCCGGGCCCGCCACCAGCACGAAATGCACGGGCACCTTGCCCGCCATCAGCAGCAGCACGCCCTCTTCGCCGTCGGGCGTGGCGCTGGCGGCCGCGGCGGAGCCGGCGGGCAGCACCGCAAAGTCCGGATCGCCCCCGGCCACCTTAGGCAGGGGCGGCCCGCCCTTGCTGCGGTGCCTGGCGCGCACGCCCAGGTCGCCTTGCACCGCGTAGAACCACGCATTCCAGCCGGGCGGCAAGGGCACGAGGGTGCTCGCGCCGGGTCGAAGCCAGCCATCCAGAATCAGCAACGGTTCAGGTGTGCACAGGGGCGATTCGAGGCCGGCATAGCTGCCCGCCACCACACGCAGCCGACCCGACGGCGTCTGGATGGCCGGCATTTCCGCGGCGCGCAGCAAAGACGTCGACGGCGGCAGGGACTTCAGATGCGCCGGATGGTCGATGAAGATCTGTAAGCCATGCAGCGTGGCCTCGCCTGCCGGCCGCTGCGCGTGCACGATGCCGCGCCCGGATTGTGTCCACATCAGGTCGCCCGCGCGAATCTCGCGGCTGTTCTCGATGCCGTCCAGGCTCTGCATGACACCCGTGCTGTCCTCCAGCAGCAATGTCGCGGCGCTGACGCCGGCGTGCATGTGGGGCTCGAACGTGGGGCCCGTCATGACGAAGTGGTCCACCAGCACCACGGGCGACATGCAGCCCGAAAAATCGGTTTGGCGAAACTGACGGATGGTGCAGGCGTCGCCCAGGTAGCGGCTGGATCCGGCGATGACGGCGCTGAGGTGAAGAGTCAAAAAGTGCTGCCTTGCTGTTACGGAACATGTATTGCGGCGACAGCTTATGAGTTCGACTCGACGGACAGTAGGGGCCAATTTCAGGAATAATTGTCCTGGCTGTCAGGACAATGCCAGCAAAATTTCTGATTTCTCCTATTAAAACGCTGTATGCCTAGCTACGTTCATCGCCTTGAAGACCTCCTGCTTTTCAGCGAAGTTGTTGAAAAAGGGGGCTTCTCGGCCGCCGCACGTGTGTTGAATATGCAACGTTCCAAGGTGAGCCGGCGGGTTGCCGAACTGGAAGCGCGCCTGGGCGTGCGGCTGCTTCAGCGCAATACGCGCCGCGTGTCGCTGACGCCGATGGGCGAGCAGATCCATGCCCACGCGCAGGCGCTGGCCCGCGAGGCCCGCAGCGTCTTCGACCTGGCCGCATCGATCGGCGACGTCCCCGCCGGGATGCTGCGCATCACCGCGCCCGCGTCCCTCGCAAGCCGGATCCTGGGCGGCCTGGTCGCCCGATTCTGCGTCGACCATCCCCGCGTGCGGGTGCTGCTCGATACCCGCGACCAGATCATCGACCTGGTCGGCGAGGGCTACGACCTGGCGTTCCGCGCCCAGGCGTCGTCGCTGACGGATGCAAAACTCAATGCGCTGGAAATTGCCCCGGTGCCGTTGGCGCTGGTTTGCAGTCCCGCGATGGCCCGATCCGCGCCGCGCCATCCGCGCGATCTGGCCGCCCTGCCCCTGCTTGCTCATGGCACGCAGGACGGGCCGCACACCTGGCGGCTGACCGGGCCCGGCGGCGAGATGGCGTCGGTGGAATTCCAGCCGCGCAGCCTGAGCAGCAATATGGACACGCTGCGCGCGATGGCCGGGGCGGGTCTGGGCGTGGCGCTGGTGCCCCGCTATCTGTGCGTCGCGGAGCTCGATCAGGGCGATCTGGTCCGCATCCTGCCCGACTGGACCGCGGCGCCCGCCCGGATTTATGCCGTCATGCCGGCGCGCAGCGGCGAGCCCCTGGCGTTGAAGCGCTTTCTTGAATATGCGGCCGCCGAGATGCCCGCGCGTCTGACGTAAAGCCCACCCTCGCCGCCGTGGGGTCTTGCAGGCTTGGCGCGCGTCCGCCACAGTAAGGGTTTCGCCGAATTCGAACCGGTCTGGCGTGTCAGGGGCCGGAACTTTGACGCATCGCTCAAGTCTTATATAAGATATAAGACATAAACCAAGATATAGACCCTCGGCAAACTTGTCCAAGAGACAATGACAAACCTGCCGAAACGCCTGAAAATGCCGCCTTCAGCCTGGGCAAAACCACGGAGTCCATCATGCCGCACAACACCCTAGACACACTCAAGAATTTCAAGATCGGCAACAAGTCCTGTCAGTTCTACTCGCTGCCGGCGCTGGGCAAATCGCTCGGCATCGATGTGCAGCGGCTGCCGGTCTCCATCCGCATCGTGCTGGAATCCGTGCTGCGTAACTGCGACGGCAAGAAAGTCACTGAAGAACACGTCCGGCAGCTGGCCAACTGGCAGGCCAACGCCAAGCGCGAAGATGAGATTCCCTTTGTGGTCGCCCGGGTTGTGCTGCAGGACTTCACCGGCGTGCCGCTGCTGGCCGACATCGCGGCCATGCGCTCGGTTGCCGACAAGATGGGCAAGAGCCCCAAGAGCATCGAACCCCTGGTGCCGGTGGACCTGGTGGTGGACCACTCGGTCATGATCGATTACTTCGGCACAAAGAACGCGCTGGACCTGAACATGAAGCTGGAATTCAAGCGCAACCAAGAGCGCTACCAGTTCATGAAGTGGGGCATGCAGGCGTTCGACACCTTCGGCGTCGTGCCCCCGGGCTTTGGCATCGTCCACCAGGTCAACCTGGAATACCTGGCGCGCGGCGTGCACCAGGACAAGAAGAACAACGTCTACTACCCCGACTCGCTGGTGGGCACCGACAGCCACACCACCATGATCAACGGCATCGGCGTGGTCGGCTGGGGCGTGGGCGGCATCGAAGCAGAAGCCGGCATGCTGGGCCAGCCCGTGTACTTCCTGACGCCGGACGTGGTGGGCGTCGAGCTCAAGGGCCAGTTGCGCGGCGGCGTCACCGCCACCGACCTGGTGCTGACCATCACCGAAATGCTGCGCCGTGAAAAAGTGGTGGGCAAGTTCGTCGAATTCTGCGGCGAAGGCACCGCCAGCCTGACCGTGGCCGAACGCGCCACCATCGGCAACATGGCGCCCGAGTACGGCGCCACCATGGGTTTCTTCCCGGTCGACGAACGCACCATCGACTACTTCCGCGGCACCGGCCGCACCGAAGACGAAATCGCCGCCTTCGAGGCCTATTTCAAGGCGCAGAAGATGTTCGGCGTCCCGGCTTCCCAGGACATCAACTTCACCAAGCTGCTGACGCTGGACCTGTCCACCGTCGCGCCATCGCTGGCCGGCCCGAAGCGTCCGCAGGACCGCATCGAGATCGGCAACGTCAAGAACACGTTCATCGACCTGTTCTCCAAGCCCGTCGCCGAAAACGGCTTCAACCAGCCCGCCGAAAAGCTGGATCAGACCTTCACCACCAGCACCGGCACCAAGATCAAGAACGGCGACATCCTGATCGCCGCCATCACGTCCTGCACCAACACGTCCAACCCCAGCGTGCTGCTGGCGGCGGGCCTCTTGGCCAAGAAGGCCGTGGAAGCCGGCCTGACGGTGCCCAAGCACATCAAGACCTCGCTGGCCCCCGGATCGCGCGTGGTCACTGAATACCTGACCAAGACGGGCCTGTTGCCGTACCTGGAGAAGCTGGGCTTTGACGTGGCCGCCTACGGCTGCACGACCTGCATCGGCAACGCCGGCGACCTGACGCCGGACCTGAACGAAGCCATCACCAGCAACGACCTGGTGTGTTCGGCCGTCCTCTCGGGCAACCGCAACTTCGAGGCGCGCATCCATCCGAACATCAAAGCCAACTTCCTGGCCTCGCCTCCGCTGGTCGTGGCCTATGCGCTGGCCGGCACCGTGACGCGCGACCTGATGACCGAGCCCGTGGGCCGCGGCAAGAACGGCGACGTGTGGCTGGGCAACATCTGGCCGACCACCGAGGAAATCGACGCGTTGCTCAAGTACGCGCTGGACCCGGATGCCTTCCAAGCCAACTACGGCCAGGTCAAGACCAACCCCGGCAAGCTGTGGGAAAACATCAAGGGCGTCACGGGCGACACCTACAACTGGCCCGACTCCACGTACATTGCCGAACCGCCCTTCTTCGAAGGCTTCGGCATGACGCCGGGCGCAATGCCCACGGTCAAGGGCGCGCGCGCGCTGGGCGTGTTCGGCGACTCGGTCACGACCGACCACATCTCGCCGGCCGGCTCCATCAAGGAAAGCTCGCCCGCGGGCAAGTGGCTGAAGGAAAACGGCGTCATGAAAGCCGACTTCAACAGCTACGGCTCGCGCCGCGGCAACCATGAAATCATGATGCGCGGCACGTTCGCCAACGTGCGCATCAAGAACCTCATGATTCCCGCGCTGCCGGACGGCAGCCGCTTCGAAGGCGGCGAAACCCTGTTCCAGCCCACCGGCGAACAGATGTCGATCTACGACGCCGCCATGAAGTACGTCGCGGCCGGCACGCCCACCGTGGTGTTCGGCGGCGAAGAATACGGCACCGGCTCGTCGCGCGACTGGGCCGCCAAGGGTACCCAACTGCTCGGCGTGAAGGCGGTCATCACCCGCAGCTTCGAGCGCATCCACCGCAGCAACCTGGTGGGCATGGGCGTGCTGCCCCTGCAGTTCAAGGGCGACGACAGCGTGCAGTCGCTGGGCATCACCGGCGAAGAAACGTACGACATCTCCGGCCTGGAAAACGGCATCAAGCCGATGCAGGACGTGACGCTGACGATCACGCGCAAGGACGGCTCGAAGCAGGAAGTGACCGTGCTGCTGCGTATCGACACGCCGATCGAGGTCGATTACTACCAGCACGGCGGGATCCTGCCGTTCGTATTGCGCCAGCTTTTGGCGGCCTGATCGGCAACGCTTGAAGCGTAATAGGAACGCCCCGGGACCTTTCGGTTCCGGGGCGTTTTTTTCATTTGCGGCGGGGGTGTCAAATTAGCAGGTGTCTGACACCCTCCGAAGATGAGCTTCGGCTTCCTGCAGTGTCTCAGCGGGTGTCAGACACCTTTCCACATTAGCTGGTGTCTGACACCCTCCAAAGATGATCTTCGGCTTGCTGCAGTGTCTCGGCGGGTGTCAGACACCTTTCCACATTAGCAGGTGTCTGACACCCTCCAAAGGTGATCTTCGGCTTACTGCAGTGTCTCGGCGGGTGTCGGACATTCAAAATTAGCAGGTGTCTGACACCCTCCAAAGATGATCTTCGGCTTGCTGCAGTGTCTCGGCGGGTGTCGGACATTTCAAAATTAGCAGGTGTCTGACACCCTCCAGAGATTATCTTCGGCTTGCCGCAGTGTCTCAGCGGGTGTCAGACACCTGGTAATTCAAATGGCTTCAATCGAACTGATATGCGTCCATCGCCAGCGCCGCGTACGACACCTCGTCGTTCAACCGCCACGCGCTCGTCCCGCCCGCCCCCAACGCGACGTACAGCGGCATCAAATGGTCATCGTGCGGATGCGCCTGCATCGCGCCGGGCGCCTGCGCCTGCCAGTCCAGCAACGCGGGCACGTCATGCTGCGCCAGTTTGTCCGCGTACCACGCCTGGAAGCCCGGCACGTAGTCGGCGGCCGGCGCGTTCTGCGGCATGCGGACGTGGCGCAGGTTGTGCGTCAGCGACCCCGAGCCGATGATCAGGATGTCTTCGTCGCGCAGGCGCGCCAGCGCGCGGCCCAGTTCCATCTGCCCGGCCGCGTCGCGCCCCATGTCCAGTGACAGTTGCACGACCGGCACATCCACGTCCGGGTACAGGTAGCGCAGCGGGACCCAGGCCCCGTGGTCCAGCGGACGGCGAGGATCGCGGTCGGCGGCGATGCCCGATTCCGCCAGCAGCGCCTGCACGCGCGCGGCCAGTTCCGGCGATCCGGGCGCGGCGTACTGCAGGGTGTAGAGCTCCGGCGGAAAACCGCCGAAGTCGTGCCAGGCGACCTGCTGGTCGCGCGTCGAGAGCGCCAGTCCCTCGCCCATCCAATGCGGCGACACCACCAGGATGCCGCGCGGCTTTCGGCCGTGCGCGGCGCTCCAGTCCGCCAGCGCGGGGCCGGTGCGGCCGGGCTCGACGGCCAGCATGGGGGAACCGTGGGAAACAAAAAGCGTGGGCCAACGCATGGCTGTGCCTCCAGAAACAATAACGATGCCGCCATTGTCAGCCGATTCAAACCAGCAATAAACCCCCGACATTGGGATAATCTGTTGCCCAATAAGCATCAATGCTGGTCTGGCGGGCTTTTCGCGCCTGCCGTGGACACGCACGATGCCGCGCGGGTGCGGGACCCGGCAGGCCGGCGCAATGCGCCGTCACCCCGCCAAGGGTGCCGGGCGTTAAACTACGTCGTTACACACTGAATGGACGCTCCCCGAAGTTATGGCCCGATCCCGCAGCCAATCCGCTCCCCGCATGACCCGTGACGCTACCCGGCTGGTCGCGCTTGCCCAGGCGCTGAACCGCTCGGGCAGCCGCGTCGAAGACGTCTTTTGGGAGACCCAGCTTGGCGAAGCGATCCCGAAGCTGCTCAAGGCTGGCCAGGACGCCCCGCTCGAAGCGGCGCTGGACCACCTTGCCCAAAGCGACGTGGGCGCCTACGAGGTTCTGATCGAACAGGCTGAAACCCTGTCCGAATCGATGAAGATCGAGAAAAACGGCGTCCGCTACGACATCCTGCTGATCGTCGCGCCCATCGTCGCCTGGACTCGCTATGCGATCCCCACCGGCCCCATTTCCGCCAGCGCGCAGCAAGCCCTGCTGGCGCAGCTTCACGGGCATGTCCTGTCCAGCAACGCGCGCACCACGCTGATGCCCCTCATGGTCAGCGTGGACCAGATGCCGCGCACATTCTCCGAGACCTGGCAGTGGCTGCAACGCCTGGGATCGCAGGCGCTGGGCGCTGAAACCACCAAACCGGCGCTGAACACGGACACCGAAACCGCGAACATGCTGGCCGACACGCGGTACATCGTTGGCGCGGTCGCCGTGCCCGAGGGTGAGCCGATCTTCCGCTGGCAGGAAAACCTGGGCGATGCCGACGCCAGCCGCGACGCCTGCCTGGCGCAGTGGATCGCGCAAGCGCAGCCCACGCTGGCCACCCTGCTGCCGGGGTGCGGTTTCGAGGCCCTGCTGCCCGACGCCTATTACGTCAGCAACCGCGAAGCCGACCGCCAGGTGCGCCCGCTGTCGCTGCGCGCGGCGGTCAGTTGGCTGGAAGGCGCCGTCAACCTTGAGGCTTCGCAACTGCGGGCCGTGGTGGCGGGCTGCGGCGAAGGCCGCATCGACGAATACCGCATCGGCTTCACCGCGCGTAGCAGCAACGACGTGTACTACGGCTGCGTCTGGCCGCTCTACGGCCGCGAGGAAGACCTGGTCATGGACGAGGGCCAGCCCGACGTGGTCGACGAGATCGCCGCGCTGCTGAAGGAATTCGGGGTCACCGACGTGCGCCGCATTCCCGGCGTGCTGCCGCCCGAATACTGCGAGGACTGCGGCGCGCCGTACTTCCCCAACCCCTTGGGCGAACTGGTGCATGCCGAACTGCCCGAGGACGCCGAGGCCGCCCCCGCGCAGTTCCACTAGGCCTGCCATGCAAGCGGACATCTTCTGCCGGGTCGTCGACAACTACGGCGACATCGGCGTCTGCTGGCGCCTGGCGCGCCAGCTCGCGCGCGATTTCCACTGGGATGTCCGCCTGTGGGTTGATGACCTGGCCAGCTTCGCGCACATCCAGCCCGGCATCGCGACGGACACGGCGCGCCAGCGGCTGGCGAGCGTGGACGTGGTGCACTGGTCCGACGCGCCAGACGCCGCGCTGCAGGCTCGCGACGTCGTGATCGAAGCGTTCGCGTGCGATCCGCCTGAAGTCTTCGTCGCATCGATGCGCCGCAGCCACCCCGTCTGGATCAACCTGGAATACCTGAGCGCCGAAGCGTGGGTCGAAAGCTGCCACGGGCTGCCGTCGCAGCGGCCCGACGGCCTGGTGAAGCACTTTTTCTTCCCGGGCTTCACGCCAGCCACGGGCGGCCTGCTGCGCGAACCGGCCCTGACCGCGGAGCGCGAGGCGCTGCAGGGCTCGGCAGACATGCAGGACGCCTTCCTGCGCTCGGCCGGCGTGCCGGACGATGCGCTGGCGCTGCGGCGCGCCGGCGCCCGTACCGTGTCCCTGTTTTGCTATCCGTCGGCCCCGGTGGCGGAACTGGCGCAGGCACTGGCGGCCGATGTGCGCCCTACCCTGCTTCTGGTGCCGCAGGGCGTGGCGCCCGGGCTGGAAGCGGCCTACCAGGGCGCCAACGCGCCCCGTATCGTCCGGCTGCCCTTTCTGGCTCAGCCCGACTACGACCGACTGCTGTGGTGCGCGGACCTCAATTTCGTGCGCGGCGAAGATTCCTTCGTGCGCGCCGCCTGGGCCGCCCGCCCACTGGTCTGGCAGATCTACCCGCAAGACGAAAACATCCACCTCGAAAAGCTGGAGGCCTGGCTGGCGCGCTATCCGGCCCCGGAAACGGCTCACGCGCTGATCCGCGCGTGGAATGGGCCGGAGTCTGGCCGCACGGCCCCGGCCGTTGCCGCTGCGCTGGCGCCCGACGCCTGGCTGGCGTGGTCCTATGCCGCGCGCGAATGGAATGCCAGCCAGTCCGCCCTGCCGGGTTTGGCCGAAAATCTGGCGGCGTTTTGCGCAGAGTTGGCCAAGAAACGCTAGAATAGAGAGTTTTCTGAGTCGCCCTGAATCTGTCGGGCCTCAACTATGACGCCTCCCGGGGTGTGCAAAGCCTCACGCGGCTTATGCAAGCACGGCGAGTGCACCCATCACCCCCGGAGTTTTATCGATGAAAACCGCTCAGGAATTGCGAGTCGGCAACGTGGTCATGGTCGGCAAGGATCCCCTCGTGGTCCAGAAGGCCGAATACAACAAGTCGGGCCGTAACGCCGCCGTCGTCAAGCTGAAGTTCAAGAACCTGCTGACCGCCTCGGCCAGCGAATCGGTCTACAAGGCAGACGAAAAGTTCGAAGTTGTTCAGCTGGATCGCAAGGAATGCACCTATTCCTACTTCGGCGACCCGATGTACGTCTTCATGGACGAAGAGTACAACCAGTACGAAATCGAAGCCGAAAGCATGGGCGACGCCCTGAACTACCTGGAAGAAGCGATGCCCGTGGAAGTGGTCTTCTACGACGGCCGCGCCATCTCGGTTGAACTGCCCACCACGCTCGTGCGCGAAATCACCTACACCGAACCCGCCGTCCGTGGCGATACCTCGGGCAAGGTGACCAAGCCGGCCAAGATCAACACCGGTTACGAACTGAACGTGCCGCTGTTCTGCGCCATCGGCGACAAGATCGAAATCGACACCCGCACCAACGAATACCGCAGCCGCGTCAACAACTGATCCGGCCCAGCGCAAAAAAAGCCAGACCTTTCGGTCTGGCTTTTTTTTGGCGCTGAGCAGGTCAGCGCCCTATTGCAGCCGCTCGTCGTCCAGAAAATCCGGCACGGCCATCACGTCTATGCCGTCTTCGGCCAGGGCTTCGCGTTCTTCTACCGTGGCGGTGCCGCGGATGGGGCGGTCGTCGGCGTCGCCCTCGTGGATGCGGCGCGCTTCTTCGGCGAAGCGGGGGCCGACGTTTTCGGTGCTGCGAACCAGCGCGCGCACCTGGCGCATGACGGCGGCCTGCAGGGCCGCCATCTTTTCAGCGTCGGACGCGCCGGCCGGCACGAGCGGCTGGGCCGCGGGCGCGTGCAGGTGGGCGACATTCAGACGGGGCGCGGAAAGGCGCTTGGTGATGGTGGCCGACCCGCAGACCGGACACGTGACGAGGCCACGCGCTTGCTGCGCGTCGTAGTCATCGTGCGACCCGAACCACCCTTCAAAGATGTGGTCGTGGTCGCACTGGAGGTCAAAAACTTTCAGAGCCATGGCGTCTATATGGGGTGCAACGCCCAGAGTACAAGAAGGCGCGCTACTTGGCCCGGGTTTGCGCCGCAGGGCTGCCGACCTGCGCCTGTTGCGCCTGCAGGGCGTCGATCTGGCGCTGCAGATCGCGCAGTTGCTGGCGAACGTCCTTTTGCTGGCCGGCCAGCGCCGTGGCTTCCTCGCGCGATTGCTGCTGACGGGCCGCGACCTGCTCTTCCTGTTGCAGACGCACGGTGCGGTCAGCCTGCAGCGCGCTCAGCTCGGCGCTGCGGCTGGCCAGCAGCTTTTCGGCGTGCGCGTTTTCGGCCTGCATCTTGATGCGCTTGATGTCCACCTCGGCCAGCTCGGCGGATTGGGTGACGAACGCGCGGTACGTGGCTTCGGCCTGCTTGTCGGACTTGGTCTTGACCACGCGCCAGAAATCCTTCTGCTGGAACAGCGCGACGTAGTAAGTCAGATCGTCCGGCTTGAACAGCAGGCTGGCGCCATAGGTGCCGTTATAGGCCGTGCGCAGTTCCGACACCTGGCGGTTCTGGATCAGGCCTTGCAGCTCTGACACCGTGGAGGCCGGACGCGCGGCCGGCTGCGGCGCCGGGGGAGTCACGGGCGTCGATGCCGCCTGCGTGTCCTCGACCTGTTTAACCGTGGGCCGGGGCGGTTCCGGCTGCGCGCTGGCGCAAGCGGCCAGAGCCGACAGGGCCGAGCCCAACAACGCCATGCGGGCGGCGCCACGGATAAATTGGACGTTCATGTTTACCCCAGAAAAATGGTTGCGGAACTATATCAATTTATTTCTGCCGACAGCGGAACTCTCGTCTGATTCGGCTTCGAAACTGTGGCCGCATACGGGCCATTCCCTATTGCGGGTTCATATCGTCTCGGCAAGGCCGTCGGCGGATTCGTTCTGGCCAGCGCCCAGGTGCAGCTTGCGCATTTTTTCCCATAGCACCTTGCGGCTGATGCCCAGCGTGTGCGCGGTGTCCTGCCGGCGCCAGCCATTGGCGTCCAGCGCCGCCAGCACGCGTTCGCGTTCGGCGCGCTCGGCATCGGTGAAGTTGGCAGGATCGAACCGCGCGGCCGCCGTGCCGGATGGCCGCAGCGGCTCGCCCAATTGATCGAAGATGCGCCCGATGCGCGGCTGGTCCCAGCCCTGGAACTGCCGCCGCACGATGGCCACGCGCTCGGCCACGTTGGACAGTTCGCGCACGTTGCCCTCGTAGCGCGTGCGCGCCACCCGGTCCAGCAGCCACGGCGGCGGCTCGTCCTGCACGCCCTGGCTTAGCAGCAAGGCGCGAAAGATCGCCGCCTTCTCGTGCGGACCGCGCTGCTCCAGATTGGGGATGCGCAGCTCGATGACCGCCAGCCGGTAATACAGATCCGCGCGGAATTCGCCCTGCCCCACCAGCATCCGCAGATCCTTGTTGGTGGCGGCGACCAGACGGAAGTCCACCGGCACTTCCGCCGTCGAACCCAGCCGCGTCACCGTGTTCTGCTCCAACACCCGCAGCAGCTTGACCTGCTGGTACAGCGGCAGATCGCCGATCTCGTCCAGGAACAGCGTGCCGCCGTGGGCCTGCTCGAAATAGCCTTTGTGCGCCCCGATCGCACCGGTGAACGCGCCCTTCGCGTGGCCGAAGAAATGGGCTTCGAAGAGCCCTTCGGGGATGGCGCCGCAATTGACCGCCACGAACGGACCCACGCTCCACGCGGCCTCGTCATGCAGCAGACGCGCAATGCGCTCCTTGCCCACGCCGGTTTCTCCATGGATCAGCACGTTGCTGCGGCAGTCTGCGTAAACCTCGGCTTCCGCCAGCAGGTCCTGCATGGCCTCGGACACGGCGATCAGCGGCTGCTCGCGCCGGGGCGCCGCGCGGTCCAGCTGGTTCAGCGTGCCCAGCAGTTCCATCAGCAGCTTGCGCAGGTCCGCGCTGGTGAAGGACAGCGGCAGCGTGTAGGAGTATTCCGGCGGGTAAAAGCGCGGATCGCGTCCGCGCGCTTCTGCAGCCACCCAGATGACGGGCATGCCTTGCGCCGCCAGCCAGTCGTAGCCGCCGAAGCGCTTGTCGCCCATCACGGACACGGACACCAGCGCCACCGCGCGCCGGGACGCATCGCGCGGCGGCGGGAACGCCGTGCCGGCATCAGCCCGCACCAGCGACACGTCCATGCCCGCCAGGCAGCGCTCGGCGCGGCTGGCGATGTCGGAGGCGCCCTCCCAGACGTACACGTCGAACTCTTCGCGCGCGAAATTCTCGCTCATCGCTTGGCCCTCGCGGGAGGGAAGGAAAAGGAAGTCAGGAGCGTTGTCATCAGTACACCAGGCGGGGCTTGCCGCAATCCACGGATATCAGGGCGACGTCGGTCTGGCCCACGCTCAGGCCCAGCACGTCGAGCAATTGCTGCAGCACCACGGACAGCGAACTGAGCAAGGGGTCCAGCAGCACCATGACGACAGATAGCACGCCGCCGACCTGGCCGCTGCCGTTCAGGGCAAGCGTGCCGACGGCGTTCACCCGGCACTGCCGGATCGCATCCGGCACCAGCGCCAGGGAGCAGGTCACGTCGCTGAGCGGGGCCAGCAGCAGCGAGTTCAGGATGCCGCCCACCAATTGCAGCGTCCCGCCGAGCACCCCGGTCAGGCCGCCGGTGGTCAAGCGCGCACCCAGCTGGTCCATCGCTGTCTTGGACCACTGCATGTCGTTGACCACTTTGGAGATCGTCTTGCCCGCGTTGTTCTTGTCGCCTCCCACCAACTGGGTCGCCAGGTCCTTGCGCTGCGTCTCGGTCAATGGCGTGCCGCTGTTGAAGAGGTCGCCCAGGATGCCGCCGATCAGCGCGTCCGTGAGGTTGGCGGCCAGCTTGGACAGGTTCACGCTGGTGGCATTGACGGTGGCCGTGGCGTTGGGCGACGGCGGCTCGGTCAGCGTGACCGGAACGGGCGCCGCCGAGCTGAACACCGGCAGCGTCACGCGCGCCGTCAGCGGCAGGATGCCCAACACGTTCAAGACCTGATGGCGCCCGATTGCCGCGAACGCGCCGGGTCCGCAGCGATTGGTGAGCGACTGGAAGTTTGCCGCGCTGCTGTCGGTGGCTGACGTCATGCCGGGAAAGCGTCCCAGGCAGACACTGGCCGCGGCCGACGTCACATCGATCACCGCCTGGTTCTCCTGCAGCGGCGCCTCGCACAGCTTGCGCAGCGTGCCTGTCGATTGCGCCACGTCGATGATGATGGGCAGGTCCACCTTGGTGTTCAGCGTGTTGGCCAGCAAGGGGCCGACCAGCGGGATGTTGGTGGTGTTGACGCGCAGATAGACGCGGATGCCGGCGCTGATCGCCTGCGTGCCCACGCCGCCCACGCCTACGGAAGGCGGCTCGACGATGCGCACGCGCGCGTCCAGGCCCAGCAGCGGCACGCTCAATCCCAGGTTGATCAGGTTGCTGCCGTTGGCGATGACGAGCGCGGTTTCAAGAATGTTCAGCGCATTCACGTCGGCCTGCAATGCGGCGCTGGCGTCGCCGCCCCCGACGTGCAGATCCAGCACGCCGCCGTCGCCCAGCAGTTTCACGGGCAGATTCAGCGGCATCACGGCAAGGACGGTGTTGATGGCGTTGCGCAGCAGCGCCACGTCGGCGCTGGCCGTGGCCTGCTTGTCGATCACGCTGAGCGTCGCATTCAGCAACTGGCCCAGCGTCAGGGTATTGAGCGCGGCCAGTTGCTCGGGCGTGCCGACGCCGGCGGCGGCCGACAGCGGCAGGCCCAGCGCTTCCAGCAGGCCGGCCGGCGTGATGTTGACGCTGGCCAGCCCCGCGGCATCCAGCACATCCAACTGCGACGGCGAGGCGCCCGCCGAGGCGAGCAGTTGCGACAGCAGGCCACCGCGCTCCAGCCGCAGAAGGCGCGATCCCACCGTGAAGGCGGCCACCGGCGGGGTTCGCGTCGCCACCGCCGCGGCCGACGCCGTGACGCCGCCCACACCGGGGACCAGATTGGCCAGCTGCTTGCGCACCGCGACCCGCACTGCGTTGTACGCCTGCCCGCCCGCCGCGTCGAACACGTGCATGCCGCTGGCGTCGGACCGCGCCGGATCCCACACCTTGCATTCCACCGTCAGGTCGGCGGCCGTGAAGGTGTCCAGAATGTTCGGCAGATTGGCCAGCGCGGACGCGCGGCCCGCGGCGGCGGCACGCGTGCAGTCCGCGCTGGCGCCCAGATTCAGCACCTGCACCGCCGACAGCGCCGCCAGATCCGCCGCCTTCTGCATCTCGCGCTTCATGTAAGCGCCGTAACCCAGCTGCAGCACGCCCAGCAACACGGCCGCCACCAGCACCGCGAACACGGCGGCAACGGTCATGCTGCCGTGTTGCCGCGGCGGCGGGATGGGACGAGGATGGCCGGCTGACATGCGCTTGCGACTCCGTCTTGGCATGCGGCGGGAGCGACCCGCGCGGGAAACCTATTGGACGTTGGGGATTTCCACGTTCCGGTCGAACCACACGGGAATGGGCTGCTTGAAACTCTCCACATAACGATTCCACGCGGCCGTGGAGACCTGGCCCAACACCGGCAAGGCATTGCCCGCCCGGCGGCCGTCAGCCTGCGCGGCGAGCAGCCCCCGGGTCACATCGCCGAAGGCCTCCGGCGTGGCGGGGGCCGACGACGCCGCGGGTGCTGTCGTTGCCGCCGGCGCCGCCGGCAGCGGCGTCTGCACCTGCTGCACCACCGGCCGGTTCGGCATGGCGGCCGGCGCGGCGGACATGCCGCCCGTCAGCGGCGCGTTCGTTTGTGCGTGTCCAGCGGTAGGCGCCATCGCGGCGCAGGCCAGAATCAAAAGTGCGTGCGATATGGGACGGGTCATGACGGATTTCCAGAACATTGGGTTAACGCACGATGGGACCATTGCCCAGCCCTTCCATCAGCGGGCTCATCCTCGGCAACACAACCTGCTCGCCGCTGGAGACCCGGGTGGCTGATGCGGCAGACGCACCCGGCGCCGGCGCCAACTGGCCGCGAATCTCGGCGGCCAGGCGCAGCACCTGTCCGCGCGCTTCCTCGCCCAGTTGCGCGCGCTCCATTACCTGCTGCGCGCGCACCGCATCGCCCTCCACCAACAGCAGCACCGCCAGGTTCGCCAGCACCTTGCCGCTATCCGGCGTCAATTCTGCCGCCTGCCCCAGAGGCACCCGCGCGCCCGCCGGATCGCCCGCGCGCAGCCGCGCATAGCCCAGGTCGCCAAGAATCCGCGCGTCCATGGGCGACTGCCGGGCCGCCCGCCCCAGGTAATCTGCCGCCTGATCGAACTGCCCGCGCGCGCCGGCGATGAGGCCCAGGCCATGCCAGCCCTCGGCCGCCTGATCGGTGGTGGTCAGCGCGCGATAGGCCGCTTCGCTCAACGCGGTCTGTCCGGTCTGGCGCAGGGCTTCGGCGCGCAGGACGGCCACGCGCGGATCATTGCCGAACTTCTGTTGAAAGCCGTCGATGTACGCCAGCGAGGCGAAATACCGGTCCTGACGTTGCGCCTCGACGATCAGGGACAGCATCAGCTCCGGCTCCTTGGGCCGCCGCTTGTTCTCGGCCTCGTCCTCCTGCTGCCGCATCAGCGCCTGTTCCTGCTGCTGTTGCTGGATCAGTTGCCAGGCGGATTCGGCCTTGTTGGTCTGGCATCCGGCAAGGCCCGCGGCGATCACCAGTACCGTGACCGCAAGCCCGCAGCGCGCCGCGCCCGACCGTCTTTCGATTCTGCCGTCCATCACATCCCTCCCATGCGCGACAAGCCGCGCAACACCGCGATAAACCCCGCGCCGCCCGTCACGATCAACAGGGCGGGCAGCAGCGTCACGATCATGACGCCGGTCATCTTGACCGTGGTCTTGCCCACCTTCTCCTTCAACTCCAGGCGCCGCTTGTCCCGCAGGCGTTCGCCAAAGCGGTTCAGCGGCTCTTGCACAGCGCCCCCGTGCTGATCCACCTGCGCGATCAGTCGGCAGATCGCGGACAGGTCGTCGTTGTCAAAGCCCGTGGCCATGCGGGCCAGCGATTGTTCGCGCGTGCGGCCGCGCACATACAGTTCCGACGCCAGCCGCAACTCCGAAGCCAGCACGGGCAGCACCTGGCCGAACTCCTTGATCAACACCTGCAAGCTCTGGTCGATCGACAAACCCACGCCCTGCAAGAGACGCAGCAGATCGATCAGCAAGGGCAGCTCGTCGGCGGCCTGACGGCGGCGGCGCGCCAGGCGGCGCTGCACGATCCACTTGGGCAGCATGTAGCCGATGGCAAACGCCACGAATCCCGCGACAAACGCACGCAGCGGCATCTGCGGCAACTGCTTGTGCCAGTCCAGCAGGACCACGGCCACGGGCAGGCTCAGCGCCAGGCCGAACCGGATCAGGACGAAGCGCGAACGCGCGGTGCCGGGCTGCGCGTAGCCGGCCATGTCGACCAGCTTGCGGTCTTCGGCGGCCAGCAGCGCATCGGCAAGCCGGCCCTCGCTCAGGCGCTTGCCGAACGTGTCCGCCATCCGCGCGGCCGCGGCCAGCCGGCCGCGTCTTTCTTCGCCCGGCGCCACCGATGCTGCCGCACCTTCCCGCGCGGCCAGCGCCTGATCCACCACCTGGCGGCTGCGGTCCTGGCTGCGCAGGCGCCGCGCCATGCCCAGTCCCAGCACCACCAGGCCTGCCGCCACCAGCATCAGCGCCATCGCCAGCACGGTGGACGCGTTCCAGGATTGCAGGGTGTCCATGCGGCGCCTCCCCTCAGATGGCCTTGGCCATGCGATACAGCCAATAGCAGCCGCCGATCTGCAGGCAGACGGCAGTCAGCAGCATCTTGAAGCCCTGCGGGTCTTCCCACAGGCCCATGAACAGGTTGTTGTTGGCCACGATGATGAAGCCCGCCACGCCCACGGGCAGCAGCGCCAGGATCCAGGCGGACAGCCGGACCTCGGCCGAGCTTGCCGTCAGCTCGTTGCGCGCCTGGGCGACATCGCGCATGAAGGCCGCCATGCGTTCCAGCACCTGATCGCTACGGCCGCCAAAGCGCATCGCTAGCGAAACAACCGCCGCCACCATGTACAGCTCCTTCAGGCCATACATGCGGGACACGTGCGCCAGCGCCGCGTCCAGTTCCTTTGAGTTGCTGAGGCTGGCGGCGGTCTCCACCACTTCGCGCAACGGCTCGTCGGTGGCCGCGGCCGCCGTCCGGAACGCCGCGGCGATGCTGTTGCCGATGGTCAGCAGGCGCACGATGTTGTCCAGAAAGGCCGGCAGTTGCGAGATCATGCGGCGCTGGCGCTTGTCTGCCCGCAGCCATAGCAGGAAGTACGCAAACACGGCCAGCAGCAGGAACGTCACCGCGCCCGACAGCGGCCCCAGAAAGGTCCAGGCGAGCGCCCCGCCCGCGACGACAGGCAGTGCGATGCGCAGGTAAAGGCCAACGCTTTGCCGAAGGCCGGCCAGGCGCAAGAGACGGTCCCAGCCGGCATGGCCGCTGCGGAACTCGCGCGCGTTCTCGGCGAACGGCGCGTCGCCCGCCGCCTCCTCGCGGCCGCGCGCCAGTTGGCTGTCCAGAAACGCGGAGCTGGCGGCCCGGCGCGCGCTGCGGTCGGCGTGGCGCCACAGCAGCACCGCCCCCACGGCCAGCACCGCGGCCAGGCTCAACAGCGCCATCACGTCCTGCATCAGCGCCTCCTGCTCCAGAAGCCACCGCCGCCATCGCGGTCGTCCGGCGCGTTGTCGTTGGCGCGCGCCTCGTTGCGCAGCTTGGCCAGCTTGGGCGTGTGGGGATGAATGCCCAGCCAGTTCCAGCGATCCCGTTCCTCGCCGTCCGGCGTCGCAAACGGGTCGTGGCGGTATAGCTCCTGCGTGGAGATGACGTTGTCGCCCATGCCGGTGATCTCGGTCACGGACAGCACGCGGCGCTTGCCGTTGGACAGGCGGCCGATCTGCACGATGAAGTCCAGCGCGCTGGCGATCTGCCGGCGCAGGCTGTCCTCGCTGCCCTGAAAGCCGGCAAAGCCGGCCAGCATCTCGATCCGGTACAGGCATTCGCGCGGCGAGTTCGCATGGATGGTCGCCATCGACCCTTCGTGACCGGTGTTCATGGCCTGCAGCATGTCCATGACCTCGGCGCCGCGCACCTCGCCCACCACCACGCGGTCCGGCCGCATCCGTAGGCTGTTGCGGATGAGTTCGCGGATGGTGACTGCGCCGCTGCCGTCAAAGCCGCCCTGGCGCGATTCCAGCCGCACCACGTGCGGATGGTTGAGCGACAGCTCCGCCGTGTCCTCGACCGTCACCACGCGCTCGTTCTCAGGGATGAAAAACGCCAGCGCGTTCAGCAGCGACGTCTTGCCCGAGCTGGTGCCGCCGGACACCAGGATGTTGCAGCGATTCTTCACGGCCTCGTTCAGCAGGCGGTAGATCGCTTCGTCAAAAGTGCCCAGCGTCAGCAGGTCCGCCGGTTTCAGCGGGTCCTGCCGGAACTTGCGGATCGACACCATGGGACCGTCCACCGCCAGCGGCTCGATCACCACGTTCAGGCGGCCGCCGTCGGGCAGGCGCGCGTCGACCATCGGGCTGGACTCGTCCAGCCTGCGGCCGATGGGCGCCAGGATGCGGCGCACGATGCGCAGCACGTGCTGGTTGTCGGTAAAGCGCAGCGACTCGCGGGCCAGCACGCCGCGGCGCGAGACGAAGACGTTGTCGTAGCCGTTGATCAGGATGTCTTCGACGGCCGGATCGGCCAGCAGATCTTCCAGCGGGCCGAGCCCGGCCAGTTCCTTGGTCAGGGCTTCGGCGATGGCGCGCATTTCGCTTTCGTTGATCGCGACCCGGCGCAGCCGCACGAAGCTGGCGACCTCGATGTCCACGAATTCCTGGATCGCCGAGCGCGCCCAGCGGCCGAATTCCGCGCCCAGTTCCTCGATGCGGGACAGCAGGTGCTCGTAGGCCGCCGTCTTCACTTCCTGGTAGCGGTCCGACGCCGAGAACCCTTTGTCGCCGTCGCCGCCGAACTCTATCGTCGCTGTCATGATCATGTCGGATCCTGTAACCGTGCGTCTGTTAATCCGTCAGCCGATGTGGTCCGTCAGCCGATCACCATGCGGCGGTGCACGCCGGGCAGCCAGGTAGCCAGCCAGCTTGCGTGCCCGCCGGGCGCGGCTTCCTCGGTGCACAGGCGTTCCGCCAGCGTCTGCACCGCGCGCACGTAGACGTCGCGCTCGGCCTCTTCGTGCAGCAGATGGCCGCGGTTGGTGCACACCATCAGCGGCAGCGTGCGGTCCGGCAGCGTGCCGACGAGTTCCAGGCTGAAGCGTTCGGCGATCTGCTTGGCCGTCATGCCGTAGCGCTCGTCATAGCGATTCACGATGAGGCCTAACGTGGAACGGTCCACGTGCAGATGCTCCAGTTCCTGCAGCAGCCCAGCCAGCGAAACCAGCGCGCCCACGCTCTGGTCGGTCACGATCCAGTTCAGTTGCGAGTTGCGCGCCAGGCCCGACACGAACTCGGCATTGGTGAAACCGCCCGCGTCGGCCACAACGACGGAGAAGTGCTGACGCATCCGTTCAAACACCAGCAGCGAATCCGACTGCGACACCTCGCGCATCTGCCCCAGATCGCGCGGCAACGACAGCACGCTCAGGCCGTTGGCGGTGTGCGCCATCGCCGATCCGAGCAGCGTGGAATCGAGGCGGCGCAGATTGCGCGCCGCCTCGGCAAAATCGAAGTCGCCGCCGATGTTCAGGTAGAGCTGGCAATCGCCCACCGGCCAGCCCAGGTCCATGAGGGCCACGCGGCTGGACAACGGCAGCGGCTCGCCCGGCGGTTGAGACGCCTTGGCGGCGCGCTGGTTGTACGTCAGCTTGAGGCGGTCCTGCACCATGCCTGCCAGATGCACGGCCAGCGTGCTGGTGCCCACGCCGGGACGCGCGCCCAGCAGCACGACGCTGCGGCGCGTGCCGTCCATGCGCCCGCCCGACGGCCGGTCGAGCACGCGCAGCACCACCTCCCGGACCTCCTGCGGCGCCACGGACGGATCGACGAAATCAACCGCTCCCGCACGCAGGGCGGCGATCGCCCCCTCGGGCTGGCTTACGTAGCCGACCGCCACGCGCGGCAGGGTCGGCGCGATGCGCGCCAAGAGCCGCGCCAGTTCAGCGGACTTGAACAATTTGCCGGGTTCGTCGTCGCTCAACGAGAAATCCAGGAACACCACCTGCGGCGCAAGCTCCGTCAGTCGCCGCGCCAGTTCCTCGATGCGCGGCGACTCCTGGGTCAGCACGCCCAGGTCGCCCAACGCCATCCCCAACTGCGAGGCAATCGCACTACCCTGAGAACAAAACAGGAACCGCGTGCCGTTCTGCAGGCCCACTCCTTCGCTGGCATGTGTCTTCATATTGGTCACCGTGAGAATCCCGGCATCTGCTGGCCGCTTGCCGGGCCGGTCAGGTAATAACCCCAGGCGTTGAACGCCGAGTCCGTTTGCTCCTGCCGGGCGCCCGGCAGCGGCAAGGCCACGCCGCGCGCGATCGGGCGCACCAGGCGCGGCGTCACGACGATGACCAGCTCGGTGTCTTCCTGGGAATAATCGACGCTGCGAAAAAACGCGCCGATGATCGGCAGGTCGCCCAGCATGGGCACCTTGTTGACCAACGCCTTCGTCTGGCGCGACACCAGGCCGCTGATGACGAAACTTTCGCCATCGCCCAGTTCGACCATCGTGTCGGCGCGACGCGTGCGCAGCGCCGGAATGATGGTGCTGGTGTCTTCGCTGGTGTTGATGGCGATGCCGTTGGTGTAGTCCAGCTCGCTGGCCTCGGGCGCCACCTTCAGCGCGATGCGGTCGCGCGACAGCACGGTGGGCGTCACGGTCAGGCCGATGCCGAAGGGCTTGAAGGTCACGTTGACGGTTCCCAGTCCGCCGGCCTGCGGGATCGGCAGCTCGCCGCCCGCCAGGAAGCTGGCGCTCTGCCCCGTCAGCGCGACAAGCGTGGGCTCGGCCAGCACGCGCGCCATGCCGTTGGTCTGCAAGAGGCGCAGGCGCGCTGCAAAGTTGTTTGAGTCGTAGAACAGCGAAAACCCCGACGCCAGCGCGCCGCCCAGGCTGGCTGGCATGGTGGAGCTGCCGCCGCTCCAGGGGCCATTGCTGGCCGTGAAGCTGATGCCGGCCGCCTTCATCACCGAGCGCGACACCTCGACGACCTTCACTTCCACCTGCACGACGCCGCCGGCGCCAGCGGTGGACAGGTCCACCACGTTTTTGTCACCGCCCACGGCGGCGGCCGCCATCGTGGCCGAGGCAATCTGCCCGAGCGGCGATTCGGCGTGGCCCGAAACGACGGCGTGGCCGTCCGCGATGTCCACGTTGGCGCCGCCGACCAGGCCGCGGCTGGCCAGCGCGCCCTGCACGCCGCTACCGACGCGCACGGTCCAGACCTGCGGCGCGGCGTTGCCGGCGGACCAGACTTGCAGCCGCGTGGTGCCGGGCTTCTTGCCGTACAGCAGCACGGCGCCCGCGCGGTTGCCCGTGGCTGGCAGCACCTTTACATCCGCCACGTCCGGATCGCCGATGGCGATGCGCGAGGGCGCGCCGTGATCGAGCATGACGGTCTGCTGCTCCCTGACCGCCATTGAAATGTCGCGGGCCGGCGCGTTTGCGCCAGTCGCGGGGGCCGCGGTTTGTGCCAGGCTGATTCCTTCGTGTGTCATTGCCGCGGCGGCCAACAGAAGGCAGATCATGGTAGTGCGCTGAAGGTTCTTCATAGTGCCGGATCTGATGGTGGGATTCTTTGGCTGCGGGCTGCGCCTGGTGCGCCCGCAGCCCCGTTCAGTAGCGCACGTGCTCGGCTTTATCTCCTCGAATGATTTCGACTGTGCGGCCGCCGCCGGTCCCTTGCGGCCGGGCTGCGGCGCGGGTTGCGGGGCCGCGCGCGGCGGGCGCCAAGGCGGCGGCCGTGCTGCCATCCAGCTGCACCAGGCTCTCGCCCGCGAAGGCGCGGTTGGGGCCGGCCAGCAGCGATTCGCGCTGCGCGGGCGTCAGATCCGCGCGTACCGGCAACACCGTGCCGCGCGGGGCGAACAGGGCCACATCCGGCATGCTGTCGTCGCCCACCGGCCGCAGCGCCAGTTGCAAGCGGCCCGCGCGGCTGGCCAGCATCAATTCGTTGACGCGATCCACCGGCACCGCCAGCACCGCGGTGCGTGCCGGCTGGCCCGGGCCGCCCTGCTGCAAGGCCGGCTTCTCGTCCGGCCCTTCCACCGTGGCCTGGCCATAGGCCAGCACGCGCACCTGCGACTGCAAAAGGCGCGCCTGGCCCGACGCGACTTCGGGGCTTTTCTCGATCATGAAGAACACGTCCACCATGTCGCCCGGGACGATGCGGTTGCCACCGCCGATGACTTCGTCCACCGCGATGGCGACGGCGCGCTCGCCCGCCTTGAGCTGGCGCGCCAGGCCCTGCGTGAGTAGGCTGGGCACGATCGGATCACCCACGGCAATGTCGACCTTCGTCACCGCGCCATCCAGCGGCGCGGGGTCGGCAAAGCCGCCGGACAACGCGGCCTGCCACTGCACGACCGTCAGCATTTTTGCGCGGTCGATGCGCGAGCCGGCCGCGATCGCCTCGCGAGCCACCACCACCGGATACAGCTTGACCGGCTCGGCAGGCGCCACCGCAAGCGGCGCGGGCGCCACGCTGACCGCCGGGCGGGGCGGCGCCGACGCCAGCCGCCACGCCATGAAGGCAAGCGCCACGCCCGCCACCAGCAACAATCCCGCGACGATCTTGCTCAGACTGCTCATGGCGTCCCCTGCGATATCTGCACGACAGCCTGCGAATGCAGCCTGCTCGGTATCCAGTTGCGGTTCGCGCCCGGCAAGGCCGTGACGAGGCCCCGCACGGTCTCCAGCAACGGCCAGGTCTGGGTGTTGTAGGTCATGGCGACGGTCGCGCAATCGGCCTGCGCTCCGCCTGCCCCGGGCCAGGCGCACGGCGCGCGCGTGGCGCTGCACAGCACCGCCGATCCGGCGGAGAAAGTTCGCATCGCCGCCACGCAGGCGATGGCCGGCACGTCGGCCTGGCCGCTGAACCGCGCATGGACGGCCGCGCGCGCGCCGTCAGCGGCGGCGGCGGCCAATTGCTGCTGCATCCAGAACAGGGCGCCGAATCCGACCACGCCGCAGATGAAGAGCAGCAGCAACGTAAGCGTCAGCGAAAACTCCAGCGCTGCGATGCCGCGCTGGCGCGCGCGCGTCTTGATGCGGTTGAGGTATTGCGGCGCCGCGCGCATCTCAGCTTCCCCCGCCCAGGGCATCGCCCAGATGCACCGTGGCGCGCGCGCTCAATACGCTGGAAGCCGGCATCAGCGCCGTGTTCAACAACGGCACGGACGGGATGAGCGGATGGGCGCCATACGCGTACGACACGTTGACTTCGACCTGATCCTGCGCAAGCGGCAATCCGCTGCACGCGCCGCCCCCCGCGCTGGTCAGCGCGCCCGCACTGCCGCACACCGCCACCTGCACGGGTCCCGCGGACATGGCGCTGATCCACGCCGCCTGCGACAGCGCCGATTCGCGTCCGGCTTCGGCCCGCGCCACAAGCGACGCGGTGCCGGGCTGCCACTGCAGGATCTTGCGCGCGCCGTCCTGCGCGGCAAGCGTCACGGAATGCTGGGCGGCAACCACCAGGGAATACGTCAGGATCCCGTAGAACACCAGGAAGAACACCACGAATACCAGGGCGAATTCCACGGAATAAGAGCCGCGCTGACGGCGGCCAGCCCCAGATATGCCGCGTAGGGAATCTGGCGCGCGCGGTTGCTCAGCGCCCAGACGCTCGACACGACCAGATACAGCAGACTGTGCAGACCCGCCAGCACGCTGGCCAGCACCAGCGTCACCATCAGCGGCGCAAAGCCCAGCAGCAGCCCGAGAACGGCGATCGCCTTGATATCGCCTGCGCCCATCAGACGCCAGCGCCACAGCGGCAGAAATAGCGCCGCCGCCAGAAAACCGGCCAGCGCCGGCAGCCATCCACTCCATCGCGGCGGATAGGCCCAGCCCGGCGCCAGCAAGGCCGCCAGCAGCCAAAGCAATTGGGCCGCGAGTCCCGCGACGATCAGCCGGTTGGGGACGCGGCGGTGACGCAGATCGCCATGGATCAGCGCCAGAATCCAGCATGTAAACAACAGCCACCACAGCATCACCCCTGGATACAAGGCTAGACCTTCTGAAGAACGGACAAGACCTCGGGCGTGCCGCGGCGGGCTCCGCCCCCTTCAATCAAGCGATGCCGGGTTGCAGGTTCGCGCCGCGGTGGCCAGGGCCACCGCGCCACCACGGCGCGGATCCGCTTGCGGCTCAGCCGGCGCCGCCGGCCGGCGGCGTGGTGCCAGTCCCCGCCTTGGCGTTATCCAGCTTGGTGCCAAGGTCCTCGAACATGCCTTTCAAGGAACCGGTAAAGGCGCCCACCGCCACGATGAGGGCCACTGCCACCATTCCCGCGATCAGCCCGTACTCAAGGGCGGTGATCCCGTCTTCGTCATTCCAGAACTGCGCAAGTGTTGCTTTCATATCAAGCTCCATGGGCATCGATTGAAGGGTCCCGCTAACCCGGCCCCGGAGAGGCGTCCGGGGATCTCCCCGAAACCTCGCCAGGCGCCGATTCAATGATCGAGTCAATGCGCTGCGCCATGCGAGCGCGAAAGCGTTGCGAAGCCCGCTGCAAATGCCAGCGCATGAGCAGCAAGGTGATGATGGACAGGGCGAATGCGATATACGGCAGCATGGCGCCCCCGATATACCGGCCGGCGGCGTCATTGGCGGCCGTGCAGATAACGGCTCCGGCGGCCGCACCCGTGTAATGCATGCCGCACACGGCGACGGCCATCAAAATGGCGGCGCCGATGCGCTGACGTTCGTTCTGCGTATTAAATGCGAGCCAGAGCGCGGCAGTGGCCGCTATGACGGCGATCAGCACCGACAACACAACCAACGGCAGATTCCAGAGCAGGACCGCCGGCATGCGCGCGGCGCTCATCCCGACATAATGCATGGAGGCGACGCCAAAGCCCGCGGCGCAACCGCCGATCAGGCACCGAATAAAAGAGAACCGATCCCGGCCGACATACCAGAAGGCCCACCCGGAAAACCCGGCGGCAACCAGAAAGCTCAGTATGGTCAGCCCGGCCTGATAACCGACTTCAAAAGGCAGGTTTTGCGCCAGCATGCCAATGAAATGCATGCTCCAGATCCCGACGCCGCCCATCGCCACCGCGCCGATGACGACATAGCCAAGGCGGATCTCCCCGTCCTGCGTTTCCGCGCGGATGCCCGCCGCCGCCAGCAGGGCGACGTACGAGCCCAAGGCCGCGATCAGGAACGACAGCGCCACCAAGCCGCCGTCGAAGGAGAGCGGGACAACGTCGCCCGGGCTCATGAATGCTCCTCGTGTGGTAGCCGGCAGCGATATTGCGCAGCCGGCGGGTAATACGTAACGCCGGCCGTAACGTCCGACGTAACGTTACGTCGGATGACCGGCTTTCCGTAACAGTCGCAGGCTCGCCGCCATCCCAAAACAGGGATTATCGAGAGCCAGGGAAAAACCCTTAAATACCAGCGTATGCGCTTGATAACAAAGCGAATTTATTGGCTCGGCATTTCCCAAACTGGCGATATGCAACGGTTCTGAAAAATCTTGGCATGGTTTATGCATCAGGAAGCGTACCGGGTTGTTTCAAGACTCGATTCTTCCAGCCAAAGGAGTTCGTCATGCAGAACCGTACCGAGATGCGCCGCCTCCATCACGTCCTGACCGCCACCGTCATGGCCACCGCGCTTGTCGGCGCGCTGACCGCCTGCGGAGGCGGCGGGGGCAGCGGGAAGAAAACTGCAGGACTTCCGGGAACCGATATCCCGACGAACCCGGGCGGCGGGGGGCTTGATCCCGGCGTGAACCCCGGCGGTGGAACGAATCCCGGCGGGGGCACCAACCCGGGCGGCGGCACGAACCCCGGTGGCGGCACCAATCCCGGCGGCGGCGGCACCGACCCCGGCACTAACCCGCCGCGCGTTACCGGCCTGCTGGAAACGACGCTGGGCAATACCGGCGGCGCGGTCGACAACGCCCTGCCCCTGAATCTGGACTCGACCCTTGGCGGCGTTGGCAAGGCGCTGGATCCCACGATCAAGCCGGTCGCGGACACCGTGGTTGGCCTGACGCAGCAAGTGGGCGCCACGACCGGCCTGGGCCAGCCTGTCGACGGCATCGTCAGGCAGGTTGGTGGCGCGGTCAGCGACCTGGGCACGGACGTCAAGGGCTCGGGCCTGCCCGGCGGCCTGGCAGTCGGCGTGGGTGGCCTGGTGGATGGCCTGGGCAAGACGGTGGCCAGCACGGGCGGCCTGCTGCATGCGGACGCCAACAACCCCAATCCCCTGACCACCGTGCTGGGCAATGCCACGGACGCAGTGGGCGCGCTGACCGGCCCGCTGTCCGGCCAGGGCGGCCTGCTGCAACCGATCACGCAAGTGGTGGGCGGCGTGACGGGCGGTGCGCTCAACGGCCCCACCACGCCGCTGCTCGAGCCCGCGCTGGGCAATGTCGGCAAGACCGTCGACAACGTGCTGCCGCTGGGTCTGCAGACGACGCTGGCAGGCGTGGGCGGCGCGCTCGACCCGACCGCCAGCCCGCTGGCCGGCAACGTCGTCGGCCTGACGCAGCAAGTGGGCGACACGACCAAGCTGGGCGCACCGGTCGCCAACCTGTTGACCGGCCTGGGCGGCACCGTCACCAATCTGGGCGGCTCGTTGCCGGGTACCGCGCCGGGCTTGAACGGCGTACTGCAAGGGCTGGGCGGCGCGGTCGCGAGCGCTGGCGGTTTGCTCCATGCGACGCCGGGTAACGCGAATCCCCTGGGTTCGACGTTGGCCAACGCCACGGGCGCCGTTGCCTCGCTGACGGGGGGGCTGGGCGGCGTGACGGGCGGCCTGGGTGGCGTCACGGGCGGCGCCAACGGCGCGGGCGGCCTGCTGGCGCCCGTGACCGGCCTGCTCGGTGGGGTAACCGGCGGATTGACCGCTGGGGCCGGCGCCGCCGCGGGTGCCGGCGCCTCGGCCGGCACGAGCGGCGGGGGTCTGCTGGGCGGGCTGCTGGGCGGCGTGAATGTCGCGGCGGGCGCGGGAGCCGGCGCGGGCGCAGGCGCTTCCACCGGTGCGCCGGCCAGTTCGGGAGGCTCGGGCGGAACGACCGGTGGCGCAGCCAACGGCGGACTGCTCGGCGGTCTGCTGGTGGGGGTGACGGGCGCGACGACGGGCAGCTCGACGGGCGGTGCGCCCAATGGCGGCTTGCTGGGCGGACTGCTCGGCGGCCTGGCCGGCAAGAAGTGATCCCCTAAAAACCGCCAGGAAACCCCATCATGCTGCAACAACACACCTATCAACACCACGAGCCCATGACCGGCATGGTCGAGCCATCAAAGAGCAGCCGGCGGTCCGGCATGCTGGACGAAATCGGCCTGCTGCTCGGCCGGCAGTTCGCCGCCTACAACACGGCCTGCCAATCGGCCTTGGCCGAGAAGCTGGGCACGACTGTGGCGGACTTGAAGGCGCTGGAGCTGGTCATCGCGTTCGATGCCCTGCCGACGGGGCATCTGGCGAGATTGATGGGCATCAGTTCGGGGGGGGCGACCGCGCTCATCAACCGGCTGGAAGCAGCCGGCTACGTGGAACGCGGCCGCCACCCGCTTGACCGCAGGATCATCGTGATCCGGCCGGTCGAGGCGCAGTGCCGGGTGCTCGCGCAGGAGCGGCAGTGGATCGCCGAGACCATCGCGATGACTTCATGCAACTATGACACCGCGGAACTGGAGGCCGTGCACGGGTTTTTGACGCGGTGCGGCCGCGGCGTCAAGCGTGACACGCTGGACTGGTTGGAGACGGGCAGCGCGCATCAGCCCGGGTAGACGGCGGGGTATTGCCTCGTTGACGCTACCACCGGATCCGGCCACGTTGGCCGGATCCGGCTTTGGATCACTCCGCCTCCGGCGGCCCGAAGTGCAGACGCGGCACCGCGGCCAGCAGCCGGCGCGTGACTTCCTGGCGCGGCGCCAGCAAGACCGATTCGGCCTGACCGAGTTCGACGATGCGGCCCTTGTCCATGACCGCGATGCGGTCCGCCAGGTACTCGACCACCCCGAAATTGTGGGTGATAAAGAGATACGCGATGCCCAGATCGGTCTGCAGTTCGCGCAGCAGATCCAGAATCTGCGCCTGCACCGACACGTCCAGCGCCGACGTGGGCTCGTCGCAGATCAGCACCTTGGGCTCGACGGCCAGCGCGCGAGCAATGGCAATGCGCTGGCGTTGTCCGCCCGAGAATTCATGCGGATAGCGCATCAGCGTATTGGCGGGCAGCCCTACCCGCTCGATGAGCTGCGCGGCGTGCTTCTCGCGATCCTGCCGGCTCATGCCGCGCTTGAGCGATGCCAGCCCCTCGTCCAGGATCTCGCCGATGCGCATGCGCGGATCCAGCGACGCGTACGGATCCTGGAACACGATCTGGATGTCCTGGCGCAGCCGCTGCAGCTGGCGGCGGTCGGCGGTCAGCAGATCCTGGCCTTGCAGCATGGCGCGGCCCGAGATGCGCGCGCCGTCGATCAGCCGCAGCAACGCCTTGCCGGTCGTGGTCTTGCCGCAGCCGGACTCGCCCAGCAGCGCCAGCGTTTCGCCCGCGCGCAGCGTGAAGGTCACGCCGTCCACGGCTTTGACCCAGGACACGATGCGGCGCAGCGGCCCCTTGCGTACCGGGTAATGGACTTTCAGGTCCTGCACGTCCAGCACCACGCCCGCCGTGCGGTCCGGCCCGGCCTGCTGGCGCTGCTGCGCGGCCACGGCGCGGCCCTGTTCGGTCAGCGGCACGCCGCGCTTGTCGAAGGTGGGAATGGCCTCGAAGAGCTGCTTGGCATATGGATGGCGCGGCGCCCGGAAGAATTCCTCGGCGCTGGCGCTTTCGACGATCTCGCCGCTGCGCATCAGCGCGACGTGATGCGCCACGTTCTTGACCACGGCCAGGTCATGCGTGATCAAAAGGACGGCCATGCCCATTTCCTGCTGGATGCTGGCCAGAAGGTCCAGCACCTGCGCCTGCACCGTTACGTCCAGCGCGGTGGTCGGCTCATCGGCGATCAGCAGCACGGGTTCGGCCGCCAGCGCGATGGCGATCATGACGCGCTGCTTCTGGCCGCCGGAAAACTGGAACGGGTAGTCGTCGATGCGGCACTCGGGCTCCGGAATGCCGACCCGGCGCAGCCACTCGATGGCCCGCGCGCGCGCCGCCGCCCCGCGCAGCGGCGTGTGCGCGGTCAACGTCTCGGTGATCTGGTCGCCTACCCGCATGACCGGGTTCAGGCTGGTGGACGGTTCCTGGAAGATGATGCCGATGCGCCCGCCGCGCACGCCGCGCATGGCGCTTTCGGGCAGGCGGTTCAGGTCCTCGCCGTCCAGGTCGATCTGCCCGCCCACGATGCGCCCGGCGTCCGGAAGCAGCCGCAGCAGCGCCAGCGCGGTCATGCTCTTGCCGCAGCCCGATTCGCCCACCAGCGCGAAGGTCTCGCGCTTGGAAATGGCCAGCTGCAGCCGCTTGACCGCATGCGTCATGCCGCTTTCGCCCGCGACGTCGACGTCCAGGCCGTTCACGGTCAGCAAGGGAGTGTCGTACGTCATGGCGCCTCTCCGGTCTTGGAGGCGCGGCCGTCCGCCGCCAGCATGGCTTCCGGACGGCGGCCAAGAAAGCCCAGGCGCGCCAGGCGGCTGGGCTTGTAGCGGCGCGTGCGCGGATCGAAGGCATCGCGCACGGCGTCCGCAAACAGGTTGGCGGCCAGCACCAGCGCCAGCATGAAGAGGAAAGCGGTCATCAGGTTCCACCAGATCATGGGATCGCGCGACATTTCCAGCCGCGCGCCGTCGATCATCGAGCCGAAGGAATTCATGCTGGGATCCACGCCGATGCCCAGGTAGGACAGCACTGCCTCGTAAAGCACCAGGCCCGAGAACTCCAGCACCACGGTGATCAGCACCAGATGGGCCACGTTGGGCAGCAGGTGGCGCGTCATGATGCGCCAGTGCGACACGCCAAAGGCGCGCGCGGCCTGCACGTATTCCAGTTCGCGCAATTTCAGGGTTTCGGCGCGCAGCAGACGGCACAGCCCTGCCCAGCCGGTCAGGCCCAGGATCATGCACAAGAGGAACAGCCGCAGGTCGGCGCGTGCCGCCGAGGTGTTGAAGAGGTCGGAATGGTTGTCGATGTACACCTGCATCATCAGGGCGCAGGCAGCAACCAGCAGCACGCCGGGGATCGAGGTGATGGTGGTGTACAGGTACTGGATGGCATCGTCGACCTTGCCCTTGAAATACCCCGCCGCGATGCCAAAAATGATGGCCGGCGGCAGCATCGCCAGCGTGGTGAGACTGCCAATGACGAGCGCCGTGCGGATGCTTTTCAGCGCCTGCCACAACACGTCATTGCCGATGCGGTCGGTGCCCAGCGCGTGATAGCCGCTGGACAGGCCGGCCAGCGCCCCCACCGCAAGGCACAACAGGGCGAAGGTGATCGTCATGGCGCGCCAGGGAATGTCGGCGCGGCCGGCCAGCAGTTCCTCGGCCGCGTGCGACGCCGAACCGGTGGCGCGCGTCAGGCAGGCAAATAGCAGGACCGCGCCCGCCAGCGCGACGGCCAGCCCCGCGGCCAGCCCCCACCCCAGCCGCATCGCAATGTCGCCCGCACGCTCTTTCTCGGGATCGGTCAGGTGCAGCGCCGCCCCGCGCAGCCGCGGAAAATCGCGTACCGGCTTATCGTCGAGCAGCATGGTCTCTTTGGTGAACTGATGCGCGGCCAGCGGCTCGGAATAGGTTTTTTCGGGGCGCGTGAGCACGGTGCCAGCCAATAGCCCATCCAGCGCGGACCGCACCGCGGGCGCGTAGACCGGCGGGGCGTCGGCGGCGGCGCCCGGCGCAGGCGGCAGCAGCGGACGATAGTGCACAGAATCCAGCAGGCCGACCACCGAAAACGCGACCAGGATGACGGCCGAACACATGGCGGGCGTGTCGCGCGCGACACGCGCCCAGGTGGCGCGCAGGTTGGGACTGCGGCGCACGTGCCAGACATAGGCCAGCGCGCCCGCCACCATCAGCCACAGCGCGATATCGGTCCAGAGAAAGACGAACTTGGGCATGGCGGCTACTCGAAACGCACGCGGGGATCGGCCAGCGTGTAGGAAATGTCGGCCAGGATCAGCCCCACGATATAAAGCGCCGCGCCCAGAAACACCATGGCGCGCACGATGGAGAAGTCCTGCGCATTGATGGCGTCGATGGTGTAGCTGCCCAGCCCCGGAATGCCGAAGAACGATTCGGCGATAAGGCTTCCCATGAACAGCAGCGGCAGCGCGGCGACCGTGCTGGTCAGGATGGGCAGCATGGCGTTTCGCAGCACGTGACGGAACAGCACGACACGTTCGGCCAGGCCCTTGGAGCGCGCGGTGCGCACGTAGTCCTTGCCGATCTCTTCAAGAAACAGCGTGCGGTAAAAGCGCGCCTCCGGGCCCAGCCGCGACACGATCGCCACCAGCACCGGCAATGCCAGGAACTTGATCACGTCCAGTCCGCCCGAGTAGCCCGAGAACGGCACCAGCCGCAGCAGCTTCGCAAACAGCCACTGGCCCGCAATGATGTAGAACAGGCTGGATATCGACAGCAGCATCACGCACAGCACGACGCCCCAGAAGTCCAGCCGCGTGGCCCGGAAATAGACCAGCGTCAGCGAGAACACGATGCTGGCGAACAGCCCCAGGAAAAACGTGGGCACCGCCAGCGCCAGGCTGGGCCCCATGCGCGTCTTGATCTCGCGGCCGATATCGCGGCCGCCATCCGACGCGCCAAAATCCATCACCAGCAGCGGCACCGAACGCCGGTAGAACACCGTGTCCGTGAGCTGTGCCGTGCCTTGGGCCTCGGCATTGAAAAAGAGCGGCTTGTCGTAGCCGCGTTCGGCCTTCCATTTCTCGACGGCGTCCTGGCTGACACGCTGGCCGCCGATGGCCAGCCGCGCCATGTCGTCGGGCGTATTCACCGCAAAGAAAAGGATGAAGGTAAAGAGATTGACGCCGATCAGAATCAGCACGCCATACAACAGCCGGCGAATGACATAGCCGATCATGATTGATGCTCCTTGCGTTCGGGCGGCACAAACGCCGTCTGGCGTTCACGCCGCTTGAGCGCCACGTACGAAGGCCAGATCGCGAGCGCCAGCAGCAGGATGAAGACGCCGACGGGCCACCAGATGGGCGAGTTCCATTCGTCGATCTTCTGCTGCCGCAGCGCCGGGTCGACCTTCATGTACTGCAGCGTGTTGCGCACCATCTGCGTGGGCTTGGCGTTGCCGACCCACTGCTGGTAGGCGCCGCCCGACATCGGGAAGTAGCCGAACATCCACGGCGCGTCGCGCTGGACGACGGCGATCATGTCGGCGATCAGCGCGGCCTTCTCGGGACCGTCGTCCAGGAATTTCATCTGCTCGAACAGCTTGTCGAACTCGGGGCTGGCATAGTTGGCCGCGTTCTCGCCGCCGCCCTTGGCCTTGGCGTTGGGGCCGTACAGCAGGAACAGGAAGTTCTCGGCGTCGGGGTAGTCGGCGTTCCAGCCCCACAGGAAGATCTGCGCGGCGCCACGCAGCATCTTGTCCTGGAAGCGGTTGTAGTCGGTGGCCCGCACGTCGAGCTGCACGCCGATCTTGGCAAGCTGGCGTCGCATCCAGTCGGATTGCGGGTTGGACCCGCCGCCGGACATCGAATCGAAGTAGAGCACGAGCGGCGCGCCAGTCTGCGCGTTGCGGCCGTCCGGGTAGCCGGCCTCGGCGAGCAGCCGCTTGGCCACGTCGATGGACTTGCGCACGGGCTTGCCATCGACCAGGTCATAGACCACGGGATTGATGCCTTCGGGCGGATCGCGGTAGCCCAGCACGCCGGGCGGAACCGGGCCATACGCCACCGATGCCTGGCTGTTCTCGAACACCGCCACGTACTCTTCCCAGTCGAAGGCGATGCTGATGGCCTGGCGCAGCTTGCGGTTGCGTTCCTGCTGCTCGGGCGTGTCGCCCTTGCCCACCACCGGATCCAGCCAGTTGAAGCCCATGTACCAATTGGCGGTCTCGACCGTGGTCGGCAGCTTGATGCCGTGTTCCTGGTACTTGCGCGCCTTGTCCTGGCTGTCGCCGGCCGCCACCAGCATGGCCACGCCGTATTCGCCGCGCTCGATCTGCGGCACGTCGTAATAGCCCTGCATGAACTTGCCGGTCAGCGGAATGGCTTCCTTTTCGACGCTGAATTCGGCCCGGTCGATGAACGGCGTGGGCTTGCCGCAGTCGGCCAAAAGGCCGGCCGCCTTGTCGCCGGGTTCGCCTTCGCAGGGGTAGGGTTCGCCGTGGTAATTGGGATTGCGGCCCAGCACGTGGCGGCGGTTCTGCAGCGATTCGACCAGCATATACGGCCCGGTGCCCACCGGCCAGGTGTTCAACGAGAGGTCGTGCGCGGCCATGCCGGGCTGGTTATAGAAACGGTCCGCTTCCCACGGGATGGGCGCGGTAAAGGTCATGGCCAGCCAGTACTTGAACTGGGGATACTTGCCGTCGACGCGGATCCGCAGCGTGTGGGCATCCAGCGCCTCGACACCCTTGAAACCGTCGTCTTCGCGCAGATCCAGCCAGGGCGACGCGCCGGCGCCCCCAGGCACGTCGCGCCGCAGGTCCTGATCGCGCTTGCGCAGCCGGTCGCCGTAGTCTTTGAGGCCCTGCACGTGTTCGGCCATCAGCGAATAGATGGGCGACACCACCCGCGGGCTGGCCAGGCGCCGGAACGCATAGACGTAGTCGTCGGCGGTGAGCTCGCGGGTGCCGGTCAGCGGGAAATCGGGAATGTAGAACTTGTCGTCGAGTTCGCCGGGCGCCAGCGGATAGTACGCATAGTTGCCGTCCTGCTTGCGCGCAAAGGCCGGATGCGGCGCAAAGCGGATGCCCGGCCGGATCTTGATGTCGTAAACGCTTTGCGCGATCTGCTCGCCGGGCGCGTCCGCGGGCAGCGGGTTGCCGTCCTTGTCCAGGTACACCGGCGGATCGATCGACGCCGCCGCGCGCGGGATCAGTTCGTAGGGCCGCTTCAGGTAGTGATACCCGTAAAGCGGCTCATAGATGTTGTAGGTATATGGCGTCTCGTCGCCGGAATAAGAGCTGGCCGGGTCCAGGTATTTTGGGGATCGTTTGACGAAAGCGGAATACAGCGTGTTCTGGCTTTCGGCGCCGGATGGATACGGGCTGTTGATGGGGCTTTCTTGCGAGCAGCCCGCCAACGCCAGCGACAGCAGCATGGCCGACGCCCAGAGCCGCTTCAATACACCCATGGAAACCTTCCCTTCGTTTCGTAGCGACAGAGGATAGCAAATGGGGGGCTGGGGAAATACCCCGGCATGCCCTTAGAGGCGCAGCGGGCGAATCGGGCGGGAGCGGGTCGGGATGGCGGCGCTCAGCCGCACTGGCGTTGCCGCCAGCAGTCGTAGCGCCATTTCCAGGGCTGCATGGCATCCGGACGCGCCCACAACCCGCGGCCGGCTGCCTTGGCCTGGCGCTGCAGGTCCGGCATGGCCTTGTCGCGCAGGTAATCGCCCTTGCGGGCCGTATAGGCCCAGGCGTAGCCCGCCTCGACCTGCACGCGGTTGGCGGAGCGCCCATCGTCCAGGATCAGCGCGCAGACATCGCGGCCATACTGATCCTGCTCGTAGCACTGCGCGGTGAGCGTCTTGCCGGCCACCAGACCCGCCAGGTGCTTGCGCGCGGCCTCGGCGTCAGGCTGGCCGGGCTGATCCGTGCCATGGCCTTCTTCCGGCGCGTCGATGCTGTCCATCCGAATGCGCCGCTGCCCGTCCGGCGCCCGAAGCGTCACGGTGTCGCCGTCCGCCACATTCACGATCGTGCCCGTCAGGGTGTAGCTCCCCGGCGGCACACCACCCGCGGGCGCCACGGCCGACGGTTTGCCACCCGCCGGCGCCGAGAGCTTGCCGCTTGCCGTCGGCCCCGGGCGCTGCGGCGCCGAATCCTGCGGCTGCAGCCAGTTCACGATGGCACCCGCCGCCGCCAGAACCAGGGCAACGACAAGGGCGGTCAGCTTGCTGCCGCCACGAAAGGGAGATTTGCCACGCACCGGCGGGACTCCAGAGGGAAAACGAAAGCGAGTTTGCCACAAGGAAGCTCGCCGCATTCGCCTGGATGTTGGAGTCTGACACTGGCGTGGAGGTGTCTGACACCCTGGGCACACCGCTGCAAACCCAAGGTCGTCTCACCAGGGTGTCAGACACCGGGGCAAGAACACCAYCTCTCATTTGGAGGTGTCTGACACCCTAGGCACACCGCTACAAACCCAAGGTCGTCTCACCAGGGTGTCAGACACCGGGGCAAGAACACCACCTCTCATTTGGAGGTGTCTGACACCCTAGGCACACCGCTGCAAACCCAAGGTCATCTCACCAGGGTGTCAGACACCGGGGCAAGAACACCACCTCATTTGGAGGTGTCTGACACCCTAGGCACACCGCTACAAACCCAAGGTCATCTCCCCGGGTGTCAGACACCGGGGCAAGAACACCATCTCCCCAGCACGTCAAACCCCAGTCCCCCCCCTTACAACCAGCCCGACTTCCGGAACCGCCAATACAGCACCGAACAAACCGACGCGATGACGCCCAGCGTGATCGGATAGCCCCATGGGGACTTGAGTTCCGGCATGAACTCGAAGTTCATGCCGTAGATGCCGGCAATGGCGGTGGGGACGGCAAGAATGGCGGCCCAGGACGCGAGTTTGCGGGTGGTGTCGTTCTGCGCCGCCTGCCCGATCATCAGGCTGGCTTCAAAGGCGAACGCCAGCGACTCGCGCAGCGAGTTGAAAAGCTCATCCACGCGCAACACGCGATCCGCCACTTCACCGAAGTAAGGCCGCGCATGTTCGTCGACCGCGGACATCTCGACGCGCGCCAGCCTGCGGCAGATCTCGGCCAGCGGCGACACCACGGTATGGATGCGCAGCAGGTCGCGGCGCTGCCGGTACAGCCTGCGGATGTCCGAGTCCTTGGCGCCGCGGATCAGCAGCTTCTGTTCGGCGCCTTCGACGACGCTTTCGATCTTGACGGCCGCCGCCACATAGCGATCCACCAGCCAGTCCAGCAGCTCGGACGCCACATAATCGCTGCCGCGCTTGAGGAGGTCGGGCGAGGCTTCCAGACGCTCTCGCAGCGGGCTGTGCCCGGCGGTGGCGCCGCGCCGCACCGTGACCAGAAAACCATCGCCGATCAGGAACTGCGTCTCGCCGAAGATCGGACGCTCGGCTTCGACCTCCACCGTCGCGGCGACGATGAGAATCATGTTGCCGTAGTCGATGATCTTCGGCCGCCGGTGCGTTTCCAGCATCTCTTCCTGATTCTTGTCGCAGGCGCCCAATTCCCGCGCCACCTTGGCAAGCGTGTCCGGATTGGGATTGCGCAGCCCGATCCACAACATGCTCTGGCCCTGCCGTTGGGCGACGTACTGGCCGGCCTCTTCGATGGGGACCTCGCGGTCCCGCCGTCCGTTCACGTAGGCGATCGATGCCACGACCTCGCCTTTGGGCGCATCGGCGGCTTGCACTTCAGTAGACATAGACATCCTCGGACAAATCGATCCCTGCCGCACAGCTTGTGTTTATCGGCCGATGATAGCCCAGCCCGCGGGTGGACCGACCGCTCAGAAGAGGTTGCGTACCCGCTTGGCCACATCAATGCGCGGCGCCTGCGGCTCGCGCGGCTCGCCCCGTCCGGCCGGCAGGTCGGGGAGCTTGGGCAGATGGTCGAAGAGCGGCAGCATGGCGTTGGTGATGAACCGGGTGCGCGAGCCGTAGACGTGGCGGTCACCCATGCCCGTCTGCTGGTGCACGTAGAAGCGCTGCGGCACAACGAGCTGCAGCCGTTCCTTCGCGCGCGTCATGGCCACGTACAACAGCCGGCGCTCTTCCTCGATCTCTTCGGCCGTGCCGGTGCTCATGTCGGACGGAATGCAGCCGTCCACCACATTCAGCACATAGACCGCCTTCCACTCCTGCCCCTTTGCCGAATGGATCGTGGACAGGATCATGTAGTCCTCGTCCCGCAGCGGCGCGCCGGATTCGTCACTGGTGGCGTCGGGCGGGTCCAGCGTCAGCTCGGTCAGGAAGCGCTCGCGCGACGGATAGCCCGAAGCGATGCGCACGAGCTGGTCCAGGTCGGTCTTGCGCACGCGCGCATCGTCGTACAGGCGTTCGAGCTGGCCGCTGTACCAGCGCAGCGCCAGGTCCACATCGGCCGGCCACTTCAGCGTGGGGTCGCACAAAGCGGCGTACGTGTCGGCAAAGGCGCCCCACTCTTCCTGAGCTGCCGCGCCCGGCTTGAATTCGCGCAGTGTGCGCAGCGGCTCGGCGGACGCGGACATGGCGTCCATCAGCTTGCCCGCCGTGGCCGGACCGATGCCCGGCATCAACTGCGCGACGCGGAAACCCGCCATGCGGCCACGCGGGTTCTCGGCCCAGCGCAGGATCGACAGCAGGTCCTTGACGTGCGCCGCTTCCAGGAAACGCAATCCGCCGAATTTGACGAAGGGAATGTTGCGGCGGGTCAGTTCCAGTTCCAGCGCGGCGCTGTGGCTGGCGGTGCGAAACAGCGCCGCCTGCGACTTGAGCGTCGCGCCGCCCTCGCGCTGCGCCAGCACCTGGTCGGCCACCCAACGCGCCTGGCCGGCTTCGTCGCTGACCGTGACCAGTTCGGGCAACTGCGAGGACTTGCGGTCCGTCCACAGATCCTTGGCATAGCGTTCGGTCGCCTGCGCGATCACGGCGTTGGAGGCGGTCAGGATGGGTTGCGAGGACCGATAGTTGCGGTCCAGCGTGATGACGCGCGCGGGCGCGGGAAACAGGTTGGGAAAGTCCAGGATGTTGCGCACCGTGGCCGCGCGAAACGAGTAGATGGACTGCGCGTCGTCACCCACCACGGTGAGCCCCCGGCCGTCGGGTTTCATGGCCAGCAGAATGGCCGACTGCAGCCGGTTCGTGTCCTGGTATTCGTCCACCAGCACGTGATCGAAGCGCGCGCCCACGTCCGCCGAGATCTCCGCATCCGACATCATTTCGGACCAGTACAGCAGCAGATCGTCGTAGTCGAGCACCTGCTGGTCCTGCTTGGCCGCGACATATGCACGGAACAGGTTCTTGAGCTCGTCCTCCCATTGGGCACACCACGGAAAGGACGTCTTGAGCACGTCGCCCACCGGCGTCTGACTGTTCACCACGCGCGAATAGATCGCCAGGCACGTTCCCTTGAGCGGAAAGCGCGACTTGGTGGAGGACAGGCCCAGCTCGTGGCGCACCATGCCCATCAGGTCCTCGGCGTCACCGCGGTCATGGATGGTGAATGCTTCGGACAGGCCAATGCGCAGCGCGCAATCGCGCAAGAGGCGCGCGCCAATCGCATGGAACGTGCCCGCCCAAGGCAGCGACGGCGCCTGCTGCGACGACCGCAGGTTCATCACCCGTTGCAGCACCGACCCCACGCGCCGCTCCATTTCCAGCGCGGCGCGGCGCGAAAACGTGAGCAGCAGCATGCGCTGCGGGTCCGCCCCGTTCAGGATCAGGTGCGCCACGCGATGCGCGAGCGTATTGGTCTTGCCCGACCCCGCGCCCGCGATCACCAGCAGCGGGCCGTCGTTGCCGGGCGCGCCGGCCACGCCGAACTCGGCGGCTTCGCGCTGCGCGGGATTCAGGTCGGCCAGCGGATCGGGCCGCTCGGCCGGACGGGCGCCGGTCAGGTGGTTGTCGGGCGTGCAGGGAATTTGATCTTGGTCTGGCATGTCGCGGAGCCGCAGCGCTGCGGCCGCAAAAAAGGAAGGAGCCAGGGCTGGCTCCGGATGAACACTGTATATTTATACAGAATTTTTGACCTTTCGTCTGAACGCCCCGGCGCCATGTCCGATTTCCCACGCATCCTGACCGGCACCGCCTCCTGGACCGACCCCACCCTGCTGGCCTGCGGCCGCTTCTATCCGCCCGATGCGCGCAGCGCTGAATCCCGGCTGCGGTTCTATGCGTCGCGCTTTTCGCTGGCCGAGGTCGACGCCAGCTTCTACGCGATGCCCACGCCGGACAACGCCTACCTGTGGTCCACCCGCACGCCGGACGATTTCGTCTTCAACATCAAGGCGTTCCGGCTGTTCACTGGCCACCAGACGCCACTCACTGCCCTGCCCGGCGACATCCGGCGCGAACTGGCGGATTGGCCGGAGCCCATCATCTACCACGACCGCATGCCGGCCGACCTGCGCGACGAACTCTGGCGGCGCTACCAGCTTGCCGTCGAGCCGCTGCGGATGCCGGGCAAGCTGGGCGCGGTGCATTTCCAGTTTCCGCCGTGGGTACGGCGCGACGCCCGCGGCATGGCGCGCGTGGCGGATTGCGCGCGGCGGATGGAGGAGCATCTGGTATCGGTGGAATTCCGCCATCGCAGCTGGTTCGAAACCCCGGCGGCCACCGCGGACACGCTGGCCTTCGAAAGGGATCTGGGCGTGGTGCACACGGTTGTCGACGCGCCTCAGGGTTTTGAGAACACCGTGCCCGCGGTCTGGGAAAGCACCCACCCCGACCTGACCCTGCTGCGCCTGCACGGGCGCAATGCGGCCAAGTGGAATGCGTCCGGCCCGGCGTCGTCGGGACGGTTTCAGTACGAGTACTCGGAAGCGGAACTGGCCGAACTGGTCGCCCGCTTCACGCGGCTGGCGTCACAATCGGCGCAGGCGCACGCGGTGTTCAACACCAACTTCGAAGACCAGGGTATGCGCAACGCGGCGGCCTTCGCGTCGGCGCTGCAATTGCCGGGCATTTGAATGGGTGCCTGACGGCCGGCACGTTCGGTTGGGCCGGTGTCAGACACCCGGGAAGATGATCCGCAGTGCGCAGCGGCGTCTCAACGGGTGTCAGACACCTAGGTAGTGGGCAACATACAAAGTGTCTGACACCCACAGAGAAACGCTTCAACCAACGCCGTGCCACATGGGTGTCTGACACCGGCCGAGACACCCAGGTAGTGGCCAACATACAAGGTGTCTGACACCCACAGAGAAACGCTTCAATCCAACGCCGTGCCACATGGGTGTCTGACACCGGCCGATAAAGCGCCAACCTTTGCTCTCGGGTGTCAAACACCCGCCTTCGCCGCAGTCCGCGCCGCCGGCCGCGCCACTTCCGCCAGACTCTCCAGCAGCACTTCAAACTTGCGCGCGATGTCGTGCTCCGGCACACAGGCATAACCCAGCAGCAACCCGGGCCGGCGCCCTTCCTCGTTGACGTAGTAGCGCGACAGCGCGCGCGTCAGCACGCCCTTGCTGCGCGCCACCTCGACGACGCGCAGGTCGTCCATGTCCTCCGGCAAGGTCAGCACCAGATGCAAACCTGCCATGCTGGCATCGCGATGCAGCCAGTCCGGACCCAGCCGGCGCTCGATCAGGTTGACCAGCATGGCGCGGCGGCGGCCGTACAGCATGCGCATGCGGCGGATGTGCGCCGCATAATGGCCCTCGGAAATGAACGTGGCCAGCGCCGCGTGGGTCATCAGGTGCCCCTCGCGGTACAGCTCCGCGTGCGCCGCCTGAAATGCCGCCGTCAGTGGTTTGGGCAGCACCAGATAGCCCACGCGCAGACCCGGATACAGCGTCTTGCTGAAGGTCCCCATGTAGATCACGGGCGCGTCGGACTCCAGGCCCAGCAGCGACGCGATCGGGCGCCCGGAGAAGCGGAACTCGCTGTCGTAGTCGTCTTCGATGATCCAGCTGCCGCACTGCCGCGCCACCGCCAGCAACTGCCGCCGGCGCGCCAGCGACATCACGGGCCCCAGCGGGTACTGATGCGACGGCGTGACGAAGATGAATCGCGGCGGCGTGTCCACCGTGTCCGGCACCCGCATGCCTTCTTCGTCCACCGGCAGATGCACCGTTCGCAGACCGTTGGCCTGCAAGATGGTGCGCGCGCCCCAGTAGCCCGGGTCCTCGACCCATGCCGTTTCGCCCGCCTCGCCCAGGATGCGCGTGGTCAGGTCAATGGCCTGGTGCGAGCCCTCGGTAATGATGATCTGCTCCGGGTCGCAGTCGATGGACCGCGTCAGCGCGAGATGCTGCGCCAGCGCCTCGCGCAGCGCCGGCAGGCCGCCGCCATAGGAATAGGTCAGCAGGTCCGGTGCGGGATTGCGCCACAGCGCGCTGAAGATGCGGCCGAACTTCTTGTGCGGGAACTCGGTCAGGTCGGGCACCCCCGGCATGAACGCGCCCCATTGGTACGGCGAGGCCGACACGCCATCCACGATGGCCGCGCCGCGCGGCGACAGGGCCGGACGCGAGGACGCCTGCTGCGCCTGGCGCGCGCGGCGGCCGCTGGCCAGATACGAATCCGGCACCGAGGCATTGACGAAGGTGCCGTTGCCCTGCCGGCTGCGGGTGTAGCCCTCGGCCAGCAGCTGGCTGTAGACGTGGACGACGGTGTTGCGGGCAATGCCCAGCTCCGCCGCCAGGTCGCGCGTGGCGGGCAGGCGCGAGTCCGCGGCAATGGATCCATCCAGGATCGCTTCGCGGATGCCGCGGTAGAGCCGCTTGTTCATGGGCTCGCTGGCGCCGTCGGCCAGGCGCAGCAGCAGCAAGTCACCGACGATGGACCGCAATTGGTTCTACCTAATTTATTAAAGTGGTTCCCACAAGTGGGGCCATCGTAGCATTAAATAACTGCTTTACCGCCCATCACTCTCATCGAGACCGAGATGAAGAATCAGGATCTGAATACCCGCCGTTCCCTGGCCACGCCGCGCGGCGTCGGCGTCATGTGCGACTTCTACGCCGTGCGCGCGGAAAACGCCACGCTGTGGGATGCCGAAGGCAAGGAATACATCGACTTCGCGGGCGGCATCGCCGTCCTGAACACGGGCCACCTGCACCCGAAGGTCAAGGCCGCGGTCGCCGCGCAGCTCGACAACTTCACGCACACGGCCTATCAGATCGTGCCGTACGAAGGCTACATCTCGCTGGCCGAGCGCATCAACCGCCTCGCACCCATCGACGGCCTGAAGAAGACCGCCTTCTTTACGACCGGCGTCGAAGCCGTCGAGAACGCCGTGAAGATCGCGCGCTCGTCCACCGGCCGCTCGGGCGTCATCGCCTTCTCGGGTTCGTTCCATGGCCGCACGATGCTGGGCATGGCGCTGACCGGCAAGGTCGCTCCCTACAAGCTGTCGTTCGGTCCCATGCCGGGCGACATCTATCACGTGCCGTTCCCCAACGCCACGCAGTCCATCAGCGTGGCCGATTCGCTCAAGGCGCTGGACTTGCTGTTCAAGGTCGACATCGATCCGAAGCGCGTCGCGGCCATCATCATTGAACCCGTGCAGGGCGAAGGCGGCTTCAACATCACGCCGCCCGAACTGATGACCGCGCTGCGCAAGGTCTGCGACGAGCACGGCATCCTGCTGATCGCCGACGAAGTCCAGACGGGCTTTGGCCGCACCGGCAAGCTGTTCGCGATGGAACATCACGGCGTGCAGGCCGACATCATCACCATGGCCAAGAGCCTGGGCGGCGGCTTCCCGATCTCGGGCATCGTCGGCCGCGCCGACGTCATGGACGGTCCCGCCGCGGGCGGCCTGGGCGGCACGTACGCCGGCAACCCGCTGGCCGTGGCCGCGGCGCACGCCGTGCTGGACGTCATCGCTGAAGAAAAGCTGTGCGAACGCGCCGCCCAACTGGGCGAAAAGTTGCGCGCGCATCTGGAAGGCCTGCGCGCCAAGGTTCCGGGCATCGCCGACGTGCGCGGCCTGGGCTCGATGGTCGCGCTGGAACTGAACGACGCGGCCGGCAAGCCCGACGCCGAAGCCGTCAAGCGCGTGCAGCAGCGCGCGCTCGACGCCGGCCTGATTTTGCTAAGCTGCGGTGTATACGGAAACGTCCTGCGCTTCCTGTATCCCTTGACCATTCCCGACGCCCAGTTCGCACGCGCGCTGGACATCCTGTCCGAGGCGCTTGCCGCTTGAGGCAAAGGCCCTGAATAACCGGTTATTCGGCTGGCAGGAACAACGATTGCGGGCGTAGCAGGCAGGCGGCTTGATGAACAGGCCGCACGCCTGCCACGCCCGCAATCGCTTGGCCCGCCGCACCATCAAGGAGACTTCCAACATGACAGCACTGTCCCATCCCCTCGCCCGTCCCGACCTGCTGCGCGACGCCTGCTACATCGACGGCAAGTGGGTCGGCGCCGGCGAAGGCGCATCGATCCCCGTCGACAATCCGTCCACTGGCAAGACCATCGTGTCGGTGCCCAAGCTGGGCCGCAAGGAAACCGAGCAGGCCATCGCCAGCGCCCAGGCCGCGCTGCCCGCGTGGGCCGCCAAGACTGGCAAGGAACGCGCCGCGATCCTGCTGAAGTGGGCGCAGCTGATGATGCAGCACCAGAAAGACCTGGCGGCCATCATGACGTCCGAACAAGGCAAGCCGGTCACCGAAGCCGCGGGCGAAATCGCCTACGCCGCGTCGTTCCTGGAATGGTTTGCCGAAGAGGCCAAGCGCATCGACGGCGACATCCTGCAAAGCCCCAAGGCCGGCCAGCGCCTGATGGCGCTCAAGCAGCCCATCGGCGTGACCGCCGCGATCACGCCGTGGAACTTCCCGGCCGCGATGATCACCCGCAAGGTCGGCCCGGCCCTGGCCGCCGGCTGCACCATGGTCGTCAAGCCCGCTCAGCAGACGCCGCTGACCGCGCTGGCGCTGGCCGTGCTGGCCGAAGAAGCCGGCGTGCCGGCAGGCGTGTTCCACGTCATCACGGGCAGCTCGCGCGACATCGGCGCGGCGCTGTGCGAAAGCGACGTAGTGCGCAAGCTGAGCTTCACGGGCTCGACCGAAGTCGGCCGTACGCTGATGGAGCAGTGCGCGCCCACCATCAAGAAGCTGTCGCTCGAACTAGGCGGCAACGCGCCCTTCATCGTGTTCGACGACGCCGACCTGGACCGCGCGGTCGACGGCATTCTGGCCTCGAAGTACCGCAACGCCGGCCAGACCTGCGTGTGCGCCAATCGCATCTATGTACAAGCCGGCGTGTACGAGGAAGTCGCCAAGCGCCTGGTCGCCAAGGTCAACGCCATGAAGGTCGGCGACGGCTTTGAAGACGGTGTGACGCAAGGTCCGCTGATCGACAAGAACGCCATCGAAAAGGTGCAGGAGCACATCGCCGACGCCACGGCCCACGGCGCCAAGGTGATCGCAGGCGGCAAGCCCCACGCGAAGGGCGGCACGTTCTTCGAACCGACCGTCGTGCGCGACGTGACGCAATCGATGCGCTTTGCCAGCGAGGAAACCTTTGGTCCCGTCGCGCCGCTGTTCCGCTTTGAATCGGAAGACGAAGTCATTGGCATGGCGAACGACACCATTTTCGGTCTGGCCGCCTACTTCTTCACGCGCGACTACGCCCGCATCTGGCGCGTGTCCGAAGCGTTGGAATACGGCATCGTGGGCATCAACACCGGCCTCATCTCCAACGAAGTCGGCCCCTTCGGCGGCGTCAAGCAATCCGGCCTGGGCCGCGAAGGCTCCAAGTACGGCATCGAAGAGTACCTGGAGATCAAGTACCTCTGCGTCGACCTCGGCGCATGAAGTCCGGCACGCGCGGCGCAACGCCGCGCGCGTTTGCGGCAAACGCGCTGCACGGCGGGCCCGCCGCCACGCAGCGCGTCGCCCGCCAACGGGTTACTTCGTGAACTGCATGTTCATGCCGAAGAACACCTGCCACTCCGGCTGGCCCGGCCCCCGGCTCGCCACCGACACCTGTGGTTCCAGGAAAAAATTGAGCACCGTATGGCCGCGCCGGACCACCTGGCCGATGCCGAGCCCGATGGGAATGCTGTAGGCGTCGTTCTGGAAGTTGTAGGACCAGATCGGCGTCGAGCGCAGATACGTGCCGCCGCCAAGCTGATAGAACGCGAACGGCTGAAACGCCCCGATGTTCACGCGTGAGCGGTTGCTGCTGCCCGCGAAGCTGGCTTCCCACGTCAGCAGATAGCCATATTGGAACTTGCGCGAACTGGCGTCGAACAGCACGTTCACCAATCCCGCGGACCACTTCTCGCTGCCCAACTCCTTCTTGCTGGCCGTTGGCGCGGTGATCTGCGGACCGATGCCGAAACTCACATCGGGATTACCCACGTCGATGAGATAGGCGGCGAACATGTTGAGATCGCCAGTGCCGGTCTTCTGGCTGCCGGTCGGCGTGGTGGGAAAGCTGTTGATCGGCAGCGATCCCCGGAAGATCCAGTCCGTCTTGCCCAACGAAAACGGTTGCGCATACCGCACCCAGAACTGATTCGCGCTGTCTTGAAAGCCGGACAGATCGCCGATGTAGTAGTTCTGAAGGTTGAATGCGGTCATATTGGCCAACGGGTTGTTGGCCTGGGCAGCGTCTTCCGCAGCCGCGGCACGTGCGATCGCGGTCAGCACGAGGCCAACTGCGGCATGTTTTTTCAGCATGGCGTCACCTCTGCAACGTGATAGGGAAACGTGGGCGAGACGAAACCGGTGCGCCGGCGGGGCGTTGTAAAAAACGCAGTCCCATCGGGCAAAAACTCACGTAGATACGGCGAACGAGGCAAGGCTAGAAAAAACCGCCACGCGGCGCCAGATGCGGCTGTCAGGGTATGGCTGGCGCAGCCGCCCTGCCTTGCGCGGCGCAGGCCATCCGGTGGACACACGGCCGATGCGCGCGCACCGATCGATCGGATACCATCCGGGCATGTTAGATTTGCGCGTTCCGTGGACGAGTCCGTATGAGCAGAACTTTCACCCTTGAGGACACCCGCAAGCTGGCGGCCATCCTGGCGGAAACCGCGCAGACCGAGGTCATGCCGCGTTTTCGCAACCTGCCCGAAGGCGCAGTGCGGGGCAAAAGCTCGCCGCGCGATCTGGTCACCGATGCCGACGAAGCCGCCGAACGCCTGATCGCCGCACGCCTGTCCAAGCTGCATCCCGGCGCCGTGCTGATCGGCGAGGAAGCCTCCGCGCGCAATCCCGCCCTGTTGAACATGCTGGTCGACGCCGACCTCGCCTTCCTGATCGATCCCATCGACGGCACGCGCAACTACGTGGCGGGCCTGCCGCTGTTCGGCATGATGATCGCGGCCTGCCATCGCGGCGACGTGATCGCAGGCGTGATCTACGACCCGGTCAGCCGCGACAGCGCGCTGGCCGTGCGCGGCGAAGGCGCCTTGCTGGAATTCGAGAACGGCAAGCGAGTGCCGCTTGCCGTCGCCAGTCCCGCGCCCCCGCAAGACATGGACGGCCTGATCTCCACCGGCGCCCTGCCCGAGCCGCTGCGCACCACCGTCAACGGCAACCTGTCCCGGCTGGGCAGCACGGCCTCGCTGCGCTGCGCAGCGCACGAATACCGCATGCTCGCGGCCGGCCATTGCCATGTAGCGCTGTACAACCAGCTCACCGCGTGGGACCACGCCGCGGGCTGGCTGCTGCACCGGGAAGCGGGCGGCTATGCGGCGCATTTCGATGGTTCGCCCTACAAGCCCACGCACCGCACGGGTGGCCTGCTTTATGCGCCCGACGCCGGAAGCTGGCACGCGGCGCGCAAGGCGCTGTTGGGGGACGCAATGGAAGGCACGGAGACTTGACAACGCCGTCGGGATCACCCCAAAAAACTGGGGTTATCCCTAGGAGTTATCCCCAGTTCCTGTGGACAACCCTATGGAAAGGTCTGTAACCGGCCGAAAAAACCGTTGCCGGGCAAGCACTTGCTTAGACCGGTCAAAAACCGGCCGCCGCCGCTTCTTTCTAAAGCGCTTCCAGCGCCAGTGCGCAGGGTTGTTCCACTTTCAGGGTCAACAGGCTGTCGGCGCGGGTGCGTCCCAGGTTGATGGCGGCGATCGGCAGGCCCATGCGCGAGGCAGCCGTCACGAATCGGTAGCCGGAATACACCATCAGGGATGAGCCCGCCACCAGGACGGCGTCGGCGCTCTCCAGGCCGGCGTTGGCGCGCTCCACGCGCTCGCGCGGAACGGTCTCGCCGAAGAACACCACGTCGGGCTTGACGATGCCGCCGCAGCGCGGACACGGCGGCACCGCAAACCGCGAGAAATCGTGGCCGTCCAAATCGGCGTCGCCGTCGGGCGCGTCGCTGGCTTCAAGCTGCATCCAGTCCAGATTCAACGCGTGCAATTTTTCCTGCCAGTCGTGGCGGCCGCCGCGCCAATCGCAGTTCATGCAGCGCACGGCATCCAGCCGTCCGTGCAGGTCCACGACATCGCGGCTGCCCGCGGCCTCGTGCAAGCCGTCCACATTCTGCGTTACCAGCACGGCGACGTGACCCCGGTCCTGCAGGCGAGCCAGCGCAAGATGCGACGCATTGGGTTTGACGTGGCCAAAGCGGCGCCAGCCCACCATGCTGCGCGCCCAATAACGCGCCCGCGAAAGCTCAGCACCCATGAACGTTTGCAGCGTCATGGGCGGCTGGCGTTTCCATTCGCCTTCGGTATCGCGGTAGTCGGGGATGCCGGAATCGGTGCTGACCCCGGCCCCGGTCAGGACGAAGAGCCGCGGATGGCGGTCGATGAAGCCGCGCAGCGCGGCCAGCTCCGGAAGTGCTGTATCCAATCCTCGCTCCTCAGTCCCGCCGCCGTGCGCCCATCATGCCGCGCGGCCCGCAGCGTTCAACCGCCCAGCCCGCAATCGGGCATGTCGCTGACCAGGCTGGCCTGCGTCACGTTGCTGCCCGGCGCCACGCTGCGCGTGAGCCAGACGTTGCCGCCGATGGTCGAGCCCTTGCCGATGGTGACGCGGCCCAGGATCGTGGCGCCCGCGTAGATCACGACGTCGTCCTCGATCAGGGGATGGCGCGCCAGGCCTTTCTTGAGTTCGCCATTTTCGCCGGGCGGGAAACGCTTGGCGCCCAGCGTGACCATCTGGTAGAGCCGCACGCGGTCGCCGATGATGGCGGTTTCGCCGATCACCACACCCGTGCCGTGGTCGATGAAGAAGCTGCGGCCGATGGTCGCGCCCGGGTGGATGTCGATGCCGGTGTCGGCATGGGCGATCTCGGCCACGATGCGCGCCAGCATCGGCACACCCAGGCGGTACAGGACGTTGGCAAGGCGGTGATGGATCATGGCCGCGACGCCCGGATAGCACAGCAGGACCTCGTCCACGTTGTGCGCGGCCGGATCGCCCTGGTAGGCGGCCATCACGTCCAGATCGAGCGCGGCGCGCACGGCCGGCAGCTCGGCGCCAAAGCGGCGCACGATCTCGGTGGCGCGTTGCTGGGTGTCCGCGTGCTGGGCCGCATCATGCCGGCCCTCGTATTGCAGCTCCAGACAGACCTGGTGCAAAAGCGCATCGAGCGCGGCGCCGATGGTGTGGCCGACGTAAAAGTCCTCGACCTCTTCGCGCAGGTCGATGGGACCCAGGCGCATCGGGAACAAGGCGCCGCAGAGGTCCTTGACGATCTGGCGCAGGCTTTCCTGCGAAGGGAACTCACGCAGGCCGGCGTCGTCGCGCAGCCGGCCGCGCGGTCCGCGCCAGGCGACGCGCGCATCGCGCAGGCCGGACACGATGCCGTCCAGATTCCAGTGCGCCGTGGGGAAATAGCTGGGGCCGCTCATTGCCGGGCTCCGGACGGGGAGCCGGCAGTTCCGGCAGACGGATGGATAACGAACATGGTTTTGCCTCGCTGACGGTGCGAAGCCCCCGGCGCCATGCCCCGGGGAATGCTGCTTCGCAATAATTCCGTCAACTGTAACCGCTCTGGCGTATCCGCCGGAAGTCCTCCGACACGGCGTTGGGGTTATGCCGCGGCCGATACCGAGACGGAGACCGAGACCAACCCCGGCTCCGCCTCATACCCTTGCGGGTTGCCCTGCTGCCAGCGCCAGCCATCCGCGCACATGGATTCCACGTCGTGCGTGCTGCGCCAGCCCAGCAGCGATGCCGCCAACGCAGGATCGGCCCACATGCGCTCGACGTCGCCCGCGCGACGCGGCAGGATGCGCAGCGGGATCGTGCAGCCGTTGACCCGTTCAAACGCGCGCACGAGTTCCATGACGCTGGTGCCCTGTCCCGTGCCCAGGTTGACCGCCACGAAGCCGGGATGGCTGTCCGCGTAGGTCAGCGCCTGCACATGGCCGCGCGCCAGATCCATGACGTGCAGATAGTCGCGCACGCCGGTGCCATCCGGCGTGTCGTAGTCGTCGCCGAAGATGCGCAGGAACGGTTGGCGTCCCACCGCCACTTGCGTGATGAACGGAAAAAGATTGTTGGGCAGGTCGCGCGGGCTTTCGCCGATCATCCCGCTGGGATGCGCGCCGATCGGGTTGAAGTAGCGCAGCGTGACGGCGCTGAACGCCGGATCCGCCACGCACACGTCCCGCAGCATGTCCTCGACCATCAGCTTCGTGCGGCCATACGGATTGGCCGGCGCCAGCGGATGGGCCTCGGTGAATGGCAGGTATTGCGGCTCGCCATAGACCGTGGCCGACGAGCTGAAGACCAGCCGCGACACGCCCGTCTCGCGCATGGCGCGCAAGAGGACCAGTGAACCCTGCACGTTGTTGTCGTAGTACTTGAGCGGGTCCGCCACCGATTCGCCCACCGCCTTGCAGCCGGCCAGATGCAGCACGGACTGAACCGGCGTGCCTCGCGCGGCCGCATCTGCCAGCACGGCGGCCACCAGGCCGCGCGAGCGGATGTCGCCTTCGATCAGCGGGATGGGCGTGCCGCAAAGCTGTTCAACCCGGCGCACGGCCTCGCGGCTGCCGTTGCTGAGGTTGTCCAGCACGATCGGCCGCAAGCCGGCGGCGATCATCGCCACCAGCGTATGCGTACCGATGTAGCCGGCGCCGCCCGTCACCAACACTTGCGTGTCCGGCATGTCCACGCTCCGTCAGAGATGGGCCGTCATGCCGGGCACCCACGCATGGCGCGGACGCGGGGCTTGCGCATGGCTGCGGTAGCGGTCGATCCAGTACGACGTGGAGGCGTCATGCCCCCAATCGACCACGCCCGCCGACACCGGCACCGCCAGCTCGCGCTCGATGCCGCTGGCAAGCCGCTTGCCCAGTTCAACGCCGTACTGGTCGAAGGGATTGATGCCCCAGACCACGCTCTGCACGAACACCTTGTGCTCATACAGGGCAAGCAGCGCGCCCAGACCGCGCGGATCAAGCTGGCGCAAGACGATCAGCGTCGACGGCCGGCCGCCCGGATGCACCATGTGCTGCGCCAGCGTCAGCGCGCGCTCCTGGTTGTCGATGTGCGCCACGTCCAGCAGCGCCTGCTCCAGGCTCTTGCCGCGCAGCAGCGCCTGGCGCTGCGCCAGGCAGTTGGCCAGCAGCATGCGATGCGCATCGGGGCTGTCCGTGTGCCCTTGCAGGCTGGCGATGAAGTCCACCGGCGCGCCTTCCTCGCTTTGATGCAGCCACTGGAAGAAGGTGTGCTGGCCGTCGGTGCCCGGCATGCCCCAGATGATGGGCGCCGTCGGCACGCCGACCGCGGTGCCGTCGCCGGCGACCCGCTTGCCCAGCGATTCCATCTCAAGCTGCTGCAGATAGGTCACAAGATGCAGCAGGCGTCCGCTATAAGCCGCCACGTTCAGCGAGTTGAATCCCAGCACGCTGCAATTGACCAAGCCGGCCAGCGCCAGCTGCACCGGCGCATTGGACGCAAACGGCGTCTGCAGGAAATGCTGGTCCATGGCCTCGGCGCCCGCCCGCATGCCGATCAGCACGTCCACGCCCACCGTCAGCGCGATCGACAGGCCGGCCACCGACCAGACGGAATAGCGTCCGCCCACCCAGTCGCACATCTTGAAGACCTGGCTGGACGGCACGCCCAGCGCGCGCGCGGCCGGCGCATTGGCGGTGACGGCCGCCAGATGGTCGGACACGTCGGCCACGCCCCCCTGCTTGAGCCAGGCGATGGCGGCGCGGGCGTTGTGCAGCGTCTCTGCGGTAGTGAAGGATTTGGAGGAGATGACGACCAGCGTGCGGCGCGGGTCCAGCCCGGCCACGGCGTCATGGAAGGCGTGGCCGCAAATGTTGGACACGAAACGGATCTGCCGCCGTTGCAACGGTCCGCCGAAGGCCTGCACCGCCAGGCGCGGGCCCCAGTCGCTGCCGCCGATACCGATGTGCAGAACGGTGGAGAAGTCTGCCGTCTGGTCCACGCGCCGCACGAAGTCGGTCATGCGCGAATACTCGCAAACGGAATCCGCGTCCTGCCCTTCCGGCTGCTCGCGGGTACGCCCCGCGCGCAGCGCGGTATGCCATGCCGCCCTGTTTTCAGTCCAGTTGACCGGTTCCCCGGCAAACAGCGCACGGCGCGCCTCGTCCAGTCCGCGCGCCTGCAAGAGCGCCTGTCCCGCGCCGTCCAGCGACGCCGACTGGCGTTGCATGGTCAAGTCCACGCACAATCCGGCCGCTTCGATCACTTTGAGCGCACTGGCGTCCAGTTCAGCGTTTTGCGCAGCCTGCGCGAAAGCCACCCACTCGGGGCTGTTTGCCAGTCCGGAGTCTGCCCTTAACGCCTCAATCGACTGTTGAGCCTTTCCCATCGCGTGATGCTCCTTAGAACGGTAAACGAATGTGAGGTGCAATGCGCCTGAACGCGTTGCGGAAGTCCTCCTCGATACGAGCCAGCGCGGCCACGTTGTCTCCTTCGAACCGGAGTACCACCGTCGGTGTGGTGTTGGACGGCCGCGCGAGGCCAAAGCCATCTGCGTAGTCCACACGGATCCCGTCGAGCTCGTTGATCGACACTGCGCCCGGGAACTCCCCTTGATCGCGCAACGCCTGAACCAGCTCAACGCCTTCCGTGGTCTCCAGTTTCAATTCGGGGGTGGCGCAGGACTGCGGCAAGCTTTCCAGCAAAGCCGAGGGGTCCGGCGCCGACGAGAGGATTTCCAGCAGGCGGGCGGCGGCGTAGATGCCGTCGTCAAAGCCATACCAGCGCTCCTTGAAAAAAATGTGGCCGCTCATCTCTCCAGCAAGTAGCGCTCCCGACTCGCGCATCTTGGCTTTGATTAGGGAATGCCCGGTCTTCCACATGGTCGCCTTGCCGCCCGCCTCGGTGATGGCGCGCGCCACGTGGCGGCTGCATTTGACGTCGTAGATGATCTCGGCGCCCGGGTTGCGCGCCAGCACATCGCGGGCGAACAGAATCAGCTGGCGGTCCGGCCAGATGATCTGTCCCGATTTTGTGACCACGCCCAGCCGGTCGCCGTCGCCGTCGAACGCCAGGCCGACCTCGCAGTCCGAATAGCGCAGGCAATAGATCAGGTCCTGCAGGTTGTGCGGATCGGCCGGATCGGGGTGATGCCCCGGAAATGACCCGTCCACCTCGCAAAACAGCTCCGTCACCTCGCAGCCGAGCGCCCGGAAAAGCGCCGGCGCCACCGCGCCCGCCACCCCGCTGCCGCAGTCGATGGCGATCTTCATGGGCCGCGCCATGCGGACGTCGCCCACCAGGCGCGCCGCGTAGCACGGCGTGATCTGCATCTGAGTGCGGCCGCCGGGCGTCGGCGCGGAGTCGATCGGCTGGCGCATCGCGTCGCGCAGCGCCGTCAGGCCGTCGCCGTACAGCGAGTTGCCTTCCATCACGATCTTGAAGCCGTTGTGCGTGGGCGGATTGTGGCTGCCCGTCACAGCGATGCCGGTCCCCGTGTCCATCAACCGGGCCGTGAAATACACCATGGGCGTAGTCGCCATGCCGATGTCGATCACGTGCATGCCGGCGGAGCGCAGCCCGGCCTGCAGCGCCGCGGACAGCTCGACGCTGCTCAGCCTGCCGTCCCGCCCCACCACGATCGACCGCACCCCCTGTGCGTGCGCCTTGGCGCCCACCGCCATCCCCAGGCTGTGGGCAAACCGTGCATCCAATTCATCCGGTACCGTTCCCCGTATGTCATAGGCCTTGAAGACCGCGTCCAGAATTTGCGGCGTGTCCCAGCCAAAAGTTCCGTGCATGCCAGTTTCTCCGTGTGGCGTTCACTTGGGACCGTTCTGTTTGAAATCACCGTAGTACGCCGCACGGGAGTAGCGATAACCACCGTACTTGGACCGGAAGCCGAAGCGTTCCGGCAGAAGCTTGAGACCGTTGAAGACCACGCCATCGACCGGCGCACCCGCCTGGATCAGGCGCTTGGCGGTTTCGCGGATCTCGCCCACCGTGTTCATGCCGGACCGCACCACCACCATGACCGCCGCCGCATGCGTGCCGACCACGGCCGCATCCGGCGACGACAGCACGGGCGCCGTGTCCAGGATCACCATGTCGTACTGCGTGGCCAGTTCGCGCAGCGTCTCGCCGAACACGGGCGACGCCAGCAGTTCCGACGGGTCGAAGGTGACGGCGCCCGTGGCGATGAAGTCCACGCCTTCGGACACGCTGTGCTTCCTGACGCGGCTGAGCGGGATCGTGCCGGTCAGCACTTCGAACAGGCCGTCTTCCTTCGGCACGCCGAAATAGCGGTTGAGCTGGCCCTTGCGGAAGTCGGCATCGATCAGCAGCACGCGCTTGCCCACGCCGCCCTGGATGAAGGCGAAGTTTGCCGACAGGAAGGACTTGCCCACGCCCGCCACCGGACCGGTGAACATGACCATGTTGTTGGCGGACTGGCGCAGCGACGCCTGCAGCACGTTGCGGAAGGACCGCAGGCTTTCGATGGGTGGCGAGTTGCCCTGGCTCTGGGCCAGCAGCGCAGGCACGGTGGCGTTCTTGCGCCGGCTGCGGCGCCACAGCTTGTCCTGCACGTCGCTGTACGGAATGGCGGCCAACACCGGCAGGCCGGTATGGCGCTCGACGTCTTCCGGCTCGGACAGGCCGCCAAACAGGGCGTTGCGCACGAACGCGCACAGCATGGCGAAGATCAGGCCGATCGCGGTGGCCACGCCGATGATGATCGCGCCCTTCGGACGCACGGGCTTGTCGGGCTGCACGGCCGCATCCAGGATGCGCACGTTGCCCACCTTGCCAGCGCGGATCAGCTTGAGCTGCTGCGTGTTGTTCAAGAGCGCCGTGTAGAGCTCGGTGTTGACGCGCACGTCGCGCACCAGGCGCACCACGTCCTGCTCCAGATCCGGAAGCTGCCTGATGTTGTTGCCCAGGCGGTTGACGTCGCCCGTCAGCGATGCGATCTGGCGGTCGATGCCAACGATGCTGGGGTGCGTCGGCGCAAAGCGCGTGATCAGCTCCTGGCGCTTCTGGCGCAGTTCCATCACGCGGGTCTGCGCATCGACCGACTGCGCGAGGATCAGCTTGGCTTCTTCGCTCAGGTCGATCGTGCCGCGCTTGTTGCGCAACTGGTTGTACTTGGTTTCAGCGGCGTCCAGCTCGGACTTCAGCTGCGGCAGCTGCTGCTCCAGGAACACCAGCGACTTCTCGGCCTGCGCAGATTTGCGGTTCACGTTCTGCTGCACGTACTCCTGGCCGATCTGGTTCAGCACCGCGGTGGTCAGCGCCGGATCGTTGCCTTCCAGCGTGACGCCGATCACGCCCGAGGCGCGGCCGCGTTCAAAGATGCCCATGCGCGACTGCACGTTTTCAATGGCCGCCAGACGCGAGCTGCGCGACACCGTGAACTCGGTGCCGGGACGGCCCGACAGCGCGTCGACGTGCACATCCATGGCGCCGCCGCCCGGCAACAGGAAGCGTTCGGGCTTGCCCACCGTGCCCGTGAAGGTTGCCCCCGTCAGCTTGTCGCTGAGCGTGTAGCGCCCCTCGCCCAGCGTGGTCAGCCGGAACGGCTTGCCCAGCCACTCGTTGGGCACGTCCAGTTGCGAGATCGCAATGGTCTCGCCGCCCCACGCATAGCCCCCGCGCGGCAAGCTGGTCGGATACGGCAGGCTTTCGTAGCGCTGCGCCAGCCATTCGCCCACGACGGGGAAATAGCGCGGCTTGGCGTGGATGTACAGCAGGAACTTGTCGACGGCCGGGCCGACGACCATGCGCGAGCGCAGCACTTCCATTTCGCCCGACGCTTCCGCCTTGGTGTCGAACATCGATGAGACATCGCCCAGCAGGCTGCGGGCCTGGCCGTTCGGAAGCTCCTCCTCGACCTGGACGATGATGTCAGCCGAATAGACCGACGGCGTCACCATCACATAGGCCAGCGCGCCGAGAAACGCGAACATGGTGATCGCAATGATCATCCAGCGGTTGGAAAAAATGGCGTCCACGTGAGACGACAACGGTGTTTCCTGCTGACGGGCCGGGACTGACGGCTCGAACGATTCGATGGGCAACGACATGCAGCTCTCCAGGAGAGGGCGCCGCTGCGGATGCGGCGCCCCCAAAGGCGGGGTTTTGAGGCGGACTAATCGATGGACCTGACGGTCTGTACGGTTTGCGCGCTCGGGAAGAGGTTGCTGATGAAGCGGTTCCACCGCACCAGACCGGCCGAATCCACGAACACGACATCCTTGGGTTGCAATTCAAACTTGGCGCCTACCGCCAGCGCCTGCGGCGATGCGGCGTTCAGGTGATACACCAAGGGCTTTGCCTCCTCCGTGGCGCGCACGACGAAAATCTGCGAGGTATCGGCGGTGGTCTGGTTGGGCCCGCCTGCGAGGCCCAATGCCTCGGTCAGCGACAAGCGTCCATCACGCATGACGGAAGCGCCGGGGATGAACACTTCACCCATTACGAACACCTTGCTATCGTCGCGCGGCGTGACTCTCACGATGTCCCCTGCCTTGAGCATGACTTGATTCAGGTCCTGGCCGCGCTCGATCAGCGCGGGAAGGTTCACGCGAGTACGTTTTCCATCGCGGATCACATAGACCGAGCTGCGGTCTCCGGTCGGTAAGATGCCTCCGGCCCTGTTGAGCGCTTCCAACAGGGTCATGGGCACATCGTTGATCGCAACCGTGCCCGGCGTCGTCACCTCGCCATCGACGAAGATGCGCTTGCTGCGGAATCCCAGAACGCGTACGGTGATCTGCGGGTCCTGTATGTACTTGCCCGAACTATTGACTATGAGATTGCGCGCCTGCAGTTCAGTCAACCCCGCCACTTTCAGCAGTCCCGTATACGGAAACTGGATATATCCAGTGGATGAGACCGTATAGCCCGGAATGCCCGAGGCGGTATCCCCAATAGCTAATTCCGTTGCCCCAGATCCGATGGCGTAGGTTTGCGTCGGAAGGACGAGCTCGGGGTGATCCCACACGACGATGGAGAGGATGTCTCCCGGCCCGATGAGGTAGGGGCCCGGCTTGCCGACGAGGTGGCCAATGCCTTCGTTGTCGAGCAGCGCTTCACGCGCGCGCTGTTCTTCAAGAACGAGGGACGGCGTGATCTGTTTGATGACGGCCTTCGAGTTCGGGTCCAGCGGATCCGCGAGTTGGTTGGCGCTGAACGTCATACCGGGAGATAAGGCGCAAGCGCCCAGCGAGGACACGAGCGCGATAGCGGCTATGGCTCGGCTCAACGTTCCGAAAAATGTAGTCATGGCGAATCCACTGTGAATGACTTCGTTGCCTGGAAAGGAGCCCGATGCGTAACGGGTTGCGACATTCCACACTCTTTTCCTAGGCCCGCACATTCGACGGATGCCCTAAGCCTTCTCCTACATCGTTTGGAGGTTTCGGGTGAGTTGCGCACTCAATAAGATTTTGTCGGTAGCCACATGCTTTGCGGCACTGCACAGTTTTTGCTTGCCGCAAGGCGCTCCCACCCGAACAGGAGTGCGCGATGGACCCGTCCCAAACGGACACGTCGGCAAGGTTCAGCGGGGCAAGTTATCTGTATCGCTTGCTCGACGCCGCGATCGTCATCACCTGCGGCCTGACTGCCACCGGCTTGAAATTCTCGGAAGATGCTTTCACGGATCCTCCGCAGATTCATTTGTTCCTGATCTATCTGTGCGGCCTGGGCGTGATCGCCGTCTTCCCGGCCTTCCGCCTGTATGTGTCGTGGCGGGGACGCCTGCTCACCGATCTGGTGGTGCGCAGCCTGGCTGCGTGGGCCACCGTGTTCGCGTTGGGCATCTTCGTCAGTTTTCTCATGCACCAGACCGGCGCGATATCCCGCTTATGGGCTGCAACCTGGTTCGGCATGGCGGCGCTGGCGCTGGCCGGCGTGCGCATCGCGGTCTATGCGGTGCTGGGCGCGGCGCGCGATCGCGGCATGGACAAGAAGCGGGTGCTGCTCGTGGGCTTTGGCGCACTGGGTCACGACATGTGGCGCCGCGTGGAAAAGTACCGCGAGGCCGGCTATCAGATATTGGGGATCTACGCCGAACCGCATGAGATCCTGCCGCCGCAGGTCCGCCGTCTGCACGATCTGGACAACCTGACCGACTTCGTGCGCGAAAACAAGGTCCGGGAGATCTGGATCGTGCTGCCGATGGAAGCCGGCCAGGAGCTGCGCGAGGTGCTCTATCACCTGCGCAACGACCTGGTGGACATCCGCTGGATTCCCGATGTGATGTCGATCCAGCTTCTGGGCCATCGCATCGGCGAATTCCTGGGACTGCCCGCAATCCAGTTGAACAGCCTGCCCGCGGCCGGCGTGCGCGGCTGGGCAAAGGAAGCCTTCGACCGCAGCTTCGCGTTGTGCGCGCTGATCGGATTGGCGCCCGTGATGCTGACCGTCGCCGCGCTGATCAAGCTGACGTCGCGCGGCCCCGTTTTCTTCACGCAGCCCCGGCTGGGCGTGGACGGCAAGGTGTTCCATGTCTACAAGTTCCGCACCATGACCGTGCACCAGGAACAGGGCGTGGTCACGCAGGCCACACGTAACGACAACCGTGTCACGCGCATTGGGGGTTTCTTGCGGCGCACCAGCCTGGACGAGCTGCCGCAATTCCTGAACGTGCTGATGGGCGACATGTCGGTGGTGGGCCCGCGCCCGCACGCGCTGGAGCACAACGAGATGTACAAGGACCTGGTGCAGCGCTACATGATGCGCCACCGCGTCAAGCCCGGCATCACCGGCTGGGCGCAGGTCAATGGTTTTCGCGGCCAGACCGACACGCTGCGCAAGATGAGCGACCGCGTCGAACACGACATCTACTACATCCAGCATTGGACGTTCAGGATGGACCTGCTGATCATTGCGCGCACCGCGGTATCGGGTTGGACGGGCCGCAATGTCTACTGAACCGTTGGGATGGCCCGTGCGCGAAGCGCCGGCACCGCGTCGCGGCATGCTCGCCCGATCGGACTTCCGCCAGGCGGTGGAGATGCTGCCCCTGGTGTCGATCGACCTCTTGCTGCGCGACGGCGCCGGCAACTACCTGACCGGCCTGCGCGCCAATCCCCCCGCCCAGGGCGCTTGGTTCGTGCCCGGCGGCCGGATCCGCAAGAACGAGTCCCTGCGCCACGCGCTGCACCGCATCGTCCACGACGAGCTGGGCCTGTCGCTGCCCGATCTGGAGTGGACGCCGCGCGGCGTGTACGAGCACTTCTATGGCACCAATTTCGCGGGTGAGGCGGGACGCTCCACCCACTACGTCGTCCTCGCGTATGAGGCCGAGCTTTCTCTGGATACCGCAAGCCTTCCCCTGGCCCAGCACAGCGGCTACCGCTGGCTGCCGCGGGAAGTGATCGCCGCCGATCCCGGCGTGCATCCGTACACCCAGGCCTACTTCAAGGAGTGAGAGCCATGACCACCCCCCGTCCCCCGTACCGGGCAGTGATTCTTTGCGGCGGTTCAGGCTCGCGCCTGTGGCCGCTGTCGCGCGAACTGCTGCCGAAGCAGTTCATCCGTTTGACCGATGACCGCAGCCTCCTGCAGAACACCCTGCGCCGGCTGAACTCGGCGGGCGCCCAGGAGCGGCCCATCCTCGTCTGCAACGAGGCGCATCGCTACATCGCGGCGGAACAGGCCGAGGAGCTGGGCATCAAGGACGTCGAGGTCATCCTGGAACCGTTTGCGCGCAACACGGCGCCGGCCATCGCCGCCGCCACGCTGCGGGCAATGCAGGATGGCGAAGATCCCATCATGCTCATCATGCCGTCGGACCACGTGCTGGAGGACGGCGAACTGCTCAGCACCGCATTCGCCCAGGCGTACGACGCGGCCCGCCAGGGCGCGCTGGTGACGTTCGGCATCAAGCCGACCGCGCCGCTCAGCGGCTACGGCTACATCCAGGCGGATGAGCCGGGCGCCATGGCGCCCGCGCGCCGCGTGCGCCGGTTCGTGGAAAAGCCGTCGCCCGAGGTCGCCCAACGCTTCATCGACGACGGCGGCTACTACTGGAACAGTGGCATGTTCGCCTTCCAGGCGTCGGTCTTCCTGGCCGAACTGGGTCGGCTGGCGCCCAAGATCCTCGCGCAGGCGCAGTCGGCCGTGGCGACGGGGCACGGCGACAACGGGCTCTTCCATCTGGACGGCCCGGCGTTCGAGGCATGCCCCAGCGATTCGATGGACTACGCCATCATGGAGCGCACCGACAGCGCGGTGGTCATCCCGCTGGCCGCCTCATGGAGCGACGTCGGCGCGTGGGACGCCGTCTGGGGCATCGCCCAGAAGTCCGTGGAAGGCAACTCCACGACGGGCGACGTCATGGTGGAGGACTCGCGCAACTGCCTCATCCATTCGACCAGCCGGCTGGTCGCCTCGGTGGGCCTGGACGACATCGTCGTCATCGAGACGGCCGACGCCGTCCTGGTGGCGCACAAATCGCGCTCGCAGGACGTCAAGCGCCTGGTCGAGGTCTTCAAGTCGCAGCACCGCAGCGAACTGAACCACCACCGCGAGGTCCAGCGGCCGTGGGGGTCGTACGACTCCGTCGGCCAGGGGCCGCGTTACCAGGTCAAGCGCATTACCGTGAAACCGGGCGCGCGGTTGTCCTCACAGATGCACCACCACCGCGCCGAGCACTGGATCGTGGTGTCGGGCACGGCGCGGATCTACAACGGCGACAAGCAGTACCTGTTGACCGAGAACCAGTCGACCTACATCCCGCTGGGCGAGATCCACAGCCTGGAAAACCCCGGGAAGATTCCGCTGGAGATCATCGAGGTGCAATCCGGCGCCTATCTCGGCGAAGACGACATCGTCCGTTTCCAGGACATCTACGGCCGTGTTTAGGGAGCCCCCACGCCGCACACGCTCCGCGCGCTTGCTGCCCCCCAAGGGGGCCGTCTTCGCCTTGGGGCGGCCCGGCGGCGAAGACAAGCCCCCACGCCGCACACGCTCCGCGCGCTTGCTGCCCCCCAAGGGGGCCGTCTTCGCCTTGGGGCGGCCCGGCGGCGAAGATCCCTCTCCGGATCGGGTTCCTTTCTGGCGCCCGGGCATGGCAAGAATCTGCCTGCCCGCGGCGGCGCTCTTTTTTGCCGTGCTGGTCACGGTGGGCAACATGCCAGGGCTGGCGGCGGACATGTCCGATGCCTTTGGCGACAAGCGGCTGCACCTGGCCGCCTACGCCCTCCTGACCGCGCTGATCTACCTGTCGGTGAACCGGCGCCCCGCGCTGGTTGCCATGCTGGCGGCTACCGCCCTCGGTGCGGTGGATGAATCAATCCAGTCCTTTTTCCCCTACCGACAGGCGGATCTCTTAGACCTTTTGGCCGATATCTCAGCGGCTGGTGCAACAGTAATCTCTTTGCACATTGGTAACGCAGCCATCGGCTCCTTTCGTGCAGTCACTAAGTCTTAAGGACACAACCATGCCAAAACGGGCACTGATTACCGGCGTAACTGGCCAAGACGGGGCCTATCTGGCGGAGCTTCTGCTGGCCAAGGGCTATGAGGTCCACGGCATCAAGCGGCGCGCTTCGCTGTTCAATACCGCGCGGATCGACCATCTGTACCAGGATCCGCACGACCAGCCCCGCAATTTCGTGCTGCACCACGGCGACATGACGGACTCGTGCAGCCTCATCCGCATCGTCCAGTCGGTGCAGCCCGACGAGATCTACAACCTGGCCGCGCAAAGCCACGTGGGCGTCTCGTTCGAGGAGCCGGAATACACCGCCAACGCCGACGGCCTGGGCACGCTGCGCCTCTTGGAAGCCATCCGCATCTTGAAACTGGAAAACAAGACGCGCTTCTATCAGGCGTCGACGTCCGAGCTGTACGGCCTGGTGCAGGAAACGCCGCAGAAGGAAACGACCCCCTTCTACCCGCGCAGCCCCTACGCTGCCGCCAAGCTCTACGCCTACTGGATCAGCGTGAACTACCGCGAAGCCTACGGCATGTACGCCTGCAACGGCATCCTGTTCAACCACGAATCGCCCAAGCGCGGCGAAACGTTCGTGACGCGCAAGATCACCCGCGGCCTGGCGCGCATCGTGCTGGGTCTGCAGGAATGCCTGTACCTGGGCAACCTGTCCGCCCTGCGCGACTGGGGACACGCCCGCGACTACGTCGAAATGCAGTGGCTGATGCTGCAGCAGGACACGCCCGAGGACTACGTCATCGCGACCGGCATGCAATACAGCGTGCGCGAGTTCATCAACACGGCGGCGCGCGAGCTGGGCATCCTGCTGGCATGGGAAGGCGAAGGCCTTGAAGAGACGGCCACCGTGCTGTTCTCGCCGGTGCACGACGTCAAGGCCGGCCAGGTCATCGTCCGCGTCGATCCGCGCTACTTCCGTCCGACCGAAGTGGAAACCCTGCTGGGCGACCCCACCAAGGCCCGCGAGAAGCTCGGCTGGTCGCCCCGCACCACGTTCGCGCAGCTCGTCAAGGAAATGGTCGAAAGCGACCTGAAGGACGCGCGGCGCGATGCGCTGGTCGAACAGAACGGCTACGAAATCTACGCCTACAAGGAGTAGCCGACATGACGAACCTGGACCAACGCGTGTTCGTCGCCGGCCACCGCGGGATGGTGGGCGCGGCGATCACCCGCGAACTGCACAGGCGCGGCTACGAGCACGTGCTGACCCGCAGCCGCGCGGAACTGGACCTGGAAAACCAGAACCAGGTGCACCGCTTCTTTTCGACCACGCCGGTCGATGTGGTGTACCTGGCCGCCGCCAAGGTGGGCGGCATCCTGGCCAACCAGACGCATCCGGTGGACTTTCTGTACAAGAACCTGATGATCCAGTGCAACGTGATCCGCGCGGCGTATGCGGCGGGGGTGCGCAAGCTGCTGTTCCTGGGTTCGTCATGCATCTACCCCCGCGAGGCCCCGCAGCCCATCCGCGAGGACGCGCTGCTGACCGGTCCGCTGGAAGCCACCAACGAACCCTACGCCATCGCCAAGATCGCCGGCCTGAAGCTGTGCGAAGCCTATCAGCGGGAACACGGCGCGCGTTTCATCTGCGCCATGCCCACCAACCTGTACGGCCCGCACGACAACTACGACCTGCACAGCAGCCACGTGCTGCCGGCCCTGATCCGCAAGTTCCACGAAGGCCGCGAGGCCAACGCTGAAAGCGTGACGATCTGGGGCACCGGGTCGCCGCTGCGCGAATTCCTGTACGTGGACGACCTGGCGCAGGCCAGCGTCATGCTGATGGAGCATCCGGACGCCGAAGGCATCTACAACATCGGCGCCGGCCAGGACATCTCGATTGCGGACCTGGCGCGGCTGGTGGCGCGCGTGATCGGCTACGAGGGCAAGATCGTCTACGACACGTCCAAGCCCGACGGCACGCCGCGCAAGCTGATGGACTCGTCGCGCGTGCAGGCGCTGGGCTGGCGGCCGGAGATCTCTCTGACGCACGGCATCACGCTGGCCTATGGCCATTTCCTGCGCGAGCGCACGCAACAGGCGCTGCCGGTGGCCTGACGGCCGCGCCAGCATGACAGACAGGGTTACCGATGCTTGGATTCGTGAAGAAACACATCGCCGGCAATGCCTCCTTCTGGGGGCTGGTGGAGTACGGCATCGGTCCCGTCGCGGCGCTGGTGGCGCTGCCGATCCTCTTTCGCCAGCTCGGCACGGTCGGCTTCGGCCAGTATTCGATGATCATCGCGCTGGCCGGATTCGGCAACGCGGCCAACCTGGGCGCGGCCGTAACCGCGACCAAGCTGGTCTCCGAGAGCGCGCACGCACCGGGCGGCGCTTACCGCGCGGCGGGCGTCAGCATGTCGCTGATCGGCTGTGCGCTGGCCGTCGTGACCCTGGCGGCGGTGCTGTTGTGGGGCGTGGTGGGGTTGGGCTGGCCAGAAGCCACGTTTGGCGGCGTGGCGGTAACGATGCTGGCCATGCCGGCGCTCGCCATCTACCTCACGCAGCAGTATGACCAGCTCTTTTCCGGCTGCCTGAAAGGCCGGGAGGACTTTCGCGCCACCGCGCTGTGCGAGGTCTTCAGCCGCACCGGCACGATGGCGCTGGCCTGCGCGGCCGCCTGGTACACCGCTTCGCCCACGTGGACGGGGCTGGCGCAGGCGCTGGGCCTCTTGATCGCGGGCAGCGTGAAGATGCGCGTTTTCTCGCGCGCCTATGACCGTTACATCGTGCGGCCCGTGCGCGATCGCGGCGCCATGATGGCCGCCTTCCGGTTCTCGCGCTGGTCGTGGCTGAACAGCCTGAGCGCGCTGGCCTTCGGCTCGGTCGACCGGGTGCTGGTCGGCAGCCTCATGGGGCCGGCGGCGCTGGCGATCTACACCGTGGGCGTGCAAGTGGGCCAGATCATCCACACGGCGTCCGTCGCCATCTTCCAGAAAGCGATGCCGCGCGTGACGCGCCTGTCGGTGTCGCCGCCCTACCCGGGGGCCGCCGAACGCGAGATCCGCCGCATGATGCTGTGGAACCTGGCGCTGTCGGCCGGCGCCACGCTGGCGGTTCTGGCGGTCAGCCGCCCGCTGCTGAACGTCCTGCTGGGCGACAACGTCGCCAGCGGCCATCTGGGCACATTCCAGTTGCTGATCGTCGCGTCGGGCCTGCTGTCCCTGAACGCCGCGGCGCACTTCTCCCTCCTGGGGCTCGGCAATTCCCGGGCCGTCGCGATCCTGAACGGACTGGGCGGACTGGCAATGCTGGGCGTCATGGCGGGACTGGTTCACGTGGCGGGGGAACACGCCGCAGCCTGGGGCCGCATGGCCTACGCGGCGATCACGCTGGCCGGCGTGGCCCTCGCCATCCGTCAATCCCGCCCCGAGTTTCCGGGCGCCATGCCTGCGGCCACCCGATAACCAACATGCTGAGGTCCTACATGCGCAAGCGCCATAACGAGTATTCACGCCAGCTCATCGACTTCGTCCGCGAGCTCCGTCCGCCGGCGCCCATCGCCAGCGGCCTGCTGCCCAAGGTGACGATCGTGACTCCCTCGTTCAACCAGGCCAAGTTCCTGGAGCGCACCATCCTGTCCGTGCTCAACCAGGGGTATCCGCGGCTGGAGTACATCATCATCGACGGCGGCTCCACCGATGGCAGCGTGGACATCATCAAAAAGTACGAGCGCTATCTGTCGTACTGGGAAAGCACGCCGGACCGGGGCCAGTCGCACGCGATCAACAAGGGCTTCGAACGCGCCACGGGCGACTACGTCGGCTGGCAGAACTCGGACGACCTGTATTTCCCGGGCGCGCTGCGCAAGCTGGGCACGGCGGCGGCACGCGGACGCGCGCCGATCGTCAGCGGCAACCTGTTCGTGGCCGATGCCGACAACCGCATCTTCCGCAAGATCCACTACACGCCCGTCAACCGCGGCACGCTGACGGTGGTGAAGGCCTCGATCCCGAACCAATCCGCGATCTTCCGCCGCGACCTGCTGCGCAAGTACGGCCTGCTGCAGGAAAGCATGCGCTATTGCATGGATCTGGAGCTGTGGAGCCGGCTGCTGCGCGAGGGCAAGAACCTGATCGTGCCCGATGCGCTGGGCGTGTACACCGCCCACGACGAGACCAAGACGGCGCTGATGCAGGACGTGCTGCTGGAAGAGCGCGAACAGATCGTCAGCCGCATCCGGCGCACCGAACCGGGCCTCGGCAAGCTGTTCGAACTGTCATGCCGCGCCTCGAAGGTGGCCGCGCACGCCCGGCAAGGCGATCTGACCTACCTGCTGGAAAAACTGACCACCAAGATCTTCGGACGCGACGACTGGGCCGCGCACTAGGCCGGCCCTCACTGATACGGAACTGCAATGACCACGCGCCGCCGACTTTCCACCCTGCACCTCCTGGGCCTGTTCGTCTTCACCGCGCTGGCGCTGAACGACGACAGGTTCGTCGTGGGCGTGGGCAGCTTCAAGCTGTCGCCCTTCGATCTGCTGTTCGTGGCCATGCTGGGGGTCAAGGCGCTCAGGCTGGCCGACCCGCGCGCGTACGCGTTGCCGCGCGGCGCGCTGGGCATGCTGCTCGGCATCCAGGCGATCTCGGTGATCTACCTGCTGCTGGTGTCCGTTCACCACCCGGGCATCGAGACCGGCGACGTCGCGCGCGACTTGCGCATCGTCTTCTACTTTTTGTGCACGCCCTTCCTTTGCTACAAGGACATCGACAGTCCGCACGCCTACGCGATCCTGCAAAAGTACATCGTGGCGGCGAGCCTGGCGGTCGCCGCGCTGATGCTGGTGGAACAGGCAGCCGGCTTCAGCGTGGCCAACCCCCTGCGCAACGTGCGCCTGGGTGTGTGGGCGATCCCGATGGGCGTGGTGTCGCTGCTGTACTTCCGCCGCACGCTGAACGTATCGGGTCCCAAGGCCTACGCGCTGATCCTGTTCATGGTGATGGCGCTGGTGTTCTCGCTGAACCGCAGCCAGTACCTGCAGTTGGCGATCTCCGTCATCATCGCCGTGCTGCTGGCCGGCAGCGCCGACATCCGCCGCCGCGCCGTGATGATCTTCGCGCCGGCGGCCGTGGCCGGCGTGCTGATCTTCGCCAGCATTGGCTATCTGGACGTGCTTACCGATCGCATCTTCAGCGTCGAGCGCCTGGACGAAGACTCCAGCTACGGCGCGCGGGTGCAGGAAATGGAAGGCCAGATGCAGTTCTTTGCCGAAAGCCCCGTCTTTGGCAAGGGTGCGGGCTTTCGCAGCTGGGTGATGGGCGAGAACGGCTTTGAACTGAGCACGTTCGCGCACAACTCCTGGGCCTTCTACCTGATGAAGTTCGGGGTGGTCGGCACGACCATGATCATGCTGCCGCCCTTGTTGATCCTGCTGTTCTCGCTCTTTCGGCGCTATGCCCATCCCGGGCTGGAGATGCACCGGCGATATCTGCTCGCCACCGCGCCCATCTATATCTTCATCGACTCGATGTCCGGTGGCCTGGCCTATGCGCCCAAGACCGCGTTTACCGGCTTTCTGCTGTGCTATTGCCTGTCTCTGATCCGCAATGCACAGATCATGCCCGTGCCCCGCAACGAACCGCCCGTTCACAGCCCCCGTCCGGACATCGTGCGCCGGACGCCACCCACGCGAGTAATACCCCATGCCTGATGTCTTGTTTGTCGCACCGGACTTGCATGGCGGCGTCGGAAGATGCGTCGCCTTCATTGTGGATGCGTTGCCGGAACAGGGGGTGGACTCCTCCCTGTTCCTGCTGCGCTCGCGCAATCGCGAGTACCCCATCGCCAATCCCAAGGTCACCCGCGCATTTCCCATCATCGAGTCCCCAACCAAGCTGCGGCTCGCGCTGCCCGTGGCGTTCTTCAAGCTGCTGCAGCACATCCGCCGCGAAAAGCCCGCCATCGTCTGCTCGCATGGCCTCTTGTGCAACATGCTGGTCGTGCTGGCCAGAAAGATCCTGCGCGGCAACTTCCGCACGGTGGCGTTCGAACACAGCAGCCCGGCCATCCACTACGGCGCCTCAAAAATGCGGCGCCTGAAGTGCTGGCTGGTCAGCCAGACCTACCGGCGGCACGATGCCGTGGTGGGCGTGTCGCGCGGCGTGAAGGAAGACCTGGTCAGCATGTTTCCGCCGCTGCGCGGCAAGGTCCACACCATCTACAACGGCGTGCCGCTGGACAACGTGCGCCGCCAAGGCGCGCAGCCCAAGCCGGCCGACGACGGCGAGTCGCCCTACCACGTGGTTGCCGTGGGCCGCCTGGAGGCGGTCAAGGACTACGCCACGCTGATCGATGCCGCCGCGCTGCTCGACGATCCGCGCATCGCGTTCACAATCCTGGGCGAAGGCTCCGAGCACGCCGCCCTGCAAAAGCGCATCGACGACAGGCCGTCGCGCACGCAGGTCACGCTGGCAGGTCACATCGACAATCCCTTTCCGGTTATCGCTGGCGCTGGCGCCTTCGCGCTCACGTCCGTGCGGGAGAGCTTTGGCAACGTGCTGGTCGAGGCCCTGTGCCTGGGCGTTCCCGTAATCTCCACGGACTGCCCGCACGGCCCCGCCGAGATTCTGGACGCGGGCCGCTACGGGCTGCTGGTGCCGGTGGGCGACGCGGCGGCGCTGGCCGATGCCGTGCGGCGCCTGGCCTACGACGGCGAGATGCGCGAGAAGCTGGCGGCCCAGGGCCCCGAGCGCGCGGACGCCTTTTCCCTTGAGCGGCACTGCCGCAACGTCATCGATCTCTTCCGCCCGCTCATGCAGCGCGGAACGCCCTGAACAGGACAGCATCATGCAGAAGATACCGGTATCCGTCGTGGTGATGACGAAGAACGAGGAACGCAACATCGCGAAGTGCCTGAAGGGGCTGGTGGAGTTCGACGAAGTCTTTGTCGTGGACTCCAACAGCACGGACGCCACCTGCTCGATCGCCACGGCGATGGGCGCGCGCGTCTCGAATTTCCAGTGGGACGGCAAGTATCCCAAGAAAAAGCAGTGGTGCCTGGAGCAACTGCCCTTCACCCACCCTGTCGTCCTGTACGTCGATGCCGACGAAGAGATGACGCCGGGCCTCGCGGCCGAAATCCGCGACGTGCTGCCACGCTTTGCGGCAGGCGCGGGCGGCGCGTTCGTGCCGTTCGACTACGTGTTCTGCGGCAAGAAGCTCGAGCACGGCCACCGCGTCTACAAGCTGGCGCTGCTGGCGCGCGACCGCTCCCGCTTCCTGGACTACGACGACCTGGACGTCGCCAACATGTGGGAGGTCGAAGGCCACTACCAGCCGCAGGTCGAGGGCGAGACATTCGCGCTGCGCCAGCGCATGGTGCACAACGACCACGACTCGCTCTATCACTACTTCGACAAGCACAACCGCTATTCGGACTGGGAAGCGAACCTGCGCACCAAGGGCCTGATGAACGACCCGCGCGAAGCCAACGTGGGCGGCCGCGCGCTGCTCAAGCGCATTTTCCAGGCCATGCCGTTCAAGGCGCCCATCTCGTTCCTGCATTCCTACGTCTTCAAGCTGGGCTTCCTGGACGGCAAGGCGGGCTATGACTATGCCGTCGCGCGCGCCATGTACTACTGGCAGATCCGCATCAAGACCGAGGAAATCCTGAAGGCGCGCGAGGCCACCGAGGCCGCGTCCCGGCGCGATGCCGTTGCGGGAGCGGCCAAATGAGCACATTGCAACGCCTGGACCAGTTCGCGCTGGCGCCGGGTCAGCGCGGGCGTTCTGCGCTGACCGTGCAGTTGTGGTGGATGGTGCAAGGCACGCTGTTCCGCTGGTCGCCGCAGGTGGCCTACGGCTTTCGCCGCTGGCTGCTGCGCTGCTTTGGCGCGCGCGTGGGCCACAAGGTGCTGATCCGGCCCACGGCCACGGTCACCTATCCCTGGAAGGTGGAGATCGGCGATTACGCCTGGATCGGCGACGACGCGGTGATCTACAGCCTGGGACCCATCCACATCGGCGCGCACGCCGTGGTGTCCCAGCGCAGCTACCTGTGCGCGGCAGACCACGACGCCGGCCGGCCCGACTTCCCGCTACGCGAACGCGCCGTGCGCGTCGAAGACGGCGCGTGGGTGGCCACGGACGTGTTTGTCGGACCGGGCGTGACGATCGCGCGCGAGGCGGTGATCGGCGCACGCAGCTCGGTGTTCCGCAACATGCCGGCCGCGATGGTCTGCCACGGCAACCCGTGCCGGCCCATCCGGCCCCGCACCGCCACGCCAACATGAAAATACTCATCTATGGCATCAACTACGCGCCCGAACTGACCGGCACCGGCAAATACACCGCCGAACTGGCCGAATGGCTGGCCGCTCGCGGACACGAAGTGAGCGTGGTCACCGCCCCGCCCTACTACCCGCAATGGCGAGTCCACGACGGCTACCGCGGCTCGCGCTACACCAAGGAAACGCGCCGGGGCGTGACCGTGCGGCGCGCGCCCTTGTGGGTCCCCGAAAGACCAGGCGGCGCCAAGCGGCTGGTGCACCTGGCCAGCTTCGCGCTGTCCAGCCTGCCGTCGCTGCTGCGCGCAGCGATGCGGCGGCCGGACATCATCCTGGTCGTCGAACCCGCCCTCTTCTGCGCGCCGGCCGCTTGGCTGACAGCGCGCCTGACCGGCGCGCGCGCCTGGCTGCACATCCAGGACTTCGAGGTCGACGCGGCGTTCGAACTGGGGCTGCTCAAGGGCGGCGCCCTGCGATCGATGGTCAAGCGCGCCGAACGCTGGCTGATGCGCAGGTTTGACCGTGTGTCCACGATTTCAAACCGCATGCTGGATCTGGCGCTTTCCAAAGGCATCGATCCCCGCCGCGCGGTGCTGTTGCCCAACTGGATCGACGTCAATGCCATCACGCCGCTCGCTGAAGGCGGGGATTACCGCGCGCAGCTCGGCATTCCGGACAACGCCATCGTTGCGCTGTATTCGGGGAATATGGGCGGCAAGCAGGGCCTACAGATTCTGGCCGAGGTGGCGCGGCGTCTTAACCGCGAAGACCGCCTGTGGTTTTTGTTCTGCGGCCAGGGCCCGGAACGCGCGGCGCTCGAGGAAAAATGCCGTGGCCTGACGCGCGTCATCTTTCTGGATTTGCAGCCGGCGGAACGGCTGGGTGCGCTTTTGGGCACGGCAGACATCCACCTGCTGCCCCAGCGCGCAGGTGCCGCGGACCTGGTGATGCCATCCAAATTGACCGGCATGCTGGCCAGCGGCCGCCCGGTCGTCTGCGGCGCGGCGCGCGGCACGGAGCTTGCCAGTGTCGTGTCGCGCTGCGGCCTGCTGACGCCGCCCGAGGACGCAGTCGCCATGGCCGAGGCGGTGCGCAAGCTCAGCTACAACGCGCAGATCAGAGAAACGCTAGGTGCTGCGGCACGACAGTATGCGATGGCGCATTTGCATGTGGATGCGGTGCTGGGTGCGGCGGAGCGGGAGTTTATGGCGATTGCGAAGAACAAGGGGCGCGGAGTGCCGGCGGGTACGCAGGCGAGTGAGGGGGATGTTTGATGTTTAAGGGGGTGTGGGTGCCGGACTTGGCGCATGCATTGGCGCGCGCGGGACAGCATGGACACCGTCGCCTTGCCCAGCCGTTCTCGATTAGCCAGTAGAAAAGCCACAATGTCGATTGTTCTCTTCCGGAAATTGAATCTCCGGATACTTGAGGACGATCAGTTGCGGCAGGGCCCAGGATGGCATGTATAGAAGCAGAATCGCCAAATCCACCCAGATCATCAAAGGCAACCATAGCCGCCCCTTCCTCGTCGTCAGGGACCTAAAGATCCGGCGGCCACCATAGCGCATCAGCACGTCGCCCGGATTCTGAGGAAATAGGATGATTTTTGGTGGGGGAAGGTCTCCGACCTTATCCATAAATAGATGAAGCCAAGCCCAGATCTGGGTTCCGAAAATCTTCTCGTTAAAAATTACGGGTATCTTGACCAATTGAGGCTCGGGCAGGTTGCACGTATAACCAACGAGGTAAAGATACGGTTGCGCCTGACCTGTTGACCATTGAATTCCCAGCAACTGATCCCAATCAAGTTCCCAAACCGCTTCCGAGCTTTCCTCCGGATACGGAACATAGTAGACACGACGACTACGGCGATCAAATCGCACTTTCGAACAACGATATCGATAGCGCGGCCTCAAGACACGAGGAATGAAAAACGAAAGGAAACCTATACCAGGGAGGCCGAGTGACAGAATCAACACGCCTGCAGACCAGCCGCCAAAGCCTCCAATCAACGCATAGAAAAATAAGAAAATTCCAGAAAAAGTGAAAATTCGTAGAAGCTCCCCCTCCTTTCCGGTTTGCAAAGTATCGGAAATCACTTCGATGCAGTTTTCATTGAATCGCGTTGCTTCGATGGCGGGCGTTTCGTGAGCGTCAGCGTCCAGTGGCAATAACGTACTTGCGAAGCGAAACAGCCGCCACTTTCTCTGAACCTCCCTGAACGTTGGGCGGTACTGCCGAAGCTGCTTGGTAGTCCCCATCATTTAGGTTCCTGGACTGGAGCAAGCAGCGCTGCGTCGATGGGATCTGTGAGCCACGTACCGTGTGTAAAGACAAGCGGCTCCTGCTGTGGAAACATCGCGAGGCCAGGTTCGGTCACGATATCCGGCCTGTAACAGTAGTCCAACATGATCTCCGTGTCTCCCCGCATAGTAATTTGCCAACTTACATGGCGGGTACCGTCTCGAATGTAGTCCTTACCAACGACCATGCATTCCGTGTCATAGGGAAAGCGGTAACCCGGACCAGTTGCGATGGGTCCGCGGACTATATTCAGGCTTTGACCGTGTCTCTTGGCATTGAGCGTGTATTGGAAAACATCGTCATGGCTTATAAGCGGCGGCCCTTCGCCTAAAGTGGGATAGGCGGGCAGAACTACAGATAGGGAAAGCGTCCCGATGCCTTCCTTGGCGGCAGCACGCTTTAGATCCACGCTGTCTTGCCAGAGACCGTAAATAGGGATACTGCGAATTACGATGTTGCGTGCCGACATCGAGGGCGTCTCCCAACTCGCTACAGCGCGAACGCCGTAGACGGCGCCGTGAAAGGCAGCGAGTTCCTGGTCCATAGATTTATAGCGATATGCTCGATCTCCCCGACTCCAATAACAGTGGGCCAACCAGACTTCGTCGGGCTGAAACTTCGCGAAAGCGGCCTGGATGCTGAAATAAACTACTCCAACCGTGGCAAGGAAGGCCAGCACGACCCAGCCGACTGGTCCGATAATGCCAAGGACGGTGCCGGAGGCGCTTAAAGCCAAGCCCGCGGTCGCCAACACTCCGCACCCAGCAGACGCAAGATACATTCGGCCCGCTTCGAAATTTTGCTGTGTCGTGAATGCGATAGCAGCACGTATTCCGTCGGCGACAGCTCCAAGGCCAGCAGCTCCTGCACCATACATCGTTGCTAGTCTTCGCACTTCGAAAGCGGCTAATCGGGCTAAAGCAAGTGACTTCCCTTTCGCCAACGCATGTAGTTGGATCAGATCGCCCTTCACCAACAAACCGGAGCTAATTACAGCTGCCACCGCCGATAATGCGCTGACGCCGTTAACCATACCTACAAGCGACCGATCAAACTTCCCGGTCGCGAGATCTCTAATTGAAGAGCGCAGTGCCATGATGGCTGATATGGCAGCAAGGCCTGTGAACCCATATTCCCCGCGCACAATTCCAGTCTGCGCGGCGCCGTAAGCTCGACTTTGACGGGTCTGCTCCAGCATACGACTGAAAACATTTCCTTCAAGTTGGAACGGCTGCCGATTGTTCACTGTGGGTTGAGCGGAAGAAATGCGTTTTACCTGGTCACCGACACGCACCTCTTCGTATAGAAGCACGGTGGCTGGCTGATTGCGCAATGGCTGCTTGACGGTAATACCCCACTTCCTAAGCCGTTCGGTGTTCATGCGTTGCTCACCATTAAATCGGGCGTATTGAAAGCGCGCCTCAGCGCTGGACACGCGGTACGTGACGATCGTGCTGCCGACACGGACTTCAGCATACAGGCGCAATCGTCGAACTATCCTATCGGCCGTAGCATCGGGCAAACTCATATCGCCCAGCTGAGACAACATCTGGCTTACGAGTACATCTGAGGACTTAGTCGCCGGATAAGAGACATTGAATTGAAAGATAGGCGCAAAGGCGGCAACCCCAATGTCCAGCACATTTTTCAGCAGCGGAGGGTTGGCGAAGCTGCCGTGTAGCTCTCGAATACCGTGACCCAGCGCCAACCAGACAGGACTTTTTTCTGGTTGGGCCAACAACATCTTTCGGTAAGTGGAACGTCCACTTTCGCTGTGAGTCAGATTACCGACGCAGTGGGCAACAACTCGCTCGTAGTCTTGTGCGTTTTCTTTTGCGCCTAGGTCGAAACAGGACAGTACCTTGCTGAACCATCCATCCTGCCAATCCTTGGCTATGGCGCTGCCTCCCGTCTTGATCCAACTCTCTAGATCGTTCACAAGCGTGTCGATGGCGGACTGTTTCCGTTTAACGGCTTGTTCGTACGCCAGCATGAATGGAACAGCATTCCCGAACGAGGCATCCGAATTGCTGTTTTGATCGAAGCGAACCAGATCTCGCCTTTTCGCATAGGCTTCCGGGCTCGCCCGCTCCTGAACGCTCTCCAAGTACTGCTTGATGACGGTGGCGCTTGTGTACGCGTGATTGTTATCGATTTCATAAACTTGCCGATCTGCCGCGGCTACAGCGACAAGATGCGCCAATTCACTCACGACGCCGATCGGGTCGTGCAACGCGACCGCCAGAGGAACGATATCCTTTATCGGAACAAGCTCGAGGTGCGCGCCTGGAATGACGGTGTCGTATGTCGTGAACGACTCCGGAAGAGATATTTCGCTCCACGTGTAGCCCGGCCTACTATTCAGGCCGGGTCGTCGCAGTTCCGGCGTAGCGTGAGCAAGCAGCGCAATGTTGAACACGTGGGGTTGTTCGACACCACCGGATGGTCTGACCTTGGTCGCCAACCTGGTGCGGATGCCACCGCTATCATTTTCAATTTTCCAAAGCCGGGCATGGGTGAGCATCGTCTCGCTGGTCAGCAGGTAGACGACATCTGCTGTCTTGCTCTCTGGGGCAGATAGATATGGCTTTGCGCTGACGGTTTCGGGGCGAGCGAGTCGCCCGGGGATGGCATCCTGATCGTCTGCGCGGGTCCACCAAATGCGCGCAAAGCGCATGTCATCGGTGACTTGGTAGTGCTGCGTCCACATGCGGCCGTTCTCGAAGTAGCAGAGGTAGACGTAGGCGCCAGGACGCAGCACGCGCAGACCGTATGTCTTGCCAGCGGCCAGTTCGGGATAGCCCTCCGTGCTAAGCGTGGGAAACACGCCTTTATCCCACGAGCGCTCTGCAACGCCGTAGCGCAAAGGATAGATGGGAACACACCGCTGACAGGGTGGTGGTGAGATCGCCTTGCCAAGTTGTTTTTCATTAGGGCGGTCGGGACCCAGTGCTTTTTTGTAGGGCGTCGTCATATAGCGTTCGTCGGATTGAATAGGAATGGCGTGCTCCCGCAACGACAGGCCTTTCCCAACACCGATGAGTGCCCAGCCTGCGCCCGCTCATTACGGCACGCCAACTCGGGCCTGGATATCAGACACGTATGATTTTGAAGTTCGTCAGTTGAGAACTTAAGCGCGTCGCCACGCTCAACGCGCCAGTTCTATTGCGATAACTTTCACGCGCAAAAAAAGTCAGGGCCTGTGCAGGCAGCATCGCCACCCGCACAGACCCTGACTCACGTCCTCGCATCAGCTCGCGTCGCCCTTGCCAGGCGCGGGTTGCCCGTTCGAGCTTCGCACCAACCCCATCTGCACCGCGATGTACGCCGCCTCGGCCTGATTACGCGCATTCAGCTTCCAATACAACGTGCGCGCATGGCTCTTGACGGTGGCGACCGATATGCCGACCTGCTGGCCGATCTCGCGCATGGTCTTGCCTTGCACTAGAAGCTGCAGGATTTCCTCTTGCCGCTGCGTGAGCTCGCGCAGTTCCTGCACGGAGGCGTGTGACGTGCTGGGCGGCCTGCCCGCGGGTTGGGGATAGCACTCGCCGCCCGCGATCACCAGGCTGACCGCCGCGGCCAATGCATCGGGGCTGGAGGCCTTGGGCAGATAGCCCGCGACGCCGGCGCGCGCACACGCGGCCATGACGCTCTGGTCCATCGCCGAATACAAAACGAGCACGAGGCGCGGCATGAAGAATGCCATTGCCTGGGACAAAAGCCCGATGTCCTGCTCAGCCGAACCGCTGCAACCCACCACCAGCAACTCCACTGGCTTGTTGATCGAGCTGGACATATTGAGAAGGTGGGCTGGCGAGATGGCCAGGATATCGTCGGCGTTGCGCACACGTTCCAGCACATGCTGAATTGCGACACGAAGCAGAGCGTAGTCTTCGATCAGTACGGTTGTCATCCCGGGAAGAACCTTGTGACGCATGGCCCATTACGGTTCCCATGGCGCTGGCGCAACACCGCGCAAGGCGCGGGTTCACGCGCTTTGCCAGGTTCATGGGAATACTGCCCGCAACCTCGGGATTGCAGTGGCGAGACTAAGTGATTCGCCCTATCAATCCATGCTTGCGGACACAACTCATGCTATCAGCGGCTACGTTCGCTGAATCTCGTTCAGGAGGATGATTGGTGGCGGAAAGCGAGGCGACAGCAACCCGAACACCTGCTTTCTATGCCTTAGCCGTATTGGCTATGCGCAACCCCGGCAGCGTTGGAACTGGGCGTTCCTGCTGCCGGGCAGGCAGCGCAAACCTGACTCAACCGAGCTTGCGCCCATAGATCTGCCCGGCATCCACTTCACGCCCGTTCGGTTCATGCCATTCCAAGGTCGCACCGCGTTGCAGCGCCGCGTAAACGGCTTCGCCCTTGTTCTTGACATGCAGGCGCTGATACAGCGTGCACGCGTGCGTCTTGGCGGTCGCCACCGAGATGTTCAACATCCGGCTGACGGTCTTGATGGGATAGCCCCGCGCCAGCAGCACCAGCACTTCGTACTGGCGCGGCGTGATCTGCAGGAGCTGTGCCCCCGCGCTCACGGGCATGGTGCCCTTCGAGCCGGCTTCTTCCACGTCCCGCGACGGCAAGGCGCATACGGTGGAGGCCGGAGCCTGCAACGCCTGTTCGCTCGGGAAGCATTGCCCACCCGCCATCACCAGGCGTATGGCGGCCTCGAGGATTTCGACCGAAGCCGTTTTCATCAGGCAACCGTACACGCTGGCGCCAGGCAGGCCTTGCACCGGCATGGGCAAGGGCATGACGTCCGTCAAAAGCAGAATCCGCTTGGGCGTCAGCACGCGCTGAATCTCGTGCAAGGCGCTCCATGCTTCATCGGTATCCACTGGCAAACCATAGATCAGAAGATCGGCGCCCGCGTGCACGCCGTCGGCCTTGGACACGTCCGCAAGGCCCATCCCCTCGATCTCCCACACATCATCCAACTTGCTAAGAATCTGCCACAAACCCAACCGCAGGAGCGGATGAGCTTCAATCAGGACCATCTTGGCCATGGTGTCCTCCCGGTTTTTCGACGGGCCTAGAAGGGATCTTCGCTGTGCTGAAGACTATTTTTTTTCCAGCCCCGCGGGGGTGGTCCGCATATCCCGGAATATCTAATGAAGCTGAACCGGGACATTTGGGCTGGGCAACTTTGGTAGCCAACATAACGGATGGCATGGAACCCATCTTATGGTTCGGATTTGTCAAAATCAAGACGTTTCAGGGCGATATAATCCGACAAAATCAGAAATCAATCGTTAGCCTTAATCACGTTCGTAAATATGGATGAGAAGCGCATCTCGTCCTTTTCGCCGCTAGGGTTTTTACTAGCATCAAGGTGCTTCGGGGATGAGGCTCCCTATGAAGCGGCGATACAAGGCTGCCCGCACAGGCGCTCTGGCCCTTGTTACAGACGAAAAAAAGCCGCGTCTGGACATCTGCCGGACGCGGCGTCGAATAGCCGGAGGAAGAGGGAAACCTGTCAACTTGTATCCGCAGACACATCAAGCCCGTGAACAGTCCCTGTATTCGAAATAACGGTAACATTTTTTATTTTCACGCCCGCAGGCGGATTTACTCCATATAGGCGAAGTCAAATACCGTGTGCCCCCCCTGATGATGCCAATGGTGCATTGAAGCATGGCGTTTTCTCAGGAAGTTTGCGTAGTGGATTTCGCCGTCGGTTTCGATGTAGGTGGAAGGCGTCAGCTCCTCGATCCGGTTGAGCGAGACGCCCTTGCCGTAGTGACAGAACCCCTGGTACTGGGCGCACCGGATCACGTCTCCCCCAGGCGACACAACGATTCCGGCGTTGCGGGCGCGCATCGGGTTGCGCACGATCGGGTTGCAGGCGTGCGGCGTCCAGCTCGTGGAGCGCGGTGAATCGGAGAAAAACGCGAACAGCTCGTCGCAGTGGCTCTGGCCGTCGGTCCGGTCGATATTTGTTAATAGCCACCAGTATTCGCCATGTTTAAAAATAATGGTATCCACGGCTGAAATATTGGTCATCAGATTAACATCCAGCTCCCATTTCAGTGGAAATTCGGTGCATTTCCACAGTTCAATACTTCGATTTCCGCACGTTTCCGGGACCATGTAAGTCACCCCTTCGTGTTCAAAAATATACGGAAACGAAAGGTGATAAGGCAGGTTCAGCGCAGTGCCCAGCAGCCGGAAAGCCCCGTCGGAGTAGGTCGCGACCGAGATCGTTCCCTTGCGGGAAGTAAAATCGTAGTCCTCGAAAAAAATATATGGCTTTTTATCGTGGGTATAAACGAAGGGATCAGCAAAAAAGCGGCCCTTTGGCGGCTGCAATACCATCGCTTCGGATACCACGGCCTGCTGGCGTGCGGAGGGAAACATACCGATCCGCCAGCGGACATTGCGTTTCATGACGCGGCGCACAACGAGATCCGACATTAACCATGCCTGGCGCGCGATATAAGCGGCGCTATCCCACTCCGCCGGATCGGCGCGGCGCGGGCCGCTCATGATCTGCATGGCGGGCGGCGCGACCCCCGGGCGGTCATGGGCCAGCGCCTGCAAGGCGTCATAGACCATGAAGTTTCCCAAACTGAATGCGCGTGCCTGATTCTTCAGCCAGAACACTTCCGTGTTGAAACTGCGCTGGTCCAGAAGTTCGTCGTCTTCCTGCCTGGCGCCGACGCGCCAGAGTTTCACGGTGGTGTGATCCTCGCGCTGAAAGACCTCCCAGAAGCCGGCATAACGGCTGGTGGCCACCGCAATATCCGAGTAGCTCAATTGCCAGACGCCCAGCCGTGACCAGCTGGCGAGCTGCGCGCGCGTCGCCAGCGACGCACCCAATGTGATCACCAGATCGAGCTCCAGCGCCTTTACCTCGTCGCGCGCGTGCGGATCCTCGTCGCCCGGCGCCAGCGGGATCACCGATGTGCCCGCCTCCTGCAGGCCGTCGCGCATGTCACGGCAGGCCAGCATGACGCGCTGCTTCTGCGGCAGCAGCTTGCCCTCCAGGCGCGACAGCGAGCCGAATAGCGCCTTCACGCTCAATCTGGGCGCCGTGTCGGCGGCCTCGCCGTTCATCACCAGCAATGCCGTCAGGTCGAATTCCTGGCTGTGGAGTAGCCACTCAACCATCTCGTGCATCCAGCCGGGTTGCTCATACCCGTCGACCAGCAATCCCACCTTGTACGTCTTCATATCTCGTGCTCCTGTATCAGGGCGATTGGCTTGCCGCGCCGTGACTGCGCAGCGGCCTCGCCCAGCACACACCCGGGGCAATGCGTTCGTGTTCTCGCGCTGATACTGCGGGGTTTTGGGCGTGCATTCCAGAGCACATTCATCCTAGGGCCGGTGTCCGAGGCCAATCGGCCAAACCTCAACCTCCCGGGCATGAGGCGCCTCATGCTTCTTCCCGGCGCATCTCGTCCTTACGCCCGATGCGAAGCAAACGTGCTGCAAAACCGACACATCGGTTGCGTCGAGTTAGGGGTAAACCCTATTGGGGATAGCAGAGGCTCGCCTCTCATCCCTGCCTCCCGCATAATGCTTTGAAACAAACGTTTGAATTCAACCTTATGCAAGAAATCCGCTCCACTTCCACGAGAGAAACCATCCTCGACACCGCCGAGTCCCTGTTCGCGCAACAAGGACATGAAGCGACGTCGATGCGCCAGATCACCGGCGCGGCCGGCGTGAACCTCGCTTCGGTGAACTATCACTTCGGCTCGAAAGAGTCACTCGTGCAGGCGGTGCTCAAACGCCGCCTGGAAGTGCTGAACCGCGAACGCATGCGCCTTCTGGACGAACTTGAGGCGCAATCCGGCGGCAAGCCTCTGAAGCCTTCCCAGATCGTGGACGCGTTCTTCGGCACGCTGCTGCGCCTGGCGGCCGATCCGGCACAGGCTGGCAGCACCTTTCTGCCGCTGCTGGAACGCACGATGACCGATCCCACGGATTTCATCCGCGCGCTGTTTGCCGAGGAATATGCGGACGTGCTCGCGCGCTACCGCAACGCGCTGTTTGCCGCCCTGCCCGACGTGCCGCGCGCCGAGATCATCTGGCGCTTCCAGTTCATGTTGGGCGCGACGTCGTACGCAATCATGGGCACCGATTTGCTGCGCTCGGTCACCGGACTGGCCGGCGACGAAGCCGAGCAGCCCAACGACCGCGAGCTGCTCCTTCCGCGCCTGATGAGTTTCCTGCTGGGCGGGCTGCGCTCGCCCCTGCCGCACCTGAACGCAAGCCCCGGAGGCGCCTGACCCGCCTTCCAAAGCCAACCCGGCCGGCGAGCCGCCTTCGGTCACCGCCAGGCACTGAAGAACAACGAGGAGACAAGAAAATGTACGCAGTCATCGTCGCGCTGGTTGTCATTGCGCTCCTGGCCGCCGTGTTGCTGGGCGTTCGCCCCATCCGGCGGGCGCTGCTTTCAGCGCCGATCTTCAACCTGTATCGCAAGGTGCTGCCGCAGATGTCGGACACCGAACGAGATGCGCTCGAGGCCGGCACGGTCTGGTGGGAAGGCGAGCTGTTTCGCGGCCGCCCCGACTGGAGCCGCCTGCTGGCCTATCCGCGGCCTCGCCTTACCGACGAAGAACAGCGCTTCCTGGACAACCAGGCCGAAACCGCGTGCCGCATAGTCAATGACTGGAGCGTCACCCAAGAGCGCTTCGACCTGCCCGCCGATGTCTGGAACTACCTGAAGTCCGAGGGTTTCCTCGGCATGATCATTCCCAAGCAATACGGCGGCCTCGCGTTTTCCGCCTATGCCCATTCAGAAATCGTAACCAAGCTGTCCACGCGGTCTTCCGCGCTGGCCGTGTCGGTCATGGTGCCGAATTCGCTCGGGCCCGCCGAACTGCTGCTGCATTACGGCACCGAGGAACAGAAGAACCATTACCTGCCCCGCCTGGCGCGCGGCGAAGAAGTCCCAGCCTTTGCGCTGACCAGTCCCTGGGCGGGCTCGGACGCGGCCGCCATCCCCGACAGCGGCATCGTCTGCAAGGGCGAATGGCAGGGCCGCGAGGTGATCGGCATGCGCGTCACGTGGGACAAGCGCTACATCACGCTCGCGCCCGTCTGCACGCTGCTGGGCCTGGCGTTCCGCCTGTATGACCCGGACGGCCTGCTGGGCGGCAAGAAGGACCTGGGCATCACCTGCGCGCTCGTGCCGCACGACCACCCCGGCGTGGACACCGGCCGCCGCCACTTCCCCTTGAACGCCATGTTCATGAACGGTCCGACGCGCGGCAACGATGTCTTCATGCCGCTGGACTTCATCATCGGCGGCCCCGCCATGGCCGGCCAGGGCTGGCGCATGCTGATGGAATGTCTGGCCGCGGGCCGCTCGATCTCGCTGCCCTCGTCCAACACCGGCATGTCCAAGCTCACCGCGCGTGCGGTGGGCGGCTATGCGCGCGTGCGCAGCCAGTTCCGCATGCCGGTCGGCAAGTTTGAAGGCGTCGAAGAGGCGCTGGCCCGCATCGGCGGAAACACCTACATGATGGACGCCGCGCGCACCATGACGGCAGGCGCGGTGGACCTGGGTGAAAAGCCCTCCGTGGTGTCGGCCATCGTGAAGTACCACGTCACCGAACGCGCGCGCCAGGTCGTCAACGACGGCATGGACGTGATCGGCGGCAAGGGCATCTGCCTGGGACCGTCCAACTTCCTGGGCCGCGCCTACCAGCAGATTCCCATCGGCATCACTGTGGAAGGCGCCAACATCCTGACGCGCAGCCTCATCATCTTCGGCCAGGGTGCGATCCGTTGCCATCCCTACGTGCTGGCGGAGATGCAGGCCGCGCAATCGCCGGACCGCAAGCAGGGGCTCGATGATTTCGATGCCGCGTTCTGGGGCCATGCGGGCTTCGTGGTGCGCAACGCGCTGCGGGCGCTGGGCACCTCCCTGACTGGCGCCCGCTTTGTCGCCGTCAACGCCGACGTCGCACCGGACATGAAGCGCTATTACCAGTTGCTGGGCCGCTACTCGGCCGCCTTCGCGCTGCTGGCGGACACCTCGATGCTGGTGCTGGGCGGCAGCCTGAAGCGCCGCGAGCGCCTGTCGGCGCGCCTGGGCGATGTGTTGTCGCAGATGTACCTGATCAGCGCCACACTCAAGCGCTTCGAGGACGAAGGCCGCCAAAAGGCCGACGCGCCGCTTGCGCACTGGTCGATCCAGGACGCGCTGTGCAAGTTGCAGGAGGCCTTTGACGGCGTGCTGGACAACTTCCCGAATCGCGCGGTCGCGTGGATTATCCGCCGCGTCGTGTTCCCGTGGGGTCACAGCCAGATCCCGCCGTCCGACCAGCTTGGCCAGGACGTGGCCCGGCTGCTGATCAGCCCCAGCGCGACGCGCGACCGACTGACGGCCGGCTGCCATCTGCCCGACACCGCCGACGAACCCGTGGGCGCCATCGAACAGGCGCTGGCCGCCACGCTGGAAGCCGAGCCCATCGAAGCCAAGATCCGCGAGATCGAAAAACGCGGCGTGCTGGACGGCAATCCGCAAGCCAACGTACGCGACATCGCCGATGCGGCAGTCACCATCGGCGCGATCACCGCCGAAGAGTATGCGGTCGTCAAGCGCCGCAACCGCTTGCGCGACACCGTGGTCAAAGTGGATGATTTCCCCTTTGACCTCGGCGCCGCCGACGCAGACCGGCCCACGGCAGAACGCAAGGTCGCCTGAGGGAGGAAGCGGATGGCATTCAAACCGGTTTACGTCGTCGACGGTTCACGCACACCTTTCCTGAAGGCCCGCACGGGTCCAGGGCCCTTCTCCGCCGGGGATCTGGCGGTACAGGCCGGCCGCGCCCTGCTGCTGCGCCAACCCTACGCGCCCACGGACCTGGACGAGGTCATCGTCGGCTGCGCCGCGCCGTCGCCCGACGAAGTCAACATCGGCCGTGTGATTGCGCTGCGGCTGGCCTGCGGCGATCGGGTGCCCGGCTGGACCGTCATGCGCAACTGCGCATCGGGCATGCAGGCGCTGGACTCCGCCATTGCCAACATCCAGAACGGCCGTTCGCATCTGGTGCTGGCCGGCGGCACCGATGCGCTGTCCCGCGCGCCGGTGCTGTTTTCGGACGGCATGGTGCGCTGGCTGTCGCGCTGGTACGCCGCGCGCGGCCTGGGCGCGAAACTCAAGGCGCTGGGCGGCTTCAGGCCGAAGCACCTGGCGCCGGTCATCGGATTGCTCAAGGGCTTGACCGACCCGGTCGTGGGCCTGTCGATGGGTCAGACCGCCGAAAACGTCGCCACGCTCTTTCACATCGACCGCGCCGCGATGGACGCGTACGCGGCGCGCAGCCACCAGCGCGCACTCGCTGCACGCGCGGCGGGCATGCCCGAGATCACGCCACTCATCGACACGCAGGGCAAGCTGCACCCGCACGACGACGGCGTGCGCGATGACTCCACGCCGGACAAGCTGGCCAAGCTCAAGCCCGTGTTCGACAAACCGTGGGGCAACATCACCGCGGGCAACAGCTCGCAGGTGACCGACGGCGCAGCGATGCTGGTGCTGGCCTCGGAAGAGGCCGTTCAAAAATGGAACCTGCGCCCGCTGGGCCGCATCGTCGATACGCAATGGGCCGGACTGGATCCCGCGATCATGGGGCTGGGCCCCGTGCATGCCGCCACGCCGATCCTGCAACGCCACGGCCTGGGCTTGAATGACCTGGACTTGTGGGAGATCAACGAGGCTTTCGCGGCGCAGGTGCTAGGCTGCCTGGCCGCGTGGCGCGACGAGGCCTATTGCCAGCAGAATTTCGGCACGCCCGCCTGGGGCGAACTGGATGCCGAGCGGCTCAACGTCGACGGCGGCGCCATCGCCATCGGCCATCCGGTGGGCGCATCGGGCGCCCGCATCGTGCTGCATCTGCTGCACGCGCTCAAGCGCCGCGGCGCCCGGCGCGGCATGGCGGCCATCTGCATCGGCGGCGGCCAAGGCGGCGCGATGCTGGTCGAAACCCTGGACGAGGACCGCCCATGACGACACTGGATACGCTTTCCCACTGGCGCCTGGACCGCGACCCCGACGGCATCGCCTGGCTGACCTTCGACCGGGCGGGCAGCGCGGTCAATGCGCTGTCGGCCGACACCCTGGCCGAACTCTCCGTGGTGCTGGACGCGCTGGACGCCGAGCCGCCCACGGGCCTCATCATCCAATCGGGCAAGGCCACGGGCTTCATCGTGGGCGCGGACGTCAACGAATTCGCCACGCTGGACACGCCCGAGCAGGCGCGCGGGCTGGTGTCGCGCGGCTGGAACCTCATGAACCGCCTGGCCGGCGTGCGCTATCCGACGCTGGCGCTGATCCAGGGCCATTGCCTGGGTGGCGGTCTTGAATTGGCGCTGGCCTGCCGCTACCGGCTGGTGGCCGATCAGCCCGGCGCCTCGCTGGCGTTGCCCGAAGTCATGCTGGGCATCTTTCCCGGCTGGGGCGGCATGCTGCGCCTGCCGCAGGTAATCGGCGCGCCCGCCGCGCTGGACATGATGCTGACCGGCCGCGGCGCCGATGCGCGCCGCGCGGCCTCGCTGGGGCTGGTCGACGCGCGCGTGCCTCCGCGGCTGCTGCTCGCCGCGGCGCGCCAGACCGTGCTGTCGCGCAAACCCGCGCGGCGTGCGCGCGGCCTGGGCGGACTGCTGAACCGCTGGCCGTTCAAGGCCATCGTCGCCAACCGCGCCCGCAAGCAAATCGCTGCCAAGGATCCGCTCGGCCACTACCCGGCCGCGCCCGCCATTGTGGAGATCTGGGAAAAGCATGGCGGCAATGCGCTGAAGGCGCCCGACCTGATCGACCGCATCATTTCGTCCGGCACGGCGCGCAACCTGCTGCGCGTGTTCCGACTGCAAGAGCGACTGAAGGCCAATGGCAAGCAGCCGGGCGTCGCGCCAGCGCGCCATGTGCATGTGGTGGGCGCAGGCGTGATGGGCGGCGACATCGCGGCCTGGTGCGCGCTCAAGGGCATGACGGTCACGTTGCAGGACCAGGAGATGTCCCGCATCGCGCCAGCCATCAAGCGCGCCGCCGAGCTCTACGCGCGCCGCCTGAAAGATCCGCGCCTGGCACGCGCCGCGTTCGACCGGCTGGTTCCGGATCCGGCGGGTTTGGGTTTACCGCTGGCGGACGTTGTCATCGAAGCCATCAGCGAGCAGCCCGAGGCCAAGCGCGCGCTGTACCAGTCGCTGGAGCCGCGCATGAAGCCCGACGCGCTGCTGGCCACCAACACGTCCAGCCTGTCGCTGGAAACGCTCCGCGAGGCCCTGGCCCGTCCGGAACGTCTGGTGGGCATTCACTTTTTCAACCCCGTGGCCAAGATGCCGCTGGTGGAAGTCGTGCACGTGGACGGCGACGATCCCGCCATCGCGGCCCGCGCCTGCGCCTTCGTGGGCCAGATCGACAAGCTGGCGCTGCCGGTCAAGAGCGCGCCCGGATTTCTCGTCAATGCGGTGCTGGCGCCCTACATGCTGCAGGCCATGCGCAGCGTGGACGACGGCGTCGCACCGGAAACCGTGGACGCCGCCATGGTGGCCTTCGGCATGCCGATGGGGCCGCTGGAACTGGCGGACACCGTGGGCCTGGACATCGCGCGCGATGCTGGCGCGCAGTTGGCCGGCGGCGCGGAACCGCCGCGCTGCCTGGCCGATCGCCTGGCGCGCAACGAACTGGGCAAGAAGAGCGGCAAGGGCTTTTACACCTGGCGCGACGGCAAGCCGGTCAAGCGGCGCGATCCCGCCGCCGCACCTGCCGGCCTGGCACAGAAACTGATTCAGCCGCTCATCGACGCCACGCGGCAACGCGTGGCAGGCGGCATCGTGGCCGACGCCGACCTGGCCGACGCCGGCGTGATTTTTGGAACGGGCTTCGCGCCTTTCACGGGCGGCCCATTGCATTACGAAGACGGCAGCACCCAGCAGCACCGCAGTACGGCGGCTCGCGCCGAATAGACCGGCACTCCAGGCCGGCAGTGGTAGAGAGAGACACACATTCAACTCGAGGAGTCAGTACCATGCGCAGACGTTCATTGTCCCTGAGCACCCTGTCGGCCATCCTGGTCGGCCTGGGCGCATCCGCAACGTCCTACGCTGCCGGCTTTCAGCTCTTGGAGCAGAACGCTAGCGGCCTGGGCAACGCGTATGCCGGCTCGGCGGCAAACCCGGAGAATGCCAGCATCATGTATTTCAACCCGGCAGGCTTGACCTATCTGCCTGGGCTCAATTTCTCCGGTGGGGTAAACCTGATCAAACCGTCGTTCAAGTTTTCGGACAACGGCAATAGCCGCAACCCCAGCGTGCCCGGCATCCCCGGATCAGGCTTGAACGGTTCGGTTCCCACCGGCGGCAATGGCGGGGACGCGGGCCACCTGGGCGTCGTGCCCAACATCTATGCCTCCTGGCAACTGAACGAGCAGTGGTACATCGGCCTGGGCATCGGCGCCCCCTTCGGCCTGATGACCGAATACGACGACGGCTGGGTCGGCCAATACCACTCGAACAAGTTCGACATCAAGACCATCAACGTCAACCCGTCCATCGCCTACAAGGTCAACGAGAAGTTCTCGATGGGCTTTGGCTTGAACTGGCAGCACATCGACGCGAACTACAAGAAAAAGACCGTGGTGCCCATCGCCGGCCTGCCGCTGGCCACGAATGGCGACGCGGACCTGAACCTGAAGGGCGATGCCTGGGGCTGGAACGTCGGCTTCATGCTGCAACCCACCGAAGACACCCGCATCGGCCTGTCTTATCGCTCGAAGATCAAGCACTCGGCCAAGGGCGACACCGACATCGACAACATCGGCCCGACCGGCCAGTCCGTGTCGTTTGACGCCAAGGCCAACGTCGACCTGCCCGACACGCTGATCCTGAGCGCCACGCATCAGCTCAACGAAAGGTGGGAACTGCTGGGCGACGTGTCGTGGACGGGCTGGAGCAGCATCCCCCAACTGAAGATCAAGAACTCGGGTCCGGGCGCACGGGATGATGTGTTGCCGCTCAACTTCCGCGATACCTGGCGCGTTGCCGTGGGCACCAACTACAAGTTCGCCCCGGACTGGAAGTGGAAGTTCGGCCTGGCCTTCGATCAGTCGCCGGTGCACGATGCCGCAGACCGTCCCACATCCCTGCCCGACAACGACCGCTACTGGTTCTCGACCGGCGTGCAGTGGGCTGCCACCAAGTCCACCACGATCGACGTCGGCTACACCTACCTGTACCTGCGCAAGACGGACATCGACACCACGTCCGGCAGCCAGGCCACGAAGGGCCGCGTTGCGGGCACCTACGACAGCAGCGGCCACATCTTCGGCCTGCAGCTCTCGTCCCGCTTCTAGCCGTGAACGGGCGGACGGCCGCGCGCCGTCCGCCCGCTTTTTCAGGAGACTCCCTTGAGCAAGTTCGTCGTCAAACACGTCGCCGTGCTGGGTGCCGGCGTCATGGGCGCGCAGATCGCCGCCCACCTGGCCAATGCCGGCGTGCCGGTCACGCTATTCGACCTGGCCGCCCGCGAAGGCGACCGCAACGGCATCGTCAAGAAAGCGCTGGCCGGTCTCAAGAAGCTGGAACCCGCGCCGCTCGCCGGCGCATCGCGCCTCGCCCTGATCACGCCCGCCAACTACGATGACGACCTGGAGCGCCTGCAAGGCTGCGACCTCATCATCGAAGCCATCGCCGAGCGCATGGACTGGAAGACGGCGTTGTACGAGCGTATTGCCGCGCATGTGGCGCCCGGCGCCATCGTCGCCTCCAACACGTCCGGCCTGTCCATCGACGCGCTGGCCAATGCGCTGCCCGCCGGGCTGCGTGACCGCTTCTGCGGCATCCATTTCTTCAATCCGCCGCGCTACATGCGCCTGGTGGAAATCATCGCCACGTCGCACACGCAGTCCGCCGTGCTGGACCAGCTGGAAACCTGGCTGACGTCTGCCCTGGGCAAGGGCGTGATCCGCGCGCTGGATACCCCGAACTTCGTGGCCAACCGCATCGGCGTGTTCTCGATTCTGGCCGCCATGCACCACACCGCGCGCCTGGGTCTGGCCTTCGACGAAGTCGACGCGCTGACCGGCCCCAAGATCGGCCGCCCCAAGAGCGCCACGTACCGCACCGCCGACGTGGTGGGGCTGGACACGCTGGCCCACGTCGTGGGCACGATGGAAAAGAACCTGCCCGACGATCCGTGGCATCAGTATTTCGCGCTGCCGGAATGGCTGTCGGCGCTGATCTCCAAGGGCGCGCTCGGGCAGAAGAGCGGCGCCGGCGTCTACCGCAAGCAGGGCCGCGAGATCCAGGTGCTGGATCTGAAAAAGCAGGATTACGCGCCCGGCACGGGCAAGCTGGCCGACGAGGTTGCGGCGCTGCTCAAGGAACGTGATCCGGCCAAGCGCTTTGCCGCGCTGCGCGCCAGCGATCATCCGCAGGCGCAATTCCTGTGGAGCCTGTTCCGCGACATCTTCCACTACAGCGCCGTACAGCTTGAACACGTGGCCGACAACGCACGCGACCTGGACCTGGCCATGCGCTGGGGCTTTGGCTGGTCGCAAGGCCCGTTTGAAACCTGGCAGGCTGCCGGCTGGCAGGCGATTGCCGCCGCCGTGGCCGAAGACATCGCCGCCGGCCGCGCCATGAGCAACACGCCCCTGCCCGCCTGGGCGCTGGAGCCCGGCCGCCAGGGCGTGCACGCGCCCGAGGGTTCGTATTCGGCGCGCACCGGCAAGCTGCATCCGCGCTCGACGCTGCCGGTATACGCACGCCAGCTGTTCCCGGAACGCGTCGTGGGCGAGGCTCCCGACGACCGGGGCGTCACCGTCTGGGAAAACGAAGGCGTGCGCCTGTGGAACCTGCCGCAGGTCGACGCGGGCATCGCCATCCTGTCCGTCACGTCGCGCAACCACACGCTGGGCGCCGAAGTGCTGGAAGGCGTGCTGCAGGCGGTGGCCAAGGCCGAACGCGAGTTCGACGGCTTGGTGATCTGGCACGACGCGCCGTTTGCCGTGGGCGCCAACCTGCAACAGGTGGTCGAAGCCTGCGCGGCCGGCGAATGGGACATGCTGGAAGCCACGGTCGAGAAATTCCAGCGCGCCTCGCAGTCGTTCAAGTACGCGCAGGTTCCGACGGTGGCCGCGGTGCAGGGCATGGCGCTGGGCGGCGGCTGCGAATTCCTGATGCACGCCTCGCACCGCGTGCTGGCGCTGGAAAGCTACATCGGCCTGGTCGAGGCCGGCGTGGGCCTGATCCCGGCCGGCGGCGGCAGCAAGGAATTCGCCGCGCGGGCCGCCGCACTGGCGGCCAAGACGGCCACGCCGGGCGAAGTCTTCCCCTACCTGCAACCGGTCTTCCAGACCATTGCCATGGCCCAGGTCGCCAAGAGCGGGCTGGAAGCCATCGAGGCCGGCTTTGCGCGCGAACACGACATCGTGCTGTTCCATCCAGGCGAGCTGCTGTTTGTGGCGATCGGCCAGGCGCGCGCCGCCGCGCAGGCCGGCTACACCCCGCCCGCGCGGTTGCAGAACGTGCCGGTCGCCGGCCGCAATGGCATCGCCAACTTCGAGATGGTGCTGGTCAACATGCGCGAGGGCGGCATGATCAGCGCGCACGATTACCGGGTGGCACGCAGCGCGGCGGTTGCGCTGTGCGGCGGCGAGGTCGAGACCGGCACGAAGGTCGACGAGGAATGGCTGCTGGCAGTGGAGCGCAAGGAATTCGTGGCGCTGCTGCGCACGCCGGAAACCCAGGCCCGCATCCGCCACACCCTTGAAACCGGCAAACCACTACGGAATTGATCAGCCCCCCCCTTGCGCCTGCGGCGCTTCCCCCAGGGGCGCCGGTGGCGGACTGGCGGAGCCACCGTACGGAGCCCCCCCAGGCGCCTGCGGCGCCTCCCCCAGGGGCGCGCGCTGCGGACCGGCGGAGCCGGATCCGCGCCGCCCCGCCCGGAGGAGGCGTGGTGAGTGGGGGGAGTCGGATTGTTTCTCTCGCTATTGAACTTTGAGGAAATGGATATGAGCACGCAAATCCAAGACGCCTACATCGTCGCCGCGACGCGCTTGCCGGTGGGCAAGCGCAACGGCGCCTACATCACCACCCGCCCTGACGATATGCTGGCCGCCGCGCTGAATGGTGCGCTGGCGCAGGTGCCGGGTTTGGACGCGGCGCGCATCGAGGACGTGATCGCCGGCTGCGCCATGCCCGAGGCCGAGCAGGGCATGAACGTGGCCCGCATCGGCCTGCTGCTGGCCGGCCTGCCGCAAAGCGTGGCGGGCGTTACCGTGAATCGCTTCTGCGCGTCCGGGCTGCAGGCCGTGGCGGACGCCGCCGCCCGCATCCGCATGGGCGAGGCCGACATCATGATCGGCGCGGGCACCGAATCCATGAGCGCCATGCCGCAGATCATGGGCAACAAGGTGTCCATGAATCCGGAGATCTTCGCGCACGACGAGAACATCGGCATGGCCTTCGGCATGGGCCTGACCGGCGAAAAGGTCGCCGAGCGCTGGAAGGTGTCGCGCGAAGACCAGGACGCCTTTGCGCTGGCCTCGCACCAGAAGGCCTGCGCGGCCATCGCTGCCGGCCACTTCCGCGCCGAGACCACGCCTTATGAAGTGGTCACGCATCTGCCGGACGGCGCCAGCGGTGCGGTGCGCGTGGCGCGCCGTCTCGTCGAGGCCGACGAAGGCCCGCGTCCCGACAGCAGCCTGGAAGCGCTGGCCCGTTTAAAGCCTGTGTTTTCGACGCGCGGCAGCGTCACGGCCGGCAACAGTTCGCAGATGTCCGATGGTGCTGCTGCAGTGATTCTGGTATCCGACCGCATCCTGCGCGAATTCAACCTCAGCCCGCTCGCCCGCTTTGCGGGTTTTGCCGTGGCCGGCGTGCCGCCCGAGGTCATGGGCATCGGCCCGGTCGCCGCGATTCCGAAGGTACTGGACCGCGCCGGCATCAAGCAGGACGCGCTGGACTGGATCGAGCTCAACGAAGCGTTCGCGGCGCAGTCGCTGGCCGTCATCCGCGAGCTGAACCTGGACCCGGCCAAGATCAACCCGCTGGGCGGCGCCATTGCGTTGGGCCATCCGCTGGGCGCGACGGGCGCCATCCGCACCGCCACCATCACGCACGGACTGCGCCGCACCGGCGGCAAGTACGGGCTGGTCACGATGTGCATCGGCACCGGCATGGGCGCGGCCGGCCTGTTCGAGGCCATGTAAGCAGGCGGCGGACAGCGTGAAGCCCTACTGGTTCAAGAACCTGTCGCCCGAGTGGCGCGCGCGCCTGATGCGGGTGGGCTTCAACCTGCATCCGGCCTTTCGCGCCACCGGCGGCCGCGTGTTGCACGTGTCGCCGGATTTCCAGCACATCCGCATCAAGCTGCCGCTGCTGCGCCGCACGCGCAATATCGTGGGGTCGATGTACGGCGGCTCGCTGTTCGCCGTGACGGACGGCGCGCATCCGACCATGCTGATGTCGGCGCTGGGCCCCGATCACGTCGTGTGGGACAAGGCGGCATCCATCCGTTTCCGCAAACCGGCCTACACCACGCTCTACGTCGACTTCCGCCTACCCCCTGGCGAGATTGCGGAAATCCGGCGCCTGCTTGCCTCGCATCACGAAACGACCCGCACCTACACGGTCGAACTGAAGGACAAGGACGACGTCGTGTACGCCGTCGTGGAACGCACGATCTACATCGCAGACAAGAAGTTCTACAAACAGAAGAACACTGGAGGTGACAAATGCGTTTCAACCCCGGAGGGCGCGCCGCCGCCCTGAGTCTGATTCTTGCCGCCAGCCTGGCGGGCGCGCCGGCCCACGCTGACGTCGACGTCGCCGGCGTGCGCGTGCCCGAACAGCTTGCCGAAGGCGGCCACTCGCTGACGCTGAACGGCGCCGGCCTGCGCACCCGCTTCGTCGTGAAAGTTTACGTGGCGGCGCTGTACGTCACCACGAAGACCCACGACGCTGCCGCGATCATCGGCAGCACCGAACCACGCCGAATCCGTCTGCAAATGCTGCGCGACGTGGACAGCAAGAGCCTGGACGGGGCGCTGCAGGACGGTTTGCGCGACAATACGCCCTCGCAGGTGCTCGCCACCTTGAAGGAACCCGCCCAGCGCCTGTCGCGGCTGATGGCCGACATCGGCGCCGCGCGCGAAGGCGATGTCATCGACCTGGACTTCGACGCCCGCGGCGTTGCGATCGCCAGCAACGGCAAGCCGCGCGGCCGCATCGACGATCCCGCCTTCGCCCGCGCGCTGCTGCGCGTCTGGCTGGGCGACAGCCCCGCGCAGGCTTCCCTGAAGAAAGCCCTGTTGGGCAACTAGGGCCTTGCGCCCCAACGGAACCGCAAGACATGGAACGAATCTGGCACAAGAGCTATCCCTACGGTGTGCCCGCCGAGATCGACACTGACGGCGAGACAACGCTGGTGACGATCATCGAGGAAAGCTTCCGGCGCTTTCCCGACAAGACGGCCTACATCAGCATGGGCAAATCGATCACGTATGCCGAACTGGACGCGCTGACGCGCCGCTTCGCGGCATGGCTGCACGCCAACGGCCTCTCCCGCGGCGACCGCATCGCCCTGATGATGCCCAACCTGCTGCAGTATCCCGTCTGCCTTTTCGGCGCCCTGCGCGCCGGCTGCATCGTGGTCAACTGCAATCCGCTATACACCGCGCGCGAACTCGAACACCAACTGGCCGACGCCGGCGCGCGCGCCATCGTGGTCGCGGACAACTTCGCGGCCACGTTGCAAAAGGCCTTGCCCGGCACGCAGGTCGAGCACGTGCTGGTCACCTCCATCGGGGAAATGCTGGGGCCGATCAAGGGGCGCCTGGTGGACTTCGCGGTCCGGCGCGTCAAGCGCATGGTGCCCGCATGGTCGCTGCCCGGCTCGCACAAGCTGGGCGATGCCCTGCGTGCGGCGCGCGACCTGCCGTTCACCAACATGCAGCTTTCGCCCGCCGACCTGGCGTTCCTGCAGTACACGGGCGGCACGACCGGCGTGGCCAAGGCCGCCATGCTGTCGCATGGCAACATGGTCGCCAACGTGAGCCAGGCCTACGCGTGGGTCAGACCCCTGGTCAAGGACGGCGAGGAATGCATCGTCACGGCCCTGCCGCTGTATCACATCTTCGCGCTGACGGCGAACTGCCTGACGTTCATGAAGCTGGGCGCAAGCAACCTTCTGATCGTCAATCCGCGCGACATCCCCGGGCTGATCAAGGAAATGGGCAAAGTGCCGATCTCGGCCTTTACCGGCGTCAACACGCTCTTTAACGCGCTGCTCAACCACCCGGATTTTGCCCACCTGGATTTTTCGCGCCTGCGGCTCACCATGGGCGGCGGCATGGCGGTGCAGCGGTCGGTGGCGGATCGCTGGCGCGCGGCGACGGGCGTGTCTATCGCCCAAGCCTACGGGCTGACCGAAACGTCGCCCGCAGTCACCATCAATCCCCTGGACACCAAGATCTTCAACGGGTCCATCGGTTTGCCCGTACCGTCCACCGACCTGTCGATCCGCGACGACGCGGGCCGCGAACTGGGCATCGGCGAAAACGGCGAGATCTGCGTGCGCGGTCCGCAAGTCACGCGTGGCTACTGGAACCGGCCGGACGAGACGGCGCTTGTGATGTACCCGAACGGCTTCCTGCGCACGGGCGACGTGGGTTATGTCGACGAGACCGGCTACGTGTATCTGGTCGATCGCAAGAAAGACATGATCCTGGTGTCGGGCTTCAACGTGTACCCGAACGAAGTCGAGGACGTGGCCGCCCTGCACCCCGGCGTGCGCGAAGTCGCGGCCGTGGGCGTGCCGGACGAGCGCTCCGGCGAGGCGGTCAAGCTGTTCGTGATCCGCAAGGACCCCGCGCTGGATGCCGAAACGCTGATCGCGCATTGCCGCAGCCAGCTTACCGGCTACAAGGTGCCGCGCCACATCGAGTTCCGCGACGACCTGCCGCGCACCAACGTCGGCAAGATCCTGCGGCGCGAGCTGCGTCCCGACGGGCAGGCGCCCGCCGCCACGCGCGCCGTGAACCCTCCCGGCATCGCCAATCAGGCGACCCGCGAGGACTGATCCCCGCCCCGCCGACCGCACCCCGTTTTTGCGCGTGCAACACTGTCGCGCGCCGCCAACAGCGGCCGCGGGAGCGTCCGCCATCACGCGCCGCTTCAACTCGATGAATTCACAGGAGATTCCTGTGCAAAGCCCTGCCGCCTTGACGCGCCGCAGGGCTTTTTTACATCTTCCCCCGATGCGCGCTATTGGCTGGCCATATCGCCACAATTGATAATTATTATCGTTGTCATTTCTATACGTAACTGGCCGTACCAAACCGACGCCAGTGGGGAGATCCTCTTGAAGCACCATCACACCCAGGCCGCCTTGCGCGCGCGGCTGCACACCCGTGTTCCCGCCGCCGCCGCGCTGGCCGCCTGCCTGGGCGCGGGCGCCGCGCACGCGCAGCCCGAACAGCCCGCCACCCTGCCGGCCGTGCAGGTGCTGGGCACCGGCGAAACCGCGACCGGCCCCGTCGACGGCTACATCGCCCGGCGCAGCGCCACCGGCACCAAGACCGACACGCCCTTGTCCGAAACACCCCAGGCCATCACCGTGATCCCGCGCGAGCAGATCGTCGACCAGGGTTCGCAGAACGTACAGGACACGATGAACTACGCAGCGGGCGTGCGGCCCAACGCTTACGGCGTGGACAACCGCGGCGACTACGTGCGCGTGCGCGGCGTGGAGCCCGTGCAATACCTGGACGGGCTGCGCCAGTTCTTCAGCTTCAACAACCCGCGCACCGAGGTCTATGGCCTGGAACGCGTCGAGGTGCTGCGCGGTCCGTCGTCGATGCTGTACGGACAGGGCAGCACGGGCGGCATCGTCAACCTGGTCAGTAAGCGCCCGCAGGCCGAGCAGCAAGGCGAAATCGGCGTACAGCTGGGCAACTTCAACCGCCGCGAGATTCAGGCCGACATCACCGGCCCGCTGACCGAGGACGGCCAGTGGCTGTATCGCGTGGTGGCGCTGGGCCGCGACAGCGACACGCAGGTGCAGTACGCGCAGGACGACCGGATGTTCCTCGCGCCGTCGCTCACGTGGCAGCCCAGCGCGGCCACGTCGCTGACGCTGCAGGCCTCATGGCAAAAGGACCGGTCGGGCACGACGCAATCGTTCCTGCCGTGGAGCGGCACCGTGGATCACAATCCCAACGGCCGCATCCCGACACGCCGTTTTGCCAGCGAACCGGGCTTTGACACCTACGACACCGAGCAATTCAACGTGGGCTGGCTGTTCGAGCACAAGTTCAACGACACCTGGAAAGTCCGTCAGAGCTTCCGCAATACTGTCAGCAGCGTGGACTACAAATCGCTGTACCCGAACGTGTACGGCGACCGCCGCGGCAATTCGTACATCGATCCCGAGCAGACCACGGTCGACCGCTATTACTACATCAACAAGCCCCGCATGCGCACGCTGCTGGCCGACCAGAACCTGGAAGGCAAGCTGAACTGGGGCCGCACGCAGCACACCGTCATCGTCGGCATGGACTACACGCGTTACCGCGAAACCAGCCAATCGGACAGCGGGCTGGGATCGCCGCTGAACCTGTACCACCCGGTGTACGGCAACGCGCCGGACTACACACTCAGCGACTCGCCCAAGCAACGCCAGCAGCAACTGGGCTTCTATGCGCAGGACCAGATCACGTTCGACAAGAACTGGATCCTGCTGGCCGGCATCCGCCGCGATCGCGTCGAAAGCACGGCCGAGGGCCAGGACAAGGAAACCGATCAGGCCACCACCAAGCGCTTCGGCCTGATGTACGCGGCCGACAACGGCTGGTCGCCGTACGTGAGCTACAGCGAGTCCTTCACCCCCATCGCGGGCGCGGACTTCTACGACCAGCGCTGGAAGCCCATGCGCGGCAAGCAGTGGGAACTGGGCCTGAAATACATGCCGCCGGGCGCCGACCTGGAATTCACGGCGGCGGCGTACGACCTGCGCGAAAGCAACCGGCAGACCAACGATCCGGACAATCCCAACAATCAGATCCAGGCGGGCAAGACGCGCACGCGCGGTGTCGAACTGGAAGCGCGCGGCCGCGTCACCCAGAACGTGGACGTGATCGCCAACTACATCTACACCGACATCGATCCGCAGCTTGAAGGCATGCCCAAGCACATGGTGTCGCTGTGGAGCAAGTACCGCTTCGCGGTGGCGGGCCAGCCTGGCTTCGCGGTCGGCGCCGGCGCGCGCTTCCTGTCGAAGTTCCGCGACGGCGGCGCGCCGGAGACGCCGTCCGTGACGCTGTTCGATGCGATGGTCAGCTATACCAACGGCCCGTGGCGTTATGCGCTCAACGTCAACAACATCGCGGACCGCACGTACGAAGTGGTCTGCCTGGATCGTGGCGACTGCTTCTACGGCGCGCGCCGCACGGTCATGTTGAGCGGCGCCTACCGCTTCTGACGGCACAACCGTCCCTATATCCGGGACGGGAATTGGGGTCAACCTGTACGTACATGCTGTACGTACAGGTGTACACTACGATTTTTTCACCCGTCCGACAGACGCGCGCATGAACGTCTGCAACCCAGAAAAATCGTCCTGGAGACCTCGATAGTGTCGACCGCAACTACCCGCTCGCCCTTTTTTGGCACGATGCAGAAAATCCCTGGTGGATTGATGCTGGTGCCGCTGATCCTGGGTTCCCTGATCGGCACCTTCGCCCCCGATGCGCTCGCCATCGGCGGCTTCACCACGGCCCTTTTCAAGAACAGCGCGCTGCCGCTGATCGCGCTGCTGATCTTCGCGACCGGCACGCACGTCAACGCCCGCACCGGCGGCCCGATCCTGGCCACGGCCGGCACCATCCTGCTGATGAAGACGATCGTGCCCGCCACGCTCATCATCATCCTGGGCAGCTACGTCGGCCTGGACGGCCTGTGGGGCGTGTCGATCCTGGCAATGCTTGCCGCGTTCGACAACAGCAACGGCGGCCTGTGGCTGGCCTACACCGGTCAATACGGCGATGCGCGTGACCGCGGCGCCTACGTGGCCAGCGCGGTCAACGACGGCCCCTTCTTCAGCCTGCTGTTCCTGGGCGCGTCGGGTCTGGCCGACATCCCGATGATCGCCCTGGTGGCGGCGCTGGTGCCGTTCCTGCTGGGCGTGGTCGTGGGCAACCTGGACCCCAAGTGGCGCGACGTGCTCAAGCCCGTGCCGAACATCGTCATCCCGTTCTTCGCCTTTGCGCTGGGCACCGGCATCGACCTGGGCGCCGTGGTCGGCGGCGGCATCAGCGGCCTGATCCTGGGCCTCATCATCAGCCCGATCACGGGCGGCCTGGTCTACCTGGGCTACCGCATGATCCTGCGCCGCGGCGGCAAGAGCGGCCTGGGCTTCGCAGCCGGCACCACCGCCGGCAACGCCATCGCCACGCCCGCCGTGGTGGCTGCGGCCGACCCCAACTTCCAGCAATACGTCTCGACCGCCACCGCGCAAGTCGCCGCGTGCGTGCTGATCAGTTCCATTCTGGCTCCGGTGCTGGCATCCTGGTTCCTCAAGCGCGCCGGTGAACTGAAGTCCGAGGACCCCGACGCCACCGTCGCACCGCCCCTGACCGAAGCCCGCGGAGAGGCCTTGTGAAACCCACCATCGCCATCGTCGCCGACGATCTGACCGGTTCCGGCGACACCGCCGTGCAATTCGTGCGCGCCGGCTGGTGCACGCACCTGTCGATCGGCGGCGCGGACGAGGCCCTGTCCGGGCCCGCCCACGACGGCGTCGAGGTGCTGGCCGTCACGACCAACAGCCGGGCGCTCAGCGCGGCCGATGCGGCCGAGGTCATCCGCGGCAACGTGCGCCAGTTGCGCGACGCCGGCGTGACGCGCCTGTACAAGAAGGTGGATTCGACGCTGCGCGGCGCCTTCAAGGCCGAGATCGACGCGGCGCGCGGCGCCTGGCGTGATGACGCGATCGCCGTGGTCTGCCCTGCCTTTCCGGCGACGGGCCGCACCGTCGAGCAAGGCATTTTGTATGTGAACGGCAAGCCGGTCACCGAGACCTCGGCGGCGACCGATCCGGTCACCCCCGTAACCGAAAGCCATATTCCCACCCTGCTCGGCTGCGCCCACGTGGCGCCGCTGGCTGAAGACACGCCCGAAACGCTTGCCGCGCGCATCGCGCAGGCGGGCGGCGACGTGGTGGTGGACGCGGCCACCGATGCCGACCTGGAACGGCTGGCGCGCGCCGTCGGTCTGCTGGGTGAACGCGCCCTGCCCGTGGGCGCGGGCGGCCTGGCCGTGCCGCTGGCCCGCGTGTGGGCCGGCGCCGACCAGACCGCGCCCGTGGTGGTCGTGGTGACGTCGCAGCACAGCGCCGCGCGCGGCCAGGCCGCCGCGCTGCAGGCGGCGGGCGCCGACACGTGGAGCCCGTCGCTCGATCAACTGGCCGACGACGCGCAGTGGCAGGCCTGGAGCCAGCCGCTCCTGCAGTCGCACGCTCAGGCCCCACTGGAAGCCGGCACCATTCTGCTGCTGGCCCCCGAAGGCCAACGCGCCGGCCTGGACTCCGATACGGTCGCCGACCGGCTCGGCAGCCTTGCCGCGCAATTGATTGCCGCCTCGCGCGCGGCGGGTGTCGTCGCCACGGGCGGCGACGGCGCGCGCAGCGTGCTGGTGGCCTTGCAGGCCAACGGCATCGCGCTGGTGGACGAAGTAATGGGCGGCGTGCCTTTGGGCACGCTGACCGGAGGCACGGCCGCTGGCCTGCCCGTGGTGACCAAGGCCGGCGGCTTTGGCACCGAAGACGTACTGGTTCGCGCCGTGCGCGCGATCCGCGACAGGAGATTCAAGCGATGACACAAACCCCTCCCGCAAAGCTGCCCCTCTTGGCTGTGACCTTGGGCGACGTAGCGGGCATCGGGCCGGAAATCACGGCCAAGATGCTCATGGGCCACGACGAACTGCGCCAGAAGGCGCGCCTCTTCGTGGTCGGCGACGTGGACGTCATGGCCAATGCGGTGCGCGGCCTGGGCGGTGACCCCGCCATCGTGCGCAAGCTGGACCGCGCGGCCGACGCCACCAACACGCCGGGCACGATCGAAGTGCTGCAAGCCGGCCCGTCGCTCGCGCACGTGAAGCTGGGCGAGATCAGCGCGGACGCCGGCGACGGCTCCGTGCGCTTTGTCACCACGGCCTGCGCCCTGGCGCGCGCCGGCGAGATCGACGGCATCGTCACCGCCCCGCTGAACAAGGCCGCGATGCACGCCGCAGGCCACAAGTGGCCCGGCCACACCGAATTGCTGGCCCATGAGTTCGGCGTCAAGACCTTCTCGCTGGTGCTGTCGGCCGGCGACCTCTACATCTTCCATGCCACGACGCACGTCTCGCTGCGCCAGGCCATCGAAGACGTGAACCCTGCACGCATGCGCGCCGTCCTGCGCCTGGCCGGTTCGTTCGCCACCGCCCTGGGCCGCGGCGACGAACCCGTCGCCGTCGCGGGCCTGAACCCGCATGCCGGCGAGAACGGCATCTTCGGCAGCGAAGACGCCGACATCCTGGCGCCGGCGGTGGCCGAAGCCAATGCCGCCGGCATCCTGGCCGCCGGTCCCATCCCGGCCGACGCGCTGTTCCCGCAGGCGGTGCGCGGCAAGTGGAAGTTCGTGATCGCCTGTTACCACGACCAGGGCCACGCGCCCTTCAAGTCCGTGTACGGCGACGACGGCGTCAACATCACGGTTGGCCTGCCCGTCGTGCGCGTGTCCGTGGACCACGGCACTGCCTTCGACATCGCCGGCAAGGGCATCGCGCGCGAAGACAGCCTGATCCTGGCCGCCGAGCGCGCCGCGCATCTGGCCCCGGGCTGGACGCATGTATGGGAAACTGCGCGGGCACAAACCGGAGGTTGATTCCCATGGCGCCCGCCACGCACGACGCATTGCCCGATCTTGACCGCGCGGGAGACATCCCGCTGCACGCCCAGGTGGCGTCGCGGTTGCGCGGATACATCCGCACGAACAAGCTCGCGGCGGGCGCCGTGCTGCCGAGCGAAGCCGCGCTGTGCGACCGCTTCGGCGTGGCCCGCAGCGTGGTGCGCCAGGCCCTCGCGGCGCTTGCGGCGGAAGGCCTCATTCAACGCGAGACCGGCCGCCCCGCCACCGTGGCCGCGCCGCAGGAACACCGCCGCCTCGTGCAGCGGTCCACCGGTCTATACGAGCAGTTCGCCCAGTCGGGCGTTGCGCTGCGCACGCGCGTGCTGGCGCTGGGCCCGGGCGAGCCGCCCGCCGAGGTCGCCGAGTTCTTCGGCACCACCCGCCTGCTGATGCTGGAACGCCTGCGCCACGTGGCCGAAGCGCCGCTGGCCTACGTGCGCACCTGGCTGCCCGCCGACGCGGTGCCGGGCCTGCGCGCCGAACACCTTGCCGACGCGTCCCTGCACGGCGTGCTGACGCGTCAATTCGGCCTGCGCCCCGGCGCCGGCCGCAACCAGATCCGCGCAGTCGCGGCGAACAGCGAGCTTGCCGCCCTGCTGGACACGCAGGCCGGCACGCCGCTATTGATGCTGCAGGGCCAGGGCATGGACCAGCACGGCAAGCCGCTGGAATGGTTCACCACTTGGCATCGCGCCGAACAACTGGTGTTCGACGTGGACGTCAGCATGGGGCATGAAAGCGTGCAGCCCCGGCTGCATGAAACCGCGCCCGAGCCGCAGGCGCCAGTCAACGCACAGGACCCGCTGGCGCGCGCGCAAGCGCTGGTGGCGGAGCTGTCGGCGGAACTGGCGCGGTTGCGCGGGCAGTCCTGAACCACCGCGCGATTCGCGCGGGTCGGCTTTCAGCGTTCTGAGGCGCTGCAAGGCGCAGGCACTTTACACCGACGTCGCTCCATCCCCGCCCTCCCTCCACGCCGCCAGCACCCTGTCGCAGATTGCCGGCGCCTCGCCAACATAGTTCGCCGGATCGCCCAGACGATCCAGGTCATCGCCGCTAAGCAGTCCGCGCGTCGCGGCATCGCTTTCCAACGCCTCGCGCAGTGCATCCCTGAGTGAACGCTTGTTCGCGACGGCATCGCGCGACGCGCGCTCCACCAGCGCATGCGCGGGCAGGCGGCCCAGCCGGGCGCCAAGCGCCAGCATGTAGGCCTCGCTCAGGATGAGGCCGTCGGTCAGCGCCAGATTCTTTGCCATGCGGTCTGGATACACCTCCAGCCCATCCAGCATGCAGCCCAAATGGCGCAACGCGCCGCCGGTCAGCGCAGCAATCTGGGGCAGCACATCCCACTCGGCCTGCCAGCCGCCCAACGCGCGTTCATGTTCCTGGATCATGCCCGACAGCATCGTCGACACCAGCGGCGGCACTCGGATCGCGGCGGTCAGGATGGCCGCGCAAGCCACGGGATTGCGCTTGTGCGGCATGGTGCTCGATCCGCCGCGCCCCGGGCCGGACGGCTCGCTCACTTCGCCGATCTCGGATTGCGCCATCAGCGACACGTCCCGCGCAATCTTGCCCATCGTGGCGGTCAGCACACCCAGCGACGCGGCCAGGCTGGCAAGCCGGTCGCGATGCGTGTGCCAGGGCATCGCCGGCACGCCCAGACCCAGCTCGGCGCCCACCGCCCGCGCCACATCGGCCCCCGCAGGCCCCAGACTGGCCAGCGTGCCCACGGCGCCGCCGAATTGCAGCAGTGCGATCTGCGAGGCGTCCTGCCGCACGCGCAGCCGGCTGCGTTCCAAGGCCTCGAGCCAGCCGGCCGTCTTGGCGCCGAACGTCGTGGGCAGCGCATGCTGCAACCACGTGCGTCCCACCATGATGGTGTCCCGATGCGCGCCGGTCAGCCGCGCGCACGCCAGCGTGGCGCGCTGCAGGCTCGCGTCCAGCCTGGCGGCCACCTGCCCTATCTGCAGGACGAGCGCGGTATCCAGAACGTCCTGGCTGGTCGCGCCCCAATGCACGTAGCTGGCGGCTTCGGCATCCACGCGCGCGACGGCCGCGGTCAACTGCTTGACGAATGGAATCGCAATGTTGCCCGCCGCCACCGCGGCCGTCGCGATGGCATCCGTGTCCAGCATGCCGCTGATTCCGCCGCCCCGGCAGACCTCGTCAATGACCGTCGCGGCGCCAGGGGGAATGACGCCGCATTGCGCCTGCGCGCGCGCCAGGGCCGCCTCCACGGCAAGCATCTGGCTGATGGCCGCCGGGCCCGAAAGCATCGTCAGGATCGCTTCATCCGAATAGATGGATTCGGTCAGCCCGGAAACGTTGTTCATCGTGTGGATCTCGTCGCGCGCCGGGTCAGATATCGAAGAACACGGTTTCCTGCGGTCCCTGCAGGATGATGTTCCAGCGCAGAACGCCCGCTTCCGCCGCTTGCGCCACCAGCGTGCCGCGCCGGCCGGCGGGCACCTTGGCCAGAATCCAGTCCGCCTCGTTGGCGCCAGCCTCATCCGGAAAATACATCCGCGTCGACAGATGCTTGAGCAGGCCGCGCATGAAGACGGACACCACCAGATGCGGCGCCTGCAGCTGTCCGTCCGGCCCGGACACACGGCCCGGCTTGATGGTGGTGAAGCGGAAGCCGCCGTCCGGCTGCGTGGCCACACGGCCAAAGCCGCCAAAGCCCGCACTGCCCTCGGTATGCCGGGGATCGTCTGGATGCCCATACACGCCGCGTGCATCGGCCTGCCATATCTCGACCATGCCGTCCGGCACGGGATTGCCCTCGCCATCGATCACGCGTCCCTCGATGACGACGGCCTGCGCACCCAGGTCTGCGCATCCTTCCGTCAGATCGTCACGGTTCAACCCGGACAGCCCGATGTGCAGATAGGGACCGACAGTCTGTGAACTGGTGGGATAGAGCATGCGTTACTCCATGGGCGTGGCGTTGCGGCCGCGCAGGACGATGTCGAAACGATAGCCCAGCGCGTACTCGGGGACCGTGGTCTCCCAGTCCAGCGCGGCAACCAGCCGGTTGCGCGCCTTGGCGTCGGGTACGCACTGGAAGATGGGGTCGAACTCCAGCAGCGGATCGCCGGGGAAATACATTTGGGTGACCAGGCGCGTGGCATAGGCCCGGCCAAACAGCGAAAAGTGAATATGCTGGGGACGCCACCCGTTGTAATGGTTGCCCCACGGATACGCGCCCGGCCGGATCGTCTTGAACTGGTAGCGCCCCTGCGCGTCCGTGACAGTTCGCCCATCGCCGCTGAAGTTGGGATCCAGCGGCGCATCGTGCTGATCGCGCTTGTGCAGGTAACGGCCCGCGGCATTGGCCTGCCAGATCTCGATCAGCGCGTCCGGCACCGGCCGGCCGTTCTCGTCCAGCACCCGGCCGGAAACGATGATGCGCTCGCCGATGGCCTCAGCGGTGGACACGCGGGTCAGGTCGTTATCGCCCTGCCTGACGAACGCCGCACCAAACATCGGCCCCGTGACCTCCGAGAGCGTCTGCGGCACGGCGATCAGCGGTTCGTTCGGCGAGCGCAAACGGGTGGACCCATACGGATCGAAACGGTAGCCCGGCTGGGTGTCCCAGAAGGGGCGCCGGTATTGAGCAAGATCGGACATTGCGAATAATCTCCAATGAATCAGGCTTTACGGTGCGCGGGCGCCGCGCGGGAGGCGCATGGGCGCCTACCCGCCAAACCAGCGCGCGGGAATGATCACCAGGGCCGGAAAGGCCACCATCAGGAACATGACAAGAAACTCGGCAGCCATGAACGGCAGAACGCCGCGCGTCACGTCGTCCATCTTCATCTTCCCGACGCCGGCCACCACATTGAGCACAGTGCCCACCGGCGGCGTGACCAGGCCGATCGAGTTGTTGATGATGAACAGCACGCCGAAATACACCGGATCGATGCCCGCGGCGCGCACCACCGGCATCAGCACGGGCGTCAGGATCAGGATGGTCGGCGTCATGTCCATGGCGGTGCCAACCACCATCACCAGCACCATGATCGCGGCCATCAGCAGGATCTTGTTGCCCATGAACGGCTGCAGCATGTCCACCACCTTGGATGGCAGGTCGGCCACGGTGATCAACCATGCGCTGACCATGGCGGCGGCGATCAGGAACATGACGATGGCGCTGGTCTTGGCTGCCGACACGAACACCGCATAGAGCTGGTTGAGCTTGAGCTCGCGGTAGACCAGCGTCGACACCAGCAACGCGTAGGTCGCGGCGACCACCGCGGCTTCGGTCGGCGTGAAGACACCCATCCGCAACCCCACCAGGATGATCACCGGCAGCATGAGCGCCCAGATCGCCTTGCGGAACGCGGTGGCGATTTCTTGCGGGGACTTGCGCGGCGGCGGCACGATCTTCTCGCGCCTGACCAGCCACGCCCACGTCAACCACAACGCGCCCCCGATCATGAGACCGGGCGCAATCGCCGCCATGAACAGCTTGGAAATGGACACGTTGGCCGCCACGCCGAAGATGACCAGACCAATGCTGGGCGGAATGACCGGACCGATCACGCCGGTAGCCGCAATCAGGCCGCCGGCGGTCTGCTTCTTGTGTCCGGCGCTGACCATCATGGGCAGCAGCAACGCCGTCAGCGCGGCGGCGTCCGCCACGGCCGATCCTGACAGGGCCGACAGCAGGCAGCCCGCCATGATGGTGACGTAGCCAAGCCCGCCCTTCACGTGGCCGACCAGCGCAAGCGCCAGGTCGACGATGCGGCGGGACAGCCCGCCCACGTTCATGATTTCGCCCGCCAGCATGAAGAACGGCACGGCCAGCAGCGGAAAGCTGTCCGCCCCGCCTATGACGTTCTGCGCCAGGATCTGCGCGTCGAAGATGTCCAGATGCCACATGAGCGCCACGCCGCTGGCCAGCAGCGCAAAGGCAATGGGCACGCCCAGCGCCATGACGCCCAGCAGCGATCCGATGAACACGGCGATGGTCATGCGCTTCTCCCTGGCGCGCCGTTGCCGGCATCCTCGAGAATCTGCTTGAGCTGCACCGCCTCTTCGGATTCCTGGACCATGATCAGGTCCTGGTCCTGCAGCTTGCCGGAAAGCACGCGGTACAGGTCCATGGCGATGATCAGGCCCGCCATGACGGAGAACACCAGCCCGGACGCGTAGACGATGGCCATCGGCAAGCCGCTCACGGGCGCGCTGACATCGGCATTGATCACCGCCTGGTCCCAGCTGCCCTTGAACATGAGGCTCACGATGTACAGCATCAGGAGCTGCCCCACGACCAGGCAGATCTTCTTGCCGGCCGTTGGCAGCTTGGCCACCACCATGTCCATGCCCAGGTGGCCGCGCTCTTTCAGGGCGATGACCGCCCCCAGAAAGGTCAGCCAGATGAACATCCAGCGCGACAGCTCTTCCGACAGCGTGATGCCGGAGTTGAAGCCGTAGCGCGCGACGACATTGCCGAAGACCAGCACCACCATCGCCGCCAGCAGCAGGGCGATGGCGAACTCAAGCACGCGGCAGACGGCGCCGATGAACCTGTCTATGACGACCATGGCCAGCCTCCTTGCGGCTTCGGATGCGCGTGCGCCCGCCTCATGCCTTGGCGTCCTGCAAAAGGCCAACCAGGCCGCGCAAAGCCGTCAGATAGGACTGGGGCCCCAGCCCCTGCACCGTGCCGCGAACCGCGGGCGAAATGATCGAATGCGCGCGCCAGGTCTCGCGCGCGGCGATGTTCGACATGTGCACTTCCAGCGTGGGAAACGGCATGGCCTTGATGGCATCGTGCAACGGCACGCCGTGCTGCGTCAGCCCGGCCGGATTCACCAATGCCCCCTGCGCCGAGTCGATGTTCTCGTGCAGGAAGTCGATCAACGCGCCCTCATGGTTCGATTGCAGCGTCGACAACTGGACGCCCAATTCCGCGGCCAGCGCGGCCAGGCGGTCGTTGATCTCGGCAAGCGTCGTGGTGCCGTAGATGTGCGGCTCGCGGCGGCCGAACAGGTTGAGGTTGGGGCCGTGCAATACAAGGATCTTCATGATGGGGATGCCGGTGCGGTTTACTTGCGGATGCGGGCGAGTTCGTCGTTGTAGAGCTTGACGATCGCCGGGTCGTAGCTGCTGGTGAAGTGCTCGATCACCGGCTTGACGACCTGCTGCATGCGGGCCTTTTCGCCCGGTTCGATCGTGTTGAACTGGATGCCCTTGGCCTGCAATTCCGTCACGGCCTTCTGGGCGGCGGCCCGGCTGACCTTGCGCTGGTAGCCGCGCGCTTCAATAGCAGCCTCTTGCAGGATCTTCTGCTCGGCGGGCGACAGCTTGTCCCAGAACTTCTTGCTGACCAGCACGATGTTTGCCGCGTAGACGTGGTTGGTCGCGCTGACGAACTTCTGCACTTCGTAGAACTTGTTGGACAGGATCACCGAATAGGGATTTTCCTGGCCGTCGACCGCCTGCGACTCCAGCGCACCGTACAGCTCTGCAAAGGGCATCGGCACGGGATTGGCCTTGAACGCCTTGAACGTGTCGAGGAAAACGGGGTTGGGAATCACGCGGATCTTCAGGCCCGCCAGGTCCTCCGGCTTGCCGATCGCATGCTTGGAGTTCGTTACGTTGCGAAAGCCCAGATCCCAGAATCCCAGCGCGACCAGGCCTTTTTCGGGCAGCTTGGCGATCAGCGCCTGGCCCAGCGGGCCGTCCAGCAGCGCGTCCGCCTGGCCGAAGTCGGTGACGGAGAACGGCAGATCGATCAGCCCGAACTCCTTGACGATGCCCGCCAGCGACGTGGAAGCCGGCGCGGACATCTCCTGCACGCCGCCCTGCAGCCCGGACTGCTGCTGCATTTCATTGCCGAGCTGCGAGGCGGGAAACTCCTTCACCTTCAGCTTTCCGCCGCTCTTGGCCGCCACCAGTTCCGTGAACTTCTGCACCCCGGCGCTGACGGGGTGATCCGTGTTGTTCAGATGGCCAAAGCGTATCGTGCGCTCCTGGATGTCCTGCGCGGTGGCCGTCATGGCGCTTGCGCACAAGGCCGCCGTCAATGCAATGCGGAAAAGGCTGGTCTTCATCGTTGTCTCCGGTGTAGTTGGAATTTTTTCGATGTCTGGCAAGACTCGGTAGTGGAATGTAATTCCGAGTGGAATAGTTTTCCACCTAGGGTTATCATCCATCACCCCACTACTTGTTGAGATGACATGGCCGGAGTCCTCGAACGCGCGCTCGCCGTCATGGAGTACCTGTCCTCCAGACCCGAAGGCGTGCCCCTCGCTTCACTTGCCCAGCAACTGGAGATTCCGCAGAGCGCCGCGCACCGTCTGCTGACAGACCTTTGCCGCTGCGGCTATGTGCGCCAGATCCGGGATCACGGCGACTACGCGCTGACGGCCCGGGTCGCTTCGATCGGGTTGAGCTACCTGGCGGCAACCGGCATCGTCGACATCGCCCAGCCGCTGGTGGACCGCTTGGCGGACATATCCGGCGAACTGGTGCGGCTGGCCATCGTGGATAACGAAGAGCGGCTGACCTGGGTTGCGAAGGCGCAGGGCGCGCGCCACGGTCTGCGCTACGACCCCGAGATGGGATCCGAAGCCAGGCTGTCCTGCAGCGCCTCCGGTCACGCGTGGATGCTGACCATGGCCGACGAACGCGCGCTGGACCTGGTCTCACGCCAGGGCTTCGGCTCGCCGGAGGAATACGGTCCCAATGCCCCCACCACCATCGCCGCGCTGACGAAGATGCTTCAGGCCGGCCGCAAGCGCGGCTACGCGATGATCAACGAAGTGTTCGCGCCGGGCATGACCGCCATGGCCGCGCCCGTGCAGCGCAAGGGCGAAGCGGCCATCGGCGTGTTGAGTATCGCCGGCCCGGCGATGCGTCTGACCGAAGCGCGGATGGAGACGCTGGGTCCCGACCTGCTGGCGGCCGCGCAGGAACTGGCGCTGGCCAGCCTGGCATCACCGATGTTCAGGACGCGCTTTCCGATGCAGGGCCGCAATTCTGGAGACGATGCGTCTTCGGATTAATCCGCAGGCGGATCTTCACCCCGCGCAGGGCCATTTCCCCAGGTGCCTATGCGCGCCGAGCGCAACAGCGGCGAGGCGTCCCCGGCCTGCGCCAGTTCGCTTGCCGCGCGCAGCAGCGCCGGCCCGAATTTCTCCATGGCTTTAACGGTCAAGCGTTGCGACGGACCTGCAACCACCAGGATGCCGGTGCTTTGATGCCCGGGACGCCGGATGGGCGCCGCCATCGCGCTCATGCCGGCCGCGTAAACGTCTTGCAGAATGCTGTAGCCGCGGCGCCGATGCGCGTCCAGGCTGGCCAGCAACGCCCGTATCGACGTGGGCGCGTTCGGCCCGAAATCCCGCGGTTTTCCCAACCCTTGTTCGGTGACGTACGCGATGGCTTGGTCCTCGGGCAACGTCATCAGCCACGCGTGGCCCGCCGCACTGCAAGAAAGACGCAGGTCGATGCCCATGTCCGGGTCGTACAGCAGCCCTGATTTCGCGCCTTGCGCCTTGGCCACCAGCGTCAAGCGCTTGCCGTCGACGATGGCCAGGCGCACCAGCTCACCGGTTGCCGCGGCAAAACGGTCGATGACCGGCTGGGCGATGTCGATCACGCCGGACCGGCTCAGGAAACTCAAGCCCATCGACGCAAGCTTGGTCGTCAGCGCATATTCCCCGCGCACGGATGTCTGGCGCACGTAGCCGAACTTCATCAGCTCGTGCAGGGTCCGGTGACATCCGCTGCGCAATTGGTGCAGGTCGTCCGCGATGTCGGCCAGGTTTGCCCCGTCCGGATGCGCAGCCAGGTATTCAAGCAATGCCAGTGTCTTTTCGATTGCCCCGCTCATCGCGCTCTCCGGCTGACCGTCCATGAAAATCGTTCAATTTTTGAATTCGATCAAATTTTGAACGGCATTCAAAATTATGCCCTATGCTCGCAGCCGGGTATTCACACGATGACCCGCCGCCGAAGCTGCATCAACCGGACCTTTGCCAACGACAACCGAAGAAGGTGCTTGTGATGAATTCAAAGAAAACGTGCTTGCGCATCGCCGTGAATGCGGCAGCGACCGTCCTGGCCTGCCTTGCCGTGGCGGGAACCGCAGCCGCGCAAGACATCAAGGCGCGCACGATGAAGTTCGCGTTCAGCCTGGCCGCGGACCATCCCCTGGGTCAGGGCGCGCAAAAATTTGCCGATCTTGTCGCGGAGAAAAGCGGCGGAAAGATGAAGGTGTCGATCTACGCCAACGCGGTGCTGGGCGGCGATCCCCAGAATCTGTCGGCCGTTCGCGGGGGCACGCTGGACTTCACCTCGATGGCCACGGGACTGCTGGCCGGCATCGACAAGCGTTTCATGGTCTTCGACCTTCCGTTCCTGTTCAACGACGCACGCGAAGCCTATGCGGTGTCGGACGGACCCGTTGCCCAGCGCCTCTTGAACGGCCTGTCCGATCACGGCCTGATTGGCCTGGGCATCTGGGACCTGGGCTTTCGCAACATGACCAACAGCAAACGCCCGATCGCGCAGGCGCAGGATCTGCAAGGCCTGAAGATGCGCGTCATCGCGGCCCCCGTCTACATCGACATGTTCAAGACCCTGGGCGCCAACCCGGTGCCCATGACGTTCGGCGAGGTCTACGGCGCGCTGGAGTCCAAAGCCATCGACGGCCAGGACAACCCGGTGGGAGTGATCCTGTCCGCGAAGTTTGCCGAAGTGCAGAAATACCTGTCGCTCACGCGCCATATCTACACGGGCATGCCGTTCCTGATGAGCCGCAAGACGTGGGACAGCATGTCGGAACCCGAGCGCAAGATCATTCTGGAAGCGGCCGCCGAGGCCAAGGCGGAGGAACGGCGGATCTCGCAAGCCAAGGAAGCGGTGGCCATCGACGATCTGCGCAAGGTCATGCAGGTCAACACCTTGACGCCTGAAGCTGTCGAGCGCCTGCGCGGCGCCGTCAAACCGGTGGTGGACAAATTCGCGGGTGAAATCGGGCCCGACGTCATGCAGCAGGTCACCGCGGAACTTGCCGCTTTGCGGGCCAAGAACTGACCATGGGCATGCTCGGAAAGGCCGCAATCGCAATGTGGTGGGACATTGCGCCGGCTTGGCGCGCGGAGTTCGAAGACTGGCATACCCATGAGCACTTTCCGGAGCGCATGGGCGTTCCCGGATTTCTGCGCGGGACGCGCTGGGCCAGCGCGCACGGCGGCGAAGGATTCTTCGTGATGTACGAACTGGACGCCTACGCGACGCTGGTCTCCCCCGGCTACCTCCAGCGCCTCAACGCCCCCACCCCGTGGTCCACGAAGCTCATGCCGCAGCATCGCAACATGATCCGCAGCCAGTGCCGTGTGCTCGAAAGCGTCGGCGGCGGCCTGGCAAGATATGCGCTGACCATCCGCCTGTCACCCCGGCCGGGATCGGAGGACGCGTTGCATGCGTACCTGAAGACGCATGCGGCGAGCGCGGCGGCGCAGCCCGGATTGAGCGGCGCACATCTGATCGTGACGGACACGCCGGCAATAAACGCCACGACGGAACAGAAAATACGCGGCGGGAAGGACCGCGCGGCCGACTGGATCTACATCGTCAACGGTTATGCGATCAACGCGGTGACCGCCTGCGACGGCGACATCCTGAACTCGGCACAGATGCGCGCGCTGACGGGTGATGCCCCGTCCTGGTCAGAAGTCTATTGCCTGTCCCACACGCTGGAGGCAGCGGGGGCAAGGTAGGCCCCTGCCCCGCGCCATGCGCCCTGCGCCGTCACCGGCGCGGGGCCGATCAGCGCACCATGCAAGGCCGCTTGTTGTCGAACTTCCAGCCGGGCACCAGATACTGCATCGCGGTGGCGTCGTCGCGCGCGCCCAGGCCGTGCTGCAGATAGAGCTGGTGGGCGCGTTCGATCGCGTCCATGTCCAGCTCGATGCCCAGGCCGCCGGTCTGCGGCAGCTCGACGTACCCGTTGCGGATCTGCAGCGGGTTGCGGGTCAGGTGCTGGCCGTCCTGCCAGATCCAATGCGTGTCGATCGCGGTGACGCGGCCCGGCGCGGCGGCGCCCACGTGCGTGAACATCGCCAGCGACACGTCGAAGTGGTTGTTGGAGTGCGAGCCCCACGTCAGGCCGAAGGCCTGGCAGGTCTGCGCCACGCGCACCGAACCTTGCATCGTCCAGAAATGCGGATCGGCCAGCGGGATGTCGACCGATTGCAGCGACAGCGCATGCGCCATCTCGCGCCAGTCGGTGGCGACCATGTTGGTGGCGGTGGGCAAGCCGGTGGCGCGGCGGAACTCGGCCATGACTTCGCGGCCGGAAAACACGCCTTCGGCGCCGCAAGGGTCTTCCGCATAAGCCATCACGCCATGCAGGTCGCGGCACAGACGCACCGCGTCCTTGAGCAGCCAGCCGCCGTTCGGATCGAGCGTAACGCGCGCCTCGGGAAAGCGCTCGTGCAGGGCGCGGATGGCTTCGACCTCTTCTTCGCCGCGCAGCACGCCGCCCTTGAGCTTGAAGTCCTGGAAGCCGTAGCGGTCGTGGGCCGCTTCGGCCAGGCGGACGATAGCCTCGGGCGTCATGGCCTTTTCGTGCCGCACGCGCAGCCAGCCTTCGGCCTCGGGCGCCGTCTGGTACGGCAGCGGCGTTTGCGCGGCGTCGCCCACGTAGAACAGATAGCCCAGCATCTGCACGGACGTGCGCTGCACGCCTTCGCCCAGCAGCGCTGCAACAGGCACGCCCAGGTGCTGGCCCAGCAGGTCCAGCAAGGCCGATTCCACCGCCGTCACGGCATGGATCGCCACGCGCAGGTCAAAGGTCTGGGCGCCGCGTCCCCCGCTGTCCAGTCCGGCGAACGCCTGGCGCATCTGGTTCAGCGTGTGCTGGTAGTTGCCGATGGAGCTGCGCGCGATGAGGGCGCGCGCGTCCTCCAGCGTGTTGCGGATCTTTTCGCCGCCGGGGACTTCGCCCACGCCGGTGTTGCCCGCGCTGTCGGTCAGGATGACCAGGTTGCGCGTGAAGTAAGGCGCGTGGGCGCCGCTCAGGTTGAGCAGCATGGAGTCCTGACCGGCCACCGGCACGACGCGCATGCCGGTGATCGTGGGCGTCTGGGAGGCTTGCGATGCGTGAAGAGTCATGATTGCTTCTTGAAAAAGCCCGGCCGCGACGGCCGGGCGCGTTGCGTCATTGCACGGAGATGCCGCCGGTCTCGATGACCTGCTTCCAGCGGGCGCTTTCCTGCTGCTGGAACTTGGTGAAGGCTTCTGGCGAGTTGGCGACGACCTCCAGGCCGATGTCGGTGAAGGGCTTGCTGATCGCCGGATCCTTCAGGGCGGCGGTCAGGGCGGCGGACAGCTTGTCGCGCACGTCGGCGGGCAGGTTCTTGGGGGCCACGACGGCCTGCCAGGCGTAGACGTCGACGCCCGGCACCGATGCTTCGGCGAACGTGGGCACGTCGGGCAGCACGGGCGAACGCTTGGAACCCGTGACGGCGATGGCCTTGAGCTTACCGGACTTGATGTGCGGCAGCACGGCGTTCACGTTCTGGAACGACATCTCCACCTGGTTGCCCAGCAGATCCGAAATGGCCGGCGCGCCGCCCTTGTAAGGCACATGCAGGCCCTTGGTGCCGGTCTTCTGCCAGAAGAGTTCGGCGGTCAGGTGGTCGGACGATCCCGCGCCCGACGTCGCGAAGCTGATCGCGCCCGGCTTTTCCTTAAGCAGCGCCAGCACGTCCTGCACGCTGTTGACCTTGGAGGCGAGCTGCGGGCTGACCACCAGCACGTTCGGGGTCTGCACGGCCACGGTGAGGTACGTGAAGTCCTTGGCCGGATCGTAGGTGATGCCCTTCATCAGGTGCGGGGCCACCACCAGCGGCGCCAGCGACGTGACCATCAGGGTGTAGCCGTCGGGCGCGGCGCGGGCCACCTGCGAGGCGCCGATGGTGCCGGTGGCGCCAGCCTTGTTTTCGACCACGAAGGATTGCTTGAGCTGTTCGCCCAGCTTGTTGGCTAGTGCGCGCGCCACCGAGTCGGTGGCGCCGCCCGGCGGGAACGGCACGACGACGGTGACGGCCTTATCGGGCCAGGCGTGCGCCACGCTGGCGGCGGCCATCAGGGTCACACCAAGAATCCACTTGCGCGCATTGCTCGTCATTACTGTCTCCGATTTAGGTTCTTTTATGTACGTTAACGTTAACATTTCATTTGTTAACGTTAACATCAGTGCGTCGTTAGCATATTTCGGCCCAATCGCCGTCCGCCATCCGGATAAACCCTGAGCACACCCAGCCCGCAAAAGCGGCGTCTGCGGTTAGGCTTGACGCCAGTTTCACGCCACGTTTTTCGTCCCTTTTTCCGATGCACCCGCCCCGAATGCCGCCAGCCGATTCCCCGTCCCGCTCGTCAGAGCGCGCCAACGTCACCGTGCGCGAGGTGGCGCAGGCGGCCGGGGTGTCGATGATCACCGTGTCGCGCGCCATCAATACGCCTCAGCAGGTCTCGCCCGCCACGCTGGACAAGGTCAACGCCGCCATCCAGGCGTTGGGTTACGTGCCAAACCTGATGGCCGGCAGCCTGCGCCTGTCGCGCAGCAATCTGGTGATGGTGCTGGTGCCATCGATCGCCGGGTCCCTGTTTGGCGGCATGCTGACCGCGCTGACGCAGTCGCTGGAGGCCAAGGGTTTCCAGCTCATGGTCGGCCAAAGCGGTTACCACTCGCCGCGCGAAGACGCCCTGCTGCGCGCCATCATCGGCCGCCGTCCCGACGGCATCGTGCTGACGGGGGTGATGCACTCGCCGCAAGGCCGGCAGTTGCTGAAAGCCTCCGGCATCCCCATCGTCGAAACGTGGGACGCCACGGACGCGCCGATCGACATGCTGCTCAGCCTGTCGCACGACGCGATCGGCGCAGCCGTCAGCCATTACCTGCGCGACGCGGGCAAGACGCGGCAGGCGGTGCTGAGCGGCGACGACCACCGCGCCCGGCTGCGCGCCGAAAGTCTGGTTCGCGCGGCCGTCGAATCGGGGCTGCCCGAACCGCTGGTGCACTACATGCCCGCGCCGACGACGCACGCGCAGGGCCGCGAAGGCCTGCGCGCCCTGCAAAGCTCAAACCAAGACATCGACGCGGTGTTCTGCAGCTCGGACATGATGGCCGCCGGCGTCCTGACGGAAGCCGCCGCGCAAGGGCTGGAGGTGCCGCGGCAACTGGCCGTGATGGGATTTGGCGACATGGAGATCGCCGCGTCGATGTCCCCGGCCATTACGTCCGTGCACGTGGACGGCGCCGCGATCGGCGCGCAGGCTGCCGAGATGATCGGCCTGCGCGCGAACGGCCAGCGTCCCGCGCAATCGGTGGTGGAAATCGGCTTTCGCATCGTGACCCGCGAAAGCGCGTAAGCCTCGCCCGCGTCGTCCCCGCAGCGCATTGTTGTCGCCCGGACAACACCGTGCGTCCCTGCGCGGGTCTACCGCGCCGCGGGCGCAATCTCTAGGATCTGTCCTGACCGGCCACGCACCGCGGCGCGGCGATTCAAGGAGATCCCCCATGCGCACGCCCACCATCGCCCGCCACGGCCAGACGCACGGAGCGCCCCATGCTGCCGCATGAATGGATCGCGCAATACGGGGTGCTGGCCGTGTTCCTGAACGTGCTCGGCGCGTCGCTCGGTCTGCCGCTGCCCGTCATGCCCACGCTTATCGCGGTGGGCGCCAGCCAGGCGGCCACCGCCGGCGCAGCGGGCCACGTCGCCCTGCCGCTGGCCGTGGTGCTGGCCGCCGCGGTGCTGGCGGGCGTGCTGGCAGACCTGCTGTGGTTTCGCGGCGGCAGACGTTACGGCCCCCGCACGCTGCACACCGTCTGCAACCTGTCGCTCTCGCGCGACGCGTGCATCAGCCGGACCGAGCGCTTCTTCAACCGCTGGGGTGTGCGCCTCTTGATCGTCGCGCGCTTCATGCCCGGCCTGTCGATGGTGGCTGTGCCGTTGTGCGGCGCCAGCGGCACGCGGTTGCGGTCGTTCGTCTGGCACGACTGCGCGGGCCTGGCGTTGTGGGCTGCGGCGGGGCTGCTGCTGGGCGCGGTGTTTTCCGCGCGCGTGGAAGCGTTGCTGGCGGCGTCGAGCGCGCTGGGCGGGCGCGCGTCTGTCGTTGCCGGCGCGGCGGTGGCGCTTTTCCTGGGCTATCGCTATGCCCGGCGCGCGTGGGGCGCGAAGACGCCGCGCCAAGCCGGTCCGTCTGTTCATTGAACGGACGTTTGAAGGCTATCAAGGATCGACATCATGCACCTCGGAAAATCCTATCGCCTGTGCGAATTCGTCGTCTGGACACGCCGGACCATCTACGGCCTCGCCGCCTTCAGCCTTGTGCCCGTGCTGCTGTATCAGGTGGCCGGCATGAAGTGGCTGACGCTGCCGCTATCGGTGGTGACGCTGCTGGGCACCGCGACGACGTTCGTCGTGGGCTTCAAGAATGTGCAGACCTACACGCGCACCGTGGAGGCGCAGAAGATCTGGATGGGCATCGTCAGCGCCAGCCGCGCGTGGGGCGTGCTGTGCGGTCACTACGCCGGTGATGCGGGACGCGACGCCGGACTGGTCGACCGGCATCTGGCGTGGCTGACTGCGCTGCGCTATCAGCTTCGCGCGCCCCGTGTCTGGGAGTCCATGCAGAGCCGGCCGAATGCGGAATACGGCAAGCGCTACGCGATCCCCGAGCGCCGCATGCCGCTTGAAACCGCGCTGGCCCGTTACCTGCCGGCGGCGGAAATCGCGGCCTTGGCTGCGACCGACAACAAGGCGGTGCAGCTGCTGAATGGGCAAGGCCGCACGGCAAGGCAGTTGCTGGACGAGGGCACGATCACTGCCTCGGAATACGCCGATCTGAACGGGCGCCTGCGCGACCTGCTCGACCTGCAAGGCCAGGCCGAACGCATCAAGGATTTTCCGTATCCCCGCCAGTACGCCATCATCAACACGCTTTTCGTGCGCGCATTCTGCGTGGCCCTGCCCTTTGGCCTGACCGCTCAGTTCGACCAGATCGGCGAGGCTGCCGGCGGCTTCATGCAAGGCCAGATGGCGTGGCTGGCAGCGCCTTTCAGCGTGATCATTGCGTGGATCTACACGTCGCTGGAACAGGTGGGCCAGAGCACCGAAAACCCGTTCGAAGGCAACGCCAACGATGTGCCGATCAGCCAGTTGAGCACGATGGTGGAGCGCGACTTAAAGCAGATGCGCGGCGCCACGGCGCTGCCGCCGCTGTGCACGAATGACATCGTGCTGTAGCCCGCGCAGGACAGGATGGGGGGCCGGCATGGACGCCCCGCGCGCTTGTCGCAGTCGGGCCCCTGCGGCAAAATACCTGCCTCCCTCCCCCCTCATCCCGGCGCTGGCCCATTCCATGACCGACTCTGTCGCCCTCTTCGACCAGCACCGTTCCCGCCTTTATGCCATCGCCTACCGGATGCTGGGCGCTGTGGCCGAGGCCGAAGACGTGGTGCAGGAGGCCTGGCTGCGCTGGCACGGCGCCGACCGCACCGTCATCCAGAACCCGGAAGCGTGGCTTGTGACCGCCACGACGCGGCTGTCCATCGACCACCTGCGCGCCGCGAAGGCCGAGCGCGAACACTACGTGGGCGTCTGGCTGCCGGAGCCCATGCTGATGGGCGCGCCGTCGACGCCGGAACAGATCCACGAGATGGCCGACGACGTGTCGGTGGCGTTTCTTTTCATGCTGGAACGCCTGTCGCCGGATGCCCGCGCCGCTTTTCTGATGCGCGATGTGTTCGACGCGGATTACGAAGACATCGCGCAGACTCTGGACAAGAACCCGGCCGCCATCCGCCAGATGGTGCGGCGTGCACGGCAGCAGCTGCGCCAGGGCGCGCCGCGCGAAGCAGTGCCACGGGCAACGCTGCAGCGTCTGTTGCAGGCGTTTGCCGATGCGATGCAGCGTAGCGATTTCAACGGGCTGCTTGCGTTGCTGAGCGACGACGCAGAACTCATCGGCGACGGCGGCGACAAGGTCACGGCGTTTGCCAGCCTGGTGGGCGGCAAGCGACTGGCGCAGCTGTTTTATGCCGGCAAGCGCCGCTATCGCGATGCGTTGGAGGTCGAGGTGGTGCAGGTGAACGGGCAATGGACCTTGCTGCGTTTCATCGACGGCGAGCTGGAATCTGTGCAGTCTTACGAGACCGATGGCGAGCGGTTGACGCGAGTGTTGGTGCAGCGCAATCCGGACAAGCTTGCTCGTATTGCTGCGGATCTCAAGCGATCCTGATTACTGGGGTTCTTTAGACGCCCGGCGCGGCGTGGGCCTTGGGGCGGGCGGGGCTCCGATTGCGGTCCGGAGCCTTCGCTCCGGACTGCCCCATCCTCAACCTCGTCCGCCTTCGGCTCCCTACGGTTTCCGCCGGGCGCATCTAAACGCCCCGCCCACCGCAGGCCCACGCCACACCGGGCTCGCGTTGCTTGATCCTCAAGGACGCTGGGGCGAGTCGGGTTCGTGAGGTTCTTGCACGCATTTGTGTGGAAGAGAAGCGTCTTGCGGTGCCCGCCCCCGGGCGGCCGCGCGGGCGGCCTTCGGGGGCTTACGCGACGTCTTGCGTCGTGGCGATGACGCTTCGCGCGTGGCTGCTTCTGAGTCAGGTGTCTTACACCCTGGTGAGATTCGTGTCATACCAAGTTCATCTCCCAAGGGTGTCAGACACCGGCAGCGACGACGCTTCGCGCGTGGCTGGTTCTGCGTCAGGTGTCTGACACCCTGGTGAGATTCGCTTCATACCAAGTTCATCTCCCGAGGGTGTCAGACACCGGCAGCGGCAGACGCTCTCGCGACTTCAAGCGGCGCCGCCCCTAATCGTCAATTGAACTCAAGTGCCGGATGGGCGGCGCGCGTACAGGTCGGCAGGTTGTAGCTGACGGTCGACGCGCGCCGCCCATCACCGCCCTCCCCCCGTGACGGCGGCCATTAGCAAACCACTCACCGCCAGCGCGAAGCGCACCCGCCACGACGTCCCACCGACCCGATGCCGGCTTGCCGCCGCCCGGGCGGCTGCAACCCGGCGGCCCCGCAAATCCCCTTCCCTGACCACAGGTCTTACAGCGCCCCAAACCAAAGACCCTAGCAGCACGGCGTCGTGGTCACCGGGGAGGCTGTGACCGCAACGTCGTGCGACCCAAGAACGTTGGTGCATCCCAGGCAACACCGTGATCCCTTACACGGACCTACCGCCCCGCCCCCACCAAATCTACGATGAACCCGTCACCCTCCAAGGACAAACCATGTCAAAGCTAACGAAATTCCTCTTACCCTTCATCGCCACAGCGACGTTACTCAGCCAGCCCATCCAAGCCGCCTCCCATCACGCCCAGGCCACGCCCAAGCCCACCGACCCCGTCGTCACCGAAGTAATGACAAAGGCCCTGCCCGACATCCCCGGCAAGGAAGCCCTGATGCTCGTCGTCGACTACCCGCCCGGCGGCGCCGACCCCGTCCACCGCCACGACGCCTACGGCTTTGTTTACGTCCTGGAAGGCACGATCGTCATGCAGGTCAAGGGCGGCAAGGAAGTCACGCTCAAGCCCGGTGAAACTTTCTACGAAGGCCCCGACGACATCCACACCGTGGGACGCAACGCCAGCCAGACCGAGCCGGCCAAATTCGTGGTCGTCCTCATCAAGAAGCAAGGCACCCCCGCCCTGACGCCGGTCAAATAGGGACGCCGGGCGGACGCCGCCCCTCAGAACGCCAGCAGGCCTTCCCCCCAGGGAAGGCTTTTTTCTTTTGCGCTTGATGTCACAAGATTGCGGCGCCCGCCGTCTTAGCTGTAGGATCAACCCACTTGCGGCGCCGCCACCATGTCGACACCCTACCCAACCCCCTCGTATACCCCTTCGAACGGGCCGGACTCCCTGGCCGACAGCTTTGCCACCAGCTATGCCGGTGTCATGGCTTTCATTGCCGTTGCCGCCGAGGGCAACTTCGCCAAGGCGGGCGACCGGCTCGGCATCGGCCGCTCGGCCGTCAGCCGCAGCGTCCAGAAGCTCGAAGACCAGCTTGGCACCCGCCTGTTCGTGCGCACCACACGCAGCACGTCGCTCACGCCCGAAGGCCAGCGTTTTTACGAACAATGCCACCCCGGCGTCGAGCGCATCATCCAGGCCCTGGACGACATGCGCGAACTGCGCGAAGGCCCGCCGTCGGGCCAACTGCGGGTGTGCTCCACGGTGGGCTTTGGCCGCAAGGTCGTCGCCCCGCTGCTCAAGGGATTCCGCGAAACCAACCCCGGCATCTCGGTCGAGCTGCTGCTGGACGACGGCCCCACCGACTTCACCACGGACCGGGTCGATGTGTCTTTCCGCAATGGCCGCATGGAAGACAGCCAGGTGATCGCCAAGAAGATCATCCCGATGCAGATGATGCTGTGCGCCTCGCCCGCCTACGCCACCGCGCACGGCCTGCCCGCCAGCGTCGACGACATCGCCGACCACGCCTGCGTGAATTTCAAGCTGGCGTCGGGCCGCGTGTTCGAGTGGGAGTTCAAGGTGGCCGGCCAGCTGCGCAAGGTGGCGCCGCCCGCCATGCTGACGTTCAACGATGCCGACCTGGTGCTGCAATCGGTGCTGGATGGCCACGGCATCGCGCAGATGGCCGCCTATCAGGTCTGCGATCACCTGCGCGCCGGCACGCTGGTCGCCTGCCTGCCGCAATACGCGCCCGATGACCGCGGCCATTACCTGTGTTTCTTGAGCCGCCAGCACCTGCCGGCGCGCATGCGCGCGTTCATCGACTACATGACCGAAAACATCCGCGCGATGGACTTGCAGATATTGGACAGCCTGCTGGTGAAGCAGGCTTGAAGGGATGGCAGTGATGCGCGATGAACGACGCGCTACTGCGTCAGCGCCACCACGCTTTCAATGCCGCCCTGCGCCATCTTGGAATACGGACAGAGTCGCTCGGTGTTGCGCACCAGTTCCTCGGCAAGGGCCTTGTCCAGGCCGGGCAGGTGGATGTTGACGTCCGCGGTCAACGCGAACAGGCCATCGACCGGATCTCGCCCGAACGAAATGGTGGCCGTGACCGACGCCTCGGGAATGGAAACCCCGGACCGCTCGGCCAGCATGCTCAGCGCACCGTGAAAACACGCGGCGTAGCCGGCGGCAAACAGCTGTTCGGGATTGGTGCCCCCGCCCGTGCCACCCAGCTCCACCGGCAGGCGCAGTTCCACGATCAGTTCGCCATCGTCCGAGATGGCAATGCCCGAGGCGCGGCCGTGCGCGGCCTCCCCGCCGCGCACCGTCACGCTGGTGGTGTACAGGGGACGGAAGTCGCCGCCCCGGTACTTGTCCAGGAGGTTTTGGGAAGGAGGCCGCAGTTTGCTCATGTGGGTCCTTGTGCCCGCCGCTACTTTTTTGCGCCCGAACGGCTGAACCAGGTTTCGAAGTCGATCTTGCCCAGGCGGGGGCCGGATCCCGGCACCAGTGTGTCGTCGTCGAGCAGCGCGCCAAAGTAGCGCACGCCGGCGTCCGCCTGCACGGTGCGAGTGTCCCCGATTTTACCCATGTAGCGCTGGGCCAGTTCCGACAGCCTGACCTTCTCGGGACCGGCGATTTCCACGATGCCGTTCACCGGCGCGCCCAGCGTCGCGTCGGCCATGGCCAGCGCCACGTCATCGGACGCGATGGGCTGCACGTAGGCGGACGACAGACGCACTTCATCGCCCTGCGTGCCAGACTGCACGATGCCGCCCAGGAATTCGAAGAACTGCGTGCTGTGGACGATGGTGTACGGCAGGCCGGCGGCTTCGATCAGGTCTTCCTGCGCGATCTTGCCGCGGAAGTAACCGCTTTCGGCCAGGCGGCGGGTGCCGACCACCGACAACGCGACGTGATGGCGCACGCCGGCTCGCTTTTCGGCGGCCAGCAGGTTGCGGCCCGAGGTCTGGAAGAACTCCAGCACAGCCTTGTCTTCGAAGGACGGCGAGTTGGCAACGTCGACCACCACGTCAACGCCGGCCAAGGCCGCATCCAGGCCTTCGCCCGTAATGGTGTTCACGCCGGTGGCGGGGGACGCGGCGATGGCCTCATGGCCACGTTCGGTGAGCAGCTTGACGAGCTTGGAGCCGATCAGGCCCGTGCCGCCGATGACGAGGATTTTCATGATCGTTCCTTAGTTGAATTGGGCCTTGTCCAGCCCGTACGCCTTGTCCGCCGAGCCGGGCACGGTCTGGAAGCCCACGTTCAGGCGGTTCCAGCCATTGATGGCCATGATGGCAAAGCTGAGGTCCGAGATTTCCTTTTCGGACAGTTCACCGCGCACGCGCTCATACACCTCGGTCGGCACGCCGTGCACGCCCAGCGTCGTCAGCGCTTCGGTCCAGGCCAGGCACGCACGTTCGCGCGCCGAAAACTGGTTCGATTCGCGCCAGATGGCGACGTGGTGCAGGCGCAGTTCGCGTTCGCCGGCAATCTTGGCCTGCTTGATGTGCATGTCCAGGCAGAAGGCGCAGCCGTTGATCTGCGAGGCCCGGATGTCGACCAGGGTCAGGATGGACTCCTCGATCGCGCCAGCCTTGGCCAGCATGCTGAATTCGACAAATTTCTTGAACAGTTCGGGCGACTGGGCAAAGGCGTTGAGACGTTGGCTCATGGTGACTCCAGGGTGGTTGGGCGCTTCCCGATGGGGGTATCGGGTGTTGCGCTGGTTTGTTCGACGCCCAAATCGTAGGCCGGCGCGCCGCGCGGCAGTAGCCCCGGCGCAGGGACCACGATGTTGCCGCAATGACAACAATCGCCACGCCCCATCACGCCGAAAATACGCTGGCAATCAAGGCTCGCGCCCGGAACCCATCATGAACAGAAACGATATTTCGATGCAGGACATCCACTACTTCGTGGAAGTCGCCAAACGCGGGAAGCTGTCCGCCACCGCCGCAGAACTCAGCATCCCCGTGGCCACGCTGTCTCGGCGCCTGACACAGCTGGAGCAGACACTGGGGTACAAGCTGCTGAACCGCACCACCCGCAGCATCGGCCTGACGGCGATCGGCCAGCAGTACTTCGACCAATGCGCGGTGCACGTCGAAGCCGCCCTGTCCGCGCACGAAAGCATCCATTCCAGCCTGAACCATCTGGCTGGCACGCTGCGCGTGTCGGTGATGCCGGGACTGACCATGATCCTGCCGGCGGTATTGAAGGAACTGCGCGAGACCTATCCGCAGATCTCGTTCGAGGTGGAACTCGGCTCGGCCGGCACCGCCCGCAACGGCCAGCCCTTCGACCTGATGCTACGCACGGGCGAGCTCGAGGATTCCGCGCTGATCCAGAAACACGTGGCCCAGGTGCAATGGATTCTTGTCGCGGCACGCAGCTATCTGGACCGCTTCGGGCGGCCGGCCTGCCCGGAAGACCTGGGCCTGCACGAGCGCATCATCACGGGCGGCCTGCCGGACTGGACGCTGGGCGAAGGAGACAGCCTGCTCAACGTCCGCGGGCCGACCCACATCGGCACCAACAGTGCGGCGCTGGGCGTGCAGCTGGCCACTGCCGGGCTGGGCATCGCCTGGATGCCCAGCCATCAGGCGCTGTCGCAAACGCTGCGGGAACTGGCGCTGGAACAGATCCTGCCCGACTGGAAACTGCCGCCGGCCACCATCTACGCACTAACCGACAACCGCGTGACGCCAGCGCGGGCCAAGGTGTTTTTGGACACGCTGCAACGGCATTTGAGGGTGAATTAGGCCCGGTCCAGCGCGCACACCGGCCTCCGAAGCTTTCTTGCCCCGGTGTCTGACACCCTGGTGAGACCACCTTCATCCTGCTCCACCGCATCAAGGGTGTCAGACACCTCCATAGCAACATGCCCCGGTGTCTGACACCCTGGTGAGACCACCTTCATCCTGCCCCGCCGCATCAAGGGTGTCAGACACCTCCATAGCAACGTGCCCCGGTGTCTGACACCCTGATGAGACCACCTTCATCCTGCCCCGCCGCGTCAAGGGTGTCTGACACCTCCATAGCAACATGCCCCGGTGTCTGACACCCTGATGAGACCACCTTCATCCTGCCCCGCCGCGTCAAGGGTGTCAGACACCTCCATAGCAACGTGCCCCGGTGTCTGACACCCTGGTGAGACCACCTTCATCCTGCTCCACCGCATCAAGGGTGTCAGACACCTCCATCGCAACGTGCCCCGGTGTCTGACACCGCAATCGCAAGCGACCCGTCAGACCCGCGCCCCTATTACCCCAGCAGGTTCTCCCTGACATGCACCAGATGCCGCCGCACGGCCGCCATCGCGCGGTCCGCGTCGCGATCATGCAGCGCCTCGACGATCTCGCGGTGTTCGATCTGATACGCCGCACGCCGCTCGGGCGTCAGGCTCTTGCGCTTGAGCGCGCCCCACGTCGCCTGCGAGCGCGCTGCGGTCATCAACGCAAACACCTTTTCGATGAAGAGGTTGTGCGTGGCCGTAGCCATCAGCTCGTGCAGTTTCGCGTCCCACACCTCGAATGCCTCGAAGCTGGCCGCGGCCTCCGCTTCATCGCACGCATTCTGCATGGCGGCGAAGTCGGCCGGCGTGCCGTGCTGCACCACCAGCGCCGCAATGGCCGGTTCCAGCACGAGCCGCGCAGCCATCAGTTCGGCCGGACTGGTGGACAGCACCTCGCCGCGCAGCACCGCCTCGGTCTGCGCCAGCGCGGTGGGCGGGTTGGCATAGGTGCCGCTGCCCACGCGCTGCGAGATCAAGCCTTCTTCCTTCAACTGCGTCAGCGTGCGGCGCACGGTTGATCGGCTGATGCCGAATTGCTCGCTCAAGGCGCGTTCGGTCGGCAGGCGATGACCCGCAGGCCAAGCGCCCGACTGGAGATTTTCGATGATGACTGCCCGCATGGCGGAGGCTTTGTCCATGGGTGTTCCCGGATGAATACGCTGCGGATGATACCAAATCAGTCCAATAAAATCTTATATCACTGCTAGAAAACGGATTCGCGCGCGGAGAATTTTGGTTTATTCTGCCCAACACCAGCAATTGGGCCTATAAACAATCAAATTGGTATTTTTTGGTATGTCATCACAGGCGGCCTCGGCCGCCGTAGGAGCAAGCATGAAAATCGCGGTATTCCGAGTCAATGGCGAGCGGCGCGTGGGTGTGGTGTCGGACGACGGCAGCACAGTCACCGCACTGGACTTCCCCCCGGCACTTGCAGCAGCCGGCGCGCTGACGGCGGTGCAATGGCTGGCCGAGGGCCGCGCCCTGCCCGCGCAAACGGGTCCGGCCTATCGCTGGGATCAGGTCGAGCACGAAGCGCCCCTGCCCGCGCAGCCGCGCAACCTGTTCTGCGTGGGCCGCAACTACCACGCCCATGCCAAGGAACTGCGCGACTCCGTGTTCAAGGACAACGACGCCAATCCGGAATCCTGGCCCATCGTCTTCACCAAGGTGCCGCAGACCGTGGTCGGCCCCTGGTCCGACGTGACGCTGCCCACGGGCATCTCCGACAAGATCGACTACGAGGCCGAACTGGCCGTGGTCATCGGCAAAGGCGGCCGCAATATTTCGCGCGCCGAGGCCATGAGCCACGTGATCGCCTACACCGTCGTCAATGACGTCACCGCGCGCGACGTGCAGATGCGCCACCAGCAGTGGGACCTGGGCAAGTCGTTCGACACCTTTTGCCCCATGGGTCCGTGGCTGGTCACCGCCGATGAGCTGGACGGCCGTCAGACGCGCGTGCGCTGCTGGGTGAACGGCGATCTGCGCCAGGACGGCAATACCGAAGACCTGATCTTCGACATCCCCACGCTGATCGAGACTTGCTCCCGCGGCATCACCCTGTATCCCGGCGACGTCATCGCCACGGGCACGCCCGCCGGCGTGGGCCAGGGCCTGAATCCGCCGCAGTTCCTCAAGCACGGAGACGTCGTCCGGATCGAAATCGACGGCATTGGAAGGATCGAAAACCGATTCGTCTGACGCCCGCGTAAACGAGCGCCGGTCACAAGCAACCGGCGCCGCGCAGCACAAAAGACCTAAGGAGTGAGACATGAACCTGCGCTGCAAGCATGTAGCCAGACGGGCGGCTGCTGCCGCCTTGCTATGCCTGGGCGCCACGTCCGCGATGGCCGCCGGGTACCCGGAGCGTCCCGTCACGATGGTGGTGCCCTTCCCGCCCGGCGGCGTCGCCGATACCATCGCCCGGCCCCTGGCGCAGGCCCTGGGCGACAAGCTGGGCCAGCCCATCGTCATCGAAAACAAGGGCGGCGCGGGCGGCGCCATCGGCATCGGCCAGGCGGGCCGCGCCAAACCCGACGGCTACACGCTGCTGCTGAGCCTGTCGTCGATCTCCATCCTGCCCGCCGCCGACCGCCTGCTCGAACGCAAGCCGGCCTATCAGCTTGACCAGTTCGTGCCGATCGCCCGTATCACTGCCGATCCCACCGTGCTGGTCGTGCGCGCGGACGCGCCGTACAAGACGCTGGACGAATTCATCGACGCCGCAAAAAAACAGGGCGGCAAGCTGAGCTACGGCAGTTCCGGCATCTACGGCACGATGCACGTGCCGATGGAAATGCTGCAGAACGCCGCGGGCATCAAGATGATGCACGTGCCGTTCACGGGCGCCGGTCCGGCGGTGCAGGCCCTGGTTGGCGGCCAGGTCGACGCGCTGGCAACCGGCCCGTCCAGCGTCATGCAGCTGATCCAGGCCGGACGCGTGCGGCCGCTGGCGCATTGGGGCGAGGGCAAGCTGGACAGCCTGCCCGAGGTGCCGTCGCTGACGTCCAAGGGCTACGACGCCAGTTTCGTGCAATGGTCCGGCGTGTTCGCGCTGGCAGGCACCCCGCCCGCCGTCATCGACAAGCTGCGCCAGGCCGTCAAGCAGATCGCGGGCGATCCGGCGGTGCAGGCGCGCATTGCCGGCACCGGCAGCCCGGTGCAATACCTGGACGCGCCGGCATTCGACGACTACTGGAAAAAAGACTCCGCGTCGCTGGAAGTTGCGGTCAAGCGGATCGGCAAAGTGGAGTAGCCGCCGCCTGCCGCGCCAACGCCTTGCGGTCGACCTTGCCCACCGCGTTCTCGGGCAGCCGGTCGACCCAGCACACGTCGCGCGGCACATAGATCCGGCCCAGCCGCGCCAGCACTTCGGCCTGTATGGCGGCCGCGTCGGGCGCGGATTCACCGTTGCGCTGGACGAAGATCACGGGTGTCTCGCCCAGATCATCGTCCGGCGCCCCCACCACGCAGCAGACGGCAACGCCAGGCATCCCCGTCACCACGCCTTCGATGAGCGCGGGCGAAATGTTCTCGCCGCCCCGGATGATCACGTCCTTGATGCGCCCGGTGATGGTCAAAAAACCCTGCGCGTCGAAGCGGCCCAGATCGCCGGTGCGCAGCAGCTTGAGCGCCCCCGCGTCCGCGCTATCCACGCCCAGATAGCCCAGCATCAGGCTGTCGCCCGCAATGCAGATCTCGCCTTCGGCGCCGGCCGGCGCGAGGCCGCCATCGGGCAGGCGCAGGCTTACGTCCTGTCCTTGCAGCACCGTGCCCACCGACCCCACGCGCCGCGCGTCCGGCGGATTCATCGTGGACGTGCACGTGGCCTCCGACAACCCGTAGGACACTACCAGCGGACATCCCAGAAAGGCTTCGATCCTGCGATGCAAGGCCTCGGTGATGGGCGCCGAGCCGCAACGCGCGAAACGCAGCCCGGCCAGGCTGTCCGGATCGAACGTCAGTTCCAGCATGCGCGCATACATCGTCGGCACGCCGGTGATGATCGTGGGCCTGAACGCGTCCAGCAGGCCGGGCATATCCTGCGCGCGGAACCGGCCGGCCAGCGCCACACTGGCGCCGGCCAACAGCGGCGTGAAAATCTGGTTGTTCAGTGCGTTGGTGTGATGCAGCGGCATGACGTGCAGCAGGCAATCCGACGGCGTGAGGCCCGTATGCGCCAGCACGCCGCGCGCGTTGTTCACCAGGCCTTGATGGGAAAGCAGCACGCCTTTCGGATTGCCCGTGCTGCCCGACGTGAAGAGCAACAATCCCGGCGCTTGCGGCGCAATGTCCGCGCCCGCCCAGTCGGGGGTGGCCGACGCCACCTGCGCGGCATCGAGCACGCGCGCCTCGGGCAGGCCGCAGGCGCTGGCCGTGGCGGCGTTGTCGTCGTCCGCCAGCATCCACGTCAAGCCCACCGCCGCCACGCGCCGCGCGGTTTCCTCGACCGACAGCCGTGGCTCCAGCGGGCACGGGCAAGCGCCCGCCGCCATGACGCCCAAAATGGCCAGCACCTGCGCCAAAGAGCGCTCCATCGCCACGCCAACGAAATCGCCCGGCGCGACGCCCGCGGCCCGCAGGCCGCCCGCTGCCTGTCCCACGCGGCGGCGCAGATCCGCGTAGCTGACCGTTTCCTCGGCGGTCACCAACGCTGTGCGAGCCGCCCATTCCGGCTGGTCCCACAAGTGCGCAAACGCCGCCACGACCGTGGCATCGGCAATCGTCATGACTACTCCCCCTGTAACGGGCTCGTTGATGAGTGGCGCGCGGTCAGCGCAGTGCGACGGCGGCGTCGCGTTCGAACTGCCCACCGGCGTCCAGCTCGCGCAAGGCGCGGGCTTCCTGCTCGGTCGGCGGTTCGGTCGGACCCGCGCCGATGGCGTCGAATTCGAAACCCGTGCGTTCGCGCACTTCTGACAGGCTGGATTCCGGATGCCAGGATTGCAGGGCCAGCCGGCCGTCGCGTTTGACGAACACCGCAATCGGCGTCACCACGCCATGAAAGCCGCCCCACGACGTCATAAAGTCCAGCTTGGGCACGAAGGTGCGGCGCGAATGCTCGGTGCGCCAGGTGCAGGCGCGCCGAGCCGTCGGCAGCATCACCGCCCCGCCGCCCCCGCCGGGCAACCGGACCTTGGGTTCATGCCAGTCGCCGATGCACGAGTTGTTGGCGCAGCCCGCGCCGTCGATCTGCGCGGCGCCCAGGAAGGTCAGGTCCATGCGGCCACGCGTGCACAGGTCGTAGAAGTCTTCGTTGGAAAAGATCGACGCGGTGTGCTCGGCCAGCACCGGATCCGAACTGGACAGCGGAATGTGCGATGGCCGCGGGTTCACGCCGCCCGCCACGTTGATGTACACGAAGTCCCAGTCATAGGCGCGCTTGGCAAGCAGGCACGCCAGCATGGGCATGGTGGAGTTCACGCCGCTGAACGTGATTTCGTCAGGACGGATAAAGCGCGCCAGATTGGTGACGATGTACGAAAAGCCCGACCATTGCTCAGCCATGATTTCCCTCCCGCGCTTCGGGCGCCGCCGCCATGTGCGCGCGCAGATCGCTGTTCTTGTCCATGTAGGTTTCCACCGCCGGATAGTCGATGGCGTAATCGGGCCAGCACGACCCCGGCCATGCGCCCTGCGGCACGACCGCAAAGGCCTGCACCATGAAATACGGCACCAGCGTGGATTCGGGCTGCGCCTCGAACACGGCGCTGTCCACCTGCTTTTCGGCCACGACCAGCACACTGCCCGCGGCGCGCGACATGATGCGGTCCCAGTGCGCCGTGCCGTGCACGCGCACGTTGCCCAGCGCATCCACTTCGGACGCCTGGATCACGGCGAAGTCCGGCTTGATCGCCGGCACCACCCAGGTCTTTTCGCCGCTGCCGTACGGATCATCCAGGCATTTCCACCCATTCAATTCGGGCAGGCCGCTGCCATGCAGGCCGCCGCAAGGCTGGAACGGCACGCCAAAGGCCGCCGCGCGCAGCCCCGCCGTCAGGCTGGCGCAGGCGTGTTCCTCAAGTTCGATCTCGTGGCGCTCGACAGCGCGCCGATACCAGGGCGCCAGCCCGAAATTGCCTTCCATCGCGACGATGCCCGCGCGCACGCGGCGCAGCACGCCCGCGCGGCACAGGATGTCCACGTCGTACCCCGGTGACTGCTTGATCAGTTCGAGATCGCGCTTTTCCTGGCGGATCAGTTCGCGCACGAACGCGAACGGTCCGCGATGCAGAAAGCTGCCGCCCAGCGCAATCGACGCCCCGTTGGGCACCAGCGCCGCCAGTTCCTGCAAGCTGCACTGCTTGTTCTTTTGGTTGAATCCTGAAGCCATTGTCTTCCTCCCTGCTCGATGGGACGCGCCTAGCGCGCCTGCAGATATGCCGCCACGCGGTCCTTCAAACCCGGCGCCGCGGCCGAACGCACCAGCCGCGCCAGGTCCGTGTCCGGCGTCTCCTGCGACAGGGCCGCGTACAACTGCGCGCGGCTGGCATCGGTTAGCGCGCCGGCGGTTTCCAGCGCCGCTTCGACGATCTGCGGCCACTCCTGCTGTGTTGCCAGCCGGCTGGCGAAGCCATCGCGCAATGCGTCTTCGGCAGTGAACGTGGCCGCCTGTTCAAGAATCGTGCGCGCGCGCTCGGCGCCCACCAGCGACGCAAAGCGCCGCGTGCCCAGCACCAGCCCAAACTTCAGACCGGGCATACGGAACGTTGCGTCCGGCGCGCTGATGCGCCACTTGCAGGCGCCGAACACATCCACGCCCGCGCCGAAATTGCGCCCGTGCGCCAGCGCCACCGTCAGACACGGCGATGCCGCCAGCCGCTGCAGCAGGGTCTCGATCCGCACGAAGCGCAACAGCAGATCGCCTTCGCTCTGCGTCTGCCAATCGCCAAAGTCAAAGCCCGCGCTGAAGTTCTTTCCCTCGCCTTGCAGCACGATGACCTGGGCACGTTCGCCTTCGGCCTCGTCCAGCGCGGCGATCAGCGCATCGACCAGGTCGGCCGACAACGCATTCATCTTTTCGGGACGCGCCAGCGTCAGCACGTGTCGCGGCCCTTGCCGGTCGATGCGTAATACGCTCATTGCTTGCCTCCCTTGCCGGCGTCGCGCAGCGGTCCCAGCACCTCGTCGTTATGCTCGCCCAGCGCGGGCGGGCGGCGGCGCAACGCCGTGGTCTCGCCATCGAACCGCACCGGCAGACCAAACGTGCGGGTCTGCACGCCATTGGGCAGCTCCAGCGCCTGCACCCAGCCCATGTGCTCGACCTGCGGGTCCGCCAGCACCTCGGAATACGTGTTGATCGGCGCGCACGGTACGCCGGCTGCGCGAAAGCGCGCCAGCCAGTCCTGCGCCTCATGCTCGGCGAAGATCTCCTCCAGGATGTCGCGCAGCGCCGTCTGATTGCGGGCGCGGGCGCTGGTGTCGGTAAAGCGGGGATCGGCCAGCAGGTCTTCGCGCCCGACCGTCGCGCACACGGCCTTCCACAGCGCCTGGTTGCCCGCGGCCATGCCGAAATAGCCGTTCTTGCAGCGAAAGGCCTGGTACGGCGCATTGCGCGGATGGGCCGACCCGAGCTTGACCGGATCCTTGCCGCTGCCGAAGAACTCGGACGTCTGCAAGGCGGCGATGCCCAACGTGGCGCCCAGCATCGGCACGTCGATGTGCGTGCCCTGCCCGCTAGCCTGGGCCGCACGCAGAGCCGACGCGATGGCGAACGCGCCGTACAGCCCCGCGGAAAAGTCCGCCAGCGGCACGCCGCACTTGACCGGTTCGCCGCCGGGTTCGCCCGTGACGCTCATGATGCCGCTCATCGCCTGAATGGTCAGGTCAAAGCCGCCCTCCTGCGCGCGCGGCCCGGATTGGCCATAGGCGGAAATCGAGCAATACACCAGCCGGGGATTGGCCTCGCGCAACTGCGTGTAGCCCAGGCCCAGCCGCTCCATGACGCCCGGCCGGTTGTTTTCGATGAGCACGTCGGCGCGTAGCGCGAGTTCCCGCGCCAGGACCAGATCGCCAGGATCCTTCAGGTTCAACGTCACCGACCGCTTGTTGCGGTTGAGCGAGGCGAAGTTCTCGCTGTAGCCGTCCGAGATGGGCGGCCAGCTGCGCAGCGTATCGCCGCCCTCCGGGTTCTCCACCTTGATCACGTCCGCGCCCATGTCCGCCAACAACATGCCGCAAAAGGGTCCCGCCGCAACGTTGCAAATCTCCAGCACCGTAATGCCGGCAAGCGACGAACTGGGTGTCATGTCTGACCTCTCGTTATGAAAATTCAATATTTGGGATGCGAAAAACAGTATAAGACGCGGCCATCAACGATGGCATCATCCAGACCCGCCTCAGCGAAAACCGCTTACCCTCAGGGCCAGTCTTAGTGCAATCCCTAGGTGCTGCGGTTAATTGTTGACCAGCATAGCACCGTGTGGAATTCTACGTAAACCATTTATTGAAACATCAATCCTAATATTTAGGATTCAACAAAGAGGACTGCAGCGGCCCCGGCGCCCCGCAATCGCGAACCGCCCCGTCGCATGCTGGCCCATCCACCGAGGAGACTTGCATGAGACTGTCGTGGCGTATTGCCCTGGCCAGCACGGTGCTGGCGCTGTCGGCCAACCCCGCATCGGCCGACAACTGGCCGACCAAACCCGTACGCATGGTGGTGCCGTTTCCGCCGGGCGGCGCAACCGATGCCGCCGCCCGCATCTATGCTCAGCATCTGGGAGATTTCCTGGGCCAGAGCGTGGTGGTTGAAAACAAGGCTGGCGCGGGCGGCGAGATCGGCGCCGAATTCGTCGCCAAATCCCCGGGCGACGGCTACACCCTGCTGATGGGCGCGGTGGGCAGCCATGCCATCCATGCCGCCATGCCCGACAAGCCGGGCTACGACTTCGGCACGGCGTTCGTCGGCGTGTCCATGGCCACCAGCATGCCGATGGCGGTCGCGGTGAACAGCAGCAAGATCCCGGCCAAGAACGTGCAGGAGCTGATCGCGCTGGCCAAGAGCAAACCGGGATCCATCACCTTCGGATCGGCCGGCCCCGGCACCTCGCAGCACATGGCGGGCGAACTCTTCCAGGCAGTCACCGGCACGCGGCTCATGCACGTGCCGTATCGCGGCAGCGGGCCGGCCATCACGGATCTTCTGGGCGGTCAGATCGACATGGTCATCGAAACGCTGCCCGCGCTGCTGCCGCAGGTCGCCAGCGGCAAGATCCGCCTGCTGGGCGTCACGACGGCCAAGCGCGCCACCGCGCTGCCCGACCTGCCGACGCTGGCGGAACAGGGGGTGAAGGATTATTCGGTCGCCACCACGTATGCGCTGCTCGCGCCGGCGGGCACACCGCCCACGGTCGTGGACAAGCTATCGGACGGCATGCAAAAGGCGGCGGCAATGGAATCCGTGCAGCAGGCCGCCCTGAAACTCGGCGCCGACGCCATTGCCACCTCGCCTGCCGACACCAGTCGGATGCTCAAGCAGGAAGTTGCGCGCTGGGCCGACGTGGTGCGCCTGTCGGCGGCGAAATGACGCGCGGCCCCGCATCGGCCCCGCCGGCCGCAACCGACCTGGTCATCGCGGGCGGCGGCTCGGTCGGCGTCAGCTTCCTCTATCAGTTCCTGCTGGCGCTGCAGGCTGGGCCGGGCTTGCGCCCACCAACGATCCATCTCTTCGAACCGCAGGCCGCCCCCGGTCCTGGCGACGCCTACCAGGACGACCTGCGCAGCAACCTCCTCAACATTCCGGCGGGCAACATGTCCGCACGCGCCGACCATCGGCTGGACTTTGTCGACTGGCTGCGCGAACAGGATGCCAACTGGCTCCAAGGCTACGGCGTCACCACGATCGACCCCGCCGACTTCCTGCCGCGCCCGCTGTTCGGCGCCTACCTGCGCGCGGTCTACGCGCGCTGCCGCCTGCTTGCCGAATCGCTGGGCGTGACGCTTGCACACGTGCCTAGCCGCGTACACCGCGTGACCCCGCAGCCCGACGGCCGCGTGCGCGTCCAACCCGCTCACGGCGCACCGCTCGCCGCGCGCCACGTCGTGCTGTGCAACGGCAACCTGCCTTCGCAGGCGTTCCCCGCGCTGGAGGGCGTGGCGGGTTACTTCAATAGCCCGTATCCGGTGTCGTCGCTGACGCACGCGATCGCGCCCGATGCCTCCGTGTGCATCGTCGGCACCAGCTTGAGCGCCGTGGACGCCGTGGCCGCGCTGCAGCAGGCCGGGCACCGCGGGCCCATCCTGTGCGTCTCGCGTAACGGACGGCTGCCGTCGGTGCGCAGCCCGCACAACCGCGCGCCCAGCACGCTGCATCACCTGAGCCGCGACGGCGCCCTTCGGCTGGCGGCCCGGCACGGCGGCGCGCTGACGCTGGACACCATCTGGCAGGCGCTGCAGGACGAGGTGCGGGCGCAGCAAGGTTCGCTGGACGACAACGACGTGCTTGGCATGGAAGGCGACGCGAGAGCCGCACTGGACGATGAAATCCGCCGGTCGTCCGCGGCGCCGCGTCCATGGCAGGCGGTGGCCGCCGCCACCAACGCGGCGGTGGACCAGATCTGGCATCTGCTGCCGGACACCGAACGGCGCCGCTTCCAGTCGCAATGGCGATCAATCTGGATGGCGCGCCGTGCAACCTTCCCGATGCGCAACGCCCTGAAACTGCAGGCCTTGTTCGGCGCGAACCAGCTTCGCGTTGCCGCCGGCTTTGCCGGCTGCGATCACGATTCGGCCACGGGTCTGTTCCGCACGCGGTTGCGCACGGCGGGCGGCCAAGACGAACATCTGAGTCAGCATCTGATCAATGCCACGAGCTTCTCGGTAGATGCGCAGCGCACGGACGATCCGCTCGTGTCCCAGCTGCTGCGCGACGGTCACGCGCAGGCCGATCCGCATGGCGGACTGGCGCTGGACTACGACACCGGCTGCTTGAAAAACGCCGGCGGCCAGATCGAGGCGGGCGTCTCGGTGCTGGGCAGTCTGGCGGGCGGCACGTACTTCTGGACCACCTCCATGGACGTTAACGCCCGGCTCGCGCGCGATCAGGCCGAGCGGATCGCGGCCACGCTGCGCGCCCCAACCGCTATTGATCCAGAAATCCCCGGCGATATCCCATCCCCTGAGAGATGGACTGCGCACAGGCCGCCACATCCGGCGCAAGCTGCTTCATCCTAGCGGCGCTCAGGCGGTCCAGCGGTCCCGAGATACCCACCGCCGCGACGGGCTGGTCCAGGCTGTTGAACACGGTCACGGCCAGCCCGCCCACCCCTTCCCGCCATTCGCCGCGGTTGACCGCGTAGCCGGCCCGCGCGATCTTGCGCAGTTCGTCTTTCAAGAGTGGCATGGACACAATGGTGGACGGCGTGTGCCGCACCATCTGCTCGGCGTAACGTTCGACGTAGCCTTCGGCCTGGTAGGCCAGGAGCGCCTTGCCGGTTGCCACTGCGTAGGCAGGCGCGCGGCCGCCCACCATGGAATACGCGCGAATGGGCTGCGGGCTGTCGATCTTGTCCACGTAGACGACATCAAAGCCGTCCAGCACCGACAGGTGCACGGTCTCGCCGGTCTGATCTGCGAGCGTGCGCATGTAGGGCGCGGCCAGCTTGCGCACGTCCAGTTGCGCCAACTGCCGCGCCGCCAATTCGAACAGGCGCACGGCGCCACGGTAACCGCCGCCGTCGTCGTCCTTGATGACATAGCCGGCGTGGATCAGCGTCTGCAAGGTGCGATGCGTATTGCTGCGGGTCAGGCCCACGCGCGCCGCCAGCGCATCGATGGTGCGAGGCGGATTGTCCACATCGGTCACCGCTTCCAGCACCATCAGCCCTTTGAGCAGCGTCTTGTCCATTCGTAGTTTTTCCTAATATTTAGGACGGGAACATAGCACGAGACGCGGCGCCGGAACAGCGGATTTGCCGCAGCGCCCTTGCTAGCCCAGCGTGGCGCGGACGGCGGCCGACCGATCCCACAGATTGGGCAGGCTGGCCGACGAATAGCCCGACACGAACGGCTTGGCCATGCCGGTGTCCGGGTCGTAGATATGGCGCGACACCGCGCCAATATTGCCGCCATACAGATGCACGCTGATCGAGACCCGGTCGGGATAGGCGTTGGACACCTGATGGATATCGCCTTCGGCCGGCGACAGACGTTCCACATCGCCAGGCCGAAGGGTCGTGGCCTCGCCTGCGGACGCCAAGCGCCCGTCAGCGCCGCGCACAAACCGCTGATTGATCTCCGAGCCGCGCAGCATGCCCACATAGCCCCAGACCTCGTGATCGTGCACGGGCGTGGACTGGCCGGGTCCCCACACAAAGCTCACCAGCGAGAACCGCTCCAGCGGGTCGCAATGCAGCAGGAACTGTTGATAGAACTGCGGATGCGGCGCGGTACAGGCTTCCGGCAGCCAATCGTCGTGGCGCACCAGGTCCGCGAACGCCACCTCAAGTTCGGGCGTCTGGTCCAGCGCCTGCGGCGTGGCCAGCCGCGTCGCGGTGGCGATAAAACGGCGCAGCCGTTCCACGCTGTTGTTCGATTCAGGCATTGCAGGTCTCCAGGCGGGATCAAATCCCAGAATGAAAAAAGAGTATCCACGATTCAGGACGGCAACGCACGCGCCTGCCGATTCCCGCACGGACCAACCCCGCGCAACCGCGCTTGACAGGTCCTTGCCGGCGCGTGCAGCGTATCGGACTGTCTGCAAGGTTGGAAATGAAAAACACGCATCACGATATTCCGCCCGCGCTGGCGCAGGCGCTGCGCGACGCGCGCCGCGTGGTTGTCTTCACGGGCGCAGGGGTGTCCGCCGAAAGCGGCATCGCCACGTTCCGCGATGCCTTGACCGGGCTCTGGTCGCGCTTTGACGCGCAGGCGCTGGCCACGCCCGAAGCCTTCCGGGAGCATCCCGACGTCGTCTGGGGGTGGTACGAATGGCGGCGCGCGCAAGTCCTGCGCGCCGCACCCAATGCCGCGCACCACGCCATCGCCACACTCGCGCTCCATGTCCCGGCGCTGACCGTCATCACGCAGAACGTGGACGATCTGCACGAGCGCGCAGGCAGCCGCGCCGTCACGCATCTGCACGGCAGCCTGCATGCGCCGCGCTGCTCGCGCTGCGGCGCGCCGCATGCCTTTGCCGCCGAAACGCCGCAAGAACCGGATGCCGGCCGGCGCATCACGCCGCCTGCGTGCACGGCATGCGGCGCGCCGGTGCGGCCGGGCGTCGTGTGGTTTGGCGAAAGCCTGCCGGCGCAAGCCTGGCGCGACGCGACGGACGCCGTGCGGCAATGCGACCTGCTGTTCAGCATCGGCACCTCGTCGCTGGTGTACCCCGCCGCCGAACTGCCACAGTTGGCCATCGCAGGCGGCGCCACGGTCGTGCAGGTCAACCCGGCCGCCACGCCGCTGGATGCGCTGGCCCATCACAATCTGCGCGGCGCCGCAGCCGAAGTGATGCCCGAATTGCTAGCCGCCGCGAGGTTTGGTGAGGATCCGTGGTAACCGAAACACACAGCTATGACACGCGCGCGACACTTGCGGGGAAACCCCCAAATTCACCATTACAACCGCGGTAGACAGTGGTGTAATGGGCTTCGCTTGTGGAGATGATCATTCCGTTTTCCTGGAGACTTCCTGACGTCTTCGTACGTTCGCCAGACGGTGTCTTGCACCGTGTGGTGCGGCACGCCACGACCACGGAAACCATCGCCCTGCTCGAAGGCATGCCCAGCAACACCCATCTGGATTGCGAATGCAAGCTCGACAACGGCGAAACGCTGTGCTGGGTGGGCAACGACGAATACCGCCAGTTGAATGGCGGCGCCGTCTTTTTCGCCGTCACGGCACACACGACACCTCGAGGCGAGTCGCGTCACAGCGTCTCGGCCCCGAGCGATGAAAAGCCGGCATCCGCGCCGAGCCCCTCACGCAAAAAGTTTGCAGGGGCCCAAGCTCGCCTGCCGCCCGCTGTAGTCAATCTAAAAACCGGCAACGATTGGAGCCTGATCCGCGCCTGGCGCGAGCATCTGAATATCAGCACTGCTGACATGGCTGCCCGCCTTGGCGTAGACCACTCCATCTATATTGAATTGGAACGGCCGCGCCCGCGGCCCCGGCAGGTGATTCTTGACCGCGTGTCCGAGGCCCTGGGCGTTTCGCCGGAACAACTCGATGATTCATTGTTAGGCGGACAGTTTCATTAGCGCTGCGCGCGAGGCATTGCCCCGCGCCCGCGCCATGAATTGTTCAAACGACTTTGGCGCCGACACCTGACGGCCCGCGCATGGAGGTATTGAATATGCTCGGCACCGCAAGACGATTGACCGACGTGCTCGCCACATCGCCGGATGGCACGTTGTATCGCATCGAACGTTTCGTTTCCGATCCCGGCGCGTATTCCGCGCTGGGCACGCCGCGCTTCGACCCGAAGACACACTGCGTCTGCCGCACCAGTTCCGGTGAAAAAGTCGCGTGGCTGGGCGGCCAGACCTATCAACTTCTCAAGAGCGGCACGTCCTTGACCGCGGTGGACCGACGACGCGCCTGACAGCCGCCGTTGCCGCCCCCCGCTACCGCCCAAAGCGCGTCACCACAAAATCCACGAATGTCGTGAGTTTGGGCGGGGCCTGGCGGTCCTTCGCATACAAGAGCGTGATGGGCCGGGCCACCGGCCAGTAAGGCTGCAGGATGGGCACCAGGCGGCCGGCGCGCACATCGTCGGCCAGCAGCAGTTCGGGCTGCAGCACGATGCCAAAGCCCGCCAGTGCGGCCTGCCTGAGCGCCTGCCCGTTGTTCGACACGAACCGCCCCGCCGGATACCCCATCTCTCCGCCTTCGTCCGTGCCCAGCCTCCAGCCGGTGCGCCGGCTCCAATGCGAGAAGTCCAGGCACTGATGCCGCGCCAGATCACCTGGCACGGCCGGCGTGCCGTAGCGCTCCAGATATGCCGGTGCCGCGCAGATGATCATCTGATAGAGCCCGATGCGGCGCGCCACCAGGCCGGAGTCTGCGGGTTCGCCGATACGCAGCGCCACATCGAAACGCGACGCCACAACGTCTTCGACCAAGTCGCTCAATGACAGCTCCACACTGACGTCCGGATAGATCGAGAGGTAGTCCGCGATAGCCGGCGCCAGCGCGAATGAACCGAACGACACCGACGAGGTGATGCGCAGATGGCCGCGCGGCGCCGAACGCAGCGCCTCGGCACCCTGCTCGGCGTCGCGGATGTCGGCCAGGATCGTCTTGCAGCGCGCGAAGTACGCCTGCCCCGCCTCGGTCAGGCTCTGGCGCCGCGTCGTGCGGTTCATCAGCCGCAATCCCAGCCGCTCCTCCAGGCCCTTGACGTGCTTGGCGGCCATGGCCGGCGACATATCCCGTTGCACCGCGGCGGCAGACAGGCTGCCCAGCTCGACCACGGCCACAAAAACTTCCATGCTGAGCAGGCGATCCATGGATTACGCACTCCGAGTGTTGACTGATCCAACAATTCTAGGATTTTTCGGACGGAATGCGGGGCGCAGAATGCGTCCATGCGTTGGCGCCCTTGCCGGCGCGCCCATTTCAACAATCCACGGAGAACCCATGAAGATCATCCTCATCGGCGCAAGCGGCACCCTCGGAAGCGCGATCGCCCGCGAACTCGGCCAGCGGCACGACATCATCGCGGTGGGCAAGACTCGCGGCCAATACCAGGTCGACGTCACCCGTAGCGACAGCATCCGCAGCCTGTTCGAACGCGTGGGCAAGGTCGATGCCATCGTCTCCGCCACCGGCAGCCTGCACTTTGGCCCGATCGCCGACATGACGGCGGACCAGTTCAAGGTTGGGTTGCATGACAAGCTGCTGGGCCAGGTCGACTTGGCCCTCATCGGCCAGCACTACGTCAACGCGGGTGGCTCGATCACGCTGACCAGCGGCATCCTGAGCGATGAGCCCATCCGCTTTGGCGCGAACGCGGCCGCCGTCAACAGCGCCATCGACGGTTTCGTGCGCGGCGCGGCCGTGGAACTGCAAGGCATCCGCATCAACGCGGTCAGCCCCACCGTTTTGCAAGAGTCGCTGGACAACTATGGTCCGTATTTCCAGGGCTTCGAAGCCGCCCCCGCCAGCCGTGTCGCGCTGGCCTACAGCCGCAGCGTCGAAGGCGCGCAGACCGGGCGGGTGTATCGGGTGTGGTGATGCCGTGCCGCAATGAGCACCCGCCAACCGGCGGCGGGCACTGAAAATCGCTGACAAGACAAGCGGACAAAAAAAAAGCGGCTTGAGAATTCATCAAGCCGCTTTTGCGTACGCATTGCTGCGTTTTTCTGGCAGAAATCATACTGTGCAGCATGATCTCGAATAAGTTGGTGCGCCCGGCAGGATTCGAACCTACGACCCCCTGGTTCGTAGCCAGGTACTCTATCCAGCTGAGCTACGGGCGCCCCGAAAGAGGCGTTTTTATAACACGAAAGAATCGTGCCATGCAAATCGACCCCGTTTTAAATCGGGTCTCGGCAGGTGGCGCCCGTGGGTTTGCGAGATGTCAATGAAACGCATGGCCCGTGCGCAGTACGCTCAGTTCCATAAGAACACATCAGGCAGACGGCATGGCCAAGAAGTTTCCCCTGCATCCCAAACACCCCGAACGCATTTGCTGGGGCTGCGACCGATACTGCTCCACCGATTCCATGGCCTGTGGCAACGGCTCGGGCCGCACCATGCACCCGGCGGAATCGCTCGGCGACGATTGGTATCTATTCGGAGATTGGGGCTTCGACGACGCGGACGACAAGCCAGAATCGAAAGAGAAAGAAGAGGCCGCACATTAATGTGCAGTGCAGTGCAAAACCAGTGACGCGCAAAACAGGTGATGCACAAAGCAGGTGATGCACAAAACCAGCGATGCACAAAACAAGTGCCGCACAAAACAAAAAGGCCTTTGATTCAAGATCAAAGGCCTTTCCATTTTCTTTGCCGCTTTTTGCATCGCGGCGTTTAGACCGTGATGTTTGGTGCGCCCGGCAGGATTCGAACCTACGACCCCCTGGTTCGTAGCCAGGTACTCTATCCAGCTGAGCTACGGGCGCTCCGACAAAGAGGCAAAATTATATCAGAATAATCGTGCCATGTTTGTAGTGGAGCAGAACTTTTTGCAGAGAACGTCTTACCGCACTGTTCTTATTGCAACTTTCACTTCACTACGGCTGCTTTTTTCGTCTTCTTTTCTGCCGATCCGCGCATTGCGCGAACTACAACAAAAAACTTGGTGCGCCCGGCAGGATTCGAACCTACGACCCCCTGGTTCGTAGCCAGGTACTCTATCCAGCTGAGCTACGGGCGCTTGAAAAAGCAAGCCTTGAATAATAGCGTTGTTTCGCAAGATGCGCAAGTTGGGCGGCGCGCAGATGGCTGCGTACAGCTTCCCGACAGCGGATGGTCACACCGATAGAACCTTGTCTCTTTAGCCTAGCGGCCGTTAACGATGCCGGCTGTCATCCGGCGATTTTCGTGACGCAATGACAGTGCGCCACGTCATCCGCAAGCTTAAGAGACCTTTCATGTCCGACAAAGACAAAAGCACTGGAGAACCTTCGCAGGACGGCTCCAGCGCAACGCCCGTACGCGCCACCCGCCGCGGCTTTCTGACCGGCATCGCCGCATTGGGCGCCAGCGCGGCCGCCATGGGCGCGCTGTCCGGCTGCTCCAATGACGACGACGATGACAGCCCCGCAGCGCCCGCGCCCGCCCCCGCGCCTGCGCCAGAACCCACGCCCGCCCCTGCGCCCGACCTGACCACGCAGCTACGCGACAACGTCAAGACGCTGGTGGTGATCTTTGCCGAGAACCGCAGCTTCAACAATCTGTTCGCCAACTTCCCCGGCGTGGAAAAGCCCCTGTCCGCGCTGACGCCGGCCGACTATACGCAGCTCGATCGCGACGGCACACCGTTGCCCGTGCTGCCGCCCGTGTGGAACGGCATGGTGCCCACGTCGCAGCAGGCCAACCACATCACCTACCAGGTGGACCAGGCTGCGGCCTACATGAACAACCTGTCCAACGCGCCGTTCGCGTTGCAGGGACCGCAAGGCGAACCCTTGCCGCAAGGCGTGGTGACGCGCGACCTCTGGCACGTGTTCTACCAGAATCAGATGCAGATCAACGGCGGCAAGAATGACAAATTCGTCGCATGGGCCGATTCCGGCGCGCTCGTCATGGGCCATTACAGCGATTCCGCGTACAACCTGCGGCTGTGGAAGCTGGCGCAGGAAATCGTGCTGTGCGACAACTTCTTCCAGGGCGCCTTCGGCGGCTCGTTCCTGAACCATCAATACCTGGTCGCCGCACGCCCGCCGTTCTATCCGGACGCCGCAAGCTCGGTCGCCCAGCCTCAGATCGCGCAACTGCAAAGCGCCGATCCCGCCGATCCCCGCCTCGAACCCAAGCCCACGTCGCCCGCCAGCGCGCTGACAGGCGTCCCGCAATTCGGCGCCAGCGCGCTCACGCCCGACGGCTACGGGGTCAACACCATGGCCCCGCCTTACTGGCCTTCGTTCAGCCGCGATGCCACCGATCCCACGCTGGCCGACCCGACAAACCCGCAAACCATGGTCCCGCAAACGCACGCCAACATCGGCGACCTGATGAGCGCCAAAGGCCTGGACTGGGCGTGGTACGCAGGCGGCTGGAAAGCGGCCGTGGATTCGACGGCCAACACGGGCTTTCCGTCTTCGCCCAATTTCCAGGCGCACCATCAGCCCTTCAACTACTTCAAGAGCACGGGGCCGGGCACCTCGGCGCGCACGACGCACATCCGCGACGGCGGCCTGGGTGACCTCAATGCCACCAACAACTTCCTGGCCGATGCCGAAGCCGGCACGCTGCCCCCGCTGACCTTCTACAAGCCGCAGGGCAACCTGAACATGCACGCGGGGTATGCGGACGTTGACTCGGGCGATCGCCACATCGCGCACATCGTGGACAGCCTGAGGAAGAGCAAGCAGTGGGAGAACATGGTGGTGGTAATCACCGTGGACGAGAACGGCGGCTGGTGGGATCACGTCGCGCCGCCGCAAGGCGACCGCTGGGGCCCGGGCACGCGCATCCCCGCAGTGATCGTGTCGCCCTTCGCCAAGAAGGGCACCGTGGACCACACCATCTACGACACAGGATCCATCCTGCGCCTTGCGACGCGGCTCTTCGACCTGCCGATGCTCGACGGCCTGAAGGCGCGCGATGACGCCATGACGGCACGCGGGCAAGCGGCGATGGGCGACCTGACGAATGCGCTGACGTTCAGCGCCTGACGCAGGTAGGCGAGCAGGCGGGCGGGCGATTTGTCGGGCGGCGATTTGTCGGGTGGAGTTCCTTCGGGCAGCATGCACTCCGACAGCGATCCGTCTGGCGAATCGCCCGCCTACGCCGTTCCCGCCTGCCCGTGCACGAGCAGCGCGTAGATCTCCGCGACTCGGCCGGTCGTAATCCCCTCGCGTTGCTCGACCGCCAACGGATGGCTCGTCTGCTCCAACTCGATGAACGGCCGGAAGCCGTCGTCCCTGAGATGAACGTGCGTTTTCAATCCGATCGTGTCGGGATACGGATCAAGCCGCGTCGTGAGCCAGCCAAACAATGGCGGCGTGTGCGAGCGCTTCGGCTCGTCTGACATCCGCACCCATGTCTCGTAGCTTTGCAGACTGAGCGACACCCATACGCCCCATACAAACGGCTCGGGGTGACCCACGATGGGCAGCTCGATGCAGCCGCGCACATAGAAGTGCTGCTCGTCGATCACGCAGTCGTCGCTGCCCAGATCGCAACGCTGCTCGCGATCTTCAGGCGGCACGGCGTAGTACGTGGCGGGCGCTTCGGCGCCGAAGCTCGGCAGGCCGTAATGAACCTCGTCGCAGGTGGTGCATTTGAAAGAGAAATCCATTGCTGCTGCCTTCATCAAGCGGGGGATGTGGTTGCTCGGGTGCTTTGATTTGCGCGTTTTTCGGCACGCTGAGCCGGTGCTTTAGATCTTTGCTGCTTGGTGTTGATGCGGTGCGGGTTCTTAAGGCGTCCGGCACGGTGGCGGCCCGAGGCGAGCGGGGCCACGATTGCGGTCCGGAGCCTTCGCTCCGGACTTGCCTAGGCGCCCCCCCCTTCGTCATCTTCGTCCGCCTTCGGCTCCCTTCAGATTCCCTCGGGCTTATCGACGCCCCGCGCACCTCGCGCCGCCACCGTACCGGACTCTAGCATTTGAAGCTTGTCGGGCGTTGGGGGTGGCCGGTGTGCTTGGCATTTTTGCGCAGAGGTTCTTGGGCTCAAAGCATCTTGCGGGGCCCGTCCCCGTTCGGCCGCGCGGGCGGCCTTCGGTGACTTACGCAATGTCTTGCGTTGTGTTGATGACGCTTCGCGCGTAGGTGACGCCTCGGTGTCTGACACCCGCATAGTTTGCCTACAAGCTTGAAACGGCGCCCCAAGGGTGTCAGACACCCAACTTGACGATGCGCGCCCCGTTCGGCCGCGCGGGCGGCCTTCGGTGACTTACGTGGTGTCTTGCATTGGGGTGATGACGCTTCGCGCGTAGGTGGCGCCTCGGTGTCTGACACCCGCATAGATGGACTACAAACCTGAAGCGGCGCCTCCAGGGTGTCAGACACCCAACTTGACGATGCGCGCCCCGTTTGGCCGCGCGGGCGGCCTTCGGTGACTTACGCGGTATTTTGCGTTGGGGTGATGACGCTTCGCGCGTAGGTGACGCCTCGGTGTCTGATACCCGCATAGATGGACTACAAACCTGAAGCGATGCCCCCAGGGTGTCAGACACCCAACTTGGCGATGCGCCCCATTCGGCCGCGCGGGCGGCCTTCGGTGACTTACGCGGTGTCTTGCGTTGGGGTGATGACGCTTCGCGCGTAGGTGGCGCCTCGGTGTCTGACACCCGCATAGATGGACTACAAACTTGAAGGGGCGCCCCAAGGGTGTCAGACACCCAACTTGACGATGCGCCCCATTCGGCCGCGCGGGCGGCCTTCGGTGACTTACGCGGTGTCTTGCGTTGGGGTGATGACGCTTCGCGCGTCGGTGTCTGACACCCGCATAGATGGACTACAAACTTGAAGCGGCGCCCCCAGGGTGTCAGACACCCAACTTGACGAGTTGCAATCCTATCCGCCACCACGACGCCGGCAGACAGCGCCGCGTGCGAAAATTGCGGACCTACTTTCCGGGACGGCCGCGTGAAACACCTGCTTGTCAGCCTCGACAAACTGCATGATTTCGACGAAATCATCGACGTGCGCACGCCCCTGGAATTTGCCGACGACCACATCCCAGGTGCCCGCAACGCGCCGGTGCTGGACAACGACGAACGCGCGCTGATCGGCACGATGTACAAACAGGTCTCGCCTTTCGAGGCGTCACGCGCCGGCGCGGCGCTCGTCGCCCGCAACATCGCCCGCCATCTGGAAACCACCTTCGCCGACCGCCCGCAAGGCTGGCGCCCGCTGGTCTACTGCTGGCGCGGGGGCAAACGGTCGGGGTCGATGACGCTGATGTTCAACATGATTGGCTGGCGCGCCCGGCAACTCGACGGCGGCTACAAGACTTACCGGCGCGCCACGCTGGACAGCCTGCAGACGCTCCCGCAGCCTCAACGCTTCGTCGTATTGACCGGCCCAACCGGCAGCGGCAAGACACGCCTGCTGCACGCGCTGCACGAAGCAGGCGCACAGACGCTGGACCTGGAAGACCTCGCATCCCATAGGGGTTCGCTGCTGGGTGCAGTGCCCGACGCGCAGCAGCCCACGCAAAAGCGCTTCGACACCCTGCTCGCCGTTAGGCTGCGCGAACTCGACGCCAGCCGGCCGGTGTTCGTCGAAGCAGAAAGCCGCAAGATCGGCGCCGTGGAACTGCCCGCGTCGTTGCTGCACGCCATGCATCAGGGCGACTGCATCGAAGTGCGCTCCAGCCGCGAAGACCGCACGCGCTTCCTGCAGCAGGATTACGCGCGGCTCTTCGACACACCGGATTGGCTCAAAGCGCAGTTGCAGCGCATGGTGGGACTGCACAGCCGCGACACCATCAAGAACTGGATCACGCTGGTGGACGAAGGCCACCGCGAAGACCTGGCGCGCGAACTGATCGATCGGCATTACGACCCAGCCTATGCGCGCAGTTCGCAATCTCACTTTGTGAACCTGCCGCGAGCCATTCGGCTGGAGTTTCGGCCGAACGATGCGGATGTTATCGATCAGGCCCGTGCGCTGATCAGCCAGCTGGCGTGAATCACGGCAACCGTATCTCGCGACCCCACTCACGTCAGAGGCGCGCAGAAAACAAAAAACCCGCAGAGCAAAAAGCTATGCGGGTCTTGAGGCAACCTTTGTTCACTGGTGCAAGTGTCTTTGGCGGAGACGGTGGGATTCGAACCCACGATGCAGTTTTTAGCCACATACTCCCTTAGCAGGGGAGCCCCTTCAGCCTCTCGGGCACGTCTCCGAAAAGAGAACGAGATTCTAGCACAATTTTTTTGGCTCTTGCCCGCGATTCGGGCGTTTACGTAAAAAAATCGTGCCGGAACTGATCGGTCAGACCTTGGTGGCGGGCGCCTGGTCCAGGCCGAAGGCCTTGTGCAGTGCGCGCACGCCCAGTTCCATGTACTTGTCGTCGATGATGACCGAGGTCTTGATTTCGCTGGTGCTGATCATCTGGATGTTGATGCCCTCTTGCGAGAGCGTCTGGAACATCAGGCTGGCGACGCCGACGTGCGAGCGCATGCCGATGCCGACGATGGAGACCTTGGCGACCTTTTCGTCGGTGGACAGTTCACGTGCGCCCACGGCGGGAATGACTTCGCGCTTGAGCAGGTCCACGGCGCGCGCAAATTCGTTGCGGTTCACGGTGAACGAGAAGTCGGTCGTGCCAGCCACGGACTGGTTCTGCACGATCATGTCGACGTCGATGTTGGCGGCGGCGACGGGACCCAGGATGGAGAACGCGATGCCGGGTTTGTCGGGAACACCCAGCAGGGTGATTTTGGCTTCGTCGCGGCTGAAGGCGATGCCGGAGACAACGGCGGCTTCCATTTTTTCGTCTTCCTCAAAAGTAATCAGCGTGCCCGAGACCATTTCTTCCTCGAGCGGGATAAGGGGGTCGGTCAGCGAGGACAGGACCCGGACCGGAACACGATACTTGCCGGCGAATTCGACCGAACGGATCTGCAGGACCTTGGAGCCCAGCGAAGCCATTTCCAGCATTTCTTCGAAGGAAACGACGGACATGCGGCGCGCTTCGGGCACCACGCGCGGATCGGTCGTGTAGACGCCGTCCACGTCGGTGTAGATCAGGCATTCGTCGGCCTTGATGGCCGCTGCCACGGCCACGGCCGAAGTGTCGGAGCCGCCGCGGCCCAGCGTGGTGATGTGGCCGTCAGGGTCGATGCCCTGAAAACCCGTCACGATGACCACGCGGCCGGCGTCCAGATCAGCGCGCACGCGGGCGTCGTCGATGGACGTGATGCGGGCTTTCGTGAACGACGAATCGGTGCGCACTGGCACTTGCCAACCGGCATAGCTGCGCGCGGACACGCCCTCGGCCTGCAAGGCAATGGCCAGAAGGCCGCTGCTGGCTTGCTCGCCGGTGGCGGCGATCATGTCGAGTTCGCGGCCGTCGGGCTGGGGCGAGAGCTCGCGCGCCAGGCCCAGCAGACGATTCGTCTCACCCGCCATGGCGGACGGGACAACAACAACTTGGTGGCCGGCGGCGTGCCACTTAGCGACGCGACGCGCCACGTTTCTGATGCGCTCGACCGAGCCCATCGAAGTACCGCCATATTTGTGAACGATCAGGGACATCTCGTACTCTGGCTGGATACCCGCCGCAAGTGTTGACGGGCAAAACCATATATTCTAGCGCGACGGTAAAAATTTGCGCAGATAGCGCAAATTTATGTCCATTTGGTGGCTTTAACGCCGCGTTGGGCTTGTCGGCACGGTTCCGAAGCGAATCACCTGACCGCCCGCCGCGAACCGGCTTACCCCTTCATGAACCGGCTTGGCCCCGGCGCTCCACCCACACGCGGCCGCGGTGGCATCTCACGACGTGCCCCGCCTGCTCCACGCGCAATTGCCGGTCGTGGCCCAGGCTATGCAGGCCGCGAAGCTGGCGCAGCAGGTCCGCCATGCGCGCATCGGTCGGCATGCGCGCGCCATTGCGCTCCAGCCAATGGCGCAACACTTGCGCCTGACGGGCAGGTGAAAGTCCCCGCCACGCCTGCAACGAAAAGCTCACGCCGTCGGCACTGGGGTCGAGCCCCGCGAAATCCTCACGCGCGACTTCGTCCAGGATCTCTGCCGCCTCGGCCATGTGCCGCGCATGGCGCGCGACGATGCCGCGCCAGCCGGGCCATCTTGCATCCAGCACGGGCGCCAGCAGCGCACGCAGCGCGGCGCGGGTGTAGCGCGGATCGGCATTGGAGGGGTCCTGCACGGCGCGCCAGCCGATGGCGGCCTCGACGTTATCCGCCGCCTGCAGAATCTCGCTGCGATCCCGTTCCAGCCACGGACGCAGATACGTCACGCCGCCGCGCTGCGTCACCGGCGCCATGGCTGCCATGCCCGACAGCCCGGTTCCGCGCAAGAGGCGCAGCAAGACGGTTTCCGCCTGATCGTTGCGGTGATGGGCGAGCAGGATGTGATTGACGCCATGTTCGCCAGCCAACCGGGCCAGCGCGGCATAGCGCGCGTCGCGCGCAGCGGCCTCGATGCCCTTGCCGCTGGCCGGCTCTACGTGGACGCGCGCTTCGATGAGCGGCAGCGCAAGCTTTGCTGCCAGATCCTGTCCGCGTTGCGCCCACTCGTCGGCCTGCGCCTGCAAGCCGTGGTGCACATGAAAGAGCATTACCTCGATGCCAAGCAATGGCGCGACGGCGGCCGCGTGCACGGCGAGCATGGCCGAGTCGGCTCCGCCGCTGAAGGCGACGGCGATGCGGCGCGGACGCTCGGACAGTGCCTGGAGCGTCTGGCGCAACGCCGCGGCAAGTGCGGTGGAGATGGGCAGGGAGGGAATGGCGCCCGCGCCGGCCAGAGGATTGCTGCCGGGCGGCGGGACGTCAGTCATGAGATAGGGCGCGGGGGCCGCGGCGCTGGCTGAAGGCCGGCGCCCTGCCCGCTTTACGCGCGCACTTCCTGGAAGGCGCCGTACGAGAGCACGCGCTGGAGGCGCTGCTCGACGAGCTGATCGGGCGTCAGGCCCTGGAGCTGGCGCAGGGCGTCGCCGAGCGCGCGGCGCAAGAGGCGGGCCATGACGCGGGGGTCGCGGTGCGCGCCGCCCACGGGTTCGTTGACTACGCGGTCCACCAGACCCAGATCCTTGAGGCGGGGCGCGATGATGGCCAGCGCGTCGGCGGCCTCGGGGGCCTTGTCGGCGCTGCGCCAGAGGATCGAGGCGCAGCCTTCCGGCGAAATCACGGCGTAGGTGGCATATTGCAGCATCAGCACGGCGTTGCCGACGGCAATGGCCAGCGCGCCGCCCGAACCGCCTTCGCCGATGATCGTGCAGATCAGCGGGACTTTCAGTTCGGCCATGGCGTAAAGGTTGTGGCCGATGGCTTCGGACTGGCCGCGCTCTTCGGCGCCGATGCCGGGATATGCGCCCGGGGTGTCCACAAAGGTGAAGACGGGAATGCCGAATTTTTCGGCCAGGCGCATCAGGCGCAGGGCCTTGCGATAGCCCTCGGGGCGCGGCATGCCGAAGTTGCGCGCGGCGCGCTCCTTGGTGTCGCGGCCCTTCTGGTGGCCGATGACCATGCACGGCGTGCCATTGAAGCGCGCCAGGCCACCCACGATGGACTGGTCGTCGGCGTACATGCGATCGCCATGCAGTTCATGGAAGTCGGTGAACATTTCGCGCACGTAGTCCAGCGTGTAGGGACGCTGGGGGTGACGCGCGACAAGCGCCGTTTGCCAGGGAGTGAGCTTGGCGTAGATCTCCTTGGCGAGCGTCTGGCTCTTCTGCTGCAGACGTCCGATTTCATCGGAGATGTCTACCGCCGAATCGGCCTGCACATAGCGCAGCTGCTCGATCTTGTTTTCAAGCTCGGCGAGCGGCTGTTCAAATTCCAGAAATGTATTGCGCATGTAGTGTGGTTCCGTAGATGGGCTGCCTGGTTTGCGTCAGTATTGGACCGGCGTCGGTTCCAGACTGCGCCACAGATACCAGGTTGCCACGGTACGCCAGGGTTGCCACGCCAACGAGACTTCGCGAGCCTCGAAGCGAGAGACAGGCTCGCCGCTGAAATAGTGTAGCGAGATTGCCTTGAGCAACCCAGGATCATCCAGCGGCAGGACATCGGGCCGCTGTAGATTGAAAATCAAAAACATCTCCGCCGTCCAGCGTCCGATACCGCGGATGGCGACCAGTTCCGAGATGACGGCCTCGTCGTCCATGGCCGCCCACTTCTCGGGGTGGACCCGGCGTTCGCCGAAATGCACGGCGAGGTCGAGCACGTACTCGGCCTTGCGTTGAGACAGTCCGGCCTTGCGCAGGCCGTCCACGCCAACGCGCAGCACGGCGACGGGCGTGGGGCGTTTGCCCACGGCGTCGATGAACTTGGTCCAGACGGCATCGGCCGCCTTGGGGGAAATCTGTTGCCCGATGATCGCCCGCGCCAGCGTGATGAACGGCGTGCCGCGCGAGGTCAGCCAGACCTCCGGGTGCTGGGGGATGATCTTTTTCAGAATGCGGTCGCGGCGCATCAGGTGCGCCACGGCGGCTTCCCAGTATTCAGGCTTGGGAATCTCGAGATCTGCGGTGGACATGTCCGGCGTATCCTGCGGGGTCACGCGCGGCGCCATTGCGTCAGGCCGCCCGGCTTGTCGTCCAGCTCGATACCGGATTCGCGCAGTTCTGCGCGGATGCGATCGGCCTCGGCGAAATTGCGGGCAGCCTTGGCGGCCGCGCGCGCGTCGATCAGCGACTGGATGGCGTCGGCGTCCAGCGTGCTTCGCGCGCCCTGCTCGATGGCGGCCGCGGAATAGCGGGTGGCAGACTGGAAGTACGTTGCCGGCGCTTGCTGCAGCAGGCCCAGCAGCGAGGCCAGCGCCTTCATCTGCCCGGCGCTGCGCGCGCTTTTGGTACGGTTGGCTTCGGAGGCCAGTTCGAACAGCGCGGCCACGGCGCCCGAGCTGTTGAAGTCGTCATCCATCGCGGCCTTGAAGGCCTGCGCCTGCGGTTCGTTCCAGTCGATGCCCTGATCGTCGGCCGGCACGTTCTGCAAGGCCTGGTATAGGCGATCCAGGGCGTTCTGCGCGTCGATCAGGTTGTCCGGCGTGTAGTTCTGCGGGCTGCGGTAGTGGTTGCGCACAATGAAGAAGCGCACCATTTCCGCTTCGCGCGGGTTCACCTGGTACTCGGACTGGCCGGCCGCCGGTTCGCTCTGCGCGACGGTCTGGCGGATCGTGCGGAAATTGCCCAGGGACTTGGACATCTTGTCCGAATCAACCATCAGCGGGCCGCAGTGCATCCAGATGTTGGCCAGCGTGCCGCCGAAAGCGCCCTCGGTCTGGGCGATCTCGTTCTCATGGTGCGGAAATTTCAGGTCCGGACCGCCGCCGTGGATGTCGAGCGGCAGGCCCAGCAGCGACTTGCTCATGGCCGAGCACTCGATGTGCCAGCCCGGGCGTCCCAGGCCGTAGGGCGATTCCCACTTGGTGTCGGCGGGTTCCTCGGCCTTGGCGGACTTCCAGAGGACGAAATCCAGCGGATCGCGCTTGCCGGACCCGACTGCCACGCGCTCGCCGGCGCGCAGGTCATCCAGCGTCTTGCCGGACAGCTTGCCGTAGCCGGGGAAATCGCGCACGGCGTAGTTCACGTCGCCGTCTTCGGCCTGGTAGGCCAGACCGTTGGTTTCAAGCTTGCCGATAATGTCTAGCATCTCGCCCACGTATTGCGTGGCGCGCGGCTCGCGGTCGGGGGATTCGACGCCCAGCGCACGCTCGTCGGCGTGCATGGCGTCGATGTAGAACTCGGTGACTTCGCCGATGCGGCGGCCGGTTTCCACGGCGCGGCGGATGATCTTGTCATCGATGTCCGTGATGTTGCGCACGTAGTCCACCGTCAGGCCGCTGGCGCGCAGCCAGCGCTGCACGACATCAAACGACACCAGCATGCGGGCGTGGCCCAGGTGGCAGAAGTCATACACGGTCATGCCACACACGTACATGCGCACCTGGCCGGCCTGGGCCGGTTTGAACGGTTCTTTGGTACGCGATAACGTGTTGTAGATTTGCAGCATGGCGCGATAGGCTTCGTTTAGTTTTCCGTGGCGGTTTCGGAAAGTTGCTGTCGACGGACGATACCGTCAACGCGTGCCGCCCCATTAGCACTGTGGCAGGTAAATTCGCAGCGGAACAATTTCAATTCTGGCCCTGCTCCGTACTACCTTGAACGCGATGGTCGAGCCAAAAACCCAACCGGGGCTAAAATGGTGGTCGTCAAGTATAGCAAGCGGCCCGGTCGCGCGCGTAAGCGCCGGCCGGCCAAGACTTTTAACGGAACCCCACGTGACTATCAAGCCGCGTTTTTGCGTTGCCCTGCTCGCCCTGGCCCTGGCCGGCACGCCCGCTGGCGTTGCCCTTGCCCAGTCGATGAGCGGCGGCGCGGGATCGAATCCCAACGCCAGCCGCACCACCCTGGACCCGATTCCCCCCGAAGGCGGCTGGGATGCCCTGGCCAATCTGCTGGAAGCCGCCAAGCCCAGCGTGGACACGCGCCTGACGCCGTCCGCCTCCCAGATCACCACGCACATCGAGCGACTGCTCACCCGTGGCGACAATCAGGAAGCCCTGGCGATGATCGAAAAGCGCGAGGCCGAGATCAAGGACCAGCGCGGCACCGACGTCCAGCTCATGTTCCAGCACGCGCGCGCCCTGGCCGCGCTTGATCGCACGAACGAAGCGATCGACATTTACACCGATATGACCACGCGGTTCCCCGAATTGCCGGAACCCTGGAACAACCTGGCGGCTCTATATGCTGGCCGAGGAGAACTCGACCGCGCGCAGGACGCCCTGCAAATGGCACTGCGCGCCGATCCGACCTACGCGGCGGCTCGCGCCAATCTGGGCGACCTGCAACTGCTGCAGGCCTTGCGCACCTACAAGAAGGCCGCCAGCGACGGCGTGCCTGGCATGCGGGAAAAGGTCCGCGAAGTTGAAACAATGTTGAAGGATAAACAAGGCAAATGATGTCCCGTTACTCCCCTCTACACCTGCTGCGCCTGACGGCGTGCTCGTTCGCACTGGCTGCATTCGCTCCGGCGTTCGTCAGCGCCGCCCCCGCAGCCTCTTCTTCCCCCTCCACCTCCGAAGGCACCAAAACCATGAGCACCAATCCCCGCGTCAAGCTTCAAACGAACCAAGGCGACATGGTCATCACCCTGGACGCCGCCAAGGCGCCCAAGTCCGTCGAAAACTTCCTGACCTATGTCAAGGAAGGCTTCTACAACGGCACGGTGTTCCATCGCGTGATCGACGGCTTCATGATCCAAGGCGGCGGCTTTGAACCCGGCATGAAGCAGAAGCAGACGCACGCCCCGATCGAAAACGAGGCCAACAACGGCCTGAAGAACGACAAGTACACCCTGGCCATGGCCCGCACCAGCGATCCGCATTCGGCCACCGCACAGTTCTTCATCAACGTGTCCAACAACGACTTCCTGAACTTCACGTCGCCCACGCCGAACGGCTGGGGCTACGCCGTGTTCGGCACCATCACCGAAGGCACCGACGTGGTCGAGAAGATCAAGGGCGTGAAGACCGGCAACAAGGGCTTCCACCAGAACGTGCCGAACGAAGACGTGATCATCGAGAAGGCCGAAGTTCTTGAATAAGATCTCCCTGCCCGGCCCGGTCTGGCTGGCATCCGACCTGCACCTGGGGCCGGCCACGCCGGCCACCTCGGAGGCCTTCCTGGCCTTTCTGCAGGCGGCAGAGGAAGAGGCGGCAGCCCTGCTGCTGCCCGGCGACATCTTCGACGCCTGGATCGGCGACGACGTGATCCGCGCCGCCCCGCCGTGGCTTGCCACGGTGCTGGTGGCGCTACGCAATACGGCTGCTCGCATCCCGGTTTGGCTGGGCCGCGGCAACCGCGATTTCCTCATCGGCGAAGAACTGGCCAAGGCCGTGGGCGCCAGCCTGCTGCCCGAGCCGGCGCTGCTGGAAACCGATTTCGGCCAGGTCCTGCTGACGCACGGCGACGAGTTCTGTACGGACGACGCCGCCTACCAGCAATTCCGCAAGATGGTCCGCAACCCGCAATGGCAGGCCGAGTTCCTGGCCAAGACCATCCCCGAGCGGTTGGCCATGGCGCAGCAGGCCCGCGGCGAAAGCCAGGCGGCCAACCAGACGAAGTCCATGGAAATCATGGACGTCAACGCGGACGCCATCGAGTCGATCTTCCGCGAGACGGGCGTGCGCGTGCTGGTTCATGGCCACACGCATCGCCCCAACCGCCACGTGCTCGACATCGACGGCCAAAAGAGCGAACGCTGGGTGCTACCCGACTGGGACTGCGACCACGTGTCGCCCCCGCGCGGCGGCTGGCTGGTCATCGACCGCGACGGACTGCAGTTCTACGACCTGGAAACAGAAGCGTAGACGCCGCAAGACCCACGCAAGTCAAAAAAAGGGCCGCTTCAAGAAGCGGCCTTTTTTCTGCTCCCGCCGAGGCGGGGAGGAATCAGCGCGTGAAGATCCAGGCCGCCACAATGGCGCCGAAGATGATCCGGTACCAGGCGAACACGCGATACGTGTGGTTGGCCACGAAGCGCAGCACGGCCCGCACCACTACCATGGCGCTCAGGAACGCCGCGATGAAGCCCACGGCGATGCCCGACAGGTCGTGCTGGGTCAGCAGGCCGAAGTTCTTGTACATGTCGTAGGCCGCCGCGCCCAGCATGGTCGGCATGGCCAGGAAGAACGAGAATTCGGTGGCCGTCTTGCGCTGGATGCCGGCAATCATGCCGCCGATGATGGTGGCGCCCGACCGCGAGGTGCCGGGAATCATCGCAAAGCACTGCGCCACGCCCACGCCCAGCGCCTGCTTCCAGGTGATCTGTTCGAGCGTGTGGGCCGAGGCGCGCTCGTCCGACGCGGTGTCGTCAGCGGCGCCCGGCGCATCGCCCGGCGTGTGGCGCGTGCGGCGTTCCACGTACAGCATGATCAGCCCGCCCAGCACCAGCGTCACGACGACCACCGCCGGGTGGTAGAACACCGATTTGATGGTCTTGATGAAGATCGCGCCGATCACCGCCGCCGGCAGGAACGCCAGGATCAGGTTGCGGGTGAAGGCCACTTCGCTGGGCACGCCCGTCAGCGTGCCGCGAATCAGCTGGAGCAGGCGGGCGCGGAAGACCCACATCACGGCAAGGATGGATCCAAGCTGGATGACCACCTCGAACACCTTGCCGTCGCCCGAATCGAAATTCAGCCAGTCGCCGACCAGGATGAGGTGGCCCGTGCTGGACACGGGGATGAATTCCGTCAGGCCTTCCAGGATGCCCAGGATGAATGCTTTGATCAGATAGAGCGAGTTCTCGGTCACGGGCTAGGGTCTCTCTCTGTTAGTCGTTGGCTAGGGATGCTTCGTCGGGGAAATGCTCTTCGGGGCGCTTCTCGACGCGCACCAGCGCGATGCGGCGGCCATCCATTTCCAGGACTTCGAAGCGGAAATGCTGGTGATGGATCTGGTATTCGCAGACGTCGCCCGGCTTGGGCAGATGTCCGAAGCGCGAGAGCAGATAGCCCGCGAGCGTGGAAAAGTCCTGGGCGTCGTCGACCAGGCCTTCGGTTTCAAGCACCTGCTCGACGTGGTGCAGGTCGGCCGCCCCGTCGATCTTCCAGGTGTTGGCGCCGTCCGCCACGATGTCGGGCAGTTCGTCCTCGTCGGGGAATTCGCCGGCGATGGCTTCGAAGACGTCGATGGGCGTCACCAGCCCCTCGATGGCGCCGAACTCGTCAGCCACCAGCACGAGCTGGCCGCGCGAGCGCTTGAGGGTGTCCATGAGGCGCAGGATGCCGATCGACTCGTGCACGATGATTGGATCGCGCAGGCGGTTGCGGCGCACCCGGCCTTCGGTGATCAGGTCCGCGATCAGGTCCTTGGCGCGGCCGATGCCCAGCACTTCATCCAGCGAGCCGCGGCACACCGGGAAGAAGCTGTGCGGCGCCTCGGTGAGCTGGCGGCGGATGTTGTCGGGATCGTCGTCGATATTGATCCAGGAAACGTCCGTGCGCGGCGTCATGATGGACCGGATGGAACGCTCGGCCAGCGTCAGCACGCCGCTGACCATGTTGCGCTCTTCGACCCCGAACGCCTGGACGGCTGGGCTGCCGGCATGGGGCAGGTCGGGTTCGTCGCTGGCCGGCGGGCGCTTGCCCAGCATGCGCAGCACGGCCGAGGCGGTGCGTTCGCGCATGGGGAAGCGGGCGTCGAGCTTGAGCAGGTTGCGGCGCGCCACCTGGTTGAGCGCCTCGATGGCAACCGAGAATCCGATGGCCGCGTACAGATAGCCCTTGGGCACCTTGAAGCCGAAGGCTTCGGCCAGGAGCGAAAAGCCGATCATCAGCAAGAAGCCCAGGCACAGCACCACCACCGTCGGGTGGGCGTTGACAAAGCGCGTCAGCGGCTTGGACGCGATCAGCATGATGCCGATAGCGATGATGACCGCGATCATCATGATGGCCAGGTGGTCCACCATGCCGACGGCGGTAATCACCGAGTCCAGCGAAAACACGGCATCCAGCACCACGATCTGCGTGACGATCACCCAGAAGCTGGCGTAGACGCGCGGGCCGGACGAGCCGGTGTGCATGCTGCCTTCAAGGCGCTCGTGCAGTTCCATCGTGCCTTTGAACAGCAGGAACAGGCCGCCCACCATCAGGATCAGGTCGCGACCCGAAGGCGATAGTGGACCGATATTGAACAGGGGGGTAGTCAGCGTGACCAGCCATGACATGACGGACAACAGGCCCAGGCGCATGATGAGCGCGAGGCTCAGGCCCATGATGCGCGCGCGATCGCGCTGCGCGGGCGGCAGCTTGTCCGCCAGGATGGCGATGAAAATCAGGTTATCAATGCCCAGGACGATCTCAAGGACGACCAGGGTAAGCAAGCCGACCCACGCAGCGGGGTCCAGCAGCCACTCCATCAGGAGCTCCAGAAGTTACACGACCGGTAATCGTACATGGAAAATCCATGACATGCCGGTGACGCATCCCGTCCGTAAGCCTGATGGACAGAGGCTTTGGGCCGAATGGACTAAGGCTTGCAAGCGCCTGAATCCGGCCCGTCGGCCCGGTTCACGCGCGCCGCGCGACAGGTGCCGCGGGCATGAAAAAGCCGGCCCCCCGGCCGGCTCTCGCTTGTCTCAACAGACCCGTCGGGGGGATTAGCCGCCGACTTTGAGCGTGCCCTTCATCATGGCCCAGTGGCCGGGGAAGGAGCAGAAGAATGCGTAGTTTTCGCCAGCGGCGAGCTTGGAGACGTCGATCTTGACGGAGTCGGATTCGCCGCCGCCGATGACCTTGGTGTGGGCGATGACGCGGGTGTCGCCCGCCTTGACGTAGTCCTGCGCGAGGCCGGCGCCCATGCCGTCCGTGGCGACGCCCTGCTTGTCGGCTTCCTTGGTGAGGACCCAGTTGTGGCCCATCGCGACCTTGGCCATCTTGCCGACGTGCTTCAGGTTGACCGTGAATTCCTTGCAGCTCTTGTCGACCACGATTTCCTTGACGTTGAACTGCATGGCGTCGTTGCTTTCGACGGTGGCTTCACATTGCGCGGCCAGCACGGGCAGGCTGGAGGCGGAAAGAAGGATGGCGAGGGTGGCTTTTGCCAGCATGAAATTCTCCGATGACACAGCGGTCGATGCACGTACGCCAGCCATATGCAGACGCCGTTGCCGCCGCGGGTCAGTGTAGGACTGCCTTCTCGTCGTCCGATTGACATCCATCAACACCACTCGCGGATACCCCCCAAATCTACGGAACTTCCCCTACATATCGTAGGGCTATTAGGCCTTCGACTCTGTCAGATTGACAAACCGCAATCCACCCCCCGATGCATGTTCGTAGGATGCCCGTAAGCAAACACAACGAACAGAGTTCAGCATGCGCGGCAGTACCGCAGTACACCTTCGGGTCACAAAATACGTTCAAGCCGCGTTCATTGCTTTATGGCTTTCCTGTCTGTTCCTGGCGCAAGCGGCGCAGGCGCAACGCCTGCCTGAATTCCTGGCCAGCACACCCATCACGGACGTATTCCCCGGCGCCGACCGCTCCGGGCCCGTCGAGGGCAAGCCCGCCATTGCCCGCGTGTTTGCGGGCAATAAGCCGCTCGGCCTTGTCTACCTGACTACCGACGTGGTCAACACCCGCGGCTACTCAAGCAAGCCGATCGACGTGCTGGTGGGGCTTTCCGACAGCGGCCGCATCATGGGCGCCAAGCTGGTCGAGCACCACGAGCCCATCGTGCTGATCGGCATACCGCAAGCCAAGGTCGATCGTTTCATCCAGGGCTACGTCGGCCTGAACTTCGTCGAGTCCCCGCCCCGTCACGGCGCACCGCCGCCCGTGGACATCGTCAGCGGCGCAACGGTCACGCTGATGGTGATCGGCGACACGATCACGCGGTCCGCCATTGCGGTGGCGCGCGCGCACGGCATCGACAAGTCGGGCGCGCCACGCGCCGCGGCGCAGCCGGCTGCCACCCGCGTCCTCGACGAAGACAAGGACACGGTGCAGACCTGGCAGGAACTGCTTGACGCGGGCGCCGTGAAGAACCTGCGCCTGACGCCCGACGACGTCAATCAGGCGTTCCTGCGGTCCGGCCGCAAGGACGCGGCCGATCATGGCGAGGGCGGCCCCGACGATACCTTCATCGACCTGTATGCCGCGCTGGTCAGCGCACCATCCATCGGCCGCAGCCTGCTGGGCGACAACGGCTGGCAGCGCCTGAAGGAACGCCTCAAGCCCGGCCAGCAGGCTGTGCTGGTCGCGGGCAATGGGCTCTATTCATTCAAGGGGTCCGGTTACGTGCGCGGCGGCATCTTCGACCGCATCGAGGTCATCCAGGACGAAGGCGCCTTCCGGTTCCGCGATCGCAACCACCAGCGGCTGGCCGACATCAACGCCAAGGGCGCGCCGGCGCTGCGCGAAGTCGCCCTCTTTGTCGTGCCCGAAGACACCTCGCTCGACCCGGTCAAGCCGTGGCGCCTGCAACTGTTGGTGCAGCGCGTGCTCAGCGTGTCGGACAAAGCGTTCGTCACGTTCGATCTGCCGTATGACCTGCCCGCGGCCTACACCCGCACCGTCGCGCCGCCGCCGGCGCCCGCCGCCAGTCAATCCTCCGCCATTCAGTCCGCCGCCGCCACGGCGCCCTCGCCCGACGCCGAATCCGCGCCGCCCGCGCTGTGGAAGCAGATCTGGCAGGGCAAGGCCGGCCAGATCGCCATCCTGACCATCGCGCTGACGGTGCTCGTCGGCATTTTCTTCTTCCAGGACCAGCTCTCCTCACGCCCGCTGCTGCACGACAGGCTGCGTCTGGCGTTCCTGGCCTTCGCGCTGTTCTGGATCGGCTGGTACGGGCAGGCGCAGTTATCCATCGTGAACGTGCTGACATTCTTCTCGGCCTTGCGCACCGACTTCCGCTGGGAATACTTCCTGATGGATCCGCTGGTGTTCATCCTGTGGTGCGCCACCGCCATCTCCATGGTCTTCTGGAACCGCGGCGCGTTCTGCGGCTGGCTGTGCCCGTTCGGCGCGCTGCAGGAACTGACCAACCGCATCGCCCGGCGGCTTGGTGTGCGCCAGCTCAAGATTCGCCACGGCGTGGCGCAACGGCTGTCCACGCTCAAGTACGTGATCTTCCTGCTGCTCTTCGGCTTCTCGCTGTATGACCTTGCGGTTGCCGAGCAACTGGCCGAAGTCGAACCCTTCAAGACCGCGATCATCCTGCACTTCGTGCGCCACTGGCCCTTCGTGCTGTTCGCCGTGGCGCTGCTGGCCGCAGGTCTGTTCATCGAGCGCTTCTTCTGCCGCTACCTGTGCCCGCTGGGCGCCGCGCTGGCCATCCCCGCCCGGCTGCGTATCTTCAATTGGCTCAAGCGCTACCGCGACTGCGGCAACCCCTGTCAACGGTGCAACATCGAATGCCCCGTTCAGGCGATCGACCCCTCCGGAGAAATCAATCCGAACGAGTGCATCCAGTGCCTGCACTGCCAGATGCTTTACCACCACAAACAGAAGTGCCCTCACCTGATCCAGAAGCAGGCAAAGCGTGAGCGGCGCCCGGCTCCGCCCCCTGAGCCGTCGGTGCAGGAAGTCGTTCTGCACCGCATGCCGACCCCCAACTCGGCAAATCGCCCCAACCGGGAATCGTGAAACACGATTTTCGTACCGCGGCGCAATGCGCCGTCCCTACCTAGGAGTTATCCATGTCCGACAAGACCCCCGAAAAAGCCGGCCTCACCCGCCGAAGCTTCCTGGGCACCGCAGCCATCACCGGCGCGGCCGGCCTCGTTGCCGGGGCGCAGATGTCCACCGCGCACGGCAAAGAGGGCAAATCTGGCAACGGCGCCGTGCTCGGGCATGTCGCGCCGGGCGAGCTCGACGAATACTATGCGTTCAACTCCAGCGGCCAGTCGGGCGAAGTCCGCGTGCTGGGCCTGCCGTCCATGCGCGAACTCGTGCGCATTCCCGTCTTCAACCATTGCAGCGCCACGGGCTGGGGCCGCACGAACGAAAGCCGCAAGGTCCTGACCGACGGCCTCACGCCTGAAACCCGCGAATACCTCAAGGATAAGGGCGGCGTGTTCCCCAACGGCGACGCCCACCACCCCCACCTGTCGTTCACCGACCAGACCTACGACGGCCGCTACCTCTTCATCAACGACAAGGCCAACAATCGAGTGGCCCGCATCCGCCTGGACGTGATGAAGACCGACAAGATCGTTGAGCTGCCCAACGTGTCGGGCGTGCACGGCCTGCGTCCGCAGCGCTATCCGCGCACCGGCTACGTGTTTGCCAACGGCGAGCACATCATCCCGCTGCCTAACGACGGCAAGGTGCTTGACGATCCCAAGAAGAACTTCTTCTCGGTCTACTCGGCCATTGATGGCGACACCATGAAGGTCGCGTGGCAAGTGCTGGTCGACGGCAACCTGGACAACGGCGACGCCGACTACCAGGGCAAATACTCGTTCGCCACCTGCTACAACTCGGAGAAAGGCGTCACCGTCGAGGAAATGTCCGCCAACGAGCAGGACTGGGTCGTGGTCTTCGACCTCAAGCGCATCGAGAAGGCGGTCAAGGACGGCGACTTCAAGACGATGGGCGGCGTGCCGGTCGTCGACGGCCGCCACGGCTCCAAGTACACGCGCTACATCCCGGTCCCCAACTCGCCCCACGGCTGCAACGCCGCGCCCGACGGCATCCATCTCATGCTGAACGGCAAGCTCTCGCCCACCGTCACCGTGATCGACGTGCGCAAGCTGGACGACCTGTTCGCCGACAAGATCAAGCCTCGCGACTGCGTCGTGGCCGAGCCGCAATTGGGCCTTGGCCCGCTGCATACCGCGTTCGACGGCCGCGGCAACGCCTACACCACGTTGTTCATCGACAGCCAGATGGTCAAGTGGAACATCGACAAGGCCAAGCGCGCCTACAAGGGCGAAAAGGTCGACCCGATCCTCCAGAAGCTGGACGTGCATTACCAGCCGGGCCACAACCACTCCACGATGGGCGAAACCAAGGAAGCCGACGGCAAATGGCTGGTGTCGCTGAACAAGTTCTCGAAGGATCGCTTCCTGAACGTGGGTCCGCTCAAGCCCGAGAACGACCAGCTCATCGACATTTCCGGCGACGAGATGAAGCTGGTGCATGACGGCCCCAGCTTCGCCGAGCCGCACGACATGTGCCTGGTGCACCGTTCCAAGATCAACCCGATCAGCGTCTGGAAGCGCGACGACCCCATGTGGGAAGACGCCCGCCAAATCGCCAAGAAGGACGGCGTGTCGCTGGAAGACGCCGCCAAGGTCGTGCGCGACGGCAACAAGGTCCGCGTGTACATGATGGCGGTGGCGCCGATGTTCAGCTTGAAGCAGTTCGAGGTGAACCAGGGCGACGAGGTCACGGTGTTCGTGACCAACATGGAAGTGATCGAAGACCTGACGCACGGCTTCACGCTGGAAGGCCACGGCATCGCCATGGAGATCGGTCCTCAGGCCACGTCGTCCATCACGTTCAAAGCGGATCGCCCTGGCATCTACTGGTACTACTGCCAGTGGTTCTGCCACGCGCTGCACATGGAAATGTCCGGCCAGATGATCGTGCATCCCAAGAAGTCTGCGTAACGATCCATGGCTGCCATCGCAACCTTGCGAAACGCGGTGTGGGCCGCGGCCGGCTTCGTGCTGGCCGGCTTCGGCCCGGTCCTGAACGGCGCCGCCGCGGCCGCCACCCTGGAGGTCGCGGCGGGCGCCGATCTGGCGCAAGCCGTCGCCACGGCGCAGCCCGGCGATACGCTGCGCCTGGCGCCCGGCATTTACGCCGGCGACGTGATCATCGACAAGCCGCTCACGCTGGAGGGACCCAAGGACCGTTCCGCCGTCATCGCCGGCACGCGCCAGGGGCGCACCCTGTGGATCAAGGCCACGGACGTGTCGCTGCGCAACCTGACCGTCACCCGCTCGGGGCTGGACCTGCCCGCCATGGACGCAGGCATCTTCCTGGACCGCACCGCGCATCGCGCCGTGGTGGAACACAACGACATCCTGGACAACCTGTTCGGCGTCTATGTATGGGGTCCGCAGGACGCGCTGGTGCGCGGCAACCGCATCGTGGGCAACAAAGAGCTGCGCGTGGCCGAGCGTGGCAATGGGGTGTCGCTATGGAACACGCCCGGCAGCGCGGTGGTGGACAACGACATTTCCGCCGGCCGCGACGGCGTCTTCGTGAACACCAGCAAACAGAACCGGTTCACCGGCAACCGCTTCCATGACCTGCGTTACGGCGTGCACTATATGTACACGAACGACAGCGAGATCAGCGGCAACGTGTCCACCGGCAACGACATCGGCTTCGCCATCATGTATTCGCACCGCCTGGTCGTCACCGGCAACGTGGCGGTGAACAACGTGGAACAGGGCCTGATGATGAATTACGCCAACGACTCCGACATCTCCGGCAACACCGTCGACGGCGCCGGCAAGTGCGTATTCATCTACAACGCCAACAAGAACCGCTTTGCGGACAACCATTTCTCCAACTGCGATATCGGCATCCATTTCACGGCGGGTTCCGAGGGCAATCGGATCTCGGGCAACGCCTTCATCAACAACCGCAACCAGGTCAAGTACGTGGGCACGCGGGTGATGGAATGGTCTGATAACGGACGCGGCAACTACTGGAGCGACAACACGGCCTTCGATCTGGATGGCGACGGCATCGCCGATACGGCCTACCGTCCGAACGACGTGGTGGACCAGCTGCTGTGGCGCGCCCCCGCCGCGCGCATCCTGCTTAACAGTCCGGCCATCTCGGTGGTGCGCTGGGCGCAATCGCAGTTCCCCGCGATCCTGCCTGGCGGAGTGATCGACAGCGCGCCGCTGATGAAGCCTGTCCGGGAACCGCGCGCTGACAACGGCGCCATCGCCGGCGCGAATCTCGACGCGCATCTCGACGCGAGTCTTGCCGCAAAACCCGACGCAAAAACCGGCGCGAAGCGCGCCGAGGACAATCAATGAGCAATCCACTGGTGACGCTTGCGGGCGTCAGCAAACACTATGGAGCCCACCGGGCCATCAGCGTCCTGGACCTGGACCTGCGCGAAGGCGAATGCGTGGCGCTGGCCGGGCACAACGGCGCCGGCAAGAGCACCCTGATCAAGCTGATCCTCGGACTCATCCGCCCGACGCACGGGCGCGTCACGTTGTTCGGCCAGGACGCGCACAGCCCGGCCGCCGCGCGCCTGCGCGACCGGATCGGCTACCTGCCCGAAACGGTCGCGCTGCATCCCGCGATGACGGGCGCCGAGACACTGGCTTTCTACGCGCGCCTGAAACGTCAGCCCGTATCGCGCAACGCGGAACTGCTTGAGAAAGTGGGCATCTCCGGCGCGGCGCACCGCCGCGTGGGCGGCTATTCAAAAGGCATGCGCCAGCGGCTGGCCTTGGCGCAGGCGCTGCTTGGCGCGCCGCGCATCCTGCTGTTCGACGAGCCCACCACCGGCCTGGACCCGGCCTCGCGCCTCAAGTTCTACGAGATCGTGCACGAGCTGCGCGCCAGCGGCGCCACCATCCTGCTTAGCACGCACGCCTTGTCGGAGCTGGCCGGCCACGCCGACCGCATCGTCGTCATGAAGGCGGGCGTGAAGATCGCCGACGGCGGCATGTCGGCGCTGCGCCGCGACACCGGGCTGCCGATCCGTATCAGCGTCACACTTGGGCCGGACAACGCATCCGCCCCGCCCTCCTCGGCCTGGCGCCAGGTCGACGCCAGCCGCTATGAACGCCTGTGCCACGAATCGGACAAGGTCGAGGCCATCCGCAGCATCGGCGCCATCGGGGCGCCCATCAGCGACCTGGACATCCAGGTTCCAGGGCTTGACGACATCTACGCCCATCTGCTTGAACGGGAAGACGCATGAACGCCGTAAGCACAATCATCGGCAAGGAAATCCGCGACGGCCTGCGCAATCGCTGGGTCCTTGCCACATCGCTCCTTTTGGCCGCGCTGGCGCTGGCGCTGGGCCTCTTGGGTAGCGCCCCCACCGGCGCGGTCAAGGTCGATCCCCTGACCGTCACGGTGGTCAGCCTGTCCAGCCTGTCCATCTTCCTGGTGCCGCTCATCGCGATGCTGCTGGCCTACGACGCCATCGTCGGCGAGGTCGACCGCGGCACCATGGCCCTGCTGCTCAGCTACCCGGTGTCGCGCTGGCAGGTCATCTTGGGCAAATTCATCGGCCATCTGGTCATCCTGGCCATCGCGACCGGCGCGGGCTATGGGTCGGCGGGACTGGCGCTGCAATGGGTGTATGGCGGCATGGACGCCAGCGCCTGGCGGCCCTTCGCCATGCTGATCGGCGCCAGCGTGCTGCTCGGCGCAAGCTTTCTCGCCATGGGCTACCTCGTCAGCACGCTGGTGCGCGAACGCGCCACGGCGGCGGGCATCGCACTGGGGGTGTGGCTGTTCTTTGTCGTCATCTATGACATGGGCCTCTTGGGTGTGCTGGCTGCGGATCAAGGCCGCCACGTCACGCCGGGCATGCTCAATGCGCTACTGCTGGCCAATCCGTCCGACGTATACCGGCTGCTGAACCTGACAGGGTTCGAGAACATTTCCATGTACGCGGGCATGGCCGGCGTCAGCGATCAGGCGCACATGCCCGTGCCGCTGCTGGTGGCGGCGCAATTGCTGTGGATCGCCGTGCCGTTTCTGCTGGCCGCCTTCTGCTTCCGGAGGAAACAGCTATGACGCTGCAACGTTGGGCCGCAATAACGGCCTTCTCGGCCATCATGCTGGCGCTGTCGGCCTGCGGCGGCGACGAACCCGCCGCGGCGCCGCCCGCGCCGCAGGCGGTCTCCGCTGAGGCCGTCGGCCACTACTGCGGAATGATGCTGCTGGACCACACGGGGCCGAAGGGCCAGATATTCGTAAAAGGGCGCGCCGCGCCGGTGTGGTTCTCGTCCATCAAGCAGGTGTTCGCCTACACGCTGCTGCCCGAAGAACCCAAGGGCCTGGCCGCCATCTATGTCAACGACATGGCGGCCGCCGGCCCCGATGGCGCGGCGGATCTGAAGGCGTGGGTCGATGCCCGCCAGGCCTTCTACGTCATCAACTCCAGCTTCATCGGCGGCATGGGCGCCGAAGACGCCATGCCGTTTTCGGATCAGACGCGCGCGCAGGCTTTCGCGCAGACCCACGGCGGACGCGTCGTGCGCTTTGCCGACGTGCCCGAGGACTACGTGTTTGCCCAATAGTGCGAACGCCCGCCGCCCTGATTGAATCGCCCTTACTTTTTGCGCCTCACCTGGTTGATAACGCCATGAACCCTCCCGCCCGTCGCCGCTTCCTCGGCATCGTTGCCGCGTCTTCCGCGCTGGCTCTCGCTCCCGGTTTCCTGCGCCGCGCGCATGCGGCCATCGCGCCGGTACGCTGGCAAGGCGTGGCGCTGGGCGCGGACGCGGAACTGCGGCTGTATCATCCCGACCGCCTGGCTGCCGAACAGCTCATCGAACGGGCGTTGCAGGAACTGCGGCGGCTCGAGGGCGTGTTCAGCCTGTACCGCGACGACAGCGCGCTGTCGATCCTGAACCGCCAGGGGTATCTGGCCGATCCGCCCTCCGACCTGGTCCGGCTGCTCAGCGAAAGCCGGCACTACGCGGAATTGACCGGGGGCCTCTTTGATCCGTCCGTGCAGCCGCTGTGGCGCGTGTACGCCGACCACTTCGCGCAAACCGATGCTTCCCCCGATGGCCCCGCACAGAACGATATCTCTCGGGCGCTGCAGTCCGTGTCGTACAGAAGCATCCAGGTCGACCCGCAGCGCATCCGCCTGCAGCCGGGCATGGCGCTGACGCTGAACGGCATCGCGCAGGGCTACATCACCGACCGCGTGACGGACCTGTTTCGCAACGCCGGTCTGGAGCGCGCGTTGGTCGACATGGGCGAGATACGCGGACTGGATGCATCGGCCAACGCTGCGGGGTGGCGCGTCGGGCTGGCCGATCCGCTGTCGCCCGACCAGATCCTGGCGCAGGTGCCGATCAGCAATCAGGCGCTGGCCACGTCGGGCGGCTATGGCACGCCGCTGGATGCCGCGGGACAGTATTCGCATCTCTTCGATCCGCTCACAGGACAGGCAAGGCCGCTGTACCGCAGCGTGTCCGTCATGGCGTCCACAGCCACGGCTGCCGATGCGCTGTCCACGGCGTTTTCGAACATGCCGCTGGAACGTACCGCGGCGCTGGTGCGCAGCCTGGGCGTGCGGGCGTGGATGGTGCTTCCCGATGGCCGGTTGATTGCGCAGTCCGCCGAGACCTGATCGCGGCACGGCTGCCTGCGCGAGCGTCGGGCACACAGATTTCGACCCCGGCCAAACCGATTATTTCTCCCAGCGTAATAAAGAAGTGCGCCCAGAGGTTATTCCTCTAAAAATCGTTCGGTTCCACACTGACGGCACGGTTCGGGAATTGTCCCGCTCCGAAAACCCACCCCAGGAGCCGGACCTTGAAAATCCACCACCACCCGCTGTCGGGCCATTCTCACCGAGTGGTTCTCTTCGCATCGCTGCTTGGCCTGAACGCCGAGCTGGTCGAAGTCGATCTGAAGTCGGGAGCCCACAAGAAGCCCGAATTTCTCGCCCTCAATCCCTTCGGCCAAGTCCCGGTTCTGGAAGACGACGGCGTTGCCATTGCGGATTCGAATGCCATCCTGGTCTATCTCGCCAACAAATCCGGCCAACGCGCCTGGCTGCCGGAAGACGCGCGTGGCGCGGCGGCCGTCCAGCGCTGGCTGTCGGTGGCGGCGGGTGAAGTCGCCTACGGGCCGGCGGCGGCCCGGCTGATCACCGTGTTCGGCGCCGGCTTCAACGCCGAAGAAGTCATCGGGCGCGCGCACGCCCTGCTCAATAAGCTTGAAGCCCACTTGGCCAATCGCGAGTGGCTGGCCGCCGATCATCCGACCATCGCTGACGTCGCAATCTACAGCTACCTCGCCCGCGCGCCCGAGGGGAACGTCGATCTTTCGGCGTACACCGCGGTCAAGGGTTTCCTCGGCCGAGTCGAGGCCTTGCCGGGCTTTGTGCCCTTCGTCCAGACCCCGGCCGGGCTGACCGCCAACGCGTGACGGCGTCCTGAGCACCGACGGCTTGGTCCGCGGTCCATCCCCCCAGCGAGAAACGAAAATGGCCGAGACATCCACCAAGTTGCCCACCTGGCATGCGGGCGAAAAATTCATCCAGGAGAAGGTCGGCGTCGCCGAACGAATGGAAGTGGTCGGCCAACGTGTCGTGCGGGACTACATGCCTGACCAACACCGGGACTTCTACGCGCAACTGCCCTTCATCGTGCTGGGAAGCGTGGACGCCGCGGGGGACGCCTGGGCGACGTTTCTTGAAGGCAGACCGGGCTTCATGTCGTCGCCGACACCGGCGACGCTCGATATCGCCGCCCGCCCGGATGCCACGGACCCGGCAGGCCGCGGCATGATTGAAGGCGCTCCGGTCGGCCTGTTGGGCATCGAGATGCACACGCGCCGCCGCAACCGCATGAACGGTGTGCTCGCACATGGCGTGGATAGCGGTTTCCGGGTCGGCGTCGATCAAAGTTTCGGAAACTGCCCGCGGTACATTCAGCTCCGCGACTTCACCTTTGTCCGCGATCCCGGCGTGCCCGCGCCGGTGCAGGCCGAGGAACTGGCGGGCATCGACCCGGAGACGCGGGCGCTGATCGAAAAATCCGACGCCTTTTTTGTCGCGTCGTACGCCGAGCGTGAAGACCGCCGCCAGGTCGATGTCTCCCATCGCGGCGGCAAGGCCGGGTTCGTGCGGGTGCATCAGGACGGCACGCTTACCATTCCGGACTTCAACGGCAACCTCTTCTTTGCCACGCTCGGCAACATCCTGCTCAACGGCAAGGCAGGACTTCTGTTCGTCGATTTCGAGACCGGCGACATGCTGCAGATGACGGGCGAGGCTCAGGTCATCCTGGACGCTCCCGACATCGCGGCATTTCAGGGTGCGGAGCGTCTATGGACATTCCGCGCGCACAAGATCGTGCGCAGACGGGGCGGCCTGGCCCTGCGCTGGAAGTTTCAGGAGGGCGGCTGGTCGGAGAGTTCGTTAATGACGGGCGATTGGCAGCAAGCCGATGCGCGGTTGCGCGCGGCGGAATTTGCAACCCGTTGGCGACCCTTGAAAGTGCGCAGCGTCGTGCAGGAAAGCGAGTCGATCCGATCGTTTCATCTGGCGCCGGACGATGGCGCTGGACTGCTGCCGCATCTGGCGGGCCAGCATCTGCCCATACGCGTCAACGTCCCGGGATTGGATAAGCCGATCATTCGCACCTACACGCTGTCGGTCGCACCGTCGGATGGGCATTACCGCATCAGCGTCAAGCGGGATGGCCAGGTCTCCCAATACCTGCACGACCACCTGCAAGAGGGCGACACCATCGACGTGCGGGCGCCGGCGGGCAGTTTCACGCTGGACGCGCAGACGAATCGCCCTGCAGTGCTGATGGCGGGAGGAGTCGGCATCACGCCCATGCTGGCGATGCTGCGCCATCTTGTCTATGAAGGGCTGCGCCGGCAACGCATCCGGCCCACTACGCTGTTTTATGCCGCGCGCGCCAAGCGCGAACGCGCGTTTGATGATGAGATTGCCCAGCTGGTTGCCGCCGCAAAAGGCGCAGTCAAAGTCGTTCGTGTGCTCAGCGATATCGCCGATGCCCGGGACGGCATTGATTACGAAGCCTCGGGCCGTATCGATATGCCACTGCTCAGCCGGTTTCTGGCATTTGGCGACTACGAGTTCTATCTTTGCGGCCCCCCGACGTTCACACAGGCCATCTACGACGGCTTGCGCGGCTACGGCATCGCCGATGAAAGAATCCTCGCCGAGGCGTTCGGACCGGCGTCGTTGACGCGCACGGGTACGCCCCATGCAGATAAGCCGGTCCGCTTGCCGCCGGCCACGGCCTCCGTGCCCATCGCGTTCATGAATTCGCTGAAGGAGGCACGCTGGACCCCGGGGTCCGGCACGCTACTTGATCTTGCGGAGACGCGCGGACTGAATCCTGAATTCAGTTGCCGTGAGGGGAATTGCGGGACGTGCCGCACCAAACTGATCAAGGGCGCGGTGACCTACATAAAGGAACCCACCGCCGAAGCCGGTGAGGATGAGGTCCTCATTTGCTGCGCGGTGCCCGCCATGCCGCTGGGCGAAGAAGAGAATCGAATCCAGTTGGCGCTCTGACCCACGTGCGGTATGCGGCGGGCCGCTAGCCCGCGCGGGTAGCGTCCTGACGTAGTGAAAAAAAACCGGCCGCCAGGGCCGGTTTCTGTTTGCGCGTCGCGCCGATCAGGCCGCCGAGGGTGGGTTCAGCGTGGAGAGCATCTGCGTGAAGATCTTGGGGCTTGCGGCCAGGACGTTGCCGCTGTCCATCCAGCCTTGTTCGCCATCGAAGTCGGCGACCAGACCGCCCGCTTCCAGCACCATCAGGCTGCCGGCAGCTACATCCCAGGGCTTCAGGCCCACGCCGCAGAAACCGTCCAGGCGGCCGGAGGCCACATAGGCGAGGTCCAGCACGGTCGAGCCCAGGCGGCGCACGCCGGTGGCGCCTTCGGCCATCTGGCGGAAACGCTGCGAGCCCTGTTCGGGATCGCCGGCATTGGGCCAGTGCGCGCCCAGCAGCGCGTCGTGGTAGCGGGTGCGGCCCGAGACGCGCACGCGGCGGTCGTTCAGGAACGTGCCGCTGCCACGGCTGGCGGTGAAGAGTTCGTTGCGCGAGGGGTCATAGATGACCGCTTGCGTGACCTGGCCGCGCTGCGTCAGCGCAATCGACACGGCGTAATTGGGCAGGCCGTGGATGAAGTTCGTGGTGCCGTCCAGCGGGTCGATGATCCACTGGAATTCCGCCTGGTCGGGTCCCTGCAGACCGAACTCCTCGCCCAGCACGGCGTGGTCAGGGTAGGCTGCGCGCAGCGTTTCGACGATGGACTCTTCGGCGGCGCGATCGACTTCCGTGACATAATCGCGCGGCCCCTTGCGAGCCACGCTGAGTCGTTCCAAATCCATGCTGGCACGGTTGATAATGGTGCCGGCACGCCGGGCCGCCTTGATGGCGATGTTGAGCATCGGGTGCATAAAATTCCGTACGTATGCGATGAGTTGGCTTGATGATAGGCCGCTTGCCGCCCCCCGGCACGCCGTCGCCCCCGCGGGGAAATCGACTCAAAAAACCAGGAAGGCACGAAGCCAAACGTGCCATTTTAAATGACTCAAGCATTTTCACGTGTTCGCTTCGTAATGGTGAACCCCAGCCACCCCGGAAATGTCGGTTCCGCGGCCCGTGCGATCAAGACGATGGGCTTCTCGGAACTGGTCCTGGTGGACCCCAAATTCCCGGATGTAACAAGCCAACCGGAGGCCGTGGCGCTGGCCAGCGGCGCGCTGGACGTGCTTGAGAACGCCCGCATCTATCCGTCGCTCGAGGAAGCCCTGGCGCCCGTCACGCTGGCTTTCGCGCTGACGGCGCGGGTCCGCGACCTGGGTCCCCCGCCCTGCGACATCCGGCAGGCGGCCGATCTGGCCTGCGCTCACTTGGCGGACACGGCCGAAGGCGTGGCCGCGATCGTGCTGGGCACCGAGCGCGCGGGGCTGACGAACGCGCAGATCGCGCTGTGCCACCGCATCTGCCACATCCCGGCCAATCCCGAGTACAGCTCGCTGAACGTCGCCCAGGCGCTGCAATTGGCCGCCTGGGAGCTGCGTTATGCGCTGCTGGCGGATCAGGGCGCCGAGCTCTTGCCGCGTTCCGCTGCCCAGGAACCGTCGCGTGGCGCGGAACCGGCTTCCAGCGAGGCGGTCCAGGCGTTTCTGGCGCACTGGGAGGAAGCGCTGGTCGGCGTGCAGTTCCTGGACCCTGCCCACCCGAAGAAGCTGATGCCGCGCATGCGCCATTTGTACTCCCGCCTGTCGCTCACCCGCGACGAAGTGGACATGATGCGCGGCGTCTGCACGGCGATGCTGAACGCGGCCAAGAAGAAATAGCGGTCGTGGCGCCGGCTGGAATCAATCGGCTGGATCAAACGCACAAATAAAAAAGGGACGGCCCAAGACCGTCCCTTTTTACTAAGCCCTCCGCCGGCGAGTGACCGGCAGAGGCGCCGATCAGTCCACCGTCGCGCCCGAGGCCTTGACCACGGGGGCCCAGCCTTCGACTTCCGACTTGATGAACTGGCCGAATTCGGCCGGCGTGGTCTTCACGCCCACGGCGCCCAGCTTTTCAAAGCTGGTCTGCACGGCGGGCTTGTCCAGCGCCTGCTGCATGGCGGCGTTGAGCTTGTTGATGACTTCCGGCGGCGTGCCGGCGGGAGCCAGCAGACCAAACCACGACGACACGTCAAAGTCCGTGAATCCCGATTCCTTCATGGTCGGCAGGTCCGGCGCGCTCTTGGAGCGGTCGGCGGTGGTGACGGCCAGTGCGTTCAGCTTGCCCGATTGGGCATGCGGCCAGGCCGAAGGCATGTTGTCGAACATGAACTGCACCTGGCCGCCGATCAGGTCGGTCATGGCCGGGGCGCTGCCCTTGTACGGCACGTGCAGGACGTCGATGCCCGCCTTCATCTTGAAAAGCTCGCCCGCCATGTGGATGGACGTGCCGCTGCCGGACGAGGCAAAAGCCAGCTTGCCCGGGTTCTTCTTGGCGTAGTCGACCAGTTCCTTCACGGACTTGACCGGCACCTGGGGATTGACCACCAGGATGTTCGGGACCTTGGCGCCCAGGGCGACCGGGGCGAAATCCTTGGTCAGATCGAACGAGACGTTCTTGTACAGGGTCTGGTTGATCGCGCTGGTCACCGCCACGAACAGCAGCGTGTAGCCGTCCGGCGTGGCGCGCTGGACCTGGTCGGTGGCGATGTTGCTGCCGGCGCCCGGCTTGTTTTCGACCACGAACGATTGACCGAGGGACTCGGTCAGTTCCTTGGCCATGATGCGGGCGATCACGTCGGTGGTGCCGCCGGCCGAGAAACCGACCACGATGCGGACAGGCTTGTCGGGATAGGCTGCGTGGGCGGAACCCAATGCAAATGCGCTTGCGGCGGTGGCCAGAAGGGTGGCGGCAAGGCGCCGCATGCCAGGCTTGTGACCTGTAGTCATAATGTCTCCGTGCGGGTACTGTCCATTAGATGGACGATTCGAATTATTGGATGGACGCATTCTGCGCTATACAGGCGGTGGCCATCAAGGTAGAGTCCACCCTACGGACGATGGTTTTCCCTCGTTCGTTTGTTGATAACCCTTAGTTTTCAGAGATCTGCATGCAAGACAGCGATGCCGCGGCCGCGGGCCCACGCACTCTGCGACGCGGCCTGGCCGTGCTGGCCGCCCTCCGTGACCAGGGTCCGGACGGCCTGAGCGTGACCGATATTGCCCGGTTGACCGGCATACAGCGGCCCACCATCTACCGGTTGCTGGCCGCCCTGCTCGACGCGGGCCTGGTGCTGCCGGTCGCGGGCACCAAGAAATACCGCGCCCAGCTTGCCGTCGATCCGGACACGCGGTCGCGCGATCCGCGTGTGCGCCAGCTCCTGCCCGTGCTGCGCCGCCTGGCGGACCGCACCGGTGACGCCGTGTTCCTGGTGGTGCGCGAGGAAGACGACTCGATCAGCCTGCATCGCGAAATCGGCAGCTATCCCGTACAGATCCTTGCCACGTATGCCGGCAAGCGCCAGCCGCTAGGCGTGGGCTCGGGCGGCATGGCACTGCTGGCCGCCCTGCCCGACGACGTGGCGCGCGGCATCGTCGAACGCAATTCCGGCAGGCTGGACGAGTACGGCGGCATGACGCCTCAGGAAATGTTCCGCCTGATCGAAAACACGCGCGCGCGCGGCTACTCGGTGGTCGGCAACCACGCGGTGCGCGGCGCGCTGGGCGTGGGTTGCGCGTTGCTGGACGCGCAGGGCGCGCCCCTGCTGGCCGTCAGCGTCACGGCCATCATCGACCGCATGCCCGCGCAGCGCCAGCGCGAGATCGCGGGCTGGATCAAGACAGAACTGGCCCGGCTTGCCATGCCGGCCTGATTGGCGGGTCGCCAAGATCGATCAAGCCATCTCGCCATCTCGCCGTCGAATAAAAATGGGCGCCTCCAAAGAGGCGCCCATTTTCATGGCTGACAAAACCAAACCCGCAATCAGGAAGCCGCCGCGCCCGTCTTGGGGTTCTGGATTTCGCGCAGCGGGATCGGGGCCTGGAAGCCAGCCTCTTCGAGCGAGCGGCGGATTTCCTGGTACAGGCTCCAGCGCAGGTCCCAATACTTGCCCGACTCGGCCCACACGCGCACGTTCACCGTGACGCCGTTTTCCTTGTAGTCGAACACCTTCACCTGCGGCGCCGGGTCCTTCAACGCGTCGGGACGCGCGTCCACGATCTGTTGCAGTTTGGCGACCACCGCATCCAGGTCGTCGCCATAACGAACCGGCACGGGGATGTCCAGACGGCGCGTCTTGTTGCGGCTGTAGTTGGTGATCGTGGCGTTCCAGACCGTGCTGTTGGGCAACGTCATGTGGATGCCGTCACCCTGCACGAGGCGCGTCAGAAACAGGCCCACTTCCTCGACCGTGCCATCCGCACCCGAGCTGAGCGCGATGTACTCGCCCGCGCGGATCGGACGCAGGATCAGCAGCATGATGCCGGCCGCAATGTTCTGCAGCGTGCCCTGCAAGGCCAGACCGACAGCAAGACCCGCAGCGCCCAGCACCGCGATCAGACTGGCCGTCTGCACGCCAAAGCGCGCCAGCACCGCGATCACGGTGAAGATCCGCACTGCCCACATCACGGTCGTGGAGAACATGGGCACGATCGTGGGATCGATCTTCGGCGACCGCGTGGCGGCCCGGCGGACCCAGTTGCCCAGCAACGACGACACCCACCAGCCAATGCCGAGAATGAGCAAGGCGACGAGCAGATTGATGCCCATATCCATCAGTCTCGGGGCCCAGATATAGAACTCTTTTACGGCCTCATCCATGGAACCTCCTGCGAAAAAAATCGACGGAAGAATGTATCAGAAGCGGCTTGCACAAAGCGGCGCGACGCCCGACGGGAGTGTCAGGCTTTGTAAAGAGAAGCAGCGCGAGCCACTACGGGGCACGACGTAGGACTGATTCCGGTGTCTGACGTCAGCGATAGGCGGAGGTGTCTGACACCCAAGGCACACCGCTGCAATCCCAAGGCCGTCTCCCCAGGGTGTCAGACACCGGCACCAGCACGCAGCATAGGTCTTGCCGCGCTGGCAGGCAAAGCCGCGTTACGCAGGCACGATGCGGAAGTGGTTGTCCCAGGAGACGTCGCGCGACGGGGGCAGGACCGGCTTTTCATTGCCCTGCGCGTCGGTGCGGATCATGGCGCCCAGACCGCTGCTGACCAGAAAGCCCGCTTGCGCGGCGGGTGCGACGCCGCAGCCGTCGGCAAGCGACGTGACGCCCAGGCATTTGCCGCTGGCTGCGTCCCAATAGATCACCTGCCCGCCGACCGGGCTGGATGTGGCCACGATGCCGCCGGATGCGTCGACCGCAACGGAGCCCACATAGTTGCGCGTGTTGCGCAGCGTCTCGGCCGGGCCTTCAAACAGTTCCAGCGCCGCGCCGCGGCGATGGCGGCCGACCAGCGCGGGACGATCGGCGGCCGGGCCCATGTATTGGCAACCGAACCACACCGCGCCATCGGCCGCCAGAGCCAGATGCCGGATCGACAGCCGGTGCAGCGCCGGCGCAAGCTCCACCTTCTCCAGCAGTTGCCCCGTGGCCGCGTCGATATACGCGAGCGACGGCCGCATGGTGTCCAGGTTCAGTTCCAGCTTGCCGTAGTCCGGGTGAGTCAGGATGCCGCCGTTGGCCACGCACAGCGTTTTGCCGTCGGGCATCAGCACGACCTCGTGCGGCCCGATGCCGCCGGAGTCGAACTCGCCCACGCGCCGGTAGCCGCCGCCGGGGGTGGCGTCGTACAGACCCAGCACGCCGCGCCCGCCTTCGAAGTCGTTTTCCGTGGCGGCCAGCAAGCGGCCGCCTTGCACGAAGGCGCCGTGGCCGAAGAAGTGCCGGTCCTCGGGCAGCGGCAAGGCCGCTGGCTCGCCGCCTTCCAGCGAAAAGCCCAGCGCAAAGAAGCCAGGCTGGCGGCCAAACACCACGGCGCGCTGCGCCGCGGCGTCGATCGCAAAACTGTGCCCGCGCGCGGGCATGGGAATCGCGAGGCGATCGCGGCCGGTCTGATCCAGCACCACCGCCTCGTCGCGCCCGCCGCGCTTACGCGCGGTCAGGTACAGCGGTCCGCCATCGGCCGGCAGCGCGGCGCGCGCGGCGGCGGGCGACAGGCCCAGCGCCGCGGCCAGCGCCAGGAAGCGGCGCCGGTCAATCTCCATCGAGCGCGTTGAAGCCGATGGTGACGCCCAGGGCGGGCGCCAGGTTCTCGTCGACGATGGCCTTCGCGTTCTTGAGCGTCAGCGACGCGAGGACCAGCAGGCGGCGCCCATCCTCGCCCGCCAGCGCCTGATCCAGCGGGGCCGGCACCGCACGCAGCGTCTCTGCGGCGCTGGACAATTCTCCGCGCACCGACGCATCCATCCATTTCTCGCCCGCGGGCAAGGGATAGCCGCCGGCCACGTAGAAGGCCTTCAACGCATCCAGGTTGGCCGCCAGCAGGCTCATGGACAAGCCGCTGCGCCAGAATGCCGCGCGCTTGGGCCGCACGGCTTGCGGCGAATCGCCCAGCACCGGCTCGATCTTCACGTCGCGCGCGAACTGCAGGCCGGTCGACAAGGCCTTCATGGCCTCGGCCGCGACTTCCTGCGAACTGCGATAGAGGTCATTGCCCGGCTGGGGCCTGGCAAACTGCCGCCCGAACTCGCCTTGCGCGCTCCAGGCTTGGCCCAGATCGCGCGAGATCGTCGCGACGTTGGCAGAGACGGCCGTGGCGTAGCCGCAAGCATACGCAAAGCCGGGCGCGCCAGTGTCCTTGAGCAGGTCGGGCTCGCCGTACAGCACGTATTCGAGTGCGGGCAGACCCTGCACCGCCACGCTGCGGCCGGCCAGCGCGCCCGGCTTGAGCAGCCCGTCGTCCTTGGCCGCGATCAGCGTCTGCACCTGACGGGGCATCACGCCGCGCGTGTCGGGCCAGAAGGCCAGGCGCTCGAAACGGTTGGCCTGCACCAGCGGGCCGAAGCGCAGAATCTCGACGTCCGACCACGCGTGCGCCAGCGTCTTGAACGCATCACCGACGCGCGCGGCGCCCGCCGCGTCGGGCTTGGCGCACCAGCCGCCCAGCGCGCCTTCCAGCGCCGCGGCGGCGTCCGTCATCTTCGCGACAGCAGGCCGGGCGTACTCGCGCGCCAGGCGTTCGCCCAGATCGGCGGGTAGCGCGGCCTGCGCGGTAACCGCGGCGATCGGCGCCGCCAGCATCAGCACCGCAGCCGCGGCGCGCGTGAACAAAAGGCGGGCCATTACAGGGACTCCAGGAAGCGGATCAGGTCCGCGCGTTCTTCGGGCGTCATATCCACGACGCGGTCGCGCGCGGGCTTGGCCGCGCCGCCATGCCACAACACGGCTTCCAGCAGCGTGCGGGCGCGCCCGTCGTGCAGCCAGGTCGCGTTGGGGTTCACGGTCTTGGTCAGGCCGATGCCCCACAGCGGCGGCGTGCGCCATTCGCGGCCCGTGGCCATGCCGTCACTCACGCCATCCGCCAGGTCGTCGCCCATGTCGTGCACCAGCATGTCGGTGTACGGCCAGATCAGCTGAAAGCGATGTTCCGGCTGCTTGGCGTTGCGGCTGGTCACGTACTTGGGCACGTGGCAGGCCACGCAATTGGCTTCGTAAAACAGCTTCTTGCCCGCCAGCACGCGCGCGTCGTCCGCATCGCGCCGCATGGGCACGGCAAGGTTGGTCGAATAGATGGTGACGAAGTCCATCAGCTTGCCCGGCACTTCCTCCGCGCCGAAGCGTGGCTGCGCGCCGTGCGGCATGTCCAGGCATTGGGTCTGCGCGGGCGTGCATTCGCCGGAATGCTTGGGGAACATCGGCGTGGATAGGCCCATGTCATTGGAGAACGCGGCAGCGCTCTGCTGCTCGACCGTCGGCTGTCCCGCCTTCAAATTGAACCGGCCCAGCACGCGTGCCCCGGTGCGCGCATCGGTGACCCAGTTAGCCTTGCCGACGATGCCGTCGCGCTTGTCCGCGCCGACGTTCGCCAGGATGTCGGACTCGTGGATCGATTCCAGCAGCCCCAGCCCGATCATCGGCGGCGCCAGCCGCGGCGAGATCTGCGTGTCCGCGCGCATCGGCCCGTAACCCAGGTTCTCGATGCGATACGTGGGCTTCATCAGCGTGGCGGTCTCGCCGCCGCGCAGCGCCACGGGTACGGCTTCATATTCGATTTCCATGCGGCCTTCGGCGGGCAGGCCCGCGACCGCGAAATTCTGCAGCTGCACACCATAGACGGGTTCCGGCAAGGCCGCGATCTCGTCGGCGCCCAGCTTGGGATGCCCGCGATCGGTGCCTTCCGGCACGGCCAGGCGCAGCAGCAGCGCAACCGCATCCGTGCGTTCCAGCGGATCGAAGCCCGGCACCGTGCCACGGCCGTCCTTCGTGTGACAGGCCTGACAGGAGCGTGCGTTGAACAGTGGTCCCAGGCCGTCGGACGCCTGCGTGGACGAGGGTGCGGACACCCAGTCCTTGCGGAACAGGCCGTTGCCGACGATGAACTCCTGGCGGCCTTCAAAACTCATGTTCGCCGACGGCTGCGAAAAAATGTCGGCGTTGATGAGCTTGTTGGTCGTCGCGGCCCCGGCCTGCATGGTCTCGAATGTTTCGACCTTCGAGAAATCACGGGTGGGCGCCGTGATGGCGGTGACGCGCTTCTGGTCTTCGGGCGTCAGATCTTCACGCCCGCCGGGAGCGGCGGGCGCGGCGGCGGCGACGGCATGAACCGACGCCGCCAGTACGGCGGCTAATGCGAGTTTCACTTGAACACGGCGTCGGGTTTATCCAGGCTGTCGGACCCTTCGATGGCAACCTTGCCCAGGTCCAGCAGCGTGATCACGCGTTCCAGGCTGCGCGTCTGCGCGACCAGGCTGTCGATGGCAGCCTGCACCACCGCGTTGCCCTCCTTGTTGCCTTCCGCGATCATCTGGTCATACGTCTCGACCGTCTCGGCCCGCGTCTTCATGGCCTGCATGGCGGCGACCGTGGCGTCCAGCTTGGCGCGCACTTCGGCGTCCAGCTTGGGATCCTTGGCCTTGACCAGTTCGGACAGGCTGGCGCCGGTCACCTTCTTGCCGTCGATGCGCGTGTACGAACCCAGATAGACATTGCGGATGCCGATCTGGTCGTAATAGTGCGAGTTGTGCGTGTTGTCCGAGAAGCAATCGTGCTCTTCCTCGGGATCGTGCAGCATCAGGCCCAGCTTCATCCGTTCGCCGGCCAGTTCGCCGTACGAGAGGCTGCCCAGCCCGGTCAGCATGGCGATGAGGCCGGCCTTCGGGTCCTCTTCGATCGCCTTGCGCGCCGCGCCGTCCTTCTTCCAGTTGCCCACCATTTCTTCGAGATCAGTCACCAGCAAGTCCGTTACCGCCTTCAAAAATTCAATGCGGCGTTCGCAATTGCCGCCGGTGCACTGTTTGGGGTCAAAATCCGTATGCGGGCGATTGCCCGAGTGACGCTCCTGCGGCGTGCCCTTGCGATCCGCGGGCGCGGCGCCGGTGCCGTTCAGGTCCTGGCCCCACAGCAGGAATTCGATCGCGTGATAACCCGTGGCCACGTTGGCCTCGTTGCCATCGGCCTCGTGCAGCACTTCGGACAGCAGCTCGGGCGTGATCTTGCTGACATCGACCGTCTTGCCGCCCACCGATACCTTGGCGTTGGCGATGACGTTCACAGCGTAGAACGCGTTTTCGTCGTTCTCCGTGCCGTAGGACGCGTCGACATAGTCAATCAGGCCTTCATCCAGCGGCCAGGCATTCACGCGGCCTTCCCAGTCGTCGACGATGGGATTGCCGAAGCGGTAGGCCTCGGTCTGCTGATAAGGCACACGCGCCACGATCCACGCTTCGCGCGCGGCTTTCAGGGTTTCGGCGCTGGGCTGGGCGACCAACGCGTCGATGGCGTCGCGCAGCTTCTTGGCGGCCGTCAGCGAATCCTCGTAGCCGGCCAGCGCCAGATCGGAGTACGTGGCGACCACGGCCTTGGGTTCGACGGCGGCTTGCGCCACTCCGCCGTACACCGCGGCGGCCAGCACCGCACCCAATAGCAACTTGCGCATCGTCTTTCTCCCGTAATTCGGACGGCCCGCCCCCGCGGCGGTCCGTTCCGGCTTGAATTTTGTGGATGCGAGTGTAAACAATTTTCGTTTGATATTCAGGCGCCGTTCAGTTAGCTGACAAATTTTTGAACGAAAACGCCTACCGGGCCGACCCCACCCGCGGCGCAATGACCGAGGCAGTGAACTGATCCGAAGCGCGGCACGCCAGTTCCGCCACCAGCCGGATCGCGTCCGAGCCGCCGCTTTCCAGATAGCTCACCGCCAATTGTTGCGGCGGCACCGGCGAGTCAGTGTGAATGACCTGGATCTCGCCACGCGCGACGTACTCATAGAGGGGCGGCAACGGCACGAGCGCACGGCCGAAGCCGCCGCGCACCAGCCGCGCGAGCGCCGAGATCGAACTGACGAAATGCACCTTGCCCTGCGGCATGCCGACCTCGCGGTACAAGGCCTTCAGCGCCTCGTGCGGCTGCGATCCCGGGCTCATCGTGAGCACCGGCTCGCCGAGCAGGTCGTGCGCCGTCATCGTGTCCTCGCCGCCCGCCGGTCCGATCCAGCCCATCTCCATCGGCAGGCAGGGCATGCTGACGATGCCCGTGTCGTTCAGCACGTCCGTCTGGAACGCGATGTCCAGCGTGCCCTCGCGCAAACCGCGATGCAGGGCGCGCACCGTCTCGGACGTCAGCTGGACGTCGATGCCGGGATACGTGGACCGCAGGTTCGTCAGAAAGCCGATCAGCCAGGTGTGCACGACGGTCTCGATGGCGCCGATGCGCACCAGCCCGGCGACCGCGTCGCCGCGTTTGCCCAACGACAGGATCTGCTGGCGGATCTCGAGCAGGCGCTCGCCGTAATCCAGCAGCCGCGTGCCGACCGCCGTGAGCTTCAATTCCTTGGCGTCACGCTCGAACAGGCGCGCGCCGATGTCCTCTTCCAGCGACGCGATGCGGTTGGCCACGGCCGCCTGCGTGATGTGCAGACGGTCGCTCGCGGCGCGAAAACTTCCTAGCCGCGCGGACCACAGAAAGGCTTCGACAAAGCGCGTGTTCATGCGCCCGATGCTACTGCCAACGCAGCCGGCGCGGGCGCGTCGTTGCCGGCGGAGGACACGTTATGTCCCCTTATATGGTGCGTCTTGCACCAATTTGGTTCACGACGAGCACCAGCCTGAGGCGAAGTGATCGCGCGCCAGAGGGCCAACCACCCCGCGCAAAACCTGGCACGGGTATTGCTTGATGACTGGTATGCAAGCTTGTCTACAAGCGCCCCCATCCAAGCAGCCCAGGAGCCTTTCATGATCCATCGCAATGCACCCTACGCCTTCAACGCCACCCGCCGCCGCCTGATCCAGGGCGCCGCCATGGGCGCGGCGGCGCTCGCCGCTCCGGCGCTGGTGCGCGCGCAATCGGGTCCGGTCATCCGGATCGGCTTCTGGCCCGTGGCCGCTGGCCTGCCGTTCTACGCCGCCATCGAGAAAGGCTATTTCAAGGAAGCCGGCCTGAACGTCGAGGCGCTGAAGTTCGCGGGCGCGCAACAGGTCATGGAAGCCATGCTCGCCGGCCGCGCCGACGGCAGCGCCAACGGCACGGGCTCCGCCAATCTGGCCATCGGCGAGATCGCTTCGCCCGGCCTGTTCAAGATTTTTGCGTCCAACCCCAGCAACGCCAAGAACGTGCTGGATGAGTTCATCGTCGCGAAAGACAGTCCCATCAAATCCATCGCAGACCTCAAGGGGAAAAAGGTCGGTTCTGGTCCCGGCATCCAGAATTCCACGCTGGCCAAAGCAGTCCTGGAGCGCGCCGGCGCAACGGGGGCAACCGTGGTGGAGTTGGCGATCAGCCAGCACGTCGCCGCGGTTGCCGCCGGCCAGTTGGACGCGTGCTACACGCTGGAACCCACGGGGACGGTGGGCCGCCTGAACGGCACGACCCGCGTGCTGGAGACCGGCGTCATCGCCAAGTACGTCCTGGGCGATCCGATGGCGCCGTGGTTCGGGGGTTCTGCCTCGCTGACCACCGCCTTCCTGAAGAAGCATCCTGAGGAAAGCAAGAAATTCATCGCCGCGTACGCGCGCGGCATCGAGCTGATCCGCACCAAGCCCGACGAGGCGCGCCCCTTCCTGAAGGGCTACACCGCCATCGAAGGCCCGATGACCGAGGAAGTGCCGCTGGCCGCCTACACGCTGCACAACGAGTTCACGCCCAGCGACGTGCAGTACTTCCAGAAGTTCTTCGACCTGTTCACCGACAAGGGCGTCTTCGCGCAGAAGGTCGACGTCTCGACCATGCTTTACAAGGGTTGATCCATGACCGCGACCACGGCTACGGGCGCCACGCCCGCCCCCTCTACGGCCACCGCCGCCGCGCCGGCCAAGGCGCAGCCGACCATGTCTAAGACGCAGCCGGCCATGTCCAAGCCGCCGCGCAAGTTCGACTCCTCCCGCCTTCTGCCGCTGATCGGCCCGCTCGCGCTCTTTGTGGTGTGGGACCTGGTGGTCCGGCTGCAGCTTGTCAGTCCGGTGCTGCTGCCCACGCCCAGCGCCACCATCGTGGCGCTGGTCAAGGGCATGGCGGGCGGCCCGCTGCTGGCGGACTTCCTGTCCTCTTTGAACCGCACCGTGCAGGCCTTCCTGATGGCCGGCGTGATCGGCGTGCCGCTGGGCGTGCTGCTCGGCAGCAACGAAAAGGCCTACCGCAGCGTCGAGTTCCTGGTGGACTTCTTCCGGTCCACGCCCTCTTCCGCGCTGATCCCGTTGTTCCTGATGATCTTCGGCGTGACCGACATGAACAAGATCGCCATCGCCGCCTTCGCGGCCGTGCTGGTGATCCTGTTCAACAGCGCGTACGGCGTCATCAACGCCCGCAAGCAGCGCGTGATGGCGGCGCGCGTGATGGGCGCGTCGCGCTGGCAGATCTTCAAGGACGTGCTGATCTGGGAAAGCCTGCAGCCCACGTTTGTCGGCCTGCGCAGCGGCGTGTCGATGGCGCTGGTCATCGTGATCGTGGCCGAGATGTTCATCGGCTCGGACAGCGGCCTGGGCAATCGCATCATCAATGCGCAGCAGGTGCTGAACGTGCGTGAGATGTACGCCGCGATCCTGGCGGCCGGCGCGCTGGGCTATGTGCTCAACATTCTCTTTCTCGTGCTGGAAAAGCGCGTGGTTCACTGGAGCGGCCGATAAATGTCCACCGTCATCAACCCCGTCATCGCCCCCGCGCCAGCCGCCGCGCCCTTCCAGCCCGGCCCGCTGGGCACGCACATCACCATCCGCGGCCTGACCAAGTATTTCGCCGGCTGGCCGCTCTATGAAGACTTCAACCTGGACATCCCGAAGGGCAAGATCGTCTCGGTCTTCGGGCCGAACGGCTGCGGCAAGTCCACGCTGATCAACATGATCGCCGGGCTGATCCCCATCGATTCCGGCGAGATCCTGTTCGACGGCAAATCGCTGGCGCAGACCAAGATCGGCTACGTGTTCCAGAACTACCGCGAAGCCATGTTCCCGTGGCTGCGCACCATCGACAACATCGCGTATCCGCTGCGCCTGGAAGGCCGCAGCAAGGCCCAGGTGGATGCGCGCGTCGAGGAACTGGTGGCCTCGTTCGACGTGAAGTTCGACCTGAACCGGTATCCGTACGAACTCTCGGGCGGACAGCAGCAGACGGCATCCATCATGCGCGCGCTGGCCCCCGGACCCGAAGTGCTGTTTCTGGACGAACCGTTTTCCGCGCTGGATTTCGAGATGACGCTGTTCATCCGCGAAAAGCTGCAGGAAGTCTTTTTGCAGACCGGCACGACCATGCTGCTGGTCTCGCATGACCTCGAAGAAGCGGTGTATCTGGCGGACCAGGTGCTGCTGCTGACCAAGCGTCCCACGCGGGTCGCGGAGATCCTGGACTACACGGATGCGCGGCCCCGCACGGTCGAGACGCTGTCCGAGCCCAGCTTCATCCAGATGAAGAAACTGAGCCTGGAAATCTTCCAGCGCGAAGTGCGCAAGTAATCCCACGCCACCATCGGAAGCCATCGCCATGACACAGGAAACCATCGACCAATACGTGCGCAGCGCGCTGGCGCTGTCGGGATATGCGCTGCGCGAGTCCGCCGCCGAGCAGGTCGTGCAGCAGTTCTCGCGCATCCACGACATCGCGTCGACTTTCGCCGACGAGCCGCTGCCCGTGGAACTGGAATCTGCTTCGGTGTTCCGTCCGTGACCGGCCCCGCTCACGATATCGCCCGCCAGGTCCGCAGCGGCGAACGCAGCGCCGCCGCGGTGCTGGACGCCACGCTTGCCCGCGTGCGCGAGCGCGATCCCCGCTACAACTGCTTCACCGCCGTCACGGAAAGCCGCGCCCGGCAGGAAGCTCTGGCCATCGACGCCCGCCGTGCGCGCGGCGAAGCGCTGCCCCCGTTGGCGGGCGTACCCTACGCCGTGAAGAACCTCTTCGACATCGCCGACGAGGTCACGCTGGCCGGCGGCCGTGTCAACGCGTCCAACCCGCCCGCGCGGCGCGACGCGTTGCTGGTCGAGCGCATGCGCGAAGCCGGCGCCGTGCTGGTCGGCGCCCTCAACATGGACGAGCACGCCTACGGCTTCACCACCGAGAACACCCATTACGGCGCCTGCCGCAATCCCCACGACACCTCGCGCATCGCGGGCGGCTCGTCCGGCGGCAGCGCCGCCGCGGTGGCCGGCGGACTAGTGCCGCTGACGCTGGGATCGGACACCAACGGATCGATCCGCGTGCCCGCCTCGCTGTGCGGCGTATTCGGCCTGAAGCCCACGTTCGGCCGCCTGCCGCGCACGGGCTCCTTTCCGTTCGTGGGCAGCCTGGATCATCTGGGCCCCTTCGCGGGCAGCGCCAGCGACCTGGCCGCCGCCTACGACGCGCTGCAAGGCCCCGATGCCGCGGACGTTTCCTGCGCGCAGCACCCGGCAGCGCCCACGTTGCCAGCCATTGCCGACGGCGCAGGCGGGCTACGCATCGCGGTGCTGGGCGGCTACTTTTCGGAATGGGCGGGTCCCCAGGCGCGCCGCGCCGTGGAAATCGCCGCGCGCGCCCTGGGCGCGACCGACGTGGTCGAGATGCCGGCCGCCGTGCAGGCGCGGTCTGCCGCCTTCATCATCACCGCGGCGGAAGGCGGCGCGCTGCACCGCCGCCGGCTCGTCACGCACTACGACTACTACGAACCGCACTCGCGCGACCGCCTGGTGGCCGGCAGCCTCGTCCCTGCGGCGTGGGTGCAGCAGGCGCAGCGCGTGCGCCACCGCGCCTACCTCGAGGCGCTGGCCCTCTTCGAGCAATACGACGTCCTCATCGCCCCCGCCACGCCCGTCAGCGCCACACCGATCGGCGCGGACTGGCTGACGCTCGCCGGCAAGCAACTGCCAGCCCGCGCCAGCATGGGGCTGCTGACGCAACCGATTTCCGCCATTGGCCTGCCGGTCTGCACGGCGCCCACGTGGCCCGAATTGGACGAGGACGGCCATCTGCCGCTGGGCGTGCAGCTTATCGCCGCCCCCTGGCGCGAAGCCGATTGCCTGCGCGCCGCCCACGCACTCGAGCAGGCCGGCGCGGCCCGCACGCGGCCGGTCTGACACGCCCACCCTGCCCTTCTATCGCAAAGCCTGGAGCCTCGACATGGAAACCGCATTCGCCGCCATCGACATGCCCCGCACGCTGGCCGACTCCGCGTACACCACGCTCAAGCGCGACATCTTGGAGTTCCGGCTGGCCCCGGGCGACCGCTTCACCGAAACGGAGATCGCGGACCGCCTGCAGGTCAGCCGCACACCCGTGCGCGAGGCGCTGTTCCGCCTGGAGCGCGAAGGCTATCTGGAGGTGCGGCAACGTAACGGATGGCTGGTCAAACCCCTGGACTTCGAGACGCTGGATCACTTTTATGAGCTGCGCAGCGTGCTCGAAGCGGCGGCGGTACACGCGCTGTGCGCCCCGGGACAATCGCCCGATCCGCTGCTTGCGCTGCGGCCGCTCGCGGAGACGTGGCTGGTCGACGAGAACGAGCGGTCCAGCGATTGCGAATGGCTGGCCGACCTGGACGAGCGCTTTCACGTTGAATTGGTGGCGGCCGCTGGCAACCCCGAGATCGCGCGGGTGCATCGGGCCGCAACCGAGCGGATCCGTATAGTGCGCCGGCTGGACTTCACCCAGCCCGACCGTATCGGCACCACGTACCGGGAACACGGCGCAATCCTGTCTGCCGTGCTGGCGCGCGACGGTGCAGGCGCGGCGGAATTGCTGCGCGCACATATCAAGGACAGCCAGGACGCCGTGCGCAAAATCACCCTGCACCGGCTCTACGCCACACGCCGTGCAAAGGCGGCGTGAAGGCGGGATCAAGAACGCTTTAGCCTGCGCGCAGCCAGCGGTGCAGCACCCGCGAGATGAACGGAATGCAGACGAACACCATGATGGGCGTCAATATCACGCTTGTGATCAACACGCGCCAGAACACCGGCAGGATGCTCAAGTGCTCGCTCACCAGCACCGAGAACACCAGCAGCACCGGAAAATAGGCCAGCCAGATGCTGACCGCCTGCTTCCAGCGCGGCGGCGTGCTGGCCTTCGGCGCAAACCAGCCGGCCGTGCCAGTCACCCGATGCTCGTGACTCGCGCGCACCAGCGTCGCGCCACGTTCCAGCCACATGCGGCGCGGCAAGGATTTTTCCCACCGGTTCAAGCTTGCCTCGTCGGTAAAGCGCAGCACAATCTGATACTCGTCGCCCCCTTCCGGCGGCTGCAGCACACCAGACCCGAGAAACCCCGGAAAGCCCGCCGCCAGGATTTCGCCCTGGCGCATCCACGACAGGAAATCGCTATAGCGCTCGGGCGCGATGTGCCGAGTCACCAGCATGGTGACCGGACTGGAAACGGCAGAATGAGACATGGCGGAACTCCTGGGCAGCGTGCAGCGTGTTATGCACGTTAACCCTAGCAATCCTCGTGCCAGCTTTGCGGCGCAGCATTTGCCCCGAGCCAGCGCCGCTAAGCCCGAATGGTCGAATAATTGCGCACCGCAACACACCCCATATTGGTGATAACCCTAAACAACGCACCAATTCGGTGCACACGGAGATACGCAGCAATGGACATCAATCTGCCCGACGTCTTGGCCGAAGTCACAGCCGCCGTTGAACGCTACGAGGCCGCGCTGGTTTCGAACGACGTGCAGGTGCTCGACACCCTGTTCTGGAACAGCCCTCACACCTTGCGCTACGGCGCCGGCGAAAACCTTTACGGCTACGACGAGATCCGCGCCTTCCGCGCACAGCGTTCGCCGCAAGGACTCGCAAGACAGGTCCTGCGCACCGCCATCACCACCTATGGCGAGGACTTCGCCACCGCGAACCTGGAATTCCAGCGCGAAGGCAGCACGCGTATCGGACGCCAAAGCCAGACCTGGATGCGCACGCCGCAGGGCTGGCGCGTGGTGGCGGCGCATGTCAGTTTGATGACTTGAGGCAGTCATGCGCGTGCGCTTCACTCGGTGCCAAGCGAGCCATATGAATATGCGCAATCGGCATTGAGCCTGGCCCCATGCAGGTCTACACTGGCTGTTCCTTTTTCCCTCGTTGGAGCACACGCTCATGAGCACATACAAGATTGCAGTCTTCGTCGGAAGCCTACGCGCCGCCTCGATCAATCTGCGCCTGGCGCGTGCGCTGGAAAAGCTGGTTCCGGCCGACTTCAAGTTCGAGTATGTGAGCCTGGGCGACATCCCGCTCTACAACCAGGACAACGAGAACAACCTGCCCGCGCCCGCCGCCAAGCTCAAGCAGCAGATCGCCGATGCGCAAGGCATCCTCTTTGTCTCGCCCGAACACAACCGCTCGGTCCCGGCCGCCATCAAGAACGGCATCGACTGGGGCACGCGCCCGTGGGGCCAGAACTCGTGGGCCGGCAAGGCCGTGGGCATCGTCGGCGCATCGCCCAGCGCCGCCGGCACCGCCATGATGCAGCAGCACCTTCGCAACATCCTGGCGGCCGAAGGCGCCAACGCCCTCACCACGCCGGAGGTCTTCCTGCAATATTCCGAAGGCCTGGTCGACGACCAGTTCAACATCACCAACGAAGGCACCCGCAAGTTTCTGCAGGGCTGGGTGGACCGCTACGTCGACTGGATCAAGAAATTCAACGCCTGATCTGCCGCCGACGCCGGCCACGCGCAAGGCGTGCCGGCGCCGATCGCCCGACCTACCTCCGGGCGATCAAGCCCCTCGATTCGTCGAGGGGCTTTTTTTTACTTTGGAATCTGGCACACGTTCGCGATATTCCGAACCCATGACATGCACGGGCGGCGGCATGCCTCGGACTTTCAATACTCGGCACACCGCGTACCAACACAGAGCGCAAAACATGTTGTAGGGGAAGAAAATCAGCCATAGGGGCAAAAGCCAATTGCTCTTTCCTTGCATCTCATTGGGTTCTCCCGTGCGCCATGGGACGTAATGGCGCAATGCCTGGGCGGGAGTCAGGCAAATACGAAGATTCGGACTGTTCCACCAGCTGGATTCGCCAGGTTCCGGCAGTTTGTCTGGACCTTCATCCATGAAAATTCGAATGAATTCCCATACTTGCGCAATATATATCTCAAACGGCTCGGTCGGCGCATTGCTTTCGATCGAAACGAACAATGACACCGGTAAGGACGTTACCCCGTCAAGAGATGATGATTCGGCTTGCATTCTCAATAACAGCGAGTGCATTACCACCACTGATTTGCCAGTAAATTCCACTTTGGATTGCTGACCTCCAACTGTGGAATCCCAATCACCTGCAATTACACGTCCGCGCTCCCTGTAGAAAACCCTCTTGGTAGACCTATCAAAGAGAAAATCGGATTCGTTTTTTATCACACGAACGCTCACCCCAAGCATCAATGAAATGAACGCAATCACTAACGCCACTGAAATCAAGAAACCGTAATCTAATCTGGGCTTCCCATAAACTTCACTCAGAAAAAATAAGGTCGCCGCAGCAGTGCCGCCGATTAGGACAGATGCATAAATTTTCCCCATCTGCGCGGAGTTTGCCACCCATGGGTTCCTCATTCGCAAACGGGCATTGTCGATACTTACAAGTTGCTCTCCGATTCTTGGCTCGACACCAGCAGAATCTTTGCTCGACCAAATCCAATTTATTGACATATAAACCGCTCAATCCTCTAGCAGAAAGTCGGCGACGGCGATGGCGTCTTCATCCAGCCCTTGGTTTGGCTTAAATTCAATCGCCAATATCGCATTGGCATGCCCCGTATGCTTGATTTTGAAATGCAATACCAAGCCAGCAGACGTGGTGATACAAGTCGGTTCCACGCCAAATACTGTAACTGGAGGCTCACCCAGCCCTACCGTTTTACCAACGCTGCCCAGCCCGCCTTCCCATGTACTTTGCTCCATAACAAATCCCGGCAGAAGCACCACGAATTCGATGTCATCTTCGGAAAACCATTTGTCGTGCCACCCGCTCGCCATGCCAGTCAATCCGAGAGATTCGATTTGATCAGAATCGAGCAAGATGGGAACAAAAAACGCCTGATACCAATCCTTCATTTCTGTGTTCGGGTCCACATATCTTGGAAGATTGAGATCTTTATCGAGCACTAGGCCTTCCCGACGCTCGCCGTCATTTTTTAAATTACCGAATTGGCATCGTGCGGCCCAAAGCTCCATGGCTGAATGCATTTCACCGGCGGCTAAAGAATGGAACCAAATACCTCCCGCCAAAAAAGCCACGCCCGTCAGAACGACTGCCGCCACCACCCAGCCAACAACCGGAACGGTTGCCGATGCTCCCGCAACCGCAGCCCCACCCGAAAGAGCGTTGGCAATGGCGCCAGTTCCCAAGAGCACGCCCGATCCTATTGCCGCCAGTGTTCCTCCGGCATACGTGTAGTTTCTTGCAGCCTGATTGCCGCCCTGGAAGAGCCGATTGGCTTTTATTATGTCGGCCGCCAAACCAGCAATAATCGCGACCCCGCCAGTAGCCGTAGCATATAACCTGGACATCACAAGCCTTTTTCTTGCAACAGAAAAGGCGAGACCAGGAATTCTATAGCCAAGTTTCGCTATTGCCGCTGAGTAAGCCGTTCGCGTACTCATCGCTGCCGCGCTTATAGAACTTATCATCCCTAGAAGCGCCGAAGCGAAATTCACAGCAGCCTCGTGCGAGTATTTACTTTCCAGCGTCTTTAGCGCATACCCCAGATTGATAACGTTGAAGTAAAGCATTCCGTAGTTAAAGCCAACTCCCATTGTCGTGGCGCTCAGGGACTTTAGCTTCGGCTTAACCGTGAGAGTCTGGGTTCGTTCGATCGATACCGTTCTATTGCCTTTAACGCTGACGCTACTGCTAGCAAGTTCCACTTCAGCCATGCCTTTGTCCACGAGTTTCTTCAATTCCTTGGAAAGCTCGTGTTTTGTGGTCACCGTATCTAAGGTCCTATAACGCCCCGCCATCAACCCCAACAATTTTTCCAAATTTGCCTCTCGCGCTGCCGCGTGGACTTGTTGGCGGAGATTGCGGCTTGCGTCCCACCGAGTCTTGCCCTTGAGCCGCTTTAACGCGACGGTGGTAACGGTCTGGGATGTCAGATCGGTGACGCCGTTAATTGCTGGAAATTTGAGGCCAAGCTCGGATATGACAGCGTCTGGTGCGCCCAGTATCGAACCAACCGCGTCGGCTTTATCTTTAAATGGATTAAATGCCGCTAGTGAAATATAGACAGCACTTTCCGGATCATCACACCATTTCTCAAGCCGTTCATACCGGGAGTCCCCGTCGTCTTTGATAGCGAGCGCCTGCGTCATGCTCTGCAACATCAACGCGATAGACAATTCCAAGCCCGCCGCAGACTGACGGTTATTCCTGTCAAATGTCTCGAACGCTGCAGCTAGACTCTTCGGGTCAAGCTTATGCTTTGATTCCGCGGAGGATATCCAGCAGTCATGATCCGAACACGCTTGGTCCAGTTCATGCACCATTACGCGCAGCTGTGCATCGGCTTCTTTGCGTTGCCTTAAGAAATCGAAATATCGTTCGGTGTCGATTCTTGTAGCTAGGCGCGCGCCGGGCGGAGACATTCTTTGGTCGGTCAGGACTTCATATTCAAGCTGCTCGTGCGATGGTATCGGCCGGTAAGTTGGCTGATTCCGATGCCACTCGCCTCGTCTTGACGCGATGCTCGCGGGATCGTCGCCGTCAGCGCGAAACATGGACCGCAGGGTCCGAGTCAACAACAGGGCGGTTAGATTCTTGTGATGAAACTCTGAACTTGCAAGATGGATTTGTTCGACGTCCAAGCGCAGACAGTCGGGTAAGTGAGGCCGACCGGCACCTTCAGCCCGCTTACTAGGCGCGAGTTTCAAATCCGTAATCTGATGTTGATACGCAGCGGCAATCAAACCCAGATCGAGGCTGATCCCCTCTGCGTCATTCAGTGCAACCACCGCGGGCACGCGCGGTTGCGTGAAGCGGTAGTGGTTGGCCTGGGCTACGAAGGTAGCGGCTGACAAGTCATCCTCGCTGGCATGGCAACTCCACTCCAGCGGCAGGCGCTGCTCGAGAGGCTTGAAATCTTCCACCCACTCCATCAAGGCATTGGCCGGTAGTAAATGGGGCTGGTCAGATGGTGATTTGACGCCGGAGGTCAGTTCGACCATGTCCAACGCTCGCATATGAAGCTGACGCGCTGCAGGATCTTTGCTGACCCTCTTCGTCATGGCGTTGGTCCAAAGATGCGTGCTGTAGCCAATCCACACCTCCGCGGCGGTGGCTGGGCTGGTGTCTGCCCACACCCATCCCATGCGCGCTCCCGCCCTGTACTTGTCCTTCTTGTCGTAGCCTTCCAAACCCGTGTAAGTCAGTTCCTGATAATGGCCCTCACCATCGTATTCATGGATGACTAACTTTTCGCCCCGGGGGCCTTTCATGAACACGTAGACGTATCCCGGTCTAAGCGCACGCAAGGTATAGGAGGAAAGCTGCAGTCGCTGGAAACCCGCTTCCAGATTGAAGCCGGACTTGCCATACCGATACAGGGGAGATCCATCCGCATTCGGGACGATTGCATATCGGATAGGAAGAATGGGGATGCGCGGGCAGCAGGCCGGTGCCGACGTCGCGCCGCCGGCCGTTGTCTTGGACATGGGTGGATTCCTTTGCATTCAGACCTATCTCACATTCTGTGAGGATCAAGGCCGCCAATAGGAACGCGTCCACCGCAAATAGGAAATCGCAATGGACGCGCATGGAATGCGCTTCCATTACCCCACACCTACCCCCCTCTGAAAATCAGACAAAAACTATTTTTGGCGGCAAACAATCTGAATGTTCAAAAGCGCGCGCGGTTTCGAGTCGTGATGACGTTTGTCAACCCGAAGGAGCTACATCCAGCGATGCACCACGCCGCCGGGATCGGTCCTGACCGAGCCCCGCTGCGCAAAATCTCCGCTCGGCCGCACTTATCCCCCTGAACTGTGGAGAAAGGTGAGGACAGCCTTGGGGCAGGTCGAAAATCTCCTGCCACGCCAAGCACTTGCGAGGGTCGATCAATAAATGCGCAATCATCCTTTTGGACGATTTCCGGTGGAGTTATCCCCGTTTTTAAGCGCGCGGAGCGGCGGAAACGGTGTTTGCGCACCCCGATGTGGATTTGTCCCCGCCTTCTGTGGAAAAGCATGAGGACAGTGTGAGGGCAGGTCGAAAATCCTGTTTCATATCAACGCCCTGCAGGCCGTGGTCAAGAAAGGCCCAAACGCAGTTTGCGCGGGCCTGTGTTGTCCCCGCCAAATGTGGATAAGCCTGAGGACAGCTTAGGGGGAGTCTGCAAAAAGCCTTGCAGGTCAGTGACTTGCGGGTCGCGGGCAAGAAACGCTCACGTGGCCGCCATGATGCTGGCCGCGCTGTGGATGACCGAGCCTGGGGGAAAAGCAGACAGGCTTGTCCCCACGGAATGTGGACAAGCCTCTGAACAGTCGGACAACAAGTCCGGAAACTCCTTATCCGACAGTCACTTGCGAGGTGCGGTCAAGGAATGACCACCACTGGATCAGGAATCGCCTTCGAGGCGCATGCCGATCTTCAATCCCACCTGCCAGTGCGCCACCTTGCCGTCCTTGATGTGACCACGCACTTCGGTCACCTCAAACCAATCCAGATTGCGCAAGGTTTCGGATGCGCGCTCGATGGCTTTCGCGATCGCATCGTCGGAGGATTTGGTGGAAGAGCCCACCAACTCGATCTGCTTGTAGACATGATTCGACATAGCTCGTCTCCGCTGTGAGGTGAGTCGTGAATCGTCGGTGCTTGGGCCGTGTTCCGGCGCTTACGACCGGCAATCCATTCGAACACACAGGATACCTGCGCAGCGATAGAGTGGTGTTACGAGTTCCGTCGCGCGGTCTCGACCGGCGACGGAATCGCTTTTGCAATGCGAGCAAAGGAGGTCACCATGCCTGAACGAAAAACCATTGAACGCGCCAAACGCGACAAGCGCGAAGGCAAGTCTGCGTCCACACAGGCCGGGGAATTCGTGCGCGAGGAAATCGACAACGTGCGCGAAGGCAAGCACGGCGTGCGGTCCAGCAAGCAGGCGATCGCGATCGGCCTGTCCAAGGCGCGGCGCGCTGGCGTCAAGCTCGGCACGCCCAAGAAGGCCAGCGCCGAAACCAAGCGCAAGGCAGAGCAGGACACGCGCGCGGCGCACGACGGCCATGCCAAGTCGAGCACGCGCTCCAAGGCCGCGACGAAGGCCTTGAAGAAGGAAAGCACCAAGCCCGCGTCGAAGGCGGCGCTGTCACGCAACGCCACCAAGACGGCCAGCAAGCGCACGCCTGCGGACCGCTCGGCCGCCGCGCGCAAGGCAGCGGCGACCAAGGGTGCTGCCGGTCGCTCAGCCGCGGCCAAGAAGGCGGCGCGCACGCGTGCGGCGAACAAGCAGGCAGCGGGCGGGCATCATGCGGCGCATTGATATGGCGAATTGATGTGGCGTGCCGACGCCGCCCCCCATCAACGCGCTGCTATCCCGCCTCGAACGCCTTGAACCGCTCCTGCAAGAACTCCCGCAATCGCCGCACCGCCGGCGACAGCAGCATGCGGTGCACGCACAGCAGGTATAGCGGCGACGGTTCGCTGACATAGCCGGGCAGCAGTTCGACGAGCCGGCCCGCGCGCAAGTCCGTCAGCACGTCGTACCGTGATTTGTATGCCACGCCGTGCCCGGCCAGCGCCCACCGCCGCACCAGATCGCCGTCATCGCCGACGCGATCGCCCTTGACCGGAATGGTCAAGCTGGTGCCGTCTTGCTCGAACGTCCAGCGGTCGTGCAGGGTCTCGCCGAGCACGAAGGATAGGCAGTTGTGTCGCCGCAAATCCGCCGGCGTTTGCGGCACGCCGTGCCGCGCCAGATATGCGGGCGCCGCACATACGACGCGCCGGTTGTGCTCGGCGAGCGGTAGCGCGACCAGGCTCGAATCGTTTGGCGTGCCATAGCGCACGGCGATGTCGACCGGCTGCCGGTACAGGTCCGCCAGCCGGTCGCTGATGCGCAGCTGGAAGCTGACGCGTGGATGCTGCCGCTGGAATTCGTCCAGCCACGGCAGCAGCACGTGGCGGCCCAAATCAGATGGGATTGACACTGACAGGGTGCCCGCGATGTCTGTCTTGTCGCGCGCCATGGCATTCTTGCCGGCGTCGAGCGTGGAGATCGCGGAGCGCGCATACTCCAGATAGCGCTCGCCGTCGCTGGTCAGGCGAAGGCTGCGCGTGGACCGCACGAAGAGCCGCGTCTCCAGCTCCTGTTCCAGCCGCTTGAGCGCGGCGCTGGCCACCGCCGGCGTCAGGTCGAGTTCGCGCGCGGCAGCGGAAAAGCTGCCCAGATCCGTCGCGGCGACAAAAATCCTCAAATCCTCGAATCGGACCAATTTGGCCTCATTTTCAAAAATTTATTGAAACTGCCTGCGATGCTAGCCCGTTTTTCCCCGGTGCGGTGTGGGTAATCATGCAGTCATTCCCCGACAAGCAAGGAGTCACCGCATGAAAATCGAACTGAAGGGCAAGAAGGCATTGGTCACCGGATCGTCCGGTGGGATTGGCTTGGCCATCGCCACCGGACTGGCCGAAGCTGGGGCGCAGGTCGTCCTGCATGGCCGCAATGCGAGCAAGCTGGCGCAGGCCGCGCAGGCCATCTCGCAGCGGGTGGCGGGCGCGCAGATCACCACCGTGCAGGCGGATCTGGCGACCGCGGACGGCGCGGCCTCGGTCTGCGCCGCGCATCCCGACGTGGACATCCTCGTCAACAACGCGGGCACGTTCACCCCCAAGTCCTTTACCGAAATCACCGATGACGACTGGCAGGCCATGATGGACACCAACGTCATGAGCGGCATCCGCCTCTCGCGTTATTACCTGCCGCGGATGCTGGCGGCCAACTGGGGCCGAATCGTCTTCATCTCCAGCGAGTCCGCCGTGCAGATCCCCGCCGAGATGATCCATTACGGCGTCAGCAAGACAGCTCAGCTCGCCGTGTCGCGCGGTCTGGCCGAGCTGACCGCGGGCACCAATGTCACCGTCAACGCCGTGCTGCCGGGCCCGACCCGTTCCGAAGGCGTCTCCGACTTCTTCGCGGAAATGGCGAAGGAACAGGGCGTTTCGCAGGAACAGATGGAGCAGGACTTCATCGCCCAGCATCGCCCGACGTCGCTGCTGCGCCGCCTTGCCACGGTGGAAGAGGTGGCGAACATCGTTGTCTACACCTGCTCGACGCAAGCGTCAGCCACCAACGGCGCAGCCCTGCGCGTGGACGGCGGCGTGGTCCGCTCCATCATCTAATCCCTTGAACAGCCTGAACTCCCACATGAAAGCCATTGCCTACTTCAAGAACCTGCCCGCCGATAACGCCGACGCGCTGCAGGACATCACCGTCCCGGAACCCGTGCCGGGCGACCACGACCTGCTGGTGGACGTGCACGCCATCTCGGTCAATCCCGTTGACGTGAAGATCCGCGCCAACCGCAAGCCGCAGGACGGAACGCCGGAAATCATCGGCTGGGACGCCGCGGGCGTGGTGCGCGCGGTTGGCGCCCGGACCAGCCTCTTCAAGCCAGGTGACCGCGTCTGGTATGCCGGCGCCCTGACCCGCCCCGGCGCCAACAGCGAACGCCACATCGTGGACGAGCGCATCGTCGGCCACATGCCCGAGAGCCTGGATTTTGCACAGGCCGCCGCCCTGCCCCTGACCACCATCACCGCGTGGGAACTGCTGTTCGACCGTCTGCGGGTGCTGGACAACGCGGCCCCCAGCCAGCGCAGCCTGCTCGTCGTCGGGGCGGCCGGCGGGGTGGGCTCGATCCTCGTGCAGTTGGCGCGCCGGCTTACGGGCCTGACGGTCATCGGCACGGCATCGCGGCCCGAGACCCAGGCCTGGGTGCGCGAACTGGGCGCGCATCATGTCATCGATCACACGAGGCCGCTGACCGAGGAACTCAAGCGCATCGGCTTTGAAAACGTCAGCTACATCGCGGGCCTGACCCACACGGACAAGCACTTTGCGCAGATGGCTGAGGCAATCGCGCCGCAGGGCAAGATCGCGCTGATCGACGACCCGGCCGCGGTGGATGTGCGGCTGCTCAAGGGCAAGTCGGCCTCGCTGCATTGGGAGTTCATGTTCGCGCGGCCGCTGCACAACACGCCCGATCTCATCGCCCAACACGAGCTGCTGAACCAGGCAGCCCGCCTGATCGACAACGGCACGCTGCGCACGACGCTGGGCGAGCACTACGGCAAGATCAACGCCGAGAACTTGCGGCGCGCCCACGCCTTCATCGAAAGCGGCAAGGCGCGCGGCAAGATCGTGCTGGAGGGGTTCTAGAGACGCGGCGATCCCGAGCGGGGCCGCGCGCCAACGCCGTGCGCCGCGCCGGGCGCGACCAGGCCTGTCAGCCCCGGCCTTCGCGCTTGGCGCGCGCGTGCGGATCGTTGATCTCGGCTTCCAGCTCGGCGATCAGCCACTGGAACCAGCCATTTTCCGTGCGGGCATAAACGGCGGCCGCCGGCGTTTTGCCTTCGCGCCAACCTGTCTGGTGCGCGTCCATCCAGGCCGACAAGCTCTTGTGCGGCGCCAGCAGGCCCGACAACCACGACCACACATAATCGGGCACGTTGCGGCGAAAGCCCTTGGCGCTGGCATAGATGGTCGGCTCCAGCGGCAGGTTGCCCGCGCGAGCCAACTTGACCTGCGTCCGGCGCAGCGTCTCGACAGCGGCCTGCAATTGTTCGGTGCTGAGCTTTTTCACGTAACGACTCCTGATACTGGGTTCGTGCGGATTATCGCCGCAGGGTGCGGCGGTTACCAAGCTGCCATTCACTTTTTGCGCGCTGGCGCAAGCCCCAGCAGCAGCGTGGCAGCGAAGCGCTCGCCCGGTTCCAGCACCTGCATGCCAGTACGGGTATCGCCGGCCGCCGCCAGATTGAACGCGTCGGCCACATTGCTGACCGGTTCCACGCAAAGAAAATCCGCGCCCGGCGCCGTGTACACCACCAGATGCGCGAACGCCGGATCGGCATGCAGCGCCAGCTCGTGGCCATCGGGCCAGTGCAGCGTCGCGCGGCCCTGCCACTGCGACAGGTACGTATCGCATCCCTCGGCGGACTGGCGCAATTCCCGCACCGTCGTCGTTTTGCTTCCGGTGGGCAGACCATTCTCATCCGACGGCCAAATGCGCCGAGCATGCAGCGAAACGCGCTGGGCCGTGAAATACGGATGGATGCCCATGCCGCACGGCATCGGGGTGTCGCCCCGGTTGGTGATGGACAGCTTCAGGCTGAGTCCGCGGCTGTCCAGCCGCCAGCGCTGCACGCACTCAAACGGCCAGGGCCAGCCCAGCACACCGGCCGGTTGGTCAAGCACCAGGTCGACGCTGTCGGCCGTCAGATTGCGGACCTGCCACGACTGGAACAGCCCGGCGCCATGGATCGCCTGTGGTCGATTGGGCACGGACTGCAGCGCGTGTCGGGCGCCATTGAAGGTGAAGACGCCGTCGCGGATCCGGTTGGCATACGGCGCCAGCGGATACGACCCGGCGCGCGGCCATTTGCCGGCGGGCCATTCGGTGGCGGTCAACGGCACTATCCAGTCGTGTCCGCCGGTGGACAGCCGCGTCAGCCGCCCTCCACCGCCCGGGGCGAACTCAGCCTGGTGGTCGCCACTGGAAATGGAAACGCGCTCGGTGGCGTCCAGGACGGCGGGAACGGCAATATCTGGCATGGCATTGAAACTCCCGCAGCGTCCACACGCGCCACGAGGTGGGATTGTGCCCGGCGGCACGACGCGGCTGCAAGTTGGCGTCACCGTGACGCCGGCCGCTACTCTCTGGCGGACCACCACAACCATGCCGCCGCGGCAAGGCCCACCCAGACCAGAACGATGAATACTGCGCCAAGGAAGCTCCGGGGCTTCGAACGCTTTGCGAGCACCCATTCTTCAGCGCGACTGCGGCAGTCTGAAATGGCATCCGGGGGCACCAGCTTGATGCTTGTTCGTTAGCTACGACAACTCGGCTGCCGCCCGCGTTGAATTTCAGAGCGGCTGCGGGGTGCTAGTGCCAGTTCGGGTTTGACAGCCCCGGCTCATGCCCCGCGTGCGCAGTCCCTCCCTGGAAATGCCATGCTCGAAGCACGCCTACGCTTCATCGAAGAACTGATCGACGTTTTCAATTTCGGCAGCTCGATCAGAAGTAGTTCGAGGGTGACCAAAGGCAAAGGGCCGAACCCCTTGTTTCAAAGGATTCGGCCCCACTTGCTAGGTGCCAGCCCGCTTGCCTTAGGGCAAGCCAGCCAGTTCTTAAATCGGTTTGATCATTGTCGCCTGAGGACCTTTCTGACCTTGGCCGGCGACGAACGTCACGCGCTGGTTCTCTTCCAGAGATTTATGCCCGCTACCCTGAATTTCGGAGTAATGAGCGAAGAGGTCCTTACCGCCCTGCTCCGGCATGATAAAGCCGAAGCCCTTGTCGTTGTTGAACCACTTCACAATACCAGTTTCAATCTTCCCTGCCCTCACTATCGGGCATTGTCAGCCAGATTGATATGTCCGTTTCAATTTGACACATTCTCCGACGCGCCCGCCGGTGCCCGTCATGGCGATAGTCCCACGCCGCCCCCAGTTCACGGCGAAGGATCTGCGGCTGTACAGGAATGTGGGAGAACGATTCGATGAGACAAAACGCATCCGCACGAGTGACCGTCTCTGCAGGCTTGCTCGCAAGGTCCCCCACATGGTTTTGAACGTGCGCTTGATCTCAATCAGGCATTTCTCTGCCCGATGCTGTTTGATGTGTCCGGTTAGGTAAATGTCGCAGGCGTCCGCTACCGTCAAAAGGCCTTTAGCCTTAACTTTGGCTGCAGCAGCGGCAACCTTCAACGCCTGGCGCTCTTGCCTGGCCTCCACCGCCACGTCCATGCCAGCATCGCGTTTTTGTCGGAGGATTTCCCATTCCACGACCGCAGCAGCGATCGACATGGCCGGCCAGCGTCCCAGCTTCTTCTGACGCATATTGCCGCTCACCGGGCTCTTGTACGGGTAGATCCATGTTCTTGCCGTGGCGGTTGCTTCAAGCCGCAGCCCGGGATAGCCATCAATGGTAAGGTGTCGGCCTGGCTCAAGCAGCTTGGCGGCGCGCGCGTCGAATTGCATGAAGGGAAGGATCCTCTGGCGTCGGTTGCGAGAGTCCTAAACGAAGCGGCGTAACTTCTCAATTCGACCCACCAAAAAGCTACGCCAAACCGCCAAGTGTTGGTGGATTTTGATGGGCGTGGTTGGGCCATACGACGATGACAACTTTCCCGACTCTCCCTCAATAAATGCAAGAAACTCAAGGCACAACGCCGAAATCTCGGGCCAAAACGGACGAGGATCTGTCAAGCCATACCCCCATGATGCAGCAGTACCTGCGCCTCAAAGCCGAGGCCGGGCCGTTGCTGCTGTTCTATCGCATGGGCGATTTCTATGAAATGTTCTACGAAGACGCCGAGCGCGGCGCGCGGTTGCTCAATCTGACGTTGACCAAGCGGGGCTCGTCCAACGGCGTGCCCATCCCCATGGCCGGCCTACCCGTGCACGCCATGGAGCAGTATCTGGCGCGGCTCGTGGCGATGGGCGAGTCCATCGCCATCTGCGAGCAGATCGGCGATCCCGCCGCCTCCAAGGGCCCGGTCGAGCGCCGCATCGTGCGCATCGTGACGCCCGGCACGTTGACGGACGACGCGCTGCTGCCCGCCAAAGCGGACCGCGCGCTGGCGGCCGTTTTCGTCAGCGGCAGCGCGCGCGCGCCGCGCGCCGGGTTGGCCTGGCTGAATCTGGCCAGCGGCGAGTTCCGGGTGACGGAATGCGCGCCTGCCCAGCTGGAATCCGAGTTGCACCGCATTGCGCCGGCGGAGATCATCTGCGCCGACAGCGCCGAGTTCGACTTCCCGTTCGAAGGCGCGCGCTCCCGGGTGCCGGACTGGCACTTTGAAAGCGACGGCGCCCGTGCGCATCTGCTGGCGCATTTCAAGACGGACACGTTGGCGGGCTTTGACATCGAAGACATGCCGGCCGGCATCTGCGCGGCGGGCGCCCTGCTGCGTTATGCGGCGCGCACGCAGTCGCAGGCGTTGGCGCACGTGCAGAGCCTGTCGGCCGAGCGGCCCGGGCAGTTCGTGTTGCTGGACCCGGTCACGCGCCGCAATCTGGAACTGACGCAGACGCTGTCTGGCGAAGACTCGCCCACGCTGTTCTCGCTGCTGGACGGTTGCCGCACGCCGATGGGCAGCCGCCTCTTGCGCCGGTGGCTACATCACCCCTTGCGCGAAAACGACCAGGCGCTGGCGCGCCAGCAGGCGATTTCAGCGCTGCTGGCCGGGCGCATGGACGTCGAGCAGACCTTCGGCTCGGCGGGCCTGCTCGAAGCCCTGCGTGCCGCGCTGAACGCCTTTCCCGATATCGAGCGGATCGCTGCGCGTCTGGCACTGCGCTCCGTGCGCCCGCGCGAACTCGCCAGCCTGCGCGACGCGCTGCAGGCCCTGCCCGCGCTGGCCGATCTGGTTGAACCCATGTCGGCCTCGCCGCGCATCGGCGAACTGATTTCGTATCTGTCCGTGGATCCCGCGTTGGCCGCGCTGCTGGTGCGCGCCATCGCGCCCGAACCGGCCGTGGCCATCCGCGATGGCGGCGTGCTGGCGGCCGGCTTTGACGCGGAACTGGACGAATTGCGCGGACTGGCCGCCGACGGCGGAGACTTTCTTGTCCAGCTGGAAGCCCGCGAGCGCGAGCGCACCGGCATCAGCAATCTGCGCGTGGAGTTCAACCGCGTGCATGGCTTCTACATCGAGGTCACCAAGGGCCAGACGGCCAAGGTGCCGGAAGACTACCGCCGACGCCAGACGCTCAAGAACGCCGAACGCTACATCACGCCCGAGCTCAAGACCTGGGAAGACAAAGTACTGTCCGCGCAGGACCGCTCGCTGGCCCGCGAAAAATGGCTGTTCGAGCAATTGCTCGACGTGCTGGCCGAACACGTGCGCCCGCTGTCCGACTGCGCCGCGGCGCTGGCCGAACTGGACACGCTGGCCGCCCTGGCCGAGCACGCGCAGCGCCACGACTGGGTCGCGCCCGAGTTGTCCGAACAAGCCGACATCGACATCGACGCCGGCCGCCACCCGGTGGTCGAGCGCGCCATCGAACGCTTCACGCCGAACGGCTGCCGCCTCGATCCGGCGCGGCGCATGCTGCTGATCACCGGCCCGAACATGGGCGGTAAGTCGACGTACATGCGGCAGGTGGCGCTGATCGTGCTGCTGGCGCGCATCGGCAGCTTCGTGCCCGCGTCGCGCGCGCGGATCGGCAAGATCGACCGCATTTTCACCCGCATCGGCGCGGCCGACGATCTGGCGGGCGGACGTTCGACCTTCATGATGGAAATGACGGAGGCCGCAGCCATCCTGTCTGCCAGCACGCCCAACAGCCTGGTGCTGATGGACGAGATCGGCCGCGGCACGTCCACGTATGACGGCCTGGCGCTCGCCTGGGCCATCGCCTGCCGCCTCTTGTCGCACAACCGCGCGCTGACGCTGTTTGCCACCCACTACTTTGAACTGACCCGTCTGCCCGCCGAGCAGGCCACGGCGGCCAATGTGCACTTGGCCGCCGCCGAATCGGCAAGCGGCATCGTCTTCCTGCACGAAGTGCGCGAAGGCCCGGCCAGCCGCAGCTACGGGATTCAGGTGGCCCAGCGCGCGGGCGTGCCCGCCGCCGTCATTCGCCAAGCGACGCGCGAACTCGAACGCCTGGAGGCGCAAGGCGCCCCCACGCCGCAGCTTGGTCTGTTCTCGGCCGCCGCCGAGGCTGACGCGCAGGCGTACGCCGAAGCCGAACGCTCCGACGCCATCGAGGCGCTGGATTCGCTGCGCGAGGAGCTCTCAGCCATTGACCCCGACAGCCTCACCCCGCGCGAAGCGCTGGATGCCCTTTACCGCTTGAAGAAGCACCTCCAATGAACCTCGACCAACCGCTGCCGCTCTTGGGCAATCAAAGCCCCAACGACTTCATGCGCCGTTACTGGCAGAAGAAGCCGCTGCTGATCCGCCAGGCCATCCCGGCTTTCAAGCCGCCCGTCACCATCGCGGCCATCAAGAAGCTTGCGCGCCGCGACGACGTGGAATCGCGCCTGATCTGGCGCGAAAACGGCGAATGGCAGATGGAAAACGGCCCCTTCGCGCGCCTGCCCAAGGACAACGAGGGCGACTGGACCCTGTTGGTGCAAAGCGTGGATCTGCACAGCGATGCGGCAGCCGAGCTGATGGCCTTGTTCCGGTTCATTCCGGACGCCCGCCTGGACGACGTGATGATCAGCGTTGCCAGCCACGGCGGCGGCGTCGGCCCGCACTTTGACAGCTACGACGTGTTCCTGCTGCAGGCCGCAGGCGAGCGCGAGTGGCGCTATGGCCGGCAAAAGGATCTGTCGCTGGAGCCGGGCCTGCCGCTCAAGATCCTGAGCAACTTCCAGCCCGAGGAAAAGGCGGTGCTATCGCCCGGCGACATGCTGTACCTGCCGCCGCAGGCCGCGCATGACGGCATTGCCATGGGCGACGGGTGCATGACGATCTCCATCGGCTTTCGCGCACCGACGCAGGCCACGCTGGCGCGCGGCCTGCTGGAAGCGGCGGCCGACCAGGTCATGGCGCGCGTGGGCCTTCTGGGTGGCCCCTACGGCGAACCGGCGTTGCCCGGCGCAAAGCTGTCGGCCGTGTACCGCGATCCGGCCCAGCCGGCCGTGGACACCCCTGCGGCGCTGCCCGACGCACTGGTGGCCGCCACGCTGGACACCGTCGAAAAACTGCGCTTTGACGACGCCCTGGCGTCGCGCTTCCTGGGCTGCTGGCTGACCGAGCCCAGCAATCTCAGCGTGTTCGATGCGCCCGAGGGCATGGACGTGGATCTGGAGGAAGACTGGCCCGCCTCCGGCCGCCTCGTACTGGATCGCCGCAGCCGCATGCTTTATCGCGGCAAGCAGCTCTTCATTAATGGGGAAACGGCCATGACGCCCGCGGACACGGCATTGCGCCTATTGGCTGACGCGCGTAGCCTGGATTGCGCGCATCCCGCTTGCGCCCGCTTATCGGAGGACGCGCGCACCTGCTTGGCGGACTGGCTGGACTCGGGCTGGATTCATTACCGCCCCGAGTAGTATCTGGAAACGTCGGCGTATCCGTGTCGCACAGAAAGAAATCAGGTCTGTAAGGCGGGTCACATCAAGAAAGACATAACACCAAGCTGAAAGGTTTGTTGCTTTTGGGATGCCACCGCTTTAACTTTCATACGCGATCGGCTTGAACCTTCCTGTAGCCTGGATTCTGGTTTCCCCTAACGGGGTTTCAAGAGTCGTCATCTATAGGAGTTCAAATAATGATGAGCAAAACCTTGATTATTGCCTCGGTGCTGGCCGTCGCGCTCAGCGCTTGCAACAAGAAGGAAGATGCCCCGGCACCGGCGGCCAACCCGACTCCGGGCGCCTCCACGCCCGCACCCGCTCCTGGCGGCACGCCGCCGGCCTCGCCCGCGCCGACGCCTGGCACGACGCCCGGCTCCGGTTCGACCACTCCGGGCGGCTCGACCACCCCGGCGTCGTAAAGCTTCAGGCACGAACCCCCGCACTGAAAAGACGCAAAAAAAACCCTGGCATGTCATGCCAGGGTTTTTTTGTGTCTTGCCGCAGCGCAGGCGGCCATTGAAGGCCGCATTTGCCGCCAGCCGGGCGCGGATTCCGTTGGAACCCTGCCGGCGGCCGCGGCACGCGGAGCGTGCGCGGCCTGGCGTTTCAATTACATCTTGTCCTTCAGGACGCTCAGCAGGCGCTGCGCCGTCGGGCTGTTGTCAGGCGAACCGTTGGCGTCCAGCACCGAAACGGTCGTCTGTTCGCCGCTGCCCACCAGGTGGATGCGGTACTGGGGCGCCTGCGCCTTCTTGTCGCCAGAGAACATACGGCTGAAGAAACCAGGCTGTTCCATCTTTTCGCCGGTGTCGGTGTCGACATAGCGCACGAAGTAGTCGCCGGCCGAACGGTCGCGGTCTTCGACGGCGAAGCCGCCGCCATCGAGCGCCACGCCGACACGACGCCATGCGCGGTCGAACGATTCGCTGACGATGAGGGACGCGCCCTGCGCGCGGACATCCTGCTGCACGGCGGGACGCTGCGGCGACGCTTCGGCCTGCTGCACCAGCTTGCGGGCGTTGTCGACGTCGGTGCCCAGGTAGACCATCATGCGCGCCAGCATGGCGGCGTTCAGGCCCGGGTCTTCCTTGCCGTTCTGCCACTGCACCTGGCCGCCGTCGGAGCCGACGCGCTTTTCGAGCATCTGGCGGTGGCTAACGTAGATCTCGGTGTGGCCGTTGACGCGTTCGACGCGGGTGCGGAATTTCTCGCGCTCGCCGCTATCCCAGGCCGATTCGAGCACCGCGCCCAGCGCTTGGCGCAGCCAGCTTTCCGGGATCTTGGCACGGTTCTCGGCCCAGTCCGTTTCGATCAGACCGGCGCTGGGGTTGTTGCTGGCGACGGTAAAGCCGTTTTCGGTCCAGAAGTCGACCAGGCGGGGGAACACCTGCTCGGGCGGGCGGTCCACCACCAGCCAACGCAGATCGCCGTCGCGCTCGACACGCATGTCGGTGCGGTTGGGCAGCACGTTGCTGGTCTTCGGGGCGCTGGCCTGGGTTACGCCTTGCTGCTGGAATTCAGAGAAGGTGGTGGAGCCGGAGGCCGGCGCGCGGTAGCGGGGGTCGCTGTTGGCTTGCGTCAGGTCGGGCGGAATGCTCAGGGGCTCTCCGCGTTGGTTCACTGCGCTCTTGTAGTCGACTGATTCTTCATTGCCCAGGAATTGGTTGACCTCGGAGCACCCGGCCAGCAACACCAGAGACATCAATGCCGACAAACCGGCATGACGCTTGTTCATACGTTTCCTCACGATATTTAGAGCAGTCCCGTTTCCTGGAGCGCGTTGCGCACCGTTGCGTGATGCTGCGCGCTCAGTTCGACCAGTGGCAGTCGGTAGCCAAGTGCGCTGCGGCCCATTTCGGCCAACGCCCACTTGACGGGGATGGGGTTGGCTTCAACGAACAAAGCCTTGTTCAGACGCGCCAGGAACGCGTTAAGTTCACGGACCTTCGGCACGTCGCCCGCCAGGGCGGCGGCACAGAGGTCACGCATGAGCTTGGGCGCCACGTTGGCCGTGACGGAAATATTGCCGCGCGCGCCCAGCAGGATCAGGGCTGCCGCGGTGGGATCGTCCCCGCTGAAGACCTGGAAGCTGGCGGGCGCCTCGCGGAGCAGCAGGCCGCCGCGGGCGATGTCGCCGGTGGCGTCCTTGATGCCGATGATGCCCGGCACCTGCGCAAGGCGCAGGATCGTCTCGTTGCTCATGTCGGCAACGGTGCGGCCCGGCACGTTGTACAGAATGGTGGGCAGGTCGACGGCTTCCGCGATGGTGCGGAAGTGGCGGTACAGGCCTTCTTGCGACGGCTTGTTGTAGTACGGAACGACCGACAGGCCAGCCTGGGCGCCGACCGCCTTGGCGTGGCGCGTCAGGTGGATGGCTTCGTCGGTGGAGTTGGCGCCCACGCCTGCGATGACCGGAATGCGGCCGGCGGCGTGTTCAACGGCAACGCGGATCAGTTCCGCGTGTTCTTCCATGGAGACCGTGGGCGACTCCCCGGTGGTTCCCACCACCACCAGCGCGTCGGTGCCTTCCTGGACGTGCCAGTCGATCAACGACCGGTAGGCAGCGTAGTCCAGGCTGCCGTCGGGTTGCATTGGGGTGACCAGGGCCACCATGCTGCCCTGGAAATTAACGCCTGCGGCGGTAGCAGGGGATGCCATAGATTCGGGCTCCAAAACCCCGCGGCGGGATTGCCCCAGGGCCTGATTCAGTGAAACCGCTGAGTTTAACGGATATTGGGTGGAATCTTACAGAAACCACTGAACGATTGTCGTTCCCAGCGCGAGCACCGGTTGCATCAATAACCAGAGCACATCGGTGACCAGCAGGACAATGACGATGATCAATCCATAAGGCTCGATTTTCGAATAATGCCAAGCCAGACGATTGGGCAGCAGGCTGAACAGGATGCGGCCACCGTCCAGCGGCAGGATGGGCAGCAGGTTCAGCGCCATCAGCACGAGGTTGACGTTGACGCCCGCGACGGCCATTTCGAACCAGAAGCTTTCGTGCAGGCCGCTTTCCATGAAAAGGCGCAGCGACAGGGCCCACAGAATGGCCATGAACAGGTTGGCGGCCGGTCCGGCCAGGGCCACCCAGGCCATGTCTTTCTTGGGACGGCGCAGGCGGCCGAAGTCGACCGGAACCGGCTTGGCCCAACCGAAGAGCAGCATGGAGCCGCCGATGAGCTTGGAGGCCAGCAGGATGGCAACCGGCACCAGCAGGGTGCCGATGGGGTCGATGTGGCGCGCCGGATTCAGGCTGACCCGTCCGGCCTGGTAGGCGGTCGGATCGCCCAGCATGCGCGCCACGTAGCCGTGCGCGGCTTCGTGCAGGGTGATGGCGAAGATAACCGGTATCGCGTAGACCGCAATGGTTTGGATGATGTCATTCATGGCGAACCGGATTGTAGATGAGCCACGCGCCGGCGCGGCGCGTCTCGTGCATCGAGTCGAGGAGAGGAATCAGACAAGTCCGAGAGTGGCGGGATCGCCGCGGCCCAGGCGCACCACAAGGGGATCGTCGCCCGTGAGGTCGATGACTGTGGTGGGCGCTTGCGGGCAGGCGCCCGCATCGATGATGGCGGCCAGATCGTGGTCGTAGCGCGCGCGGATATCCTCGGCGTCGTTCAAAGCCTCGGTTTCATCCTTGGGAATGAGCGTCGTGGACAGCAGGGGCGAGCCCGCCTGTTCCAGCAGGCCCAAGAGGACGGCGTGATCCGGCACGCGGATGCCGATGGTCTTGCGCGAAGGGTGCGAAACGCGCCGCGGGACTTCCTTGGTGGCTTCGAGAATGAAGGTCCAGGGGCCGGGGGTCGCGGCCTTCAGCAGGCGGTATTGCTTGTTGTCGACGCGGGCGAAGTGGCCGATTTCGGCCAGGTCGCGGCACAGGACCGTAAGGTGGTGGCGTTCGTCCAGCCCGCGAAGGCGACGCAGCCCGTCGGCGGCGTTTTTGTCGTCCAGGCGCGCGACGACGGCGTAACTGGAGTCGGTGGGAACGGCAACCAGGCCCCCGTCATTAAGCCATTGCGCGGCTTGCTTGAGCAGCCGCGGCTGGGGATTTGCAGGGTGGACAGAGAAGTACAAAGCCATGGGTTTATCCTAACATCCTTGAAGGCCGCTCAATTGCGCGGCGATGCAAAATGGCGGTATCGCCGATCCGCCCCGGAGAACGAACATGCGCCTTGGAAATTCGCGCCAGAGCAACAATGTGGAAGACCGCCGTTCGGGCGGCCCGCGAATCGGGGGCCGCGGCACCATCGGCATAGGCACGATAGTACTTGCCCTTGTCGCAATGTACTTCGGTGTTGATCCCCGCGTGGTCCTGGATATGGCCGAAGGCCCGGCGGTGCAGCAGCAAGCGCCCGCGACGGCCCCGCCGGCCAACGATCCGCAGGCCGTTTTCGTGTCCAAGGTGCTGGGCGAAACCGAGGACGTGTGGAACACCATCTTCCAAAAGGAACTGAACCGCCAGTACGTCGAACCCAAGCTGGTGCTCTTTCGGGGCGCCACGCCCACGGCCTGCGGCACCGGGCAATCGGCCATGGGGCCCTTCTATTGCCCGGGCGACAGTAAGGTCTATATAGACCTGACGTTCTTTGACGAACTGCAGAACCGGTTCAAGGCGCCCGGCGATTTCGCACAGGCGTATGTGATCGCCCATGAAGTCGGCCATCATGTGCAGCACCTGCTGGGCATTTCGGATCAGGTGGATCAACTGCGCCGCCGCAACCCTTCGCAGGCCAATGCGCTGTCGGTGCGCCTGGAACTGCAGGCGGATTGCTTTGCCGGCCTGTGGGCGCAGCGCGCGGATGCGGCGCGCAACATCCTCGAAGGCGGCGACGTCGAGGAAGCGCTGGCGGCAGCCACCGCCATCGGCGACGACCGATTGCAGAAGCAGAGCCAGGGGTACGTGGTGCCCGATGCCTTCACACACGGCAGTTCGGCGCAGCGCGTGCGCTGGTTCAAGCGCGGTCTGGAAAGCGGCAGCATCAAGCAGTGCGACACGTTTGGCGCGACTTCGCTCTAAATCGGCGCGTTCCGGTTCCAAGCCGGCGTCGGCCTGCTGCGTTAACTGTATATCCATACAGCCAACTGACCCCGGCCGTCTTCATCTTGTAAGATTACGCCCCCTCGCAATGCTGCGCGCGCGTGTTTCTCTTCCGCGGCGCGGCGGGCGAAGCGCTTGCCTCTCGCAGGTTTGCCCGCGCGCCCCCAAGACCCTTTATCTGTTTCCATGGCCAACAAGTTCGAACCGCTAATCACCGTTGATGAGGTGCAAGAGATTCTTGCCGAACCCAAGGAAACCGCGAAGCCGATCCTCTGGATCCCAAAGCCGGCCGCGGGCAGCGCGCAGTGGATGGAGTTCAGCAGCCCTTGCAAGATCAAGGGCGACGTGCGTGAGGACGTGATCTTTCGCGTGATGTACCGGGGCGCCCGCACGGCCGTGCACGGACAGGCCACCATCTTTCTGACAGAGGCGTTCTGTGCCAGCCTGTTCGTGGGTCCGCACCGGGTGTACGGCGTCGACACCGACGACTCGTTTCACACCAGCCTGGTGGGCGCCGACCGGCCGCAGTACCGCAAACCGCTGGCCGACCGCAGCCACGAGCACATCTGGGTCGAGGAAGGCGAAGGCTATGCCGAGCCCGTCGTGCCCGCGCTGGACACCATTGCGGCGCTGATGCAGTATTTCCTGCCGCGAGCGAACCTGACGCTGGCCGGCGGCTTTGCGCATCCCCTCAAAGGCCGCCAAATCGAACTGATCCTATGAGCAATTTTCTGGAAGCCTCCGGCTGGACTGTCCTGCCGGCGGGCGAATACGCCATCCGCGCCGTGTCTCCCATGACGCTGGGCCTCGACGGCCAGCACGCCGCCTTCTTCATCGCGCATCCGGACGAGTCATCGTTCTACCTGACCGACGCCTGTGAGACCGCGATGCATGCGTCGAGCTTCGGCATCGACGTGGCGGCAAAGCGCATCGACATCCTGAACGAGACGCCCGGCGTCACCCTTGCCCACTTCGACCGGTCGGGCGCCATCGTGGCATCGGGTCCGAACGAGCAGTTGCAGGAAGCGTTGTGGGACGCGGTGAAGCTGGCAATGGCGCTGTCGTTTCAATGCGCCAAGTGGATGCCGCGTTTCAGCCAACTGCGCTTCCGCGCCCAGGTGGGACGCGCGCTGGCCGAAGGCGTGGGCGTGAACCGCATGGTAAAGGGCGCGCGCGCCAAGGGCAGCAGCGGTCACACGGCGGACTTTGCGTATGCGGTGCGCGCGGCGGGCAGCACCGCCCTGACTTACATCGAACCGATTGCCCTGAAGGCTGGCAAGAAGATGGACTGGACGCAGGTCTATCAGACCCACGGCAAGATGTCGGACGTGAAGATGGCCGATGCGCGCAACTCGCGCATGGTGATTCTGGAAGACGGCGCGTCGGCCGAGGAATTCAAGAAAGCCGTGACGATTCTGGAGCAATCCGCCACCGTGCAGACGCTGGCCAAGACCCGCGACTGGCGCGAGGTGTTTTCGGCCTAGCCGTCAGGGCCGCAGGAGTCAGGCTGGCAGATTAGTCAGGCCGTCCACGATCTCGCGGCCATGCACGATGGCCGCATGGACGGCCTCGCGTGGGCTGTAGACAAAGCCGCCCCCGGCAAATTGCGGTACGGGATATTCGTCGCCGCCTTCAAGGATGGCGCCTGCCTGCACGACCATCACCGATGCGATGAAGACGGGGCCGCTGGCTTGCGCCGGAACTTCGATAGCGCCGCTGCCCCGGGAGACCTTGGCCGTGAGGCGGTATCCCTTGTAGATCAAGTTGTTCTGATGCACTTCGGTAGTCCTCTATCTGCCGTCGAGCATACTCCGTGATTTGATGACACTTCGGATAAGTTTTGTAACCCAAGCAGAAAATAGAAACACTGTTGCGCTGCCGCAAGCGCGTCCCCGTTTCTCAAATGCTGGGAAGCAAAACCGCATTCGCGCCGAAAGGTAGCGCTGACGCGGCTTGCGGGGCTGCACCGCCTGCGGGCGGTGCAGCATCGAACGCGGTTTCCCGGGGATTACCCTAGGGCCTGTTGTGAAAGCGCATCCTGGGACACTTTCATCCCTGTCACGCGCCTGTATTCGTCCAGCCGCCAGCCCCGGCCCAGCAGGATCATGCGGGTGTGCAGATCGTCGCGCACGCTCTCACTGACTGCCGGTCCCAGATACGTAAGCTGCTTGCATCGAAGGTCCACGAAGCCCAGCGCATAGTCGCGAGCCAGCCCCATCCATAGACGATGCGCGCCGACCGATTGGCGCGCGCCGCTGAGGATGCAGAGCCCCGCATCCAGCGCCCAGCGGTACACCGCCGTCGCCAGCCCCATGCCCTGGTATGGCGCAGCGTATTTCGAATGCGGGGCGCGCACGTAGGGATCGGCGCGCCGCCCCACTTCGATCAGGCGGTTGAAGACCGTATAGCCCGCCAGCCGGCCGCGTCGCACGTCCACCACATACACGTAATACTCGCCGTCGGCTTCGCGGTAGCGAAGCACGATGCCAGGGATGTCGGTCTTGACCTCCGGCAATCCATGCAGGCGGTCCATCGGACGATTCATGCGGTTGTGGATGGCATCGAGTTCCTTGTCGACCTCTTGGGGACTATGGTTAACGTCGATGCGCAGTTCCGTCACGATCGACATGACGTGACGGAACGCGTGCAAGGCCAGCGTAGGCAAGGCCACCTCCTGTGCAGGGTTGAAAAGCAGTCCGCAAGGGACGGGAAGACGTAAAAAAAGCCGCATCCGCGGCTTGAAAGCTTGTGTGCGGGTACGCCGCCGGTTGGGACGGTAGGGATCGGCAGAGGCGAGAAGGAAGCGATCAGGCTGCTGCATGCGCGTCCTTTTGAGCTGCGGGCTGGTCGCCGGCAAGGCCAAAGAAGGCCGGGAACTGCCGTTCGCCCTTGGCCGTGATGCGCAGCGCGCGCGAGTCCAGATCCTTGCTGATCCAGCCGCGCGCCAACATCGCATCGAGCAGCGCCGCGCCCAGCGCGCCGCCCAGATGCGACCGGCGTTCGCTCCAATCGAGGCATGCGCAGGCGAAGCGGCGGCGGCGCTGCCGCGCTTGCGTGGCATCAACGCCCACCTGCGCGAGCGAGGCCTCACCCAGCGGCGTCAGCAGATAATCGCGGCCGTCCGGCTCCAACCAGTGCCGGGCCAGCATCGCATCATGGATTCGCACGGCCAGCGTGCCAGCCATGTGGTCGTAGCAGGTGCGGCTGTCGCGCAGCGCGGAAGGTGTGGTCGGCTTGAATGGGGTGCGCTCGGCGCCGGCCACCACCAGCAGCGCTTCCAACGCATGGCCGACTTCGCCGCTGGCTAACCGGTAGTAGCGATGCTTGCCCTGTACGGCCATCTCGACCAGGCCCTGATCGCGCAGACGCTGGAAATGGCTGCTGGCCGTGGACGCGCCGATGTCGGCGGCCGCGGCCAGCTCCGTGGCGGTGCGCGCGCGGCCGTCCAGCAGCACGCACAGCATGCGGGCGCGCGCGGGATCGGCGATGGCGCCCGCGACGGCGGACAGGTTGATATCGGCGAACTCGGAATCCATGATTCGGTATGGACCAAAGTGTTGTGTGTAGGGCGTAAGCATACTTCGCCCCAACGAAACCGACATCCCACCTGCCCTTCCATGACCGCCTCCCCTTCCTTTTTCGGCTGGACAGTCCTTTGCGCCACCTTCGTGCTCGCCGTTTTCGGCTGGGGCGTGGGCTTTTACGGGCCGCCGGTATTCCTGCACGCCGTCGTCCAGCGCACCGGCTGGAGCGTCGGACTGGTGTCGGGCGCCGTCACGCTGCATTTTCTGGCGGGCACGCTGGTGGTGGCCAATCTGCCGCGTTTGTACCGGCGCATCGGCGTCGCCCGCACGACCGCGGGCGGCGCGGCGCTGCTGGCGCTGGGTGTGGCGGGATGGGCGGTGGCGCAGGCGCCGTGGCAGCTTTATGGCGCAGCGGTGTTAAGCGGAATGGGCTGGGTGACGCTGGGCGCCGCGGCCGTCAACGCGCTGATCGCCCCCTGGTTCGTCCGCCGGCGCCCTGCCGCCCTGGGCATGGCGTACAACGGCGCCAGCGTGGGCGGCATCGTCTTTTCGCCGCTGTGGGTGTTCCTGATTGCGCAGGCCGGCTTTGCGCAGGCAGCGCTGTGGATCGGCGTGACGATGGTCGCCGTCATCGCCGTGCTGTCGCACAAGGTATTCAAGGTCACCCCGCAGCAGCTCGGCCAGGCGCCGGACGGTGATTCGTCGCCCGACGGAGAGCCGCCCTACCAATCTGCAATCGCCGCACCGCCCGCACCCGCGCTTGCGGCCAAGCTGCGCCGCGACCGGGCATTCGTGACGCTGGCCGCCGGCATGGCGCTGGGGCTGTTTGCCCAGATCGGTTTGATCGCTCACCTGCTGTCGCTGCTGGCGCCGCTATTGGGCGCGCAGACGGCAGGCCTGGCAATGGGACTGGCCACCGCCAGCGCCATCGCGGGCCGCTCGCTGGTCGGCTGGCTGATGCCGCCGGGGGCAGACCGCCGCAAGATTGCCTGCGTGGCGTATGCCGTGCAGATTGCCGGGTCGCTGGTGCTGATGCTGGCCGCCGACCATGCATGGGCGGTGTGGGCGGGCGTCGTGCTGTTCGGGTCGGGTATCGGCAACGCCACATCGCTGCCGCCCCTGATCGCGCAGACGGAGTTTGCCCGCGAGCAGGCGTCACGCGTCGTGCCGCTGATCGTCGCGCTGTCGCAAGGCGCTTATGCCTTTGCGCCCGCGGCGTTCGGCGCACTGCGTTCACTGCTGCAGCCATCCGGGTTGGCCCTGCCCGGCTTCCTGGCGGCGGCTGCTCTGCTGCAAGCTGCCGCCATCGTGTGCTTTGCGGTCGGCCGTGGCGCGCACGCGAAGCGCGGCGCGCGCTGATGCCTCAGGCGCTCCCGCCACGCCGTGCGACCAGACCGGCCATGACCGCATCGCCGCGTTCGCTGACCAGGCCTTCGGCCACGCCCTCGCGATCCGCCGCGTTGCGGTTCTGGCTGACCTTCCACTTGCCTTCGATGCGGGCAATGGGAATCTCGATGCCGACAATGGCGCGCATCTGCGCCGCGATGAAGTCGGCGGGCGCCTCGTCCACGCGCCACGGCTGGACGCGCGCTTTCTCCTGGCTGTCGGTCAGCGCCTCGAGCTGGGCACGCAGCCAGGCCGGATCATCCTGGATCACCGGTGTGCCCCACACGTGCACGGCCACGAAGTTCCAGGTCGGCACGACTTTGTGCGTTTCAGCCTTGGTCGCGTACCAGGACGGCGTGATGTAGGCCTGCGCGCCATGAAAGGCGACCAGGCATTCGCGCCCCGCGGCCAGCTCGGCAAGCTGCGGATTGGCGCGCGCCACGTGCAGGCGCAGGACGCCGTGCGGGCCGTCGGGATAGAGCAGACAGGGGATGTGATTGGCCATCAGCCCGCCCTCCCCGCTGGTGAAGACGACCCCTAGCGGGTGGGCGCGGATGAACTCGTGCTGGATGTCCAGCGAATCTTCGCGGAAGGCGGACGGCAGATACATGATGGCGGCGCAGGGAAAAGGTAGGAAAGCGACAACATACCGCGCACGTGGCACCACTGAAAGAGCCACACAATCAGCCTTTCATGGAGCCATGCCCATGGCGCGCCGCCCAACGCCGGTCAGGCCGTTCGGGCGCTATCGTCGGGATCGCTCATAGGCGGCGTTCATGTGCTCGCGCGCCTCGGTCTCATGCGCAAAGGCGCGGTCGTAGTTTTCCAGGCAACCGGGCGTGGGACTGGGCCACTGGATCGCGGCGATTGCGTCGGTCAGTTCGTCACGTGCCCGCTGCCATTCCTTGACCGCGGCATACCATTCGTTGGCGGTGTCCATAGAGTTTCCCCCCTTCTATGTGCACCCACCCATCGTAGCGCTGGCCGGGTCCGGCACGACAGCGTTTTCGCATGGCCAGAAGAATGATGTGGCGGCCGCATCTGGGTACGGCCGGGCCCGCCGATCCGCCGGGAGTTCACGCAGGCCGGCTATCAAGTGATATCCGCGCCCGCGCCCCGTTCAGTGCGGCTGCGCGCCGCCATCACCGGCACCTTCCGCAACGACCGCGATCCACGGCCGGGCGAGTACGTGCCGATCGGTTATGTGCTGGGCCAGACCGCCAAGGCAGCAGGCCTGCGCGACCAATCCGCGCGGCTGCTGATCGAAGCCTCTGCGCGTGATGCCACCACCAATCAATTGCTGATCGCATCGTTGGGCGCGGTCACGGGCAGCAACCTGCCGGAAAACCGCAAGCCCACCGCCGCCGACGTGCAAAGCGCCATCGACGATTGGGCGCGCCGGGTCCGCGAGCAGTTCGACCGCATCTGGGTCACGGAAATACCTAAGACCCAATGACGCGCGGCGGACATTTTTCGCCTTCATATCACGATGTGATGAATATTGACGTCAACCCTCACTTACTCAGGGCCACCGGCTAATGCTACTGTTCCGCCTGTGCAAGGAGTACATGCAATGGATCAGAAAACGAAGCCCTGGGCATTTCCCAAACCCCACCCTGAAAACACGCCACGCGGCGAACGCAACAAACAAGAGTTCGACACGCCGCCCAAGGAAGAAAAACCCGCGGCCAAGCCGCGCGCAAAAAAGCAGACACCTGCGGCCGGACGGGCTCGCTCGTGAGGCTGGCAACAACGGTCTGTGCGGCCGCGCTGACGACGCTGTCCGCGCTCTCCATGGCGGCCGCCGCAGCGCCCGACATCCAGACCGGCGACATGGTGTTCCAGCAATCCCGGTCGGCGCAAAGCCTGGCCATCCAGCAAGCCACGCATTCGCCCTACAGCCACATGGGCATGATCGTGACGCGCCAAGGCCAGCCCTACGTGCTTGAGGCCGCGGCACGCGTCAGCTACACCCCCCTCTCCCAATGGGCCGCGCAAGGCGAGCGCGGCCATTACGTGGTCAAGCGGCTGCGCGACACGTCGCTGCTGACGCCCGACGCGCGCGATCGGCTGGCGAAGGCCGGCGCCGCCTACGTCGGCAAGCCCTACGATCTGGTGTTCGCCTGGTCGGACGATCAGATCTACTGCTCCGAACTGGTGTGGAAGATCTATCAGCGCGTGCTGGACGTGAAGGTGGGCGCGCTGGCGCCGCTGAAGAGCTTCGATCTGACATCGCCAGCCGTGCAGGCCAAGATGCGGGAACGCTACGGCAAGAACATCCCGTGGGAAGAACCCATCATCTCCCCGGCCGCCATGTTCGAATCCGACCGACTGGTCACGGTCGGCACCTTCTGATTGCAGTGCGCGGCGCTACCGCCGCCCAAGGAGCGCAATGACGGCTTCCATCCTGTTGGGCATCGCCATTGCGCTGGAAGCGGGCTGGGGTGCGCTGGCGTTATGGATCCGCGCGCCGCTTTCATCGGTGAGGAAGCGCGTCGCGATGCTGGCATGGGTGCTGTTGGCGTTGGCCGCCCTCGCCGGGCTGGTGTGGCCGCGCTGGTGGCCCGGCCTGATTCTGCATGGCGCGGCGCTGGCCGTTCTGCTGGGCTGGTGGCTGCGCATCCGTCCGTCCAACGACCGCCCCTGGATTGCCGAGGTCGCCCGCCAAACCCATGGCGACGTCGATGGCAGCACCGTCACGCTGCACAACGTGCGCAACTTCGACTGGCGCTCGCGCACCGACTTCACGCCCCGCTGGGAAACCCGCCGCTATGCGCTGGAAACCCTGCAATCCGTGGACGTCGCCCTGTCGTACTGGGGCCATCCCGCCATCGCCCACGCACTGGTGTCGTTCGGCTTCGGCGACGACGATCACGTGGTGTTCTCGGTGGAAATCCGCCGCAAGCAGGGCGACCGGTTTTCCGAGATCGGCGGCTTCTTCAAGCAGTACGAGCTGAGCGTGATCGCGGCGGCTGAAGCAGACTGCCTGCGCGTGCGCACGAACGTCCGGGGCGAGGACGGCTACCTGTACCGCATCCACATGCCCAAGGGCGCGCCGCGCGAACTCTTTCTTGCCTACGTGGACGCCGCCAACCGGCTGCGCGCCTCGCCGCGCTTCTATCACACGCTGACCGCCAATTGCACGTCGATCGTGTTCCAGATGGCGCGGCGCATTGTGCCCGGACTGCCGATGGACTACCGCCAGCTTTTATCGGGTTACCTGCCGGAGTACCTGTACAAGCTCAATGCGCTGCGCGGGGCGGACAGCACCGGCGAATACCGGCGCCGGGGCCGCTACACGGACCGCGCCCGCGCCACCGCCGATCCCGCCGATTACTCGCGCAACATCCGGCGCGGCGTGCCGGGCATCGACCAGGAACTCAGCGAGCCGGCACTGCATCCTTGTAGATCACCCCGTCCTTCATGATGACCAGGAAGTTCTTGTCCGGATCGCCGATCAGCTTGATGTCCTGAATCGGGTCGCCATCGACCAGCAGCAGGTCGGCCAGCGCGCCTTCGCGCACGACGCCCAGGTCGCCACGATAGGGATTGCGCTTGCCTGACAGTTTCAGCAGCTCCGCGTTCGTGCCGGTTGCCATGATGAGCGTCTGCGCGGGGGTGTACCACCGCGTCAGGCTTGCCAGGATCCTGCCCTGCTGCTCGGCCAGCTGGCTTGAAAACAGGATGTCCGTGCCGAACGCGGTCTTGAGCTTGTGCTTGATCGCCAACTGGTAGGTCCGATCGGTGCCCGCAAAGACCTCCTGCGCCTTTAGCCATTGGTCCGACCCGCGCGGAAAGGCGTCGGCCAGTTCGTCCGGAAAGGGCTGCGTGCTCAGCCACACGCCGGCGCGCGCCATCAGCTGCGCCGTTTCCTCGTCCATCATGCTGCCGTGCTCGATGCTCTGCACGCCCGCCTTGATGGCGCGCTGGATGGCCGTGGGCGTGTAGGCGTGCACCGCCACGTAGGTGCCCCAGTCCGTCGCGGCGTCCACGGCCGCGCGCAGCTCCGGTTCGGTGAACGTCACCACATCCAGCGGGCTGTGCGGCGACGACACGCCGCCGCCGCCCGTCAGCTTGATCTGCGTCGCGCCTTGCATGAGCTGTTCGCGCGTGCGCAGGCGCACTTCGTCGGGGCTGTCGGCAATGGTGCTGTCGCCCGCCAGGTCGTGCCGCGACGCCGGCGCGCCCAGGGTGCGCGGCAGGTCCGCCATCGAGCGGAAATCGCCATGCCCGCTGGTCACGCTGATCATCGCGCCCGACGGATAGATGCGCGGGCCCGGGATCACGCCCTGGTCCACCGCCAGCTTCAGGCTGAAGGCCGAGCCGCCCAGGTCGCGCACCGTGGTGAAGCCGCGCATCAGCGTCTTCCGCGCCTCGACGCCCGCGACGATGTTGAGATACGTGGGGTCCTGCGTCATTGCCACCGCAATCGGCACGCCCACGAACATGCTGTGCCAGTGCATGTCGATCAGCCCCGGCATCAGCGTGCGGCCGCCGCCGTCGATGACGCGCGCGCCGTCAGCGGCAATCTTGTCCCTCGACACTTTCTCGATGACGTTGCCGTGGACCAGCACGCTGCTTGCGGGGCTCAGATCGCCCGACAGGCCATCGAAGACGCGCACGTTTTCAAACAGGATCCGCGAATCCGGCGCGGCCTGCGCGGTGGGCGGCGGCGCGCCATTCGGCGCCGCGGGCAGGCCATGGGAATGCGCCAGCGAAGCGCCAAGAATCAGCGATGCGGCCGTGATTGCAATGCCAGTCCTGACAAACATGATCGAACCTCTGGGTGGGGTCATCCGCCCTCAGGACGGAAACAGGATCGGAATCAGCGTCACGCTGACCACCAGGGAAAACAAGGCCAGCGGCGTCCCGATCTTCAGGTAATCGGCAAATCCGAAGCCGCCCGCCACGCTGACCAGCGCATTGGAGGGCGTGGACACCGGCGACATGAACGCCGCAGACGACGCGATGGCCACCGTCATCGCAAACGCATAGGGCGAGGCGTGCAGGCTTTCGGCGATGCTGATCGCAACTGGGCCCATCAGCACGGCGGTGGCCGTGCCGGAAACCACCACGCCCAGCGTCACCGTCGCCACGAACACCAGCGCCAACTGCCCGTAGATGCCCCAATCGCCCGAATAGTGCAGCAGGAACTGTGCGGCGAGATCCACGCCGCCGCTGCGCTTGAGCGCCAACGCAAACGGCAGCATGCCCACGATCAGGATCAGGGCCCGCCAGTTGATCGACCGGTACGCCACGTCCAGCGTCACGCAGCCGAAGAGGCCCATCATCAGGGCGCCGATCAGCCCCGCCATCACGTTGGGTACCCAGTCGGTCAGCATCAGGAACACCACCGTCGCCAGCGAGAACAGCGCGTGGATGGCGCGATTGGCAACCGGCACCAGCGAATCGGCTTCGACCGGCATCGCCAGACTGACCAGATCGTGCTCTTCCGCCTGCAGGGAAAAGATGCCCGCCCACGGCCCGACCACCAGCAGCGTGTCGCCCACGCGCATCTTCACGTCCGGCAGGTCGCGCTTGGCCTCCTTGCCGCGCCACAGCCCGACGACGAAGAGCCCATGCCGCGCCAGCACCACGGAGTCGCGCGCGTTCGCGCCGTCCAGCCGCGACTCCGAGGGGATGATGACCTCGACCATGCCCACGTCGCGGGCCTGGTCCGTGAAGTACACGCCGGACATCGCCAGCCGCTTCAGGTGATGCCGGCCGCAAAAGCCGTCGATATCGAAGCCCTCTGAATCCATGTCGAGCAGCAGGATGTCGCCCGCCTCCAGCACGTCGTCCGCCGTCGGGCGCATGACGGCCCGCGCAAACCGAGTGTTGCGCTCGATCGCGATGACGAACGCCGCCTTGCCAAGTTCGCCCGCCCACAGCCCGAGCCGGCGTCCCACGAGGTCGGAATCGTCCTGCACGACCAGGCGGCATGCCCGGTTCTGCAGGGAATACTTGGTGGCCCAGTCGCCCAGGCTGGGCCGGTTCAAGGCGCGCGGCCCCTGCCCTGCGTCGATCAGCTTGCGCGCAAACAACATGTAGGCAATGCCGCCCGCCAGCACGACGACGCCGATCGGTGTGAAGTCGAAGAAGCCGAATCCCTCATAGCCCGCATAGCCCAGCGCGCTGTTGAGCACCAGGTTGGGCGTGGTCGCCACCAGCGTCAGCATGCCGCTGATGGCCGCCGCCGTGCCCATCGGCATCAAGATCCGCCGGGCAGCCATGCCGGATTTGCGTGCGATCCGCAGCACGATGGGGATGAAGATGGCGACCACGGCCGTGGAGCTCATCACGGCGCCCATCGACCCCACCGCCCCCATCACCAGCAGCACCAGCCAGCCCTCGCTCTTGCCGCCGTGCCGCAGCAACAGATCGCCCACGGCCTGCGCGACGCCGGTGCGGACAAGCCCCTCTCCAACCACGAACAGGCATGCGATCAGGATGATGGCGGGGTTCGAAAAGCCATCCAGCGCCTCGCGGTAGGTCACCGTGCCGCTCAGCGGCAGCAGCAGCATGACCAGCAGCGCCACGGCGTCCGAACGGGGCCGTCCGATGACGAACAGCACGACCGCCGCGCAAAGGATGGTAAGGACAATCGCCAGTTCGCTGCTCATTGCCGTGCTGCCCTTTTCCTGTCGGTTAGAACGCCCTGTTGCCCGTGCTTATCGCCCACACGCCGATGCCGCAGGACACCAGCACGATCAGCAGGATCGGCCACTCGTACGGCGCGAAGATGTTGCCGCGCTGCTCCCGGCGCGAAATCAGGAAGAGGATGGTGCCGGGCGCGTAGATGACGCACGAGAGGACGAAGTACCGGAAGCCGCCCGCATACACCAGCCCCGCCGCATAGACCGTGGCCACCACCGCCAGCCCCAGTTCGATCTTGCGCCGCCGGCTCCAGCCGTCATAGGTTTCGCCGCGCAGCGCCAGCATCAGGCCGAACGCCGCCACGAAGAAGTACGGAATCAGGCTCATCGAACTGGCCATGTTCTTCAGGAGCACGAACGTGTCCTCGGTGAAGAGCGTGACGATCAGAAAGAGCTGCACGATGCCATTGCTGAGCCACAGCGCCGCCGCGGGCACGCCATGGCGGTTCTCTCGCGCCAGGACCGACGGCATGATGCCTGCGCCCGCCGCGGCGCGCAGCACTTCCGCGGCCAGCAAAATCCACGCCAGGTAGGCGCCCGCCACCGACACCATCAGTCCCACACTGACCAGCATGCTGCCCCACGGTCCGACCACCGCCCGCAGCACGCCCGCCATCGAAGGATTACGCAGCGACGCCAGTTCCGCGCGCGGCAGCACCCCATACGACAGCATCGTCACCAGCACCAGCAGCGCCAACACCAGCAGGAATCCCACAATGGTGGCCACCGCCACGTCCTCGCGGCGCTTGGCATAACGGGAATAGACGCTGGCGCCCTCCACCCCCAGGAACACGAACACCGTGACCAGCATCGTGTTGCGCACTTGCTCGAAGAGACTGCCCTTGCCCTCGCCGCTGAGCCCTTCGGCAATGTTTGCGCGCAGCACATCCAGATCCACGGCAAAGGCGGCGAAGGCGATGAAGATGGCGATCGGCACCACCTTGGCGATGGTGACGATCGTGTTCATGCCCGCGGCTTGCCGGATGCCCCGCAGGATCAGGAAATGGGTGGACCACAGCAGCACCGACGACACGAGCACGGCCGACACGGTATCGCCGTCGCCGAAGAACGGCAGCACGGCGCCCAGCGTCCCCTTGAAGATGACGAAGTAACTGACGTTGCCCAGGCAGGCGGCCGTCCAGTAGCCCAGCGCCGCCAGAAAGCCCAGGTACAGGCCGAATCCAGCCTTGGCATACGCGAATATGCCCGCGTCCAGGTCGGGGCGCCGGCGCGACAGGAACTGGAAGACCATGGCCAGCGTCAACATGCCCGTGCCCGCAATGGCCCAGGCCACCAGGCCGCCCACCGGACCGGTATTGCGCGCAAAGACGCTGGGCAGCGAAAAGATCCCCGCCCCCACCATCGACCCCACCACCATGGCGGCCAGCGCCATGCGAGAAAGTTTGGCAGTTTCCCCGCTCACGTTCTTCTCCTGAAAGCGATCCGCTGGTTGCGCGCCCGCGCGGCCGCCCCCGCGGGGACGGCCACGCGCGGCCGTGTCCGCTAGGCGGGATCCCGCGAGATCGGGCACGTCATGCAGTGCCCGCCGCCGCGGCCCCGGCCCAGTTCGGCGCCGACGAAGGTGATGACCTCGACACCCGCCTTGCGCAGCAGCGTGTTGGTGTAGACGTTGCGGTCATACGCCAGCACGACCCCGGGCGAGATGCAGACCAGGTTGGCGCCGCTGTCCCACTGGGTGCGTTCGCGCACATAGGCGTTGCCGCCGGTCTCGACGACACGCATCTTCTTGACGCCCAGCGCCTCGCCGATCACGTCCACCAGCGACCCCTTGTCCTTGTGCAGCTCCAGCGACCCCGGGGCGCTACCCGGCCGGTACGAGAAGGCCTGGACGTTGTTGACGATGTCCGGGTACATCAGCACGCAATCGCGGTCCGCGAAGGTCAGCACGGTGTCCAGATGCATGGCCGCGCGCAGCTTCGGCATGGCCGCCACGATCACCCGGTCCGCCGCCTCCTTGGCGAACAGGCTGGCCGCGAGCTGGCTGATGGCCTGGCGCGAGGTGCGCTCGCTCATCCCTATCATCACCGTGCGGTTGCCGATGGGCATGACATCGCCCCCTTCCAGCGTGGCCAGCCCGTGATCCGCCGTGGGGTCGCCCCACCAGACGTTCACCTTGCCGGCAAAGCGTGGATGGAACTTGTAGATCGACGACGTGAGGATCGTCTCTTCGTGCCGCGCCGGCCAGTAAAGCGGATTGAGCGTGACGCCGCCGTAGATCCAGCAGGTGGTGTCGCGCGTGTACAGCGTGTTGGGCAGCGGCGGCAACAGGTATTCCGTGACGCCGGCGGCCTCCTTGATGAGCATGAGCTGTTCGCCGCCGATCGACTCGGGAAACTCCTCGGTAGACAGCCCGCCGATCAGCGTCTCTGCCAGCTTGCGCGCGGGCAAGCCATCCAGGTAGCTGCGGATCTCGTCCAGCAGGCCCAGGCCAACCTGGTTCGCGACGACCTGGTTGTCCAGGATCCACTTCTTCGCTTCGGGAATGGCGACCGTTTCGGCCAGCAGGTTGTGCATTTCCACGACGTCCACGCCGCGGTCCCGCATCTTCGTCATGAAGTCGAAATGGTCGCGCTTCGCGTTGTCGACCCACATGACATCGTCAAACAGCAGTTGATCGCAATTGGAGGGCGTCAATCTCTCGTGGGCGCGTCCCGGCGCGCAGACCATCACCGTGCGCAATTGCCCGACTTCTGAATGGACTCCAAATTCCTCGGTATCAGCCATGACTAGCTCCCAGACGTTAGATGGCAATCCAGCCGTAGACGAGGCCGACAATGGCGGCCACGGCTCCGACGCATGCCACGATGAAAACGACCAACTCCCAACCGGTGAAGAATTTCCGGCCCTGCTCGCGCCGGGCCCAGAAGTACAGGACCGACCCGGGCGCATACAACAGCGCCGACAGCAGCAGGAACTTCAGGCCGCCGGCAAAGATCATGAAGAGGGTGTAGACGGCCGCGATGCTGGCAAGCGTCAGATCCCGCTTCTGGTGCTTGCCGCCGACATAGGTTTCGCCGCGCTTGGCGAGCTGCCAGCCGAATCCCGCCACCAGCAGATAGGGAATCAGCGACATCGCGCTGGTCAGGCTCAGCATCAGCGAGAAGGCGTCGCGCGACCAGTACGTGCTGATGACGAAAAGCTGCACGATGATGTTGGTCACCCACAGCGCCACGACCGGCACGCCATTCTTGTTTTCGCGGGCGAACGCGCGCGGCATGTCTTCGTTCTTGGAAGCCGCGTGCATCACCTCGGCGCAGATCAGCGACCAGGCCAGGTATGCGCCCAGCACCGAGATCAAGAGACCCACGCTGACGAACACCGCGCCCCACGGCCCGACCACCGACTCCAGCACCCCGGCCATGGACGGCTGGCGCAGCGCGGCGATGTCGCTCTGCTGCATGGCGGCATAGGGCAGCAGCGAGACCAGCACCATCAGCAGCAGCGCCGTCACAAAGCCGATCAGCGTGGCCACCCCCACGTGCGAGCGCTGGGACGCAAAGCGCGAGTACACGCTGGCGCCCTCGATGCCGAGAAAGACGAAGACGGTCACCAGCATGGTTCGCCGCACCTGCTCGAACAGGCCGTAGCCGCTCATCTCGCCCCAGAAATTGATGCGGAAGAGGTCAAGCTTGAACGCCACGAACAGCACGATGATGAACACCACGATCGGGATGATCTTGGCCACCGTCACCACGGCGTTGATGAACGCCGCCTGCTGCACCCCGCGCAGGATCATGAAATGGAACAGCCAGATCCCCACGGACGCCACGGCGATGGCGATGACCGTGTTGCCGTCCCCGAAGATGGGAAAGAAGGCGCCCAGCGTGGATTTGATCAGCACCCAGTACGACACGTTGCCGATGCAGCTTCCGATCCAGTAGCCGAACGCGGACAGAAAGCCGAGGTAGTCGCCAAACCCGGCCTTGGCGTAGGCGAAGACGCCTGCGTCAAGGTCGGGCTTGCGCTCGGCCAGCGACTGGAACACGCGCGCCAGCGTGTACATGCCGGCGCCCGCGATGATCCACGCGATGACGGCCCCGACCACGCCCGTCGCCCCGCCAAAGGTTCTGGGCAGCGAAAAGATCCCGGCGCCGATCATCGACCCTACCACCATGCCCGTCAGGGCAAGCAATCCAAGCTTCTTGGGAGTACTGCTTTCCATCATGCACCTCCAATATTGAGCAAAGACGTGAGCAGGTCGGCCGCCTTCCCGGATGCTGCCCGGGCGAGGCGGCTCAGCCGCGCGTGACGCGCAAACTGCGGCCGGCGCCGTACACCGTGGTCATCGTGATAAGAAGGGGCACGCCGATGAACGTGCCCGGTATGCCCCACACCAACCCCCAGAAAAACACCGCAAACATCACCATCAGCGGCGACAGCGAAAACGCGCTGCCGGCAAGACGCGGCTCCAGATAGCAGCCGTAGACGATCTGGATGCAGTTCAAGACGACGAGCACCAGAATGCTCGTCTGCAGCGATCCGTATTGCACGAACGCGAAGAACGCCGGAAACACTGTCGCCACCAGCGGTCCGAGAAACGGGATGTAGTTCAGCAGGAACGCGAGTCCGCCCCAGGCTGTCGCCAGTTCCAGTCCGGCGTAGATCGCGAACAGCCAGACCGTCACCCCGGTCAGCACGCTGGCGATCGTGCGGATCACCATGTACCAGCGCAGCTTGCTCGCCACCTCGCGCGCGACCGCCAGCCACCGCTTTGCCCTTGCCTCGCCCAACAGGCGCGTCAGCCGGCCGGGTGCCTCGTCCAATTCGAACAGCCCGAGCGCAATGAAGACAAAGGCGATGAAGATCATCCCCAGCATGCTGTTGATCCGCAGCGCCACCTCCTGGATCGCCCGCACCAGCCATGACACGTTGAAGCTGTCCTGGAACATCTGGATCGCCATCGCGCCATGCGGATGCAGGGTCTCGGTCTCCAGCGTGAACAGGCGCTGGAAGCGGGCGGCGTTGGCCATGACCCACTGCGCGACCAGGCTGAAACCCCAGGCCGCCAGCGACAGGAACACCACCGACACGACCAGCGTCACCACCAGCGCCAGGATCGCGGCGAGCGGCGCGGGCATTCTGCGGCCGAGGTACTGGCGCAGCGGCGCGACCAGGCAGATCACAAACAGTGCGAACGTCAACGGCACGAACACGGGGCTGGCCAGGTACAGGAGGCCCAGCAGCAGGATGGCGAAGATGCCGGACAGTGCGAAGGACATCATCTTGGTATCACCCCATCAACGCGCTTGACCAGATAGGCATAGAACGGATTGGAAGTCAGCCGGGTCAGCGTATCCATGCCGATCACGAAAGCCCCGACCTCGCCGCGCATGGACATCGCGCCCAGGCTGATGCCGAATTCCTCGATGTTGTCCGGGTGCGTGCCGTACAGCGCGTCGTCGGTCGGAAACGGCAACGCCACGTGCGACAGCGAATAGACCTCGCGCGGGTAGTCCATGCCAATGGCGCGTTCCACGACCGCGGTGGCGTTTGGCTCGATGACGCGCTCGATCATGGCGCTGGACGTGGGGCTGGCGTTGGTGACAAGCGTCAGGCGGTAGTTGCGCTTTTCGCCGGGCAGCGTGCCCGCCATCTGCCAGGCCACACCGCGGCGGAACAGCGGCCCGAGCTTGGTGGCGCGGTTCAGGTCGAACAGCACCAGGTCGCTGCCGTTGGCGGGCAGGCGCGCGTACAGGGCATTGATCAGCGCGCGCGTGCTGACCGTGAAGTCCAGCACCGAATGAAACGTGATGATGGGCGGCAGCCGTTCGAGGCCGCCGGATCGCTGCTGCGCGACCAGCCGGTCCTGCAGCGTCTGCGTCAGCTCGAACGACTGGCGGGCCGCGTGGACGGGGAACGAGTTGTACTTGAAGGGGTTGAACTCCGGCACGATGCTTAGCCACGCCGCCTTCGCGAACGCGGGCAGGATCGCGGGCAGACCGGCCACGCCCGCAAAGCGCGCGAACGACGTGATGCCGACCATCGGCGAGAGCAGCACCAGGCGGTCGGGTTTGTCGAGCTCGGGATTGTCCAGCGCGTCCAGCGTGTGCATCAGCGCCAGCGCCCCGCCGTTGGAAAAGCCCACCATGTGCAGCGGCTTGGGCGCGGGCACCCGGCGGCGCGCTTCACGGACCGCCAGGCGCGTTGCCGCCGCCCAGTCCTCCCAGTGCGCGTCCGTCAGCCCGCCCGGCACCGTGCCGTGGCCCGGCATCCGGATGGCGATCGCCACGTAACCGACGGACTGGTAATGCGCGGCGACGTGGCGCAGGCTGTAGGGCGAGTCCGTCAGGCCATGCAGCAGCACGGCCACGCCCTGCGGTTCGCCGGGCGGCATCAGGACGAATGACCGGTTCCAGTCGTGCGCGAAATGCTCGGGGTACACCTTGGCGTCCGCGAAATAGCGGTTGCTGTCCACCTTGTCCTCGGGCAGCAGCTTGTCGCCCACGTTCTGCCGGACCAGCGCGAATAGCGCGTCCTCGTGCGCCAGGTAGTCGTCCCAGGTGCTGCGGTCCAGGCGTTCGGCGTCGAGTTCTTGCGGCACATACGTGTGCCAGGCGGCCAGCGGTGGGCCCTGCTGGATGTCGTAAAGGCGCACGCCCATGAGCGTGACGACGACCAGCACCGCGAGACCAGCAATGATGAACACGGCCTTCCGAAGCCTGCGCCACCACGGGCGCTGGCCGGTGCTGACGGGCTTGCCGGCGTTCACTGGGGCGCTCCTACGCCGGGTGGCGGAACGGGGGTCGAGGTGGCCGGCGCTTCAACAGCCGGCGCCACCCCAGCCGGCGGCGATCCCGCCATCACCACCTCCGGCTGCTCATCCCCGCCGCCCAGCGCCACATACAGCGACACCCCGTTCTGAAGCTGCGAGGCCCGCAGCGTCAGCATCTGCTGCTCCGCGTTGAACAGGCCACGGCGGGCGTCGACGACTTCGAGGTAGATCGAGATGCCGTTCATGTAGCGAAGCTCGGCGGTCTCGGCCAGCCGGCGCTGCGCCTGGATCGCCGTTTCCTGCGCGGTCACCTGCTCCCGGAAGCGCTTGCGGTTCTCCAGCGCGGTGGCCACCTCGCTGAACGCCGTCTGCACCGTCTTGCGGTAGTTGGCGATGAGTTCATCGCGCTGCGCCGTGGCCAGGTCCACCGCCGCACGCCGCTGCCCGTAGTCGAAGATCGGCCAACCGATCCCCGCGCCGATGTTCCAGATCTGGCTGGGCGAGGAAAATAGGTCGGACAGCTCGGTGGACGCATAGCCCAGCGAACCGGTCAGCGCGATGCGCGGAAACAAGGCCGCGCGCGCGGCGCCGATGTTGGCGTTGGCGCTGCGCAGGCGGTTTTCCGCCTGACGGATGTCGGGTCTTACGATCAATAGCGACGACGGCAAGCCAGGGCTCAGCGCATCGAACTGCCCCGCCGCCTCGATGGGCTGGCCGCCGCTCATCTCCCGCTGCAGGTCTTCACCCACCAGCACCCACAACCGGTTCCAGTGCGCCGCCGTGGCGCGCTGCCACTCCGCAAGCTGGGTCTGCGCCTGCGTCAGCAAAATGGCCGACTGCTCGAAGTCCACCAGCGACGTCACGCCCGCGTCCAGCCGGTCCTTCGCGACGCCCAGCGCATAGCTGCGCGTGTCCACCGTGCGCTGCGCCAGCGAGATGCCCTCCTCACCGGCCCGGGCGTCGTAATAGGTCGAGGCCACGTTCGCGATCAGTGACAGGCGGAAGGCACGCCGACCTTCGACAGTCGCCAGGTATTGCTGCAGCGCCGACGCAGTCATGTTGCGCACGCGTCCCCAGAAATCCAGCTCGAAGGACGAGACCATTACCTGGGCGCTGAACTGGTTGAACTGCACCGTCTGCCGCGAGCCCGCCAGTGCCGGGTCCAGCACGGCAAGCGGCTGCTGGTTGCGCGACGTTGCCGCGCCGGCGTCCAATTGCGGCAACTGGTTGGCGCGTTCGATGCGGTAGAAGGCACGCGCCTGCTCGATCCGGGCAGTCGCGGCGGCCAGATCCTGGTTCAGTTCCAGCGACCGGGCGATCAGGCGCTTGAGTTGCGCATCGCCAAAGAACTGCTCCCACGTCACGTCCTGCGCCGCCACGGCGTCCGGCGGGACTTCGCCGGGAAACTCCGCAGGCGTCGCGACTTCTGGCTGGCGGTGCTCTGGCGCGAAGTTGCAGGCGGACAGCCCCCAGCCCATCAGCGCCACGATGGCAATGCGCGCCGGCCTCATGGGTTTTCTCCCCGCTCTTCGGCCTTGGCTGGAACGCTGGCTGCCGGCTTGTCTTTATTCTTGCGCGGTCCCGACCAGCGCCGCGCAACCATGTAGAACAGCGGCGTGAAGAACACACCGAACAGCGTGGCGGTCAGCATGCTGCCCATCACGCTGGTGCCCACTGCCTGCCGGCTGGCCGCGCCCGCGCCGGTGGCCAGCACCAGTGGCAGCATGCCCAGCACGAAGGTGATGCTGGTCATGATGATGGGGCGCAGGCGCTGCCGGGCGGCATCGACCACAGCCTCCTTGCGGTCGCGCCCTTCCAATTCCTCTTTCAGCGCGAACTCCACGATCAGGATGCCGTTCTTGGCGGCCAGGCCGATGATCGTGACCAGCCCGATATTGAAATAGATGTCCGCCGACATGCCCCGCCCCAGCGTGAACGCGGCCGCGCCCAGAATGCCGAACGGCAGGATCAATAGCACGGACACCGGCACAGACCAGCTCTCGTACAGCGCCGACAGCAGCAGGAACACCACGATCAGCGACAGGCCCAGCAGCAGCGCCACCTGATTGCCCGCCTGCCGCTCCTCGTACGCGGTGCCGGTCCATTCGTAGGTGATGCCTTGCGGCAGGACGCGTCCGGCAATGGCCTCCATCTCGGCCAGCGCCACACCGCTGGAGCGGCCGGCGGCCGCCTCGCCCGAGATCGTGATCGACGGAAAGCCGTTGTAGCGTTCCAACTGCTGCGGGCCGTCGATCCAGCGCATCCGCGAAAACGCGGAGAACGGCACCATCTCGCCCCGGTTGTTCGGCAGCTGCAAGGCGGCAATGTCCTGCGGCTGCATGCGCTGGTCGGCCTCAGCCTGGATGAACACCCGCTGCACCGAGCCGTCATGCAGGAAGTCGTTGACGTAATTCGACCCGAACGCCAGCGTCAGCGCCTGGTTGACCTGCGCCACCTGCAGGCCCAGCGCGCGGGCGTGGACACGATCGATCTCCACATACAGGCGCGGCCCCGGCGGCATGCCGTCCAGCCGCACGCCGGTCAGCACGGGGCTGGCCGCGGCGGCCGCGATCATTGCCGCGCCGGTGGCAGCCAGGCCCGCGCCGCCCTGCGCGGTGCGGTCCTGCACCTTCATCGAAAAACCCGACGCATTGCCCATCGACGGAATGGGCGGCGGATTCAGCGCGAAGATCATTGCCTGCGGAATCGACCGGAAAGCCAGATTGCTGCGCCCCACCAGCGCATCGACCGCCTCGCTGCGATCGGGGCGCTCGCTCCATGGGTGCAGGTCCACGAATGACAGCGCGGCCGTTTGCCCCTGCCCGAAGAAATTGAACCCGACCACGGACGCCACGTTGCGCACGGCCGGCAATTGCCGAAGCTGGCTTTCGGCCTGCTGCACGGCCGCCTCGGTCTGGTCGGCCGTGGTGCCAGGCGCGCCGGTGTACGACACGAAGAAGTAGCCCTGGTCTTCCAGCGGCAGGTAGCCGCCCGGCAGGCGCGAAAACAAAAAGATCGTCAGCCCGCAGACGCCCAGAAAGATCAGCATCCAGCGCAGCGGCCGCAGCAGCATGTGTTCCACCGCCCGCACATACTGCCGGGTCATCGCATCGAAGCCGCCGTTGAACTTGTCGAAGACCCACTGCTTGCCCTTCGAAATCCTGCCCTTGGGCGGCTGGCCGTCCGGCAGTTTGAGCAACGTGGCGCACAGGGCCGCGCCCAGCGACAGCGCCAGTACGGTCGACACGACGATGGCCACCGACAGCGTGATGGAGAACTGCCGGTAGATCGCGCCGCTGGACCCGGGGAACATCGCCATCGGCACGAACACCGCCACCAGCACCAGCGTGCTGGCGATGATCGGCCCCCACACCTGACCGACCGCCTTGCGCGTCGCGTCGGGCGCCGACAATTTTTCGTCCTGCATGATGCGCGCGACGTTTTCCGACACCACGATGGCGTCGTCGTTCAGCACCCCGATCGCCACCACCATGCCAAAGAGCGACAGCAGGTTGATGGACGCGCCAAAGAGAAACAGGCCCGCGCAGGTGCCGATCAGCGCGATCGGTACGATCAACGTGGGGATCAGCGTGCTGCGCCAGCTTTGCAGGAACAGGAACACCATCGCCGTGACCAGCAGCAGCGCCTCGACCATGGTGACCAGCACCGAGCTGATGGACGTGGTGATGAAGGGCGTGGTGTCGAACGGCACGGTCCAGCCGACGCCGACCGGAAACACGGGTTCCAGCTCCGCCATCCGCTGGCGCACCTGCCGCGCAACGTCCAGCGCATTGGCGTCGTTGGCAAGCTGGATGGCGATGCCGGCGGCCTCCTTGCCATTGACACTGAGCCGGAAGTTGTAGCTTTCGTTGCCCAGTTCCACCCGCGCCACGTCGCCAAGCCGCACCAGCGAGCCGTCGTTGTTGACCCGCAGGATGACCTGCCGGAACTGCTCGGGCGTGGAAAAGCGGCTCTGCGCCACGATCTGCGCGTTGAAGTCCGCGCCGCGCGCCAGCGGCAGGTCGCCGAGCGACCCGCCGATCGTCTGCGCGTTCTGCTCCTGCACCGCGCGCATCGCGTCGCTGGCCGACATCTGAAAGCTCGCCAGCTTGCGCTCGTCCAGCCAGATCCGCATGGCGTACGACGAGCCGAACAACTGCACGTCGCCCACGCCGCGGATGCGGCGCAGTTCGTTGAGGATGTTGTTGGACGCGAAATTGCCCATCTCGACGGCGCTGACGTTGCCGCTTTCCGATTGCAGCGCCAGCAGCATCAGGAAGCCGGAGGAGGCCTTGGTGACCGCCACGCCCAGTTGGCGGACTTCCTGCGGCAGCCGGGGTTCGACCCGGCTCAGGCGGTCCTGAACCTGACTGCGAGCCACGTCCAGGTCCGTGCCCGGCTGCAGTGTCACGGTGATCTGCGATGTGCCGTTGGCGCGGCTGACCGACGCCATGTACAGGAAGTTGTCGACCCCGTTCATCTCCTCTTCGATGATGGAGGTGACCGTACGGTCGATGGTGGTGGTGTCGGCGCCCCGGAAGGTCGCCTGGATCGTGATCGAAGGCGGCGCGATGTTCGGGTACTGCTCCACCGGCAGCAGCACCACCGATATCAGCCCGAACAGCAAAAGGAACAACGCCACCACCCAGGCGAATACCGGCCGCAAGACGAAGAATGAGCCCATGACCGACTCCGCTAGGGTTTCGCGGCTTGCTGTTCGACCGGGTCCACCTGTTGGCCTGGCCTGATCTTGTGCCAGCCATCCACGACCACTTTCTCCCCTGGTTCAAGGCCGCTGCGCACCAGCCAGCTTCCTGAGATCTGCTCACCCACTTCGATCTGTCTGGGCACCGCCGTGTTGTCGGGCCCGATGACGAACACAGTGGCCGTGTCGCCGTTCAACCGCGCCGCCCGCGCGGGAATCAGAACGCCCTCCTGGCGCACGCCGACGAGGATCTGTCCGTTGACGAACTGGCCGGGCAGCAGTTCGCGCTGGGCGTTGTCGAAGCGCGCGCGGATGGTCTGCGCGCCGGTGGTCCGGTCCACACTCAGGTCCGCGAAATCCACGACGCCGGTCTCGCCGAACTCTCGGCCGTTGGCCAGCGTAAGCCGCACCGGAAATGTGTTGCCCGCCGTGGCCAGCGCGCCGGAGCGCGCGTAATCGGTCAGGTCCATGATGGCAGTGTTGGACTTGGTGAACGTGGCGCTGATCGGCGAAAGCTGGTTGACCTGCGCCAGCAGCGTGGCCGCCGACGCGCTGACCAGCGCACCTTCCGTGACCAGCGCGCGGCCCACGCGCCCGGCGATGGGCGCCCTGACCGTGCAGCGGTCCAGCCGCAACTGCGCAAGCGTGACCGCGGCCTGCGCGTCGGCGACATTGGCCTGCGCCTGGCCCAATGCGGCCAACGCCGCTTCGTACTCCTGCGCGCTGACCGCCTGGCGCTGCACCAGGGGCCGGAACCGGTCCGTGACCGAGCGCGCGTTTTTCTGCACGGCATGCGCGCGTTGCAGCATCGCGTTGGCTTGCGCCAACTGCGCCTTGTAGTCGCTGGAGTCTATCTGGAACAGCGGGTCGCCGGCCTGCACGTCGCTGCCCTCGGTGTAGAGCAGCTTCTCGACGATGCCGTCCACGCGCGCCCGCACTTCGGCGGTGCGGATGGGCTCGATCCGTCCGGGCAGATCCACGTTCAGGTCGACCGGCTGGCGGCCAACGGTCATCACGAACACCTTCATCGGCGCGATAGTGACGGCCGCCGCGTCGTTCCGGTCACCACATCCCGCTAATACAAGCGTCCATGCACCCAAGGCATACAACATGACACGACGGACATTGCTGCTTACTTGCGTCATCCACAACTCCCAGGCGGTCGGACTCGGGGTCTTGCGCTGCCCTCACCCTGTGCCGGCGTGAAAGGCCCTGCTAAGTCAGCTTATGTGTGGGACAGCTTATGTGTGGGACAGCTTATGTGTGGGACAGCTTATGAGTGGACACCATGCGGGCGCGTCTGGGGCGCGCCGGACTGACGTGCAGCTTATGAAGCGCCGGCGCAGCAAGGCGCCGTGGAGAAATCGCGTTGAAATCGGAGAAAGGCGCCGTTCGGAAAAAATCCGACCCGGGCGCAACCTGCCCGGCTCTGGCAAGGCAAGCTCGGGCACGGCGACAGCCGGGCGCTAGGTGGCGCAAACAAGACCATCGACTTTCGCACAAGCATCCTTTATGTCGTTGACGAGGAAGACAGGCCGAAAACGTGCTGCGTGGTCGAGCGGCGGATGGAACATCCGCTGGCGGGCGCTGGCACGGTACGTGCTGGGCTCGACGCGAAAGCACAGCTTAAGTAGAGGTGACGCTTAGTGCAAGCTTTTCTCGTTTGCACTGTGGGCTTACGGGGACGAAAGCGAAGCGTTGGAAACTGCTGCGCAGACTACTGCGATGGGAGCAATCGGCACGGGTCAGCGATCCGCGGGCAACCTGTTGCCAGACTAAACAAATAGGAACAGAAGGAATCCACCCGTAGCAGGGCGAGCCGGGAAGCGCCGGCTAAGCGCAAGTGGGTGTCCCCTTCCCGAGACGTGCGAATTATCCGCGTAGCCGCAGCTTGCGTACCACTTCAAGCAGATCATCCAGCGAAACCGGCTTGCTGATATGGGCGGAAAAGCCCGCGCTGACGGCCTCCCGCATGTCTTCCTTGGCGCCAAAACCGGTCAGCGCGATGGAAGGCAGGTCGCCGCCGCCGTCTTTCTGGCGAATGGCCCGCATCAATGTATAGCCGTCCATCTCGGGCATGCCGATGTCCGACAGCATCAAATCAAAGCGGGCGGTTTCAAGAATTTCCAACGCTTGGCGGCCGTTGGAGGCGGCCGTCACGTCGGCCCCTTCCATGTCCAGCAGCTCGTGCATGATGTGCAGGACGTCCTCGGAGTCGTCGACCAAAAGCACCTTCAGCCCTTCCAGCGGCATGTCGGCGTTGGGTTGCGGCGCGTCTTGGGCTTCGAGGGAGCCCGCCAGGTCCAGCCACACCGTGAAGCGCGCGCCCAGGCCGACGCCATCCGAATGGACCTGGATCGTGCCGTCATGCGCGCCCACCAGTTCGCTGACAACCGCCAGGCCGATGCCCAGCCCCGGGGTGACGCCTGTCTTTTGCCGCGCGTCGCCCTGGCTGAACATGTCGAACACGCGGCCGATGAACAACGGATCAATGCCTTGGCCCGTATCCGCGACTTCGAGTTTCAGGCGGTTCTTCTCGACGGCAAGCTTGAGCGCGACGGAACCCCCCTCGGGCGTGAACTTGATCCCGTTGTTCAGCAGGTTCCAAATCACCTGCTCGATCCGTACGGGATCCGCATCCAGGTAGATCGCCCGCGCCGGGTCAAAGTCGCTACGCAGCTCGATGCCGGCGGACGACGCCACGGGTTTCAGCACATCGAGAATGTTCTTCGCGATGGCCACGACGTCGATGATCGACCTGTTCAGCGCCAGCTTGCCCGTCCGCACGCGCGACAGGTCCAGCAAATCGTCGATGATGCGGGCCTGACCCTTGACCGAACGCTGGATCAGGTCCGTGGCGCGCGCCGCGGGCGCGAAATTGCGCACGGCCGGCGTGCGGGCCAGCAGCTCGGTGTTGAGCTGGATCAGGTTGAGCGGGTGCTTCAGTTCGTGCGACACGACCGCAAAGAATTCGTCCTTCAGCACGTTATCCGCGTGCGCGCGGTCCAGCCGCGACTCCTGCTCGGCGTCGCGCAATTTCAGGTCGGTCACGTCGCGCACAATCTTGGCGAACCCCTGGTAAACCGGATCGTCCATCCGGTTCACACCGCCCGTGCAGAACACCAGGCTGCCATCCTTGCGCTTGTGCCACCGCTCGTCAGGGGCGTAGCCGATCTTCCTGGCGCGGTCCAACTCATACCCGGGTCTGCCTGCCGCGATATCCTCGTCGGTGAAGATGATTGCAATGGACTTGCCTTCCGCCTCAGCGCTGGTATGGCCAAACATCAGTTCCGCGCCAATGTTCCAGTTGGTGATGATGCCTTCGTTATCCAGCGTCATTATCCCGAAGTCGCGCGCGCTTTCGGTCGTCAGCTTCAAGTGGGCTTCGCCCAGGCGCACGCGGTCTTCTGCCTTGCGCCGGTCCGTGATGTCGATGAACGTAAGGACCGCACCTTCGATGCGATGCTCGGCGCTGCGGTAGGGCAGCAGCCGTGCCAGGTACCAACGGTCCGTCGTGCTGTGCACCTCGCGCTCCAGGGGCCGCAGCGACTCGAACACGCCGGCGGCGTCCTTGTCCAGGTCCGGATAATCCAGACGATGCGTGATGTCGAGCACCGAACGTCCGGCGTCGCTCGGAATTACATTGAAAATATCGGCCGCGCGGGGCGTGAACCACTGGATGCGCATCATGCGGTCCACGAACACCGTGGCAATATCGGTGGACGCGATCAGGTTTTGCAGGTCGTCGTTGATCTTCGCGGTTTCATCGACCTTCGCCTTCAGTTCCGCGTTGACCGTAATCAGCTCTTCGTTGACGGACTGCAGCTCTTCCTTGCCGGTCTCCAGTTCTTCCGTGGTGGAGCGCAACTCTTCATTGATGGCCTGAAGCTCCTCGTTGGAGGCCTTGAGCTCTTCCGTGGAGGTTTCCGCCTGCTCGATGGTCGCCTGCAACTGACCCTTGGTGCGCTGGAGTTCGGCCTCCAGTTGCGTCAGTACCACCGCGGAGCCAGTCGTCGGACCCGCTGCGCCCTCGGCGCTCATGATGTCCTCGACTTCCTCGAACAGCACAAGCATGTAATCGCTAGCCGATTCCTCATGCCGGAATGGCCGCACCACCATGTTGACGTAGGTCTGGCGCTCGCCGAACGTCATTCTCACGCGCCGCGCCTCGACACTCTTGCGCGAGTGCAGGGCCTGGAACATCGCGGTGCGCAGTTCCGTGCGCAATTCTGGATGCACCGACAAAGGCAGATTGCGCGAGGGTTCTCCGCCCGGGTGGCGCAGGAAGCGGCCTGCCCGCTCCGAAATGTGCACGATGTCGTTGTGGGCGTCGACGATGACACTGGGCGGCGCATACATCTCTAGCGCGCGTTGATGCACGGCGGCATACGAGACCTTGGGCTGGCGCACCGGCGCCGACGACGCGTGCACCGGCCGAACGTAATTGAGCCCCCCGTCGGTGAGTTCAGGCATGCCGCTCAGTTGCGCCGGCGTCTCCCGTGCGGCGTAGATGCGGTGACGCTTGTCCACCACTTGAAAGAGCTCCGGGCACGCATCGGCCGATTCGGAACTGCCAAGAAAAAGATAACCGCCCGGCTTCAGCGCGAAGTGGAACATGCGCAACACGTCGCGTTGCACGTTGCGGTCCAGGTAGATCAAGAGGTTGCGGCAACTGACCAGATCCAGCTTCGAAAAGGGTGGATCGCGCAGGATGTTGTGCACGGCAAACAGCACCCGCTCGCGGACGTCCTTCTTGATGCGGTATTCATTGTCCTGCCGGCTGAAGTAGCTTTGCAGCATGACTTCGGGAACGTCGCCCTTGATTGCCATTGGATAAGCCGCCGCCCGGCCCACGGTCAGCGCCGATTCGTCGATGTCGGTGGCAAACAGCTGGATCTTGGGCGGCTGGGGCAACGCTTCGGCCTGCGCACTCATCAGCATGGCTAGCGAATAAGCCTCTTCGCCTGTGGAACACCCCGCCACCCAGGCGCGCAACGCCATTTCCGGCGAGTTGCCCAGCGACTTGAACAACTTGGGCAACACGTATTCATCCAGATTGGCGAACGCTTCCTTATCGCGAAAAAACTGCGTGACGCCGATCAGCATGTCGGACAGCAGCTTGGGGGTCTCGTCGATGCGTTCTTGGAGCAGCTTTCCGTATTCGGGTAGGGTCGACACGCCCGTGACCTGCATGCGGCGCTCGATTCGGCGCAGCACCGTGGCCTTCTTGTAGTGGCGGAAATCGTGCGCAGTGCGCGCGCGCAAGAGGGCAAGAATGTCCCGCAGCGCGTTGCGATCCTGTTGCGACTCGTCAGTCGCCTGCTCGGCGTCGGCGGCTCCGGAGGCCTCAGCCTCGGTCAGCGGCGGCAGGTGGATGCTGTCCATGTTTTCCGCGATCTGCTTGAGACGCGTCGGCATGTCGGCCACAGGTAGCACAATGTCCACCATGCCTGTGGAAATCGCATTGCGCGGCATGGTTCCGTGTTCTGCTTCCTCGGGCAACTGCGCGAACGTCACGCCGCCCTGCTCCTTGATGCGGGCCAGGCCCACCGAGCCGTCCGACCCGCCCCCCGACAGCACGATGCCGACGGCACGGGTCGTATGCACATCGGCCAACGTGCGGAAAAATTCGTCAATGGCGATATGACGGCCTTCCGTCCGGCTGGCGCCCATCGAGACGCGGAGATAGCCATCGACCATCGACAGCGAGGCCGCCGGGGGAATCACGTAGATGTGATCCCGCTGAATCGGCACCGGCTTGGTGACCTGCATGACCGGCATGCGGGTGCTGGACTGGAGAATCCTGTCGAGTACGCTTTCGTGGTTGGGAGACAGATGCACCACGACGACAAAGGCCATGCCCGGCTTGGCGGGCATGTGCGAGAAGAACGTCTTGAGCGCGTCGATCCCCCCGGCCGAGGCCCCCATCCCGACCACCGGAAAGTTCAGGTCACTTCGGGCGACTCCCGGTTTGTTATTGGGAGCGGACGGGGAATCGGACATTTTTAGCCTGTAGTCGCTTGCTTGGGGGTATCGGCAATGATACAGCCGCTGGGCTGCGTCAGACGCCATGAAAGCTGTCTCGCAGACGGAGATCCCGCACGGTGGCCGAGAGGCCAGATCATTCCATCGGTCCTGGCGGCAAGGACCGTTTGTGACCCGTGGCGCGGTACTGGCGCTCGATCACCGCGACCGCGTCGTCCGCGACCTCCTCGCCTTCCAGATACGCATCTATCTGCGCGTATGTCACGCCGTACGCGTCCTCGTCCGGGCGCAGCGGCCGCAGTGATTCCAGATCGGCAGTCGGGACCTTGAGCACCAGCCGGTCCGGCGCGCCCAGCAGCGTTCCCAGCGCCCGCACGCGCCGCTTGGTCAGGCCGCGCAGGGGCAGCACGTCCGCCGCGCCATCGCCATGCTTGGTGAAAAAACCCATCAACGCCTCGGCGGCCTGGTCGGTACCAATCACCAGGCAATCGAACGCGCCCGCAATCGCATACTGAGCGATCATGCGCTGCCGTGCCTTGATGTTGCCGACGTTGAAATCCTCGGCCGCCTCGTTGGGGTACTCAAGGCCAGCAGCGCTCAGCGCCTCGCGTTGCGCGTCCACGGCCGGCTTGATGTCGACACGCATGCGGCGGTCGGGTGCAATGAAATCCAGCGCCTGCGCCGCGTCCTCCTCGTCGCGCTGCTCGCCATAGGGCAGGCGCACTCCGATGAACGTGGCCGGTTTCCCCTGGCTGCGGACGCGCTCGACGGCAAGCTGCGCGATCCGCGCCGCCACCGTGGAGTCCACCCCGCCGCTGATTCCCAGGACATAGCCTGCGCGGCCTGACCGCGTCAGGTAATCGGCAAGGAACGCGATCCGCTTCTCCAGCGCTGCGGCGGCGTCAAACGCCGTGGTGACGCCCAGTTCCCGGGCGATGGCATCCCGCGCGCGCGAGAAGGTCGTTCCTGTTTCCATGGGCAATCCTTTGCATTGGCATATTCGTGCAGCAATCCGAGTTTCCGGCCCGAAGCCGTTTTCGCCGCGTTTAGGTCTTCGCTCAAGGCATCGTGTGCGCGTCCTCGGTCAGCACCTGCATCAGCGCATCGACGGAGTACGGCTTCTGCATCACCGGAAAGCCCAAGGCTCGCGGCCCGGCCATCGCATCGCTGTAACCGCTTGCCAGCACGATTCGGATGCCGGGCCAGCGTTCGCGGATCCGCCGGGCGAGGTCCATGCCGTTCATGCCGGGCAGCACGAGGTCCAGGATCGCCAGGTCGAAGCCCCCGTCGCGCTGTTCCAGTTCGTGCAGCGCTTTCTCGGCATCGACCGTCCAAGTGAGGTCCTGGCCAAGCTCCGCCAGCCACGCCGACACCACCTCGCCGACCATGCGGTTGTCCTCCACCAGCAGCACCTCGCGGCGCACCGGCACGTTGACCATGACGCCTGACGCGGGCGTCTCGACCGCCACGCCGGGCGACTTCACGGCCGGCAGGTAGAGCGTAAACGTGGTTCCCATGCCCACGGTGCTGTCCACCGTGACATCGCCGCCGGACTGCTGCACGAAGCCCTGCACCTGGCTCAGGCCCAACCCGGAATTCTCGTGCTGTCCCTTGGTCGTGAAAAAAGGCTCGAACACGTGCGCCAGCACGCCGGGCGCGATCCCCGCGCCAGAATCCTGCACCGACAGGGCGACGTGCGGACCGTTGAGTTTGGAGTGGCCTACCAGTTCCGACGCGTCGGGCACGACCTGGGCCAATATCTTGAGCTGGCCACCGGATGGCATGGCATCGCGCGAGTTGATGACCAGATTCAACAAGGCCGATTCCAGTTGCCCCGGATCCGCGAAGATCGTGCAGTCGCCCGGCCCGAACTCATAGCTGATCGCGACCGACGACCCGACCGAGGTCTCGAAGAGCTGGCGCATCGACGCCAGGCTGTCGCGCACATCAAACACGTGGGGCTGCAGCGGCTGCCGCTTGGCGTAGGCAAGCAACTGCCGGGTCAGCTGGGCCGCCTTTTCGGTGGTGTCGATGATGATGCCCACATAGCGCATCAACGACGGGGGCAGCTCCGGATAGCGCTTGATGAACTCCGCCGAAAAGCGGATCGCCGTCAGGAAGTTGTTGAAGTCGTGCGCGACCCCGCCGGTCAGGCGGCCGATGGCCTCCATTCGCTGGGCGTGGTGCATGGAGTCGCGCGCTTCCTGGAGCTGCTCGCGCCGCTCCTTCTGTTCGGTGATGTCGCGCGTGATCTTGGCGTAGCCCACGAGGACGCCGCGGTCGTCGTGGACCGGGTCGATGACCACGCTGCACCAGAAGGTGCTGCCGTCCTTGCGGACGCGCCACCCTTCGGCCTCGAAGCGACCCTCCAACCGCGCCGTTTCCAGCGCGCGCCGCGGCACCCCGGCATTTCGGTCTTCGGATGTGTAAAAAACGGAGAAATGCTGACCGATGATCTCGTCCGCGCTGTAGCCCTTGAACCGTTCAGCGCCAGGATTCCAGCTGCTTACCCGACCTTTGGCGTCGAGGAGATAGATGGCGTAGTCCCTCACAGCGCCTACTAGAAGGCGATAAGGGTCCTCGGACGGAAAATCCGGTAACGAAGTCATGCAATCTCCCCACCTGCATATCTATTCATATTCAGTGCGCTCAGCAAACGCCGTGCCGTCCGCGCAATCCTATTACAGCAATCGCCAGACGGGCACGGAATTTGCTGTAACGCATGTCAGTGGGCGGTCCATTCGAGGCGCCGTCCGGGCATAGAGGGCCTGAGCAATGCAACCGATTCGTAAAGCTGTGTTCCCCGTCGCGGGCCTCGGCACCCGCTTTCTTCCCGCCACCAAGGCCATGCCCAAGGAAATGCTGCCCATCGTCGACCGGCCGCTGATCCAGTATGCCGTCGAAGAAGCGGTCGCGGCAGGCATTACCGAACTGATCTTCGTCACCGGCCGCAACAAACGGGCGATCGAGGATCACTTCGACCGGGTGCCCGAACTGGAGTACGACCTGGAGGCGAAGAACAAGAACGCACTGCTCGAGACCGTCCGCAACGTCATCCCGGACAGCGTCAAGTGCGTCTACACCCGCCAGCCAGCCGCCCTGGGGCTGGGCCATGCGGTGCTCTGCGCGGCGACCATTGTAGGCAACGAACCGTTCGCCGTGCTGCTGGCGGACGACATGATAGATGCAGACGCCCCCGTGATTGGCGAGATGATGAAGGTGGCCCGGGAGTTCGAGGGGAGCGTCCTGGCGATCCAGCAGGTTCCCAAGACCAATACGCACCAGTACGGGATCGTGTCCGGCAGCCGCAAGGCGCATGGCGTCATGAGCCTGACCGGCATCGTGGAAAAGCCCAAGCCCGAGGATGCGCCGACCGACCTGGCGGTGGTCGGGCGCTACATCCTTGAGCCCGAGATCTTCGCGCTGCTCGAAGCCACCCAGGCGGGCGTGGGCGGCGAAATCCAGCTGACTGACGGCATCGCCGCCCTGCTCAAGTCGCGCAAGGTCTTCGGTTTCGAATACGAAGGCGTGCGCTATGACTGCGGCAGCAAGGAAGGCTTTTACCGCGCCACGATGGAGATCGGGCGCAAGTATCACAACCTGGCTTGAGAAAGGAATCTTCCCATGACTGACTCGAAACCCGCTCCCCCGCCCAATCCGCCGCCCTCCCCCCACGTCGAGCGCGCCGACACCGGTTACACGGGCCAGCCGGCCGTGGACGGTCCGCCGTCGGGCGATGTCAATCAGAACCCGGACTCCAATTCGGGGTACCCCGCCGGCGGCTCGCAAGCGCCGGCCGGCAAAGATCCGTACGGACGTCCCAAGAAAGCCGGTTCCTGAGCCAGCCCACCCGGATTTGCCTTGCGCCTTCAGCGACCGCACGCGGCCTTCCGCGTGCGGTCGCTGCCCTATGCCCGTTCTTTCCGCTGTCTGAAGATACGGCCGACGCGCGCGCCGTTCCCGCCAAGTTGTAGATGAATCAGTTGCCGATGAGCCCCCTCTTTACCCATTTGGCGAAACGCGCCGCCGCTTACCGCGCCGCCATCGCCGAGGACAACGTCCGCCTTCCGCTGCAAACCGTCGCGGCGGTGCTGCTGGCCTACGGCTGGATGACGTGGTGGCAGATGCCCGACGTCGCCTGGGGCGCCTTCTCCGCCCTCTTTGTGGTGCGCGCCACGCTCGAGGGCACGGTCGGCGAGGCCGCTGCCCGCATCCTGGGCGCGCTGATCGGGGTGGCGTTGGGCATCACGCTCGTGCCGCTGGCCCACGCCGCCAACATTCCCGCGCCGTGGGCCATCGTGGCCGGCGTCGGCGCCGCCGCCTGCCTGTCGATCCGCTGGCCCACGCTGAACTACAGCCTGGTCACCGCGACCATCCTCACCGTCACGCCGGACGCCGACATCGTGGCCGGCGCGGTGAACAAGACGCTCGCCATCGTCGTGGGGTCCATTGCCGGAATTCTTGCCGCCTTCGCGGTGCTGCCCCTCTCGGCTCGATACAGCATGCGCTACAACCTTGCCGCCTCGCTGCAGCTCTACGGCGAGCTGCTGGTCGAGTGGGCCGCCGCGGTCAACGAAGGGCGTGCCCGCCCTCGGCCGCGCGACAAGCCCGCGCTCGAACGTACCCACTGGCGCGCTCGCGACATGGCGAGCCAGTCGCGATCGGTGCCCATTCGTATCCTGGGCGCGGACACGCAGGCCCATCGGCTGCAGGAACGGATCGAGGAACTGTGGCTGACCGTGCCCTTGATGGAACGCGTCGGCGGCATGGAACTGACCGACAACGTCTGCCTCCGTCTGGGCCCCGCGCTGCACGACGTCGCGCAGGCTGCGCGGCAGCAGATCGACGGGCTGGCCCGGGTGATTCGCGACAAGGGCGCCGAAGCGCCCATGTGCAGCACCGGCGAGCCATTTGCCAAACTTGATGCCGCCGTGGAGGAAGCCGCGAGCGGCGGCGGATTCACGGCCCGCGAGCGCGTGGCCGTGGATCTCATCCGCTGGTCCTGGCACGAAGTCACGCGGGAACTTGACGCCTTGTGCGACACCGTGCAGCCGGAACCCTGACAATCGCAAGGCCGGATGCGGGACATCCGGCCTCGGGTGGTCAAAGCGTCAAGGCGTCAGCACGACCTTGATGCAGCGGTCCTCCTTGTCCCGGAACGTCTTGTACAAATCAGGCCCGGCCTGCAGCTTGGCGCGATGCGTGATGACGAACGACGGATCGATTCTGCCCTGCACGATGAGGTCCAGCAGCTCGTCCGTCCAGCGCCGCACGTGGGTCTGGCCCATGCGCCAGGTCAGACCCTTGTTCATCGACGCGCCAAACGGAATCTTGTCGATCATGCCGCCATACACCCCCGGCACCGAGAGGATCCCGGCGGGCTGGCACACGTACATCATTTCGCGCAGCACGTGCGGTCGGTCGGTCTCGGCGCCCACTGCCTGCTTCACGCGATCGTACAGATGCTCCATCGAGCTGCTGGCATGCGACTCCATGCCGACCGCGTCGATGCATTTCTCCGGACCCTTGCCGTTGGTCAGCTCCTTCAACCGTTCCACGACGTCCTCGTCCTGAAAGTTGATCGTGACCGCACCGCAATCGCGGGCCATCTGCAGGCGCTCCGGCACGGACTCGATGCAGATCACCTGGCGCGCGCCCAGCAGAATCGCGCTCTTGATCGCCATCTGGCCGACGGGGCCGCCGCCCCACACCGCCACCGTGTCGGTCGATTCGATGTCGCACTGCTTGGCCGCCTGCCATCCGGTGGGCAGGATGTCCCCCAGAAAAAGCACCTGTTCATCCGACAGTTCATCGGGCACCTGCACGTGCGTCGAATCGGCAAACGGCACGCGCACGTATTCCGCCTGGCCGCCGGCGTAGCCGCCTGTCAGATGGGTGTAGCCGAACAACCCGGCCGTCGTGTGGCCGAACATCTTGGCCGCCTGTGCCGCGTTGCGGTTGGTGAGTTCGCAGACCGAGAAGTTGCCGCGTTTGCACTGGTCGCATTCCCCGCAGGTGATGGTGAACGGGATCACCACGCGGTCGCCGATCTTCAAGTTCTGCGCCTGCGCGCCGACTTCCACGACTTCGCCCATGAACTCATGACCCATGACGTCGCCGGACTTCATGCCGGGCATGAATCCGTCGAACAGATGCAGATCGGATCCGCAGATCGCGCACGCGCTCACCTTGATGATCGCGTCGCGCGGATGCTCGATGACGGGATCGGGAACGGTGTCGTAGCGGATGTCGTGTTTGCCGTGCCAGCAAAGTGCTTTCATCAGAATCTCCTTTGACGTGACCGCAACACGCGATCAGGCGTGGCGCAGCAACTGCCATGCCGCGCGACGATTCATCAAAAACGTTTGCGCGGGCGCACGAGCCAACGCAGATCCTGCGACGGCGGTCGAAAAATATCCACGGCGAGCCTACGCCTTGCCCCGCAATGGCCGGTGATCCGCGCAATGCTTTCAAGCCGCGCGGCCCGCGCGAGATCGGCACGATGCTTGCGGAGGGCCTTATTCCAGGAGCCCTAATGAAACTTGTCCGCCCTCCGCCGACACCACCGTCATCGCGCTGCGGCCCGGCGCGTCGCCCGGGGCGATGTTCCAGGCGCTGGCGGATACCGATGCGCGGGTCGTCTGGGCGGATTCGCAGGGATCAGTGTGGGTGATGACCGCGATCCCGACGGCGAAGAAGTTGCGCTTATTTGCCTCGGGCGCGATGTACGTCAGCGGGTCGGTGGCACCGGCCGGGTGTTCGGCGTGGTTGAAGGCGGGCACGGCCAGTTGAGGTGCGTTTTTCTTATGGCCGGTGTCAGACACCCCGCATAACGACCCGCAGTTTGAAGGACACCGCGTAGGGGTGTCAGACACCTGGGAGCATCCGCATCCGCGAGCGCGAAGCGTCATCGCCGGACGCAAGACACAGCGTAAGCTCCACCAGGCCGCCCGCGCGGCCGCCGTGGGGCGGGCCCCGCCAAACGCTCCATGCCCACACGGACGCCGGCAAGAACCTTAAGAACTCAACTCGCCCCAACGCCCGGCAAGTTCAAGCCACCGGAGCCCGGCGTGGCGTCGGCCTGGGGTGCGCGGGGCGTGTAGATGCGCCCGAGGGAATCTGAAGGCAGTCGCCGAAGGCGACAACGAAGATGACAACGGGGAAGTCCGGAGCGAAGGCTCCGGACCGCAATCGTAGCCCCGCGCGCCCCAGGCCGACGCCGCGCCGGGCGTCAAAACAGGCGCCTCTTCTTCGCGGACGCGTCGCGCGGCATGTCGTCGCCCTCGCGTGCTTTCCCCCGCCCTGGCGGCCGGGCGAATTTCATTTTTTACGATCTGGCGGCTGCCCTTCTCCGGACCGGTTGTCCACGGGCGGCGCATCCGGTGTGGCGCGACCAGGATCCCAGACGTCCTCGGGATCCATGCCCGGCGGGAACTGCCGCCCCGCGCCGGTGCGGTTCGGATCGGCCGGGCGGTCCGACAGCGTGCGTTCGCCAGGCGGCACCGGCTTGCGGCCCGCGTCGGCGGGATCGTCCTGATGGGAATGGGGTTTAGTGCTCATGATGCATCTCCTTGGGTTGTAGTCAGGGCCAAGACGTTTCCTTCATCGGCAACACCATAACCTCGGGCACCACGGTCTCCGGCGGTTGCGTCAGCACGAAGCGCACAGCACGCGCCACGTTGGCGGGGTCCTGCAGCGTGCCCGTGTCGATATCCGGAAACCGGTCCAGCAAGAACGGCGTACGCATACCGCCCGCGATGACCGCGCTGACCTTGATGCCCATGCCGCGCAGTTCGGCATGCAGTGCATGCGACAACCCCATCAACCCCCACTTGCTGGCGTGATAGGCACTGGCATTGGGCCACGCGCGCCGCGCGGCGGTCGACGCCACGTTCACGATATGACCACCCGGACTAAGCCGGTTTTTACCCAGCTTGGCCATCAGGAAAGGTCCGGTCAGATTCGTGCGCAGCACGCGCTCCCACACATCGGCGTCAAGCTGGTCGATGGAAGCCGTCACATCGATGCCGGCACTGTTAACGATGGCGTCCAACTTGCCGAAATGCCGCACGATCGCGTCCATGCACTCGGCAACGTCGGCCGCCACGCCCACGTCCATGATGCAGGCCATGACGTCTGCGCCCCCTTCCTTCAACTTGCCCGCGACAGCATTTGCGCGCTGCTCGTCGATGTCGCTGACCGCGACACGCGCACCTTCGGCCGCAAGCTGCTCACACAGCGCCGCACCCAGTCCGCTGCCCCCGCCCGTCACAAGGATTACCCGCCCGTCAAGGCTCTCGAATTCGTGCATGGTTGCGCTCCTTTAAGCCGCGATGCGTGCGGCGATCCGATCTTCCCGCGACGCATCGGCCACCATGCGTCCCTTCAAGCCCTGGCTGATGCTGCGATGCGTATTGACCACGCAGAGGCCGCATGCACCAATAGCCCGAACGGCGAACAGGAGGCACACATGGCAAACCCAGCATACAAACGTGTCATGGAGGTGGTGGCAGCCGCTGCCGATGGCAGCACCTACCGGATCGACAGATACTGCTCACAGCCCCAGGGCGACCAGAAGACCAGCTCTTATTGCTGCCTGCCCGACGGCCAACTCGTCACGTGGCAGGGCGATGGACATTACAAGCTGCCGGACGGCACGGTCGTCACGATGGTGGCATCGAGACTCTGCCAATAGCCGGCGCGCCTGACACGAACCCCGCGGCTACATCCCGCGAATCAGCAGTCCAACGATGAACAGCACGGCCACGGCGCCAATCCAGACAGCTAGCATCAGCCAGGGTCCCCGGCCAGTCTTGGCGCCGCGCCGCGCCGGGCGGGCGCGAGTGGAAGAATCGTCAACAGGTTTCATGATGCGCTCCCGGATACCCGCCCCCGGCTCGTGACCCGATCACGGCCCTGTGCCGAAAGGAAACAGGGCCGCATTCATCGCCACCGGCTTCATGCAGGTTGCAATTACTTCGCCTTGCCTACCTTGGCCGCTTCAGCATTGGTCTGCTTCAGCGCCAGCATGCTCAGCTTTTCGTCGGTGGCCTTTTCTTCGGCCAGCGTTTCCTTGAGCAGCGTCAACGCCTCCGTCTCGCCCAGTTGCTTGGCGAAGGTGCAGAGTGTGCCGTAGCTGGCGATCTCGTAATGCTCGACCTTCTGCGCCGCAGCAATCAGCGCGGCATCGCGCACCGGGCCTTCTTCGACGTCTTCGATGACGTCCTTGCCTTCTTCCACCAGCCCTTCCATGGCGGCGCACTTGATGCGCTTGAGCCGGAAGTCCGCACCTTCAACGATCTTATCGATGCGTTCAATCTGGCCGCGCGTTTCCTCAAGGTGCGTGGTGAAAGCCTCCGCCAGCGTGGGATCAGTGGCGGCGCGAGCCATCTTCGGCAACGCGCGGGCCAATTGCTTTTCGGCGCTGTAAATATCCGATAGCTCGTGAATAAACAGGTCCTTCAACGTCTTCTGGCTCATGATCACTCCTGTGTTCGGAATCACTTCTTGGCAGACACGCTTTGCTGCAGCGTTTTGGCGGCCTGCAGATGCTGCTGCAAGCTGGGCAGCGTTTCGATCGCAAACTGCTTGACCTCGGGGTCCTTCACTTCCTTCGAGGCCTTCTCAAAGAGCTTGACCGCATCCTCGTGCGCGTCCACGCCGATCTCGTCGGCATACGCCTTGTCGAACCCTTCGTCACGCAGCCCCAATGCCTTGAGCTTGGCCGTCTGCATCAACGAAGGATCCTTGGGCGGTTCAAAACCCTTACTCTTGGCCAAGGCCTCAAGCTGCTGGCCCACCTTGGTGTGATCGTCAATCATCTTCTGCGCAAATTGCTTGACCTCGGCGTTCTGCGACTTTTCAAGCGCCATCTTGCTGCCGGCAATCTCAAGGTGGCCGGACTCCGCCGCGTCGGTCAGAAAGCCGCGAGCCTCGCTATCCAGCTTGTTCGTTGCAGCGGGAACCTGCGCGCCCGGGGCAGCCGGGGTTTGCGCGAGCACAACCGAACTCATGCCAAGGACAATTGCAGCGCCAAGCCCTGCCTTCAAAAGACGGTTTTTCATTCGGACCTCCAGTAGTAAATAAGTCGCCGGCTGCCGGCCTGATGCCGTCCGGCGCACGAGGGCCATCCAGCAAACGTCATGCCCGGTGAAGCAGCGCGGCGCGGCCCGTGGGCCGCATTGCTGCGTTCGCCATCAGCCAAAATCGCCTTCGCCCACCTGGATGGGTCCGTCTGCCGGCACCCACTGCGCGCGGTGCGCCAGCTCGCGCAGCGCGTCGGCGCCGCTCTCGAATGCCCGCAGCAATTCCGGCGCGGAGTCATCGGCGGCGCCGAACCGCTGCCGCAGCACATCGCCCGATATTTCGAACTGCCGTGTCACGCCCGCCGTCTCCATCTCGAACACAATTGCATCGCCTTGCGCTTTCGCGTGGGTCGCTTTGGTGAATTTCATTTCAGTTCTCCTGGCGCGTTTGTTGATGAAGACGCGCCGCAGGACGGCGCGCCGGCCATCAGGGCCAGCAAGTCGTGTTCCGTTCGCGCGGCGCACGTCAAATCTTCCGATCATGTAGAAATCGCATCGGTACGCACGCATCAACCGGCGACCCGGCCCGCAGTCATCTTGCCGCCATGCGAGACGGGAACAATAGTTGCGGCTGCTCGCGTGTCACAGCGGCAGGGTTACCGGGCTCTGGTTGGGGAGTCTGGTGGCCGGCACGGCCTCGCCACGTCGCTGTGACGTTTGCGTTTTGTTTGGACCGTGAATCTTCGCCCCGCACCGCGGGGCGCTTTTTTCGCGGGGGAAAACAAGAGTCTTACGACGATGTAACAAGGAAACGCCGCGTTACACGCACTTCGTTGCGCGAGCGATGTGCCATCGGCACACTAGCCGCTCGCATCTTTTGGGAGAGTTGCCATGCAAGTGGATATCCAGGAGTTGGGAGCAGACGCCGCGCGCCAAGGGTTGACCCTTTTGGATTGCCCCTACCTTCGCACCGCAGCCATGCCTGCGCAGACCGGCGAATCAGTCAATGAATGGCGCAGCCGCGTCGAGATGTGGAAAGCTGGGTGGAAAGACGGCGTCAGATCTCGCGTCGTCGGCCGCGCGCCGTCATCCCCATTCATGATCACGCGCAGGTAGCGACTGCCTGCGACGCATATCCCGCCAGGGCCCTGGACATCGTCCAGGGCCCAATTCATTTGACCGTCCGGCGGACACGTGGCGGCGCACTTTCATGGCCGAAATCGCCGGCTCGGACTGGTCGGGAATTCTTGCACTTTGTTGCACCCCCCCAGAGGCACTTTTCGGAAAATCCCGAGCAGGAAAATTCCTGAACACCACTCTCTGGAGCGCACGATGAATACTGAAAATGGTATTTGCGTAGATGGATTCAAAGTCCACTGCGATGTCATTGAGTTGCCAAGCGGCAAGTACCGGCTCGACGTCACGACCCGACGTGACGGCGACCGCGGCGGGAAGGCGGTCTGGCCCATCCCGAGCGGCAAACTATTTGCCGCGCAGCACGAAGCCGAGCGCCACGCCAAATGGATCCTGAAGGGCATCCGGCGCGTGGACGCCAGCGGCGCCCCGCAGTTCTGCCTGACCTGATCGCTGTCTGACCCAGCGCCACACGCGCGTAAGTCTTCTGGAGCGCCCTAGGGCGCTCTTTTTCATTGACCGCGGCCACGCCCCCGGGCCGGGCACGCGCATTGCTAGAGAGCGTCACAGCCCTGTAGCATCAGCGCGCTATTTCAGCGCCGCACGACCGCAGCACGATTTGCCGGCAGCCCCCACAACGGCGTGCCGGCCTTCACCCGAGGAGCATCATGGAACGGCCATGCCACCGCACGCACAAGGACTCAGCGCTTACGGCAGACGCATGGCCAGCTTGGGCGCTGACGCCGCCACGCTTTCCGGGATCGCCTTAAGTGCCCCGCCACGCCGCGCAGGACGGCCAAATCCTGCCGGATCCGCGCGCATCCATGCTGAAGGGCCTGCTCGGAACCTCTCTGCTCGCACTCAGCGCGTTCGGCGTCTTCGCGCTGTGGCGCTACCTGGACACATCGCATCCGGCGGTGGGCGCGGCGCTACTGGGCGGCTTGCTCGCCGCTGGCGCGACCGCACTGGGCGCGTTGCCGGTCGCCTTCTCGCAACGCGTGCCCGAGCGCGTGCAGGACACATTGTTGGGATTCGGCGCCGGCATCATGCTGGCCGCGTGCGCCTTTTCCCTCATCATTCCGGGCCTGGATGCCGCCCGCGAGCTGGGCAGAGGACCATGGGGCGCCGGACTCTCCATCGCCGGCGCCATCCTGCTCGGGGCGTCGGCGCTGCTGGTTCTGGACCGCGTGCTGCCGCACGAGCACTTCATCAAGGGCAAGGAAGGCAAGCCAGCCCGCAACCTGCGGCGCACGTGGCTTTTCGTCTTTGCGATCACGCTCCACAACTTTCCCGAAGGCCTGGCGATCGGCGTCGGCTATGCCGGCGCAGACCCCGTGCAGGCCGGCTCCCTGGCCATGGGCATCTCGATTCAGGACGTGCCCGAAGGCTTGGTGGTGGCGATCGCGCTGCTGGCCGCCGGCTACCGGCGCGCGTTCGCGGTGGGCTTCGGCATGGCCTCTGGCCTGGTCGAACCGCTGGGCGCGGTGCTGGGTGCGGCAATCGTCGGCTGGTCGGCGTCGCTGCTGCCTTGGGGATTGGGCTTTGCTGCGGGCGCGATGCTCTTCGTCATCAGCCACGAAATCATTCCCGAGACCCACCGGAAAGGGCACGAAGTGCCCGCCACCTGCGGCCTGATGCTGGGCTTTGTGCTGATGATGGTGCTGGACACCGCATTGCAATGACGACCGCCTGACGATACGGCGTAACCGGTATAAAAGCCTCACTCCACCCTTCGGTGCACAGTTGCGTTGACGACGCTCATCCGTTTTCAGTAATTTAGGACGGTGAGCCTGCGCTCACGTTTTTTGTATATGCCGTTTTTGTCTATTTCTCATTAAGCCGTTTCGTCTGCAAGCCAACCCCAGGAGCTCGAATATGAAGAAGCACCTACTGATGATTGGTCTTATTGGCTCAATGACCTTCGCGGTCACCGGCCAGGCAGCTGATGCAAAGAAGCCTCTTGCGCTGTGGCAATGCCAGGATTTCCTAGGCGTTCAAGAGACCTATCGCCCCGTCGTCGTCAGCTATGCAGAAGCGCTTAACAACAAGGGCAAGCCCGAAGAGGCCGTGCTCGACGTCGAGGGCATCAGCACCCGCACGCCGATGCTGGTCAAGCAGTGCAACGAAAACCCTAAGCAAATGCTCCGCGACGCCCTGGCGGGTCTGAAGAAATAATCGTTCCCACTCCCCTGGGGCCTCGCGCTCTGGGGGAATCGTGTGCTCGCAGTTATAACCCCAACGTAAGCAGCATCAGGAAAGCGCCAAACAGCACGAAGTGCGTCAGGCCTTCGATCGCGTTGGTCTGGCCGTCGTTCAGGTTGATGGCCGCGACGATCAACGTCACCAGCATCATCAACGTCTGCAGCGGCGTCATCGCCATGTCGATCCGCTGGCCGGTAAAGAGAGCCAAGGCTTCCATCGCGGGCACGGTCAGGATCACCGTCGACAACGACGCGCCGAGCGCGATGTTGACCACCGACTGCATGCGGTTGGCCAGCGCCGCCCGGAACGCCGTCAACATCTCGGGCGCGGCCGAAATGCCCGCCACCACCAGCGCGATCAACCCAACCGGCACGTCCATGCCTTCCAGACCGCGGTTCAGCGCATGCGACATCAATTCGGCCAGCGCGCCCACCGCAATGATGCCGACAGCCATTACCGCAGCCGAATGGCGCCAGCCGGGACCACCGCCGGGCGGCACGGGCGTGCGTGTCTTTTTCTCGGGATAGCTATAGCTGAAGAAATAGCTGTGAGGCCCGGTCTGCATCCGCACAAACACACCGTACATCAGCAACATCGACACGACGGTGAAGGCGCTGTAGGCCCGCCAACTGGGCTGCGGCACGAACTCGGGGATGATCATCGACACCGTGACGGCAGTCAGGATCATCACGCTATACGTGCGCGCCGAATCATCGTTGTAGGCCTGCTCGCCGTGCTTGAACCCGCCGATCAAGGCCGCCACGCCCAAGATGCCGTTGATATCCAGCATCACCGCAGAATAGATGCTGTCGCGAACCAGCGTCGGCGATCCCGCCTTGGACGCCACGATCACCAGCACAATCACTTCGACCAGCACCGCCGACAACGTCAGGATCATGCTGCCGTAAGGGTCACCCAGCCTCTGTGCGATGCGTTCCGCGTGGCGCGCAACGCTCAGCGATGCGGCAAGAATCGCCGCGATCAACACGGCGGTCTCCGCCAGGCTTGCAGCTTGCCCAAGCCCCTCCAGTTGCGGGTCGACCACGAACCCCGCGACCGCGAGCAAGCAGGCCAGCAGCAGGAACATTTCGGATTGCAGTAGGGATTTCATCGCAACCTGACGGGCTGGAACACCGAGAGCCTAGCACGCGCCGTTCCGCCAGCGGCGGTGCCAGCGCGTGGGCACACGGCTTGCTGTGTTCAGAGCCCGTGCATGTATGGATGGAGCGCCATGCCGACCAGGAACGCAGTAAAGCGGCCGTCCGGATCCAGGTCGCGATCACGACCCGGGAAGACCGGCAAACGCAATCCGGTCTCCCATTTTTTTGACCGGTTCGCAACCCTCGTGACCAAGTGGGCGGGCTCGCCCGTCGCCTTCGGCATCGCGCTGATCGCGGTCGCCCTGTGGGCGACTTCAGGGCCTGTGTTCGGCTTCTCCGAGACCTGGCAGTTGGTCATCAACACTGGCACGACCATCATCACGTTCCTGATGGTTTTCCTGATTCAGCAGAGCCAGAACAAGGATAGCGAGGCGCTTCACCTGAAGCTGGACGAGCTGCTGATTGCGGTCAAAGGCGCCGACGAGCAACTGGTCGACGCCGAGCGTCTGGACGAAGACAAGCTTCTTGCCTTGGCGTCCGCATTGACGGCCCGCGCCCGGAAGCAGCATCGTCAACGGGCGCGCAGCCGCCGGCAACGCTGACAGGTTGCCCGGGCCGTCAGGCGCGCACACCGCGACGGTGGGTGTGCAGCCAGATGGCCCGTGCAAAAAATGGTGCGCGCCTTCGCACGCGCCCTTCCAGGATCAGGCCGACGCCGCGATCTGCCGGATAGCGGCCTGCGTGATCGCTGCAAACGCCTTCGGATGGTTGAACGCGCGCGCCGTCAGCATTGCGCCATGCACGGTGGACATGAAGGCCTGCGCCTCGACCTGAGCGCTATCGCGCAAATGAAACCGCCCCGCCTTCGCCCCGTCTTCAAGCACTGACGCGATCCACGCGGTCAGGTCCTTGAAATAAGCCCGCACCTCGGCCGCCACTTCCGGCGGAATCATCGGCGACTCCGCCGCCAGCATCGCGCAGATGCACATCGAGGCGCTGCCTTCGCGGATGCACTTGGCCCAGTAATCCGTGTAGGCAGTCAGACGCCCCACCGGATCCGCCACGTGCTGATCCAGCGCCGCCAGGCCGGCAAGGGCCTCTTCGCGATGACGCATGACGACCGTCAGGACGAGCTCGGCCTTCGTCGGAAAGTGATGGTGAATGCTGGGTTTGCCGATGCGCACGCGCTCGGACACGTCCGCGTAGCTGAACCCGTGATAACCGCCTTCGGCGAGCAGCAGTTTCGTGTGCGCGACGATCTCGACGGCACGGGCAGAAAGTTCCAGGGCTACGGCCAAAATGACTCCGATTGGCGGGATGGCGCACGTCGATACGAATGGCCGCCAATCTACTAGTTGGTCGGTAGGATGTCAAGACGGGCTCGCCGCCTCCCGGACCGTCTCCAACTACGGAATCGCCGACACGTCCCGCCCCGTGGGCGCCGCGAGGCTGCCCGAGGGCAACGAGGGATCCGGCGGACGCGCGGGAGCCGGCTGACGAGACGGATCCGAAGGCCGCATCGGACGCGAGGTCTGCGCCGCCAGCAACGCCCGCGCCGTCCGCAGCCGCCTCACCTGATCGTCAAGCTGCGCCCGCAGACGCTCGATCTCCGCGTCATCGGCCGAACGCTCGGCCGCCGCGCGCACCGCTTCGACCATCTTCTCCAGACGCGCCATGTCGGGATCAGGCATCGGATTGCTGACGCGCCGCACCTGCATGCGGCCCATCAATTCGGAGACGCGGTCGCGCATCGCCACCGCAGCCATGGCGCGCAAGGGCTGGCGCAAAAATCGCGGCCATCCCAGCGTCGCCCCCGCGGCAAGCGCCGCCGTCCGGGCCCACGCCGCGCCCACCGTGCTGCGGGGCGCGCTGCGCCGCATGGGAACGGCGAGCGCCTGGCGGTCGCGCTCCATCTTGGCCAGAAGGGCCACCTTGTCAGCCAGCGTGGTTGTCATAATGGCTCCGTGCAGCAGCGGTATCGAGGCGCACCTGATGGCTCAGTTCCGCAAAGGGTGATCCCTTCGGCGCGCTACGTGTTGAAATGGCGAGCGAAATGAGCGTGATGAGCAACCACGCGCCGGCAACAAGCCACGCCGCCAGCTTGCGATGCTCGGTATCCCAGAAGCTCACGATGGCGGCGACGGACACGAACCCCAACGTGCCCAGGCCGCAGAAAACCAGGGCCACACTGCTGATGACCGTGGCGACCAGCGCGGCCCGGTATAGGGACAATTCAATACCCACCAACTCGACATAGTCCCCCGAGCGTTCGGCGGCAAAGGCCGCGATGCGGCGCAATCTGCGTAATCGTTCCGAAATCATGGCGTCTCCTTGGGCTTGGCCGTCCCTGTCAGCAAATTGCATTCCGGCGGCATTCTGCGCGGTCTCTTATGCCCGCCCGGCCGCGCGTCGCCCGGTCAATCGGAGCAACAGCCCCGCCAGCTGCTCCAGCCGGTAAGGCTTTGACAACAGCGGAATACCCTCTTGCCCCGCCCTTTTCACTTCCTCGCCCAGAAAGCCGGTCATCAATGCGACCGGAAGATCCGGCCGTTGGGCGCGGACTTCCCGAGCCAATTGAATACCGCTCTTGCCGCCGGGCATCATGGCATCCGTCAGCATCACATCGATGACGGCGTTGTTGCTTAACACTTCCAACGCTTCGGCTGCACTGGCGGCGGGCGTCACCACATAACCCAGTTCTTCCAGCATGCTGGCGGTCAAGGTCGCAACGGCAGCGTCGTCTTCGACCAGCAGCACGTTCAACGCCGCAGGCCGCTCCTGGACCGTGCCGGCCTCAGCCGACTTGCCCTGCGCAGCCAGCCGCCTTTTTGACCGCGGCAGGCAGACCGAGACGATGGTTCCAACGTCCATCTCCGTGGAGAGCTCGATGGCGCCACCCGACTGTTTGGCAAAGCCGTACGCCTGCGCCAGCCCCAGCCCCGACCCCTTGCCGACGTCCTTGGTGGTGAAAAACGGCTCAAACACGCGTTCAGCTACCGCCGCGCTCATGCCCGTTCCGGTGTCTGACACCCGCAATGCGATGTGGTCGACGGTCAATTCACCCTTTCCGGATGCCGCCACGTTCTCCGTCCGGATTTCGATCACGCCGCCGTCCGGCATGGCGTCGCGCGCATTGACCGCCAGATTCAAGATGACGAGTTCCAGCTCGCCGGGGTCCACTTCGACCGGCCAGAGATCGTCAGCCAGCGCCAGCGCAATGACGATGTCGCCGCGCAGGCTGCGCTCCAGCATCTCGAGCATGTTTCGAACGACCACGTTCAGGTCCAGAACCTGCGGACGCAAGGCCTGGCGACGTGCAAACGTCAGCAGTTGACGCGACAACGACGCGCCCCGATCCACCGCCTGTCTCATCGAGGAATACAAGCGGGTGCGCCGCGCGTCGTCGATTGGTCGCTGCAACATTTGCAGCCCGCCTGAAATGACCATCAGCAGGTTATTGAAATCGTGAGCCACCCCGCCCGTCAGCTGACCCAGCGCTTCTAGCTTTTGCGCCTGACGAAGCGATTCTTCGATCTTGCTGCGTTCGCGCATCTGCTGCTGAAGTTCGGCATTGGCCACTTCCAGTTCGCGCGTTCGGCTTGCGACGACCGACTCAAGCACCTGGGCAGCCTGCTTCTCAGCCTGAAGCAGCGAGCGGATTTCATATTGCCGCGTCCGGGCCCGCGCCGCCGTTTGAACCATGGTGGTCAATGCAAGGCTATGAACTGGCCGCTCCAGCAGCGAAACGTTGCCCAGCAGTTCGATCATTCGCTCCCGCCACCGCACAACCGGGCCGGTCTGCGTCTTGCCCGTCAACACGACAAACGGCAGCCCGGACCACGCCGGCTGGGCCTTCAACCACTCGGCTACCCGCTCCAGGCTTTTGCCGAACAGGCCTTCCTCGGTCAGGCAGACGGTCAGGACGCCGGTCTCGGCCTGCGTCAGCAGGTCCTCGATATCCCGGCAAACGAGCGTGTCGAAGCCCGCGCGCTGCAGCAACCGCGCGGCGGCCTCCCCGTCGCGGCCGATCGGCGCATAGACCAGCACACGCGCTTCGGCATCCTCAGGTCGGCGCATCGGGATTATTCAGCAGAAGGCGCAGGTCGTCGCCCGTGTATTGCGGCTGTCCGGAGAATATTCCCTGAAAGGAGGTCAATGGCGGGCCGACGACCAACCCTTCTCCCGACATGCTGAATTCGCGGATGGCATGCTCGTGTGCGCCACTGCGCTTCTTGACGACGGAAATGGCGCGTCGGACGCGTCCCTCAAACTCGAAGTATCGCAGCATGATCACCGTGTCACTGAGATAGCTGATGTCCATGGGCGTTTCCATCGGTCCCACCATACCGTGCTGCGCCAGGATCATCACCGTTGTCACGCCCTGCTGCCCAAGGTAGCTCAACAGTTCGTGCATCTGCAGAATCAAGAAGCGGCCGTCAGGCATTGCGTTCAAATAGCCGTTCAGGCTGTCAAACACCACCACCCGCGCCCCGTCCTCCTCGACCGCGCGGCGAACCAGCGCCGTGAATTCGCCTGGCGCCATTTCCGCGGGATCGATTTGCTTGAAGGTCAGAAGACCCGCTTCCCGCGCGGATTCCATCGGCAATCCCAACGCGCGGGCGCGCGCAAAAAACGTAGCGCGCGACTCGTCGAACGCGAAGATGGCCGCATGCTCGCCGCGCTGCGTCGCCGCCAGCGCATAGGTCGCCGCAAGCGAAGACTTTCCCACCCCCGCGGCGCCAATCAGCAGAACATTCGTGCCGCGATCCAGCCCTCCGCCCAACAAGCTATCCAGTTCGGCATTGCCGCTGGGCGTGGGAATCGGGGCAAACTCTTTGTGATGCTCCGCCGCGACGAGCCGCGGATAGACCTCCAGCCCACCCCGCTTGATTGTGAAGTCGTGGTAGCCGCCGCGAAAATCCATGCCGCGCATTTTCAATATGCGCAGCCGCCGCCGCTGGGCGCCGTAGTCGACCGCAATCTGCTCGAGTGCGATGACGCCGTGCGAGATGGAGTGCAATTGCAGGTCGTCCTCTTTGGCCGCCTGGTCGTCCAGCAAGATTACTGTGCACGAGCGATTCGCGAAAAAGTGCTTCATCGCCAGGATCTGGCGGCGATAGCGCAGCGAACCCTGCGCCAGCAGACGCAGTTCCGACAGGCTGTCAATGACGACCCGCGCCGGATCAAGCGATTCGACCTTGTCCAGAATCAGGCGCGTGGTCTCGGTAAGCTCCATCTCGGCGGGATGCAGCACGGTGAGTTCCCGATCGGGGTCCAGAACCTCTTCGGAAACCAGCTCAAGGATCTCGACACCGTCCAAGGACCATCCGTGGCGGTGCGCGACCAGTCTCAGTTCCGCTGGGCTCTCGGACAGCGCGACATAAAGCGCGCGCTCGCCTTGGCGCACGCCTTCCAACAGGAATTGCATTCCCATGGTCGTCTTGCCTGTGCCCGGCCTGCCTTCGCAGAGATACATTTTGTTGGGGTCCAAGCCGCCGCCAAGGATGTCATCAATGCCGGTGTTTCCGGTCGAAATCCTTGCGTCAGGCTTGAAAGCCGCAGTCTGTTCTTCAGTCATTGCGCTCATGGCTTTCCCGTAGTACGAGTCAGAGAACAAGCATATCGCCAACGCCAACCGCGAATGGCATCCAGCCGGAAAGATATGTTACGTACTGAATCGCCCGTCTGAGGGACGATATCGCGGTCGCCCCCCCTGGAAGGGCCTCATGACCGGACGTCAACGGCAAACCAATGTCGCGGGGCGCCTCCCGTCTCACGATGGGAGGCGTTGGCAACCCGCACAAAACTGAAACGCCCGCCTTCTGCATACAGCATGCAGAAGGCGGGCGTCTTGTAAATCAGCTCAGGTTATTCGAACGAAATCTGAAGCTGGGGATTTATCTTCCATTCGAATCGGGCGCTGGCTTCGCCGCCGCCGGCGTCTTGGGCCAGCACCACGTACCGGCCTTCCTGCGGCGTTGGTGGCACCAAACCGCGCAGCGTTCCGGTGGCCTCGTCAAACTTCAGGCCTTCCGGAAGCCGGGCGGGCGTCGTGCCGTCCTTGTCGAACAGCGCGTAGCGCACGGCGCCGCTCCCGCCATTGGCGTTCACCACAGGCAGCGCCGCCGGCATCGTGGCGCCCGCGGTCAATTCAATCGGATGGGTCGAGATTTCCAGCGCCGGCGCCAGGTTGAAATCCACGGGAATGGAGACTCGGGCACCGCCCTCGTCGCTGATGGTGGCCGTGAGCCCCACCATTTTTTCCGAGGACTTGGGCACGGCGCCGCTGACACGGCCGCTACCGTCAAGCACCAGACCAGAAGGCATGCGCATGGCACTGCCGTCGGGGTTCGAATAGGAAACGGCGTAGTTGCCCGTACCGCCGCTGACGTTGATGAACTTTACCGGGCTCTTGATTCGTCCACCCGCCGTGGCTTGAATGGAACCGCCCTCGACGTTCAAGGGCGGATTGATGGTCAATTGCACCGTACGGCTGGCCTTGCCGCCACCGCTGTCTTCGACCTGGATGAGATACGTCAACGTCTTGGGGCTGGCGACCGAGGGCGCCGCGCCGGACAGCGACCCATCGGATCCAAACACCAGGCCGGCGGGCAGCTCCGCAGGTTTGCCGCTGGTGTCGAGCAACCGGAAATTCAACGATCCTGTGCCGCCCGACGTGCGCACCCGGATCAGTTGGGAATTGAGTGTTGCACCCGAGGTGATGGAAAGGCCCTTGTCCGGCGCCGCGGCCGCCGCACGAGCACGGGCGATGTCCTGACCCCCTGTGGTCGCGCCGGACGCTGCCGGGGCGCTCGTGGAAGCTGCCGGTGCCCCTTTGGCGGGCGCTGCACGTTGCGTGATCTTTCCCACGGGCGGTTTGAAGTCTTCGGCGGCGATGACTTGGCCTGGCTTGACTGCGATCAGTCCAACAGCGACTCCCAAGCACGCGAATCGGGAGATCATTTTCTTGTTCATAACGGTCCTTGTGACTTAATCAACGATGCGCTGTGCGCGTTAAACATTTCTCGACAAGCCGGGCGCAGCGGCGCCCACTCTTCGAGACCCCAATCACCTCGTGTCCTTCAGGCAGACCTTGATGCTCCGTTTTGGCGCTTTGCATTGACATCACGGATGTCGTGCAAGGCTGCAGGCCACGTTCAGCGTCAATGAATCTGAAAACTGGGCGTCACATTATTTCAAGATCGACAGACCGGAATGCAGAGTAAAACTACCCTTTTGCAGGCACGTAATCCGGGTCTTCCTCAACGAAACGCCAGTCGTTGCCGGGCTTTATCAGACCAATGAAAAGGCGTGCCAACGCGAGCGAGGTGTTGATGTTCAGCTTCGAATAAACCCGCGCCTTGTGGTTGTCGACGGTTCGGACCGATATATGGAGATGCTCTGCGATCTCCTTGCTGGAGTTTCCGGCGATCACGCCCTGAACGATCACCAGTTCGCGCGGCGTGAGCATCGCTTTCCGCGCTTCTTCCTCGTTCGCCCGGACCCGATTCAGGTAAGCGCCACGACTCAAGCGCAGCGCAAAGTGAATGGATTGGCAGAGCCGGCTTGAATTCAAAGGCTTTGCAAAGAAGTCGACCGCGCCGCGCCGCATCGCTTCAACCGCATCCCCGAACTCAGGCTCGGACTTGATGAAGATAGTTGGCAAGGCAGCGTTCGCCTGCACCATGTCGCGCTGCAAGGCTGTGTCGGCCGCCTGCTTTTCGAAATCCATGATCAGGCAGTCGCACTCGCCCGCCGAATAAATGGACAAGAAATCGCGGACCGTTCGGCTCTGCACGACCTCAATGGAAAAATCCCCAAGAATCCGCCGGACCGCCCATGCCGACGATTCGTCCTCGTCAACGATATATGCCTTGGCGCCAGCAGGGTTGGCAGTGGGGGTGGGATTGGAATCGGCCGGGGATGCTGCTTTGACCCGCGGCGCGAGGCGGGCATCTTGGAAAAAACGCGGGCGATACTGCCCCCACCTCAGCGACTGTTCGAAATACGGCATCATCAGTAATGGCAAGAATGCAAAGCGTCCGACATAGCGGCAAGCCGTTGCAGACCGCACTGACGATTACCTTGCGGCCACCTCGCTTGATCGCGTGGCATGCAGGCCGCAATGGACTTGCGCGATCAAAGGTGTAGGCACCGGGATACTTACGCTGTATCGGCCTGGCACGGCGATAGCGGTGAAGCGCATCCGGAAATCTGCATCGGCCTGCACACGAGTGACGAAGTATAGGAACGAGGCGGGCCGCGTTCCCATCAGAGGATTTCTAATTTTGGAGAGATACGTCGCGACCGGGACCGCGTGACAGCCAAGTGGTTGGCATGTCGTCACCAAGGGTATGGTCCCGAGGCAGGATCAATCCCCAGCTATCAGCTTAGGATTCTCGCGAAGACTCGCCTCGCCGCCTCTCGCCGTGAGAGCGAGGCTGGACTTGGCCACGGAGCCCAACTGCTGTTGGGCGCTGGACTTCATGCAAGACGCGCGCTATTGCGGCCGACGATTCAGAACGCTGAACGTGATCGACGAAGCCAACCGGGAAAGCCGAATCAAAACGCCTTTATCGAGCGGTTCAATCGCACTTATCGCACTGAAGCTCTTGATGCACATCTGTTCGCCAACCGTCAGCAGGTTCAAGCAATTACCGACCGATGGCTGGTCGATTACAACGAGTACCGCCCACACGAATCGCTGGGTGGCCTACCGCCGGTGCAATGCATGCCTCGATTAACCCTTGCTCCGATCGGCTATCGGCCAATGTCTACTTGACAGAGTTGCTTGCGGGGTCAGATATCAGTTTCTGCAAGCGCGCGCCGAGGGCGGCGCGCCAGCCCGTGCGAACAAAGAGATCTCTCAAATGGCGACCATCTGCCATTTCGGCGTCCGGTGGGATTTGATGGACAAAAACCCGTTCAAAGAATCGCATTGTGAAAAGAAAAAAGGCACTTCGCCTTCGCGTAAGTGCCTGATTTCACAAGAATTCTTGGGGTGGCTGATGGGGCTCGAACCCACGACAACCGGAATCACAATCCGGGACTCTACCAACTGAGCTACAGCCACCTCTGGTACTGCTTTGCACTTCAGTTTCCCTCAGTGCTTGACTTCACTACCTTCATCGCCGTGCGTCCTTGAAATCTGGTTCGAAAGATGCTCAACAACGAAGAGGCCGAATTCTAGCACGATTTTTTGAAGGATGTGAAATCGCCTACGAAAAGTAGTCTTGCCACGGGCGGCAGCCTTGCTATTCTTGCGCTTGGTTAAACACTGGAGGCCGTGTCTCAAGCCATCGCCATGGATCGCATACACGCATTTTTGATCGAATACTGGCCTCATGTTGCCTTTGCCATCAGCATCGTGGCGGGTACGGGCGCGGCGGTGCATGCCGCGATGACCAAGCAGGATGTGCGGGCGGCCATTGGCTGGGTGGGGGTGGCGATGTTCTCGCCGATCCTTGGGGCGCTCTTCTATTTTGTGGCGGGGATCAACCGTATCCGCAAGACGCGGGTGTCGCAGCAGCGGGACGACGCGATGCTGGAGGATGCCGGACAGGTCGCGACGGCGCCGGTGGATGTGGTGCCGATCTCGGGCGAGCAGTTCGCGTCTTTGAAAGTGCTGGGTGACCGCGTGAGCCGGTTCGAGCTTCTGGGCGGCAACGAAGTGCGGCCGCTGTCGGGTGGCGACGAGACGTATCCCGCTATGTTGCAGGCCATCCGCGAGGCGCGGCACTCGGTGGCAATGCAGAGCTACATCTTCGATAACGATCCGATCGGGCGCGAGGTGGCCGAGGCGCTGATCGAAGCGCAGGCGCGCGGCGTGCAGGTGCGGGTGCTGATCGATGCGGTGGGGTCGAAGTATTCCCGGCCGCCGATCGTGCGCATGCTGGCGCAGGCGGGCGTTCCCGTGGCGCGGTTCATGACCAATCCGATGGGTGTGCTGCGCATGCCCTACGCGAATCTGCGCAGCCACCGCAAGGTGCTGGTGGTTGACGGACGCGTGGGCTTCACGGGCGGCATGAACGTGCGCGCGGCCTTTGTTAGCGCGCTGGCAGGGGATGCCACCAACCACGATACGCATTTCCGCGTGGAAGGACCGATCGTGACGCAGCTCATGTCGGTGTTTGCGCATGACTGGAACTTCACGACGCACGAATCGCTGTCCGCCAAACCGTGGTTCGATCCTGATTACCTGCCGCCTTCGGGCCGCGTGCCGATCCGCTGCGTGCCGTCCGGTCCGGACCGCGCGCTGGGCAGCACGCACAACATGCTGCTGGGTGCGTTGGCCGTGGCGCGGCGTCACGTGCGGATTCAGTCGCCCTACTTTCTGCCGGATCAGACGCTGATCGGGGCGCTAGCCACGGCGGCGCGCCGGGGGATCGTGGTGGACATCGTGATCCCGGGCAAGAACAATCTGCGCCTGGTGGACTATGCGATGACGGCGCAGCTGGACCAGGTGGTGCGCACGGGCTGCCGCGTGTGGCGATCGAGCGGCGCGTTCGATCACTCCAAGTTGATGACGGTGGACGGCTCCTGGACTTACGCCGGGTCATCAAACCTGGACCCGCGCAGCCTGCGATTGAATTTCGAGCTGGACACCGAGATCTACGATCCCGAGGTGGCGCGCTGGATCGGCGCGCGCGTTGATGCGTTGATCGCCAATGCGCACCGCGTGACGCTGGAGGATCTGCTGCAGGCGCCCTTTACGAAGCGCCTTCGCAACAAGGTGATCTGGCTGGCCACTCCTTATCTGTAGCGCGGTGCACGGTACGGAATGCCGGGTGATCGGCGTATTCCCAACCCGCAAACCTGTGCTGCCGGCTATGCCGGCTTCGCCGGTTAGCCGTCCGAAGCAGGCACCGCTGCATGCCGCACCGCGAACACGGCGCTGGCCTTGAGCATGACGCGGCCTTCCACCTGCAGGCGGCAGGTCGCGTAGATGAGACGCTTGCCCTGCTTGTCGATCTGCACGTGGGCCTCGAGCCAGTCGCCTGGATTGACGGCATTGAGGAATTCAACGGACATCTGCGCCGTGACCACAGACACGTGGGCATCTTCGGAAATGACGAGGCCGAGCGCGCTGTCGGCGAACGTGGCCAGAAATCCCCCGTGCGCCATGCCGTGCATGTTGCCGTGCGCCGTGGTGACACGCAGCGCCAGCACGTTGTCGGCCTTGCGGCGGTAGAACGGGCCGAGGTCGTTCAGGTGGCGCATGAACTGGCTGCTGGGATACCAGGGCGTGAAACCGGCGGGAAGAGAGTCTGTCATGGCTGGCGATGCAAGAGTCCCGAAGGACGATCCCCGAAAGTATTCCAGACGCGCGGGCGCAGGCATAGCGCGGTGATCGGCGCGCGGACGCATGCGGAATTCTCAACACGCGCCCCCCATGGAGGCGGACAGTCGCCGCGCCCTCCCGGCCCCGCCCGCACCTTCTGAGGGTAAGATTTACGGCACAACGATCACCCTACATGGCAGGAGCATTTGAAGATGGCGAAAGTCGGCATGGTTGGTATCGGCCTCATGGGCCACGGCATTGCAAGCAATCTGGTCAAGCATGGTCACGCGCTGACCGTGCTGGAACACCCGGGTAACCAGCCGCTGGACGCGCTCAAGGCGGCCGGCGCGGTCAGCGTGGCCAGCGGCGCCGAGCTCGCTGCACAGTCGGATGTGATCATCCTGTGTGTCACGGGCAGTCCGCAAGTCGAAGCCGTGCTGCTGTCGCCGGCCGGCGTGCTCGAAGGACTGCGTCCCGGCACCGTCATCATCGACTGCTCGACGGCCATCCCGTCGTCGACCGTGAAGGTTGCGCAGGCCGTCACCGAAAGCGGCGGACGCTTTCTGGACGCGCCCATGACGCGCACCCCGAAGGAGGCCGCCGAGGGCCGACTGAATCTGCTGGTGGGCGGTGACGCGGCGCTGTTCGAGGAATGCAAGCCGCTGCTCGCCTGCTTTGCCGAGAACATCACGCATGCCGGCCCGGTGGGCGCAGGCCACCGCATGAAGCTGCTGCACAATTATGTGTCGCTGGGCGTGGTGGCGCTGCTGTCCGAAGCCGCGGCGTGCGCGCTGCGCTCGGATATCGACCCGGCTGTCTTTGCCGAAGTGCTGGCCAAGGGCGGCGGCGGTGGCGTGGCGCTGGAGCGCATCAAGCCGTATCTGCTGGAACAGGACCCCTCGTCGCTGCGCTTTTTCATGTCGAACGCGCAGAAGGATCTTTCGTACTACAACACCATGGCTGCCGAATCCGGCGCGGTCCGCGAGATCGGCGCCGCCGTGCAGCAAACGTTCGATCAGGCGGTCGCGCAAGGCGGCGGCGAGCGTTATGTGCCCGAGCTGGTGTCGTTGCTGAAAGACCGTTAACGCCTGCGGGCCGGGGGTGCGGCGCACCCCCGGCATACCGCCGCCACGCGGGCGATTCAGCGTCCGGCGGCAGGCACCGCGCTTGGCGCGCGCATGACCCCGCGCGGCGGCAGGCGCATCGAGATGAACGCGGCCAGGAACAGCAGCGTGCCGGCCGCCCCGAACGCCACCCAGTGCGTGCCAAATGTCTCGAACGCCCAGCCGCCCAGCCATGAGCTGATCATGCCGCCGATCTGGTGGCCCAAGTACGTCAGGCCGTAGAGCATGCCGACCAGGCGTATGCCATACACGTCGGCCAGGATGGCCGAGGACAGCGCGATGCTGCCGGCCCAGACGATGCCGCCGATGGTGGCGGCCAAGTACAGTTCCCAATGCGCGCCCACCATGACCAGCGCGAAGAAACCCAGGCCCCGCACCAGATAAATCGCGGCAAGGATGTTGCGGCGTTCGACCTGATCGGACATGCGGCCGAGCACCAGGGTGCTGAAGATGGCGACCAGGCCGATCAGGCCGATGCCCAGCGAGCTGGTGGTGGCGTCAAAGCCGTGGTCCATCAGCATGGGCATGCCGTGCGTGCCCAGCAGGTTCATGCTGAAACCACAGGCGAACAGGCCCAACGCAACCTGCCAGAACGGCAACGTTCGCAGGGCATCACCCAGCCTTGGCGCGGCCGCCTTGGCTGCCGGCCTGGCCGCGCCGGTCTCTTCGATGATCTGGTGGGGCAGCAGGTCGGTGTGCTCGGGCGCCTCGTCGCGCATCACAAAGAGCGCAACCGGCACGGTCAGCAGCGCAAACAGCACCGCAAAGCCCAGCAGCGTTTCCTGCCAACCCACGGCCGAGATGGCGTAGGTGAGCGTCGGGGTCATCAGCGCAATGCCGGCCATCGACCCCGTGGACAGGAAGAAGAGCGCCATGCCGCGCTGGCGCGTGAACCAGCGGCTGATCACGGGCGTCAGCGCGACCGGGCTGGTGAAGGCCAGACCGATGGACAGCGCGACGCCGAAGGCCAGCAGGAATTCGAGTGGGCCGCGCGCGAAGACGGTCCAGATCGAGGCCAGTACAACGATGGCCGTGCCGGTCAGCAGCACGAAGCGCGTGCCGCGCACGCTGACCAGATAGCCGGCGAGCGGCATGCCCAGGCCATAGCACAGCATGCCGATGGCGACGATGCTGGAGAGCAGGCTGCGCGAAAAACCCAGCCCCTCGGCCATGGGCAGGAAGAACGGTCCGATGCCCATGCGCAAGCCGACCGTAAACAGGGTGAGTACCGTGGCGGCGCCGACGATGTTCCAGCCGAAATACCAGCCGCCCGACTCTTGCTTGTCCAATCCTCTTCTCCTCGATGTCTTTTTTATGGCCGCTTGCGCGCCAGGACTTGCAGACACCGAGGGCAGGCACGGAGGGACGCTCCGCTGTCGACAGGGGGTGGGAAGGACCAGGCGTGAATCGGCTTGCTCGCGCCGGCGGACTGACTCCGCCGGACGCGTCATATTACTCCCGGCTATATGTGAATGCGACGGAGATCCGCAAATGCTGTCCGGTGAGCGGCCAGGCCTGCTCCGCCCCGCTCTGCCCTAACGCAGCACGTTGCGCACGAACCGCAGTCGGACGTCTTCCCCGTTGTAATAGGCGGCGTTGAAGAAGGTGTGACGCGCTTGATGGTTGATTGCTATTGGGCGGTGTCAGACGCCTGGCGCCGGTGGCCTTTGGTGGGTGTCTGACGCCCAGGGCACGGCGGCGGGTTATCGCGGCGGCTCGTGGATCAGCCCGCCTGCTCCAAAAAGGCCTGCAATGCGGGCACGGTGTTCAGCACGTGCTGGCGCATGGCGGCTTCGCACCGGGCCGCGTCGCGGGTTTGTAGCGCGTCGATGAGTTCCTGGTGCGATTCGCGGACGCGCAGCACGCGGCCGGGTTGGGCGGCCCATAGGCGCATGTAGGGTTCGACGACCGAGTGCAGTTCCGAGATCTGGTTCAGCAGGCGCGGTTGTTTACAGAAGCTGCACAGGTATTCGTGGAATTCGCGGTGGGCGGCGGTCCAGTCGAGGTCTTCGTTTGCGCCCTGGTCCAGCTGCTCAAGCATGTTGGTCAGGCGGCGGATGTGTTCGGGTCCCATGTTGGCCACGGCATTGCGTGTGGCCAAGCCTTCGAGGACCGAGCGCATTTCGAAGACCTCGAGCATCTCCTGCTGATTCAGGCCGCGCACCACGGCGCCGCGGTTGGCGCGGATTTCGACCAGGCCTTCCGAGGCCAGGCGACGCAGCGCGCCGCGCACCGGCATGCGGCTGGTGCCGATTTCGGCGGCCACCACGTCAGGCACGAGGCGCTGGCCGGGTGCATAGCGACCCAGGCGGATTTCGCGTTGTAGATGCAGGTACGCCTCGTCTTCGGCGCTGATGGCTGTCTTCTGGAATTGCAGCACTGACGTCCCCGGGCTGGAAAAGCCGCCATGATAGATAAGGGCGAAAATAACACAAATTGGATCCAATGATCCATGGATGCAAACACTAATGGCCGGGGGTTCGCTCCTTGCGTTTAATTCAGGCCAGGACGCGGCAGACCGCGCCTGCGCGGCCGGAACGGGCAAGAGATCCGCCCGGCCCACACGCTTTCCATAACGCGATCAAGGGGAATCCATGAAATTTCGTCTCATCCGGGCGCTGGCAGGCGCCGCCGCGATGGCCTTCGGGGCGCAAGCGGCCGCGCAAGCCACGGACTGGCCGCAGCATCCCGTGCGCATCGTCGTGCCCTTCCAGGCCGGCTCGGCCACGGACCTGATCTCGCGCCAGCTTGGCGCGGCACTGTCCGCCGAACTGGGCCAGCCTTTCGTCATCGAGGCCCGCCCGGGCGCTGCCGCCGCGATCGGCAGCGCGTCGGTCGCGCGGTCGGCGGCGGACGGCTACACGTTGCTGATGGGCGGCCCGGCGGCCGTCGTCACCAACCGCTTCCTGCAAAAGCGCCTGGCTTACGACCCCGATGCCTTCGAGCTGGTGTCGATGGTGGCCTACACGCCCAACATCCTGCTGGCCAATCCGTCGCAGCCGTTCAAGACGCTGCCCGAAATGGTGGCCTACGCGCGCGCCAATCCCGGCAAGCTGACGTACGCCTCGTTCGGCACGGGCACGACCTCGCACATGGCGGGCGAGATGCTCAAGTCCGTCGCTGGCATCGACATTCTGCACGTGCCCTACAAGGGCGCCGGCGAAGCGATCCCCGCCCTGCTGAGCGGTCAGGTGTCGATGTACTTCGACACCATCATGACCGGCCTGCCCCAAGCCAAGAGCGGCTCGCTGCTGGCGCTGGGCATGTCCAATTCGCAGCGCTCGGCGCTGGCGCCGGACATCCCCACGATCGCCGAGCAAGGTTTCTCGGGCTACGACATCGCGCCGTGGTACGGCCTTGTCGCGCCGCAGGGCACGCCTGCGCCGATCCTCGACAAGCTGAACCAGGCCGTCAACAAAGTGCTCGCCGATCCCGCATTGCGCGGTAAGCTCGCCGAAGCCGGCGCCGAGCCGCGTGGCGGCAGCCGCGAGGAATTCGCCGCCTTCATCAAGGCCGAGATTCCGCGCACCAAGCAGCTGATCGACCAGGCCGGTATCACCCCGCAGTAATTTTTCTAACGAGTTCCAGCATCCATGTCCTCCCCCTTCGATTGGTCTTTTCCGTACGCTTCCCGAAAAATGCCGGTCCTGGCCGCCAACGCGGTCGCGACCAGCCAGCCGCTGGCTGCGCAGGCGGGACTACGCATGCTGCTGGCCGGTGGCAATGCCGTTGACAGCGCCATTGCCACCGCGATCGCCCTGACCGTCGTCGAACCCGTGATGAACGGGATCGGCGGCGATATGTTTGCCCTGGTCTGGCATGACGGCCAGCTCCACGGTCTGAACTCCAGCGGCTGTGCGCCGGCCGCGTGGACGCCCGACTACTTCAAGGGACGCGACGCCATGCCGGGCACCGGCTGGGGCACGGTCACCGTGCCGGGCCAGATTGCCGGCTGGAAGGCGCTGTCCGACCGCTTCGGCAAGCTGCCTTTCGCCAAGCTCTTCGAACCCGCCATCGCGTACGCCGAGGAAGGCTTTGCGGTGTCGCCCACCATTGCGCGCCAATGGGCCAACCAGGCGCCCAAGCTCGCGGCCGAGCCCGGCTTTGCCGAGGCCTTCCTGCCGCAGGGCCGCGCGCCGCAGGCGGGCGAATGGTGGCGCTTTCCGGACCAGGCCAAGACCCTGCGCGACATCGCCGAAACCGGCGGCGAGAGCTTCTACCGAGGCGAACTGGCCCGCAAAATCGCGGACTACGCCAGCAAGACGGGCGGCGCGCTCAGCGCCGTAGACCTGGCCGAACATCAGGCCGAATGGGTCAAGCCTATTTCGCAGTCGTTCCGCGACTACGAGCTGCACGAGATCCCGCCCAGCGGCCAGGGCATTTCGGCGCTGATGGCGCTGGGCATGCTGGAACAATTCGACCTGGAAAGCATGGGCCGGGACAGCGCCGACTATTATCACGTCAGCATCGAAGCCATGAAGCTGGCGTTTGCCGACCTGCACCATCACGTCGCCGATCCGCGCCACATGCGCACCGACGCGCGCGCCCTGCTTGACCGCGCCTATCTCGCCGAGCGCGCCCGCCTGATCTCGATGGACCGCGCCAGCGTACCCACCGCAGGCACGCCTGCCACCGGCGGCACCGTCTACCTGACCGCGGCGGACGCCAGCGGCACGATGGTGTCGTTCATCCAGTCCAACTATCACGGCTTCGGCTCGGGCGTGGTCGTGCCGGGCACCGGCATCAGCCTGCACAACCGCGGCCTGAACTTCGTGCTGACGCCCGGCCACGTCAACCAGGTCGCGCCTCGCAAGAAGCCGATGCACACCATCATCCCCGCGTTCGTGACGCGCGGCGGCCAGCCGGTCATGTCGTTTGGCGTGATGGGTGGCTCGATGCAGGCGCAAGGCCATCTGCAGATGGTCACGCGCCTGGCGGCCTTTGGCCAGAACCCGCAGGCCATGAGCGACGCGCCGCGCTTCCGCGTCGAGAAGGGCCCGGTCGTGAACGTGGAATCGCATCTGCCGGCCGACGTGGTCGATTCGCTGCGCGCGCGCGGCCACAACGTCGCGGTGGCCCCGGTGGACAGCCTGGAGTTCGGCTCGGCACAGCTCATCTGCCGCCTGCCGCAAGGCGGCTACGTGGCGGCGTCGGACTCGCGCCGCGACGGGCAAGCGGTCGGCTTCTGACGCATTGCGGGGCACGCCGGGCTTTTCCTGGTGGAAGTTCGGCGACAATCCGTGACCTGCCGGCGCGCGCCCGCGCGCTGGCAGCCAGCCGCCCTCGCGCGCCGTCACATCCCTGCAGCAGCGCCGTCCGATACTCCCGCGTCGCTGTATGAAGGACCGAAATGCCCCACCCGGATTCACCGCCCCGCCTTAAACGCGCGCACGCCACGCGGCGCGCGCTCCTGATCCTGCAATGCCTTCCCGCCACGCTGGCCGCCGTCAGCCTGCTTGTATTGGCGTCGGCGCCCCTGCCCGGCCGCGCCGCGCTGCCTGTGGCCGTCGGCGGCCAACCTCTGCCCTCGCTGGCGCCGATGCTCGAACGCGTCACGCCGGCTGTCGTCAACATTTCAGCCTCCAGCGACGCTGCGGCATCGAGCGGTGGCCGCTCCGCAGCGCCCGGCAGCCTGCGGCAGAACGTGGGCTCGGGCGTCATCGTGGACGCCAGCCAAGGCAACATCCTGACTAACCATCACGTGGTGCGCGGCGCGTCCGCCATCCGCGTGTCGCTTCAGGACGGGCGCACGTACAACGCCACCGTGGTGGGTAGCGACCCGGATACCGACCTGGCCGTGTTGCGCATCGCCGCGCAGAACCTGCAAGCGCTGACGCTGTCCGACTCCAGCGACCTGCGCGTGGGCGATTTCGTGGTGGCGATCGGCGATCCCTACGGCCTCGGACAGTCCGCGTCGTCCGGCATCGTGTCGGCGCTGGACCGGTCCAGCCTGCGCGCCGCGGGCTACCAGAACTTCATTCAGACCGACGCGTCCATCAATCCCGGCAACTCGGGCGGCGCGCTGGTCAACCTGAACGGCGACCTGGTCGGCATCAACACCATGATCTATACGCCCTCGGGCGGCAACGTGGGCATCGGCTTTGCCATCCCGTCGAATCTGGCGGGCGAAGTCATGCAGCAACTGCTGCAGCACGGGCAGGTGCAGCGCGGCGGACTAGGCTTGGACACGCTGGACATCACGCCGCGCAATTCCCGCCAGCTTGGACTGGCGCCGGGATCGACCGGGGTCGTCGTGGCGCGGGTCGCCGATGGCTCGCCCGCGCAAAAGGCGGGCGTCCAGGCCCGCGACCAGATCCTGTCCATGGACGGCAAGACGATCGGCTCCAGTGCCCAACTGCGCAACGCTGAAGGCCTGTTGCCGGTGGGCCGCCAAGTGCGTCTGGGTTTATCCCGCGCCGGTGCAAAGACCGAGGTCCTGCTTCGCATCGAGCCCGAACAGAACGAGCGGCTGCATGCCGGATCGCTGGACGCCCGGATGATGGGCGTGGAGTTTTCCGAGGTGGGACGCGCGCAACGCGTGCAGGGCAACGACGGCGCCACGGTCAGCGCCACTTTTCCCGATCGCGGTCCTGTGGCAGCGCGGCTGCAGCGCGGGGATATCGTCATCGGCGTGAACCAGCGGCCGGTCAGCACGCTTGCCGACCTGCGCAACCTGCTGGCCGGCGCAGGCGCGCAGCCACTGGTGCTGACACTATTGCGCGGCCGAACCGCCTACATACTGCAGGTGAATTGAGCGATGCGCTGCCCGGGAATCGTGGCAGAATGGCCCGACCCGGCGCTCAGCGCCGGTCCTCGGGCAAGCCATCACGACATACCAATGCCATCGCGGGCGCGCCCGGCCCGCCACAAGGAGCATGGATGAACTGCATTCCGACTCAAACGCGCCTGAAGCTGACCCGCCTGCTGCTGACGGCAGGCCTCGCGGTGATCGCGACCGGCGCAGCCGCACAGGACAAGGCGCCGCAGATCATGCAGGTGCCCGCCGACAACCGCATCATCTGGCAGGCGCCGGCAGAAGGCGCCATCACGTACGAATGCCGGTTGACGCAAACCGACGGCGCGCGCTACGCGTGGGTCATCGCGGGCGCAGCCGCCACGCTGGGCGCGGGCCAGTCCGGCCAGACCGGCACCTACAAGAGTCCGCCGGAAACCTGGCGGGCGGCCGACGGGTCGACCTTGACCGGCATGGAAACCGTGCGCGCCAATGCCGGGCCTGACCGTCTGTACGACCAGCTCGTCCTGGCCAATCCGTCGTCGGGCGTAGGTTTGTTGACCGGCGTGACCTACATCCAGCGCTTCGTGCGCGCGGGCGGCGGCGTGCCGCAGGCGCCCTGCTCGGCGGCCAACAAGGGCCAACGCGAGCAGGTCAAATACCAGGCCGATTACGTGTTCTGGAAACCGAACTGACGTCGGATCGGTGAGCGGACGCACGGCGGCGCAGGCACTTGCGCCCGCCGTCCGTGCACCGTCATCGGGCAAACACAGGGTGTCACGGCGCCACCGACATGCCCTGCTTCAACGCATTGACCAGCCCGGGATGCCGGGCTTTTTCTTGCGTGAGTGTGTAGGCGGAAAACGTCACCACCTTCTTGCCTGAAGCGGCAAACAGCGCCGTCAGCTCGGCCGGACGGCCCGATAGCTTGCTGGTCGCGTCCAGCTGAAAAACGCCGATGTTGCCGACCTTGAACGCGCCGTCGCCCGTCTTCTTGAACGTTGGCACCGCTTCCTTCTGCTGCGACTGGAAGCCCGCCGCCATCGCGCCCAACGTGAACGCGTCGTCGTCGCCGACGGCCAATTCGACCGGCACATCGATCACGATGATGGCCTGCATGGTGGCGCGGTTCAGATAGATCTTGCCGGAGACCTCGGGCGTTGCCGGGTCCGCCGGAAATTCGGTTTCGGTGAAGCCAGCGGGGATGAGGACCTTGAGCTTGCCGTCAAGCACCTGCAGCGTCTGCGGCTGCGGCGGGGGAGCGGAGGCGGCATCGACCGCCGCACCGTTAGGGTCCTGTTGGGCGGCCGGCGATCCGGCGGCGGGTGAACCCGCGGCCGGCGAACCCGCGGCCGGCGATCCGGAGGGCGGAGGCACCGCTGCCGGCGCTGTTGGTGCCGGCGCTGTTGGAGCCGGTGCTGCCGGTGCCGGCGATGCAGGAGTTGGCGCCGCGGGTGCCGGCGTCGCAGGCGCTGGCGACGCCGGCGCTGGTGCTGCGGGCGCTGGTGCTGCTGGCGCTGATGCTGCGGGCGCAGGCGCAGGCGCCGACGCTGCTGGCGCTGGCGCTGCGGGGGTCGCTGGCGCTGCAGGCGCCGCCGCAGCAGGCGCCGGTGCCGCTGCTGCCGCCGCATCCGCCGACTGAACATTCTGGGCCTGCGCCGATGCGCCTACGCCCATGGCCAGCGCCAACGCCAATGTCGTTTCCGCGAGCCGTGCGTTGTGCGTGTGCATAGCTATCCGATGATTAGGCTGAGCGTTCAATACTACAACGACACTCCTCTGCCCTAACGCGATGACGGTCCGTCAGGGTGATCCAAAATGCTACGCAATCCGGCATCCGCAAATGGCAAAGCCCGCGCGAAGCATGCGCGGGCTTTCAGATTGCCGTGATCGGAGTTCGGGTGAGCGGACTGGGAGTGGAGCTAGGGAGGTGGCCGCTTTTTTCGCGTCTGTGGCCGGGTAAGACGCCCAATCCGCTCAGTGCAACCGCGGTGCAGGGCGCAAGCGGCGCGCGCCGGGCGCGCGCCGCTCATCACGTCTGCCGCTTAGAAGCGGTGACGGACACCGACCATACCCACCGTGCTCTTCACGCCGTCGATGAACGCGAAGTCCGTGGCGTAGGAGCCCAGCGCGTACAGGTTCGTACGCTTGGACAGGTTGTACGTGTAGCCGATGCTGTACACGTTCATGGCCGAATCGCCACCGGTCAGCAGATCGCTGTCCGGATCGGCACGTTGCCACGAAGCCAGGATGGAGCTGGCGCCCAGCGGAACGGTCACGCCGACCATGTACGAATTGGCCTTGAAGTCTTCGACGCCAACGTTCGAGCGGAAGCCATCGGCGATGGTTTCAGTGCTGCCGAAGGCGTTGATGCTTTGGCCGGTGAACCAGCCGTCACGCGTCTGGCCGAAGGCGGCTGCCAGCTTCACGACTTCAAAGTCGTACGAACCGGCGATGCTCCACGCCTTGGGCGTGGCGTCGTTGCCGAGCTGGTTGGCGGGGTTCAGCTGGTCGTACGTCAGGGCGACGTTCAGCGGACCGTTCACGTAACGCACGCCGGCGGTGATGGCGCGGGTGTTGTCAGCGGTGCGGAAGCCGGTCTGGGCAGCGGTCGTGTCGGCGATGTTGAACGAGTAGCCGATGCCAGCCTGGAAGCCGCCGAACGACGGGGTCGAGTACTGGACCATGTTGTCGTAGCGGACGGTGTTGGCCGCGCTGAACGCGTTGCCGATGTTGGCCTGGCCATAGCTGGCGCCGAACGGATCGATCGAGCCCAGGTACTTGGAGGCGATGTTGGTCTGGCGGCCGAATTCCAGCAGGCCCCACGACGAGCTCTTCAGGCCGATGGTAGCTTGACGGCCGAACAGGCGGCCGCTCTGGCCCGATTGGCCGTTGGCCGAGTTGAAGCCGCTTTCCAGCGTGAACACGGCGGAGAGGCCGTCGCCCAGGTCTTCGGAACCGCGCAGGCCCCAGCGCGAGCCGCTCGAAACGCCGTTGCTCATGCCGACCTTGGATTCATGGAAGCCATCGCCCTTGATCCGCTGATAGCCCACGCCCGTATCGATCAAGCCGTACAGCGTCACCGAGGTTTCCGCCTGCGCCATGCCGGACAGCGCGGCGAAGATGGCGGTGGCGAACAGAGTCTTTTTCATTACAGATTCCCATTGATGTGAACAGACATGCGCATGTAGCCAGACCCGCATTGCAGGCGGCACAGTGATGCACACGGCGCATGGCAGGAACGGATTCTAGGGACGCAATATGTCAGTTCTGGGGACACAAGCGATTTCGCGGAAAGAAATGGAAATAATCGCTTTTCTGTGGCGCGAGGCCGACAGCGGCGCGCGTGTTTGCCACGCCAGAAGGCGTGTCATGCGCGTGTGTTATGAAGACAGGATGCGGGTTGCGCGCTTAGCGGCTTGCGGACGTAACGCTGCGCGCAAAGGTGCGCAGCAGTTGGCGCGCATCGTGCGTGGGAACAAGGCCGGCCACCATCGCGGTCACGTCGAGCCCCTCTGCCTCGAACACTGGCGCGCGGCGCGACAGGCACGCCGACATCAGCGCCGGCGAGAACTCGGGATGAAATTGCACCGACCACGCTTTCGGGCCATATCGCAGGACCTGGTGCGGATCATGCCGCGAACGCGCCAGGACTTCGGCGCCCGGCGGCGGCGTCAGCACGCTTTGCTCGTGCGTCAGATTGGCCAGAAAGCGCCGCGGCAGCGCGCCAAGCAGCGCATCGTCGCCCACGTCCGTGCAGAAGTCGATGGCATGCTGGCCAATCTCGCGGCCCTGCGGATGAAAGTCGACGACGCCGCCGAGCGCGTGCGCCATCAGTTGATGGCCGTAGCAGATGCCCAAGAGCGGCAGCCGCGCGTCATGCGCGCCGCGCAGCCATTCGGCCGTGCGCTCGCTCCAGGGTTCGCGGTCCGTCACCATGGACCACGATCCCGTCAGCACCGCACCGGACACGTCGTCCCACGCGGGCAAGGCTTCATCGTCGTGGGGCTTTACGACCCGCACCGGCAGGTCCGGGGCGTCCAGCGCGGCCAGCATCCAGTCGGATTGTTCGCCCTGCGCCTGCCGCAGGTCTTCGGGCGGGCGGCCCATCTGAATGATGGCGAGCGGTTTTCGGGTCATGGACAACGATTCTGCGGAGGGGGGATGTCGGAGTTTACTTTCCGAACAGGCGCCGCAGGCGCTGGGACTCGGCAAGGTTCAGGCGCTTGGCTTCGTCTTCGGCGTAATCCCGCTCGCCGACATCGTAGGAGCCTTCGTGCAGGCATTTCTTGCGGTTGGCCTTGCACTCATTACTGGCCCGGGCCGGCGTGGCTTCCGACATGCTGGCCTTCTCCGCTGGCGTCGGCTTGCTGGACGAGCATCCCGCCACCAGCGCGACAAAGAACAACGCCGCGCCGCAGCGGCTGATCGAGAGGATCGACATTTTTCCGGCCCTACAGAAACGCTATAGCCACTTTTATAGCAAAGCCGGGCGGGGAAAGACGTGTTAAGTCGTAGCAGAAATGCGCGCGGGCAGGTGGGGAAAGATGCTAGAAGGATCAAACAATGCCTTGATGCGCTGCTCGAGCGCGACAGCCCGGGAATCACCGCCGGACTGCATTTCCGCCGCGGCGGCCTGCCCGGGAGGGGTGGCGTCGAAGGTGAACTGCTCCACCCAGGCCAGCGTTCCCCGGCTGCCCGCCAGCAAACGGGCCATATCCGGCGCCCGCCGATGATCGACGCGCAGCGCATCCAGCCGATAGCGCGCCGGCCAGACGTCGGACGCGCACCAGGACTGCATCAGCGGCTCGCACAACATCTGGAACAGCACGGGGATCAAGCGCTTTGCCATGGGGCTGTGCACACATGGCACGCCCCCCGCCCCCATTTGCCCGAACCGTTCCCGCGATCCGTCCGACAGCATGACATCCACCGACTGCAGATGCCGGCTGCGGCCGCTGCGCGCAAACCAGGCCGCCAGGGTCTGACCGGGATGCGCGTGCGGATGGGAAAGCAGCTCATCGGCAATCGCCGCGGGCAGACCGCCTATCGTGCAGCCGGGTCCGGCCCGCCACAGCCGGCCGTTTTCGCTGGACGTTAAATCTGCCAGATGACGGCGCACGTCCACGCATATCGTCGGCGTGGCCGGATCCACCCGGGAGATCAGGTCCCGCGGAGAGTCGTGTTCGAGCGCATCGTCCAGACCCCCGCTAACCCCGGCGGGGACCAGTTGCAGCTTGAATTGGGCACACCACTGGAACAGCATTCGCACCTGGTTGGCATCGGCGGGGCTGACCCAAGCCACCGGCGCCACCGCGCCATCGCCCGGGTCGAAACGAGCGCCGGGCATCGACTGCGTCAGCCTCAGAAGCGCCTGCACGTCTGCATGGGGCATCGGGCGGCCGGTCAGGAAGGCCCTACGTGACGCAAGCACGGTGACCCTCTCTGTATCGATGCAAGGCCCGCGCACGGAAAAGCAAATGGGCCATCAGCGCGTCCATCGGTTCAATTGTGGCAAAGCGAACTGGCGGCGAATGTCTCGAAGTCCAGCTCCAGTTGGGATGCCGGCCGGCGCATGGCAGGTGAGGCTGTCGGTGACCTGCCCGCCGCATCCGCGGCAAGCGACCGGTTCGGCGCGCGGCCGGCCGGCGATTCCACATTGGGCAACGCGGCCTTGGCGGGAGGGCCGCCGTCGTCGGCATTGCACGACGCCAGCATGAAGGTGAAGAGTGCCGCGCCAGCCAGCCGGAACACGTTGCTGCAGTTTCCCATGACAGTTTCTCGCAACAATGGCCATCAGAACCACGGCGCGCGCGACATCACGTTGCCGTAATACAGCATGCGCCCGGCGAACTCGCCGCTGAACAGCACGGCCATGTAACCCACGGAAGCCGCGACACCCCAGTTGCTGCCCAATCGCCGTCCGACATGCAGCGCGAGAAGGATGCCGGCGCCGGCCAGCGTGGCCAGGATCTGCCACCACAACAGATAGCTGGTGGCGTCCGCACCGGGAATCTGGAACCGGATGATCAGCGCGGCGCTGACGAGCAGCCAACCGAGTCCCAAGCCCCATTTCAGGATGCCCGCGGGCGTCTTCTTGAGGGCGCCCAGGATCAGCAGGACCGTTGCAAAGCCCATCAGCAAGGTCGTGCCGTAGAAGCCCAGCCAGGTTGCGGGGGTGCGCCACAGCGGATGGATCTTGAGCTGGTAGTAGATCATCGTCATCGCGGCCAGCGTGACGAGGCCACATGCGGCAGCGAGCCAGCCCAGCAGCAGATTGCGCCGCGAGGCCGTGGGAGTCACCCAGCACGACAGCAGCCAGAAAAACGCCACGCCGTTCGTCACCATGAACAACAGGGCCTCTCGCGTCAGCCAGGAACTACCGGGGTTGTTGAACCCGCGATAGAACCAGAATGGCGACCCGATATGGGCCACGGACGCCAAGGTGCCGAAGCACAGGGCGATCCACACCAGCACCGCCGCGATCCGCAGCGACTTGCCCTGCAACACGTTCTCCGCGCCGGCAAAGGCCTGATGGCAGGTCAGCGCCAGAATGCCGCCAATGCCCCATTGGGAAAATGTCGTGAAGAACACCAAGGGGAACTCATAGTGGTTGGACATGATCACTTCTCCCTGCTGACAACGACGATGCTGGGCCCGCTGATGGTGGGGTCGGGCATGCCGTACAGCGCTTCCAATTCGACCCAGCCGGTGGCGTGCCGCTTGCGCAGTTCCTCGATGTCGCCAAATTGCAGCGCCGCCGCAGGACAGGATTCCACGCAGCGCGGCATCAGGCCCTGATCGATGCGGTCCGCGCACATATTGCACTTGCTGGTCTTTCCCTCGACGGGATCGAACACCGGCGCGTGGTAAGGACAGGCCATGATGCACATCTGGCATCCGATGCAGTCGTCATGGTTCTGGATGACGATGCCGTCGTCGCGCTTGGAGTAGGTGCCTGCGGGGCACACCCGCATGCACTGGGGGTCGGCGCAGTGATTGCACGACATCGTGATGAAGGACTGCGCGTTCGGAAGGTCTTCGTTGAACTCCCGTACCTTGCGCCACAACACGCCGGACGGCGTCCGGTTTTCGGACTTGCACGCCATCATGCATGTGCGACAGCCGTTGCAGTCTTCCATGTTGATATAGAAACCATATTGCTTGGCCATGATTACGCCCTCACATTCACCAAGGTGCTGTTGCAGCAGTGACCAGCACTCAACGGCTCGTAAGCGTCATTCGTGACGTGGCTGCTGCTGCCGCCCTGTTGTTCCCACCAGCCGTTCTCGATGGAGACAACGCCCTTCTTGATTCGCGTGCTGACATCCGCGATCGCCCGCCACTCGCCCCGGTCGTTGTAGACCGTCACCCATTCACCATGGCGGATGTTGCGTTCGATCGCATCGTCGCGATGGATCATGACCTGCGGCTTGTTGCGCTGGACTTCCAGAATCCATTCGTTGGCGCCGTGGCTGGAGTGGATGCTGCGAGCCAGCTTGCGTTGCACGGCCATCAGCGGATACTTCTGCGCCAGGTCGGGCGCCCCCTTCGGCGATTCCTTGACGGGGTAATAGGCAAGCACCGGGGAATAGCCCTTCTTCTGCCAATCCTCGACGAAGAAGTTCGCTTTGGTCGTCGACGTCCTGAACTTGCCGTCCTTCCAGGGAATGACGTCGCCCTCATGGGGCTTGATCGGCCCCTTCTTGAGCATCTCGCGCGTGATGCCCGTGCCCGCCAGCACCGTGTCGATGTAATGCTCGATCGGCTGGTTGAACACCTCGCCAAAGCCGAAGCGTTCGGCCAGACGCGCGAAGATCCAGTAATCGGGCTTGGCCTCGCCGGGCGGCTCGACCGCCTTCTCCATCAGTTGCACCTGATGGCTGCGGTCCGCGGCCATCAGCGATACATCCTCGAAGATCGTCGTGACGGGTAGGACCAGGTCCGCGTACAGCGTGGACGAGGTCATGAGGTTGTCGGCCACCACGACAAACGGCACCTTCTTCATGGCCGCCTTGACCACGTTCGTGTTGGGCATCTGCGTCAGCATGCCCATGGTCATGATCCACCAGAAGCCGATCGGACCGGGCTTGTCGTTTAGCACCCATTCGCCCACCTTCGGAATGGGAATCGGCGGAATCTTCTTCAGATTGGGCGACGGCGGAATGGGCGGATTGAACCGCGCCAATTGCTTGGCGCCGCCGGCATCGCAGACGCCCGCGCCCGGCTTGCCGATGTTGCCCGTGAGCAGCGCCAGATAGAACTGGCTGGCCGCCACATACGTGCCGTGTTCGGTCCGCTGGGCGCCGCTCATGTTCTGGATGATCATGGCAGGCATCGTGGTGGAATAATCGCGCGCCAGACGCAGGATGGTCTGCACGGGCACATCCGTTTCCCGGCTGACCTCGTCCAGGGTCCAGGGCTTGGCCTCGGCATACACATGATCGAAGACCGTGGCGTAATCCGCGCCGTCGGGCAGTTCCGACCGGAACAGCGCCGGCCGCACGCCCGGGGCGTCATGGCGGGCCAGTTTGCCGCTGGCCAGGTCGTAGACCAGGTAGCTGTCCGGGTCGGTTGCGCTTTGACGCATCAGTTGCTGCTTGGCATCCACCAGATAGACCGCGCCGGTGCGGGCCCGGAGAAAGGCGTCGTCGATCCGCCCTTCCTCGATGATGATCTTCATCATCCCCAACGCCAATGCGGTGTCCGTGCCGGGGATGATGGGAATCCATTCGTCGGCCTTGGCGGCGGTTTCGCTGTAGCGCGGGTCGATCACCACCAGGCGGGCGCCGTTCTTGCGGGCCTCGTTGTAATGGGTCCAGTACGCCTGCATCGTGACCGCGGGGTTGTTGCCCCAGCATAGGAGATACCGGCTGTCCGCGATCGTGTCGCGCGTGTCGGCATAACGCAGGCCCAGCATCGGCATCATGGCTGCCGTCACGGCGACACAGCACAGGCTGCCGAGCTGCTTGGTCGCCCCGCCCAGATAGTCGAAGAACGCGTGGCCCATGGCGTTCTTGATGTTGTCCATGTTGCCTGCGTGAGTCGACAGCAGCATGCCCGCGTTGCCGTGCTGCTTGATCGTGGCGCGGATGTTCTTTTCGATCAGGTCGAAGGCCTCGTCCCAGGAGATGGGCTTGAACTTGCCCTCGCCCTTTTCGCCGACGCGCAGCAGCGGCGTGGTGACGCGATCCTTGTGCTGGACCCATTTGGTGCGGCTGATGCCGCGCAGACAGCCATTGATGTGCCCAAGCCCTTGTGTGTTCTGCGCCTCGACTTTGACCAGTTCTCCCTTGTACGTATAAGCCGTCAGGTTGCAGTGCAGGCACTCCATCGCACAGGTCGAATGAAACGACTCCAGTTCGGAGTACTTGTACCGAGGCTTGCCAGGCGGCACCCACACGCCCTTGGTCTGCGGCGTCGGAGAGGCAGGGTCGGCCTTTCCTTCCGGCATATGCAGCACAGCGGGCGATGCCGCGACCAGACCTGCGCCGCCCAGGCCCTTGACGACGGTCCGACGCTTGAATTTGACCTTGCCGATATCAAACATGCTTGACTCCAACGATCAGTCCAGAAGGCAAAACCACACTGCTAATATGGTTTTATTCATGGTAGACCTCATTGACTACATCGCACGGTCTAGTGCTTCTTGTGGATTGACTCAGGTCAAGCAACGCCAAAGCGTTTTCAAACTGGAACGATGGACATCTACAGCCCCGAGGCGACGGCTTTATCAAGGGGATCAACGCATCCGGTAATGTTTGGGCAAGATTTCGGACGTGAAGGGCCTTGATCCGGCCCCCCGGACCGAGGCAAGCTTGTCATGCCTTCATACCAGGACCTCCGATGACGCAACGGCGAACCCGCGGCCGGACCACGCGCGACAGGCATGCCCCAAACATTCGCAAGGAGCACGCCGATGGAAAGCGTTGACGTGCGCGTACTTCGCGCCGCGCGCGACTGGCAGGTGGCCGGGCATCGGCTGATGCTGGCCACCGTCGTCAAAACGTGGGGGTCGTCGCCGCGGCCCGTGGGTTCAATGATGGTGCTGCGCGAGGACGGCCGCTGCATCGGCTCGGTGTCCGGCGGCTGCATCGAGGACGACCTGATCCACCGCTACACCCGCGCCTACGGCGACGGGGCCATACCGCAGTCGGCGCCCGAGCTCGTCCGCTACGGTGTCACGGCCGACGAGGCGTACCGGTTCGGACTGCCCTGCGGTGGCACGCTGGAATTGCTGCTCGAGTTTGCGCCGGACGCGGTGACGCTGGATGCCCTGGTCCACCGACTGGAAGCGGGACAGCTCGTGCAACGGACTGTCGAATGCGCCAGCGGCGCGGTCACGCTGAGCGGCGCTTCGGTGCCCGAGGCCCTGCATTTCGATGGCGTCACCCTGTCCAGCACGCTTGGGCCCCAGTATCGCCTGCTGCTGATCGGCGCCGGATCGTTGGCCGAATACCTTGCGACCATGGCGCTGTTCAATGACTTTGCGGTCACCGTGTGCGATCCGCGCATCGAGCACCTGGGCACCTGGTCCGTCGACGGCGTGGCGTTCACCACCGAGATGCCCGACGATGCGGTGCGCGCGCTGAATCCCGATTCCCGCACCTGTATCGTGGCGCTCAGTCATGATCCGAAGCTTGATGACATGGCCCTGCTGGAAGCGCTGCACAGCGCAGCCTTCTACGTCGGCGCCATCGGCTCGCGCCGCAATGCCGCCAGCCGCCGGCAGCGGTTCATCGAGCATCTGGACGAAACGGAAGCATCGATGCAGCGGCTGCATTCGCCGGTCGGCCTGCACATCGGCAGCAAGACGCCGGCAGAGATCGCGGTCAGCGTGATGGCGCACATTCTGGCAGTGAAGAATGGCGTGATGGGGGGATAGCGGCGCGGCCGTTCGCAAGCGATGTGTACCTGTCTATACTAGAGCCCACATCTCCACGCGCCGACGCGTCGCACATCCAGGATCCCACGTGGCCGCTTCTCCTCCCCGATTGCCCGTCCAGGCCAATGCCCTGCCCGCCCCGCTGTACGCGCAAGTCAAACAGATGATCGCGCAGCAGATTCGCAGCGGCGCCTGGCCCGCGCATTACCGCGTCCCGTCCGAGGCCGAGCTGGTCGATGAACTGGGATTCAGCCGCATGACGATCAACCGCGCGCTGCGCGAACTGACCGCCGAAGGCCTGCTGGTGCGGATGCAGGGGGTCGGCACGTTCGTCGCGCAGCCCAAGGCGCGCTCGGCCCTGTTCGCCGTGAACAACATTGCCGACGAAATAGCGGCGCGCAATCACCGCCACCACAGCCGCGTCGTTCGTCTGGTCGAAGAACCTGCTGGCGCCGAGCAAGCGCAAGCATTGGACATCCGCGCCGGGCAGCCGGTCTTTCATTCGCTCATCGTCCACTACGAAGACGACGTGCCGATCCAGCTTGAAGACCGTTACGTCAATGTCCGCTTTGCACCCGACTACTTGCAGCAGGACTTCACGCAAAGCACGCCGTACGAATACCTGACACGCGTGGCGCCGCTGAGCGCCGGCGAGCACGTGGTCGAGGCGATTCTGGCCAAGCCGCGCGAGTGCCAGTTGCTGCAGATCGACCGCGAAGAACCCTGCCTGCTCATCCGCCGCCGCACCTGGTCCGGCGACCGCGCGGTGACGCTGGCCCGTCTGATCCACCCGGGTTCGCGCCACCGGCTGGAAGGCAAGTTCACGACGTGACCTCCGCCGCTTTCCGCCACGTTTGCGAGTGACTGCACGGGTCTTTCCCGGCTGAACTGCAACGCGCCATCACGGCGCCCTCCCGCACGCTGCTTCCCATGCCGAAACCTCACAGGTTTCGGCATTTTTCATTGGGGTAATCCCTCAGTCAAAAATCAGTCATCTACTATTGTATATACAACCATAGTCATTCTAAGATTTGTCGACCTTGGCGCTGGATCACCGCGCGCCTCGACCCGATCCAGGAGACTGATTTGAACCCTTCCCCCCGATTCCGCGACGCCGTCGTCCGTGCCCCGCGCGGCAACCAACTGAACACCAAGAGCTGGCTGACCGAAGCGCCCTTGCGCATGCTGATGAACAACCTCGACCCCGATGTGGCCGAGAACCCGAACGAACTCGTCGTCTACGGCGGCATCGGCCGCGCGGCCCGCGATTGGGACTGCTACGACAAGATCGTTGAATCGCTCAAGGCCCTGAACGACGACGAAACCCTGCTCGTGCAATCTGGCAAGCCGGTGGGTGTGTTCAAGACGCACGCCAACGCGCCGCGTGTCCTGATCGCCAACTCCAACCTTGTCCCGCACTGGGCCACGTGGGAACACTTCAACGAACTCGACGCCAAGGGCCTGGCCATGTACGGCCAGATGACCGCCGGCAGCTGGATCTACATCGGCAGCCAGGGCATCGTGCAAGGCACGTACGAAACCTTTGTGGAAGCCGGCCGCCAGCATTACGGCGGCAACCTTGCCGGACGCTGGGTGCTGACGGCCGGCCTGGGCGGCATGGGCGGCGCGCAGCCGTTGGCAGCCACGCTGGCGGGCGCGTGCTCTCTGAACATCGAATGCCAGCAGAGCCGCATCGACTTCCGTCTGCGCACCCGCTACGTGGATGAACAGGCGGCCAACTTGGACGACGCACTGGCCCGCATCGCCAAACACACGCAGGCCGGACGCGCCGTGTCCATCGCGCTGTGCGGCAACGCCGCCGAGATCCTGCCCGAACTCGTGCGCCGCGGCGTCAAGCCCGACATGGTCACCGATCAGACCAGCGCGCACGACCCCTTGAACGGCTACCTGCCCGCCGGCTGGTCCTGGCCGGAATACCGCGACCGCGCACAGCGCGAACCGGCGGCGGTCATCAAGGCCGCCAAGCAATCCATGGCCGTGCACGTTCAGGCCATGCTGGCGTTCCAGCGCCAGGGCATCCCAACCTTCGATTACGGCAACAACATCCGCCAGATGGCCAAGGAAGAAGGCGTTGCCGACGCGTTCGACTTTCCCGGCTTCGTGCCGGCCTACATCCGTCCGCTCTTCTGCCGGGGCGTGGGTCCCTTCCGTTGGGCGGCGCTGTCCGGCGATCCGCAGGACATCTACAAGACCGACGCCAAGGTCAAGGAACTGATTCCCGACGATGCGCACTTGCATCACTGGCTCAGCATGGCCCGCGAGCGCATCAGCTTCCAGGGCCTGCCCGCGCGCATCTGCTGGGTCGGCCTGGGCGAGCGCGCCAAACTGGGCCTGGCTTTCAACGAAATGGTGCGGTCAGGCGAACTGTCGGCGCCCATCGTCATCGGCCGCGATCACCTCGATTCCGGCTCGGTCGCCAGCCCCAACCGCGAAACCGAATCCATGCGCGACGGCTCGGACGCCGTGTCCGATTGGCCGTTGCTCAATGCCCTGCTGAACACCGCCAGCGGTGCGACGTGGGTGTCGCTGCATCACGGCGGCGGCGTGGGCATGGGTTTTTCGCAGCATTCCGGCATGGTCATCGTGTGCGACGGCACCGACGCCGCCGCCGAGCGCATCGCCCGCGTGCTGACCAACGACCCGGCCACGGGCGTGATGCGGCACGCGGACGCCGGCTACCAGATCGCCATCGACTGCGCACACGAACAGGGTTTGAACCTGCCCATGGTGACCGGCAAGCGCTGACACCCGCGCGGCGCTGCCTCCCGACGGACCGGCCGGCGCAACAGATCGCTTAACAACGATTGCAAGCAGCCGGACCACCGGCGTAGGAGAAGAGGAATGGAATTGCATGTGAAACCGGGCCAACTGACGCTGGCCGACCTGCGGGGCGCCTATCGGCAGCCAGTGCGCCTGACGCTGGATCCCGGCGCCGCGCAGGCCATCGACGCCAGCGTGGCCACGGTTGAACGCATCATCGCCGAAGGCCGTACCGTCTACGGCATCAATACCGGTTTTGGCCTGCTGGCCTCCACCAAGATCGCGCGCGAAGACCTGCAGGCGTTGCAGACTTCGCTGGTTCGTTCCCACGCGGCGGGCGTGGGCGAAGCCCTGGACGACGCCATGGTGCGTCTCATCATGGTGCTCAAGATCAACAGCCTGGCGCGCGGTTACTCCGGCGTGCGCCGCCACATCATCGACAGCCTGATCGCGCTGGTCAACGCCGGCGTCTACCCACACATTCCGCTCAAGGGTTCGGTGGGCGCGTCGGGCGACCTGGCCCCGCTTGCGCACATGTCGATAGTGCTGCTGGGCGAGAGCCAGGCACGCTACCAAGGCAAATGGCTGCCCGCGCGCGAGGCGCTGGCGCGCGCGGGCCTGGAGCCGCTGACCCTGGCCGCCAAGGAAGGGCTGGCTCTCTTGAACGGCACCCAGGTGTCCACGGCATTCGCACTGCGCGGCCTGTTCGAAGCCGAAGACCTGATGGCGGCAGGCCTTGTGTGCGGCAGCCTCAGCGTCGAGGCCATGCTGGGCTCGCGCGCGCCGTTCGATGCCCGCATCCACGCCGCGCGTGGCCAGCCTGGGCAAATCGACGTGGCCGCCGTCTACCGCAGCCTCTTGGGCGACGACAGCGAGGTCGGCCATTCCCACGCCGATTGCGGCAAGGTGCAAGACCCCTACTCCCTGCGCTGCCAGCCCCAGGTGATGGGCGCCTGCCTCACCCAGATCCGCCATGCGGCGCAGGTCCTGGAAATCGAATCGAACGCCGTGTCCGACAACCCCCTGGTGTTCGTCGAACAAGGCGACGTCATCTCGGGCGGTAACTTCCACGCGGAACCGGTGGCGCTGGTCGCCGACAACCTCGCACTGGCGCTGGCCGAGATCGGCGCGCTGGCGGAACGGCGCATCGCGCTGATGATGGACAAGCACATGTCGCAGTTGCCGCCGTTCCTGGTGCGCAAGGGCGGCGTGAACTCGGGCTTCATGATCGCCCAGGTGACCGCGGCGGCACTGGCAAGCGACAACAAGGCATTGGCGCATCCGGCCAGCGTGGACAGCATGCCCACGTCGGCCAACCAGGAAGACCACGTGTCGATGGCGCCCAACGCGGGCAAGCGGTTGTGGGCCATGGCCGACAACGTGCGCGACATTCTGGCCATCGAATGGCTGGGCGCGTGCCAGGGCCTGGACTTCCGCGAAGGGCTCAAGACGTCACCGCAACTGGAAGCCGCCCGCCGCGCCTTGCGCGAGAAGGTGCCCCACTACGAAGAAGACCGCTTCTTCGCCCCGGACATCGCAGCGGCCAGCGGGCTGATCGCCGCGCAAGTCATGAACGCCCTGATGCCGGCGGGGCTGCTTCCCAGCCTCTGACCCTGCCCCCCGGCCGGACGCATCCGGCCGCCATTGCCACGCCGCGCGCACGGGCCCATCAGAAGGCGACTGCGCGGCGCTTCACGCGAGACCGACCAAGGAACCGAGAGAGACAACGATGCAAGCATCCTCGCAGTCAGACACACCGGCAGAAGCGCAGACACTCAAACGGGGCTTGAACGCCCGGCACATCCGCTTCATGGCATTGGGCTCGGCCATTGGCACGGGCCTTTTCTATGGATCTGCCGAGGCGATCCAGGCGGCGGGCCCTTCGGTGCTGCTGGCCTACATGGTCGCCGGCGCCGCCGTCTACATGGTCATGCGCGCCCTGGGCGAAATGTCGGTGCGCAACCCCGTGTCTGGCTCGTTCGGCCACTACGCCACCCAATACCTGGGCCCGCTGGCGGGCTTTCTGACGGGCTGGACCTACGCATTCGAGATGATCATCGTCTGTCTGGCCGACATCACCGCGTTCGGGGTGTACATGGGATTCTGGTATCCCGACGTGCCCCGATGGATCTGGGTCTTGTCCATCGTCTTCTTCATCGGCGCCATCAACCTGCTTTCCGTCAAGGTATTCGGCGAACTGGAGTTCTGGCTGTCACTGCTGAAAGTCGGCGCCATCGTCGCGATGATCGCCGGCGGCCTGGGCATCATGCTGTTCGGCATGGGAATGGGCGCGGACAGCGCCGCAACCGGCATGCACAACCTGTGGGAACACGGCGGCTTCATGCCCAACGGCGTGGGCGGGCTGATTGCATCGTTTGCCGTGGTGGTGTTCGCCTTCGGCGGGATCGAGATCATCGGCATCACCGCCGGCGAAGCCAAGGACCCCGGCCGCACCATTCCACGCGCCATCAACGCGGTCCCGATGCGCATCCTGCTGTTCTACGTGCTGACGCTGTTCGTGCTGATGTCCATCTTCCCGTGGACGCAGATCGACAGCAAAAGCAGTCCGTTCGTGCAGATCTTCGACAGCCTCGGCATCAGCTCAGCGGCCACCATCCTGAACATCGTCGTGATCTCGGCGGCGGTATCGGCCATCAACAGCGATATCTTCGGCGCGGGCCGCATGCTGTTCGGCATGGCCCAGCAAGGCCAGGCGCCTCGCGGCTTTGCCGCCGTATCGGCCAACGGCGTGCCATGGATGACGGTGGTGGTGATGTCCGTGGCGCTCCTCGTGGGCGTATTGCTGAACTATCTGATCCCAAAGAACGTCTTCGTCCTGATCGCCTCCATTGCCACGTTCGCCACGGTCTGGGTGTGGCTGATGATCCTGCTGTCGCAAGTGGCGATGCGGCGCAAGATGAGCCCGAAGCAGGTCTCGCAACTGAAATTCCCGGTTCCGCTCTGGCCGCTGGGCCCCTTGCTCGCCATTGCCTTCATGGTCTTCGTGATCGCGGTGCTGGGCTATTTCCCCGGCACGCAGAAGGCCCTGGGCGTGGGCGTCGTCTGGATCGCGCTGCTTTGCCTCGCTTATCGCCTCTGGGTATATCCCAGGCGCCTTCCCGAACGCGAGCCGGTTCCCGCAGCCCAGGGTTCCGATTGATCGACGCGGCGCCAGCCGGCGTGGTTTGCGCCTGCGAGCCCCTGCTGCAAGGAGACATACATGAGACAGGTCTGGCGACATTGCCACGCCACCACGATGGCGGACGGCACGTATTCCATGATCGAGAACGCGGCCATCGTGACCCGCGCCGATCGCATCGAATGGATCGGCCCCGATTCAGAACTCCCCGCCGTGGATGCCGCGCATGTCCATGACTTAGGCGGCGCCTGGGTCACGCCGGGCCTCGTCGATTGCCACACCCACTTGGTGTTCGGCGGCGACCGCAGCCGGGAGTTCGAACAGCGCCTGCAAGGCGTCGACTACGCCACCATCGCCGCCCAGGGCGGCGGCATCGCCAGCACCGTCCGCGCCACGCGCGCGGCGACCGAAGACGAGCTGTACGCCAGCGCCCATCGCCGTGCGCTGCATCTGCTGCGTGACGGCGTCACGACGTTGGAGGTGAAGTCCGGCTACGGGCTGGACTTGGAGAATGAACGCAAGATGCTGCGCGTGGCGCGGCGGCTGGGCCAGACGCTGCCGCTGACCGTGCAGGCAACCTGCCTGGCCGCGCACGCGCTGCCGCGCAAGTATCACGGCCGCCCAGATGAATACATCGACGAAGTTGTGCAGCACATGCTGCCGGCGTTGGCGGCCGAGGGGCTGGTCGATGCCGTGGATGCGTTTTGCGAACACCTGGCATTTACGCCGGAGCAGGTGGAGCGGGTGTTCCAGGCGGCGATGCGGCTGAACCTGCCCGTGAAGCTGCATGCGGAACAACTGTCGTCCCTGCACGGGGCGAGTCTGGCGGCGCGTTATGGGGCGCTGTCTGCGGATCATCTGGAGTATCTGACCGAATCCGACGTATTGGCGATGGCAAAGGCCGGAACGGTGGCGGTGCTGTTGCCTGGGGCGTTCTATGCGCTGCGGGAAACCCAATTGCCGCCGGTGGATCTGCTGCGGCAGCACGGCGTCCCGATCGCGATATCAACGGATCTGAATCCGGGGACGTCGCCAGTGCTGTCGCTGCGGTTGATGCTGAGCATGGCGTGTACGTTGTTCCGGATGACACCGGAGGAAGCCTTGGCTGGGGTGACGGTGAATGGGGCGCGGGCGTTGGGGTTGTCAGCAACGCATGGGTCGTTGGAGGCGGGGAAAGTGGCGGATTTTGTGGCGTGGGACGTTACGCACCCGGCGGAGCTGGCGTATTGGGTGGGTGGGGATGTGCCGAAGCGGGTCGTTCGGCATGGGGCATTGCTGAGCATGTCGACGCTTTAGCATTCTGGAGAACGCCGTCGGGAACTCGGGCAGATCTTGGAGATAGCGTTCTCTTCCCCAAAAAGAAGATAACAAGTCGGCATTTCAACAATTGATGATGGCCGCCGACGTGCTCGCAATCAGGCTTGCCCCGCACGTGGTCTTCATCCCCTCCTGCGCAACCGGGATGCCGCCTATGTTGTAAGCGGCATTACCCTCAGCAATCGCGAAGACACCTTTGCACCTGGGGCAAGAGACCTTGTGACCCAAGCCGGCCAAAGGTCTCCCATCGAAGTTGGTGTGTTCAAAGCCCTCCAGCACCACGCCGCCATGGTCGGTCCCGTCGCCCTTGCGAATAATGTTCGGCATCGCCATGTCTCCTTCGCCTAGCCCTAGTTGCGCCTCGGCCCCGTTGGGCCGTCGCCGGGAAGCCCCGCAATAAAGTCATCAAGCATGCGCTGCTCCCGAGCGACCACTGCGGGGTTTCGGTAGAGCGGCGCATTGCGCTGCTGCTCCCGCTGAAAGTTAATTACCTGTTGACCGTGCCAGGCCTTGAACTCGGGGGAAGGCACTTCACTCAACGGCGAGTGCTGGGGCCGCAACGCCACGTCAAACGGGTCGTCAACTGGCTGCTTGCCTGGCGACGGCGCGCTGATGCCGATGAAGGTTGCGCGATCGGTGCGGCGCAACGGCACTACCATGCTGCTGTCCGCGTTGAGGTAGCTCGCCATCGTGGCCAGGGCCAGCCCAACGAACGGCGATGCGGCACCCGTGTCGCCCAGCCGCTGGGTCAGGTCGTAGCTTTGAGCCGAGTCGAGCAGATCTACCGGGTGCTGTGCTGCATGCAACGCCGGAGCCAGATCGGCGATGGCGCCAGCCGGCCTTCCCGTGTCGAAGAAGGCCCGCGCAGGTGGAGCGCCCAGCGCCGAAACCGCTTGGTCCCAGCCGCCGGCAAGCGCTTTATCGCGTGGAGCGCCCTTGAGCGGGATCGAGGTCTTTCCCTGCTGATGCAATGAAACCGTCACCGGCCGATGCAACCGCGCCAGCACCTTCAGCCGATCCCACTGTTCAAAACCGCGTTGCGTGATTGGGGTGGGGAAAAACGGACTGGGCTTGAAAGTATGTGGCGGCGTGCGCTCCCAACCGCTAAAGGCAGGGTCGATCGAGTCGGGTTTGGACTTCGTGTACTTGGCGAACTCGCGCAGCCAGGCGATGCGCTCGGGGCGGGCGACGACCAGCGCCACCACACTATCGGTCAGTTCGCCTGGTTGGCGAGGGCCCGTGCCAAGGCCAATGGGCTTTTCACCCTGACTCATCAGGATGCGAGCCATGTTGTAGCCCTCAACGACATACAGCAATAGCGCAGGCATGTCAGGGTTTTGCTCGAAGACGCCAAAGACTGCCTCGATCATGGCTTCTGGCGTGTCGTTGCAGATGACGCCATTTTTCAACTGTGTGATGCGGTGCCAATGCAGCCCCGCGTCTCCGAGCTCCAGGCTGGCCATGTCATTCAACATTTCGGCCGCTTCCTCGGGAAAAAGCCGCAGACGTTCCGCTTTGGGGTTATAGCCTCGAACTACCGTTATGGTGGGAATTCGCCAGCGCTCCGGGAAACTTCTCAGCGCGAGCTCGGTTGCGTTGGAAATTCGCTGTTGCCAGGCCATGTTTTTGAGCGTCGCATCGATTGGATAGTGCCTCGGATCCATTGGGAGTGCCGTGCTTAGACGCAATGTGTTGGGCTGGATCGCGTTTTGCTTTTGCAGTTGCGCCCAGACCTGGCCTTGTCGGAAGACATCAATGCTCACTCCCAAGCGAACGATATCTAGTGTTTCGAGGCGAGGAGATGTGCTCGGAGCATTGAAGTACATGGGAACACCTGATGGTAGTGAGTCAGCAGAAACAGGTTGCCAAGGCCTGTCGATGGGCGGGAGTGGACAAGAGATGGCGACCAGTGGATTTGCGGAACCTTCGACTGCAGAAGCGGAACCACTGGCTACTATCAGAAGTGCAACTAGGCTCGCGTAGTTCGATAGCCGCTTCATCGGTATGCTCCTGATACTCCGGGCGCCAAGTGCACGCTACGTTGGCGATCACCAATGGTTTCACTCTCGACCAAAGTGGGAATGGATGCGCTTAGGGCGCACCCTGGCAAGAATCCTCCGCCGCTAGACGCCGCAGAACCTGCACGGTCGTAATTCGGCTCACGATTGCTGCGATACAGATCGGTCGCATCGATAAGGTGTCTATTTACTTCGTTCTCGGCCCTATATAGTGCGACAAGCGCCTCATTGGGCAGGTCAACGTCACTTGAGTTGGGCGCGATCCCATTTCGACCGTCTCTGTAGTTCTTTTTCCAGCCAAGCCGCCAATCCGCCACCCTGCACAAATAGGCATAGAACACCTCATCGTCAATGCTGCAGGCCTGCCCAATAGCCAGGTCGTAAGCCACGGCGCGACGACTGTGCATGCCGCTCATCGGAATCGCCGAATGAAACGAGATGGCTTCGTTGCTGCCCGCCGGCGCATCCATCATCCGCCTGCGCGCCTGGTTTGGCGTCTCTTCGAACACCGCGTCGTAACGCCCTTGCCCCAACGGCTTGACGTGCGCAACACGGTGCCAGTCGGCGGCCCATGCGCTGTTTTCCGGGTCCAGGTAGGGGTTGCGGCTCGGGTCATTCAGGTCAGTCGCCTTTTCCTCCAGCGCCCGCCGCAGCGCCGTTCCGCTCAGGCTGTCCGTGGAAAGTGTCATCACCCGCGTGGTGTGGACATCAATGCCGCCGTTCGTGATGGAAATCGAAGCGTCGATAGGGTCGGTCGCAGTCCACACGGGTTTGACGCCCCGGGAACCTGTACGATCCAGCGTCGTGCCGCCGGCAACGAAATCCGGCAGAAATGGAACTGGCAGAGCGGGCGCTTGTACGGTGACGGTCTGTCCCGGCGCGAAGTCAGCGTTGGCGACCATCGTCCGCCCGGCACCGAGCTGGGTCCCTTCCCAAGTTCGCTCTCCGTGCCGCACCAGCTCGTAGGAATGAGATGGCGGCTTGCCGACCTCTTCACCTTTGCCATCTCGCTCGCGCATCGTAAAAATGCGTTGAAAGAAACGATCTCCGAGCGCCGGCAAGGCTGGGACTCTGACACGCCGGTACCCGCCTTCCTCCGAACTTGTCTGATAGGCCGGGTTGTAAGGTCTGGTCGTGGAGGCGTTAAGGTCGAAGACACCGTAACTTACGGCTTCCGCAACCCCCTGCCACCCGATGCCCTGGACGTTTGCCATCCCTACCGTCTGGTCCTGCGGCGAGAAGTACAGAAACACGCCACCGCGGTTGTCGCGTTCGGCGAACGTAACCGCGTTGCCATCGACCGAAGTTTCACATTGCTGTCCGGTCCAGCGCAGGCCACCGATACAGCTGTCCTTACCGGCATCGGCCATGTCGGCCAATGACGGCGTCGGATGGGGTTTCTTGCCGATAAAGTTGACGATGTTGCTTAGCGTCTTCACCCGCGCCGGGGCCGTCTGCTGAGAGTCGCCCAACTCGCTACGCTCGAAGAACGTCTCCGCCAGGCTGTAGGGCGGGCTCATCAGCACGAAACCATCAATCGGTCGCAAGCCCTCGTCGTGAAGCATGGCGTTGGCCAGCAGCGTAATGAGATTGCCCTGGCTATGCCCGACGACGTTGATGGTGTCGTCTTCGCCAGCGCGACCATCGGGATGCCGATAGGCGCGGATGATCCTGACCAACATCGCCAGCCGCTGCGCCGCCAGCACCATGTATCGCCGGGAGGGTGCGGGAAACAGCGGATGGTCGGGAGAACCAAACATCGCATTGGCAGGCATCCCCGCGACCTTGCCTGAGAATCCCTGGCCAAACATGTCCGGCAGGGTCGTGGTGGCATTGGCGAAAAAACCGCCTTCCTTGGTCCCGGCCTTGTCCAGCCGGTTGCCGAAACGGTCCAGCCACTCGCCATGCGGAGTCTGCTTCGTTATTCGGCCTTCCTCTTCCCGATATCCCCAATAAAAGGGGATCACCACGCTGCGCGAATGACCGCCATGCTTGCCCGCTGTCGCTCGGCGGCGGTAGTACACCGCATCAGGATCCGGCGCTTTACCGTCATCGTCCTTGGGCGATGTGTACCGGGCCGGATTGAGCGCAGCCGGGCTGCGCTCTCCCCGGTTGGTGAACAAATGGTCCAGTCGTTCGTTCAGGCCGGTGCAGATGCCTGTCTCCAGGTCGTCGTAAACACCAGCTAGATCATTGACGCCGTGAATCAGGATCACGATGCAAGGCTTGGGCTGCTGCTTCTGGGCGTAAGCGTCCGACGCGTTAGGCGCGACGATGGCGCGGGTCTTCCCGGTAATGGGGGGTGAGTGCATCCGGTAAATCTCCTCTTCTTTTAGGGCGGCGCGCTAGACGCCTCAATCCACTCGAGGCGCTTTCCGCCAGCCAGGCAATTCGTCAAACTTGCTTTTCCTTATCGGCCGCTGCCTGCATTGCCACGTCCGATGACCGTGAGGGCGACGCCGCTGAGCCATTTCGAGGAAGCAGCATTAACGAGGCAATGTGCATCGCCCCCATCTCCACCAGGCGCGTGCCGCCCTCGGCGTCTGTGACGCCATCAATCACATCCCCATTGCTGAGCGTGATTCTGTACGGATGCCCGGCGGCCGGCCGTTCGCCGTCAGGCAACGTCAATACAAAGCGCCGCTGAGTCGATCCGACATCAAACTGCGGCAACGCGCCTGTTTCGCTTGCCGCCCCCAACCAGTTGTAGCTACCCGATTTGAAGGTCATGGCCCCGGGGCAGCCGTACTCGATGTTGCCCCCTGCCATCTTGATATAGGCGCCATGGCATAACAGCGTGATGTGCTTGTCGGCGGTTACCAGAACATGTTCATTACTGGCGCTGACCACGACGCTTTTGTCTGCCAGCAGGTGGATCGACGCTTGTTGAGCCTGAACCCGCACCTGTCCTTGATGCGCGATGTGGCGCAGGTCGCCGCTTTGCGTGAATTGACTGATGCCCTGCCCGGCGTTCATGACGATGGACTGGCCTGCCGTGACATGCTGATTCTGCTCAGCGACCGCGTCCAGATGCTGGCCCGCAGCGAGCGTGATGGAGCGCGGCGTGGCGGCCGCAATGCCTGCCGGGCTGCTGAGACCTATCAGGGGTTGCCCACCGTTCCCGCCGCTTTCGTCGTTCGCCCCATGTCCCAAGTCGCGGACGGCGTTGGACAAGGTTGCCTGGGGTCCTGCATCGTGCGGCAGATTTTGATGCTGCTCGGCGTACTCACCCAGGTTCTTCGCCAACTCAAGCGCACTTTCCAGACATTGGACCAGTTGGGTGCGCGCAAGATGTCCCCCTTGGGCGTTCGGTTGTTCATCCGTGGTAAGCAGCAGGCCCCGTGCAGCGCGCAGCGCGCCGTGCAAGTCGGTACGCAGCTCGAAGCCTTCCCCACGGGGCTTTCCGCCGCGTGGGCGGGGGTGCGTCAGGTAGCCAAGGTGCAGATGACTGGCGCCATGATCGTTCATCAGCGCGGCGCTGATCTGAGAAGTGGTGTCGTCCAGCCGCAGCTCGCTGGCGCGGTTGCCTTTGTGTTCCTTGCTTTTGACCGTCGCCAGTTCCTTGAACTTTGGCAGTTCATACGGCGGCAACTGCAGGCGGTTGTAGGCCCTTCCCGTGATGATCGGCTGGTCCGGATCCCCATCCAGGAACTGGACGATGACCTCCTGGCCGACGCGCGGGATGGCCATGTGGCCCCAGGTTGCGCCAGCGATGTTCTGCGACACGCGGATCCAGGAGGAGCTGTGTTCGTCCTGCTTGTCCAGGCGGTCCCAGGGAAAATGCACCTTGACTCGCCCAAACGCGTCGGTATGGATTTCTTCGTTGGGTGGACCGACGACCAACGCGTTCTGTGGTCCGTCGAGTCGCGGCCTGGCCAGGGGCTCGGCGCGCCACTCGGCGTCATCGGGCACCAGTTCGGCCTCGTAGTGGTAGTAGGTGCCAAGCTGCGCGTCGGCGCTTTCCTCACCCTGGCTGGTGTGCTGTGTGCCCCGGTGGACGATGCTGACAGGACGCCAGCCGCGGTTCATGTCGTCTCGGGGATGACCGGCCAATGTAAAGGAGATGCCCGGCTGCAGCCGCGGGTCATTGCCTTCGACCAAGGCTATGCGCGCATCGCGCCGATGCCCTCGCAGGCGGTTCTCGGCGAAGGGCCTGCCGGCCTCGTCAAACTTGGCACGCGCCGGATAGTCGTAACGCTCGTAGCGGCGGCCTTGGTGAGCAAGGTCGTGTCCGTCGCGGCTGTGCTGGTGGGTGTAGCGAGGATTATGGAACGTGTAATCGCGCTGCGTCTGGAGCGCGGTGCGCACGTTCTCTGCGTAGGCAAACCGGCGCAGCGCAGGTTGCGGCTGGTCGCCGCCGGGCGTCGGGTTGTAATGAACCGGCTCGTCGCCCACTCGCCCGTGGATGAAGAGGCGATCGCTGTGGACCAACCGATGCCCCTCGGCGCTGTGGCGGAAGGAGTAGAAGAATCCCTCTTCGCGCATGATGCGCTCGACGAAGTCGTAGTCCGTATCGCCGGCTTGCACGCAATATTCGCGGGCCTGATGCTCGGTGGTATTGCGCTGCTCGTAGTCCTGGTTGAGGCCATGCGCCTTGAGCACCGCCTCCGCGATCTGCGGGACGCTAAGGGACTGGAAGATGCGCCAGTCGGAACTCAGCTTCAGTCGCGCAAGACGCGGCTCGACGATGACGGAATAACGGGTCCGGCGAAATCCGGTGTCGCGCTGAACAAAAGAGGAAACCGCGCCTTGGACGTAGCGCACTGGCGTATCGCCATGCCAGAGCGTAAGGAGACCGGGACGGTCGAGCACGCTGCCAAAGTCGATTTCGTGATTGGCGCTGGTCAGCTCGACGGCAAGATGGAAGGTCTGACTGAGGCCTTCCCGCAATTCAAACGCGACGACCTCGAAGTCGTCGCGCGCCTCACCGCCAATGATTTCGAAGGTAAAGCGCAGATGGGACTGGGAGGGCATGGCGAGCTTCCTGTGGGGACATGCCGCGCTGCTCGCTCTTGGCGACGCGCGGCAGTGTCCTTTTTAGAAGCTGCCCATACAAGTCGTAAATTGCCATCCGTCTTATTGATGCGCGGGAACGGTCCTATTGTGATCGGCCGGCCCGCACACGGGGATTCGCCCCGAAAGGCACTCAGGCGGTCAGGAACCGTACGACTTCCGCCCAATCATTCGTGGACAACGCCACATCTTCGTAGTCGCCTTCTTCCTCGTCCCAACGCGAGACGCAGTAGCGCTGGCTTCTGCCGGATTCGCGGTCAGCGTAGTTGGCGTAGTCGACATACACCTTCAAGCCGCGCTCCTCGTTCACGAAAGACGGGGCTGCGTCGATACGCTCGGACGCGTCTAAGTAGCCTTCGGGCAGCGTCGGAAGGGTGGTTATGTCGTAGCGGGGAAATTCGCGACGCAGTCGATCAAGGTTCATAAGAAAAGCCAGTGGAGCTGGCGCGGCAGGAGGGGCTCGAACCCCCACCCCGGGCTTGGAAGGCCCGTGGGAAACCCACCTAACGCCTTGATTTTACTCGGGTATTTGTGATCTGCGTTAGAACAAATCCCGGTTAGGGGCCCCGATTATATGCGGCTTTGCTGCCCCTCGTTCTAACGCGGCATGTCCTACTTCATCCCCCTATCGAGCATCCCGGAGGGTGCTGGGCCTGTATCCATTGACTTTGAATGCTTGTCGAGCTTGTGACTTACCTTCCTCTACCGAGGGACAACAATGGACCAGGACGCAGAAGTTACGAAGGTCAATGAGGCGCGAAATATTGCCCGAGCTTGGGCTGTGCGCAACGGTCAGAATGCCGATCGATGCGAAGTGCCAGCCGAAGGGTGGTTCGGGGCCGGGCATGATGTTTGCACCGGACGCGCGCTGGAAGCTTATTTGTCTAGCCGGCTGAAGTATTAACCGAGTCGGATATGTGCAGCCACTAGCAAACGCTAAAGGACGCCGAGCAGCTGCTATGGAATCGGCGGCAACTCGCGCGCCCGCTTCATACGCGTCTGCGTCTGCTCCGGGGACCGGTCGGTCGGAAAATGGTGTCGAGCAGCGACTTGCCACCTTCACCTCGCCTAAATATTGCTTGTTTCAAATGAGCGGTAGGGAAAGGCTTCGGAAGGTCGTACCGTGAAGAGATGGCATTTCGCCGCAATAGACCAACGGGTACATATATGAGTTTGACCGTTCGCATGAATTCGCCTGGTGACCAATCAGGCAGACCCAACGAGAAAGACTTGCCTGGCAAACACCTAGCGGAGCAACCTCGGCAACAACAGGAAGACGCCACGCAAGAGATCGCAGCTAGCGAAAAAAAGGAGTCCAACGTCGACAAGAATCCTTAACTCGAAGGATCGTGACAGTGTGCTGGACAGTCCGTCTGGCAAAGGCTCGCCCTCCTCTGAGTAGCGTGGTTTACGGCAATTAATCGGCAGACATGCCTACTTGAATGGGAGTTCCTCATGAAGAACTTAAGCAGTTCAGACTTTGACGTCGATGGTCAGCCTATGCGATTGAACGCATGCGATGTTGGTGGGAAACGTTCACCTCCATCCCACTCTTCGCCCGAAACGCAAACCCAAAGGCAGAATCAGACAGAGAGCCATGTGGCGCCCGGCCAGGAACGTCCTACAAAAGAGGAAGGTTCCAACGCGGTGAAAAATGGCCGCGGGCACGGTCCGCGCGCACACACCGACTGGAAGAAATAGTCCGCGTCGAGCCACAATTAGCGGGCGGCGCTACTCCCGGGAGTGGTGGATGCAATAGCGACTTGGCTCTCCGAGAATCGGCAGCGCTTGCCGAACGGCCACACCACCTTCCTAACATCTCAATCAGTCAGCACCTGAGCACAGTACTTGCGAGCCCCAAGGCGCTGCGGCGGTGGACACATCCTTCGGGCCCTCAGGCGAATGGCACCTCCGCCTGAGCCGCCGCAGCAACGCCTTCAAGTGTAAATATTGCCTGCACGGAATGACGAACTCCCGGCGCACACATCTGGAACCGAAGGTGGTCTGCCCTCGGTGCCAAACGCTCACGACCGCAGCTCCCAGGCCAGCAATGACGCGTCGCTCATGCTCGTCAAGAACCCCAGGGTCCAGCATCTTGACAAACGTAAGCAGTTGCACGCCACCCTCGTTTAGCCAGCGCTCAATCTCATGGTCATCTTGATGATCGTGCCAATGGTGAATCCTAAAAAAGATCACCCGTTGCGAGGCGCGCAATCTTCGCCTTTAACGCAGACTTAGTAAACGCTGCTTGAGCACTTTGACGATTTAGCACCTGTTGGCGCGCGTCAAGCGGAAGCTCATCCCAAAGGCTCAAAATTGACGCTCCAAGGAAGGCGAGAATTCGACGCTCAGACTCCTCATACTCCTCGATAGCAAATGATTTGGCGAGCGAAGCGAGCTGCGACCCCCCTTCATTGTCCCAACGCTCATGTGCGTTTACACCCGTTGACTGTGTCATGGCATCCTCCCGTCGGTTGCCTGAACTTAGTGTAGGCCAGGGACAGTCAGAGCCTTACGCTTGTTTCAATTGGGTCTTAGGACATACATGCCATTGGGCGTACCGTGAATAAGTGACATACGTCACGACAACTCAAGAGGTAGACAGCATGACATTCCCTACTCGCTTCGGCGCCGCCGGTCCTCCTTCGCAACCGGGTCAGGACGGACAGCCGATCAAACAGCAAGAGCAGCAAACCCAGGAACAAAAAGAAGAAGCCGCGCGCGAACAGGCTCAGGGTGATCCCACCAAGCAGCGCACGCCGCAGTAGCCTTGGGCATCAGTCGCTCTTGTGTAATTAGCCTCGGCACCTGTGCCTAGCATCCAGAGCAAGTCTATAAGCGCTGGCTCATCGCATGGACGCGAGAGCTGGCGAATGCGACGGAGTAACGTTCTAACGCAGGCATTTTTATTCTAATGATTGCCTTGTTAATCAACGCTAGAATGATGCAATAGCTTGATCTTCCTAGCTATTCTGGCGCGGCAGGAGGGGCTCGAACCCCCGACCCCGGGCTTAGAAGGCCCGTGCTCTATCCAGCTGAGCTACTGCCGCGCGGTGTGGTGACGCCCGGAACCCGTCCGGGCCGCGCATTTTACCCTGTTGCAGAAAAAGTGGGTCGTCCCCGAGCGGGCGTCCCTACTCCTCGCCAATGTCCGTATGCGTGGACACCCACAACACGATCGCATCCTCCGGGCTCAGACTGATCACCCGGTGCCCCATCCGGCTATCTATATAGAAGCTCTCCCCCGCTTTCAGCCGGGCCGGTTCATAGAACTCGGTATAGAGCTGAACCTCCCCTTCCAGCACATACACAAACTCCTCCCCCCCATGCCGGCTCCAGTCCTGGAACTCGTCAAAGGCCCGCGCCTTAACGCGGGTGTGAAAGGGCATCATGCGTTTGTGCGACAGCGCCGTGCACAGCAGGCGGTGGTCGTAATACGGGGTTTCGTACTGCCGGCCTTCGCCTTGGCGGCTCAGGCTGCGGCGGCCGGTGCCCATGTGGGCGTCGGAGGCGATGAAGAGTTCGGCTACATCCAGGTCCAGGCCCGCCGCGATCTTGATCAGGTTGTCATAGGTGGGGGACAGCAGGCTGTTCTCGATTTTTGACAGGGTGGACGCGGCCACGCCGGTGGCCTCGGCCGCCTGCTTCAGGGTCCACGCACGCGCCTGGCGCAAGGCTCGCAGCCGTTGTGCCAATGCGCTCTGTTTGTTGCCTTGCATCTGTATACCCTGTCATGCCCGCGATAGTCATGCCCGCGATTGACGCTCACGCCACCAGTCGCGCGCCTGGTAAGACCAATAAGTCAGTTGAACCGCCGCCGTGCCCAGGCTCCCGCCGTTCCAGGCCAACCCGAAAGGTTCGAAGAGCTTGTAGCGCTGCGTGTCGCCGGTGATCGCCTCGGCCACAACGCGTCCGCCAATGGACGTGGTGTTCATGCCGTGTCCGCCGAACGCGGTGCAATACCAGACGCCCGCACCCAGCAGGCCGATCTGCGGCATCAGGTGCCGCGCGTAGGCCATGCGTCCCGACCACGCTGCCTCCACGCGTACCCCTTGCAATTGGGGGTAGACGTTGAGCAGTTCGCGGCGCAGGGACTCGGCCAGATCGGGCGGGTCGTCGACACGGGTGGTGATTCTACTGCCCCAGCCGATGCGGCCGCCATCCAGGACGCGGTAATAGTTGCCGGCGCGCCGGTCGTCGCCGATGGCGGCGGTGCTGCGGATGGCTTCCCGCACGCGGTCGCCCAGCGGTTCGGTCAGCATGATGTAGGTAGCGATGGGCAGCATCGCGCGGCGCAAGGCGGGCACGACGTCGCCGGTGTAGCCGCCGGTCGCCAGCACCACGGTGGCGGCGTCGATCTGGCCCTGCTCGGTCTTCAGATGCTTGACCGGGCCGTCCAGCGTGGCCTGCACGACGGGTGAATCCTCATGGATGCGCACGCCAAGCCTCACGCACTCGCGGGCCAGCGCGCGCGCGTAGTTCAGCGGATGGAAGTGAAAGGATGAGGGGTCTTCGATGCCCTGGTGGTAGACGTCGGACACCAGCCGCTCGCGAACCTGGCTGCGCGAGAGCAGCCGCACGTCGCGGCCGAAGTCGCGCTGCTGGCTGTCGCACCACTGGCGCAGCGCATTGGTGGCCTCGTAGCGCACGACGCGCAGGCGTCCGTCGACCTTGTGGGCGTCGGCGATGCGCAGGTCGCGGATGTTGTCGCGGATGATTTCGACGCCCTCCATCGACAGACGGTAGAGCTGGCGATAGTGGTCTTCGTCGACGTGCTTGCGGATGGCGTCGGCTCCCGCGGAGAACGCTGGCGACACCGAGCCGCCGTTGCGACCCGAGGCGCCCCACGCGATGCGTTTCGCCTCAAGCAGCGTCACATTACGGCCTCGCCGGGCCAGTTCCAGCGCGGTGGACAGGCCCGCCAGCCCCGCGCCGATCACGCAGACGTCGGCGCTGGCCGCGCCTGCCAGCGGCGGATAGTAGGTGTCGCCGTCGGCGAGCGTGCGCTTGTAGTAGGTGTCGATGTACTCGGAGACCATGATGTCGGCTCAGTGCAGGCCCGCGCCTTGCAGGCCCCCGGTCAGGCGCCTTTCCAGCCAGTTGGCCAGGCGCAGGAGCGGGTAGCAGTAGATGAAATAGATGGCGGCGATCATGCCGTAGATGAACAGCGATTTGGCCGGAAAGGTGATGATGAACACTTCGCCCTGGCGCGTGAGTTCGGTGATGCCGACCACGGACAGGATGGCGGTGCTTTTGATCAGCATGACGTAGACGCCGCTCATGGGCTGCACGATCAGGCGCATGGCCTGCGGCAGAATGACCAGCCACAGGATCTGGAGCGGACGCAGGCCCAGGGTCATCGCGCCTTCGGTCTGGCCCCGCGGCACGGCCTGGATGGCGCCCATGACGATTTCCGCCACGTAGCAGGACGTATAGACCGACAGCGCCACGAAGGCTGCCGTGCCGGAATCCCAGTGCAGCAGTTCGATGCCGGAGCTGGGCAGCACGAAGTAGAAGATGTAGAGCTGCACCAGGAACGGCGTGCCGCGCAGAATATGGATGTACAGCCCCAGGATCTGATGCACGCCGCGAATGCGGTAGCTGCGGATCACGCCGATCACAAAGCCCAGCAGCGAGCCGGCAATGATGGCCACGAAGGAAATCTTCAGCGTCTCCCAGAAGCCCTTGAGCAGAAAGGGCAGCACGACGCCGGCGGTGGAAAGATAGGAGTCCAGCATGATTACCTCGCGTTCCAGGCCGGGCCGGCCAGCCACAGGCTTACGCCCTTGGACAGCAGCAGCATGACGCAGTAGATCAGCAGATAGCCTGCCGCGATGGTCAGGAAGGCTTCGTTGGGCACGATGCGTTCGCTGTTCATCTGCACGCCCGCGGCAACCAGTTCAAACACCGTGATCAGGGACAGCAGCGAGGTGTCCTTGATCAGCACGGCGGTCTGGCCCAACAGCGGCGGCAGCGTGTTGGCGAAGGCCTGCGGCAGCACCACATAGCGCAGGCGCTGGTGGTAGTTCATGCCGCAGGCCTTGGCGCCTTCGATCTGGCCGCGCGGCACGGACTCGATGCCGACGCGGATGATTTCGCTCATGTAGGCCGCGTGATGCACGGTCATGGCGAGGATGCCCAGCACCATCTCGCTCCAGCCCTTGGCGCCGGGCACAAGATAAGGCACCGCGTAATAGACCAGGTAGATCTGCACGAGCAGCGGCGTGGAGCGCACGAATTGCACATACGCCGCCACCGGACGCCACACCAGGGCGCGGGACGACATATGGGCAAGCGCCAGCGGAACCCCGGCCAGCACCGACAGCACCAGGCTTGCGCCCGCTGCAATCAGGGTATTGGCCAGGCCTTCGGCGAATTGGCCCGTGTACTGGCTGACGATGCGCCAGTTATAGAAATCGATCAACCAGTCCATGGGCGGTCCCGTCTCCGATCAGTGGTCTTTCTTCCAATCGGTGGAGTACCAGTACTGCACCAGTTCCGGCAACGTGTTGTCGGCGGTCTTGAGTGTCTGCCAGTTGTCCAGCCAGAACTTCAGGCGGAAAGCGTTGGGGCCGACGGCGAACGCCAGGGGCTCGCGCACCATCACGCCTTCCAGCACCCGCAGATTGCCGAAGTCGACGAGGAACTGGTTGGCGGTGGACAGCGACATGATGCCGGCGTCCAGCCGGCCGCTCGACAGCGCCTGGCCGACCGGGGCGCTGCCGCCCGAGAACTCCTTGAGCGTGGCCGTGGGCAGCATCTTCTTGCCGACTTCGGCGTAGGTGCTGGCGCCCAGCGCGCCGACGGTGACGCCCGACTTGTTCAATTCGGCGTAGTTCTTGTACGGCGAATCCTTGGGCACCACGGCGACGGTGTCGGCGTAGAACATGGGCAGCGAGAACAGCACCTGCGCGGCGCGCTGCGGCGTCGGGGTCATGTCGGCGGCCACCATGTCGGCCTTGCCCGACAGCAGCGCGGGCAAGAGGCCCTTCCATTCATAATCCTGCAGCACCAGCTTCACGCCCAGGTCGTCGGCCATGCGCTTGGCGACTTCCACGGCCAGCCCCGTACGCTTGCCCGTCTTATCCATGAAGCTCATCAGCGGCCCGGAGGTCTGCACCGCTACGCGCAATTCACCGCGCTTGATGATGTCGGAAAGTTCGTCCGCCTGTGCCGGCAGGGCCACGGTGGCGGCCGCCAGGGCGACGCTGGCCACGCCCAGCCATTGTTTGATTTTCAGCATTGCTAACCCCTTTGGTGATTGGACCCATATCGTTCCGGGCAAGGCACATCGCGCCGGCAGCGCCCGGATAAGCCGGACCGGCGGGACTACAGAATCTTTTCCAGGAAGGCGCGGGTGCGCGCTTCTTTGGGGTGGCCGAACACTTCGTCGGGTGTGCCCATCTCCACGATGCGGCCGGCGTCCATGAAGAGCGCGCGGTCCCCCACGTCGCGAGCAAAGCCCATTTCGTGCGTCACCACGGCCATCGTCATGCCGTCGCGAGCCAGGGCGCGCATCAATTCAAGAATGCCGCCCACCGTTTCAGGATCGAGCGCCGACGTGGCCTCGTCGAACAGCATGAGCTGCGGGTCCATCGCCAGCGCGCGCGCGATCGCCACGCGCTGCTGCTGGCCGCCGGACAACTGGCTGGGGTATCGGTCGCCGAATTCCGCCATGCCGACGCGGCCCAGGAGGTCGCGGGCGTAGCGTTCGGCGTCGGCACGGCTGCGCCCGCGCACCACGCGCTGGGGTAGCGCCACGTTGTCGAGCGCAGTACGGTGCTGGAACAGGTTGAAGTGCTGGAACACCATGCCGACGTCGGTGCGCCAGCGGTTGACGTCGGTGGCCGGATCCGTGAGCGACACGCCATTGACGCGGATCGTGCCGCTGTCGATGCTTTCCAGGCCGTTCAGGGTGCGCAGCAAGGTGCTCTTGCCCGAGCCGGACGGGCCGACCACGACCATCACCTCGCCGCGTTCGAGCTGGCAATCGATGCCGTCCAGCGCCAGATGCGGGGGATGCCCGTCGCGCTGATAGGTCTTCTTGACTGCCTGAACAACGAGCAACGGTTCCGCCACGAATCCACCTTCAGGTGCAGTGCGCCTCAAAAATATTTCGCATTTCACGTCATAGTTTCGTATAGTAAATTTTTTTCCAGAATCGCCACTTAGGCATAACCCTTAAGCGAAGACGCTGACTTCGCGAGGCATCGAAGGAACCGGCATGGACACTCCTCAAGACATCCTGCGCAATCTCGGACTCAATTCCAGTGCGCTCACCGGCGGCACCCTGATCGCCCGCAGCCCGATCGACGGCGCCGAGCTGGCGCAGGTGCATGAGCACACGGTGGCCCAGGCCCACGCCGCCATTACCCGCGCACGGCAAGCCAGCCTGGCATGGCGTGACGTCCCCGCCCCGCGCCGCGGCGAACTGATCCGGCTGTTCGGCGAAACCCTGCGCCAGCACAAGCAAGCGCTCGGCCGCCTCGTCAGCCTGGAAGCCGGCAAGATCGTCGCCGAAGGCGAAGGCGAAGTGCAGGAAATGATCGACATCTGCGATTTCGCCGTCGGCCTGTCGCGCCAGCTCTACGGCCTGACCATCGCGTCCGAACGCCCCGGCCACCGCATGATGGAAACGTGGCATCCGCTGGGCGTCGTCGGCGTCATCAGCGCCTTCAACTTCCCCGTCGCCGTCTGGTCCTGGAACGCTGCGCTGGCGCTGGTGTGCGGCAATGCCGTCGTCTGGAAGCCGTCGGAAAAGACTCCCCTCACCGCCCTCGCCTGCCAGGCGCTCTTCGCGCAGGCCGTCCAACGCTTCGGCGACGCGCCCGCCGGCCTGTCCGAGGTCCTGATCGGCGGCCGCGAGGTCGGCGAGGCCCTGGTCGACTCGCACACGGTGGCGCTGGTGTCCGCCACCGGCTCCACCCGCATGGGCCGCCAGGTCGGCCCGCGCGTCGCGCAACGCTTCGGCCGCGTCCTGCTTGAACTGGGCGGCAACAACGCCATCATCGTCGGCCCGACCGCCGACCTCGACATGGCCGCCCGTGGCATCGTCTTCGGCGCCATCGGCACCGCCGGCCAGCGCTGCACCACCACCCGCCGCCTGATCGTCCACGAAAGCGTCGCCGACGAACTGGTCCAGCGCCTGCACAAGGCCTATTCCAGTGCCCCCATCGGCAACCCGCTCGATAGCGGCAACCTCGTCGGCCCCCTGATCGACCGCGCCTCCTTCGATGCCATGCAAGCCGCCCTGACGGCCGCGCGCGAGCAAGGCGGCAAGGTTGCGGGCGGCGAACGCGTCCTTGCCGACCAATATCCCGACGCCTGGTACGTGCGCCCCGCCATCGCCGAGATGCCCAGCCAGACCGACGTCGTCTGCCACGAAACCTTCGCGCCCATCCTGTACGTGATGCGCTACAAGGACTTCGGCGACGCGCTCGCCATGCAGAACGGCGTCCCGCAGGGCCTGTCGTCCGCCATCTTCACCAACGACCTGCGCGAAGCCGAAACCTTCCTGTCCGCCGCCGGCTCCGACTGCGGCATCGCCAACGTCAACATCGGCACCTCCGGCGCCGAGATCGGCGGGGCTTTTGGTGGTGAGAAGGAAACTGGCGGCGGCCGCGAGTCGGGTTCGGATGCGTGGCGCAACTACATGCGGCGCGCGACCAACACCATCAACTACTCGCGGAATCTGCCGCTGGCGCAGGGGATCAAGTTCGGGGAGTGACAGCCAGGGCGCGGGCCCAGCACGAGCTCCATCCCCGCGCCCGCATACCCTCCAAAAAAAGCCCCGCGCATTGTCGACAACGCGCGGGGTTTTTGCATTTCTTACAGCCCATACATACGATTAGCCTGACTTACAAACTGTTGCCGGGGACGGTGCTACATTGCCTGATCACAAAAACCAGACACGTCCTCAATGACCTCCAGCCGTCCTTTTCACCGCTCTTCCGCCCCCCGCCTCCTTGCGGCCATCCTGGCCCTCGGCGCGGCCGGCTCCGCCGCGGCAGGCGTGTCTTACCGGCTGGACCGCCCGTCTGCCGCGCCCGGCGAGACCGTCACCATCGAGGCCGTGTTCTTCAACGAAGGCGGATCGCGCGTCGACTGGCAGGCCCCGCCTGAACTCGTCCTTCAATGGCGCAGCCCCGACGGCCAGATCGTCCGCAGCCTCGCCAAACTGAAAAGCGGCCGCGACAACTACAGCGTGCCCGTCAACAACTTCGCGCGCATGTCCTGGTCCGCCGAAGTGCCCGCTACCGCGCGCGGCCTGCAAGCTGTCTCCATCGAAGGCCAACCGTCCATGATGGCGCTCGATGCCACCGGCCGCGACAGCGGCACCCTCGCGACCACGCCCGCCCAGACACCCGTCGTCGACGCCCGCAGCGGCCAACCCATCCCGCCCGCCGCCGTCGCCGCCGCAGGCGCGTCGCCCGAAGCCGGCCCCGCCCCCGCCGCGACCATCGAACCCACCGTCGAACAAGCCGCCTTCGACAAATTCCGCAGCGCGTTCTCCGCCTACAAGCCCGTCTACTTCGCCGTTGGCACCCGCGGCCTCACCACCGCCCGGTTCCAGATCAGCGCCAAGTACCGCCTCATCAGCCCGCGCGGCGGCGAAGACACCTGGCACGACGACTTCTACCTGGGCTACACCCAGACCTCGCTGTGGGACCTGGAAAGCGACTCCAAGCCCTTCATCGACACCACGTTCAACCCCAGCGTTTTCTGGATGTCCGACGACATCTGGAAATCCGAGAACCAGAACTGGCGCTTCGGCATGAACACCGGCGTTGAACATGCCTCCAACGGCAAGGACGGCGAAGACTCGCGCTCGCTGAACGACGGCTACATCGAGCCGCGCTTCCATTACCGCTTCGACGGCGGCAGCACCCTCACCTTCGCCCCCAAGGTCAAAGCCTACTTCGGCGTCGCCAGCGAAAACAGCGACTACTCCGCCTACGCCGGCCACGTCGACTGGCAACTTCGCTGGGCGCAGGACAATGGCGCGGTTGTCTCGGCGATGTACCGCCAGGGAGATCAGAAGCGCCGCACGACGCAACTGGATTTTGCTTGGCCGCTACGCCGCACGTTCCTGAACTGGAACGGGTACTTGCATTTGCAGTACTTCAACGGCTACGGCGAGACGCTGCTGGGGTACAACCAGCGCAACGAAAGCCAGTTCCGCGTGGGGCTGTCGCTGATTCCGTAAACGCACAATGCGGCACGCAAGCGTCAAATGAAATCGCCGGCCTGACAAGCCGGCGATTTGCTTTGCGCGCGTATCAATGTGTCGCATCCGTCTGCATGCCGGTGTCAGACACCCAGGTAGCAGGACCGCTAGCACGTGACAGCAGTTCATCGGGTGTCAGACACCTTGGGCCATTCGAGCCGTCGACGCAAGACACCCGAACGCCAGATAAGGCCGCCCGCGCGGCCAAAATCTGGCAGCCCCGCAAGATCTTCCGGCCATCAACAAACCTACAGAAGAAGGCCAAGCAAGCCGCCCTCCCCGCCGGCCGTCCGACCTGATACGACGCAGCCCGGTGCGGCGGTGGCCTGGGTGCGCCGGGCGTGTAGATGCGCCCGAGGGAATCGGAAGGCAGTCGCCGAAGGCGACAACGACGATGACGACGGGGCAGTCCGGAGCGAACGCTCCGGACCGCAATCGTAGCCCCGCGCACCCAGGCCACCGCCGCACCGGGCGTCTCAAGATCCCACACCGAAGCCGCACCGGGCGACTCAAGAACCCGCACCAAACCACACCGGGCGACTCATGAACCCGCCCCGAAGCCGCACCGAGCGGCTCAAAAACCCGCCCCCCCCCCACACCGGTCGTCAAAAGAACCATCCCCCACGCCGACAAATTCAAAGAAGGGATTTCCCTCAATCCCCCCGCAACTCCCATCCTGTCCCGTAAACTCCGCGCAAAAGCGCAGCCAAAAATCCGCGCACCAAGGGGATCCGGGGCAATTCCCCCGGCAGATTCAACAAGCACCAGGCCATTCATGTTTGCCGACCTGAAGCACCTCTCGCACCACGCCGCCTGGCGCCGTCAGCTGGAAATGCTGCTCGAATCCGCCGGCGAAGGCATCTACGGCATTGATCTGCGCGGCCGCTGCATCTTCATCAACAGCGCCGGCGCCGACATGCTCGGCTACACCCCAGACGAGCTCGTCGGCCGCAACATGCACTACCTCATCCACCATTCCCACGCCGACCGCACCCTGATGCCGGTCCACGACTGCCGCATCTTCAAAGCCTTCCGCGACGGCCGCGGCGAACGCGCCGACGACGAAGTGCTCTGGCGGCGCGACGGCTCGTGCTTTGACGCCCAATACGCCTCGTACCCCATCCGCAATGATCAGGAAGTCGTAGGCGCCGTCGTCACCTTCTCCGACATCACCGCCCGCAAAGGCATCGAACGCGAACTGCAAAACACCCAGGCCCTGCTCGAACGCCGCGTCGGCGAACGCACCGCTGAACTCAGCGCCGCGCACGAATCCCTGCGCCGCCTGTCCTCCCACCTGAGCACCCTGCGCGAAGAAGAACGCGCCCACATCGCCCGCAACATCCACGACGACCTCGGCGCCTCCTTCACCGCCCTGCAGTTGGACTTGAACTGGCTGCGTCGCCAGCTAAGCGCCACCCCCGCCCTGCAAGCGCACCTGGACCGCATGCTCGACGTCACCCAGACTGCCATGGGCGCCACCCGCCGCATCCTCAACGACCTGCGCCCCGTCGTCCTGGATCACCTGGGCCTTTGGGCCGCCTTGGAAGCCCTGCTGCAAGACCTGCAAACCCGCAGCGGCCTCCAATGCCGCTACCTCTGCCCCCCCGACACCGAAACCCTGCGCCTGGACCGCAACGCCGAAATCGCCATCTACCGCATCGTCCAGGAACTGCTCACCAACGTGCAGCGGCACGCCCGCGCCCGCAGCGTCAGCGTCAGCGCCGCCTGGGGCGCCGACGGCCTTGTTCTCACTGTCGAAGACGACGGCGTCGGCATGCAACTGCCCGAAGACCGCCACACCTTCGGCATTCTCGGCATGCGCGAGCGCGCCCGCGCCATCGGCGGCGACCTTGCGCTCGACAGCGCCCCCGGCGCCGGCATGCGCGCCCGCCTGCGCCTGAACCCGCTGGCCGCATGAAGGAAACTCTGCCATGCCCCTGAACCTGCTCATCGTCGACGACCACCTCATCATCCGCCGTGGCCTCGCCCGCATCCTGGAAGAAGACCCGCGCGTCGCCCTCGTGCACGAAGCCGCCGACGGCCCCGCCGCCCTGCGCGCGCTGCGCCAAGCCCATTACGACGCCATCGTCCTGGATGTTGCCCTGGGCGAACGCGACGGCCTGGATGTGCTGAAAAGCGTACGCGCCGACCACCCCGGACTCGGCGTCGTCATGCTGTCCGTCTACCCCGAATCCCAGTTTGCCGTCCGCGCCCTGCGCGCCGGCGCCCACGCGTATCTCAACAAAGGCTGCGAACCCGAAGAACTGCTCGCCGCGCTGACCAACGCCGCCGCCGGCAAGATGTACGTCACCCCCACCGTCGCCGAGCTGCTCGCCCACACGGTGCGTCAGGACAGCTCCCGCCCGCCGCACGAACTCCTGTCCAACCGCGAGTTTCAAGTGCTGCAACTGCTTGTCGCCGGCCGCTCCGTCTCGGCCATCGGCGAACAGCTCGCCCTGTCCGTCAACACCATCTCCACCTACCGCAGCCGCATCTTCGAAAAGCTCAACGTCCGCACCCTGGTGGAACTGGTCTCCTACGCCAACACGCACCAGTTGGGTGCGATCTGAGCGCTTGCGCACTACCGCGGCGCACCGCGCGCACCACGTAGTAAGCCCCCTACACGCGTTTCGTTGAACCGGCGATACCGGCTGCCGCCGGGCAGCCCCATGATGGCTCCATTCCCGATCGAAGGAGCCACCATGTCCCTCTTCAGCAACCCATTCGACGCCAACAGCCGCCTTGCCTGCGGCTGCGGCCGCCATGCCTCGCAGGCCGAACACGAGCGCGCCGCGCAGGCCGCCGTGGATGGCGACACCACCGGCAACGCCGTCGAACAGGCCGTCATGCGCGCCCTGTTCCCGCAGGATGCGCTGCGCCGCCGCTTCCTGCGCGCCGTCGGCAGCGGCACCGCCATGGCCGCCATCGCGTCGATCTTTCCGCTGGCCGCCGCCAAGGAAGCCTTCGCGCAGACCGCCGGACCGCTGGAGAAACAAAAGCTCAAGGTTGGCTTCATCCCCATCACCTGCGCCACGCCAATCATCATGGCCCACCCCATGGGCTTCTATGGCAAGCAGGGCCTGGACGTAGAAGTCGTCAAGACCGCCGGCTGGGCGCTCATCCGCGACAAGGCCATGTCCGGCGAATTCGACGCCGCCCACATGCTGTCGCCCATGCCGCTCGCCATCTCGATGGGAGTCGGCGCCAGCCGCGCCGTACCGTGGACCATGCCCGCCGTCGAGAACATCAACGGCCAGGCCATCACGCTGTCCATGAAACACAAGGACCGGCGCGACCCGAAGGACTGGAAGGGCTTCAAGTTCGCCGTCCCCTTCGACTACTCCATGCACAACTACCTGTTGCGCTACTACCTCGCCGAGCATGGCCTGGATCCTGACACCGACGTCCAGATCCGCTCCGTGCCGCCGCCCGAAATGGTCGCCAACCTGCGTGCCGACAACATCGACGGATTCCTGGCGCCCGATCCTGTCAATCAGCGCGCGGTCTACGACGGCGTCGGCTTCATCCACACCCTGTCCAAGGCCATCTGGGACGGCCACCCCTGCTGCGCGTTCTCCGCCAGCAAGGAGTTCGTCACCACCATGCCCAACACCTACCAGGCCCTGCTGAAAGCCATCATCGAAGCCACGGCGTACGCCCGCAATCCCGCCAACCGCAAGGAAATCGCCACCGCCATCGCCGCGCCGAATTACCTGAACCAGCCCGTCACGGTGGTCGAACAGGTGTTGACCGGCACCTACGCCGACGGCTTGGGCAAGGTGCTGACCGATCCCAACCGCATCGACTTCGATCCCATGCCCTGGCAGTCGTTCGCCGTGTGGATCCTGACGCAGATGAAGCGCTGGGGCCAGGTCAAGGGCGACGTCGACTATCAGAAGATCGCCAGCGACGTCTTCCTGGCGACCGACGCCGTGCGCCTGATGCGCGAGGCCGGGCTGACCCCGCCCGCGGAAACCGGCAAGACCTTCAGCGTCATGGGCAAGCCCTTTGACCCGAGCCAGCCCGAGGCCTACCTCGCCAGCTTCAAGATCCGGAGGACCTGATGGGGTCCGTGCAACACTGGCGGGCCACGTTCCTGTCCATCGCCCTGTTCCTGGCGTTCCTGCTGCTGTGGCACGCCGCCACCCGCTCCGATGCGGGCGAGGCGACGGTGGACCCGGCCTACGCCGCGCTGGTCGGCAATGCCGCGGCCAGCGGGTCCAAGACGCCGTTTCCCGGCCCTGCCGAAGTCGGCGCGCAGTTGTGGCAGCACCTGAAGGATCCCTTCTATGACCGCGGGCCGAACGACAAGGGCATCGGCATCCAGCTTGGCTACTCCGTGGCGCGCGTGCTGACCGGCTTTGGTCTTGCCGCGCTGGTGGCGATACCGCTGGGATTCCTGATCGGCATGTCCCGAACGGTGTACCGCGCGTTCGACCCGTTCATCCAGGTGCTCAAGCCGATCTCGCCGCTGGCCTGGATGCCGCTGGCGCTCTACACGATCAAGGACGCCAACACCTCCGCCGTCTTCGTGATCTTCATCTGCTCGCTATGGCCCATGCTGGTGAACACCGCGTTCGGCGTGGGCGCCGTGCGGCAGGACTGGCTGAACGTGGCGCGCACGCTGGAAGTGTCGCGGCTGCGCACGGCGCTGCAGGTCATCCTGCCCGCCGCCGCGCCCACCATCATGACCGGCATGCGCATCTCGGTCGGCATTGCGTGGCTGGTCATCGTGGCGGCCGAGATGCTGATCGGCGGCACCGGCATCGGCTACTTCGTCTGGAACGAGTGGAACAACCTGTCCATCTCCAACATCATCTGCGCCATCGTCTTCATTGGACTGATCGGCATGCTGCTGGACAACCTGCTGGCGCGCGCCGCCCGGCTGGTGAGCTATCGGGAGTAACGCGCATGAGCCAATCTTTCCTGCAGGTCCAAGGGCTGGGCAAGCGTTACCCCGGACGCGATGGCCGTCCGCAGCCGCCCGTGTTCGAGAACATCGACTTCCAGATCGACAAAGGCCAGTTCGTCTGCGTCATCGGCCACTCCGGCTGCGGCAAGACCACCATCCTGAACGTGCTGGCCGGCATCGACGACAGCAATGAAGGCATCGTCATCATGGACGGCCGCCAGATCGCGGGGCCGTCGCTGGAGCGCGGCGTCGTGTTCCAGGCGCACGCGCTGCTGCCGTGGCTGACGGCGCTGCAGAACGTGGAATTCGGCGTGCGCTCGCGCTGGCCGGCCTACAGCCGCGAACAGGTGCGCGTGCACAGCCAGCGCTACCTGGACATGGTCGGGCTGGGCCACGCGGCCGGCAAGAAGCCCTGCGAACTGTCCGGCGGCATGAAACAGCGCGTCGGCATCGCCCGCGCCTTTGCCATCCAGCCCAAGATGCTGCTGCTGGACGAACCCTTTGGCGCGCTTGACGCGCTGACGCGCGGCGCCATCCAGGATGAGCTGCGCGCAATCGTCCAGGAAACCCGCCAGACCGTCTTCATGATCACGCACGATGTGGACGAAGCCATCCTGCTGTCCGACCGCATCCTGCTCATGAGCGCGGGCCCGTACGCCCGCATCGCCGAATCCGTCACTGTGGACCTGCCGCGCGACCGCACGCGCGCAAGCCTGCATCACGAACCTCGTTATTACGACATCCGCAACCATCTCGTCGACTTCCTGGTCGACAAGGCCATCCACAAGGAGTGAATCACCATGATGTCCCGCGCTGAAGTCACCGAACTCGTCGTCACCCGCAAGCTGGAAAAAAAGCTCTCGTGGGGCGCCATCGCCGAAGCCGTCGGCCAGAGCAAGGAATGGACCACCGCCGCGCTACTGGGCCAGATGACCATGACCGAGGAGCAGGCGCTGGCCGCTGCCCGCGTGCTGGATTTGCCGGCGGACGCCGTCGTGCAGCTTCAGGTCGTGCCCTACAAGGGCTCGCTGCCGTCCACGGTTCCGACCGATCCGCTGATCTACCGCTTCTATGAACTGATCAACGTCTACGGCACCACCTTCAAGGCGCTCATCAATGAAGAGTTCGGCGACGGCATCATGAGCGCCATCGACTTCAAGATGGACCTGTCGCGCGAGGCCGACCCCAAGGGCGACCGCGTGCAGATCGTGATGAGCGGCAAGTTCCTGCCGTACAAGACGTACTGATGCGGGTAAGGCGGGACGCGTCCCGCCCTTGGCTAGCCTTCGGCGGCCAGCTCTTCCCAGCCCAGTTCACGGGTGCGCTCCAGCGTCACCGTGACCTGGGCCGCCGCTTCGCGCACCGCCTCGATGAGGTCCTTCCCGTTCAGCAGCCGCGACGCGACGCCCGCCATGAACACGTCGCCCGTGCCGTGTACCGACGGCGGAATCGCGATCTCCGGGTGCGTCACCACGGTGGCGTCGTCGCGCGTCACGGCCACCAGTTGCAGCGTGCCGGGCGCGGCGGCCATCGGCGCGGCGCTGGTCGCGACGATCCATTGCGGCCCGCGCGCGATGAGCTCGCGCGCCGCGGCCACGACTTCATCCACCGACGACAGCGGCCGCCCGACCAGCAATTCCAGTTCGAAATGATTGGGCGTCATGCCCTCGGCCAACGGCACCAGCAGATCCCGGTACTGCGCGACCAGCCCTTCGTTCACGTAGAGCCCGTCATTGCGGTCGCCCATCACGGGATCGATGAACACCCGCAGTTCCGGACGCGATGCCCGCACGGCCGACAGCCATTGCGCCAGCAGGTTCGCCTGCCCCGGCTGCCCCAGATATCCGCAGACCACCGCGCGCGCCACCTGGCTTACGCGCCGTTCGTCCAATCCCTGCAGCAAGCCCTCGAACCAGTCCAGCGGCACCGCCCCGCCATGCAGCGTCGGATAGTGCGGCGTGTTGCTCAGGATGACGGTCGGCAGCGCGATCGCGCGCAGTCCCGCCTTGCGGAACACCGGCATCGCGGCATTGTTGCCCACATAGCCATAGACAACTTGGGATTGAATCGAGACGACATCCACCTGCGCGGTGCGGGCGGGCAGCGCTGCGCCTGGGGCGGGGGCAGCGGTAGTTGCGGTCATGAGGATTGCTCCTGGGTATGGGCCGAAGGCTTTCAGGCCATCCGAGTAATGAAATAGATCTTCTTGACGAACTGGTCCACTTCCCAGCGGCCCGTATAGCCTTCGGGCATGACGAATGCCTCGCCCACCGTCAGTTCATGCACCGTGCCGTCCGGGTCCACGAGACGCGCCGCGCCTTCGACGATGTAGCCAAATTCGATGTAGCCCGTGGTGTTGGACTGGAAGGAGCCAGCCGTACTTTCCCACACGCCGGCCTCTGCCTTGCCCGCGTTGCCTTCAAAGGCGGTCACGGTGCGAAAGGCCGCATCGCCCGACAGCGGACGGCGCGGCTTGCCGGGCACGGGGTTCTTCATGGGGCCGGCGTCGATGCGGACGAGCCGCGATTGATCGTTTTTCATCGGGGTTCCTGTGTCTTCCAAAAGCAATTCGATACGCCGCTCGCTCAGTGCGCCGCCACCACCAGCACTTCGGCCATGGCGCGGCTGACGGTGCGCATGCGGTGCGGCAATTCGGAGTCGAAATAAACGGAGTCGCCGGTTTCCAGGCGGAACTGGCGTTCGCCCACGTGGACCTCGATGGCGCCCTTGAGCACCAGCAGGAATTCCTCGCCCGGGTGCGGAAAGACCGCGGCGGCGTCCGGAAACTCGCGTGGCGGATGCACCACGAACGGCTCCATCGCCTTGACCTTGCGGCGGCCGGCCAACGACTCGTAATGATATTCGCTGCCCAGCCCGCGCCGCTGCAGGGCCTCGCGGTCAGCCACGCGCACCACGCTTACCACCTCGTCCTGCGCGGCGTCGTCGGCGCCGACCAGTTGCGACACGCCCACGCCATAGGCCTCGGCCAGGCGCAGCACCGTCGAGATGGAGGGCTCGCTCAGGCCCCGCTCCAGCTTGGAGAGATAGCTCTTGGTCAGTCCCGTGCGCTGCGCAAGCTGTTCCAGGGACAAGCTTTGCTGGCGGCGCAAGGTGCGTAGGCGGTGCGGCAGGTCGATCATGGGGCGGAAAGGCGCAAATACAACCGGTAAGAATGCCCGAAACGGGCGCTTCCGTCGAGCGCCCCCGCCCCATTCGCGTCAGCTCAGCACATTGGCGTGCGTCCGCAGCGCCCGGCGCGCGTAGTACGAAAAGCCCACCTGCGACCGCTTCGGCGTCAGGATCCAGTCGTGCGCCTCGTGTCCCAGTTCGGGCGGAATCGGCTGGATCTTGCCGGCGGCCATCGCCAGCAACTGCATGCGCGCCGCGCGCTCGAACTGCAGCGCCAGCACGCAGGCCTCTTCCACCGACCCGGCCGCGATCAGCATGCCGTGGTGCGACAACAGGATGGCGCGCTTGTCGCCCAGCGCTTTGGAAATGATCACGCCTTCCTCGTTGCCCACCGGCACGCCAGGCCAATCCTTCAGGAAGGCCACGTCGCCGTAAAGCGGACAGTTGTCCATGTGCGAGACCTCCAGCGGGACCTCCAGCATCGACAACGACGCCACATGCAGCGGATGCGTGTGGATGATGCAGTTCACGTCGGGACGCGCGCGGTAGATCCAGGAATGGAAGCGGTTCGCCGGATTGGGCATGCCGCCGCCTTCCTGCACCACCAGGTCCTCGTCGACCAGCAGCAGATTGCTTGCCGTGATCTCGTCGAAGCCCAGGCCCAGGCGCTGCGTGAAATATCGGTTGGGTTCGGGCGCGCGCGCGGTGATCTGGCCCGCCAGGCCAGAATCATGCCCGCCGTCGAACAGAATGCGGCAGGTCAACGCCAGCCGCTCGCGCAGCGTCCATTGTGGGGTCTCGAACTGGCGCTGCATCTCAGCCTGCGCGCGCGCGATCAGTTCATCCTTTCCCAGGTGCATCGTATCGGCCATCATGTCTCCGTCATGCCGTTTCGATCAACGGCGTAAATCCCGGCAGACTGCGCATGCGCGCCAGCCAGGCAGTGATGTGCGCAAAGCCGGACAGGTCGTAACCGCCCTCGCCCGCCATGCTCGTGTAAGGGTACAGCGCGATATCCGCGATGGTCGGCGCGGTACCCACCAAGTAGTCGCGGCCCGCCAAATGCGCGTCCATCAGCGCGGCGGCCTTCATGCCGGCCGCGCGCCACGCCACCATCGCCGGGTCGTCCGCCTTCGCCGTTTGGCGTAGATGGATCAACAGGCGCGGCTGCGCGAAGGCGTGCATGTGCTGGGTCTGCTCGAAGCTCAGCCAGCTCGACACCTGCGCCTGCGCCAGCCGGTCTTCCGGCAGCCAAGGCGTGCCCATGCCCAGATACCAGAGAATGGCCTGCGATTCCGCCAGCCATTGTCCCTCTGGCGTCAGCAGCGCGGGCACCTGCCGCCATGGGTTGATGCGCGCGAAGGCGTCGGTTTCCAGGTCGCCCTGGACGATGTCGAACGTTTGCCGCTTGACCGGCAGGCCCATCAGCCCGCAGGCCAGCCGGATCTTCCAGGCATTGCCCGATCGCAGCGTATCCGCCAGCTCCAGCGGCTTGCCCGCCAGCGGGTGCGTTACCCGAATATTCATGCGTGGCTCCATTTCATGTGCGCGGTTGCTAATCCATTCTGATGTTGGCGCGCTTCACGATCTCGGCCCACTTGCTCTTTTCGCCGCCGATGAAGCGCTGGTACTCGTCGGGCGTGCCCGTATAAAGCTGCGTACCCTGTGCCGCCAGCTTTTCCTTCAGCTCTGGCGACGCGAGTGTTTTCTGCAACGCCGCGTTCAGTGCGGCCATGACCTCGGGCGGCGTGCCCGCAGGCGCAAAGAACGCGTTCCACGAACTGATTTGCAGGCCCGCATCGCCCGCCTCGGTGCTGGCGGGCACGGCCGGAGCAGACGGCAGCCGCTTGTCGGACGCCACTGCCAAGGCGCGCAATTTGCCCGACGCCACATGGGGCATGATGACCGGACTGGCGTCCATCACCACATCCACCTGCTCGCCAATCGCCGCGTTCACCGCCTCGCTGCCGCTCTTGAACGGCACGTGGACGATATCGACGCCAGCCGTCAGCTTCAGCAATTCCAATCCAAGGTGCGGCGAACTGGCGTTTCCTGCCGAACCGAAATTCAGCTTGGCCGGATTGGCCTTGGCGTATTTGACGAACTCAGCAAACGACGCGGCGGGCACGCCCGCCCGCACGGCCAGTAGATACGGCGACCCGGACACCATGCCCACCGGCGAAAACTTGTCCGCGTCGTAGCTGAGCTTGGCGTAGATCAGCGGATTCACGACCTGCGTGCCCACCGTCCCCATGAAGATCGTGTAGCCATCGGCCGGCGCCGCGGCCGCCACCTGCGCCGCGATCACGCCACCCGCGCCGGGCCGGTTCTCGATCACGATCCCCTGCCCCAACACGTCCCCCATTCCCTTGCCCACCTGCCGGGCGACGATATCCGTGATGCCGCCAGCGCCAAACGGCACCACCAGCCGGATCGGCCGGTCAGGATATGCGGCCTGCGCGCCTCCTGACATACCTGCGGTTATCGCCAGCGCGGCTACCAAGCTCAAGACCTTCACCTTCATGCCATTCCCCTTGTGTGCGCCGTCGTGGCGCTATGACACAAAGTGTCCTATAGAGCATTGATTTTCCGCAAGAGGAATTTGATTAGGGAAATCCTTGAGCAGCAGGAATAGAGTTCGCCCTTTTTTGTTGAAGTTCGCCTTTTGGCTTTGGTGGGCAACACCGGGCTTTTGCACGCATCTTGCCCTCTTCTCTGCAAGCGGAGGGCCTACAGACCGAAGAAAGGCGAACTATGTGATAGACGAGCTTAGACTGGCACGACAGCCTTGAACTGTGGTGCTTGGGTGTAAAACCACGGCTGCTTTAATCGTGAAGTTGATGTCCCGCAGCACTAGGCTTTCAGCTGCGGTTATCAGAACCGGAAGCACTGCGGTTAATCTTGTTGGTTGGGCGCGCCCGTAGTTTTTAGCCGCATTCGCCCACCTCAACGACGGCTGTCGAAGACACAACGACAATGTCGACGCTCGCCCGCAAGTAGTAGCCGAAGTCGTCTTCGCTCACCAACTCCTTCATACGTTCATAACTCATAACGCTTTGCAGAGAGCAGTTCGGAAATACAAGATGATTGGGGCACAGCTGCACGAGCATCTGGTAGATGGTGAACTCACGCTGGCTGTTGAACACCTGTTTGACGGCACTAGTACCCTGAGACCGAACAATTCGTCCGATCACCGCGTGTTGAGATTCGCGCTCAAGTAGCGGTTCGATGTGAGGATTGACTCGAAATGTTCTTTCCGTAACTAAGAGCATTCCAAGGTCAACCAGTTTTACGTAATGTCGCCCAGCCCAGGTCAGATCCATGCCGGCGTACGTGGCAACCTCTTCTAGTCCCGTATAGCTTTTTATGCTGGCGAACACACTGAGTAGCTTGCGCGCCGGCGCGCTCAAAGATGGCCAGCGACTTACCGCTGTCCGCTCGAACTGGTCGCGCTTGTTTAGGATAGCAAGTCGTGCAACCGCGTCACTCAGGAGCTGTTGCACCACGTCAGCACGACTTGCCGTCCTTTTTGCTTCTTGGAGCCTTTCGACATACCCCTGCACTCGTCCCAGGTCCTCAGATCGCGCCCAAAGCAGCTTGGCGTTCTGAATGCCAGCCTCAGCAACATTTTTGGAAGTCTCGAGCTCGATGAGGTAGTAATGCAAGGCCTTATCAGCGTCGCCAACCACTTGCTCTAGGTATGCCAAGCGAAACGCATGCCCCGTCTCAAGAAGGTCGTCGCTGAAGGAACGCGCCAGTGGCAGCAACTGAATGCGAACCTTGTCGCCTGACTTGGACAACACACCGAAGATAGGGCCCGCGACCTGGCGCCAGAGGTCCTCGGTCTTTTTATCCATCTTCCCACGTACCGTCGCTAGCCGCTCCAACGCATCGATCAATGGTCCAGCCTCAGACTCGCCCAGGTCCTCGCCGTCGAAGTCCCCTGAGTAGTAGTGCTGCGAAGGCGGAACGCCAACATCTGTCGTTCGACGCATGGCATCGAGCAACAATCTCATCCGACCCGCCACCCCTTGAATGACGTAAGCTGCCGCGAACTGAAACGAGATACTCTGTTCGCACAACCAAGCAAGACCGGGCATTTCCTGATCGCCTTGGTCTTCGTCCTCCAGCGGGGAAAAATCTGCATTCGCAACAAAAATCCGGTATAGGCTTTCCAGCTCGTCTCGACGACAGAAGTCGTCGGGCGAATACTCGAACAGCCGCAGAAGCATTTCGCCGACCGAAGCAATGTGTAGCCCTCGCTGCCCCACGTAGATTTCGCGTACTTCATCGCCGACCGTCATTGTCAGATGATCACCGAACCAATGCGTGCCGCCATCCGAGAATTTCATCAAGGAGCCTACGGCGAGTGACAGATGCTCGTCCACTTCGTTGCGCGGCGCAACCAGAGTGCAGAGCACACGACGCACAGCTTTGGCCACAGCATCCAACACTAACTCACGATGGATAGTAGGCTTTGTCGCCCAGCCAACGATCTTTCGAGAAAAAAGATCCATGACTATGGCCAAGTAAAGCCAGCCTTGCCAAGTTCGAATGTAGGTGATGTCGGTTACCCAGACCTCGTTAGGCCTCGAAACGGTAAATTTGCGCTGCAACAGGTTGGGGATCAGCGGTGATGGCTTGGATTCTGGTATATGCCTCGTGCGATAGCCAAGCGTAGTAGCCAGCGCGCGAAACGCCAAGAACCCGGCACATAGCTGAGATGCTGTACTTGTCGCTGTGCGCTTCAATGAACTTATACGCTTGCCTTCCTTTACTTGGCGCCTTGTTCCCAGACATGAATCATCCCCAATCGGTTCAGATGCTACTCCTGTCCAACAAGCCGTGGTAACTCCACAAGCGCCTTGCTCAGATCGGTGGTCAGCTGGAAGCCGTCAAACCAGGATTCGCCATGTCCTGTATTGATGGCACGGAGGCGCTTGCGATCCGTGCCCGCTTGCGGCTGCGCATTCAATCGGTCGTTGCAACATGCTAGTCGTTCGTGGATGTCCAACGCAGTTGAAAGGTCATCCGCCAACAAAGGCGAACTTTGACGTAAATATCTGCAGTCCAAAGATGCTGTTTCCGGAAAAGGCGAACTTCTAGCTCGCAAAATTTCGAAATTCCTCCTAAGGTCGAAAAGGCGAACTTTATTCCTGCTACTCACCTTGAGCAGCAGGAATAGAGTTCGCCCTTTTTTGTTGAAGTTCGCGTTTCGGCTTTGATGGGCATCACCGGCTATTTCGCGCCCATCTTCTCTTATTCTTCGCGGATGGACGGCCTGCAGGCTGAAGAAAGGCGAACTTTGCAATAAACGCTATTGAACTAGCGCGACAATCCAAGCCGGCAGATTTGGGGCATGCCCGTACGGGCATTGGGGAAGAGACACGGGCGTTTCGAGCACTCCTGCTATAGGTTGGGAGCTGTAAAAGAAGAAAGCCGTGCGTTGTATGGACGGCCCGGAGGCCCTGTGGTCAGTGGCCGCTTCCGGCCAGAAACGGTCTGTCGCCGTAGCGGGCTCCAGACTAAGAACGACCATCGCAAGTGCTTCAAGCGACGGCCGTTGTAGGCTGAGTGCGGTGCGGCCGGTCAGCGACATATTCCGCTATCCACCAGCCGCCTCGGTCGATTCGACCGACACAGTGCGACCTCCTGCAGGTCTGCCCCTTCTCGCAAGGCGTTATGGTCGTGTCCTGTGTCCGTACCTACCCTGCGCTAGATTTGATCTGAGGATCCGTAGAGACTGCAGCGCCCCCAAACGTTCAATCCTGGCCGCACGAGCTGAACGGCAAGCTGGATGAACTTCTCGAACAAATGTTCAACCTGGATGCACTTTATGGCTAGAAAACCAACTGAGGTATTCGGGTCCGTTATCGCACCGAATGGCCAGGGGGTTTCCCCGCCAGCCGATGATCTGCTTGAGCGTGCGGATCACGCGCTCGGACGGCAACGAGAAGTCAACCTCAATGCCCAGTGCCTCGCGGTTGAAGTCGTCGATCACCTTGAACACGCGGATTTCAGTTCGAGTTCGCGATAGATCCGGTACACGCGCTTATGGTTCCAGCCGAAGCCTCGCACATTGCACAGATACAGGAAGCACAGACCAAAGCCCCAATTGCGGTGGTTGTCAGTTGGGGCCGCTCCTGAGTTGGCCGTAGCTGAGCTGGTCCGCGGCGTAGCAATCGCACGCCACCTGCTCCAGGCCTGGCCTGTTCAGGATCTCGATGTTTCCGCGGCGATACGCGATCAGCTTGCGGTGCTGAAGGGCCGAGGCCGCCACCGTTACGCCGACCCGCCGCACACCCAGCATATAAGCCAGGTATTCATGAGTGAGGTGAAAGCTGCCCGAATGCGCGCGGTCTTGCGTCATCAGCAACCAGCGCGCAAGCCTGCCCTCGAGGAAATGAGAATGCATGCAGACCGCGGTCTGGGCGAGCTGCTGCAGGATTACCACGGTATAGCGGCCGATCAGGCCGCGCAGCGCTGCACTGGCGTCCAACTCCTGCCGGAACAGATTCGCTTTCATGCGCAAGGCGGACCCGGCGCCCTGCACGACGGCGCGCAATTGCGAGGTATCGGCGCCCAATGAAACGTCGACGCTCCACATTCCTTCATTGCCGACCAGGCCCACCTCCAGGGAAGCACCGTGCTTCTGCGGCAGAATCAGGGAGATATAGCTCCCGCGCGGAAAGTAGACGTCGTTGATGCGGTCGCCGGGCTGAAGCAGGCATTGCCCGAAGTCCAGGTCAACGGACTCGAAGCGATCCAGCAAACGGGGCCGCTCCCGGCTGGGCAACGCGGCGAGCAGGCGGTTGGGAACATCGGCGATCGCGGGGCGCGGCAAGTTCTGCTCCTGGTTCCATCTCAGGCGCGGACCGCGCCGCCAGTTTGACTCAGCAGGCGCTGATACTCCTGCTGCACGACCATATAGCATTCGCAGACACGAGCCTCCAGCGCTGCGCGGTCCAACACGGTGATATGGCCGCGGCGATACCGGATCAGACCGGCCTCCTGCAGGTGGCCGGCCGCCTCGGTGACGCCTTCGCGCCGCACACCCAGCATGTTGGCGATCAGTTCCTGCGTCATGGCGAGTTCGTCGGATTGCAGTCGGTCCAGGCTGAGCAGCAGCCAGCGGCAAAGCTGCTGGTCCAGCGAATGATGTCGGTTGCACACCGCTGTCTGGGCCATTTGCGTGAGCAGCGCCTGGGTGTATCGAAGCAGCAGGTGCTGCATGGCCCCACCTCGGTCGAACTCGTCTTTCAGCGCCTGACCCTTCAACTGATAGGCGGACCCCGCGCTTTGGACTATCGCGCGGCTGGGCGTGGTTTCTCCGCCCATGAACAAGGAAATGCCAACGATGCCTTCATTGCCGACCACGGCAATTTCGGTGGAGGCGCCATCTTCCATGACGCACAGCAACGAGACAATGCAGTCGATCGGGAAGCAGACATGCCGCATTCGGCCGCCCGGTTCGTACAAGGCTTTTCCCAACGGCAGGGAGACGCGTTCCAGAAGCGGAAACAATCGTTCCATCTCCTGCTGTGGCAACGCCGCCAATAGTTGATTCTGAGGGGGATCGCGTGAATCAGGCATGAAGAGTCCCTCCAACAAGCCCAGTTGCAACGGCCCTATCCTGGGCCGCAACCCGAAAATCCTCCGGCACACTTTGCCCACTCGGCAGGGGCAATCGCCACGCGCTATGTGCGGTGGCGAACGGAGTCCTGCCCAGAGTAGCGCACTATTGGTCGCTGGCCCCGCTAAGCGGGCCGGCGCGGCCAGGTCAGGAATCCATCCCTGCGCTGACCCTGTCACGCTATGGGAAGCCCAGACTCAAGTCCGTTCGCTGGCGCACATAGCGCCGGCGGCCTTGGCATCCAGGTATTTCTGCACCAACGCGCGCGTGGAGCTGTCCAGCCCCTGTGCGTGGGCCTGCCCGGCCCCAAGCGCTTGCGCGATATGCGCGGCTAGCGTCTTGCCTAGCTCCACGCCCCATTGATCGAAGGAGTCGATGTCCCAGATTACGCCCTGAGTGAACGCGCTGTGCTCATAGAGCGCGACAAGCGCGCCCAATGTCCGGGGCGTGAGCTTCGCGGCCAGGAGCGTATTGCTGGGGCGGTTCCCCTGCACCTGCCGGTGCTTCCCTCGAGCCTGCGCGTCGCCAGGGCCGCCCCCCTCGTCCAGAGGGCGTCCGAAGGCCAGGGCCTGGGCCTGGGCGTACATGTTCGCCAGCAGTTCTTCATGGCCGCCCGCCGATGACGGCAGCGGCGAAAGGAATCCGATGAAGTCGCAGGGCACGATCTGGGTGCCCTGATGCAACAACTGATGGAACGAATGCTGGCCATTGGTCCCGCAGGCCCCCCAGTAGACCGGACTGGTTATGCTGCCGACCGGGGCTCCGTCTTGGGTTACGGACTTGCCGTTGCTTTCCATCATCAATTGCTGGACATAGGAGGGGAAACGTCTCAGATCATGGGCATAAGGCAGAATCGCAACGGATCGCGCCCCGAGAAAGTTGTTGTTCCACACGCCCATCAAACCAAGCAGAACGGGAAGATTCTGTTTCATCGGCGCGGACAGGAAATGAGTGTCCATGTCGTGGAAGCCGGCCAGCATCTCGCGGAAGGCGGCGGGCCCGATGGCGGTCAGCAGCGCCAGGCCCATGGCGGAACACAATGAATAGCGGCCGTTGACCCATTCCCAGACGTCGAATACATGCTCCGGCGCGAAACCAGCCTCGATGGCGGCGTCGCGATTGCCCGTTACCGCCACGAAATGCGCCCGCAGCGCGCCCTCGTCCTGGATGTCTTCCAGGCACCAGGCTCGCGCGGCGGCCGCGTTTCGCAAGGTTTCGGGTGTGTGGAAGGTTTTCGAGCAGACAATGAACAGCGTTTCGCGCGGGTCCAGATCACGTGTTGCCAGAAAGAAGTCGGCGCCGTCCATGTTGGACACGAAACGGAACTGCATGTCCCGCCGTCCGTAGTGCTGCAGGGCCGCGCAGGCCATTCCTACACCGATCGCGGAGCCGCCTATGCCCAGGTTCACGATATTCCTGATCTTTTTGCCGGTCCCGCCGAACCAGGTGCCGCTGCGCACCTTGCCGGCGAAATTTTCCATGCGGCGCAATACGCGCTGAACGTCAGGCACCACATCCCTGCCATCCACCCGCACGCTGGCATCGGCCGGCATGCGCAATGCGACGTGCAATGCCGCGCGGCCTTCGCTGGAATTGACCGGATCGCCGTTGAACATGGCGTCTATCTTCGCCGGCAGACGGCTCGTGCAGGCCAGGCGCAACAACAGCTCGAGCGTCCTGCGGGTGATCCGGTTCTTGGAGTAATCCAGGTACCAGCCGGCGGCTTCCTCGCTGAAGCGCTGCCCGCGCTCCGGGTCAAGCTGGAACAGGTCTCGAAGGTGCCGCGGGCGCACTTCGTCCAAGTGCTCGGCCAGCGTCTGCCAAGTGTGGGAGAGCGACACGTCGCTCGGGCCGCCCGTTGCTCGTCTGACCATTGCGCTGTTCCTCCAAGCCGAACGACCGGCCCCACAAGAATGCGGGGCTCGGGTCGCTTATGCCACAGGCTGTGAAGGGAGTCCGTGCGGTAGCGTACAGAGCCTGCGGTCGTGCTTGGTCAATCTATGGCCATGAAACCCATTGATTGGCCCTCGCTCGAAGCCGCGCCCGAGTGGATAGACCTGTTTACCCGAAGCAAGGCCACGCCGCACTCCGCCGAAAGCGAGCCGCCGTTGCGCGCGGAGTTGTTCAGCGCCCTGCAGATGGAGCAGCACGGCCAGGCCTTGGCCGGCGCGCATCTGGTGGGCACATCGCGACCGCCGGACACTTTGCTGCCGCGGTTGACTGAAAACCAGAAGTTGCTGGCCCAGGCCTGCGCGCTGCTGATGGAGTCCATGCGGCAGAACCGCCGGATCACGCCGGCCGACGAATGGCTGCTGGACAATTTCTACCTGATCGAAGAGCAGATCCGGCTGGCCAAGCGGCACTTGCCCAAGGGCTACAGCCGCAGTCTGCCAAAACTGGACGCGGGCCCCTCCAAAGGGCTGCCGCGGGTGTACGACATTGCGTTGGAGATGATTTCCCATAGCGACGCGCGGATCGATGCCACGGGCATCCAGGCGTTCGTGGCCGCCTATCAATCAATTGCGCCGCTGCAACTGGGGGAACTGTGGGCGGTTCCCATCATGATTCGCCTGGCCCTGATCGAGAACCTGCGCCGCGTCGCCATCCGCCTAGCGTACGCGAACATGAACCGCGGGCTGGCGGACACGTGGGCCGACACCATGCGCAAATCTGCCGAGGAGGATCCCACCGGTCTGATACTTGTCATCGCGAACATGGCGCGATCGAATCCCCCCATAGACGGTTCGTTCGTTGCGGAACTGGCCAGACGGCTCCAAGGGCACGGCCCGGCGCTGGCGCTGCCCCTGACGTGGTTCGAACAGCGGCTTGCCCAGTCAAACCTGACCATTGAACAAATGGTCCTCGCCGAGAACCAGCAGCAGGCCGCCGACCAGGTGTCGATCAGCAACAGCATCGGCAGCCTGCGCACTTTGTCGAAGACGAACTGGAACGACTTCGTGGAAGCCGTCAGCATCGTGGACCGGACCCTGAGCCAGGATCCCGCCAACGTCTACCGGAGCATGGACTTTCCCACCCGAGACCACTACCGCCATCGAGTGGAGCGGATGGCGCGCAATTCTGACCATGCCGAAACCGAGATCGCCGCCATGGCGATCGACCTGGCCGCCGCAGCGGCGGCCGACCCGACCCCTGGCGTCGATCCGCGTCGCGGGCACGTGGGCTTCTACCTGATCGACCAGGGCCAGGACGAGCTGGCAAAACAGGCCAAGGTTAGATCCAGCATGGCGGAAAGGCTGGCCCGCATCTCCCCCCGCGCCGCGCTGCGCCTGTATGCGGGCGCCATCATCCTCCTGACGGGCGCGGTCAGCGCGCTGCTGCTGGCGATGGCCCATGGGGCGGGAGCCGGCCCCTGGGCCATGGCGTGCTTCGCCTTGCTGTCCGTGGTGGCCGCCAGCCATCTCGCCGTGGCGATCGTCAACTGGTCCTTGACATGGCTGGTGCGCCCCCAGCGTCTGCCGCGCATGGATTACGCCAAGCGAATCCCCGACGATGCCCGCTGCCTGGTCGCCGTCCCCACGATGCTGATCGACCTGGATGACGCGGACACGCTCGCCGAAGCGCTGGAGATCCGCTTCCTGGCGAATCCCGGGGACAACCTGAGCTTCTGCCTGCTGACGGATTTCGCGGACGCCGCCTCGGAGCATCTGCCGTCGGACGCCCTGCTGCTGGAGCGCGCCAAGGCGCAGGTCCAGGCCCTGAACAAGAAATATCGGACGCTGGGACGCAGCCCGTTCTACCTCTGCCACCGCCCCCGCCGCTGGAACGAACAGGAACGGATCTGGATGGCCTACGAAAGAAAAAGAGGAAAGCTGGCCGATCTGAACGGCCTGCTTCGCGGCCAGGGCGCTGACGCATTTTCCTGCGTGGTGGGCGACTTGGCGGCGCTCGCCGGCACCAGGTACGTCATCACGCTGGACACCGACACCGACTTGCCTCGGGAAACCGCCTGGAAGCTGGTTGGCGCGATGGCCCATCCGCTCAATCAGGCGCAGTTCGACCCAGCGACGCGTCGGGTAACGCGCGGCTACGGCATCCTGCAGCCCCGGGTGACGGTAAGCCTGAACGACCTGTCGGCGTCGCCGTATGCACGCCTCAATGGTGGCGATCCGGGCATCGATCCCTATACCAACACAGTCTCGGACGTTTACCAGGACATCTTCAAAGAGGGGTCCTTCATCGGCAAGGGCATCTACGACGTGGACGCCTTCGATGCGGCATTGAAGGACTGCTTCCCGGACAACCGGATCCTGAGCCACGACCTGCTGGAAGGCTGCTATGCACGCTCGGGCCTGCTAAGCGACGTCCAGCTATTCGAAGGGCAGCCCGCCCGCTACGTCGCGGACGTCAGCCGCCGGCACCGTTGGATACGGGGAGACTGGCAGTTGCTGGGCTGGCTGTTCGGCCGCGCGCCCGCAGCCCCGGGCGCGGAACGCGGACCGCCCCTGCCTGCGCTGGCGCGCGCGAAGATCCTGGACAATCTGCGCCGCAGCTTGGTCCCGGCCAGTCTTGTGCTTTTGCTGGCGCTGGGCTGGATGCTGTTGCCGACCCCGTACCTGTGGACCGTCGCCTGCGTGATTATCCTGTTCCTGCCCGCCCTGTTCGCCTCCGCCTTGAGCGGGGTAAGGAAAGAAGAAGACGTCGAGCTGTCACGGCATCTGGTCGGCTGGTTGGCGCCCACGCTGCAGCAATTCACGCGGGCGGCGTTTTCCTTGACCAGTCTGGCTCACGAAGCCTTGTACAGCCTGGACGCGGTCATCAGGACGCTGTACCGGCTGATTTCGCGCCGGCGGTTGCTGGAATGGAAGGCGTCAAGCATCACCAACCAGGACAGCGGGACGCGTTCCGGTCCGTTCCTGCTTTCCGTCTGGGGCTCGCCCGTGCTCGCCGCCGCCATCGGCGCAGGTGTGATGCTGCTGAACCCATCGGCCTGGGTGGCTTCCTTGCCGGTGCTGGCACTATGGGTGGCGATGCCTGCCATCGCGTGGCGCTTGAGCCGCCCGCCGGTGCTTGCCCGGATCGACTTGTCTCTCGACCAAAACCAGTTCCTGAGAATGCTGGCGCGCAAGACCTGGTCATTCTTCGACGGCCACGGCGGCGCGGAAGACAACTGGCTGATACCCGACAACATCCAGGACCAGCCGTCCCCGGCCATCGCCCACCGCACCTCGCCCACCAACCTGGGGCTGGCGCTGCTGGCCAACCTGGCCGCTTACGACTTCGGTTACCTGCAGGCGGGCCGTCTGCTGGAAAAGACGCAGGCGTCGCTGGGCACCATGGCGACGCTAGAGCGCTATCTGGGCCACTTCTACAACTGGTACGACACTGTCACGCTGAAGCCGCTCGCCCCGCTCTACATTTCGACAGTGGACAGCGGCAACCTTGCCGGCCACCTGCTCACCTTGCGCCCCGGCCTGCTGGAACTGGCGCATGCGTCCATCCTGCATCCCCGAACATTCGAGGGTTGCGCCGACGCATTCGCGGTCTTGCGGGAAGCCGTCCCGACCGACGATTCGCCCGAATTGGAGGCGCTGGCCGACGCACTGGCGTCCGCCACCCTGGCAGGTCCCGCGACATTGGGGCAAGCCAGGCAACATCTCGACCGGCTATGCCAACTGGCCGCCGGCCTGACCGCACGCTACGCGGCGCCGGAATTCGCGCAGGCGCTGTGGCACGGCGAGGCGTTGTTGCGCCAATGCGAGGCCGCGCGCGATGAGCTGGCTCTGCTTGCGCCCTGGCGAGCCTCGCCCGCCGGCGTCGGATGGGGAGACATGCCCGAATTGAACGCCGTGCCGACCTTGCAGCAGGTCGCGGGTCAGGCCACGGGATTGCTGCCCGCCTTGCGCGCGCGGCTGTCGCTGCCGGAGACTTCCTCCGACGAGCGGGCATGGCTGCTGGAGACCGAGCTTTCCGTGGTCGTGGCGAGCGAGCGGGCCCGCGAACGCCTCGCCTTGATTGCCCTGCTGGCCGACACGCTGGCCGAGATGGCGGTGGCCGATTACGGGTTCCTGTACGACAAGGGCAGCCGCCTGCTGGCCATCGGCTACAACCTGACCGAGCGCAGGCGCGACGAGGGCCTGTACGACCTGCTGGCCTCCGAGGCCCGCCTTTGCAGCTTCGTGGCAATCGCGCAAGGCCAGCTCCCGCAGGAAACGTGGTTTGCCCTGGGCAGGCAGCTCAGCAGCGCCGCGGGCGGCACCGTGCTGTTGTCGTGGAGCGGCTCGATGTTCGAATACCTGATGCCGCGGCTCGTCATGCCGTCCTACGCGCATACTCTGCTGGAGCAGACCTGCAAGTCGGCCGTTCGCGCCCAGATCGAGTACGGCGACAAGCTCGGCATTCCCTGGGGCATGTCCGAAAGCGCGTACAACCTGTTCGACATCGGCATGAATTACCAGTATCGGGCGTTCGGCGTGCCGGGCCTCGGTCTGAAGCGGGGGCTTGCGGATGACGTGGTGGTGGCTCCGTACGCATCCATTCTGGCGCTGATGGTGTCACCCGACGAGGCGTGCAGGAACCTGCAGCGCCTGGCCAAGGAGAACCTGCTGGGTCGCTACGGGTTCTACGAGGCCATCGACTACACGCCGCGCCGCCTGCCGCCGGGCAAGACCGGCGCCATCATTTATGCCTACATGGCGCACCACCAGGGAATGGGGTTCCTATCGATCGCAAGCGTGCTGCTGGGACGCACGATGCAGGCGCGCTTTGAAGCCGATCCGTCCTTCCAGGCCACTCTGCTCCTGCTGCAGGAGCGGATCCCTCGCGCGGCGGCGGCCCACACCAAGGCCGTGGAACTATCGGTCATCCGCAGCACCGCGTCGGGACTGCCAGAGGCATCGGTGCGCGTGTTGGATACCGCCGACACCGCCATTCCCGAAGTGCAGCTCCTGTCCAACGGACGCTATCACGTCATGGTCACCAACAGCGGCGCGGGCTCGAGCCGTTGGAGAGACCTGGCCGTGACCCGCTGGCGCGAAGACGGTACCTGCGACAACTGGGGCACGTTCTGCTACCTAAAGGACAAGGACAGCGGCGCCATTTGGTCCACGTCGCACCAGCCTACCCTGACGCGGCCGAACCACTACGAAGTCATCTTCTCCGAGGGACGGGCCGAATTCCGCCGCACCGACCATCAGATCGACACGCACACCGAAATCGTCGTGTCGCCGGAAGACGATATCGAGCTGCGGCGCTGCCACCTGACGAACCGGAGCCGCGAACGGCGGACCATAGAAATCACCTGCTATGCCGAGATCGTCATCGCGCCGCCCATGGCGGACGAACTGCATCCGGCGTTCAGCAATCTCTTTGTGCAGACCGAGATCGTTCCGTCCGAACGCGCCATCCTGTGCTCGCGCCGGGGCCGCAGCCCGGCGGACAATCCGCCGAGAATGTTCCAGCTTCTGGCGATCCATGGCGGCAATCCCGGTACGGCGTCCTATGAAACCGACCGGTCCATCTTCCTGGGCCGAGGCCGCTCGGCGGCTGATCCCCAGGCGCTGGAGGGCGACGCGCCGTTGACGAACAGCCAGGGGTCGGTGCTGGACCCGATCTCCGCGATTCGCTGCGAGATCACCCTGGAGGCGGAGGAATCCGCGGTGATCGATCTGGTGCAGGGCGTGGGCGACAGCCGCAGCGCCTGCATGAACCTGATCAGCAAATACCGGGATCGCCACCTGGCCGACCGGGCCCTGGAACTGGCGTGGACGCACGCGCAGGTACTCGTGCGCCAATTGAACGCCACCGAGGCGGATGCCCAGCTCTATGCGCGGCTTGCCAACGCCATCGTCTACCAGAACCCGGCCATGCGCGCGGAGGCGGCGACGCTGCTGAAGAATCGCCGGGGACAATCGGGTCTGTGGGGATACGCCATCTCGGGCGACCTGCCCATCGTGCTGCTCCGGATCAAGGATCCGGCAAACTTCGAGCTGGTTCGCCAACTGGTCCAGGCGCATGCCTACTGGCGGCAGAAGGGCGTGGCGGTGGATCTGGTGATCTGGAACGAGGACACGGGCAGCTACCGCCAGGCGCTTCAGGACCGCATGATGGGTCTGATCTCCGCGGGCGTGGAGGCGCACATCATCGACCGCCCGGGCGGTATCTTTGTGCGCCCCGGCGACCAGATATCGGAAGAGGACCGCACGCTGCTGCTGGCGGTGTCGCGCATATCGCTCAGCGACGCGCTGGGTACGCTGGCGAACCAGGTGAACCGCCTGGGCCTGCCGGAGATCCGCACTCCGCCCATGGTGATCTCGACGCCGCCCCTGCCGCCTGCCGCGCAAGCGGCCGCCGCGCAGGAGCAGTCCGAGCTACTACATCACAACGGGCTGGGCGGTTTCACGCCCGACGGAGAGGAATACGTGATCACCACAAGCCGGGGCCAGCGCACGCCGGCGCCCTGGGTGAACGTCATTGCCAATGCCGGCTTCGGCACGGTCGTGTCCGAAAGCGGACAGGCCTATAGCTGGAGCGATAACGCCCACGAGTACCGCCTCACTCCCTGGCACAACGACGCGGTTAGCGACGCCTGCGGAGAAGCCTTCTACCTGCGCGACGAGATCAGCGGCCACTGCTGGTCCCCTGCGCCCTATCCGGCGGGCGGCGAGTCCGCCTACGTCACGCGCCACGGCTTTGGCTACACAGTGTTCGAACACTGGGAAGACGGCATCGAATCTGAACTGTGCGTCCATGTCGCCCAGGATGCGCCGGTGAAGTTCTACGCGTTGACGCTGCGCAACCGGTCGGGGCGGCGCCGTCGCCTGTCGGCAACCGGCTACGTGGAATGGGTGCTTGGCGACCTGCGCGCAAAGACCTCCATGCACGTCACGACCGAGATCGATCCCGACACCGGTTCACTGCTGGCACGCAACAGTTTCAATACGGATTTTGCCAGGCACATCGCGTGGTTCGACACCAGCAGCGCGAGCCGGACCATGACCGGCGACCGCAAGGAGTTCATCGGCAGGAACGGCACCCTGCGCCACCCGCAAGCGTTGCGCCGCAGCCGGCTCTCGGGCAGGACGGGCGCGGGACTCGATCCCTGCGCGGCCATCCAAGTCCCCGCCACGCTGGAGGACGGTCAGGACGTGCGAATCCTCTTTCACCTCGGCGCGTCGGCGCAGGGTATCGAACAAGTCAGGCAACTGGTGCGCCACTACAGCGAGCCGGGCGCGGCCGGAAGCGAACTCCAGGCGGTCAGGCGGTATTGGCGGGACACGCTGGGTGTCGTGCGCATCGACACCCCGGACGCGGCCGTGAATACGCTGGCCAATGGCTGGCTGCTCTACCAGACGTTGGCCTGCAGGCTGTGGGCGCGCAGCGGACACTACCAGTCGGGTGGCGCCTACGGCTTTCGCGACCAACTGCAAGACGTCATGGCGCTGGTGCTCGCCCGCCCTGCCCTGGCACGCGATCACCTGCTGCGCTGCGCGGCCCAGCAGTTCGTGCAGGGGGACGTGCAGCATTGGTGGCATCCGCCCACGAACCGCGGCGTGCGCACGCGCTGCTCGGATGACTACCTGTGGCTGCCGTTTGCCACCTGCCACTATGTGAAGGTGACGGGGGACACAGGCGTGCTGGCTGAAGAAGTGGGCTTCATTGAGGGCCGCCTGCTTAACCCCGGCGAGTCTTCCAACTACGACCACCCCATTGCGTCCAGGGAGTCCGCAAGCCTGTACGCGCACTGCGCCCTTGCCTTGTCGCACGCCTTGAGCGCCGGCGGCGCGCATGGCTTGCCGCTGATCGGCTCCTGCGACTGGAACGACGGCATGGACAAAGTCGGAGAAGCCGGACGCGGCGAAAGCGTCTGGCTCGGCTTCTTCCTTTACGACACGCTGACGCGGTTCGCGCCAGTGGCCCGTGCGCAGGAAGACCTGGCGTTCGCCGCGCACTGCGAATCGGAAGCCGCCCGGCTGCGCTTGTGTCTTGAAGCGTCCGGCTGGGACGGCGGGTGGTACAGGCGGGCCTATTTCGACGACGGCAGCCCCTTGGGGTCCGCCGAGAATCCGGAATGCCAGATCGACGCCATCTCCCAAAGCTGGGCCGTGCTGTCGGACGCCGCCCGGGAGGACCGCGCCCGCCTGGCCATGCAGGCCGTGGACGACCGGCTCATCGACAACGCCCGCGGACTGATACGACTGCTGGATCCGCCTTTTGATTCCTCTGGCCTGAATCCCGGCTACATCCGAGGCTATGTGCCTGGCGTGCGCGAGAACGGCGGCCAGTACACCCACGCCGCCATCTGGACCGCCATGGCATTCTGCGGCCTTGGCGAAGATGCGCGAATCGGTGACCTGCTGACGATGCTAAACCCCATCAGCCATTCCGACTCCCCCGCAAAAGCTGCCGTCTACAAGGTGGAGCCTTATGTCATGGCCGCCGATATCTACACCACGCCCGGGCAGCGAGGCCGTGGCGGCTGGACCTGGTACACCGGCTCATCGGGCCTGATGTACCGCCTGATCCTGGAATCGGTGCTGGGGATGCGCCGGCGCGGCGTATCCATGAGCTTTCACCCCTGCCTGCCCGCAGACTGGAACGCCTTCAAGCTGCACTACCGGCACGGGGCTACGGTGTACTCCGTGACCGCCCTGCGCGGACAGTCCGAGAATGGCGCGGGGTACGTGACGCTTGATGGAGTGCTGCAGAAATCGGGTGAAATCCCCTTGCTGGACGACGGAAGGGATCGCGAGGTCATGATCGTGTTACAGGCGTGATCTCCCCGCCGTCGCACCGTAGAGCGCACCAATAGATACCTATTAGTGTGTTGTGGAAGATGCCACGTGCCTGCCTGGATACCGTGAGGCGTTCAAAACGGTTGATGGCTCAATCACTTGGGAATGGCCGCTCTATTCCGGGACATGTCGCGCGCGCAAAACGACAGGCCGCTTAGGGCTCCAATCCCGCCACCGGCAAAGCGAACAGCACGATCCCCGGATTCGCCACGACAAACCCCGTGCCCGCCAGGAAGATCACAGGCGACAGCGCGCGCGCCATGTCCGCGCTACCTTGCGAATCTTGCACCGTAATGCGATACGACTGGTCCAGCGCCGTCTCCGTGGATCCGCCCGCCTGCGCCGCACCCGGCGTCGCCGGCCGGGCAAGATAGCGTTTGCCCTTGAGGTGGTGGGTGTAATAGACCATCCCTTCCTTTGTGGTCTGAAAGTGCATGGCCAGCGCCTGCTCCCGATCACGCGGCGTCGCGTTGTCCTTCAGTTGCAAGCGCACGTAGCCCCACGTGAAGCCGTCGGCCCCGACATAAAAGTCACGCGGAATCCCTGCGGTCAGGCGGGTGCGAAAGTCAGCTTTCATCGCCTGCGCCATCGCGGGCGGCATGTCGAACAGATAGTGATACTGCGGGCCCAGCACCGCAAACGTCTTGCCGTCCGACGACACCATCAAAGTGGAGACGTTTTCGGTGTAGGTCTTGGTCGACGCGCAGCCCGCCATCAGGAGGGCAAGCGCGGAGAGAAGCAGCGTGGTCAGAAAGCGTTGCATGGATCCATTGGTGCGTGTATTACCCGAGCACTACACGAACCAGCGCAACGTGTAGGCGTTGTACCCATCGCGTCAGATTGTAGACGCCAAAATCAAGCTGTTTTGCGCATTGCGCTCACCTGCGCGCTGACAGGCGAACAAGGTAAGAAATGGGACGAATGATTCGATGACTTCCATAGTCTGGCTCCGCTCGCCGGCAGACTGGCGCGAGGCGGTATAAATCCGTCACCGCGTTCATCACGATGTTCAAGAAGGCGCTGGGGAAGTATGCCTGTCCCGAGGCAAGAAAAACAGCACCAACAACGAGCATGCTCCGGCGCAAAGGAACGCGATATCGTACCTGCCGCTGATCGCCACCGTCGCCGCGAAAGCAGCCGGCGCCACGATGTTCACCAAACTGACCAATATCGAGGCGCCCGCAGCAGTTTCCGCGATTTGGTGGGCCGGCGAGCGCCGGGCAACCTCCGCAATTTGCACACCGTTCCAACTTGCCGCGGAACAGCCAGCGACAAAGGCTAGAACCATGAGAGACCACAGCGGCCATTGCGCAGTGGTAAATCCCAAGAGAATTGTCGTGCCTGCAGAGAACAGGGCAGCAATCGACAGGCTTCCCGTGGCCGAACCCAAGCGGTCCGAGAGCCAACCCAACGCAATTCTGCCGACGACCCCGCCTACCTGCATCACGGCAAATATCGCACCCGCCAAGCTCAAGGAAAAGCCCAGCCTGTCCACCAGGTAAACCACGGTGAATGCGAACCAGCAGCTTTGGGATACGGCAAACAGGCTGCCCACAATCGACATCTTCAACAAGCCGGGATTGTTTCCTAGCGACGCCAACGGCACGCTGAGCATGCGTAACGAGTGCAGCGTAGGAACGATGGATGTCCGCCGCCTCTTCGCCGAACCTCTCACATCCAAGATCTCGCTCAATCGCCAGGTCAGCGCGGTTGGTACCAATACAATCACCGCACAGACAATGAGGGCCAAACGCCAACCGATAAGGGCGATCACTACGGGAATGCACAGCCCCGCGATCATTCCGCCCAGAGGAACACCCGCCTGCTTGACCGAGAACATGAGATTGCGCATCTCCGGCGGCGAGAATCTCTGCAGCACCTCACTGCCCGCCGGGTTCGCAGCCCCGTTGCTCATACCCATGGCAAAGCAGGCCACCAGGGCTACGGCCATGCTCGGGTAATAGAAAAGTCCCATGCTTGCCGTTCCCAAGACCAGCGCAAGCTGCAGACTGCGCGTTCCTCCAATTTGCCTAAGCATGGACGAGCCGACAACGAGAATCATCAGGCCGCCTAAAGCGTTGCTCGCAGTCAGGTAACCGATGGAACTACCGCTCCATCCGAACTCTTCGGACATTGCAGTGGCAACGATCGGGATGAGGCGTGAAAGAAACGCGGAGACAGTCTGTAGCGTAAAAATGGCGACTACAGGCATGACCCATGCGGTGGAAGAGCTCTTCATGGCGGCGGGACCCAAGATGGTGACGAGGGTGATCCCTCGTTAAAGCCAGGCGAAATGATACCTACTGCGCGGCGTCTGATTCGCCCACGGGACCGTCGCCCGTGACTATCTGCATGTTCAGGGCGACCTCAAAGCCCGCCCCCGGCCGAGATGGGCCGGGCCTGGTCGTCGAACTTGGCGATCGCGGAATCGTTCGCAAACCAAGGTCGAGCCCGGAAGCCCACCGAAGCACCAAGATAAGGCTGCGTGGCAGGCTTCGCGATAATTGGCGAGACTCGAGAAATCCATCATTGATTTCGTCTTAAATCTGTGTAGCCTTTCGAAGTAGCAACCAAGCCGCACCGCTTTGCCAGATCGCTAGCCAGCGCCTATTGCGTCTTCCGGGATGCTCGCTGGTTTGCCCGTCCGCATGTCACTCGTACGTATTTCCTTAAATACCAGAGGGCGAAAATGGTTGAACCCCAAACCCTGGCGGAGCGGAAAACGGTAGGCCGGCAGGCGCGGCGCCGAGCGAAGCGATCTCAACATGCGCAGATCGGCAACACGGCGCGTGATCCCATCGAGCTTCTGAAAGCCAATAGTGCTGGCCGCGTCGAGGCACTGATTCCATTGCGTTATGGGCGCATGGCGGTGTCGCCGTTCACCTTCTTTCGAGGCAGCGCGATCCTCCAGGCCCACGACCTTGCGGGGACTGTCGATTCCGGCATCGTCTTTCCGATCTGCGGTGACGCCCATCTGATGAACTTCGGTGGCTTTGCAACACCGGAACGACAACTTGTCTTCGATCTGAATGACTTCGACGAAGCCGCAACGGGTCCATGGGAGTGGGACGTAAAGCGCCTTGCGGCGAGCTTGGCGATCGCCGGTCAACATGCGGGCGCTAAAAAAGGCACGATCAGCGACTTCATACACACGGCCGTCCTCGAATACGCTGCGCGCATGCGCGAGTACTCCAGCTTCAGCGCCCTCGAAATGTGGCACGAAATCCTTTCGTTCGAACGGTTGCGGGACAGTGCAGCAACGGACGAGGGGCGCAAACTCATCGACAAGACGATTGCAAAGGCCGGAACCCGTACCCACGACAGCGTATTGAGCAAAATGGCCGTGCAGCGCGACGGCGCCTGGACAATTCAAGATGCCCCGCCCGCCTTGTTCCATCCGGCGGGCCCGGCCTCGTTGCTCGGCCCCGCCAGCAACTGGACCGATACACATGCCTGGCGAGGCAAGCTGGCCAATGCATTCGAGGCTTATACCGAGACGCTATCTGCCGACCAGCGCACCTTGCTACGGCACTACACGCTGAACGACATCGCCTTCAAGGTCGTCGGTGTAGGCAGCGTGGGAACTTTCTGCCTGGTGATGCTGTTCATCGATGGGCATGGGAAACCCTTGTTCCTGCAAGTCAAGGAAGCGCGCAATTCGGTGATCGCCGACTACTACCCCGCGTCAGGGGAGAAGCACCAGGGCGAGCGCGTGGTGGTCGGACAGCGGCTGCTGCAAGGCGCAAGTGATGCCTTTCTTGGCTGGACGTCCGGGCCTGCTGGCCGGAACTTCTATTTCCGGCAGTTGCGTGACATGAAGGTATCGGCGGAGATCGAGCGTATGAGCAATACCTTGCTCCTGGGCTATTCCCGCTTTTGTGGCTGGGCGATGGCGCGAGCCCACGCCAAAGCCGGCGGGAAGGCCGTTGAGATTTCTGCCTATCTGGGGCGTGGAGAGGGCTTTTCCGACGCGCTGAACAAATACGCATTGGCTTACGCCGATCAGAATGAAGCGGACTATACGGCCTTCATTCGTGCGTGCCGCTCTGGAAAGCTGGAAGCCCGAAGCGACGAAGACATGGCAGCGGATTTCCGCATTTGAAGTCTTCTTTCAGACGCCCTACCCGCAGGCACGCATTTCGGCTATCGCTCAGCGTATCGGGAAGTACATACCAGCCAAGGTTCCATTCGCGCCGCAATAAGGCGGACCCGATGCACCCGCGCCGGGCGGCTGCTCCTCGACGACCAGCCCATCACCCTGGCGCTTCAGGTTCAGAACCCAACCCTTGGTGTCGACGCTCTTGACCTGCAGGCGCTCGCCCTTGGCCTTGCCGGAGGCTTCCACGTTGCACGACCAGCTTCCGGTGCGAGGCTGGTCGGCCGAACCTTCATACAGGATGTCGCCGTCGGGCTTCTTCCAGAGCGTGATCTCGCCCGAGATGTTGCGCCATCTGCCGGTAAAGCCCTTGCGTTCGCCCAAGTCCAGCGAGGCGAGGAACGCGTCTCGGTGTTTCATGCGGGTCGCGATTTCCTCAACGGGCTTGTTTTTGTCGAACGGCTTCTCGAAGGCGTCGTCGCGCACCTTGGTGAAATCGCGTTGGTCGCGCAACAACGCTTCGGCCGTAGCGGAGTCCAGGGATTTGCGCGCTTCGTTGTAGCGCTTGGCGATGCTTGCATCGAGCGCCGCGAGTTGCGGATTGGCGCAGATGGCTTTTTCTGCTCCCGTGCGTGCCTTGGCGCAGTCAAACGAAGGCGAGACCTCCGTCGCCGCCGCGGCGGACAGGGAAAGTGCGCACAGCACAGCGGCGCAGGCGGCGGGGAGTATCGTTTTGGTCAGCATGGTGTCGTGGATGATAGCGAGAATTTGCCCTGCCCGTCATCACTTCCCACAAGCGGAAAACGCTCATCGAGCCATCCCGTGATACCGCCGCGCATCACCTTCACCGGCCGCCCCAACTGAGCAAGCCGTATTGCGCCCCGTGTCGCGCCATTGCAATGCGGACCCGCGCAGTACGTCACGAAATCGTGTCCATCGGATAGCTCGCCAACTTCGACTCGACTCCAGGAGCCTCATTCTGACGTCGCACCGCGATTCGGATAAGTGGCGTAAATGCCATTAACCGGTAACATCACGCCACGCACAAACATCTCGTCGTCGCGCTGGCCTATGACCGGCTGTGTACTTTCGAATTCGGCTGCGTGACCGAGCTGTTTGCGCTCGAGCGTCCGGAGCTTGGCGTCGATTGGTATCGCTTTGCAGTCTGCGCAAGCGAGCCCGGCCCGCTGCGTGCGGCAGGGGGCATCACGGTTGCCGCGCCCTACACCCTCAAGCTGCTCGATCAGGCGGACACGATCGTGGTCCCCGGCTGGCGCGATGCGGACGAAATGCCGCCATCGCCGTTGCTGAAGAAGCTCCGCAAGGCGTACGAGCGGGGCGCGAGGCTCTGCTCGATTTGTTCCGGTGTGTTCGTGCTGGCGGCGGCGGGGGTGCTCGACGGTAAAACTGTCACCACCCACTGGCGATACGCCGCAAAGCTGCAGCAACGCTACCCGCAAGTGCGGGTCGAGCCGAATGCGCTGTATGTCGATGAAGGACAGATCATCACGTCGGCAGGCTCGGCAGCCGGTCTGGACATGTTGCTTCACCTCGTGCGACGCGATTACGGGGGAGCCGTGGCAAACCGGGTCGCGCAGCGGCTCGTGGTGGCGCCGCATCGGGAGGGTGGTCAGGCGCAATTCGTGCCGCGCCCCATGCCGCATGACGAAAGCGGGCGCGTGGCCAAGCTGATGGACTGGATGCGCCGACATCCCGCTTTGCCGCACACCTTGCGCTCACTGGCAGAGCACGCCGCCATGAGCCCGCGCACGCTGCAACGGCAGTTTCATGACGCGACGGGCATGGCGCCGTATGAATGGCTTGTCCGGGAACGGGTGGCGGCCGCCCGGGACATGCTCGAAGCCAAAACGCCCTTGCCGATTGGCCGCATTGCCGAACTGGCCGGGTTCGGCTCGGAAGAGTCCATGCGCAGGCACTTCCGGCGCATCGTACTGACGAGTCCGACCGCTTACCGGGACAAGTTCGGCAACGGCTTGTAGGCGCTTTCGGGAAGACCGCTCAACTCTTGGCAGCCGTCTGCCCTACCAGCGGATCGTATACGGCCTGTCCCCCAGCCCCCACACGCCGTCTTTCCGTTCCAGCATGATGTGCCGGGTTTCCCACTCGTCCGGCTGATCCTTCGAGGGAAAGCCGCTTATCTGAGGATAGAACGCGGGATCCGCCGCCCAATCCGCGGTGGCGCGATCCAGCCGCCACTCGAACTTCACCGCCGACACCGCGTTGGGGTTTTCGTCGAACGGATTCTTGCCCGGCTTGGTGTAGTTAAGAATCTTGCCGACCTGCAGGCCAGGGGCGCAGAACTTCGCGGTGTAGAGCAGTTTGGAACCGAAGAGGGCTTGGCCGTCGGTATAGTACGCGCGGCCCTTCTCGGTCAGCGCCATGCGGCTGGTGGCGTCGTCGGGATCCTCATCCGGTTTTGGAGGTGAACCGTCGCCATCGGCGCTGACGCGCTTGACCGTGATGAGTTCGTGCTTGATCAGCGCTTGCACGATTTTGTCCTGCTCTTGCAGAAAGACCGTGTAGACATCGGTCGGCAAGGGCCGCACACCCACCACGTTGACGCAGGCGCTGCCTGGCGCATTGGTGGGCGTCGCCATGGCGTCGACCAGGATGTTGTGTATCTTGCTTTCGGTCAGGCCTGGGCCCAGCGGGGATTCCTTCCAGGCATAAAACCCCACGGCTGCGACGATCGCCAGACCCAAGGCCCAGACCTTGCGCGGAATTCGGCGGCGTCTGGGCGTGCGCGACTGCTGATTCATTCCCTTCCTTGCGGCTGGTGGTCTCGCGATAGTAACGCGGGACGCCGGGGGCTTGCAGCGCGCCCGGCCGCGTCCCGCGGGTGGAGCCATTCCGCCGTCAGGGCTCGTACTTCGAGATCTTCGTGCCCTCGAGCGATACGCCTGCCATCAGGCCTCCGTTGTTCATCACGAAGCCAACAATCGGCTGCTTCGCGGTGTTCGTGTCGATGCGTCCGTTAGCGCCAATATTGACGATCGCCACCGTGGCATCGGCCCCAACGGTCCAGCCGCTGCTGTTGCGAAACTTGTTTAAGGCGTCATCCGTCATGAACAGCAGGACCATCGCCTTCGATTGCGCGCCCGCTTGAAAGCCGATCGACCCGGACGTCGTGCGGTAGTAGCCTACCGCCGACTGCCCCACGCGCAGCACACCTTTTCCATGCTCGGCGCCGACAATGAAACTTCCGCTGAGCACATCCGGGAAAATCAGCACGCCCCTGGCACGAGCGACCAGTTCCCTGGACGACGGCGCGGCTTCGTAAAGCTTGGACAGGGTCGCGTTGGCCGCGTTGTTCAACGCTTCCCGCGTATCGGTTTTCGGCGCGGCGGACGGCTTGGACGGCGGCGTCGTGGTACAGCCGCCAAAAACAAGGCCAGCCGCAACGATGGTGAAGAGGGCCATACCTGTCCGGCAGACGGCAGAATATTTATGAGACATGACGTTCTCCTTTTGTGGTGTTTCGCACGGGAAACTAGGCAAGACATGAAGAAAGCAAGGGGAAAACCGGCGCCGGGAAGGACGCGCGGGCCACGCGATCGCTACGGTATGACCATGCGCGTTCAGGGTGCGACCTGATAGCCGCGCTGCTGCATGCAAGCGGCATAGGCCGACGATGCGTTCGTAGTCTGCTGCGCCTGGTCCGCGCGATCCTGACGCCGGTCCTGGCGTTGGCGCGACCCGCCCACCACCATGCCCGCTGCGGCGGCGTCCTTCGCCTGGTTCTGTCGGTACGCCTGCTTGGTGTCGTCATCCATGCGGTCATACACCTCTTCGTGCTGGCGGCCACGCGCGCCCGCGACGGCAGCGCCCGCTGCGGCACCGGCTGCGGCGCCGCGGGCTCGTCCGCCGGCCGACGGCGTGTCGGCGCCCGCCGCGCTCGTCGTGTTGGCCGACTGCGCCTGGCACGCGGCGATGTCCTGCTGGGTCAGTTCGGGAGTCTGACCTTTGAGCGGCGTAACGGTCTGGGCGGTCGTTGACAGGCAGACGCCTGAGAGCACGATCGCCATACAAGGGAAAATCGACTTGTTCATGAGAATCTCCAGGTCCACATCGCCCGGGTCGCCAGCGCTCATGTCCCGTTTGGCGGACACCAGCACCAGCCCGGCTTTCAGGCTTCCAAAGATGGAAAGCTCCGTGTCATGCAGTTCAGGGGTACAAGTTCGAACAGCCGTAGACGAGCAGCGTGTTTCGCGGGCCCAGCGCGAAGCACGAAACCAACTCAAACGGGAAAAGGCGGGGTAGATGAGACGTATCGCGGATATTCATTGCGGCCTCCGATGCATAAGACAACGGTCAATGAAGATGCCTCTTGCGCAGCTCCTAAAGAGCGGCAAGTGCCGAATTGCGATTCGTCACATGGGACTTGTTCTGGTCAGGCGCCAGGCGCAGCGCACCATGATTGATGCGACAACTACCCCTTGCGGGTGATCGTCCCAATAGTCTCAAAGATGCTGATTCTGCAGATGAATATACTGCGCCGAATAAAAAACGACACCATCGTTTTTACAGTGACGGAAGACGCCTCGGCCGGTTGGTGGTCGCCTTGCGGCTGGCGGTCGGGCGATAGTGGGGCTGCCGCACGGCAGCCCCGGTTTCAATGCCGGATCTCCGCCAGAAACTTCTGCGCCCGGGCAGTCTGCGGCCGGTTGAAGAACTCGTCTGGCGTTCCGGTTTCCACGATCCGCCCGGCGTCCATGAACCACACGCGATCCGCGACTTCCCGGGCGAAACCCATCTCGTGCGTGACGCACACCATGGTCATGCCGTCTTTGGCCAGGCCCTTCATGACCTGCAGCACTTCGCCGACCATTTCCGGATCCAGCGCGCTGGTCGGCTCGTCGAACAGCATGACGGGCGGGCTCATGGCCAGCGCGCGGGCAATGGCCACGCGCTGCTGCTGACCGCCGGACAATTGCGCGGGGAAGGCGTCCGCCTTGTGGGCAAGCCCCACCCGTTCCAACAGTTGCATGGCGCGCTCGCGGGCTTCGGGGCGGCGGGCGCGCTTGAGCTGCAGCGGCGCCAGCATCAGGTTGTCCATCACGGACAGATGCGGAAAGAGATTGAACTGCTGGAACACAAAGCCGATATGGCTGCGCAGCGCGTCCAAGTGCACGTCCTTGCCGTAAATGTCCTTGCCGTCGACTTCAATGACGCCCTTCTGGATGGGCTCCAGCCGGTTGACGGTGCGGATCAGCGTGGATTTACCCGAGCCGGACGGCCCGCACACCACGACGACCTCGCCTTTGCCGACCTGCGCCGTCACGTCGGCCAGGGCCTGATATTCGCCATACCACTTCTGCACTTCGGAAAATCGGATCATGTCGGCACCACTTTCTGGGTAGGCGCAAGTCCGGCGCGCCGTCGGCCAATACGGCGTTCGGTCAGGTGCACCAGGGAACTCAGGCCAAAATTCAGGACGAAATAGGTCAGCGCAAGCAGCCCGAACACTTCGAACGGCTTGGTCAGCAACACGCTGTTGATCTGGTTGGCGGCGTAGGTCAGCTCCTGCACGCTGATCACATAGGCCAGCGAGGTTTCCTTCACCGTGGAGACAAACTGGCTCAGCATGCTGGGCAGCATGTTGTAGAGCGCCTGCGGCAGGATGACGCGACGCATGGTCTGCATGTAGGACAGGCCCAGCGCCCGGCTGGCTTCCTGCTGCCCTGGCGGCAACGCCTGGATGCCGGCGCGGATGATTTCGGCCAGATAGGCGCTTTCGTAGCAGACCAGCGCCACCACCATCGTGGTTGTGCCGGCGACGGGGCGGCCGATGATGATGGGCACGAAGAAGTAGGCCCAGAAGATGAACATCAGCAGCGGCAGGCCGCGAACCAGGTAGACCACGGCCGACGAGGGCCAGTAGAAAATCCGGTAGGGGCTGATGCGCCCCAGCGCCAGCAGCACGCCGCAGGGTAGCGCCAGGGCGAGGCTGATGGCAGCCAGACCCAGGGTGGCGGCCAGTCCGCCGATCGGACCATGCGGATACTGGCCGATCAGAAGCAGCAGCCAATTGTCTTTGAGGATGTCCCACATGGTCAGCGCACTCCCAGCGGACGGTAGCGTCGTTGCAGGATCGCGCCGCCGCCCATGATCAGGAACGAGAGCACGAGATAGATGGCCGTCACCGCCGCATAGGCCTCGAACGTGCGAAACGTGTTGTTCTCGATCTCGCGCCCGGCCGCCGTCAGCTCGGTGACGCCGATGGCCATCGCCAGGCTGGTGTTCTTGAGCAGCAGCAAGGTCTGGTTGAGCAACGGCGGGATCGCAATGCGGAAGGCCTGCGGAAGCACCACCTTGCGCATGGTCTTCAGGAAACTCAGGCCCAAAGCCCGCGCGGCCTCGACCTGCCCGGGCGGGATACCGCGCACCGCGCTGCGCAGATCTTCACAGACGTAGGCCGACATCACCAGCCCGATAGCGATGCAGGAAAGGATGAATTCGCTGCCATGACTGTTGAGCCAGTCCGTGACAGGGGCCGGCAGCAGCGCGGGGACGCCGAAATACCAGAACATGATGTGCACCAGCATGGGCACGTTGCGGTGGAACGCGACATACGTCGCGATCAAACCATTGGCAACGGGCGAGCCCGTCAGGCGGATCACCGCCAGCAGGCTGCCCACGAAGAACGCCAGAATCCAGGAAAGCCCGGCCAGCGCCAAGGTGGTGATGAACCCCCTGAGCAGCCAGTCCGGGTACTCGCCTTGAAAAATGGCGCCGAAGTCGAAGATGTAATGCATCGAACCAGGCTCCAGCGCGCGCGGCGCATCAACCCTTGATGGCTTCGATATGGAAGTCGCGCTTGATGTTGAACTGGGTGCCGGTGCCGAACCACTTATCGAAGGTCTTGGCGGCCTGTCCGGAAGCTTCCATACCGTCCAGCACCTTGTTCACCTGATTCAGCATCGCCGTGTCGCCCTTGCGCACGCCGACGCCCCACGGTTCGATGAACAGCGCGGGCTCCAGGATCTTGACCGGCACGGCGCTCGAGGCGGCCTGGTTCTGCAGCTTGACCAGCATCAGTTCCGAACCGACGAAGCCGCTCACCTTGCCCTGCTGCAACGCCAGGAACGCGCCGCTGGGATCCTTGAAAGTGACGGGTTCGACGTTCGGGATGTTCTTGCGCGCGCCCTGCTCCGACGACGATCCGCGCACGGCGCTGACCCGCTTGCCGGCGAGATCGGCGGGCGCTTTCAGATCCTTGTCCGATTCGCGCGACAGGATCTTCTGCGGGCTGACGAAATGCTGGTGCGAGTAATCGATCTGCTTGGCGCGCTCCGGCGTCCAGCCCAGATTGGCTGCCACCACGTCAACGCGGCCGGCGATCAGTTCGGGGATACGCGCTTCGACGGCGATCAGCTTGAGCTCGAGCGGCACGCCCAGGCTGTCGGCCAGCGCCTGGCACACGTCGACTTCATAGCCGACGATGCCGCGGGTCTTCGGATCCTGGAAGCTGAACGGCTCGGCCGTGCCCATGGTGCCGCAGATGAATTTGCCGCGTGCCTTGATGTCCTGAAGCGTGTCGGCATTGGCAGCGGGAGCAAGCGTCGCGGCCAGGCCAACGATGGCGACGAAGGAGGAGATGAACGTCTTCATGGAATTCCCTTGATATGTAGGTATGGATGCTGCAAAAAAGCCGGTGTCAGGCCAGCCGCGCGCACGCGTCGCTGATCCGGCGGCAACCCTCTTCGATGTTTTCCATCGACGTCGCGAAGCTCAGCCGCAGATACGGCGACAAGCCGTACGCCGTGCCGTCCAGGCAGGCCACGCCAGCCTCGTCCAGCAGGTACATCACAACGTCGAGATCGCTGCCCAGCTTGTGGCCGGCAGGCGTGGTCTTTCCCATCAAGCCTTCGACTGAGGGATAGACGTAGAACGCGCCCTCCGGCACCGGGCAACGGATGCCAGGCACCGCGTTCAGCAGCGCCACGATGCGGTCGCGCCGATCATGGAACAACGCGTTGGCGTCATGAACGCACTGCTGATCGGCGGTCAGCGCGACGCGCGCGGCCGATTGGCTGATCGCGCTGACGCAGCTCGTGCTTTGCGAGATCAGCGTGGCCATGGCCTTGATCAGCGCCTTCGGGCCGCCCGCGTAACCCAGACGCCAGCCCGTCATCGCGTAGGCTTTCGAGACGCCGTTGATGGTCAGCGTGCGCGCGGCCAGCTCCGGTACCACTGCCGCGGGCGACACATGCCGCGCGCCGCCATAGGACAGGTGTTCGTAGATCTCGTCGGTCAGAAGCCAAACATGCGGATGCCGTGCCAGCACCTGCGCCAACGCGCGCAACTCGTCCGCGCTGTACATGGCGCCGGTGGGGTTGCTGGGCGTGTTCAGCAAGACCCACTTCGTGCGCGGCGTGATGGCGCGCTCCAAGGCGGCCGGGGTCAGCTTGAAGCCGTCCGACTCGGGGCAGATCACCACGACCGGCGTGCCGTCATTGACCAGGACCATGTCGGGATAGGAGACCCAGTACGGCGCCGGAATGATCACCTCGTCGCCGGCCTGCACGGTGGCGGCCAGCGCGGTGAAGATCAGCTGCTTGGCGCCCACGCCGATGATGAGTTCGTCCGTGCCGTACTCCAGGCCGTTCTCGCGCTGAAATTTGGCGCGCACGGCGTCAAGCAGCGGCTTGGCGCCGACAGAAGCCGTATAGCGGATATCGCCGCTGTTGAGCGCGTCTATGCCTGCCTGGACAATATGGCCCGGCGTGGGCAGGTCGGGCTCGCCCACCGTGAAGTCCACGATGTCGCGGCCCTGGGCGCGCAGTTGGTCGACCCGGCTCTTGGCCACCATGCTGGGCGACGGTTTGATGGCGCGGGTGCGTCCGGCCAGGAAATCCGCGGTTACGGCGCTCATGCGAGCCCCCGCGCGGCAAACGCAGCCTGCATCCAGCTCTGGCTTTTCTCGCCGGTGGCGATTTCCGCCATGATGCGCGCTTCCTTGTCGGCATGCGCACGGGCGGCGGCGATCAGGGCCTCGGCGTCCGACGCCGCGAAGCTGACCAGCCCGTCCTCGTCGCCCACCAGGATGTCCCCCGGGTTGACGACTTGCCCGCCGATCGAGACCGGGACGTTGACCTCGCCGGGGCCGTCCTTGTAGGGGCCGCGGTGGATGTGGCCGCGCGCATAGCAAGGGAAGCTGTCGGCTTCGAAGGCAGCAACGTCACGGATCGCGCCGTCCACCACGACGCCCGCGCAGCCATGGATCTGCAGATAGCGCTTCATGATTTCGCCGAGCACGGCATTGGACAGATCGCCGCCGGCGTCCACCACCAGTACGTGGCCCGGCTGGATCTGCATCATGGCCTTGTAGATCAGCAGGTTGTCGCCGGGGCGGGTCTTGACCGTCAACGCGGTGCCGACCAGCTTGCCGCTTCCGTTGTAGCGGCGCAGTCCGCAGATGCCTTCGCGGCGTGCAAGGTTGTCGCTGAGGTGCGGGGTGACGATGCCTGCAAGCGCTTCGCGTATGGAAGCGGGCGCAACGGGAGGTGCGGGCAATTGGCGCGCGCCGGTGGAAATGGAAGCCATGTCGGTCTGCTTGTCCTAAGTCGAAGGACGCTCCGTATTTCGCGCTGTCGCTAGCGAGGCGGGGCGGCCGGTAATGAATCAGACCGAATGGTGCGAGCTTTTGCGATTCCGAAAAAGGGATTAAATTTCAGCGAACTTCATCACTTCTTAGAATATAGGGGTTACCCCCTATCGGAACTTTCGGAATGAACCTCATGCCCTGCTGCACGCCCGCATGCTGACTTTCAAACAGATCGAAGCGCTTTACTGGACCGTGCGGCTGGGGACTTTTTCTGCCTCGGCGCAGAAGCTGCACACCACGCAATCGGCCATCACCAAGCGCATCCAGGAACTCGAAGCCGACTTCGACATCGCCCTCTTCGACCGGTCAGGCCACCGGGCCGAGCTGACGGCGCGGGGGCATGAGATCTACGCCTTGGCCGAGCAGATGCTGGGTCACCGCGACCGCTTGCTGGCTCGCCTGAAGGGCCAGCACACGCTGACGGGCACCTTCCGGTTTGGCATCACCGAGATCACCGCGATGACGTGGCTGCCCGCCCTCATCCGTCTGCTGCGCGTGCACTATCCGCGCATCACGCTGGAACCGCACATCGACCTGGGCGCCGATCTGCTCAAGCGTCTGCAGGCCGGGCAGCTGGACATGGCCTTTCTTCACGGTGAGTTCGCCGAACCGAATTTGCAGGTCGTCGCGCTGCAGCGCCTGGAATTTGCCTGGATGGGCAGTCCCGACCTGATCGACGCCAGCCGCATCTACACGCCGGCCGAAATTGCCCGGCTGCCGCTGCTGCGCCAGAGCCGCGAGTCCGGGCTGAACATGATCTACGACGGCTGGCTGCGCCCGCACACGGCGGCGAGCAACATCTTCACGATCAACAGTCTCATCGCGATGGCCGGTTTGACCGCCGCCGGGTTCGGCGTGAGCTGCCTGCCACGCGACTACTTCGCGGACATGGTCAGCGCGCGGCAACTCGTCATCGCGCGCACCACGGTCGCGCCGCCTCAGTCGGTGTACAGCGCGATGTTCCGCCGGGATGCGGATGTGGCGTTTTGCGAGAGCGTGGCGGAATTGGCGGAAAGCTGCTGCGAGTTTTCAACGGGCTGGCGTTTGCGTTAAGGCGGGAAAATGGCCGCATGCGCGGCCGCTTCAACCGGGGTCGCGCTGGATCAATCGACCTTTGCGCCCGACTGCCGCACCAGCTCCGCCGCCGCCGGCATCTGCTCTTTCACGAACGCCCAGAACTCGTCCGGCGTATTCGGTTTCCCGGGAAACGCGCCCTGCTCGACGAACTGCTTCTGCATCTCGGGCTTGGCGATTGCCTTGTTCAAGGCCGCATTCAACGTTTCCAGCACCGGCTTCGGCGTGCCCGCCGGGGCGACAAGACCGTACCAGTTATCCGTGTAGAGCTTCGTGCCCTCTTCTTCAAAGGTCGGAACATCCGGCATGGCGGGATGGCGCTCCCTTGCCGCCACGGCCACTGCGCGCAGCTTGCCGCTTCGCACGTACGGAACAGGCCCTGTCGTAATGGCAAAGTCCATGCGGCCGGCCATCAGGTCGACCAGCATCGGGCCGGAACCCTTGAACGGAATATGCGTGATATCGAGGCCGGTGAGCTTGATGAACTGGGCCGCGGCCAGATGCTGGGACGAGCCCGAGCCGCCGGATCCATAGTTCAGCTTTCCAGGCTGCGCCTTGGCCGCCGCGATGATGTCCGGGACCGATTTGAACGGCGAGTCATTCGGGACCAGCAGCGTGCCCGGGGATGTGTTGATCTGGCCGATTGGCGCGAAGTCCTCGATCGGCCGGTAGGGCAGCTTGGAGAACAGCGCGGAATTGAAACCATGGGACGCGGAGGTGGCGAGCATGATCGTGTAGCCGTCGGGCTTGGCTTCGGCGACGAGCTTGGACGCAATGTTGCTGCCCGCGCCCGGGCGGTTGTCAACGATGACCGCCTGCTTCAATGTCGCCGCCATTTCGGCGGCGACAAGCCTGGCAAGCACGTCCGCGGATCCTCCCGCGGCCCAGCCCACTATCAGGGTGATGGGGCGCTCCGGAAAGGCGCCTTGGGCGAGGACGGGAAGGTGCGCACCCGCCAGACTCGCAAGGGCGAGGCAGAGCAGGCGGCGCCGGGTGGCGGCCGAGGTCTTCATGGTGTGTCTCCTGGTGTTTTTCTGGGGTGGTAAGAATCGTGGCGCTATGGCGATCTTCCATCGACGACGATGACGTCCGGGGGCAGCGGCTGGCCTTGGAGCGCAGCCACCACGCACTGCGCGGCGCGTCTGTTGGCGCGCGCCAGTCCTTCACGGCTCGAGCCGCCGGTGTGCTGCGTGCAAATGACATTCGGCAGCGCCAGCAACTCGCGGGTGACCGCCTCAAGCGACGCGTCACGTTCCGATCCGATGACATCGAGCCCCGCGCCAGCAAGCCTTCCGCGCCGTAGCGCCGCCAACAATGCCCCATCGTCGACCAGTTCGCCGCGTGCGGTGTTGATGAGTATCGCGTCGGCCTTCATGCGGACCAGGGCGTGCTCGTTGATCAGGTGCCGGGTGGAATCGGTCAGCGGGGCGTGCAGGCTGATGAAGTCGCTGTTTGTCAGGACAGTATCCAGCGTAGCCAGTTGCACGCCGTGCAGGTCCGCTTCATCTTGACGCAGGTAGGGGTCATGCGCGATGACGCGCACGTCGAACCCTGCCAGCCTGCGTGCCACCAGCCGCGCGATACGCCCCATGCCGATCAATCCGACCGTCTTTCCCGACAGCTCCGTCCCCACGAGAACGCCCTTCTCGCCGGACTGCATGCGCCGGTGCGACTCGACGTAGCGTCGACCCACGGCGAGCATCAATCCGACAGCGTGGTCGGCCACGGTCGCTTCATTGCTGCCGGGTGTGATGGTCAGTAGCCTGCGGTGCGCCTTCACGGCGGCGGCATCGATCGTGTCGTACCCAACGCCCCGCCGCGCCAGCACTTGCAGTTTGGGGTAGCGCGCCAGGAGGTCCGACGAAACCGGGGGGATTCCCATGATCCAGGCGCGGCAACGTGCGAGCGCATCGTGCATATCGCCCGTGATCACCGAATCGACCGCGTCAGGCGCAATGCCGCCCGTAAGCACTTGCAGACCCGCATTGCGCAGGATGTCCGCCGCCTTGTCATCAAAGAAGCGCGCGGTCACGAGAACACAGGTTGTTGGAATCACGGCATCTCTCGTTGGTGCTAGGAACGCAGCCAGCGCCGCGCGCGCTCGACGATGGGGCGATCGATCATTCGACCGTCCAGCGTCACCACCGCAAGCCCTTGGGCATTGGCCTCGTCATCTGCCGAGAGCACCCTGCGCGCCCAAGCGAGTTCATCCTCGGACGGGCCAAACCCGGCGTTGGCCACAGGCACTTGCCGGGGATGTATGCAGGCTGTGCCACTGAAGCCGACATTGCGCGCAAGCCGGATCAGACTGGCGAACGCCGCCATGTCGTTGATTTCCGCGATGCTGCCAGGCAGGCCCCAGCACGCCAGGCGGTATGCGCGTGCGCAACACGTCACGGCCTGCGACGCCCACAAGAGGGACTGCGGATCCGCTGGCACGCCCATCTCGGTTGCGTAGTCCTCGGCGCCGAACCCCAGCGCCGCCACCCTGGGGTGCGACGTGGCGATGCGTTGCGCCTGCATCACGCCCAGCGGCGTTTCAATGAGGGCGGCGATGGGAAGGCCGGCAGCATCCGGCGCCTGACGCCCATCGATACATGCCGCAAGCGCCTGCACGTCTTCCGGCGACTCGACCTTTGGCAGCAATATGCCGTGCAACCGCGATAGCGGCAGTGCGTCAATGTCCAGCGCAAACAGATCCCTGGACGCATTCACGCGAACCATTACGGGAATCACGTCGGCCAGCGCCTCGATGGCGCGCCGGGCCATGACGCGCGCCTCGCCTTTCAGCGCGCCGGGGACGCCATCTTCGAGATCAATGATGATCGCATCAGCGCCGCGCGCCGCCGCCTTGGCCCACAGATGCTCCGAGGTGGCGGGAACGAATAGCAGGGAACGCACGTCATTCAGTTGCACTTGATTGCTCCGCGCGCAGAGAGTTCTTCGATATGCGCGTCGTCCAAGCCCGCCTCCCGCAGGACTTGCGCCGAGTGCTGTCCCAACAGCGGTGCGGCATGCCTGATCTGGCCGGGCGTGTTGACAAGGCGCGGCATGACGTTCTGCATGAACGTGCCGCCGGCGTGAGATGGCGTCACGTAGCAGGCGCGATCGACCACGTGGGGATCGGCAGCAAGCGCGGCGGCGTCATGAATCGGCCCCGCAGTCACGCCTTGAGCGCGCAGATGCGCCAGGCATTCGTCGCGGTCAAATTTGGCGATGGCATCGGCGATGAGGGCATCGAGCTCTGCATCATTGGCGAGGCGCGCGGCATTGGTGGCGAAGCGCGCCTGCCCGGCGAGATCGCCGCGGCCGATGGCCTCCAGCACCCGGCGAGCCATGGCGTCCGTGGATCCCGACAACGCCACCCAACCGCCGTCCTTGCACTGATACACACCCCGGGGAGACGCGATTTTCACGGAAGGTCCCGTCACCCGGCCGGTAGCCGAATAGGTGGTCACGTCGGGCCCCATGATGGCAAGCATCGGCTCAAGCAGGGAGAGGTCCACCACCTGCCCCTGCCCGCCTTTTACTTCGACCTCGCGGACCGCCGCCACGGTCGCAAACGCGCCAGCCAGGCCGGCCACCATGTCGGCCAGCGCCAGGTTGGGCAGCTGGGGAACGCCATCGACAGCATGCTTATGCGCAAACCCGCAAAAACCTTCGAGCAAGCTGCCGAATCCCGGCAGATCCCGATACGGCCCCGTCTGGCCCCAACCGGAAATGCGCACGATCACGAGCTGACGGTTGATGTCGTGCAACGACGCCGGCGCCAGTCCCATGGCCTCCAAGGTACCGGGCCGGAAGCTCTCGATCAGCACCTGCGCGCCTGCCACAAGCCTGCGCAACAATTCGATGGCCTCATGATCACGCAGGTCCAAGGCGAGGCTCTTCTTGTTGCGGCCATACACCTGCCACCAGGCGTCCAGGAAGGCGCCATCGCCCAGATCTTCACGCCAATGACGCAACGTATCGCCTTCGCGTGCGGACTCCACTTTGATGACGTCGGCGCCGAAGTCTGCCAGTTGCATGGACAGCATGTTTCCCGCAACCAGCCGTGAAAGATCCACGACCCGTACGCCGGACAGCGGGCCCGCCGAAGCGCTATTGGGTGGGGTAGTCGAATTGCGTTCCATAGAATCGGGCAGAAGCTGTTGATGGGCGGGCGGCTGGCATGAACGATGCGGGCGCGCCGACTTGCACGTGCGCGGCAACGCGGCCCTTTAGAATGCAACCACCGTTCAGCCTTGATCCATCCTAACGTAGACTATGTGCTATGGCAAATAATGATATAGCAAGGAAAACCCTACCCGCTTCCGGACCGAAGCGTAAGCCGGCGTCCAAAAAGGACGTGGATTCGCACCGGCCCGAGGTGCTCATCACCTATCGCGTTTCCGTCCTGGCGCAAACGCTCTCGCGCCTGGTTGATGCGTCGGTTCGCGCGAATCTGGATCTGACAAGCCGCCAGTGGCGCGTGCTGGTGGTGTTGAGCCGGCTAGGAGGTTCGTCCGCGTCCGGGGCAATCGCACGGATGGCCAGCTTCGACCACAGCCAGGTCAGCCGGGTCACGATGGAGCTGGCCGAGAAAGGCTTGCTGACCATGTCGAACGATCCGGATGACCGCCGCAAGCAGATCCTTACCTTGACGCCGGATGGGATCGAGCAGCTCCGGCTCGGCCTGCCTCATTCCCTGGAACGGGAAGCGCGGCTACGAGGCCGCTTGACTGAAGACGAGTACGCCAGCTTCATGAAGGTGCTCGGCGAGCTGGAGGACGAGGCAAACAACCTCCTGGAAGAGGTCAAGCGTGGCGGCTGACATCCCTTCCGCGAGCAGATCCGCTTGCCGGCCATGCACGAGCGAACGCGCCCGGGCGTAGTCGACCGGAACAATCTCGCCCGGGCTACAGCATCCTTTTTTCGACGTGCGAATAGCCAAAGTTGTAGAAGCTGCCAACCCGGGACAGCATCTCGGGTTCTTTATCCCGCTCTGCCCAGATGCGCGCCAACCGCAGCGTGTCCAGCTTGGTGACTTGAATATCCACACAGATCAAGGAGATCGCATTGGTGCTGAATTCAGGCTGGCCGCGCGGCGGCGCGCGATTCGTTGCGATAGACTCCCGGCTTGTTTGGCATTGAATCAGCAGGAGTTCACGCAATGAGCAGCATTTTCCCAGACGATATGTGGGCGGTCGGCGAAGCCCGGATCAACGGTCTTCCGGTTGTCATTCGTTTTCGTACCGGGCTGCCGCCCGAGTCCGATCGCCAGGTCAACGACAACCTGATCATCATCACCTGGGCGTATCAGGGCATCGAGATCGGCATGCCGAATGACGAAGACAAGCAGCGCACCAACGCGTTTGGAGAAGACATCGAAAAGGGCTTCGAGAATTCGGACGCGGGTGTGCAGGTGGCTTGCCTGACCGGCAATCATCAGAAGGAATGGCGTTACTACACGCCGAATGTCGAAGCCTTCCTGGAAGCGTTCAACACGTGCCTGGCGGGGCATCCGGCCTATCCGATCGAACTGCGCATGTTCAAGGATCCGGACTGGAATGCCTTGTCTGGATTGCAGCCCGAAGGGTCGGACCAACTGCATTGAGCCCAGCGTGCTGCTGGTCTGCTTGTCACTGCCGCTTTGGCCGTTCAGGGCCGCGGAGCCGCCCGACTCCGAGAAGGCGCGCGTTCGCAGATCGCTCCACGCAAAGCCCACGAAAGGCTCGATGCGGGTGCTGGCCGTCAACGGCAACGAATAGCCCAGCTCGGTGGCGCACGTCTTTGGATTGCCCTATCGGATATTTGCCTGCCTGCTCGGGCTGGTCGCGGTCATGTTGTCCGTGACGGGCGTCCTGATCTGGCGGCGCAAACAGCGGGGCCGGTCCCATGCCGCATCCCGCCGGCCCGGCTGACGCGTCGCTCCAAGGCTTTAAGGCGCGGCCGGTTTGATGTTCTGGTTATGCCGGAAGAGGTTGTGCGGATCGTAGCGGGTCTTCACCTGGACCAGGCGGTCGAAGTTTTCGCCATAGGCCGCGCCCACCCTTGCCGTCTCGTCCTGCGTCAGGAAATTCACATACACGCCGCCTTGGGACCAAGGCTCGGTGGCCTTGAAGATGTCGCGTGCCCAGGCGATGCACCGTTCATCGTCCTTCGGATCGTCCCAGCGTCCGTGCACGTTCATGGCGAACTGCGCGGACCGGTGCGGATACGCGGTGGCGGACACCGGCACCTGCATCGCCGCGCCGGCGATGTGGCCAAAGAAGATTTCGCACTGCGGCGACGGCACGTTCTGGACCGCTGACACGACGGCGTCGATCAGGCCGTCCTCCAATTCCCCGATGTTGTGAGACTTCCAGTAGTTGCGCGCGCCAGGGGTCAGCAATGGATCGAACGCCTTCTGCCAGGCCGCGTAAGGCATCGGCCCAAGGTGTTCGCCGTAGGGTTCGCCCAGGCCGCGCACCACTTGCAAGGCATCCGGCCCCTTGTCCACGCCGCCCGTGTAGCACGATGCGAAGGCGACGATGGGTTTGCCGTGCACGGATGCCGGCAGGAACGGCAGCGGCGGCGCCTGCCGCAGCACGGCCCACACGGTGAGCTCCGGCGGCATGGAGCGCAGCGCATCGCGGTATCGCGCCAGTGCCTCGCGGCCCTGTTCTAGCGGCACCACCACCAATCCGCCGTAGACCTCCGGACCCACGGGATGCAACTGGAATTCAAACATCGTGACCACGCCGAAATTGCCGCCGCCGCCGCGCAACGCCCAGAACAGGTCCGGGTTTTCGGATTCGCTGGCGTGCAGCAGCTGGCCGTCCGCCGTGACGACATCGGCGGACACCAGATTGTCGACGGTCATGCCGAACCGGCGCGTCAACCAGCCGAAACCGCCTCCCAACGTCAGGCCGGCCACGCCGGTCGTGGAATTGATGCCCAAGGGAACGGCCAGGCCGAACGCCTGCGCTTCGTGATCCAGGTCCGATAAGGTGGCGCCCGGCTCCACAAAGGCCCTGGCGCGCACGGGGTCGATGCGCACCGATTTCATGGGTGACAGGTCGATCATCATGCCGTCATCGCAGACGGCGGTGCCCGCGATGTTGTGGCCGCCGCCGCGCACGGAAATCACCAGTTGGTTTTCGCGTGCGTAATCCACGGCGCGGCGCACGTCGGCGGGCCCCGCGCATCGCGCGATGACAGCGGGCCGCCGGTCTACCGTGGCATTCCAGATCTTGCGGGCCTCGTCGTAGCCGGGGTCGCCGGCGGACAGGACCGGGCCCCGCGCCGAGCTGCGCAGGCTTTCCAAGGTGCTGCTGGACAGTTTGTTCATCACACATCTCCTTGAAGGCGATGTATTTACAAACAGCGTCTAAAGCAAGCCGTCTATCTGCTGGGGCGCGACATGGGATTTGCCTCCTTGGAAAAGGGGCCATGACCCTGTGCACATGATTGCCCGGCGAACGCCGCGCGGGGGAAGGCGGCAGACGCCCTGTGCCGTGCGCCGGAGCGTGCGTGATGGGGAAAAGTATAGGCCTTGCCCGCGCGGGCAGGAACCCTATGGGTCGTTTTTCAGGACGCCGCGCACGTTCAGGATCGCCAGTCCCAGTTGCAGCGCAATAAGCGCCCAGGCGTCATCGTGAAGCCCCCAGGCCACCCACAGCACGTTACTGGCCAGGAAGACCCAGAAGCCCGCGGTGCGGCGCCCGGCGCTGCGGGACGCGACCAGCCAGGCGGCGGCAAGCGACGCCGCCATGGCCGGCCACTGCAGAAAATCCCACAATGCGTCAGGCGTCATCGGTTACCGTCCGCACGCGAGCGGCGCTGCGAGGTCACGGCTTGGATCGGGCGCCCTGCCCGCGATTGCGCTGGCTCTGCTGATCCTGGCCGGTGCCGATCTGCGTGGTGTGGCCCTCTTTCTTGGTGCGGTTCTGCGTATCGCCGTGACTTGCCTGCGATTCGCGGGGCGTGTCGTCCTGGCTGCGGTCCGGCTTATCCGTTTCGCGGGTGCTGTCCTTGTGTTTAGTCATGGTCTGCTCCTTTCGTCAGGGTCATCGTGGTTCGTATCGGAGACCGGTCATTCCTTCGCAGTTCCGACGTTGCCGGTGCTGCCGGGGCCCGAGCTGCTCGCGCCTGAATTCGAGCCCATTCCGCCCCCAACGCGGATGCGGTTCTCGACATCGTTCACCCCCGCGCACTCCACCGTGCAATCCTCGACGTGGTGCTTGGTGCGCCGGTTGGGAACGGTGCCCTCCAGCACGACATGGCCGTCCAGAACCGCGACCGAGACGTCGCTCACGTCCAGGCCGCTATGGGCCAGCGCTTCGCACACGTTCTCGCGAATGCGATCGTCCGAACGGATGTAGCCCTTGGGATCGGTCCGGCGCGATGCACGATCCCGCCACGCGGTCGGGCCGCGGTTGTAGCCGCCCCGTTCGGCGGTCTCGAACGACATGGATTCTTCGCGCCATGCCGGACGATCGCCGTAGTAACCGCCTTCGTCATCGCCAAAGGACGTGGGACCGTCGTAGGCCTGATCCCGGCCGCCATAAGCGCGGTCCCGGCCACGATCCTCACGGCCATAAACCTGTTGACGCTGGAACGAGGGATCTTCGTTCGAAAAGCCGCCGTAGCTGCTTTGGCCGGGGTCGGCACTACGGCTGCGAACCGGCTCGCGGGTGTCGCGCGCGCCGCCTTGGCGCGTGCCTTCGCCCTGATATCCATACGAGGGCGCGGGGTCCTGCCACGGTTCCCGGTCGCCGCGATAGTTCGACGTATTCCTCGGGTCTCTGCTCATATCGTCTCTCCCGTTGCAAGTTGCGAATCAAGCAGGCTGGGTGCGAGCCGAAACGCGCACCTATGGCCTGCCCGTCCGTTCTTCGCAGCAAGTGTTGTGCCGGGCGCACATCGTGCAGCGGGCCGCGGCGGGTCCACGCTGTATGGCCGATAGGCCAAAGGCCGCCGCGATGCTAAGAATGGCCCATGCGGTCAGAACGCCGTGGCAAGGCAGAACAACCGCATCCGGCATAACGACACACGACATTCAGGAGATCAATATGGCTTCAGGATCCAGGCTGTCCGATGTAATCGTAAAACTCCCCGATCGCTCCACCTGCCGCGTAGAACGGCGTTTGATCGCAAGGAGAAGCAAGGAAGCATCCGGCGTCCCCATCTATGTCTGCACCCTGCCGACGGGCGAGCCCGTCACGTGGCTGGGAGGCGGCAAATACCGATTGCCGTGCGGGTCGGTGGGCGTGGCTGTGGCCCACAAACCCCCGGATAGATGACGCGGCAGGCGGCACGCGGCTTGCTGGGCGCGGGTGTTCACTCAGGAGGGACGGGCATGAATGCCATCGAACGAGTCGCCGCCTACATGCATGAGCATTCGTTGAAACTGGTGACGGCCGAGTCCTGCACGGCGGGGCTGATTGCCGCCACGCTTGCCGACATCCCAGGCGCGGGCGCGCTGCTGGACTGCGCGTTCGTTGCCTACTCGCCGGGATCCAAGCAAAAGTGCCTGGGCGTGACCGCCCGGACGCTGCAACGCCACAATCTCACGAGTGAAGCCGTGGCGCGGGAAATGGCCCTGGGCGCGGCCCGCAACAGCCCGGCGAATGTGGCGATTTCAAACACGGGCGTCACCGACGATACCGACCCCGACGTTCCCGCCGGTACGCAGTGCTACGCATGGGTGTTCAAAGCGGGACCGGCCGACGCCTCGCCCGCAATCTATGCCGAGACGACGCGCTTCGACGGCGACCGCAACGCCATTCGCCGGGCCAGCGCAGCGCACGCCTTGGCGCAGCTGATCGCGTATCACAAGCAATGGCAGGACGGTGAACGCCCCTCCGCCTCCGGATCCGCCTGAGTGCCGGGGCCGATCGCCGCTGCGTCCCACTCCCCGCGCAGTGCGGTGGCGAAGCCGCCGTCGACGCGCGAGTATGGCCGGGCGCTCGTGGTGACGCGTGGCAGGCAGGTCCATGCAATGTGCGCCCCGCCGGCTTCCAGCTTGTCGACCAGGGCCTGATCTTCGCTGCAGTTCAACGCCGCAAATCCGCCGATGCGCCGGTACGTGGGCGCTGCGACGCCGAGGTTTGCGCCATGCACGTGCCGGTGGCCGTCGCGATCGTGGTAGTGCGCCGCGAACGCCCGGCGTGCGCGTTGCGCAAACGCGCCGTGCGCTTCCCATCCCGCGACTGAAACCGTGCCGCACACCACTTCCGCATTCAGCGAAAGCTGGTCGGCCAGCCAGCCGGGCGATACGCAGGTGTCGGCGTCGGTGAAGGCAAGCCAGCGTGCGCCGGCATCCAGCAGGTGCTGCGCGCCCGCCGCGCGCGCCAGGCCGACGTTGCGCGCCTGGACCGTCAGCAGATCCACCGGCCAGCCCGCCGCGCGTTGCGCCGTCCCATCCGCACAGTGATCCAGCACCACGACGATACGCACCGCTTCGCGGCCAAGACGCGAATGGCGCGAGGCGCGCGTGACGGCCCGCAGGCATGCGCCGATATAGCGCTCCTCGTTGTGCGCAGGAATGCATACGCCGATCATGAATGGCTTCCTTGGGGTTGTCTGCGCCAGAGGTCCAGGCGGAACGCGTCCTCTTCGTGATGCACTTCCCGCGCAAGGCCGGACAGCGCGCCAATCGCCGCGTGCAGGGTGTCCGTGGGTTGGAGGCGGTCCGCAAAATCCGGACGCCAGTGGCAGGCGACGATCTCACCATGCTCTGCAAGCGATGCATCGACACCGCTCAGGAACAGGGAGAGCGCGGCGTCGTCCAGGTAATACGCCACTTCCGACACGACAATGAGGTCAAAGCCACCCGCCGGGGTGTCGGGCCACTGCCGCGGCAGGTCCAGCGCCAGGACCTGCACGTGGTCCATGCCCTCGCCGTCCACGCGGGTTCGGCACTGCGCGGCCGCGGCCGGCGCGACGTCGACCGCGCAGACGCGCGCACAGCGCAGCGCAAGGCACCGGGTCATTTCCCCCGTGCCGCAGCCCGGCTCGAAGGCGTGGCGATAGCGTTCGCGGCGCAACGCCGCCAGCACGAGACCGCGCTTGCGGCGTTCGTACCAGGCGCTTGCCACGCGCCAGGGATCGGGGTCGGCTCGATACAGACGCTCGAAATGGTCTGCGGCTACAGCGCCCATGGCACGCCTCCATGATCGAGGACGGCTTGGCCGTGCGCCGCCTGGTCTCGATCCGCATGGCTCTGCCGGAGGAAGACCGGCAGATCGGCCATCACCTGCGCAAAGTCCGGATCGCGGCATAACGGCCCCGCACCCAGCGCGCGCGCAGCCCGTCCGATTACCTCTGCCGCAGCCGACTCCACCGCCAGACGCGCGCGGGCGCAAGCCAACCCGCACGGCTGCCGCGGGTGCGCATCGATCTCAGCGGCGGTCGCGCGCAACACCGCCCGCGCCTGCACCAGCGCCACATCGACGGCGCCCAGGTGCGCCAGCCGGTGAGGATCGGCGGCATTCAGGGGCAATGCTCGGCGCAACGACTCCGCGATGTGGAGCAGTCCGCCATACCAGCAGGCGGCGATGCCCGCCCCGCCCTGCAAAAATCCCGGACGATGCACGTAGTCGCCCGGCTTGCCCACGAGCGTGGACGGCGCGTCGCGAAAGACCACGTCGACGCTCGCCGATGCGCGCATGCCCACGGCATGCCAGCCGGAATCGGTCACTTCGACGTCGTCCTGTTCGATTGCCACGGCAACCAGACACGCCTCTCCCGAGGGATTCCAGCCGCTCACCAGCGCGTGCGTCACCACTGCCGCGCCCGAACACCACGCCTTCACGCCCTGCAGCACTACCGAGCCATCCGGCCGAGGCAGGATCTGGACGCGGTGGTCCGGCGGCTCCGCGCACCACACCGCCCAGCGGCTCCGGGCCGGTGGCGCGGGCGCACGCAGTTCCGCCAGGATGGCGAGGGCATCGGTGTGGCCCTCAAATAGCTTGGCCAGGCTGAGGTCAGACGCCGCCACGCGAGCCAGCGCCTGCCAACGGTCCAGCGTGCGGCCCGAGCCGGGCAGCGGCAGTTGATCGCATCCCTGCTCCACGAGCGCGCGCAGCCACCGGCCCGGATCAATCGGCGCGTGCGCATCGGCCAGCATCTCGCCGATCAGTTGAAGCGGGAAATTCGGTTGGGATAACAGGCCTGGGCGTTCGGTCATGGTGCGGGTCACAGACGGGATGGGCGAGTGCACGCGGGGAGTGCACCCCTACGTAGCAAACGCCGTGCCCGTCACGCCACGTTCGGCGGCGTCCATCCCAAGGGCAACGCATCGCCCTCCACGCACGCGACCAGCGACGCGCCCTGCCCGCCCTGCACCGCATGCCCGCCGGTGAAATCCGAGAAGGCTGGCAGCACGGTGATCCCCGGGCGCATCCAGAATGCCGGCCAACTGCGCGGCACGCCCGGCACACGCGTTTTCGGATGCACGTGGCCGGCGATCACGTGCCGGCCCTGCGCGTCCGGCGTCGGCAGGTGGCGGAACAGGAACGGGCCATCTGCCCACCCCTCGCCCAGCTGGCGCATGCCCAGCGCCGGGGCATCCAGCGCGCGGTCGTGGTTACCGGCCAGCACCGCCACGTCCACGGCCGGATTCGCCTCGCGCCACGCGATCCACGCATCGCGCCAGGCGGCCTGCGCGGCGGGGCCGTGCAGGACGTCGCCGACGATCAGCAATTCCGTGGCGGCCGTGGCGGTGAGCAGGTCCGACAAGCGCCGCAGGTCGTCCATCGTGGCGCCGCGCGGCACGGCGATCCCCGCCTGGCGAAAGACATGGCTCTTGCCCAGATGCAGGTCCGCGATGACCAGCCGGGACCGCGCCGGCCAGTGCAAGGCGCGCGCGCCCAGCAGCACGACGGGCTCGCCGGCCAGCGCCAGCGCAAGCCCTGCCTCAGGCGATGCGTGCATAGCGCTTCTCCAGTTGTTCGGCGGCGCGTTTGACGCGTGCCTGCCAGGTTTCGGTGCTGAGCTGCCCGCGCAAGCTTTCCGTCCACAACGGAAACGACAGCGGCGTCAGCGCGCGCGGCTCGCACAAGGCCAGTTCGCGGCGCTGGCAGTCCTGCAGCGCGGCCAGGAGGCGCGGCGCCTCCAATTGCAGCTCAAAAACTTCCCGCTCTGCCTGCGCCAGCAAGAGATGGTCGGGGTCGTAGCGGCGCAGCACGTCGTAAAGCAGCCCGCTGGACGCCTGCACCTGCCGCAGCGAGCGCGCCGCCTGACCAGGTAGCGACGGCGTCAACAACCCCGCAACGCGCGCGATCTCGCGGAACTGGCGGCGAGCCATTTCGCCCAGGTTGACGCCGTCGCGCAGGTCGTCCGCCATGTTGTCGGGACTGAGCAGCGCGCGCAGCAACGTGTAGTCCAGCGCGGCGGGTTCGGCCAGCGTCAGCATCAGGCCGTAATTGTTGACGGTGTAGGAGATGGTGTTGGGCTGCCGCCGGCCCCAGCGCAGCGCGACGATCGCGGCGATGCCTTCGTGCACGGCCCGGCCGGCGAATGGAAACAGGAAGAGATGCGAGCCGCGCCGCGTCTTGATGAGTTCGGCTACCAGCCGGCCGTGGTCGGGCAGCGCACTGGCCTGTTCCTGGATACGCAGGAGCGGCTCGACGGCGCGCATTTCCGGATGCGCACCCGGATGGGAATACAGGCTTTCGACCTCGCTCGCCAACTGCGTGGACAAGGGCATGCGGCCGCCCTGCCACGTGGCCACGGGCCCGTCGCCGCCCTTGGCGCGGCGCACGTAGGCGATCATGCCTTCCAGCCGCACCAGTTCCAACGTGCGGCCCGCAAACTGGAACCGGTCGCCGCGCCGCAAGCGCGCCAGAAACCCTTCCTCGACCGCCCCCAGGCTGCCGCCGCGCAAGTACTTCACGGCCACGGCCCCGTCCGACGTGATGGTGCCGATCGACAGCCGATGCCGGAACGCGATGCGCCGGTCGTGCACGCGGTAGCAGCCGTCTTCATCGCGCACGACGCGGTGGTAGTCCGGATACTTTGCGAGCGCGCGTCCGCCCTGCACGATGAAATCCAGCACGGCCTGCCAGGTATCGGCGTCGAGCGTGGCGTATGCATGCGTGCCGCGAACCTCTTTGTACAGCTCGCCGGCCTCGAAGCCGCCGCCCAGCGCCAGCGTCACAGCGTGTTGCGCCAGGACGTCCAGGCTGCCGATGGGCGGCTGCCTGGACTCGATTTCGCCGCGCGCGATCGCCTGCCGGGCCGCGGCATACTCGATCAGTTCCAGCGCCTGCGCGGGCACGCAGACCACGTTGCCGGACTCGCCGGGCCGGTGCTTGGCGCGGCCGGCGCGTTGCAGCAGGCGCGCGACGCCCTTGGGGCTGCCGATCTGCAGCACCTGATCCACCGCCGGAAAGTCCACGCCCAGATCCAGGCTGGACGTGGCCACCACGCAGCGCACCGTGCCATCGCGCAGCCCTTGCTCGACCGCAGTGCGCAACTTGGGATCCAGCGAGCCGTGATGCAGCGCCAGCGTGCGCGGATCCTCCGGCCAGATCGATTCCAGCGCGCGATGCCACAGTTCGGCTTGCGCGCGCGTGTTCGTAAAGAGCAGCGTGGCGCGCACATCGAAAAGACGTTTGAAGACGCGTTCGAGCTGCGAGAGCCCCAGATGGCCTGCCCACGGCAGCGCACGGCTGCGTTCGGGCAGCAAGGTGGAGATCTGGATCTTGCGGGGCTTGGCGCCCGCCACCAGCGCGCTGCCGGGCGCCTGCGGCAGCAGCACCGCACGGGCCTCCTCCAGGTTGCCGAGCGTGGCGGACAACCCCCACGTGCGCGCTGCTGGCGACAGCTTGCGGACCCGCGCCAGGCACAGTTGCAGCAGCACGCCGCGCTTGTTGCCCAGGAGTTCGTGCCATTCGTCAACCACGATGCTGCGCAGGGCGCGAAAGCGCAGCGAGGCATCGGCGTAAGACAGCAGCAGCGCCAGCGATTCTGGCGTGATCACCAGCACGTGCGCCTTGCCCTGCCGCGCCAGCCGCTTGTCGCGCGTGCTGGCGTCGCCGGTGCGCAACGCCACGGTCCAGTCGATGCCCAGCTCGCTCGCGGTCTGCGTCAATGCCCGCGTCGTGTCCGCAGCCAGCGCGCGCAGCGGCGTCACCCACAGCACGCGCGGGCCCTCGCCCCTGGCCGCTTTCTCCCGCGTGATTTCGGGTGTTCCTTCGGGTGTGCCTTCGGGTGTGCCTTCCTGAAGCGCCTCCAGCAGCGGACCGCCAAATGCCGCCAGCGTCTTGCCGCTGCCTGTCGGCGTGTGCAACAGGCCCGACTCGCCATCCAAATAGCGGCGCCACGTCTCGCGCTGAAATGGCGCGGGCTTCCAGCCGCGCGCCGTGAACCACGCAACCAGCGGCGCGTCCCAGCCCCGAGCCACGCCGCTCATCGTGCCAGCGCCTTCAGCGTGTCGAGCTGGTCGGCCTGATCCGCCGGCTTGTCGTGCCGCCAGCGCAAGATGCGCGGAAAGCGCACGGCGATCCCCGACTTGTGCCGTTTGGACACGTTCACGCCTTCGAATCCCAGTTCAAAGACCTGCACCGGTTCGACCGAGCGCACCGGACCGAAGCGCTCGCGCGTGTGCGCGCGCAGCCAGCGGTCCAGCTCCAGGATCTCCTTGTCGTCCAGGCCCGAGTAGGCCTTTGCAATGGGCACGAGCGCGTCGCCTTCCCACAGCCCGAAGGTGTAGTCCGTATAGAGTGTGCTGCGGCGGCCGTGGCCGGATTGCGCGTACAGCAGCACGGCGTCGATGGTGAGCGGGTCGATCTTCCACTTCCACCAGTCGCCGCGCCGCCGGCCGCTTTGGTACGGCGCGCTGCGGCGCTTGAGCATGAAGCCTTCAACGCCGCGCTCGCGCGATTCGCCGCGCAGCGCGTGGGCCTCGTCCCAGCTTGACGGCGCGACGGCCGGCGACATGCGCAGCCGCGGGTCGGGATGGCGGCGCAGCAGCGCTTCCAGCCGCGCGCGCCGTTCGGCCTGCGGCAACTCGCGCAGGTCGGCGCCTTCGAGTTCGAGCAGGTCATATGCCAGCAACTGCACGGGCGCCTCGGCCAGCCACTTGGGCCCGGGTTTCAGGCGTTGGATGCGGGTTTGCAGCGCCGAGAACGGCATGGGATCCGTGTTGCCGTCCTGCCAGGCCAGCAGCTCCCCGTCGATGACGCAGTCCACGTCCAGCGCAGCGGCCGCCGCTTCAACCTCCGGAAAGCGGCCGTCCAGCCGCTCTTCGCCGCGCGACCAGATGGAGACCTCGCCGCGCCGCCGGATGAGCTGCGCGCGGATGCCGTCCCACTTCCATTCGAGCAGCCATTCGTCGATGGGCCCGAGCACGGCGGGATCGCCTTCGAGCGGTGACGCCAGGAAAAATGGATACGGCTGCTGACGGTCGCCGGGCAGCTCCTCGGTGCTGAGCAGATCGCGCAGGAACGCCGGGCTGGGCGACCACACGCCCAGCATGCGCTGCGCAATACGGGCGATGGGCACGCCCGACATTTCGGCCAGCGCTTGCTGCACCATGCGCTGCGACACCCCGACGCGCAGCGCGCCGGTCAGCAGCTTGTTGAAGACCAGGCGCTCTGCGTAGGGCAATCCCAGCCAGGCCGAGACGACGACCTCGCGCCGCTCGGACTCATCGCGATTGGCGATGGGCAGGAGAATTTCTTCGATCCAGTCAGCCAGGCCGCGATCCGGCGCGGCGACCTCCGGATCCGGGACCAGCAGCGCCAGCGTTTCGGCCAGATCCCCGACCTGGTCATAACAGGCGTCCAGCAGCCAGGGCGCGGTGCGGGATGCGTCAGCGGCCCAGGCCCGCAACTCGCCCACACCAGCGATCTTCTTGCGCGTGCTCGTGATCTTGCCGCCTGCCAACAGATACAGCGCCCAGACCGCGTCGCGCGGCGGTGCATCGCGGAAGTACGCCACCAGCGCCGCGCGCTTGTCCAAGGTGGCGGTGCTGCGGTCAAGCTCCTGATACAACGCCGCGAATCGCTTCATGCCTGCGTCCGTTCCCCTGTCGATCTTGAAGGCGTTCGATGCCCGCCCTAGTCATCTTCGCCATACTGCGTCACCAGCGTCTCCGCGGCGATGCCCGACTCATTCAGCGTGCGCACCAGCGCCTCGGTGTCGCCGTGCGTGGCGATGACGCGCTTGGCGCCGGTGTCGCGGATGGTGCGCAACAGGTCCGGCCAATCCGCATGGTCCGACACGACGAAGCCGCGATCCATATTGCGGCGGCGCCGGTTGCCGCGCAGCCGCATCCAGCCCGACGCAAAACCGTGCTGCGCCTTGCGAAAACGCCGCAACCATGCGCTGCCCGCCGCCGACGGCGGCGCCAGGATCAACTCCCCAGCAAATCCCGTTCCCGAGGCTGCGGAAGGGCCGTCCGCGTCGATGACCAGACGCGTGTCGGCGAGCGGCACGCCGGCCTTGCGATAAACATCCACACCCGCCGCGATCGCGCCGTGCAGGTAGACGGGCCGATCCGCAAAGGGCATCAACTCGGCCAGCACGCGCTGCGCCTTGCCCAAGGCATAGCAATAGAGAATGGCGGCCTCACCGCGCGCGGCGCAGTGGTCGCGCCACTGCACGATATCGCGCGCCACGTCCGAGGCGCTGGGCCAGCGGTAGATGGGCAGGCCGAAGGTGGCCTCGGTGATGAAGGTGTCGCAGGGCACGACTTCAAACAGGCTGCATGTCGGATCGGGCTGGCGTTTGTAATCGCCGGACACGACCCAGACCTCGCCATCGACTTCGATGCGCACCTGCGCGGATCCCAGCACGTGGCCCGCCGGATGCAGCGACACGCGCGCATTGCCCAGCGTGAAGGCTTCGCCGTATGCATGAACCCGGTAGTCCTGGTCGCCCAGCCGCCATTGCAGGATGGGCAAGCCTTCGGCGCTGGTGTGGTAACGCCCCATGCCCGGGCGCGCATGATCGCCATGGCCATGCGTGAGCACGGCGACTTCGACCGGCCGCCACGGATCGATATGAAAGCCGCCGGCCGGGCAATACAGGCCTTCCGGACGCAATTGCACGATGTCGCGCATGGCACCTCCCGATCGGCGCGGCGCGACGATTTCGCGGCCGCATGATCTTGGTTATACCTCGCGAGGACGCATGAAAGTGCTCGACAAACACGCCGCTAACATCCTATGAGAAATTAAAAGTTCAGTTGCAGACGGCGGGCAACGTAAGACAGTAGTGTTGAACGGTGGCTTAAAGGAGAGAATATGCGTACAAATCACATCCTCACGATTATTGTTGTGGTCGTCGTCGCTTCGGTCGCCCTGTCGATCGTTCCTTGGTAGCGAGGCCGGACATGACACGGAATCTTCATGCCCCCTGCTTTGCCGCTTTCCTTGCTGGACCAAACGCTGCGCGCCATCCCGCGCCGCTATTGCGTGGGGCCACTGCTCGCGGCCCCCAGCGGGCTTGAAGATGCCGACCCGGCGACGGCGCTTGCCATCGCCATCGAACAGGCCCGCGTTGCATTAAGTGCTGGCGCGGCGCCGCCACCGGCTTCTGAGCGCCTGTTCTTAGGCGCACTGTCGCAACTGATTCGGGACGCGTTGCGCGAACGCGGCGGAGACTCTGCGTTTCAGGCCATGGTGCTGCGGCATCAATCCCATCTGGTGCGCGAACACGCATGGCTATCGGCACACGCGCAGGCAGACAGGCGCGCGGTGCGTACGGCCGTGGATGCGTTTGCGCATCCGGGCAAACGGCGGGGGATGCCGGCCGGGCCTTTCGTGCAAGCGCTTGCGTCATTGCATGCGGCGGCTGCGGCGGAGGACTGGGACGCATTGACGCGAGGCGCGCAAGCATTCCTTGCCGCGCCGTCTTCAGACACTTGGGCGGACCCGGCGATTGCCGGCCCGCTGAACCGGCTGTTGCACGATCCCGCGTTGGCGCGTTTGCGGCGGCTGGACGCGTTGGCGTCGGATCCGCTGGTCCAGCGCTATCAAACCCTTTGGCAACGGCAAGGTCCCCGGCCCGGCACGCCGCAGGCCGCCGCGCAGGGTCTGGACGCGCGCCGCCGCGGCATCGCCGTCGAAGCGTTGGCCGAGCAGGCGATTGCCGCGCTGGCCACGCATCTGGCTTCCATCACGGGCGAGACCTATCGGGTTGCAACGTCAATGCGCGTGCCCGCGTCGATACCCGGCAATGCCGACCGAGCCAAGACCGAATGGGACGTGGCGCTGCTGCGCCAGACCACCGGTGATGCATCGGATCCCGTTTGGGATGTTTGCCTGTTGGTGGAGGCCAAGGCATCCACGGACGCCGCAACGACCGACCTGCCTCGCTTGCTGCGCGGCCTGCGATTGCTTGCGCACGCGGATGCGCAGACCATCTATGCATTTGAAAGCCACCAAGGGCCGGTGCGCCTGCGCGGCGCGGCGTTGGCGGCGCTATCGGCGGACGAGGCTGGTCTCGCCAGGACGGTCCTGTACTTTTCCGATGCGCCGGCGGATGCCGCACCGCGCCTGCTCAATGCCGCGGGCCGCATGCAACTGCTTTCGGCGCAGGAAAGCCTGGACTACGCCAGCTTGGTAAGCGCAGGCGAGGCGCCCGATGCGTCGGCGCTGGCGCCTGTGTGGCAACAGTTGCTGATTTCGCCCCGCTGGAGTGCGGTGCTGAATCAGCTTGCGCTATTGCGGCAGGTGCGGGAATTGATGGTGCATGGGGATGATGTGCACGCAGCGATTACGAGTGTCACCATGCATACTTCAGGGTGGCCAGCACCAGGCGGCCCGCGCCGTAGGTGCACGCCGTGGCGGTGACGCAGGTGCCCACGTAAGTGCGGTCAAACAGGTTGCTGGCGTTCAGGTCCAGCGTCAGTCCGCGCATGGCTGGCTGCAGCTGGCCGAAATCGTAAGACAGCGCCGCATCGAACAGCGTGACCGCCGGAATCCGCAAGGTGTTGGCCGGGTCGCCCCAATCGGCGCCGATGTAGCGCACGCCCGCCCCCAGTCCCAGCCCTTGCAGCGGGCCGCCCTGCACCTTGTAGCCCAGCCACGCGGCCGCCTGATGGGCCGGCGCGTAGTATTGCTTCTTGCCCTGGCGCGACTCCGGCACACCGTTGACGATATCGACGTTGGCGCTTCGCGTGACCACGGCATCGACATAGGCGTACGACGCGATCAGGTCCCACCCCCGCGCCAGATTCGCCTTGCCTTCCAGCTCGATGCCGCGTGCGCGAATCTGGCCGGTCTGCGTCTGAAAGCCCGGCGGCCGTCCGGGCGTGGTGTCGCTGGTCAGCACGTTGTCCTGCGTGAGCTGATACGCCGACAGCGTGACCAGGCTGTCGCTGCCGGGCGGCTGGTATTTCAGGCCGGCTTCGATTTGCCGGCCTTCGGCGGGCCGAAAGGGATTCGAATTGAAGTCCGTTCCCCCCGTTGGCGCGAAGGACGTGGAATACGCCACGTACGGCGCCAGGCCGTTCGCCATCAGATAGGTCAGGCCTGCGCGGCCCGTAAAGGCGGAATCGTCTTGCGCCGTTTTGGCCGACGTCAATTGGTTGCGCGTCGTGCTGCGCGCCATGTCGTAGCGCCCGCCCAGCGTCAGCAGCCAGCCGCCATAGGCAATCTGGTCCTGCAGGTAGATGCCCGTCTGTTCAGTGTCTTGCCGCGTGTCGATGCGCGGGATCAGATCCCGCAGCCCCGGGCGCGGCTTGCCATAGACAGGATTGAAGAGATCCAGCGCGGGCACCCCGGCAATGACGTTGGCGAATTTATAGGTATCGCGCATGTCGAGATAGTCCAGCCCCATCAGGAATTCGTGTCCGACGGCGCCCGTACGGAACCGCGCGATGGCCTGGGTGTCGACGTTAAGCGTCGCGCCGGTACCCTGCCCGCGCGTCATGGTGCGCGACCACGTCCGCATGTCCACCGGACTCAGCAGATAGCCGACCGCGGTGCGGGCCTCGCCGCGCATGTGGCTGTAGCGTAATTGCTGTTTGACGGTCCATGTGTCATTGAACGCATGCGTGAACAGATAGCCCGCCGAATACTGCTCGCGGTCATAGCGATCCCAGCCGGGTTCGCCGGGAAACCGGTCGCGCGGGATGCGGCCATTGGGATTGCTGTAGAGCGTTCCCGCGGCGGGCAGGTTGCCGTACAGCGGCACCTGCCGGTCCTCCTGGTAGAACCCCAGGAGGCTCAGCGACGTGGCCGCGCTGGGACGCCATGTCAGCGCCGGCGCCACGAAAATGCGATCGTCCTTGGTGTAGTGCGAGGACTGCGCGGCGTCGCGGGCCAGCGCCACCAGGCGGTAGCTCCACACGCCGCCTTCATCGACGGGACCGCTCAGATCCGTCGCGGCCTGCGCGCGGCCGTAGCTGCCGGTCTGCAGCGCGATCTCGCGCTGCGGCGTGGCGGTGGGCAGCTTGCTCACCATGTTGATCAGGCCGCCGGGATTGTTCTGGCCATACAGCACCGACGACGGCCCCTTGAGCACCTCGATCCGTTCCAGACCATAGGGCTCGATCTGCAGCATGCCGAAGCTGTAGGCGCCGAAGGGCAGGCGCGCGCCGTCCAGGTTGTTGCGCGCCCCGAAGCCGCCGCGCAGATAGATGTTGTCGTAGCGCAGATCCGTGCTGCCGCCCGGCGCGTAGACGCCCGGCGTGTAGGCCAGCGCCTCGACGATGCTGCGCGCGCCGCGCGAGGCGATCTCGTCACGCGTGACGACGTTGACCGTTTGCGGGATTTCGATGATCGGTGTGTCGGTCTTGGTGCCGGTGGCGCTGCGTAGCGCCACGATGCCCGTCACCGGCCCATAGGCGGATTCGTTCGCGCCTTCCACCCGCACGGCGGGCAGCAAGGCTATGGGACCCGGCGGCAGCAGCCGAAGCGTGTAGACGTTGGCCGCGTCACGGCGCGCCGCCAGATGAGTGCCGGCCAAGAGGCGGGCCAGGCCTTCCTCCACCGGCCACGTTCCTTGCAGGCCCGCCGTCGCCCGGCCTTCGGCCAGGGCTGGATCAAACGACAGGTTGATGCGCGCCGCACCGGCAAAGGCCGTGAGCGCGGGCCCGAGCGGACCGGCCGGGATGTTGAAGCGGGCGGATGCATCTGCATGCGGTGACGCGGCCGAGAATGGCGCGGCCGCGCCGGATTGCGCGTACGCCTGTGGCGCGTCCACGGCCAAGGCCAACGCCGCACATAGCGCGCTGGCGCCCGCGGCGGCGCGGCGCTGCGGCCAGGCCGCGGAAGGAGTGAATCTTGAAGACATGCTGATCCCGACAGAGTCCAAGCGAAGGTGCTTTATGAACATGTCGGACGAGCGCGCAAAAGGTGACAGGCGCGGAGGGGACAAGCGTGGCGGTGACAACGTGCCGGACCGCGCCGCGCCTCAAGCGGGAACGACGCTGACCCAGTATCGGGTCCGGGTCACCACGCGCACCGGCAGGCTTCGCGCCACGGCGAGCAGCGCGGCGTCTGTATCGTCCACCTGAAATCCGCCGGATATCCGCAGATCGGCCACGGCGGGATCGCAGCGCAGCACGCCGGGGCGATATCGGCCCAGCTCCTGCAGAAAATCCCCGAGCCGCTGGTTGTCCGCGTACAGCACGCCGTCCAGCCAGGCCGCAGGGGAATGCGGGCTGGCGGCAGGTGCCTGCACCGCCGCCACGGAGAAATCCGCGCGCTGGCCGGCTTCCAGCACGAGGCCTGCCGTGCCTGCGCGCGGTTGCACCCGGACCCGGCCTTCGATGACAGCCACGCGGGTGCGCGCGTCCATCTGCCGGACCGAGAAGTACGTGCCAAGTGCCTGCGCGCTGCCCTCGGCGGTACGCACCCGCAAGGGGCGGGGATCGGCAGCGCCCGAATGCGCCGAGCGCAGCAGGATTTCCCCTTCCCGCAGCCACACCAGGCGCTGCGCGGCAGCGTAGGCCAGATCCACCGCGCTGGCGGTATTGAGCACCAGAACGGCGCCGTCAGGCAGTTCGATCCGGCGCCGTTCGCCGCTGCGCGTGGCGTAGTCGGACGTCCATTGCGCCGGCGCCGCGCGCCACGCCAGCCAACCGGCGGGCGCCGCCACGATCAGGCCGGCCAGCGCCTTCAGTCCCGCTCGCCGCGAGGCCGTGGCGTGCACGGTGGCGCGCCCCAGGCCGGGCGGCAGGCCGCCCAGCTTGGCCAGCACCGCCTGCGCCCGCGTCCAGGCGCGGTCGTGCTCGTCGCTGCGCTGGCGCCAGCGTTCGCACGCCAGACGATCGGATTCGGAGAAACGCCCGGAATGCAGGCGCACCAGCCACTCGGCAGCCTCGCCGGCAATCCGCGGGTCGATCGGCATGCCCGCGCCGGTCATGCGTCCGCCAGGATGCAATGCGTGAACGCCTCGGCCATGTAGCGTTTGACCGTGCGGACGCTGACGCGCATTTCGGTGGCGATCTGCTCGTACGTCAGGCCATCCAGTTGCGACAGCAGAAAGGCCGCCCGCACCTTGTCGGGCAGCGCGGCCAGCAAGGCGTCCACCTCGCGCAGCGTCTGCAGCACGGCGAGCCGCTGTTCTTCGGAAGGCGCATGCCGCGCCGGCATCGCGGCCAGGACCTCAAGATAGGCCTGCTCCAGGGCAAGGCGCCGATACAGATCCACCATCAGCCGCTTGGCGATGGTGGTCAGATAGGCGCGCGGTTCCTGCAGGTCCGGCAGGGCCCGGCGCCGATACGCGCCGAGCAGTCCGACAAAGGTGTCCTGCGCCAGATCCGCCGCATCCGCGCTGTTGCCCAGCCGGCGCCGCAGCCATCCGAACAGCCAGCCGTGATGCGCGTCATAAAGCCGCTGCACGGCAATGGCGGGAGAGGGATCGGGGGTCGGCATGGATCGGCGCCAGGCAAATTATCTAAATAGGAAGCAGTCGCAATTATCCCGATTAAGTGGCGGCGTGACAACGGCGATTGCCGGGCGGGAACGCCGGGTCATCCGCTGGGGTGATCTGCGGGCCATGCCCCGGGCTATCTCCGCGCTATCTCCGGGTTTCCCCCCATAAGCAGCACTCTCCCCCTGGATAAGAATTCAGGGTTGCTTGTCCGCGGCCGCCGCGTGTGTGGCGTGCCAACCAACCCCGAGGTCCCAGGCATGAAGGCGTTCTTCCACGACGATCAAAAGCTTCACCACCCGCAGACCTATTTCTCGCGCGGCAAGATGCGCACGCCGCAGGAGGTGCCGTCGCGGCTGGACGGCCTGGTGCAGGCGGCGCGCAAGCTGGGATTCGACGTCCACGCGCCCGCCGACCACGGCGCTGGCGCGATCGCGGCGGTACACAGCCTGGATTACCTGCGCTTTCTGCAGGACGCCCATGAAGACTGGATGAAGTTGCCCGGGGACTGGGGCGGCGAGGTGGTGTCCAACGTCTTCGTGCGTGAACCCAATGCGCTGCGCGGCGTGCTGGCCAAGGCCGGACGTTATCTGGCTGACGGCAGTTGCCCGGTCGGCCCCAAGACGTGGCAGTCGGCGTATTGGTCTGCGCAATGCGCCATCGCGGGCGCCGATGCCCTGCTGGCCGGCGACCGCAACGCCTACGCGATCTGCCGCCCGCCCGGCCATCATGCGCGACGCGACGCCGCGGGCGGGTTCTGCTACCTGAACAATGCCGCCATCGCCGCAGAACGGCTGACATCGAGATTTCCGCGCGTGGCCATCCTGGACACCGACATGCACCACGGCCAGGGAATACAGGAGATCTTCTACGAACGCAGCGACGTGCTCTACGTTTCAATCCACGGCGATCCCGAGAACTTCTACCCGGTGGTCGCGGGCTTTGAAGACGAGCGCGGCGCGGGCGCGGGCCATGGCTACAACATCAACCTGCCCATGCCGCACGGCTCGCCCGAATCCGTGTTCTTCGACCGGCTGGCGCAGGCGCGCCGCGCAATCAAGTTGTTCCAGCCTGATGCACTGGTGCTGTCGCTGGGTTTCGACATCTTCGAAAAGGATCCGCAGGCCATGGTCAGCGTGTCCGAAGACGGCTTTGAACGTCTGGGCCGCGAGGTCGGCGAGCTGAGTCTGCCGACGCTGATCGTGCAGGAAGGCGGCTACTACATCGAAGGCCTGGAATCCAACGCCAAGCGCTTCTTCGCAGGTCTGGCGGGCGCTTGACCCGCCGGCGGCCGGGCGTGTTCAAGCCTCGGCCGCCGCTTCCCACATCGTCACCCTATCCCGCCCCGATTGCTTCGACTGGTACAACGCCTGATCGGCGCATTTGATGACGGCCTGCGGCGATACGCCATCCCGCGGCCACAGCGCCACGCCCACCGACACGGTCACGCCGCGCACGCCATCGGGCATCGGGCGCGCCGCCACGGCCGCCCGGATCCGCTCGGCCGCTTGTGCCGCAGTCTGTGCCGCGCCCCGCGCGGCGTCCTGCGTCGCATCCTGCGCGCCAGGCTGCGGCAGGATCATCACGAACTCCTCGCCGCCGATGCGAAAGGCCTGGTCCCCGGCGCGCACGTTCTCCTGCAGCGTCCGCGCCAGGGCAACCAGCACCTTGTCGCCGGTCGGATGGCCGTACACATCGTTGACCTGCTTGAAGTGGTCCAAATCGAGCGCAATAACCGCGAACGGCGCCGCGCCCGCCACCAGCTCGTCGATCCGCGCGCGCAGGGCACGGCGATTCATCAGCCCGGTCATGGGATCGGTCAGCGATTCCGTGTTCAGCCGGCCAACCTCGTCCCGATGCCGCGCTTGCGCGGTTGCCAGCGCCTGACGCAGCTTTTCGGCCTCGAAATACCAGGTCTTGAGCGTGCTGGCGCGCAAGGCCGAGGGACCGACCGGCTCGTCGCTCGCAAAGGCGTCGGCAAGCCGCGCGAGCGGCCGCGCGATCGCGTAGGCGCATGCGCAGACGAGCAGCAAGGTCAACGCCACGGCCGGGATGGCGAACTGCAGCGACGCGCCCAGCAGGTCCTTGAGCGGTGACAGCGCACTTTCGAGCGGACGCTGCACCACGACTGCCCAGTTGCCCTTGACCAGCGGCGCGTACCCCGCGATCACCGCCGCGCCGGAAGCGTCCGTCACCTGCTCCACGCCCGGCCCCTTGGCGGGCGACAGGCGCGCCCGGACCGCGCTCGCTATGTCGGCGTCCGCGCCATGCCGGTACAGCATCTGGCCCTCGCCGTTGACCAGGTACACGGACGTGCCGTCCGCATACGCGTGCTGGCCGACCAGCCGGTCCAGGCCGCCGCCGTGTTCCAGCACGACGACGGCGGCGAGATAGCCCGAGACGGCGTGTTGCGGGCCAGGCACAGGTTCGACCAGTGTCAGCGTCGCAAAGCGGGCGCCGGGCAGGCAGCACGGTTGCGCCCATTGCCCCGCGCGTAGCTCGCGCACGCCCAGATCGTCCAGTTTCCTGATCGCGGCCAGCGGCGACGAGCCGCCTTCGGACCGGCGAGTGATCTGGCCGTCTCGATCAGCCAGCAGCACGGCCGTCACGCCCTCTATCGTGCCGGCCAGTTCCGACAGTTCGCCCTGGAGCGCGCCGGGCGCATCGGCCAGCCGCTGGATGCGGTTCGCGCCGGCGGTGAGCTGCCGGTCGCCCGTCTGGATATACAGGTTGATGATGTCGGCCAGCTTCTGCGCGTAGGCCAGATTGGAGTCGAGCGTATTCTTGACGACCTGCGTCTTCTGCGCCTGGTAGCCCGCATACATGGCATTGAAAAAGCCGACCGCCACGCTGAGCACCGCCAGCGAAATAAGCACGGTCAACAAGCGCACCCTGCGTTCTCTTGCCATGCTGCTCCTGAAGAGGGACCAACCGCGAATCGCCCGGACTCGACGTGGCTGCCGGATGCGCGCACCACGGAGAACGGCTGCGCAGCCGCAGGCTGGCGGGCCGGCGCATCGTGATCACGCAGAATACCCAACAATTTTGGGGTAATCCAGCGGCGCACCAGGTGTCAGACACCCTTGAGACAACCTCTCAAGATGACGCTCATCTCCCCAGGGTGTCAGACACCCACCTGCCACGGCCCGCCATCGCCCCACCAGGTGTCTGACACCCTTGAGGCAGCCGCCCAAGCTGACGCTCATCTCCCCCGGGTGTCAGACACCCACCTGCCACGGCCCGCCATCGACCCACCAGGTGTCTGACACCCTTGAGGCAGCCACCCAAGCCGACGCTCATCTCCCCCGGGTGTCAGACACCGACCTGCCACAGCCCCGCCATCGCCACACCAGGTGTCTGACACCCTTGAGGCAGCCACCCAAGCTGACGCTCATCTCCCCAGGGTGTCAGACACCCACCTGCCACGGCCCGCCATCGCCCCACCAGGTGTCTGACACCCTTGAGGCAGCCACCCAAGCCGACGCTCATCCCCCCAGGGTGTCAGACACCGACCTGCCACAGCCCGCCATCGCCCCACCAGGTGTCTGACACCCTTGCGGCAGCCGCCCAAGCCGACGCTCATCTCCCCAGGGTGTCAGACACCGACCTGCCACAGCCCGCCATCGCCCCACCAGGTGTCTGACACCCTTGAGGCAGCCGCCCAAGCTGACGCTCATCTCCCCCGGGTGTCAGACACCGACCTGCCACAGCCCGCCATCAGCGCGCGCCATGTTTCAGCCGACGCGCGAAATCCGTTGTTTAATCGGCGCTCCCTCGCGGGAAACTTCGCTCGGATGGCGGTGCAGGCCGGTCCAGGCGATTCCAACTACAAGATTCAGGATTTCGCACGTGTTTCATGTCATCACAGGGCTTATCGCGCTCTACGTCATCTGGCGCTTCGTCTGGCAATTGAAGTGGCCCGCCTCCGGCAGAGTGCTGCTATCGGTATTGGTCGTGCTGGCCGCCGAGCACCATCTCATTACCCGCAACTTCTTCGGCACCATGGCGTCGCCCGAGGTGCCCGCGGCCGTTTTGATGGCGCTGGGCTGGGCGTTCGGCGCGCTCATTCTGCTGGCAAGCTTTCTCTTCATCACGGATGTGGCGGGACTGATCGTGTCGCTGTTCTCGCGCCGGCGCGGCCGCGCCCTGCTGGGCTGCACGCGGCTGCGCGCCGGGTCCGCCATCGCCGCGCTTGCGCTGTCCGCCGTTGGCGTCTGGCAGGCCGTGCGCGTGCCGGAGGTCAAGACGATCGAGGTCGCCCTGCCCAACCTGCCGCGTGCGTATGATGGCTTTCGCATCGTGCATCTGACCGACCTGCACGCCAGCCGCCTGCTGCAAGGCGACTGGATGCAGGCCGTCGTGGCGCGCACCAATGCGCTCAAGCCGGACCTGACGCTCATCACGGGCGATCTGGTCGACGGCACGCCCGCGGCGCGCGCCGCCGACGTGCAACCGCTGGCCGATCTGCGCGCGCAATATGGCGTGGTGGCGATTCCGGGCAACCACGAGTATTACGCCGAGTACCTGGGCTGGATCGAGGCCTTCAAGAAACTTGGCCTCCGCATGCTGCTCAATGAACACATGACGCTTGAACGCGACGGCCAGCCGCTGGTCTTGGCGGGCATCACGGACAGCGTCTCGGCGCGCGTGAACCAGCCCCTGCCGGACATCGACGCGGCCATGAAGGGCGTGCCGCCGTCGTCGGCGGTGATCCTCTTGAGCCACCGGCCGGTAGGCGCCGTCCGCCACGCGCAAGCCGGCGCCGGTCTGCAACTGTCGGGCCACACGCACGGCGGCCAGATTCTGGGGCCGCATTTCATCACTCAACTAGCCAATGAAGGCTATGTGTCGGGCATGTACCAGGTCGGCAACATGCAGCTCTACGTGAGCAACGGCGCGGGCCTGTGGCCGGGCTTTCCGATCCGGCTTGGCCGGCCGTCGGAGATCACGCAGATCGTGCTGCGCGCCGCGCCGCCCGCCTGACGCTGTCCTGCCACAAACGCGGCGGCGCATTGACAAGCGCCGCCGCGCTGACTTAGCATTCGGCCCTGCTTTTTCAACGCTTTCCGCTTTCTGGGTGCAACCGTGTCTGCCATTCGTCAAATCGCCTGAACGCCGACGAGTACCGTCCTGGTACCGCGGTCAGCCTGCCCGCATTCGCTGCTCGACGCCATGTAATGAGCACACCCCCGCCCGGCAGGCGCGGATCCAGGAAGCGCAACACACCCCATCCCCGCTTCCCCTCCCGTAAAGACTGTGTCGTCGGCTTTTCCCATTTGCTGGAGAAGACCCATGACGCTGGATTTCTGCGCCTACGCGCAATCGCTTGACCTGTTCCGATACCCCCGAACGCCCCACCTGGAAGGCTCGCGCCTGCAGGACGGGGACGAAGGCCATGACCACGTGTCCTATCGCACGCTGGCCGGCCAGACGCTCGTCGTCGAAGAAAAGCTGGACGGCGCCAACACCGGCATCAGTTTCAGCCCGTCCGGCGAACTGCTGCTGCAATCCCGCGGCCACTACCTGGTGGGCGGCGGCCGCGAGCGGCAGTTCAGCTTCGTCAAGGCCTGGGCCGCCGCGCATGCCGACTGGCTGCTGGATCGGCTGGAGGACCGCTATGTGATGTACGGCGAAACGCTGTCGAAGAAGCACTCCGTGTTCTACGACGCCCTGCCGCATCACTTCTTTGAATTCGACGTGCTGGACCGGCGCACCGGCGAGTTCCTGTCGACCGGCGCGCGCCGCGCGCTGTTGGCAGATGGTCCGGTGCTGTCCGTGCCCGTGCTGTACGAAGGCCCGGCGCCCGCGCGGCTGGCAGACCTGAAGGCCCTGCTCAAGCCGTCGCTGGCCAAGACGGATGGCTGGCGCGATGCCTTCGAGGCCACCGTGCTGCGCGAAGGCCTCGACTTGGCGCGCGCCTGGAAGCAGTGCGACAAGTCGGACCTGTCGGAAGGCCTCTACATCAAGGCCGAAGCCGACAGCACGACCGTCGCCCGCTACAAGTGGGTGCGGCGCGACTTCGTGCAGGCCATTCTGGATTCGGACATGCACCATTCGGAGCAGCCATTCATCCCCAACCAGCTCGCCGACGGCGTCGACCTGTACGCCCCGCGCCTCGCGGTGGATTGGGACACCTTGCGCGGCGCCCGCACCGGAGAGACAGCATGAATCACGAACAGATCCGCGCCCTCGTGCCTCAGCCGGGGCGCGGCGCCGACTACACCGCATGCCTGACCGCCTTTCCCGCGCTGGAGCTGGCCAAGACCACGCCGCAGGATCCGCGCTACCACGGCGAGGGCGACGTGTGGACGCATACGCAAATGGTGGTGGACGCGTTAATCGCGCTGCCGCAATACCAGGCCGCGTCCCGCGCCGATCAGGAGATCGTGTTTCTGGCCGCCCTGCTGCACGACGTGGCCAAGCACGGCACCACGGTGATCGACCCGGTCACCGGCGCCATCGGCCAGCCCGGCCATTCACGCAAGGGCGCCATCGACGCGCGCATCGCGTTGTGGGATGCGGGCGTACCGTTCGCGGTGCGTGAGGCCATCTGCCGGCTGATCGCCACGCATCAGGTGCCGTTCTTCGCGCTGGAAGGCTCGCGCCGCGGCCGCTCGCCGGAGTTCATCGTGCGCGAGCTGTCGTGGCAGGTGTCCCTTCCGCTGCTGGCAATGCTGGCCGAAGCCGACATGCGCGGCCGCATCTGCGCGGATGCGGGCCGCGTGCTGGACAACATCGCGCTCTTTTGCGAGCTGGCGCGTGACGAGCAGTGCTTCGGTCAGCCCCGCGCCTTTGCCGACGCACACACCGCCGTCAGCTACTTCCGCGGCGCCGACGTGCATCCCGACTACGCGCTGTTCCAGGAGCCGGGCTCGCGCGTCATCGTGATGTCCGGCCTGCCGGCGTCCGGCAAGAACACGTGGGTGGCGGCGCATCATCCGGATCTGCCGGTAGTGTCGTTCGACGATGCGCGCGAGGAACTGGGCCTGCGCCACGGCAAGAACGAGGGCATGGTCGCGCATCTGGCCATCGACCGCGCAAAGACCCTGTTGCGCGCCCGTGCGCCGTTCGTCTGGAATGCCACCAACCTCAGCGAGCTGATGCGCAAGAAGACGCTGGACCTGCTGTACGCCTATCACGCGGACGTGGAGCTGGTGTATCTGGAAAAGCCGCGTGCCGAACTGCTGCGCCGCAATGCGCGGCGCGACACGTCGCTATCCAACAAGACGCTGACCGGCATGTTGCACCGCTGGGACCTGCCGCTGCCCACGGAGGCCCACCGGGTGGTCTACGCGGTGTAGCGCGGGTCAGGCAGGCACTGTCGCCGGCGCCAGCATGCTGTCGCGCAAGCGCAGCACCGACGCGCACGAGGTGTCGCGATGCGTCACCAGCGACAGCGACAGCGCGCCCTGCGCATCCGGGTCGGTCAGGGGCACGAACGCCACGTGCGGCGTCGAGTAGGCGCGGGTCACGCCGGGCACCAGCGCCACGCCCAGCCCGCTGGCGACCAGGCTGACCAGCGTCTGCACCTGGATCGCCTCCTGGCTGATGCGGGGCGAAAAACCGGCCTTGTGACACAGCGCCAGCGTCACGCCGTTCAGGCCCGGCACCTTGGCCGGCGAATACAGCACGAAGTTTTCGGACCGCATGCGTTCAAGCGCGATCGGGCCGGCGTCGGCCAAGGGGTGGCGGGCGGGCACGGCCAGCATCAGGTCGTCGCGCTCGACCACCCATGAATCGAGCGCGCTGTCTTCGGCCAAAGGACCGCGCACGAGGCCCGCGTCGATCTCATTGGCGCGCAGCATTGCCACCAGCCCGACCGTGCTGTCTTCGCGCAGGTCCAGTTGCACATCCGGGTACTGCGCGCGGAAAGCCGGCAGACAGCGCGGCAGCAGCATGTACGTGGCCGAACCCACGAAACCCAGGCGCAGCGTTCCCCATTCTCCCAAGGCCACCCGGCGGGCGGCCTGGCGCGCCTGATCGGTATGGAACAGCGCGCGGCGCGCATCGGCCATCAGGGCGTCGCCCGCCGGTGTCGTGGTGACGCCCTTGGCGCCCCGCACCAGCAGCGGCACGCCCACCGCGTGCTCCAGTTTCTGAATCGACACCGACAGCGCGGGCTGGGCGATGTGCAGCGCATCGGCGGCGCGGCGGTAACTCCCCAGTTCGGCGATCGTGACGAACTGCCGAAGCTGGCGCAAATCTATAGCCATAACAGATTCCGTATCAAGCAATACCGAAGCCATATTAGACGCGTATGTGCGGCGCCGATAGGATTTCCGCCATGACCACACCTCCCCCTTCAAACGGCCCGGCGCTGGATGGCATCCGCGTCCTGGACCTGACTTCCGTCGTATTCGGCCCCTATGCCTCGCAGATCCTGGCCGACTACGGCGCGGACGTCATCAAGGTGGAGGCGCCCGACGGCGACTCCACCCGGCGCACCGGCCCCGCGCAGGAGCCCGGCCTGTCCGCGATCTTCCTGGGCCTGAACCGCAACAAACGCAGTATCGTGCTGGACCTGAAACAGCCCGCCGCGCGCGAGGCGCTGCTGACGCTGGTGGATCAGGCCGACGTGCTGATGCACAGCATGCGGCCGGCCAAGATGGCGGCGCTGGGGCTGGACCCCGCCACGCTGTGCGCGCGCAACCCGCGGCTGGTCTATGCCGGCCTGTACGGCTTTGGCGAAGGCGGCGCCTACGACGGCCGCCCGGCTTACGACGACATCATCCAGGGTCTGTCGGGCTTCGCGGATCTGGTCGGCCGCCAGACCGGCGCACCGCGCTACCTGCCCACCGTCGCCGCCGACAAGACCTGCGGCCTGGTCGCCGCGCACGCGATTCTTGCGGCGCTGTTCCAGCGCGCGCGCACCGGACAGGGCCAGCAACTGGAAGTGCCCATGTTCGAGAACATGGCGTCCTTTGCGCTGGTGGAGCATTACTACGGCCGGCATCTGGCGGACGAACCCGGCGACGCCGGCTATCCGCGCGTGCTCACGCCCTGGCGCCGGCCCTGCCAGACCGCCGACGGACACGTCTGCCTGATGCCCTACACCGACGCCCATTGGCGCGATTTCTTCAACGCCGCCGGCCGCCCCGACCTGGCGCAGGATCCGCGCTTTGCCGACATTTCGGCGCGGACCCGGCATATCGAGACGCTCTACGAATTGCAGGCCGGCATCGTCGCGGCCCACGACACGGCGTACTGGCTGGCGCTATGCGAACGGCTGCAGATCCCGGCCGCGCCCGTGAACCGGCTGGAAGATCTGGAGACCGATCCGCACCTGACCAGCGTCGATTTCTTCGTGCCGCTGGAAAGCGCGTCCGGCAGCCATTACCGCTTTCCCCGCAACCCGGTGCGCCTGCAGCACTCTCACGTGCCGCCCGCCATGCCGCCGCGCCTGGGCGAACACACGCGCAACGTGCTGGCCGAAGCGGGCATCGCGCCTGCCCAAGTCGATGCGCTGCTCGGCACCGGCGCCGCCCGGCAAGCCGGCGCCCCCCTTTCCGAAAACACCAAGGACCCCGCATGACCCAAGACCGCAACACCGCACCCATCGCCCAGTTGGGCCACGGCTTTTACTGGCAGGACCTGACGGTCGGCCAACGCTTCCAGACGTTTCGCCGCACGGTGACCGAGACCGACATCGTCAACTTCATCAGCGTCACGGGGATGCTGGAGACCATCTTCATCGACGCCACCTACGCCCACGGCGCCATCCAGGGCCGGCCCGCGCCGGGCGCGTTGACCTATGGCCTGATCGAGGGACTGATCATGCAGGGCATGGTGCAGGGAACGGGCCTGGCGCTGCTGGAGGTTCACAAGAAGATGATTGCGCCGGTGGTGGCGGGCGACACCATCTGGGCCGAGATCGAAGTGACCGGCGTGCGCCCGACCTCGCAGCACAACCGCGCGGTGGTCACGTCCGCCATCGACGTGCGCAACCAGCACGGCAAGCCGGTGATGGCCTACACGGCCGTGCGCATGCTGGCCGGCAGGCCGCGCTGACCGCTATCGGCGGCAAGCGCCCCGCGAGAGGACGCCGCCGCCAATCCGCAGTACCCATAACAGCACAAGGAGACAACCCATGAAAAAAGCACTGCTGGCGACCACGCTGGCCATTCTGGCGCTAGGAGGCGCCGCCAGCGCCCAGGCCGCGTGGCCCGACCGCCCGATCACGATGGTGGTGCCCTTCCCGCCCGGCGGCCCAACCGACCTGGTGGCGCGCGTGCTGGCCAAGCAGCTGACCGACCAGCTTGGCCAGACCGTCGTCGTCGAAAACAAGGGCGGCGCCAACGGCAACATCGGCATGCAGTACGCGGCCGCGGCCAAGCCCGACGGCTACACCGTGCTGTACAACACCTCGTCCATCGCGCTCAGCCCCAACCTGTATCGCTCGCTGGCCTTCGACCCGGTCAAGGATTTTGCGCCGGTGTCCACCACGGCCGTCATTCCGCTCGTCCTGCTGGTGCACCCGTCCGTGCCCGCCGATACGGCGCCCGCCTTCGTGGACTATGCCCGCAAGCATCCCGGCAAGCTGTCGTATGGGTCCGCCGGCGCCGGCAACGTCACGCATCTGGGCGCGCTGCTGCTTCTGCGGTCGCTGAACATCGATGCGGTCCACGTGCCCTATCGCGGCAGCGCCCCCGCCATGACGGACCTGGTCGGCGGACAGGTCCAGGTGATGACCAACACGCTGAACGATTCGCTGGGCTTCATCCGCGAAGGCAAGCTGCGCGCGCTGGCGGTGACCAGCGAGACGCGCAGCGACCAGCTGCCCGACGTGCCAACGGTAGCGGAAACCGTGGCGCCGGGTTTTGGGATGGGGGCTTGGCAAGGCGTGGTGGTGCCGGCCGGCACGCCCGCGCCTGTCATTGAAAAGCTGAATGCCGAGATCCTGCGCGCGCTGAAATCGCCGGAGATGCAGAAGCAGCTCAAGGTGCAAGGCGCGCAGGCGCTGGGGTCGACGCCGCAGGAATATGCCGCCTACATCAAGAGCGAGATCGCGCGATGGGGCGAGGTGGTGAAGGCGGCGAACGTGAAGCTGGATTGAGGGCCGTACGACTCAGCGTCCCGCAGCCTTGGCGCTCAAGCCATTTGCCACGCCCATGTCGGTCTTGGGCACGTCGCGCAGGATCACGCGGACGTCTTCGCCGGAAATGTCGAGACTGGCACACACCGCCTGGTTCAGCGCCGCGATCAGCGCCGCCTTCTTGGCCTCATCGCGGCCTTCGATCAGGTCCACGTCCACGCGCGCCATGCGCTTGCCGATTTCCCCCGCAACGATCACGTGTTCCGCCGGGATTTCGTGCAGCACGGCGCGCACGCTGGGCAGCGGCGCAGCGATGCTTTCCACCACCGCGTTGGATGCCGCCTTCAGCAGGGCGGCTTTCTGGGCGGCCGAATGGCCTTGCATGATCTGGACGTTCAAGAGGGGCATGACGGGTTCCGAGGGTGCACGAAGAGGAAGGCCATCATATCGTGACTGCGCCCGCGTGCAAGCAAGTGCACGCGGGCGCAAGGGGTCATGCGGGAAAAGCTGGAATCAGGCGGCGGCCTTGCCTTCGCGTTCCAGTTCCGGTTGGGCGTCCGACGCGTCCGCGTCCGCCGTGGCCGGGGTTTCAGTCAGGGCTTCGGCCGAAACCGGCGTCTCGGTCAGGGCCGGCGTGACCAGCTCCACGACCTTCTTGCGGGACAGCATGCCCAGGAACTCGTCGTCCTCGCCCGTCACGGCGACCGGCTGGTCGCTGTGCACCAGCTGCGCCAGCACTTCGCCCAGACCCGCGGTGGCGGGCACCGAGGCCAGGTCCTCGACAAAACGGGACACATCGCGCGCGCCTTCCTGCATGGCCTTGGCGGCCGCCTTGGCGGTCAGGACGCCAGCGAGGCGCTTGCCGTCCAGCACCGGCGCGTACTCGTAGCTGAGCGCGTTCATGCGGTCCACGGCATGCGCCGGGCGCGAACGCATCGTCAGCGTCAGGCGCGCCGGATTCACGGCGTGGGTGGCGTTGAGCACCTTGGTGCGGTTCACGTCCTGCAGGAACGACTGCACGTAATCGTTGGCCGGGTTCAGCAGGATGTCTTCCGGCGTGCCTTCCTGCACCAGTTCGCCGTCCTTCAGGATGGCGATGCGGTTGCCCAGGCGCAGCGCTTCGTCCAGATCATGCGTGATGAAGACGATGGTCTTGTTGAGCTTGGCTTGCAGTTGCAGGAGCTGGTCCTGCATCTCGCGGCGGATCAGCGGGTCCAGCGCGGAGAACGCTTCGTCCATCAGCAGGATTTCGGCATCGGTGGCCAGCGCGCGCGCCAGGCCGACACGCTGCTGCATGCCGCCCGACAGTTGATGCGGGTACTGATTCTCGAAGCCCGACAGGCCCACCTGTTCCAGCCAATCGCGGGCGCGCTTCTCGCGCTCGGCCTTGCCCACGCCCTGCACGGTCAGCCCGTACGCGGCGTTGTCCAGCACCGTGCGGTGCGGAAACAGGCCAAAGCGCTGGAACACCATGCTCATCTTCTTTTGGCGGAAGACTTCCAGGTCGCGCTTGTTCAGGCTGACGACATCCACGCCATCGACCAGGATGTGGCCCGCGCTGGGCTCGATCAGGCGGTTGAAGTGGCGGATCAGCGTCGACTTGCCGGAACCCGACAAGCCCATGATGACGTAGATGCTGCCTTCTTCGATGGACAGGCTGATGTCGCGCAGACCCAGCGTGTGGCCGCTCTTGGCCAGCAGCTCTTCCTTGCTCATGCCGCCCTGCGCGGCTTCCAGCCACTTTTTCGGATGCGCTCCGAAGATCTTGTAGATGTTCTTGACTTCGATCTTGCTCATCGCTGGCCTCCCATGCGCATGCGCTGTCCATACGATTGCGTGATCCGGTCGAACAGCACGGCCAGCACCACGATACCCAGGCCGGCCAACAGGCCCCGGCCCACTTCCAGGCGATTGATGCCCAGCAGCACTTCATAACCCAGGCCGCGCGCACCGATCATCGACGCGATCACCACCATCGACAGCGCCATCATCGTGGTCTGGTTGATGCCGGCCATGATGTTGGGCAGCGCCAGGGGCAATTGCACGCCGAAGAGCTGCTGGCGCGGGTTGGCGCCAAAGGCGCGCGACGCTTCCAGCACTTCGCGGTCGACCAGGCGGATGCCCAGGTCGGTCAGACGGATGAGCGGCGGCACGGCGTAAATGACGGTCGCGATGATGGCGGGGATCTTGCCCAGGCCAAACAGCATGACGACGGGAATCAGGTACACAAAGCTGGGCATCGTCTGCATCACGTCCAGCACGGGCAGCATGCCCGAACGCAGCCAGTTGACCCGCGCCATCAGCACGCCCAGCGGAATGCCGATCAGCACGGACAGCCCTGCCGCCATGATCATCAGCGCCAGCGTCTGCATGCCGGCGTCCCACAGGCCCAGCACGCCGATCACGCACAGCAGCGCGCCCATCGCGACGCTCAGGCCGATGCGGCGGCTGACGCCATAGGCGATCGCAACGGTGACCGCGACCACTGCCCACCAGGGCGAGTTGCGCAGCAGCTGCTCCAACCACACCAACGCGTGCAGCACGGGCTGGGACAATTTCTCCAGCGTGTCCGCGTAGTTGGTGACCAGATGATCGACAAAGCCGTCGATCGCCCCCCGTACCTGACGGGCGGGAATAATTTCAGGAAACATGCATTCGACTCCATTCTGGCGCGCTCGCCGCCCGTGTCGCCACCGGGCGCGCCGGCGCAGCGGAAAACAACGAGACTGAGACGGGTGCCTGGCACCTGGACGGATGATGGATCGCGCAGATCACATCCGCATCGGTGCCCTGCACCGGTATCACTGCCACCGCGGGTGGCGGCACAAGCACGCTTGCCGGGCCGGACGCATGCGCCCGGCCGGCGGCCATCCCGGCAAAGAGGTCCGGTCCCTCAAGGGGCCGGTACGCGCCACCGCGGCGCGCAGCCAGGATCACAGTGCTTTACAGCGCGCTTTGGACGCGCCCGGCGACGTCAGCGGGGACCCACTTGGTCCAGACGTCGGGTTTGTTCTTCAGGAACCACTTGGCCACGGCGGTGGACTCATCGCCGGACTCTTCCATGTGGGCCAGGGTTTCGTTGATGACTGGCAGCGGCACCGAAACCTTGGACAGGAATTCGGTCAGCTTGGGCGCATCTTCGGAGAACTTGGTGTTCACTGCCGTAAAGACGGGATTGTCGGGATAGGCGCTGGGCTCGGGCTTGGCGCACTTGGGCGACGTCAGGCACTTGTGCTTTTCGGCGTCGTAGGGCGGCAGGTCCAGCTTGACCAGATCCATGGCGCCAACCAGCGGCGTGGGCGACCAGTAATAGAAGACCACGTTCTGCTTGCGCTTGTAGGCCGACATCAGGGCCGCCTTCTGCGCCGCGCCCGTACCGGGCGAATACAGCGTGTAGGAGTCGTCAAGCTTCAGGGCATGGAACAGGTTGTTGCTGGTGACTTCGCAACCCCAGCCTGCCGGGCAGCCGTAGAAACGGCCCTTGCCGGGCTCTTCCGGATCCTTGAACTGGTCCTTGAACTTGGGCAGGTCGGCCGCCGACTTCAGTTCCGGCAGGCGCTCGGCCGTGTACTTGGGGATGTACCAGCCTTCGGCGCCCATGTACAGGTCACCGATGCGCTTGACCTTGCCGGTCTTCTCGGCACGGGCCCAGGGGTCGGCCACGCTGTTCAGCCAGATTTCGGTATTGATGTCCAGATCGCCGCGCTCGAGGGCGGCCAGGGCGGGCAGCGTTTCGGTGGGCAGGGTTTCGGTCTTGCAACCGTAGCCCTTTTCCATGATGAAACGTTCGACGTCAACCAGGACCAGATTGGATTCCCAGTTCATGGCGCCGAAGGTTACCGGGCGCTTGATTTCGCATTGCGGGGCGTCGGCGGCATGGACCGCACCGGCAAACGCAAACATGACGGCCGCGGCGGCCAGGGTCTTGACAGGGGTAAAACGCATTGGCTTTTGCCTCCATAGGTTCAGGCACGCACGCCAGGAACAAGCCCGGGAGGCACCGTGGAGCTAAGGGGGTTGTGCGGAAGACGGGCTGAACCGCCAATACAAACCGACACTAGCAACAAGACGGCCCGCGAGGGACGCGGCGTCTTGCAAGACAGGGAGCTTCAAAAACGAGTTTTTGAAAACCCAGAGAAAGGGGACAAACTGAACGAAGAAGGCAGCATCTTAAACGAAATTGATATGCAGACCAACCCCAAGGGTGAATGAAACAGATACATTCGCCACGAAAAAGGTACGGGAAAACCCGGTGTCCACCTGGGCGGTTGGCAGTTTTCCCCAGGGGAAATTCATGCAGGGAGGGCCGATACATTTAGTTAACAATATGTTCGGATAAACACATACAGAGCGTTCCAAAACGGGGTTTGGAAATGCGAAACGGCCGGTCGGCGGGGCCGTTTTCATGCGCGTTCAAGGCGGCCCGGCGGGGCGGCTATGCCGCATTTGGGAGGAGGTGTCTGACACCCTTTCGGCAATGCGGCAGGTTGAAGGCCGTCTCACCAGGGTGTCAGACACCGGGGCAGTTCGGTGCCGCTACTTCCTGGCGAACGACTGCTGATGTGGAGGTGTCTGACACCCCTTTCGGCAATGCGGCAGGTTGAAGGCCGTCTCGCCAGGGTGTCAGACACCGGGGCAATTCGGTGCCGCTACTTCCTGGCGAACGACTGCTGATGTGGAGGTGTCTGACACCCTTTCGGCAATGCGCCACGTTGAAGGCCGTCTCACCAGGGTGTCAGACACCGGGGCAATTCGGTGCCGCTACTTCCTTGCGAACGACTGCTGATGTGGAGNGATGTGGAGGTGTCTGACACCCTTTCGGCAATGCGCCACGTTGAAGGCCGTCTCACCAGGGTGTCAGACACCGGGGCAATTCGGTGCCGCTACTTCCTGGCGAACGACTGCTGATGTGGAGGTGTCTGACACCCTTTCGGCAATGCGGCAGGTTGAAGGCCGTCTCACCAGGGTGTCAGACACCGGGGCAATTTGCCGCCGCTACTTCCTTGCGAACGACTGCTGATGTGGAGGTGTCTGACACCCTTTCGGCAATGCGCCACGTTGAAGGCCGTCTCACCAGGGTGTCAGACACCGGGGCAATTCGGTNGATGTGGAGGTGTCTGACACCCTTTCGGCAATGCGCCACGTTGAAGGCCGTCTCACCAGGGTGTCAGACACCGGGGCAATTCGGTGCCGCTACTTCCTTGCGAACGACTGCTGATGTTGAGGTGTCTGACACCCCTTTCGGCAATGCGTCAGGTTGAAGGCCGTCTCACCAGGGTGTCAGACACCGGGGGCAGTTCGGTGCCGCTACTTCCTTGCGAGCGACTGCTGATGTGGAGGTGTCTGACACCCTTTCGGCAATGCGGCAGGTTGAAGGCCGTCTCACGAGGGTGTCAGACACCGGGGCAATTCGGTGCCGCTACTTCCTTGCGAGCGACTGCTGATACGGCCCAGCGTCCAGCGCGCCCGCCGGAAGATCCCCCTTCAGCGTCCCGTTGTCCTTGAAAATCTGAAACTCGCGCTTGAGCGTATCCAGGTCCGCCTCGTTCAGCGACACCCGGTAATTCTCGTCCCAAAGGTCCGCGAACACCTGCGCATCCGCCTGCGGCAGATTGCCCGCTTTCTGCACCGCGCTGACCACCTGCGCGGGATTGGCGTGGCCGTATTCCAGCGCCTTGCGCAGCGCCACGATCGCACGCACGACGGCGTCCGGGTTCTTCTGCTGGTACTCCGCGCGGACCAGGCCCACGGCGTTGTAGGGCACGCTGTCGCTCTTGGTCAACGTCTTCCACTGATCGCCAAACGTCGACAAGGTACGCACCTTCAGGTCCTTCAACTGCGCGGTCGTGACGTTGCGCAGCGCGGCCGCGTCCACTTCCTTTTGCGCCAGGAATTGCACCAGACGCGGCTCATTGCCGGGCACCAGCGTGAAATCCTTCTCCTTGATCCCGTGGTTGCCCGCCAGCACGGCGCTGGCGATGGTGGCGGTGGAACTGCCCGCGGGCGACATGCCGATCTTCTTGCCCTTCAGGTCGGCCAGCGTCTTGATCGGCGAGTCCTCCAGCACCACGAAGGACACATTCGACGGCTGCGTTGCCAGCACGATCTTCACCGGGACGCCATCGGTCGCCAACGCAAACGCGCCCGCGGCCGGGGATCCGAAGGCCAGGTCGATGGCATTGGCGGCGATGGCGCGGGTCGGGCCATTGACGTCCGAGAAGTGCACGTACTCCACCTCCAGCCCCTGGTCCTTGAAGAAGGTGCCGGCTTCCAGCACCGCTCCGTAACCCAGCGTCAGCCCGCTGGGCCAGTAGCCGACGCGGATTTTTTCGGCATGCGCGGGCGCCGCGGCCAGGCCGCCGGCCAGCACCGCCAAGAACGCGGCGCGTTTGATCAATTGCAAGGCTTTCATGAGTGCTCCAGTAGTGAGTCCTGTCCGGTCAACGCGCCGGCGGCAGGTGTCGGTAGGTGGGATCGGTGCGGTCCAGTCCGCGCAGCAGCGCCTGCCACAATCGCGGGCTGCTGCGGCCGGCGGCGCGGTCGAAGGTCTGTGCCGCGCGCTGGATGGCGTCGCGGTCGGGCACGGCGACGGCCTGGCCAGTCGCCTGGATCTGCAACTGCGCGCGGCAGGCAAATTCCAGGAAATACATCAGCTCGAACGCCTCGCCGACCGTCGCACCGCAGGTCAGCAGGCCGTGATTGCGCAGCATCAGCGCCTTGTGCGGCCCCAGGTTACGCACCAGCCGCGCGCGCTCGTCCAGGTCCACCGCCACGCCTTCGTAGGCGTGATAGCCAATGCGCCCCTGAAAGCGCGCCGCATGCTGCGTGTAGGGCAGCAAGCCATCACGCAGGGCGGACACCGCCACGCCGGCCAGCGTATGGGTGTGCATCACGCACACGGCGTCCGGCCGAGCCTGGTGCACCGCCGAATGGATGACGAAGCCAGCCCGGTTGATGCCCAGCCCGGTCGGATCGTCCAGAAGCTCGCCGTCCGCGCCTACCGTCACCAGGTTGTCGGCACGGACCTCGTCGAACAGCAGGCCGAACGGATTGATCAGGAACTGGTCTTTAGCCCCCGGCACGCGCGCCGAGATGTGCGTATAGATGAGATCGGTCATGCCGAACTGCGCCGCCAGCCGATGGCAGGCGGCGAGGTCGATGCGCATCTGCGCGCGTGCGGCCGCCAACGCGTCAGGATCGGGCTTGGGTGTCTGCGCCACCTGCGGCCTCCCAGAAGACGATTTTGCGATGCAGCCAGCGCACCGTCTGCGCGCCGGCAACGCCAAATGCGGCCAGCAGGATCACGCCGGCAAACATGGTGCTGACGTTCAGGTTGACCGCGGCCGATCCGATCAGGTAGCCCAGCCCTGCCTCCGACGAGACCAGCTCGCCCACCACGGTGCCGATCAGCGCGAGCGACACGCCGATCTGCAAGCCGGCAAAAATGTCGCCGGACGCCGCGGGCAGCTTCACGTGACGGAAGATGTACCAGCGCGACGCCGAGAACGCGCGGCACGCGTCGATCAGGTCCGGATCCACACGCCGGATGCCCACGATGGTGTTGATGAACAGCGGGAAAAAGCAGATCAGCACCACCAGCACCACCTTCGACGCCAGTCCGAAGCCGAACCACACGAGGATCAGCGGGGCCAGCGCCACCTTGGGCGTGGCCTGAATGGCCACCAGCAGCGGATAGACAAATTTCTCGAACGTGCGCGATTCCGCCAGCAACGCCCCCAGCACCAGCGCCAGCACGCTGCCGATGGCGTAGCCGATAAGCGTCGCGGCCACGGTGTAGCCGATGTGGCGCCAGATGGTGCCGTCCTGGAATACCGACACCAGCGTGCTGAAGACAGCGCCCGGCGTGGTCAGGATGTAGTCGGGAACCTTGAAGTAGGTCACGGAAAAATGCCAGGCCAGCAACACCGCGGCCAGCGTGGCAAGCGGGTACAGGACAGCGGTCAGTCGTTGCATGGGCTCATCCGATGAAGTGGCGCCGAAGGTGATCGGCGGCGGCGGTAAACGCGGGTTCAGCCAGCGTCGCCATCGTGCGCGGACGGGGGATATCAACCTTGAAGTCCTCGACCACCCTGCCGGGCCTGGCCGACATGACCAGCACACGGTCCGACAGCATCACGGCTTCGGGAATGCTGTGCGTGATGAACAGCACCGACTTGCGGTCGCGCATCCAGATCCGCTGCAGCTCCAGCGTCAGCGCCTCGCGCGTCATCGCGTCCAGGGCGGCGAACGGCTCGTCCATCAGCAGCAGCCGCGGGTCGCGCTGCAGCATCCGCGCCAGCCCCACCCGCTGCTGCATGCCGCCGGACAGTTCGTTGGGGTAGTTGCCGGCAAAGTCGCGCAGCCCCACGAGGTCCAGCAGTTCCCGCGCGCGGCGCTCGGCAACGGCGCCGCGCTCGCCCGCGGTTTCGCTGGGCAGCAGAACGTTGTCCAGCACCGAGCGCCACGGCAGCAGTGTCGGCTTCTGGAAGGCGACGCCGATGTCGCGGCTGGGGCCGGCCACCGGCACGCCGCCGACTTCGACCTGGCCCCGCGTGGGGGCCAGCAGCCCGGCAGCAAGCTTGAGCAGTGTGGACTTGCCGCAGCCCGACGGCCCGAGGATCGTGACGAACTCGCCCTCACCCACTTCCAGTTCCACGTCGCGCAGCGCGTCGATGCTGCCACGCCGCGTCTGGTAGGACACCGACACCGCGCGCGCCTGCAGCAAGGGCGCTGCCGTCATTGGACCGCCTTCGCCTGCGCGCGCACGGCGGCGGCGTCGAACGCCGAGAACTTCGGCACGAGCTGGTTGCTGAAGATCTTGTCGACGGGAATGTCGGCGGTGTTGAACTCGCCCGCCTCGTGCATTGCGCCCACAAAGGACCGGATCACCGCCAGGTCGAATTCGCCCGGCACGCGGTCGGTGCCATCGGGGCGGCGCAAGGTGCTGTCCATGCGCTTTCTGACCAGCACAACGGCTTCATCCAGGTGCTTCTGATAGTCGCCGTCCTTGGGCTTGGCTTCCGGCTGGTACTTCCAGAACGTTTCGGCGCACAACCGCGGATTGGCATCGCACGCCAGCACCGCCTTGGTGTACGCACGCCCGAAGCGGGCCAGCAGCTCGGGCTGGTCGCGCAGCGTGTCTTCATGCGCGATGAAGCCGTTGCTGTTGATCTTCTGGAAAATCGGCGGATACGGCAGGCGGCGGACCTTGGTGCCGGTCAGCTCCAGCATCGCGGTCCACGAGCTGTTGTAGTTCAGGGCGTCCACCCTGCCCTCTTTCAGCGCCAGAAAGCCGGATCCCAGCACGCCCACCGCCACGATGTCCACGTCCTTGCCCGGCGCCAGCGACTCCTGCCGCAACAGCGCCCGCGTCGATGGAATAGTGCCCCAGGTCAGCGCGCCGACCCCGATCTTCTTGCCCTTCAGGTCCTTGATCGTCTTGATGGGGCCGTCAGCCAGCACCGCCAGCTCCAGCTCGTTGGACGGAATGGTGTTGTAGAAGTAGCGCACCGGCAGCGGCGTCTTGCCTGTCTCGTAGCTGGCCAGCACGGGCTCCGGCAGCGGCAGGCCGATCGTGACCTTCTTGGACGCCACCTGAGGCAGCAACGCGCCCGCGCCCTGGAACACGATCGTCTTGACCTCGATGTTCTCCTGGTCGAAATAGCCCAGGTCCTTGCCCAGTCCGTACACGCCGCCACTGGCGACGGTAAGCGGAATGCCCAGCGCCACGGTGACAGTGTCGGCGGCCTGCGCGGCCGGGAAGGCGGCCAGCGCCACGGCGGCGGCAGCGATGCGCGCAAGGGTTTGTGCGGGTTTGGTCATTGCAGTGTTCCGTTGGTGTTGGGGTGTCTCTCGGGTCGGGCCAGCGCGTTCCGCGCCCGCTGTTTGAGCAGGTTGCGGTCGACCTTGTTGGTGGAAGCCAGCGGCAACGCATCCAGAAACCAGACGCGGCGCGGGTGCTGGTAGGCCGGCGCGTGGGTCAGCACGTACTGTTTGACCGCGTCTTCGGTCAGCACGCCGGGCGCGGCGGGCACGACAAACGCCACCGGCTTGTGGCCCTTGATGTCGTCCGGCACCGGCACCACGCAGGCCTGCTGCACGCCGGGCAGCGTTTCCAGCACTTTCTCGACCTCGCCGGGAAAGATGTTTTCGCCGCCGGACACGAACATGTCGTCGTCGCGGCCCACGAAGTAATAGAAGCCCTGCGCGTCGCGGCGCAGCACGTCGCCCGTGACGTAATAGCCGTCGACGGTGATGGCGGCGCGGATATCGGGACGGTTGTGATAGCCCAGCATGATGCCGGGGCTCTTGACATGCAGCACGCCCTGATCGCTCTCGTTGCCCGCGGCGTCCACGAGCCGCACCTGCACCTGCGGATGCGCATGGCCGATCGACATGTCGGGCTGCGGCAGTCCGGCCGGGTGCGGGCCGAACGTGACGGGGCCAGCCTCCGTGGTGCCATACGAATTGATCACGCGCGCCTTGGGCAACGCGCGGCGGATGGCGGCCTGCAAGGCTTCACTGACGGGCGCCGAGCCCATGCGCACGACCTCCACGCTGCTCAGATCGGCGTGGACGAGCAGATCCTCTTCGCGCAGCACCATCGCCATCATCGGCGGCACGGACGTGAGCCAGGTGGGGCGGTAGCGCGCAATGGCCTCGATGTAGGGCCGCGGCTTGAACTGCGGCAGCAGCACGATGGTTGCCTGCCCGGCCAGCGCAAGCTGGGACAGCGCCAGCGCGTTCATGTGATACATCGGCGCGGCGATCAGGTAGCGCTGCCCGGCCAGGCTTTGGCCGGCGAGCCGCGTGCGCACCACCCACAGGTGGCTGCGATGCGACAGCACCACGCCCTTGGGCTTGCCGGTGGATCCAGACGTGTACAGGAAGAACGCGGCTTCGTCCGGCGCCGGCGTCACGGCCTCGAACGGTCCCGGGTCGAGCAAGGCGTCCAGCCCGGTCTCGCCCGGCGCGCCAAACTCCACGACAGGCAGATCCGACGGCGTCTGCGCGCGCCGCGCGGCATCGCAGAAGACCAGCCGCGCACCGCTGTCCTGAATGACGAAGTCGGACAAGGCGCGCGGAAACTTGTAGTTCACCGGCACGACAACCAGGCCCGCCCGCTGCGCGCCCAGCAGCACCGCCAGGAACTGCGCGCTGTTGGCGGCCAGCACCGCGACGCGATCGCCGCGTTGCAGCCCGCGGCGCAGCAGTCCGCGCGCGACGGCGTTGCACAGGTCTTCAAGCTGCCCGACCGTCAGGCGCGTCTCGTTCTGCTCATCGTCCAGCGCGATCACCGCCACGTTGTCGGGATGGGCGCCCGGCGGCGTGAGGCCGCCCAGGTTGTACGCATGGAAGCCGAGATCAGTGCTCATAGACGAAGTCCAGTAAGGTGTTCAAGCCCGGCAGGGCGACGGCCAGACCGTTCACGCCATCGCGTTGCCAGGGCCGCGCGCGCAGGCCATCGCCCAGCGCCGCGACGTGTCGCTCCAGCGCATCGGGGTTGCCCGCGCGCATGGCGATGGCGCCGAAAAAGCTGTCGCGGCCCAGCGCATCGCAGGCTAGGTCGCCGTAGCGCTGCGCGTAAGCGTCGGCATCCAGCAGGTCAACCGAAAAGCCGGGGCTGGGTATCGAAAAGCCGCGCCCGTCCAGATGCACCTGGCCGAACGCCGCCTGCGCATAAGCCTGCGCGTCGGCCTGCGCCCGGGCGGACACCAGCGTCAGGCCCGCCAGGCCGCGCACGCCATTGGCGTGCGTCTGCCATTCCGACCGCCACACCAGTTCCGGCGTCAGGTGCTGGCAGTAATAGACGCGGCCAGCCTCGAAGGCGCCGGGCTGGTAGCGCACGGTGCGAAAGCTGGCCTCGTGCTGCACACCGTCCAGCTCAAGCGCACGGGTGAACGCGTGCAACGGGGCCACCGCGGCGCCCGCGCGCGTCAGCGCCGCATGCACGGCGTCGGCCGAGGCCGGCTTGTAGACCAGCCCGTCGATGCCCGCGGGGTTGTCCAGGATCTCCTGGCGCAAGGTGCCACCATCGGTCGGCAGGCCGATCAGCTCCAGGTAATCGTCCTGGAACACCATCAGGTGATTCACCGACCCGAACGCGTGCCGGCCTTGCGGCGTCAGCGTGAACCCCAGCGCCGCGAACAGGCGCGCGGCCGCATCGGTGCCAAAGCGCGTATTGATCACCAGGTGATCGAGTGGCAGAGCGCTGTCCATGCCCCTTCCCCCTCAGGCCTTGGGCGGCGCGGTCAGGTACACGCCGCGCCCGCTGGCCAGCAGCACGCCTTGCGCGTCCTCGATGCGCGCTTCGGCCACCGACAACTGCTTGCCGGCCTTGACGACCTTGCCGCGGATGGTGAGGTCGCCCTGGATCGCGGGCCGGTGATAGTCGACCCGCAGGTCCACGGTCGGCACGCCACGGCCCGTGTGGGAGACGAGCGCCCAGTCCGCTGTCAGGTCGATCAGCGCGGCCAGAATGCCGCCGTGCGTGTAGGGGTTGTCGGGGTTGACCGACCATTCCTCGCGCCACGTGGCCTGCAGCACGATCTCGCCGTCGCCGACCGACAGCACTTTCAGGCCAAGCCACTGGTGATAGGGACTGCGCAAGAGACGCGCCTGGATATCAGCCGCGGCGGGCAGGTTCTGTTCAGACATGTTCAAGGTTCCGATGGGGTTCAGGGAGCGACGATGATCTTGCCGATGACCTTGCGGTCGCGGATGGCGGCCAGGCCTTCGGCTGCTTCTTCCAGCGGCACCACGCGGTCGATCAGCGGTGCGATCTCGCCGCGGTCGACCTGGTCCAGCAAGGCGAGCAGGTTCTCGTCGTAGAAGCTGTTGGAGCCCTTGACGGTCAGCTCGAAGCTCCAGATGTAGCGCAGGTCTTCCTTCGGGTCGTAGCCCGCGGTGGCGCCGCAGGTCAGCAGAACCCCGCCGCGGCGCAGGCAGCGCAGCGACGGCACCCAGGTGTCGCCGCCCGTAAAGTTCACCACCACGTCCACCCCGCCGGCGGTGCCGCGGCGCTGCGGCTTGCCATACTGCTGGATGGCCCATTTGGAGAAGTCGGTCTCGCGGTAGTCGACGACGTGATCCGCGCCAATCTCACGCAGCCGCGCCAGCTTGTCCGCGCCACTGGCGCAGGCAATCACCTCGGCGCCCAGGCGCTTGGCCAGAATGACGCTGGCCGTGCCCACGCCGCCGCTGGCGCCCAGGATCAGCACCTTGTCTCCGGCCTGCACGGTGCGGTGCGTGATCAGCATGCGGTGAGCGGTGCCATAGGCCACCGGCAAGGCGGCCGCCTGTTCGTACGTGACGTTGGCCGGCAGCGGCAGAAGCTGCGCCGCCGACACCAGGCAGTACTGCGCCATGCCGCCATCCAGCATCTCGCCCATCAGGCCCTTCTCGCGGTTCAGCGGATTGACCAGCACGCGGTCACCGGCCTTCCAGCCCTCGACGTCCGCGCCGACTTCGGCGATCTCGCCGGCCAGATCCAGGCCGATGATCACCGGCAGCGGCACCTTGATGCCGGGCATGCCCTGCACCGTGAAGACATCGTGGTAGTTGAAGGACGAGGCGCGCACGCGCACCACAACGTGGCCGGGAATTGCCTGCGGCACAGGTTTGTCTTGGACGACCGACAGTTGGTCCAGGCCGCCGTGCGCGTTGAGCACGAGCGCCTTCATGGTTTGGGACATGGGAATGGATCCGTAACGGGAGAAAAAAAGAAAGAAGATCAGTCCGCGGCGGCGCGGCGCCAGCGGAACAGGTGCGTCTCCAGCGGCTTGAGCACGCAGAATTCGATCAGCACCATCAGGCCGACCAGCGTGATCGTCCACGCGAACACCTGATCCGTCTGCACGAGGTCGGCCGCCTGCCGCAGCCGGTAGCCCACGCCGTTGGACGCGCCGATCGTCTCGGCCACCAGCGACACCCGCCAGCCGAAGCCGAAGGCCAGGCGCGCGCCGGAGAAGAAGTCGGGCAGGATGGACGGCAGATAGATCGTGCGCAGAATGCGCAGCGGCGACATGCGGAAGCTGCGCGCCAGTTCAACCAGATCGGCGCGCACCGACCGGGCGCCCTGCCAGACGTTGGTCAGGATCAGCGGCAGCGCGGTCATGAACACCACGAAGATGGTGGTGGCGTTGGAGATGCCGAACCAGATGATGGCGAAGATCGCCCAGATGGCCGAAGAAATCGTGTTGGTGACTGCCAGCACGGGTTCGAAGAATTCGCCCAGTTTGCGGCGGCTGCCAAACAGCAGCCCCAGCGCGGTGCCCGCCACGGCGGCCAGCGAAAAGCCCGCGATGACGCGCCAGAACGTCACGCCCAGATCGCGCCAGAACGTATCGCTGGAAACCAGCCGTCCCAGCGCGTCGGCCACGCGCGCCGGCCCCGGCAGGATGTACGCGGGCACGCCGCGCGCGGCGAACGCCCATGCCGCCAGCAGCAGCGCCACCAGCAGCAGGCGCCGGCCCGCATTGCCGCCCAGGACACGCCATGCCGACACGCGGACGGCCGAAATCGAAGTCTGGTTCATGACGCTACACCCGCACGCGCAACTGACGGATCAGCTCGGCGACCTCAGGTTGCGACGGCGCGCGCGGCCTGGCCAGCGTCACCGGCGCGATCTCGCGGATGCGGCCCGGCCGTGGCCGCAGGATCACCACCTGGTCTGCCAGCACCACCGCTTCCTCGACATCGTGCGTCACGAACACCACGGTCATGCCCCGGCTCGCCTGGATTTCCAGCAGCTCGGCGTGCATCTGCGCGCGAGTGCCGGGGTCCAGCTTGGAAAAGGGTTCGTCCAGCAGCAGGATACGCGGCGCGTTCACCAGACTGCGCGCCAGCGCCACGCGGCTGCGCATGCCGCCGGACAACTCGTGCGGATAGGCCGACGCGAAGCCGGCCAGCCCCACCGTTTCCAGCGCGGCCAGCGCCCGCGCCTGGCGTTCGGCGCGCGGCAGGCGCGTGGCCTCCAGGCCGAAGCAGACGTTGTCCCGCGCGGTGCGCCACGGCAGCAGCCGGTCGTCCTGGAACAGATATCCCACTGCACGCCAGTCCGTGTACGCCGCCGTGCTGGCGCCTTCCACCAGGATGTTGCCCTCGTCGGGATGCGCCAGACCCGCGATCAGGTTGAGCAGCGTGCTCTTGCCGCAGCCCGACGCGCCCAGAATGGCAACCACTTGACCATGCGGAATGTCCAGGTCGATGCCTTCGAGCACCTGCAGGGGCGTGTCGTCGCGGCGCGCAAAGCGCTTGGACACCTTACGCAGCGAGATGGCGGCGGACGCGGGCTGGCGGTCGGGAGATATGCGGCGGACGTGTTGGATGTCGGACAGATCGGTCATGAAAGGCACGGTTGAAGACGATGCCCTGCACGCCACGCTTGGGGCGAACCGACATCATGCCTCGCAGCTTAAGCGTCATGCACATACATCGGAACGACCGATTTCCCATCTGCAAATGGCGTGAAGTCCTTAGGTGAAAACCGGCTATCGGCATGCGGAAATCTTCGTTGGCAACCTGGATTTGCCCACCTAAGTTCAGGGATTTTCCCGCCCCAATTGGAACCCTCAAGCATGCCAGCCCGTCTTGCCGTCACCCCCGCCACCGCGTTGATCGACGTTCCCCGCGTCTTCACGCTGGAAGGCTTTCATCCGCATTCCGCCGTGACCCTGACGCTGACTTCGCGCCAGCCCGATGGCGAGACCTGGCGCAGCCGCAACACCTTCCTTGCCGACGCGAAGGGGTCGGTCGACGTGTCCGGGCAGGCTCCCGAATCCGGCGGCTACGGCGTCGCCGATGGCCAGGGTCCGATCTGGTCGCAGTCGCCCGCGCGGGCCGGCGATGCTCAAGACGCCGATGACCTGCCCGCCCCCGAAAGCGCGGATGGCGTCATCCATTTGATCGCGGCGGCCAGCGACACGCACGGCAATCACGCGTCCGCCCGCTTCGAACAGCGCCACGCGGACATCGGCGTCACCCGGCAGCCCTTGAACGAGGACGGCTTGGTGGGCGTGCTGTATACCCCCGCCGGCCCCGGCCCGCATCCGGCCATCGTGGTGCTGAACGGATCGGGCGGCGGCATCAACGAAGCGCGGGCCGCCCTTTTTGCGTCGCGCGGCTATGCCGCGCTGGCGCTGGGCTACTTCGGCGCGCCCGGCCTGCCGGACTACCTTTCCGCGATCCCCCTGGAATACTTCGAGCGCGCGCTGCAATGGCTGCGCACCACAGTCAGGCCGGCGGGCGATTTCGTCGCGGTCAGCGGCCATTCGCGCGGCGGCGAACTGGCGCTGCTGCTGGGCAGCCTGTATCCGCAGGCCGTATCGGCGGTGATCGCCTATGTGCCCAGCTCGGTCGTGCACGGCGTGCTGAACGCGGGCAAACCGGGCACGGGCCGCTTCGGTCCCGCCTGGACGCAGGCGGGCCAGCCCCTGGCGCACGTCTGGGAGAACAACGCCGCGCAGGATTGGGGCCTCGTCGACAGCCTGCCCGAGCCGCGTCGCCAGGCGCAGGCGTTCGTGAACGCCCAGCAGGATGCGGCCGCCGTCGCGCGCGCCCGCATTCCGGTGGAACGGATAGCGGGTCCGGTCCTGGTGCTGTCCGCGGGCGACGACGGCTATTGGCCATCGACCCAGTACGCCGCCGACGTGGCAAACGCCCTGCAGGCCGCCGGCCACCCGCACGCCGTGGAGCATCTGGACTATCCCGACGCCGGACACGCCTTGCAGGCGCCCGGCGTGCCCACTACCGAGATCGCTCGCGCGCATGCGGTGTCCGGCATCGTGCTGACCGGCGGCGGCGACGCCGCAGCCAACGCGCGCGCCAACGCGGACTCGTGGGCGGCGGTGCAGCGCTTTCTGGCGGCCGCGGTCGCCGAACGCGCGGTGACCGCCGCATGAGCGCGCAGCAGACGCCCGGCGCGGGCGCGCTGGCGGGCCTGACCCTCATCGAACTCGAAGGAATCGGCCCGGCGCCGATGGCGGCGATGCTGCTGGCCGACATGGGCGCGACGGTCCTTCGCATCCAACGCCGGGATCCCGTGGCGCAAGGCATCCAGCGCGAACCGCGCTTCAACCTGTTGCTGCGCAACCGCACGTCGATTGAACTGGACCTCAAGCGGCCGGAATCCGCGGCGCTCGTGCTGGACCTGGTCGAGAACGCGGACGCCTTGATCGAAGGGTTCCGGCCCGGCGTCATGGAGCGGCTCGGCCTCGGTCCGGACGCGTGCCTCGCGCGCAATCCGCGTCTTATCTATGGCCGGGTCACGGGCTGGGGCCAGACCGGCCCGCTGGCCCTGTCGGCGGGACACGACATCAACTATCTGGCGATCACCGGCGCCCTCGAGGCGATCGGCCGGCAGGGGCAGCCGCCCACGCCGCCGCTGGCGCTATTGGGCGACTTCGCGGGCGGCGGGTTGTATCTGGCACTGGGCATCCTGGCCGCGCTGATCGAACGCGCGCGCAGCGGTCTGGGACAGGTCGTGGACGCGGCCATGGTCGATGGCGTGGCGTCCCTGTCCACCGCCTTTCATGGCCTGGCTGCGGCAGGCGTATGGCGGGCCGAGCGCGGCACGAACCTGATCGACTCCGGCGCGCCCTTCTACGACGTGTACGCGTGCCGTGATGGACGCTACGTCTCCGTTGGGCCGCTGGAAGCCAAGTTCTTCAAGACGCTGCTGACCCTGCTGGAACTGCCGGCGGAGCTGGCCGCGTGGCAATCCGACCGCGCCCGCTGGCCTGCGCTGCGCGAGCAGTTGGCGCACGCCTTTGCCGGCCGCTCGCGCGAAGAATGGACCGCGCGGCTGGAAGGAACCGATGCTTGCTTCGCACCGGTGCTGAGTTTTGACGAAGCGCCGAATCACCCGCACCTGCGCGCACGCGGCACGTTCGCCGAGGTCGACGGCATCGCCCAGCCGGCGCCCGCGCCGCGCCTGAGCCGCAGCACGGCGCCGCCGATCACGCCGGTCGCGGCGCCATTGCGCGGCACCACGGCGCTGGCCGCGCTGGGCCGCTGGCTGCCGCCCGACGCGCTGGAGCGCGCACGGGCGCAGGGCTTGTTCGAGTAAACCCGCTGACCGTCAGCTACCCGCGGCGGCGTGGGCCGGCGCGAAGAAATAATCCTTCCAGCTTTCCGCCTGCCCTTGCAGCACGCCGATCTTGCGCAGCTTGTCGGCATACACCTTGGTCTGCTGCGGCGTGATCGTGAACTGGTTCTCGGGATCGTCCAGGATCTTCTTCACGAAATCCGCCGGCAGCTTGGAATTCTGCTGTCGGATGAAGATCGCGGCGGCCTCGTCCTTGTGCGCGGGAATCCACGCCGCAGCTTCCGCCAGCGCGGCGTAGAACGCCTGATAGGTCTTGGGATTGGCGTCGTGGAATTTCTGCGTGGTGTACAGCACGTTGAACGTCGCGGGTCCGCCCAGAATGTCGTACGAACTGATCACTTTGTGCACCGCCGGATTGCGTTCCAGCGCCTGGTAGTAGAACGGCGCGCTGGAAAAATGCGCATTCACCTCCAGGCCGCCGGAGATCAGGGCGGTGGTGGCGTCCGGATGCGGCAGGCTGATGGAGATATCGTCGAAGCGCTTGAAGTTGTCCTTGCCGTAGCGCTTGGCCGCTTCGATCTGCAAGGTGCGCGACTGGAATCCGACGCCAGCGGCCGGCACCGCGATGCGGTCCTTGGCGCCGAAGTCGTCCAGTGTCTTCACCGCCGGATTGTTGCTCAGCAGATAGTTGGGCAACGACCCCAGCGCCGCCACCAGCTTCACGTTCTGCTTGCCGCGCGTGCGGTCCCACAGCACCAGCGCAGGCGGCACGCCGGCCGACACCATGTCCAGCGCGCCGGCGAGCAGCGCCTCGTTCATGGCCGACGCGCCAGAAATCTGCGCCCATTCCACCTTGATGTCCACGCCGGCCTGCTTGCCGTGCTTCTCGATCAGTTTCTGGTCCTTGACCACATCAAGGATCAGATAGGCGATGCCAAACTGCTGCGCCACGCGCAGCGTGCCTTCGGCATGCGCCGGTGCGGCGGCCGCGACTAGCGTTGCAAAAGCCAGCGCGGAGGTCGCCGCGAAGCGCCGCAGGGGAAAGGGATTGATGGACATGAGGTCGCGGGCTCCTTGGGCCGGTGGGTTCGCCACGCCGCGTCATTCGCTGCGTAGGGTGACCGGCGATCCTAGCAACGCGCGCTCGGCGGCGGAACGAACTATTTCTGCTATCCAAATACCGCCGCTGGCAGGCCGCTTGGCGCAGCCGCCATGCCCAAGCCGCACGCCCCAGCGCGGCCGTAAGAAACAAGCATATGTCCAGATATTCTTTGTCGGCGCAGCCTTCGCTCCGTAGCATGACCCCAAGCTATTTCACATGCATATCGGGGTTTGGAATCATGAGTTCGTACAAGAAGCTGCCTTCCATCGACGCCGCGCGCCGGCGTCTGTTGTTCCATATCGGTTCGGTGGCCGCCGCAGGCGCCGCGGGCGCGCTGCCCGGCGTGACGTTCGCCCAGTCCCGCGAGCAGGCCACGCTGGCTTCCGGCAGCGCGGGCTACACCTGGGCGCTGCCGTTCGTCGCCGAAAGCGGTGGCTACTGGAAGGCGCGCAACGTGGATCTGAAGGTGCTGGATTTTCCGACCGGACGGGACTCGATGCAGGCCCTGCTGGCCGGCTCGGCCAACTTCTCGACCACCACGGATACGCCGCTGGTCTTTGCCGTGTTGCAGGGTCTGAAGCCCGGCATCCTGGCCAATTTCAGCCGCTACTCGTACGACATGAAGATCGTGGCGCGCGAAGGCAGCGGCATCGCCGCCGACCAGCCCGCCAGCCTGAAGGGCAAGAAGATCGGCACGCCCGCCGGCACGTCGGGGCAGTACGCGCTGGCCAAGTATCTGGAATTCGCAAAGCTGTCCGCCAGCGACATCACGCAGGTGAATCTGGCGCCCACCGATCTCATCGGCGCGCTGGTGCGCGGCGACATCGACGCGTTTTCCTGGACCGCGCAGGCCGGCAACGCGGCGCTGCGCCAAAGCGGCGGCAAGGCGTTCTTCCTGACGCAGGATGGCTACGAGAAATTCTTCCGCAGCCACCAGTTGCTGCTGGTCAACCAGAACACGCTGGACACGCGCCAGGCGCTGGTCAAGGACGCCATCGGCGCGCTGCTCGACGCCGAAAAGCGCATCGCGCAGGACCCGGCGTGGCCCGACTTGATCGCCACGCGCATCCGCAGCACGCCCGCGGAGGTCAAGCAGGCGACCTCGGTATTCGAATTCAAGGTGGGATTCGACGACAGCTTCGTGGACGACCTGGTGAATCAGGCCAAGTGGGCCATCGACGCCAAGCTGGCGCCCGCTCCCGCCGGCGACTTGCGCGCGTTGTTCCGCGCCGCGATCAAGGACGCGCCGCTGTCCGCCGCCGCGCCCGACCGCGTCAAACTGGCCTGACGGCATGGGCGCCCTGATCGAATTCCAGCGCGTGTCGCAGTTCTTTGCCACGCGCGGCAACGCGCCCGCGCAGGCGCTGCACGAGGTGTCGCTGGACCTGGCGGCCGGCGAGTTCACGTGCCTGATCGGCCCCTCGGGCTGCGGCAAGACGACGCTGCTGCACCTGCTGGCGGGCTTTCTGCAGCCCACCGACGGCGCGGTCCGGTTCCATGGCGAACAGGTCGAACGCCCCGGTCCCGAACGCGGCGTGGTGTTTCAGGAATATGCGCTCTTTCCGTGGATGACGGCCCGGCAGAACGTGGAATTCGGCCTGCGCGCGCAATCGGTCGCCGCACCGCAACGCCGCCACCGCGCGCTGGCGGCGCTGGAGCGCGTGGGTTTGGCTGCGTCCGCTGACCGCTATCCGCACGAGTTGTCCGGCGGCATGCGCCAGCGCATCGCCGTGGCGCGGTCCCTGGTCGTCGAACCGAAAGTCCTGCTCATGGACGAGCCGTTCGCAGCCGTGGACGCGATGACCCGCGCCGCGCTGCAAAAGGACCTGCTGCGGCTGTGGCAGGAGACCGGCGTATCGGTGGTGTTCGTCACCCACAACATCGACGAAGCGATCTTCCTTGCGCAACGCGTCGTCGTCATGGCGCCGCATCCGGGCACGATCAGCGACGACATCCGCATTGGCCTGGACTATCCGCGGCAGCGCGGGTCCATTGAATTCGCCCAACACTACAACCGGATCGAAGCCGCGCTGGCGGCCGGCGCCCAAAGGCAGGCAGCATGACCTCATTGACCCTGCGCCGCGAATCCGTGGCCGAGACGACCGCTGATGTTCCCGTCCAAGCCGATCACGCGGCCAGCGGCGATGCGCGGCCCGCGCGTGCGGGACTGGCCGACCGCTTCCAACAGGCGCACGCGCGAGCGGAGCGCGCCCGTCGCCGCCGCCGGCTGCTGTTGAACCTGGCCGGCATCGCGCTGTTCCTGCTGGGGTGGGAAGCCATCCCGCACGTGTTCTCGTGGATGAACCCCGCGCTCTTTCCGCCGCCGTCGCGCGTGCTGCAGGCCGCGTTGCCGCTGATCGAATCGGGCGAACTGGCCGGGCACATCACCGCCAGCCTCACGCGGGCCGCGGCAGGATTCAGTATCGCGCTGATCCTCGGCATCACCGCCGGCATCCTGACGGCGCGGATCGCGTTCCTGCATCACCTGAGCGAACCCGTGCTGCATGGCTTTCGCTCGGTGCCGTCGCTCGCCGTCGTTCCGCTGGCGGTGCTGTGGTTCGGCATCGGCGAGCTGCCCAAGATCGCGCTGATCGCCTGGGGCGCCTTCTTTCCCATCTGGATCACCACCTTCATCGGCGTGCGCGACACCAACATCGTGTACCTGCGATCGGCGGCGGCGCTGGGCGCCGGCAGGCTGCGCACGCTCTTTCTCGTCATCCTGCCCGCCGCCCTGCCCTTCATCCTGGCCGGCGTGCGCCAGGCCATCGCCGTGTCGCTGATCGTGCTGGTGGCGGCCGAGCTGTCGGGGTCGACCCGTGGCATCGCCTACATGATGTCGCTGGGCCATCAGCTTTTCCAGGTGGAGATCATGTTCATCGGCCTGGTGCTGCTGGGCACATTCGGCTTCCTGGCGGACCGCCTGTTCGTCTGGGCAGCGCGCCGACTATTCCCCTGGTATCAAAGCGCCTCCTGACATGAGCCTTTTTCACAGGCGGGCCGCACCCCGCACGCTGGTGCTGCGCAACGCGCGCATCCATACGTTTCATGACGCCCGCCCATCGGCCCATGCCATCGCGCTGGCAGACGGCCGGGTCGCGGCCTACGACGAGCAAGCCTTGGCGCTGGCGGGCGGCGATGCGCAGGTGCTGGACCTGCAGGGCGCGACGGTAATTCCCGGCATCAACGACAGCCATGCCCACATGGAGCGCGAGGGGTTAAAGACCCTGCGCCCCTCGCTGGCCCACGCGCGCAGCGTTGCAGACGTGTTGCAGGTGGTGCGCGAGCAGGCGCGGTCCACGCCGCCCGGCGACTACATCGTCACCATGCCGGTGGGCACGCCACCCTATTTCTTCGGCGGCGCGGCGCAGTTGGCGGAAGGCCGGCTGCCCAGCCGGCAGGAACTGGACGCCGCGGCGCCCGACCACCCCGTCTATATCCCCGCGCCCTTCGGCAACTGGGGTAAGCCGCCCGGAAGCGGCGCGCTCAACAGCCTTGCGCTGGCACGCAATGGCCTGACGCCGGCATCGCAGCCCCGCTGCGGCGGCATCGAACTGGGCCGCGATGCCGCCGGCGAACTGAACGGCAGCATCGTCGAGCGCAACGCCCGCCCCGCCGTCGAATTCGACCTGCTGCCCGACGTGCCGCGTTTTGGCTATGCCGACCGGCTGAAGGGCCTGCGCATCTCGCAGCAGCTTTATCACGCCAAGGGCACCACCAGCATTTACGAAGGCCACGGCTGCGCGCCCGAGACCATCTCCGTCTACCGCAAGCTATGGGAAGACGGCGAGCTGACCATGCGTTCCACGCTGGTCGTCAGCCCCGCGTGGAGCGATCTGGCCGAAGCGGCGCGCGCCATGCGCGACTGGCTGGCCACCGCACGCGGGCGCGGCTTGGGCGACCCGTGGCTCCGGATCAGCGGCATCCATATCGCCTACGGCGGCGATCCCGTCGTGGCCTGCTGCGCGCGCGCCAACCTGCCGGACACCGGCTGGTCCGGCTTCGTCGAACAGGCCGTTACGCCATCGGACTTCCGGGCGCTGTGCCTGCTGGCGGCCGAACATGACCTGCGCGTCAACGTCATCGTCTCGGACAAGTTGCACGAAGTCGTACCGGTGCTGCGCGAGGTCAACGCCCGGTTTCCGCTGGCCGGCCGCCGCTGGGTTGTGCAGCACATCGCCCGGTCGCGCATCGACGACCTGAAGGCGCTCAAGGCGCTGGACGTGCTGGTCACGACCATTCCCACGTATTTCCTGTGGAAAGGCGGCGCGGCCTACCTGGACGAACCCGACGGCGGAGAAGGCGTGGTGCCGCATGCCGACATGCTGGCGCTGGGACTCGATGTATCGCTGGCGACCGACAACATTCCTTACGACCCGTTCCACACGCTGTGGGTGGCGGGCGTTCGGCAGGAGCGGCTGACGGGCCGCGTCATTGGCGCCGGGCAGGCGCTCTCCGCCCACGATGCGCTGCGCGCATTCACCGTGGCCGGCGCGCGGTTGAGTTTCGACGAAGACTGGAAGGGCCCGCTCGCGCCGGGATTTGCCGCGGACTTGGCGGTGCTGCATCAGGACCCGATGCAGTTGCCCGCTGCGGCGTGGCGGGACGTGCGCTGCACAATGACCATCGTGGGCGGGCACATCGTGCACCGCGAGCCGGACTAACGGCCCGGTCCGCCCCCCAACAGCTTGAACGACTGGTCCGCCGTACGCAGATCGCGCGAATCGCGGTTCCAGCCGATCTGACGCCGGTAGCTGCCCAGCAATCCGGCCCGCACCAGTTCGTCTTCGGCCACCGGCGCAGGCGCATCGGCCTGGGGCGACACGTACATGGCGTCTTCGGGGCACCACGCCTCGCACATGAAGCAGGTCTGACAGGCGTCCTGGCGCGCGATGACCGGCGCCGCCCCTTCCACGATGTCGAACACATTGACCGGGCACACCCGGACGCAGATATTGCAGCCCGTGCAACGGCTGTCGCTGATGAGCTCGATCATGCCGCCAGCCTCGTTTGCGTTGCGGATTGCGGTGCGGGCTGCGGCACGGATTGCGCCCCGCCCCCGTCCAACGCGCGCGGCTGCACCCACACCTCGTCCAGCCCGCCAGCGCTTAAATGATGGTATTGCGCGGCGTCCTGCTCCAAGAAGTCGTAGCGTTTGTGCATGCCGCGCGTCTCGCGGCGGGCCAGCGCGCTGCGGTACATCCAGCGCGACGTGGCCAGCATGGCCGCCGCCTCGCGCGTCGCCAGCAGATCCGCGGCGGCCGCGGGCGCCGCCGACCGCAAGCCGTGCCACTGCGTGTCCAACCGGGCGACCGACGGCTCCAGCACGTCCGCCGTCCTGAAATAGTTCCGCTCGAAGGGCATGACCTCGTCCTGCACCGCCCTGACCAGCGCGGCGGCATCCGCGGCGCGCGCGCCGTTTCCACGCAGGCCCGCGGCCCCCGCGGCGATGACGGTACGTCCGCGGCCGCGCGCGGCCAGCGCATGGCCGGCAGCGCCGGCGCCGGCCCAGGATCCGGACGAGATGGCCCAGGCGGCGTTATGGCTGCCGCCCCCGGTAAAGCCGCCGCAGATGGGCTCGCGCGTTGCGGCATCACCAGCGGCGTACAGGCCCGGCACGGTGGTCGAACAATCCGGCCCCGCCAGCCGCAGGCCACCTGTGCCGCGCACGGTGCCCTCCAGCCGAAGCGTCACGGGAAATCGCTGCGTAAACGGGTCGATGCCGCTGCGGTCGAACGGCAGGAAAAAGTTCGGTTGCGCGGCGCGCATCGCCTGCCGCGTGGCCTCGTCGGCCTGATCCAGGCGCGCATAGACTTTCTGGCGCAGCAGTTCGCGCGCGATGACCGAGCGCCCGCCCTTGGACGCCGCGCCGGGGATCGGCACGCCGTCAACGTCGGTGAAGGTCGCCCAGCTATAGAACAGCGTCTTGGTCACCGAGCCGAACTCGGGCGCAATGCCGTAGGCGTTGGAAAACTCCATGCCCGACAGCTCCGCGCCCAGTTCGGCTGCCATCAGCAGGCCGTCTCCGGTCAGCACGTTGCAGCCCAGCGCCCGGCTCAGGAAGGCGCAACCGCCCGTGGCGATGACGACCGCCCCCGCGCGCACCGTCCACGCGCCGCCCCGCTGCCGGTCCACGCCCGCCGCGCCGGCGACCGCGCCGTGCTCATCGCGCAGCAGTTCCAGCACCGGGTGATGATCGAGAATCCTGCCGCCCGCCTGCTTGACCTGCTTGCGCATCAGGCGCATGTACTCCGGGCCCTGCAGCGAATTGCGGCGCGACACGCCGTCGCCATCCACCGGAAAGGGATAGCCCCAGTCCGCCAGGGTATTGATGCCGTCCCACGTCCGGTCCAGGACGCGGCCCATCCAGCCATGGTCCGCCAGCCGGCCGCCCATGTCGTAGCGGCTGGACATCGCGGCGGCGCGCTTCTGCGGATCGGGATCGACATACCAGACTGCGGTGCCGGCCGCGGCGGTGGCGCCGGACGACCCGCAATAGCCTTTGTCCGCCAGGATGACGCTTGCGCCGGCCTGGGCGGCGCAGACCGCGGCCCAAGTCCCGGCGGGACCGCCGCCGATGACCAGCACATCCGCCTCGTAGCCCGAATTGGCGCTGCCTTGCGGCGCCGCATATTTGCCGGCCATGGAACCCCCTGCTGTGATTGCTTGCAATGGAAGGTTCGATGGTATGCCGCTCGCCCTCCGCCACGAACGACGGATCGGCGATTTGCAAATCACCGGGGTTGCGCGCAGTGTCCGGCCTTCAATGCCCGGGCACGTCTCCGTACATATAGTCCCGCCGCCACGGATACGACAGATCGGCGGGACGATCCAGTTCGTCCGCGCGTCCCGTCGCGGGATGCTGCGCCAGGATCTGATGCAGCGCGATCCATCCATGCTCGAAGGCCATCGCGCTGCCGGCCAGGTACAGCCGGTAGGCACGCAGCGACCGCTCACCGTGGTCCGCCCCCAGAATGCGCGCCGCCTCCGGCAGCCGCGCCTCCAGCCGATCACTCCACGCCCACAGCGTGCGCGCGTAATGCGGGCGCAGGTTTTCGGCGTCCAGGTCTTCCAGGCCGCCGTTGGCCAATGCCTGCATCACGACGCTGACATGGGTGAGTTCGCCGCCCGGGAAGATGTACTTCTCGATGAACTCGCCCATGCCATTGCCGAGTTCCGCGTTATCCACGCCGGCGGCGGTGATGCCGTGGTTCATGATGAGCCCGCCCGGCTTGAGCAGACGCCGCAGCGTGGCGAAGTAGCTTTCCAGTTGCGCGCGGCCCACGTGCTCGAACATGCCCACCGACGCAATCTTGTCGTAAGGCTGCGATGCGTCCAGCTTGCGGTAGTCCAGCAGCTCGATGCGCACGCGATCGGACAACCCTTTATCCTGGATCAGCCGGCTTACGTGCGCGTGCTGGTTGCGCGACAGCGTGATGCCCGTGGCGTCCACGCCGTAGCGTTCGGCCGCCCACAGCAGCAGTCCGCCCCACCCCGCGCCCACATCCAGGAATCGCTCGCCCGCCGCCAGGCGCAGCTTGCGGCAGATGTGATCCAGCTTGGCCTCCTGCGCCTGCGCCAGCGTCATGCCGGGCTCGCGGTAGTACGCGCAGGAATACACGCGGCGCGGGTCCAGCCACAAGGCGTAGAAGTCGTCGGACAGGTCGTAGTGAAATTCGATCTGCCGAGCATCGCGCTCGAGGGAATGGCGCCACACCGACATCACCTTGCGCACCAGGTCGGTCAGCCAGCCGCCGCGCGCCGCGTCCATCGGCGACCCGGGCAGCAGTGCCGCGGCCGCCGCCATCACATCGCGCATGCTGCCCTCGATATCGATGCGGCCTTCGACATAATCCTGCCCCAGCACCCCGACGGCCCCTTCGGCCAGATGCGCCAGCGCGGTCATGTCGTGCGTCACGAACCGCACGCGCGGATCGGGTGCGCCGAGCACGGCGCCATCGGGCAGCACAAGTTGGACGGGGACAGGCAACGCCTGAAGTTTGCGCTCCACGACAGATAGCAAAGGATTCACGGCTTCTCCTTCCGGATGCGTAGGGACACAAGGGACGCTAACGCAAAACACCCGCAATCTTCCTGTAAGCCCGCCCATGATAAAGTCCCCGGCTTGGCGCGGCCAATACCGTCTGCACTACCGCGCGCCCTGTCTCTGCGTTTTACCGCGATCTACATGCCCCCAATGCACACATCCCGCAGCAGCCTGCCCGGTTGGCTCATTCTCATGGGCGCGCTGACGGCCATCGGCCCGTTCGCCATCGACATGTACCTGCCCGCGTTCCCCACGATCGCGGCGAACCTTGGCGTCGCCCGCGGCGATGTCGAGCGCACGTTGGCGGCGTACCTGATCGGCCTGGCGCTGGCGCAGGTGTTCTACGGCCCGATGGCGGACCGCTACGGCCGCAAGCCGCCGCTGCTGGTGGGCCTGACACTGTTCATGATCGCCTCGCTGGGATGCGCGCTGTCGGGTTCGGTCGAAGCCCTGACCGGCTGGCGTGTCGTGCAGGCGATGGGCGGCGCGGCCGGCATCGTGATCCCGCGCGCGGTCATCCGCGACCACTATGAAACCCACGAAGCCGCGCGCGCGATGTCGCTGCTGATGCTCATCATGGGCCTCGCGCCCATCCTCGCGCCGCTGATCGGCGGCCAGCTGCTGGCCATTACCTCGTGGCGCAGCCTGTTCTGGGTGATGCTGGCGGGCGGCGCGATGCTGATGGCCGCGGTCATCCTGATCATGAAGGAATCGCTCACGCCGGACCGCGTGGTGCCGCTGCGCTGGAGCACCATCCTGCAGAACTATCGCGGCCTCTTCGCCCACCGCGGCTTCATGTCGCACAGCCTGGCGGGCGGTTTCGGACAGGCGGGCATGTTCGCCTACATCATCGGTTCGCCCCGGGTCTTCATCGAACTCTACGGCGTGCCGCCGCAATACTACGGCCTGCTGTTCGGCGCCAACGCGCTGTCGCTCATCATCTGCTCGCAGATCAGCGCCCGCCTGCTGCGCACCTATACGCCGCGCCAATTGCAGCGCCGCGCGCTGGTGACGCTGGCCTGCGCCAGCCTCGTCGCCGTCGCGCTGACGCTCGCCGGACTGCTGACGCTCCCGCTGCTGATGTTGTGCCTGATCGCCTACATGGGCAGTCAGGGCTTCGTGAACCCCAACTCGGCGGCGCTCGCGCTGTCGGACCAGGGCAAGCGGCTGGGCGCCGCCTCGGCGCTATTGGGGACGCTTCAACTGTCTTGCGGCGCCCTCGCCGGTTTTGTGGTCAGCGCCTGGCAGGCCGACACCGCCCTGCCCCTGACGACCACCCTGGCAGCCTGCGCGTGCCTGTCCTGGACAGCCGGCCGTGTGGCGCGTTCGCACACGTCGTAGCCCTTTGGCTTGATTTACTTGGGAATTCCGTATTAGAATCGCGGTCTTCACATGAAGTTTCCCGTGCAGGACTACTATGCTTTGTAGTTCAGCACTCTGACCCCCAACCGCGTGTTGTGAATTCAAGTGTGAATTCAAGCGGGTGGCAGGCAGCGGGTATAAGCACTGGGGTGAAATCACTTTCCCCCTCATCCACTAAGACTGGGTGGCCGGCCAAGGCAGCGCACAGCGCAGCCCACTCAGCCCGGCGGCTAAACCCCCGTCTACCCCCCAAGCGATGCGCGGCAAGAACGACACTAAAGAGGTGCATCCATGGCACGCGTATGCCAAGTGACCGGCAAAGGCCCGATGGTGGGCAACAATGTTTCGCACGCGAACAACAAGACCAAGCGCCGCTTCCTGCCCAACCTGCAATCGCGCCGGTTCTGGGTTGAAAGCGAAAACCGCTGGGTTCGCCTGCGTGTTTCGGCCAAGGCCATCCGCACGATCGACAAGAACGGCATCGACGCCGTGCTGGCCGAAATGCGTGCCCGCGGCGAACAGGCCTAATCGGCCGCCCCGCCAATCTACATACTAGGAGCACGACATGGCCAAAGGTATCCGCGAAAAGATCAAGCTCGAGTCGACCGCCGGCACGGGTCATTTCTACACGACCACCAAGAACAAGCGCAACATGCCCGAGAAGATGCTGATCAAGAAATTTGATCCGGTCGCTCGCAAGCACGTCGACTACAAGGAAACCAAGCTGAAGTAATTCAGCCGGTATCCCGCAAAAAAGGCCCTGTCATGCAGGGCCTTTTTTATTGCCGTTACTTTCTTGCCGTTTATTTTCCACCGCGCCTGCACGCCATTTGCCGCCGCGCCGAAGCCCATGTTTCAATTAGGCCGCACCCGCGGCGCCCCAGGCGCGCGCGCAAGGCCGATTCATTCTCACGCTGCGACAAAACCCGCCATGATCCGTCCCTGCCTCTCCCTGCTGCGCCGCGCCGTCGCGCCCGCGCTCCTGGCCCTCGCGCTGGCGCCGGCCTCCCCCGCCGTCGCGAAAGACAAGGAACCGCCGATCCGCATCGGCGAGATCAACAGCTACAAGGCCATTCCCGCCTTCCTGGGCCCGTACAAGAAGGGCTGGCAGTTGGCGCTCGAAGAAGTCAACGCCTCGGGCGGCGTGCTGGGCAGAAAGCTCGAGGTCATCTCGCGCGACGACAACGGCAACCCTGGTGACTCGGTCCGCGCCGCGCAGGAACTGCTGGCGCGCGAAAAAGTCGAGTTGCTGTTTGGCGGCTTCCTGTCCAACACGGGGCTTGCGCTGACCGACTTCGCCAAGCAGCAAGAAGTCTTCTTCCTGGCCGCCGAGCCCCTGACCGACAAGATCACCTGGCAGGAAGGCAACCGCTATACCTACCGCCTGCGTCCGTCCACCTGGATGCACGTGGCGGCGCTGGCCCCCAAGGCGCTCGCCCTGCGCAAGAAGCGCTGGGCCATCGTCTACCCCAATTACGAATACGGCCAGTCCGCCGTGGCCACGTTCAAGGCCATGATGCAGTCCTTCCAGTCCGACGTGGAATTCGTCGCGGAACAAGCCGTGCCGCTGGGCAAGGTGGATGCCGGCGCCGTCGTTCAGGCGCTGGCGGATGCCAAGCCCGACGCCATTTTCAATGTGCTGTTCGCCGCCGATCTGACCCGCTTCGTGCGCGAAGGCAACACGCGCGGCCTGTTCGAAAACATGCCCGTCGTGTCGCTCTTGTCCGGCGAACCCGAATACCTGGAACCGCTGGGCGCGGACACGCCCACCGGCTGGATCGTCACCGGCTACCCCTGGTACGCCATCGACACCCCAGCCAACAAAACCTTCGTCGAGGCCTACAAGAAGCGCTTCAACGAGACGCCCAAGGTCGGTTCCGTGGTCGGCTATGCGTCGCTGATGTCCATTGCACAGGGCCTGAAGGCCGCCGGTTCCGTCGACACGGAAAAGCTCGTCGACGCCTTTGCCGGCCTGAAGGTGGACACGCCCTACGGCCCCATCCAGTACCGCAAGATCGACCATCAATCCACGATGGGCGTCTATGTGGGCGTGACGGCGGTCGAAGACGGCAAGGGCATCATGAAGGACTTTGCCTACATCGACGGTGCACGGCTCCAGCCGCCTGACGAGCAGGTGCGCAAGATGCGGCCGGCGCCGGCCCGCTGATGAATGTATCCGGGCTGCTGCTGCAGCTACTCAATGGCCTGGCCGACGCCAGCGCGCTGTTTCTGGTCGCCGCCGGACTTTCGCTGATCTTTGGCGTAACGCGCGTGGTCAACTTCGCGCACGGTTCGTTCTACATGCTGGGCGTGTACCTGGCCTGGACCTTCACCAGTTACTTCGGCGGCGGCGCGGGCTATTGGCTGGGACTGCTGCTGGCGGCGCTGGCGACCGGCCTGATCGGCGCCGCGGCCGAATTGCTGGTGCTCAAGCGTCTGTACCGCGCGCCCGAACTCTTCCAGCTTTTGGCCACCTTCGCGCTGGTCCTCATCATCGGCGATGTCGCCCTGGCGGTCTGGGGCCCCGAAGACCTCTTCTCCGCCCGCGCACCGGGCTTGTCGGGCGCCGTCCAGATCCTGGGCCGCCGCTACCCCGAATACGACCTGCTGCTGATCGCCGCCGGCCCCGTCGTGCTGGGTCTGCTGTGGCTGCTGCTGATGCGCACACGCTGGGGCCGGCTGCTGCGCGCCGCCGCCGAGAACCGCACGATGCTCGCGGCCCTGGGCGTGAACCAGGCCTGGCTGTTCACGTCGGCCTTCACGCTGGGCGCCTTCCTGGCTGGGCTGGGCGGCGCGCTGGCCGCGCCGCGCGTACCGGCCACCCTGGGCCTGGACCTGGAAATCATCGCCAGCGCCTTCGTGGTGGTGGTCGTGGGCGGCCTCGGATCCATACCCGGCGCGTTCCTGGCGGCCGTCCTCATCTGCGCGGTCAAGGCGCTGTTCGTGTTCCTGGGCCAGGTGGCCATCGGCCCGTGGGTCTTCAACCTGTCCAAGCTCACGCTGCTGGCCGAATTCGCGGTGATGGCCGTGGTGCTGGTGGTCCGGCCTTGGGGCCTGATGGGCAAGCCGCCTGCGCCAGCCTCGCACGCCGGCCCGCCCGAACGCCCCATCGCCCCGGCCGGCCCGCGCCTGCGGCTGGCCTATGCCGTGTTGCTGGCCTTGTTGGCCCTCGTGCCCGTCGCCACGCTGTACTGGCCCTATCTCAGCATCCTGATGACCGAGATCCTGATCGCCGCGCTGTTTGCCGCCAGCCTGCACTTTCTGACCGGGCTCGCCGGCATGACATCGTTCGGCCACGCCGCGTGGTTCGGGCTGGGCGCCTACGGCGCGGCGTTGCTCCTGAAGCTGGCGGCCATCCCCATGGAGGCCGCGCTGCTCCTCGGACCATTTGCCGCGGCGTTGGGCGCGCTGGTGTTCGGCTGGTTCTGCGTGCGCCTGTCCGGGGTGTACCTGGCCATGCTGACGCTGGCCGTCGCGCAGATTCTATGGGCCCTCACCTATCAATGGGATGACGTGACCGGCGGCAGCAACGGGCTGACGGGCTTGTGGCCGTCGGCATGGCTGTCGCAGGGGCCGTGGTTCTATTACCTGTCGCTGGTGCTGTGCGCGGCCGGGGTCTGGTGGCTGCGGCGGCTGGCGTTTTCGCCGCTGGGCTTTGCGCTGCGCGGCGTGCGCGATTCGGCCTTGCGTGCCGAGGCGCTTGGCATGGACACGCGGCGCATCCAGTGGGCGGGATTCGTGGCCGCCTCGTTCGCCGCAGGCCTGGCCGGGTCGCTTTATGCATTTTCCAAGGGCAGCATCGCGCCCGACGTGCTGGCGGTAAGCCGCTCGGTCGACGGGCTGGTCATGGTGCTGCTGGGCGGCATCCAGACGCTGGCCGGTCCGCTCGTCGGCGCGGCATCCTACACCTGGCTGCAGGACGTCGCGGCACGCAGCACCGAATACTGGCACGCGGTGCTCGGGCTGGCCATCCTGGCGCTGGTCATGGCCTTCCCCGAAGGACTGGCCGGCGCGGCGGCCCGCCTGCGCAGGAGGTCCGCATGACGACGGCGACTCCCCTGCTCCAGGTGCGCAACCTGCGCAAATCCTTCGGCGGCATCGACGCGCTGGCCGATGTTTCGTTCGATCTGCACGCCGGGCACATGCTGGCCCTGATCGGCCCGAACGGCGCGGGCAAGTCGACATGCTTCAACGTGCTGGGCGGACAATTGCGCCCGGATTCGGGTTCGGTGCGGCTGGACGGCCAGGAGCTTGTGGGCTTGTCGGCCGGCAAGATCTGCCGGCTGGGCGTGGGCCGCAGCTTCCAGACCGCAGCCACGTTCCGATCGATGACCGTGCTTGAAAACGTGCAGACGGCCCTGCTGTCGCGCGACCGCCTGCTCTTTAATCCGTGGCGGCGCGCCTCCCGCCATGCCGTCGATGAAGCCAGGACCCTGCTGTCGCAGGTGCAGATGGCTGACAAGGCTGACGAGGCCTGCGGCACGCTGGCCTATGGCGACGTCAAACGCGTGGAACTGGCGATGGCGCTAGCGCATCAGCCGCGCCTGTTGCTGATGGACGAGCCCACGGCCGGCATGGCCACCAACGAGCGCCACGCGCTGATGCGCCTGACCCGGCAACTGGCAGACACGCAGCGCATCGCCGTCCTGTTCACGGAACACAGCCTGGATGTCGTCTTCAAGCACGCAGATCGCATTGCAGTGCTGGTGCGCGGCGGCCTGCTGGCCGAAGGCGCCCCCGCGGCCATCGCGGCCGACGAGCGGGTCAAGGCCGCTTATCTGGGCACCGAGGCGCCGCAAGGCGCCTGACGACGCCAGCCTCATCACCCATCCCGCTGCGGGCTGTCCGGCTGGCATTCCCAGAAAATCCGGGCCGTGCATCCCGCGCAGATGTTCCGGTCCAGCTTGGCGTAGATCGCATGCAGCGCTGTCGCCTTATCCGGAAAGATGTGATCGGCGCCCAGCCGTTCCAGGAATCCGGTGCGGCGCCACATGTCCATCACCTCGGGCCGCGGCCGGTGAAAATACAGGTCGCCGCCCATCGCGCGCCGGGCCGCCAGTTCGTCGTCCCAGACCTGCGCACCGGCCAGGTCGATGAAATTCATGCTTTTGGCCATCACCAGCAGATGGCGCGGCGCGCCCGGCGCCGAGCGCAGGTCATGCAGCCGCTGCGCCACGTGTGCCGCCGCGCCGAAATAGACCGACCCCTCCATGCGCAGCAGCTTCAGTTGCGGGCACTCCGGCAACGCGTCCGGCTGATGCTCCAGTACGACGAAGCGGCGATCCAACCCGCGCGAGTCAAATCCCATCGTGCGCATCGCCGGCCGCGACGTGCGGTGCAGATACACCATGAGCGACAGCACGGTACCCAGCAGGATCGCCACTTCCATGCGAATGGCGATCGTGGCGGCCAGCGTCGCGCCGGCGATGGCGCATTCACCGGGCTGCGTGCGCAGCAGATGCCGCCAGCGCGGCACGTCCAGCAGCGTCCAGGCCACCAGCAGCAGCAATCCCGAAATGGCGGCATGCGGAATCAACGCCAGCAACGGCGCGGACACCACCACCAGCAGCATCAGGAGCAATGCCGAAAATACCGACGCCAGCGGCGTCTTCGCGCCGGCCTCGAAGTTGGGGATGGACCGATTGAGCGAACCGCAAGACAGATAACAGGAAAAGAACCCGCCAACCACGTTGGACAAGCCCTGCCCCACGAACTCGCGGTTCGCGTCGATGCGCTGCCCCGACCGCGACGCCACCGCCTTGGCAATGGAGATCGACTGCGCCAACGCCACGATGGTCAGCGCGAACGCCAGGCTCAGCAGATCGGGAAGCGCGCGCCAGTCCACGCTGGGCACGTGAAACGGCGGCCACGGCTGCGCGATGGCGCCCAGCACGGGAACCGGCGCGCTGCCGGGGGCCACGACCCACGTGTTGAACACCCATGCCGCGAATGTCCCCGCAGCCAGGCCGATCAGCATGTACGGCTTGCGCTTGTCCAGCCGGCGCGCCACCAAGGCCGTGACCAAGGTGGCCAGCGTCACCAGCAAGGCGCCCGGATGCACTTGGCCGAGATGCGTGGCAAGGCTTTCCAGCACCGCCCCCGCGCCGTGCGCCTCTGGCGACGGCAGGCCCAGCGCATCCTTCAACGCATGCACCGCGATCAGCACGGCCGCGCCGCTGGTAAAGCCAAACAACGCCGACGGCGATATGAAGTGGGCCAGCGACCCCAGCCGCAAGACGCCCACCAGCCACTGCATGACCCCGACCAGCACGGTCACGGCAAGCGCAAGCTGGATGTAAGCGGGGCTGCCCGCAGCCGCCAGCGGCGCCAGCACGGCAAAGAGCGCCAGCGAATTCGCATTCGTCGGCCCGGACATCACGTGGCGGCTGGAGCCAAACAATGCCGCCACCACACAGGGCACGATGGCCGAGTACAGGCCGTACTCCGGCGGCAGGCCCGCCAGCGTCGCAAACGCTACGCCCTGCGGCAGCACCAGCAACGCGCCCAGCAGGCCGGCAGCCAGATCGGCGCGCAGCGTCAGCCGGTTGACGTCATCCACCCACGAGCCGAAAAGCCGGCGCGCGACGTTCATTCCCCCCTGCATCATCCTGTCTTGTTCCCTGGGCATCGGCGCTCACGCCGGTCCGGCTAGGGTAAACGCTCGACCTTGACCATGCAACGCGGCGATCAGCGGATCAGCCCGCGTCGCCTCCACGGCGCGCCTTCATGGCCTGGCCGATCGCGGCCAGCGCATCGTCAGGAATCAGCCGCGCCGCCATCGGCAGCAACTCGTCCTCTTCGCGCCGGATATGCGCGTCGTAGGCCTCGGTGAAATCCTGGACCTGCTGCGCCGGCAATTGCGCCGGGCGCCCCGCCGCGATCTCGGACAGCGTCTCGCGCAAGGGTTCCCACAGGCCGGCCAGCCGCCGGTGATCGGCCATCAGGCTATCCACCAGCACGTGCAGGCACACCGCGTCCGATCCCGCCATGGAATCGATCAGGGCGGGGAATAGGTCCTCCTCCTCGTCTTCGTGGTGATGCGCGGCCGCAGTGTCGAAATACCGGCGCACGCTGGTGGCGGCGGTTTGCGCCGCGGCGTCGCTGCCATGCGCGGGCAGATGCGCCGCCAGCCGCGCCAGCGTGGCGCATTGGCGCGCGATGCGCCCGTGGCAGGCCGATAGCAGCGCCAGCGGATCGTCAGGGCCCGGCGCCGCCGCCGGGCCGCCTGGAAAGCTCACTGCCATCGCCCATCTCCGAATCGTGTTGCGTTATCCCTGCGTGCCGCGCCACCACAAGCGGATGGAGTCCCACGCGCGGCCGGCAATGCCCGCCTCGGCCACCGGTTCCAGCGCGACAACCGGGAAGTGCATGGCGGGCTTGCCGTCCACCGTCACCTGCAGTTCGCCCACCGTCGACTGCGCCGCAATCGGCGCGATCAGCGGCGCCTGCGGCGCCCAGACCGACTCGACCTTCGCGCCAGCCGGCACGGTCACGTACGCGTCGCGCGAGAAACCGACCTTCAGGCTGTCGGCCTCGCCCTTCCAGACTTCCGGCGTGGCCACGGCCTGACCGCGCGCGTACAGCTTGATGGTATTGAACCCCTGGAAGCCCCATTCCAGCAACTCGCGGCTTTCTTGCGTGCGCAGCTTGTCTGAGGCGGTGCCCACCACCACCGTGATCAGCCGGCGCTGATCGCTGCCATTGGGCCGCCGCGCCGTGGCGATGATGCAATAGCCCGCCGATTCCGTGTGGCCGGTCTTCAGCCCGTCCACGCTCGGATCCAGCCACAGCAGCCGGTTGCGGTTGGGCTGGGTGATCTTGTTGAAGGTGAACTGCCGCGCCGAATCGTAGGTCTTGTAGAGCTGCGGGAAGTCGCGGATGAAGCGCGTGGCCAGGATCGACAGGTCGCTCGCGGTGGAATACGTGTCCGGATCCGGCAGCCCATGCGGACTGGCGAAACGCGTGGCGTGAAGGCCCAGACGCGCGGCGGTGTCGTTCATGCGCGCGACAAAGGCTTCGACGCTGCCCGACACGGCCTCGGCCAGCGCCACCGCCGCGTCATTGCCCGACTGGATCATCAGGCCGCGCAGCAGGTCGTCCACGGACACCTTGGAGTTGGGCTCCAGGAACATCTTCGAACTACCCGCCGGCACTTTCCAGGCCCGCGTCGAGATCGTGACCAGCTGGTTCGCCGTCAGCTCTTTCTTTGTCAACGCATCGAACACGACGTAGGCCGTCATGATCTTGGTCAGGGACGCCGGCTCGATGCGCGTCGTGGCCGCGTGCGACGCAATGACCTGCCCGCTGGTCTCATCCAGCAGCAGCCACGCCTTGGCCGACAGCGCCGGCGCGGGCATCGATTGCGCCATGGCGCTGGATATACATGCGGTCGCGACGAGCAGGCTCGCCGCCAACTTCTTCATCAACATATAGCTGCTTCACTTCCATGTTCTGGTTTTCTTCGGGCGCGCGCGACCGCAAGGAAAAGGCCTGATTCCAGGGACTCTCCGTCTCTGCCTGCCGCGCGCGCCGCCCGCAATTGGAACATGCGCCGCAATATAGGTTCATCCGCGAGCCTCGCCACAGCGCCTGTCCGCACGCTTTCACAGCAATATCCACCGCACGCGCGGCTTGCGAATAACGCTCGCGAAATCGCCAACGAATGTCACGACATCTTGCGAAACCCCTTGCAGAAAGCACTTTTCTGCGTCGAAAACAACAAACAGTGGCTTAAAACCCGTTGGAAAGCCGCTTTTACCGCCACTCTTCCGCTATCATCGGGCGCGTAGCGTCAAATGCCGATATCCGGCACGCGCTGCTCCATGTCCTCAACATACGGATTTTGACCATGGCCACGAAAGCTAAAGCTCCTGCCAAGAAAGTCACCAAGACCGCCGTCAAGGCGCCCGCAAAGAAGGCAACTGCCGTCAAGCCCGCCGCCAAGCCCGCCGTGAAGCCGGCAGCCAAGAAGGTCGTCGCCGCCAAGAAGGTCGCTGCTGCCCCCAAGGCCATCAAGGCTGCACTGAACAAGACCCAGCTCATCGCCTACATCGTTGAGCAATCCGGCGTCGAAGCCAAGTCGGTCAAGGCCGTCCTGGCCAGCCTGGAAACCTCGGTGCTGGGTTCCGTGGACAAGAAGGGCGCTGGCGAATTCACGCTGCCCGGCCTGTTCAAGGTTGCCGTGCAAAAGGTTCCCGCCAAGGCCAAGCGCTTCGGCAAGGATCCGTTCACGGGTGAAGAGCGTTGGTTCCCCGCCAAGCCGGCTTCGGTCAAGGTGAAGGTTCGCCCGCTCAAGAAGCTGAAGGACGCCGCGCAGTAATTTCATTACGCGCAGTATCCGGTCAAGCCGGGAAGGGCCCGCCTCGCAAGAGGCGGGCCCTTCTTTTTGTGCGCGCACGCCGTGCAATCCGGCGCGCGCGCTATGCGTTGCGTCACCCGCGCTTTGCGTTGTGGTCGAGCCGCTGCTAGAATTTTGTCTTTACGTGAAGATACTTCACATTAAAACACTAGCCACTCAACATGAATGACCTCGTCGATCTCGTGATCTCGCAGTGGGCCAAGGAGTGCCCCTCGCAAGACTTCGCCGCCATGTCGGTCGTCGCGCGCCTCTTTCGCCTGAACGCCTTCGCGGCCCGCAACGTCAACCGCACCTTTCGCCAGTACAACCTGCATCAAGGCGAATTCGACGTGCTCGCGACGCTCTACCGCACCGGCGCCCCCCACGCCATGAATCCGCAAAAGCTCGTGGAAGCCCTGTTGCTGACTTCCGGCGCCATGACCAACCGCCTGGACAGGCTGGAACAGGCCGGGCTGCTCGTGCGCAATCCCAACCCCGATGACCGGCGCGGCGTGATCGTGTCGCTCACCACAGACGGGCTGCGCGTGATCAAGGTCGTGCTCAAGGAATACCTGACCGACCTGAATGAGTTGCTGGAGCCGCTGTCGGCGGCCGAGCGCCGCCAATTGGCGGGTCTTCTGAAAAAGCTGCTGCTCAAGCAGGATCAGGACACACCCGGCAGCGTCGGCGCGTAAGCCGCCGCTCCCGCTTCAACTTCAATTCCTTTTCCGCTTCAGATCAGTGACTTCCGCCGAACAATCCACCCCAACGCTCACCGCCCCCATCATCCTCCTGATGTCGGTGGCAACCGGCCTGGCCGTCGCCAGCAACTATTACGCGCAGCCCCTGCTGCACACCATCGGCCAGCAGTTCTCGATTTCGAACGCCGCCGCCGGCGCGATCGTCACCACCGCGCAGCTCAGCTACGCCGTGGGGCTGATGCTGCTGGTGCCGCTGGGCGACATGTTCGAGCGCCGTTCGCTGATCGTGCTGATGAACCTGCTGTCGGCGGGCGGCCTGCTGATTTCCGCCTTCTCCACCAGCATCTCGATGCTCATCATCGGCACCGCCCTGACCGGCATGCTGTCCGTCGTCGCCCAGATCCTCGTGCCGTTCGCCGCCACGCTGGCGGCGCCCCACGAGCGCGGCAAGGCCGTCGGCACGGTCATGAGCGGGCTGCTGCTGGGCATCCTGCTGGCCCGCACCGCGGCGGGCGCGCTGGCCGACGTGGGCAGCTGGCGTACCGTGTACTGGGTCGCCGCCATCCTGATGCTTTGCATGTCCGCCGTTTTGTGGCGCGTGCTGCCCCGCTACCAGAGCCCGACGGCAATGAGCTATCCGCAATTGCTGGGCTCCATCCTGCGCATGTTCGTCGAGGAACCCCTGTTCCGCGCCCGGTCGCTCATCGGCGGGCTGCTGTTCGCCGCCTTCAGCATGCTCTGGACGCCGCTGACCTTCCTCCTGGCCAGCCCGCCCTATGAATACAGCAACACCACCATTGGCCTGTTTGGCCTGGCGGGCGCCGCCGGGGCCTACGCCGCCAACCGTTTCGGGCGCCTTGCCGACCGCGGCCTGGGCAACCTCGCCACCCGCGTGGGCCTGCTGCTCCTCCTGGGTTCCTGGGGCCTGATGGCTTTCGGGCAGGTGTCGGTGCTTGCCCTGCTGGCCGGCATCCTGGTGCAGGATCTGGCGATCCAAGGTGTGCACGTCACCAACACCAGCTCCATCTACCGCCTGCGGCCCGAGGCGCGCAGCCGCCTGACCGCCGGTTACGTCACCTGCTACTTCATCGGCGGCGCATCGGGATCGCTGGTATCGTCCTGGCTGTACGCCCATTTCGGCTGGCCCGCGGTGGTGATCGCGGGCGCCGTCCTGGCGGCCTTCACGCTGGCTTATGGCGCGCTTGCGCCCAGTGCGCGCATCCCCGAAATGCCCTCGCCCCCTGCCAGCGCCTAGCACCTCCTATAATCAGGGGTTTTGACCGCCACCGCGCCCCGGCGCGATGGGGCGGCTCACCCCTTTATTGCCACCGCGCACGAGCCCATGCAGGAACGCTACCTCCCCACTACCGTCGAAGCGGCCGCCCAACAAGACTGGCAGGCCCGCGACGTCTATCTGGTCCACGAACACGCAAAGAACGCCGACGGCTCCGAAAAGCCCAAGTTCTACGCCTGCTCCATGCTGCCCTACCCCAGCGGCAAGCTGCACATGGGCCACGTGCGCAACTACACCATCAACGACATGATGGCCCGCCAGTTGCGCATGCGCGGCTACAACGTCCTGATGCCCATGGGCTGGGACGCCTTCGGCATGCCGGCGGAAAACGCCGCCATCAAGTCCAAGGTGCCGCCCGCCAAGTGGACCTACGACAACATCGCCTACATGAAGAAGCAGATGAAGGCGATGGGTCTGGCGATCGACTGGACGCGCGAAATGTGCGCCTGCGATCCGCAGTACTACAAGTGGAACCAGTGGCTGTTCCTGAAGATGCTCGAAAAGGGCGTGGCTTACCGCAAAACCCAGGTCGTCAACTGGGATCCGGTCGACCAGACCGTGCTGGCCAACGAACAGGTCATCGACGGCCGCGGCTGGCGGTCGGGCGCACTCGTCGAAAAGCGCGAGATCCCCGGTTACTACCTGCGCATCACCGACTACGCCGACGAGCTGCTGGGCGCCGTTCAGAACGACCTGCCCGGCTGGCCCGAGCGCGTGCGCCTGATGCAGGAAAACTGGATCGGCAAGTCCGAAGGCCTGCGCTTTGCCTTCCCGCACCAGATCGCCGGCCAGGACGGCCAGTTGATCCAGGACGGCAAGCTGTACGTCTTCACCACCCGCGCCGACACGATCATGGGCGTGACGTTCTGCGCCGTGGCGCCGGAGCACCCGCTCGCCACGCACGCCGCGGCCGGCAATGCCCCGCTGGCCGCGTTCATCGAACAATGCAAGCTCGGCGGCACCACCGAGGCCGAAATGGCCACGCGTGAAAAAGAAGGCATGCCCACGGGCCTGTTCGTCACGCATCCCATCACGGGCGCGCAGGTCGAGGTCTGGGTCGGCAACTACGTGCTCATGACCTACGGCGACGGCGCCGTCATGGGCGTGCCGTCGCACGACGAGCGCGACTTCGCCTTCGCCAAGAAATACAACCTGCCCATCGTGCAGGTCGTGGACGTGGCCGGCAAAGACTACTCCACCGACGCCTGGCAGGAATGGTACGGCGACAAGCAGTCGGGCCGCACCATCAATTCCGGCAAGTACGACGGCCTGTCCTACAAGGACGCCGTGGACGCCATCGCGGCCGACCTGGGCGAAAAGGGCCTGGGCGAAAAGCAGACCACCTGGCGCCTGCGCGACTGGGGCATCTCGCGCCAGCGCTACTGGGGCACCCCGATCCCCATCATCCACTGCGAAGACTGCGGCCCGGTGCCGGTCCCGGAAAAAGACCTGCCCGTGGTCCTGCCCGACGACCTCATCCCCGACGGCAGCGGCAATCCGCTGGCCAAGAACGAAGCCTTCCTGTCCTGCGCCTGCCCCAGCTGCGGCAAGCCCGCGCGCCGAGAAACGGACACCATGGACACGTTCGTGGACTCGTCCTGGTACTTCATGCGCTACACCTCGCCCGGCAACGACAACGCCATGGTCGATCAGCGCAATGACTACTGGATGCCGATGGACCAGTACATCGGCGGCATCGAGCACGCCGTGCTGCACCTCTTGTACGCGCGCTTCTGGACCAAGGTCATGCGCGACATGGGCCTGCTCAACTTCGACGAGCCCTTCACCAAGCTGCTGTGCCAGGGCATGGTGCTGAACCACATCTACTCGCGCAAGACGCCCCAGGGCGGCATCGAGTATTTCTGGCCCGAAGACGTCGACAACGTCTACGACGACCGCGGCGCCATCGTCGGCGCCAAGCTCAAGTCGGATGGCTCGGCCATCAATTACGGCGGCGTGGGCACGATGTCCAAGTCCAAGAACAACGGTGTCGATCCGCAATCGCTGATCGACACGCTGGGCGCCGACACGGCCCGCCTGTTCGTCATGTTCGCCAGCCCGCCCGAACAAACCCTCGAATGGTCCGACTCCGGCGTCGAAGGCTCCAACCGTTTCCTGCGCCGCCTCTGGTCCATCAGCTACGCGCGCCGCGAAGCCGTCGCCCGCGGCCTGGCCCAAGGCACGGACTGGACGCAGGCGCCCGCCGCCGTCAAGGATCTGCGCCGCGAAGTCTACGGGCTGCTCAAGCAGGCCGACTACGACTACCAGCGCATCCAGTACAACACCGTCGTGTCCGCCTGCATGAAGATGCTGAACGCCATTGACGACGCCAAGCTGCCGGAAGGCGCTGACGCCGATGCGGCCTATGCCGAAACCGTCGGCGTCCTGCTGCGTGTGCTGTACCCGGTCGTGCCGCACGTCACCTGGCACCTGTGGCAGGACCTGGGCTACGCCAAGGAACTCGGCGACCTGCTCGATGCGCCGTGGCCGCACGTGGACGAAGCCGCCCTCGTCGCCGACGAGATCGAGCTGATGTTGCAGGTCAACGGCAAACTGCGCGGCTCCATCCGCGTGGCCGCCAAGGCCCCCAAGGAAGACATCGAAAAACTGGCCGCCAGCCAGGAAGAGGTCGCCCGATTCCTGGAAGGCCGTCCGCCCAAGCGTGTCATCGTGGTTCCGGGCAAACTGGTCAACGTCGTAGGCTGATGAGGTCAAGCATGCACTTCGCCGGGCAACAATCGCAACTCTCCCGCCAAACCTGGCTGCTGCGCGGCGCCTGCCTGGCGCTGTTCATGCTGCTTTCCGCCTGCGGCTTCGCGCTGCGGGGCACCACCCCGATGCCGTTCGAGCGGCTGTACGTGGGCATCCCCGACACGACCCAGTTCGGCGCGGACCTGCGCCGCGCGCTGCGCGCGGCCTCGCCCAACACCAAGCTGGTGGACACGCGCAAGGAAGCGCAGGCCATCCTGCAGCAAGTCAGCGACACGCGCAGCCTGCGCGAGGTCTCGCTGAACGCGCAAGGCCGGGTTGAATCCTACGAACTTGGCATCAACTACACGTTCCGCCTGATCGACGCCAAGGGCCGCGCCCTGGTGCCCGACACCACGCTGTCCATCTACCGCGAAATGCCGTACGACGACCAGGTGGTGCAGGCCAAGCAGGGCCAGATCGAAACGCTGTACAAGGCAATGCAGCGCGATCTGGTCTCGCGCGTGCTGCGCCGCATCACTGCGCCAGACGTGCACAAGGCATTCGAAGCCGCCCAATCGGGCGTCGACGACGAAAACATGCCGCTGTTCGACCCCAACGAAGCACCACAACAGCGCGTGCCCACGCCCTGGCAGACGCCGTCCGTCACCGATCCGGCCATCGTCCGCTAGCCCATGGCACAGCCCCTGGACGCGGATCGGCTGGCCGAACACCTGCAGCGGCCTGGCAACCGGCTGGCGCCGCTGTACACGGTCTCCGGCGACGAACCGCTGCTGGTGACCGAAGCCGTCGACGCGTTGCGCGCCGCCGCGCGCAACGCTGGCTACACCGAACGCCTGTCCATGGTGATGGACGCGCGCAGCGACTGGAGCGCGGTCCTCGCCGCCACCCAGAGCGTGTCGCTGTTCGGTGACCGCCGCATCCTTGAAATCAAGATTCCCACCGGCAAGCCGGGCAAGTCTGGCGCCGACACCCTGACCAAGCTGGCCGAACAAGCCGAAAAGCAGCCCGAGGCCGACACCCTCGTGCTGATCGCCTTGCCACGCCTGGACAAGGCCACCCGCGAAAGCCGCTGGATGCAGGCGCTGGTGCGCGCCGGCATGGCCGTCGACATCGCCAACATCGAACGCGGCCGCCTGCCCGCCTGGGTCGGCATGCGCCTCGCGCGCCAGAACCAGCGCGCCGACAGCGCCACCCTGCAATGGATGGCGGACAAGGTCGAAGGCAACCTGCTGGCCGCCCACCAGGAAATCCAGAAGCTCGGCCTGCTCTACCCCGAGGGCCAGCTCGCCCCCGAGGACGTCGAACGCGCCGTACTGAACGTCGCCCGCTACGACGTCTTCGGCCTGCGCGACGCCATGCTGGCCGGCGACATCGGCCGCACCATCCGCATGATCGACGGCCTGCGCGCCGAAGGCGAAGCATTGCCGCTGGTGCTCTGGGCGGTCGGCGAAGAAATCCGCCTGCTCGCGCGCATCGCCGAGGCGCGCGCGCTGGGACAGGACGCGAACGGCCTCATGCGCCGCCTGCGCATCTTCGGCGCCCACGAACGCCTTGCGCTGCAGGCCCTGAACCGGGTCCAGCCCGGCGTCTGGCCCGCCGCCGTGCAGCACGCTCACGAAGTCGACCGCCTCATCAAGGGCCTCTCGGTGCCCGGCCGCCTCTCGGATCCCTGGGAAGAAATGACCCGGCTGGCCCTGCGCGTGGCCGCAGCCGGCGGACGACCGTGAAGGCGGCCTCGCCGCCGCCTTCGCCTCGTCCTCCTTGCGCTCCCCCTCCCGGTCCCCCGACCGGATCTCGCCCGGCCCGACAGCCGGATATACACTGAATCTCCAGGCGGCGCCCGCGCCGCCCCATCACATCATCGACGCCGCCATGTCCTCGTCCTCTATCGAACAAGCCATGCTCACCCTGGGCGAAAACGCCCGCCGCGCCTCGCGCGCCATGATGCGCGCCGACAGCGCGGCTAAAAACCAGGCGCTGATCGCCATGGCCGACGCGCTGGCCGCCAGCCACGACGAACTGAAGGCCGCCAACGAGAAAGACGTGGCCGCCGCCCGCGCCAATGGCCTGGAGCCCGCCCTGCTGGACCGCCTGACGCTGTCGGACAAGACATTGGCGCACATGGCCGAAGGCCTGCGCCAGATAGCCGCCCTGCCCGACCCGATCGGCAGCATCACCGCCACCTCCGTCCGGCCCAACGGCATGCGCGTCGCCCAGATGCGCGTGCCGCTGGGCGTGATCGGCATCATTTACGAATCGCGCCCCAACGTCACCATCGACGCCGCTGCCCTGTGCCTGAAATCCGGCAACGCCGCCATCCTGCGCGGCGGCAGCGAAGCCCTGCACTCGAACGTGGCGCTCGGCCGCATCGTGCAGATGGGACTGGCCGCCGCCGGCCTGCCGCAGGATGCGGTGCAGGTGGTCGCCACCGCCGACCGTGCGGCCGTGGGCGCGCTCATCACCATGACCGAACACATCGACGTGATCGTGCCGCGCGGCGGCAAGGGCCTCATCGCCCGCCTGTCCCAAGAAGCCCGAGTGCCGCTCATCAAGCACCTGGACGGCAACTGCCACATCTACATCGACGCCGCGGCAGATCCCGACAAGGCCCACGCCATTGCCCTGAACGCCAAGACCTACCGCTACGGCATCTGCGGCGCCATGGAGACGCTGCTGATCGACGCGGTGGCCGCCGTGTCCATCCTGCCCAGCCTGGCCGCAGCCTTCTCCGAACACGGCGTGGAACTGCGCGGCTGCCCGCGCACGCTGGCGCTGCTGCCGCACGCCACGCCCGCCACCGAGGAAGACTGGGCCACCGAATACCTGGCGCCCATCCTGGCCGTGCGCATCGTCGACACGCTGGACGACGCCATCGAACACATCGCACGCTACGGCTCGGGCCACACCGACGCCATCGTCACGCAAGACCTGTCGGCGGCCCAGCGCTTCCAGCGCGAGGTCGACTCCAGCTCTGTCTACGTCAACCTGCCGACCTGCTTTGCGGACGGCTTCGAATATGGCCTGGGCGCCGAGATCGGCATCTCCACGAACCGTCTGCATGCACGCGGCCCCGTGGGCCTGGAAGGCCTGACCACGCTCAAGTGGGTGCTGAACGGCGAAGGCCAGACCCGCGGCTGAAATGCCCCGCGCGCGCCCTGCCCCGCCGGGTGTGGCGCGCTGACGCAGCCCTGAACACGGGGCCGCGCCAAGCCCTCTACAATAGGGCCAGCTTTTTTGCCTGAATTCGTCCATCCCACGCGGCCCGGCCGCGCATCGTTGAGATCCCCATGCATTCACCCGTCATGGCCATGGCCTTCAGCCTTTTCGTGCTCTGTTTCATCACCTGCACGATCAGCGGCATCGTCCTGTTCTTCGTCAAGACCAAGCAAGTCAACGCCGCGCTCAAGCATCCCTACCTGCAGCACCGGCCGTTCAAGCAGTTTCCACTGGCGATCCAGGCCGCAATCATGCTGGATTATTTCTTCCGCCTGATGTTTCCGGGCACGCGCTTCTGGCTGGTCGGCAACGCCAATGACTTGCTATCCCACGTCGAACCCAAGAAGATTCCGCTTGCCCTGAAATGGCCGATCGTCGGTTTCTGGGGCTCGTGCTGGCTGGGCCTGATTGCCATGATCGTGTTGTGGATCATGCTGTTCCTTGGAGCCTGAACGCATGCAGATCAGATTTGAAGACTATCCCGGCAGCGTCGACGCGGCGCGCTTCCTGATCGCCGCGCGCCAGACCGGCATCGCCGGCCCGCGCCTGCCCGCCGAATGCCGCCCGCAGTCCCTGGGTCAGGCGTTCGCCGTGCAGCAGCGCACGGCCGAATTGCTGCGCGCCACCCGTCAGGACAGCATCGCCGCCTGGAAAAGCGCGCTGCCGTCACCGGAAAAAACCGTCGTGGCGCCCATTTACGCGTCAGGCACGGCGGACGCCGCGGCCGGTCCGGTCGCCAGCAGCACCGACGTCGTGCGCATCGAACCCGAAATCGCATTCCAGCTTGCCCGCGACCTGCCGCCGCGCGACACCCCTTACACCGAAGCCGAAATCGACGCCGCGGTGGGCGACGCTCGCCTCGCACTTGAAGTCCTGGGCTGTCGCTACGCGTCCCCCGAACATGCCAGCCTGCCCGAACTGCTGGCGGACCACATGTTCAATCAGGGGCTGGTGCTGGGCCCCCGCATCTCCTCGCCCGATGCGGCGCCCGGCTGCATGACCCTCACGCTGACGGTAGATGGCGTCGAGGTCGAGCAGCACGCCGGCATCCACCCCAACGACCGTCCCAAGGCCGGACTGTATTGGCTGGCCAATTTCCTGCGCGAGCAAGGGTTGGGTCTGACGGCCGGCCAGCACGTCATCACCGGTTCGTACGCGGGCTTTCTGGACGTGCCCGCGAACAAGGACGTCGAACTGGCGTATGGCGACCTGGGCGTGTTGAAGGTGCGCTTCGGCGGTTGAGACCGCGTTGCGCTGTTACCGAGGCGCCGGCTCCGCAATGCCGACCACCTCGCCCCCGGCCTCGATGATTTCGCCGGCCGCCAGGCACAGGTCCTCGCGGAACCGCCCCGCCACCACCTGCACGCCCACCGGACTCGGCCCCGCGCTGCTCATGGCGCTGCCCATGGCCACGGACAGTCCGGGCAGGCCCATGAACGGCAAGCCGATCTGGGTCATCTGCGCGCGCCAGACGCGCGCGTAGGCCGCGTCGCCCTGCAAGTCCAGGTTGTCGGGGAACGGCAATTCGGCCGACACCGGCAGCAGCAGCACCGGGTACTCAGCAAAAAACACCTCCCACAGGCGCGTGAGCGTCGCGCGGCGCGTCAGCACCGCCGAAAAGCTTGTCAGATCGGCGCTTGCCGCCTTGTCGCGCTGCCCCGCCAGCGCCACCAGCGCGCCTCGGTCGCCCTCTTTTTCCGCTGCCGCCACCATGGCGTCATAGCCGTCTGCCATCCACATGCGAACCTGCAGGTCGGCGGCCTCCTGCATCGGGGGTATGGCGTCCAGCGTATCGACCGACCAGCCTGCCTCGCTGAGCCGCCGCGCCGCTTCCTGCAACGCCTTCACGATGGCCGGATCGGTGTCCATGCCGTCGGGATTCAAACACAGCGCGGCCCGCTTCGGCACGTCCGGGCCGGTTAGCGGCGCGGGCACCCACCAGGGATCGCGCGGATCCGGCGCAGCCAGCGCGGCCAGGCCCAGCCGCACATCGGCAATGGTGCGCCCCAACGGCCCGGACACCGCCGTGATCTGCCCGCCGATCGAGCGCTCCGGCAGCGCGGCGTTATACGCCGCCACCCGGCCCAGCGACGGACGCAGGCCATGCACGCCGCACGCGTACGCCGGATAACGGATCGAGCCGGCGATATCCGTCCCATGCGCCAGATGCCCGATACCGGCCGCCACCGCGGACGCGGCGCCGCCGGACGAGCCGCCGGGCGTCAACGCCGGATTGCGGGGATTGCGCGTGTCGCCATGCAGCGCGTTGCCGGTAAACCAGCGCAGCGAAAACGCCGGCGTATTGGTGCGGCCCACGATCACCGCGCCGGCGCGCCGCAAGTTGTCGACGACGGGGCTATTGCGCTCGGCGATCAGGTCCTTCTGCAAGCGCACGCCGTTGGTCGTGGCAAAGCCCGCCTGATCCACATTGACCTTCACGGTGACGGGCACGCCCGCCAACGGGCCGGGATCTTCTCCGCGTGCAAGCGCCGCGTCCACGTCGGCCGCCTGCGCCAGCACGTCTTCGGGCCGGTGATCCACCACCGCATTGATCGCGGGGTTGACGGCATCGAGCCGTTGCAGCGCGCTTTGCGCGGCCTGCACGGCGGACACTTCACGCTTGCGGACAAGGGCGGCAAGCTCAACTGCGGACAAACGCCAAAGATCGGACACGCGCAACTCCTGAGGTCATGGTTATCCTGCGGGCCAGCAAACCTTAGCGCCAGTCACGCCGCGCCACAACCCTCGGCTTACCGCTAATTGCTCTCTTCAAACACGTCGACAATCGCGTCCGCCACCGCCCGCACGCGCGCCGTTCGGTTCAGGTCGCCGTGCATCACCAGCCACAGGTCATAGGCCTCGCTGCGCGTGGGCCAGATCCGAACCAGTTCAGGATGATCCGGCGCCATATGGGTCGGCAGCTCGCCGATGCCCAGTCCCGCCACCACAGCGTCGATGATCATCAGCCCGGAATTGACCTCGACGCCGATGCGGCCGTTGCGGGTGGGCTCGCCGCATAGCGAATCCGACCAGCCGGGCAGGACGGCCTGCTGATACGCGATCAAGGCATGGCCCGCGAAGGCAGTCCCGGGCTTGGGTTCACCATGCGCCTCCAGGTAAGCCCGCGACGCGTACAGGCCCACCTCCTTGCGCGCCAGATGGCGATGGATCAGATCGGGGTTGTCGGGCTTGATATTGCGGATGGCCAGATCCGCCTCACGGCGCGTCAGATTGCTGATTTGAATACCGGTGGACAGCACCACGCGGATATCCGGATGCTCGGCATGGACCCGCTTGATGGCCTCCATGATGAAGTAGCGGGCCACCGTTTCCGAGGTCGCGACACGGACCACCCCGGAAAGCCGGTGATCCAGCCCCTGCATCTGGCGCTGAAGCTGATCCGCCGCCTGTTCCATGCGCTCGGCAGCGGCAAAGGCCAGTTCGCCCGCTGCGGTCGGCACATAGCCGCTGGGCGTGCGCAGGAACAGCCGCGCATCCAGCGATGCCTCCAATGCCGCCAGACGCCGGCCGGCGGTGGCCTGGTCGATCTGCAGCACCGCCGCCGCGCCGCGCAGCGTTCCCACGCGGTAAATCGCAAGAAATATCCGTGCGTTGTCCCAGTCCATTCCACGTCCGTGATGCAGTTTTGCATGACTATAAAGCAGAAATTCGGCTTTTTTGCATCACCAAGACGTCTTAAGCTTTGCACCCTCCGCGCGCTGCGCAATCAGAAAGAAGCTTGCCATGTCCACCGCCTGCCGCCCCGTCGCCTCAATGGACGCGCCGCCCGCTCCCGCCACGGGATGGGTGCCTTTGGTCACCCTGGCCGTCGGATTCGTCATGGCCATGCTCGACGTGACGGTGGTCAACGTCGCGATCCCCAGCATCGCGCTCCAGTTCACGGTGCCGCTCACGGACCTCGTCTGGATCGTCGACGGCTACACGCTGACGTTCGCCGCGTTGCTGCTGATTGCTGGCGCGCTGGCCGACCGCTACGGCGCCAAGACCCTCTATCTGACGGGGCTGGGCGTGTTCACCGCCGCGTCCCTGCTATGCGGACTGGCGCCAAACGCCGACATGTTGATCGCGGCGCGGATGCTGCAGGGCGTTGGCGCGGCGCTCTTCATGCCAAGCTCGCTCAGCCTGCTCACGCACGCCTATGCCGACGAAAACGTGCGCAATCGCATGCTGGCCGCATGGTCAGCGATTGTGGCCGTCGCCGGCGCATCCGGACCGTTGCTGGGCGGCGCACTGATTCACCAATTTGGCTGGCGCGGCATCTTCCTCATCAACATCCCGCTGGGCCTGGCCGGCCTGTGGCTCGCCCGACGCCGCATCGCGGCCGCACCCCGGCGACCGCGCGCGCTCAACCCCTTGAGCCACCTGCTCGGCATCGTCGCGCTGTCTTCCTTGTGCTTCGTGCTGATCCAGGGCAACGCGTATGGCTGGACCTCCCCGCTGATCGTCGTCACGGCGCTGCTGAGCCTGGCCACCATGGCGCTGCTCGTGCAACGCGAACGTCGGCACGCCCAGCCCATCATCCCGCGCGCCCTCTTCGCCACCCATCAATTCGCCGCGGCCAACGGCGTGGGCTTCCTTATCAACCTCGCGTCGTATGGCCAGCTGTTCCTGCTGAGCCTGTTTTTGCAGCACGCGCGCGGCGCCGACGCATTGCAGACCGGCATCGAACTCGTGCCGATGCTGGCGGTGTTCTCCATCGGCAATCTCATCTCGGGCCGCGTGTCGTCGCGGTGGAGCGTGTCGGCCTCTCTGCTCGCCGGCGTCTCGCTCGCGGCGGTGATGAGCGCCATCGGCATCGCCACCTTCACGCCCGGCGTCGCCTACTGGCCGTTCGCCGTTGTCGTCGCGCTGGCCAACCTGGGCGTCGGCATCGCGGTGCCTGCGATGACCAGCATCGTCATGCAGGTCTCCGGCAGCCAGCACGCCAACAGCGCGGCGGCGGCCCTGAACGCCAACCGCCAATCCGGCGCGCTGGTCGGCGTCGCGGTCATGGGCACGATCCTGCATCTCTTGCCGGACTGGCACGCCAGCCTGCCCGCGGCCTACTGTGTGATCACGGTCAGCTACGTCATCACCGTCGTACTGGCGATGCGCTACCTGCGTCGCGCCCGCAACGCCTGAGCGCGCAGCCGGCGCTCCCTTCAACCGGTCGCCAGAATCGCGACGCCACGGCCAGCGTAGAACCTGTTGAAATCAGCCAGCGGAAGTTCGACATCCGCTTGCGACCCCGGCTCACCCGACGGGTTATGAAACGTCACGGACTCGGGCGTGGCGCGCGTCACCAGCACCAGATGTCCACCCTGTTTCGGCGGCTCCCTGTCGGGCCATCGGATCCAAGGGTGGACCGACGCCATGAAGTATTCCGATTGCGCCATCAGACCCGGCAGGTCCGACGCGGGCAGATCGACGCGCACCTGCGCACGCAGGCCGAAAACGTCGGCGACGTATCGCACGAACGGCGCATAGATCAGCCCCTTGATGTTCCCGTCCGGCTCCTCGATATACGCGCCATACGGCAAGCTGCCGCGGGCGAGCGTCAAGGTCGGATGGATGCGCCCCGTCCGCGCCGCCAGCACCATCTTCAAACACGCCATGCCGCAGACATGACTGGCCCAGCGCACATACTCGTCCAGATCCCGCGCACCGGAATCGCGCCATGCGGGATCATGCGCGAGGTCCAGCTCCTTGCGAATGATCTCGCCCGCCCGATGCGCGGACTCCCATTGGCAGAAATACGGAACGGACACACGCGCGGGCGTCGGACTCATGCAAGGCTCCCGGGGATTCGGAAAAGTCCTAATCTTGCCGCCGACGAGCCCGCGTGGCAACGGCCCCGGCTTTGCTTCACAATGAAGCAAACTCAACAACGGAGACCAGCATGTCCAGCCTTGCGCCGTCCAGTCCTGCTTCGTCCGGTTCTGCGCCGTCCAGTCCTGCATCGTCAGCCCCCGGCCCGATCCGCCGCGTCGCCATCATCGGCGCCGGCACCATCGGCGCCAGTTGGGCAGCGCTGTTTCTCGCGCACGGGCTGGAGGTCGTCGTCAGCGATCCCGGTCCGAATGCACAGGCCCAAACCATTGCCCGCGTGCAGGCGGCGTGGCCGGTCCTGGCCGAACTTGGCCACGTGCGCCACGGCGCCACCGCCGACGCGTTGCGCTTCGAGCCCGACCTGGAAGCGGCCTTGGCTGGCGTCGACTTCGTGCAGGAAAACGCGCCCGAGCGCGAAGATTTCAAGACCGACCTCTTCGCCCGCATCGACGCCGTCCTGCCTCCCCACGTCATCGTCGCCTCCAGTTCGTCCGGGCTCATCATGAGCCGCCTGCAATCGCGCTGCCGCCATCCCCAACGCTTCGTGATCGGCCACCCTTTCAATCCGCCGCACCTCATTCCGCTGGTCGAGGTCGTCGGCGGCGACCAGACCGGCCCCGAAACCATGGACCGCGCCATCGACTTCTACCGCAGCATGGGCAAACACCCCATCCGCCTGAACAAGGAAGTCCCCGGCCACATCGCCAATCGCCTGCAAGCCGCGCTGTGGCGCGAGGCCATCCACCTCGCCGCTGAAAACGTCGCCAGCGTCGCGGACATCGACGCCGCCGTATCCCAGGGCCCCGGCCTGCGCTGGGCCCTCTTCGGCCCGCACATGACCTTCAACCTGGGTGGCGGCGAAGGCGGCCTCGCGCACTTCATGCACCACCTGCTCGGCCCCGTGCAAACCTGGTGGGACGACCTCGGCACCCCCGAAGTCACGCCGGCGCTGCAACAACGCCTGATCGAAGGCGTCAATGCCGAAGCCGGCCACCAAAGCATCGCCGACCTAGTCGAAACCCGCGACGCGCAACTCACCGCGTTGATCAAGGTGCTGCACCGGTAACGCCCTCAGAGAGCGAAGCCGGGGCATCCGACGCTTGGCGCAGGTCCGAAACTTGCTCCGATCCTGAGTACCGGGTCATGCGACAGGCGCCGGATCGTCAGACAGGCACCCGCCCTCGGCAAGAAGTGCGCTCTACATCCGACCGTCTTCGTCATCAACGAAGGAGTTTTCTCGAATGATTTCTGTAATTCACGACACCGATCATTCCCGCTTCACCGCTACCGTCGACGGCGTACTCTGCGTCCTCGACTATCAACTCCAGAACGGCGCCATGGCCATCACGCACACGGGCGTGCCCAGTGCGGTCGGCGGCCGAGGCATCGCCGCCGAATTGACCCGTCAGGCGCTGCTCACCGCACGCGAGAACGGCTGGAAGGTCCGTCCCTACTGCTCCTACGCCGACGCCTACATTCGACGCCATCCCGAATACACTGATCTATTGGCGTGATCCGCTCTCGCGATTTCTGGGTACGATTCATCTGGCCGATACATCTCCCCGATGCCTCGGCTCGAGTCGTTTGCCTGATTCTTGTGCCCGCTGCGATTGCCTGATTCGTGTGCTCGATTCTTGTGCGCGATCCGTCTGCCCGGTCCGGCCGCCTGATGACGCTACCTGACCGAGTGCCGCGATGTGTCGCCCGATCTCTCGCCTGATCTGTTCACTGACTTCAATTGCCCCCGCCGTGCCGAAGCAATCAACCTCTTCCAAAACACCCTGCCCCTGCGGCAGCCCCCGTTCCTATCCCGAATGCTGCGGCCGCTGGCACGACGGCCCGCAATCGCTGCAAGCCCCGACAGCCGAAGCCCTCATGCGCTCGCGATACAGCGCCTTCGTGCTCGACAAGCTGCCCTACCTGCTGGCCACGTGGCATCCCACCACGCGCCCGGCGTCGCTAGAGCCCAACCCGCCCGGTTTGAAATGGCTTGGCCTGCAGATCAAGGCCGCAGCCGACCAGGACGCCGAACACGCCACCGTCGAATTCGTGGCCAGAAGCCGCCTGGACGGCCGCGCCAGCCGCATGCACGAGACCAGCCGCTTCCTGCGCGAGAACGGACAATGGTTCTACCTCGACGGCGACGTGCGCTAACCACCCATACCCAACGTTGATGTCCACCAAAGGGGTGTCGCGTGTCCAAACCGGCAATGCCCGAATGCCTAGTTCATCACCGTGTCGGACAAAGGCGTGGTCCCCGCGGCGCCCTTCAGCTTCGTCAAGGTGATGGATCACCAGCCGCCGACGGTCGCGATCAGTCCAATGCGCCACCAGGCGGGGAATTCAAGGACACCGGCGCCAACATCATCGCGCCGATGCGCCAGCTAATCGTCCGCGCTAAGGCGCGAACTGTTGTAAATCCCCGCCAATGGCCTGCTTCAGCGCGTCCAGCAGATCGATCCCAACGGCGCCAAGCCCGCGCGCGTCGCCCACGATCGCCAGCTCAGTCGGCGGCACATCGGCAAACCCGTCTGCGGCGGCCAGTTCGACGTGCGTCTCCAGGCGCGCCGAGGCCGGCAACAGACTGATCCCCAAGCCCGCAGCGACCGCCGCCTGCACGCCGGCCAAACTGTGGCTGTGGTATGCGATATGCCACGGCCGCCCCGCGCTTTCCAGCGCATAGATCATCCGCTTGCGATACACACATCCCTGCGGAAAAAGAACCAGCGGCACCACCGCCGCCCGCTCATTGCGCTGTTGGCCGCCTACCCACACCAGCCGTTCCGGCCAGGCCGCAATGCACGGACCATCGCCAGGCTCCCGCTTGACCAGCGCCAACTCCAGCTCGCCCGACGCCAGCCCAGCACGAAGATCCGTGCTCATCCCGCTAAGCGTTTCCAACCGCACCTCAGCATGGCGCGCGGCAAATTCCGCCAACAGCACCGTCAACCGAGAAACATCAAAATCCTCTGGCACGCCCAGCCGTATCACCCGCGCGGTCCGCGGCGCGGCCAACACATGCTCCGCCTCGCCAGCGATCGCCAGCAAGCGCCGCGCATAGACCAACATCAACTCGCCATCCTCGGTCGCCGCCACATTGCCGCTGGCGCGATCGCGAAGCAGCAACGTCTTGCCCACGCTTTGCTCAAGCTTGCGCACCTGCTGGCTGACAGTCGATTGTGTGCGATGCACCCGACTGGCGGCACGGGTGAAGCTGCCTTCATCCACCACGCAAACCAGCGTCTTCAATAGTTCAAGATCAAGCATTCGCTTCGACTCGTTGTTATTGATCCAGGCCGGCCATATTGCGCGTCTGCGCGTTGCCGTTCCCGTGCCGTGTCCGTCCGTTTCCACCGGATCGCATCCGCTTTCGCCCACACATCCTCTGATGCATGACAAGCTTATTTATATATCGACTGACCAAGCACGTTTTATTAATTTTACAACTGCTCTGGACGAACCTTACGCTGTGGCTTCCACCCTTGCCCAAGGTACCGACATGCCTCTCAACCAAACTCGACCCCAATGGCTCACCTTTGACTGCTACGGCACCCTCATCCAATGGGACGAAGGCCTGCAAGCCGCAGTGAAAAAGATCCTCGAGGCCTATCCCGGCTCCGCGCTGCGGCCGACCGCCGCGCAGTTTCTGCATGAATACGACGAACACGAACACCACCTCGAGCGCACGCCGCCCTACCAAAACTTCGCGTCGGTAACCCGCGAATCGTTGCGGCTGACGATGGCCCATTTTGGCCTTCCATACCGTCCCGAAGATGCAGAGACGCTTACAAGCAGCATCTCCCGCATGCCGCCGTTTCCCGAAGTCGTGGACACGCTCGGCAAGCTCAAGCAAGCCGGCTTCCGCCTGTGCATCATTTCCAACACGGACGACGACATCATCGCCGGCAACATCGCCCAATTAGGCGGCCATATCGATCGCGTCATCACGGCTGAACAGGCGGGCGCCTACAAACCCTCACGCACCATCTTTGCCCACGCCCATCAAAACCTGGGCATCACGCCCGCAGATGTCGTGCACATCTGCGCCAGTCCGCACCTGGACCTCGTCGCGGCACGCGACATCGGCTTCCGATGCGTCTGGATCGACCGCGGCACCGGCCGCAAGCCCTTGCCTGACTACCGCCCTGACGCTACCGTAGCAACTCTGGATCGCGTGCCGGACCTGTTTCGCGACGCCGGCTGGCTCTGATCCCCATCCATCTATTATTGAAGGTTGCCATGAACCACGAACCCGGTTTTGCCGACGCACTCTTCCATGCCGATTCCGTCACCGCACTGCGCACCGACTTGGCGCTGGCACTCCGTGCGGCCGCAGCGCATGACCTGGGTGAAGGCGTCTGCAATCACTTCAGCGTGGCGTTGCCCGGCGATCCCGATCATTTCCTCCTGAATCCTCGCGGCTTGATGTGGAACGAGGTCCAGGCGGACGACATCGTCCTCGTCGACGCGCATGGCAACAAACTCGCAGGCCGCCACGACGTCGAACCGACAGCCATGTTCATCCACGCCGCGATCCACCGGATCGCGGGCAAGGCCTGTGTGCTGCACACCCACATGCCCTATGCCACTGCCCTCACGCTCACCTCGGACCGCGGCCTGGACACCACCCTTTCGCAAAACGCGATGCGCTTCCATGGACGCCTCGCCATCGACGCCGAATACAACGGACTGGCGCTGGACGTCACAGAAGGCGAACGCATCGCCCACGCCATGCAGGGTGCCGACATCGTCTTCCTCGGCAATCACGGCGTCGTCGTGTGCGGCGAACGCGTCGATTACGCCTACGACGATCTCTTCTTCCTCGAACGCGCCTGTACCGCGCAAGTTCTCGCGCAGTCCACCGGACGTCCGCTTGAACCCGTCAACGCAGACATCGCCGCCAAGGTCGCCGCCCAGATCCAAAGTGAACGCCTGCAATCCGAGCTATTTTTCAAAGCACTGCGCCGCCAGCTTCCCTAATCTCGACAGTATCGAACCCAAACACAAAAACCCCTCGCGGCGCCAGCCGCGAGGGGTTTCTTTATTCGAACGATATCCAGACGGTATCRGCTTGTGCGCACCGCCACAAAGACAAAACCCCGCAGGGGATACCTGCGGGGTTTTGAGCAATAAAAGCCTGACGATGACCTACTTTCACAGACGTCCGTCCACTATCATCGGCGCGAAGGCGTTTCACTGTCCTGTTCGGGATGGGAAGGAGTGGTACCACCTTGCTATGGTCGTCAGGCGTAACTGGTTGAGCGGYTGCGGTTAGGCAACTGCTCCAATCTTGGAAGAAGCGCAACGTGTGGCGATCAGAGCCTGGAGCTCGATGATCGRCGCACAGTGGGTGTAATTGTGTTGGCTGGCTGCTGACGGTGCAGCCAGTATTTTGTATTGAACGACACTTGGAACGCTATAYCACCAGGTCAATAACCATCAGTGTTATAGGATCAAGCCTCACGGGCAATTAGTATCGGTTAGCTTAACGCATTACTGCGCTTCCACACCCGACCTATCAACGTCCTGGTCTCGAACGACCCTTCAGGGGGATCAAGTCCCCGGGATACCTAATCTTCAGACGAGTTTCCCGCTTAGATGCCTTCAGCGGTTATCTCTTCCGTACTTAGCTACCCGGCAATGCCATTGGCATGACAACCGGTACACCAGAGGTACGTCCACTCCGGTCCTCTCGTACTAGGAGCAGGCTCCGTCAAGTATCCAACGCCCACGGCAGATAGGGACCAAACTGTCTCACGACGTTTTAAACCCAGCTCACGTACCTCTTTAAATGGCGAACAGCCATACCCTTGGGACCGGCTACAGCCCCAGGATGAGATGAGCCGACATCGAGGTGCCAAACACCGCCGTCGATATGAACTCTTGGGCGGTATCAGCCTGTTATCCCCAGAGTACCTTTTATCCGTTGAGCGATGGCCCTTCCATTCAGAACCACCGGATCACTATGTCCTGCTTTCGCACCTGTTCGACTTGTCAGTCTCACAGTCAAGCACGCTTATGCCATTGCACTATCAGCACGATTTCCGACCGTACCTAGCGTACCTTCGAACTCCTCCGTTACACTTTGGGAGGAGACCGCCCCAGTCAAACTGCCCACCATGCACTGTCCCCGATCCGGATAACGGACCAAGGTTAGAACCGCAAACAAACCAGGGTGGTATTTCAAGGATGGCTCCACGTGATCTAGCGACCACGCTTCAAAGCCTCCCACCTATCCTACACAGGCCGGTTCACAGTCCAATGCAAAGCTACAGTAAAGGTTCATGGGGTCTTTCCGTCTAGCCGCGGGTAGATTGCATCATCACAAACACTTCAACTTCGCTGAGTCTCAGGAGGAGACAGTGTGGCCATCGTTACGCCATTCGTGCAGGTCGGAACTTACCCGACAAGGAATTTCGCTACCTTAGGACCGTTATAGTTACGGCCGCCGTTTACCGGGGCTTCGATCAAGAGCTTGCACCCCATCACTTAACCTTCCGGCACCGGGCAGGCGTCACACCCTATACGTCGACTTTCGTCTTTGCAGAGTGCTGTGTTTTTAATAAACAGTCGCAGCCACCGATTCTCTGCGACCCCATCATGCTAAGCGCGCAGGCGCTTCACACTACCGGGGTATACCTTCTCCCGAAGTTACGGTATCAATTTGCCGAGTTCCTTCTCCTGAGTTCTCTCAAGCGCCTTGGAATATTCATCCCGTCCACCTGTGTCGGTTTGCGGTACGGTCTCGTACAGCTGAAGCTTAGAGGCTTTTCTTGGAACCACTTCCAATCACTTCGCAAGCAATGCTCGCTCGTGCCAYACCCTTGATTTACGCGCCCGGATTTGCCTAAGCGCCATCTTCGATRCAGCAACAGGGACATCCAACACCCTGATGATCTTCCGCGATCCGTCCCCCCATCGCACTGTACGACGGTGCTGGAATATTAACCAGCTTCCCATCAGCTACGCATCTCTGCCTCGCCTTAGGGGCCGACTCACCCTGCGCCGATGAACGTTGCGCAGGAAACCTTGGACTTACGGCGAGGGGGCTTTTCACCCCCTTTATCGCTACTCATGTCAGCATTCGCACTTCTGATACCTCCAGCAGCCTTTACAAGCCACCTTCGCAGGCTTACAGAACGCTCTCCTACCGCGTGCACTAAAAGTGCACACCCGCAGCTTCGGTTTATCGCTTAGCCCCGTTACATCTTCCGCGCAGGACGACTCGATCAGTGAGCTATTACGCTTTCTTTAAAGGATGGCTGCTTCTAAGCCAACCTCCTGACTGTCTATGCCTTCCCACTTCGTTTCCCACTTAGCGATAATTTGGGACCTTAGCTGGCGGTCTGGGTTGTTTCCCTCTTGAGTCCGGACGTTAGCACCCGGTGCTCTGTCTCCCAAGCTGTACTTGCGGGTATTCGGAGTTTGCCATAGTTTGGTAAGTCGCCATGACCCCCTAGCTATAACAGTGCTCTACCCCCCGCAGTAATACTTGAGGCACTACCTAAATAGTTTTCGGAGAGAACCAGCTATTTCCAGATTTGTTTAGCCTTTCACCCCTATCCACAGCTCATCCCCTAATTTTTCAACATTAGTGGGTTCGGTCCTCCAGCACGTGTTACCGTGCCTTCAACCTGGCCATGGATAGATCATCTGGTTTCGGGTCTACACCCAGCGACTRAATCGCCCTATTCGGACTCGCTTTCGCTACGGCTTCCCTATTCGGTTAACCTTGCCACTGAATGTAAGTCGCTGACCCATTATACAAAAGGTACGCAGTCACCCCACAAGGAGGCTCCTACTGTTTGTATGCATACGGTTTCAGGATCTATTTCACTCCCCTTCCGGGGTTCTTTTCGCCTTTCCCTCACGGTACTGGTTCACTATCGGTCGATCACGAGTATTTAGCCTTGGAGGATGGTCCCCCCATCTTCAAACAGGATTTCACGTGTCCCGCCCTACTTGTCTTACGCTTAGTTCCACACACAGAATTTCGTCTACAGGGCTATCACCTGCTACGGCCGGACTTTCCATTCCGTTCGACTATCCTGCGYGCTAAAACGTAAAGGCTCATCCGATTTCGCTCGCCACTACTTTCGGAATCTCGGTTGATTTCTTTTCCTCGAGCTACTGAGATGTTTCAGTTCACCCGGTTCGCTTCCACTAGCCTATGTATTCAGCTAGGGATACTGCATTGCTGCAGTGGGTTTCCCCATTCGGATATCTGCGGATCAAAGCTTGTTTGCCAGCTCCCCGCAGCTTTTCGCAGGCTACTACGTCCTTCATCGCCTGTGATCGCCAAGGCATCCACCATATGCACTTAGTCGCTTGATCCTATAACGCTGTAGGCTATAGGACCTGAGTATTAGCGTTTGTGCCGTTCATAAGTTTCAAAGCAGTCTGAGGCTTGCACCYCAGTCTTGAGAACTTGGAACAAAAATAATGCAATCACAACCCGTGCCCATCYTCATCAGCARCGCTGATTACTYGATGAACACATTTTCGTTGTGCTTCTTCCAGATTGTTAAAGAACAAATATAGCTGTTGRGTAAAACCCAACTCATAACATCGTGAGCCACGACACTATGAGTTGGCCTCTACATCGCCACCGGCGATYAATGAGAATCAATGGTGGAGGTGAACGGGATCGAACCGATGACATCCTGCTTGCAAAGCAGGCGCTCTCCCAGCTGAGCTACACCCCCATATCCCGCTTGACGCGAAATACYTGGTGGGTCTGGTTGGATTCGAACCAACGACCCCCGCCTTATCAAGACGGTGCTCTAACCGACTGAGCTACAGACCCAAAACCTTCT
>NZ_LMGO01000001.1:2864371-3738415 GCF_001427425.1 Achromobacter sp. Root565
GTGAGGTATGTTCTTAAACTTGACGTCTAAGGTACTTCACTTCTAGTGAGCACTTGATTTCTTGTGCTTGCGAYYAGGCCGAAACCCAATCGCTGCACYCGCATCAAGCGCCCACACTTATCGGTTGTTTAATTGTTAAAGAGCGGTCTTGCTAATTCTGTACTGCAAACTTCAAATCGCAGCGCTGATTTCCCAGCGCTTAGCGACTATCGAAACGTCAGGGTAAACCCTAATTTTTCGGCAACCGCCAAGCCCTCTACTATAACACAGCTTTTGCAGATTGCGCAACCGGCTTTTGCCTAATTTGCACCGCATCTTGCAACCCCGCTTAGCTTTCAAGCGGCTCCGAGAAACTCGGAGGCTGGTTACTGCACAGGCGGCTGAAATTTCGATTCGGGTAAACCCTGATTCATCATCACCAGCCAAGCCCAAGACTATAGCACAATTTTTGCAGATCTTGCAACTGGCCTCTGCCTAATTTGCTCAGATCTTTGCAATAACCGCTTGGCTTCATTTCTGACTGCCTTTGCGGCAGGCCGGCGAAGCTCGCTGACCTGTTGCACCTGCTTGGTTTCGCTGCTCAAAACTGTTTGAACTGCGAAGGAGCGAGACTATAGCACAGAAATTCTGCGTGTGCGGTCAGCATGACACCCATTTTGCAGAAATGTGATTCTTTATAGGGACGGAGCGCGTTCTAGCCCGCTTAGCCCCGCCCCCTCTCTATATATAGGTGGAGCAAGAGCTAGGGCCAGCGCTCTCTATATGTAGTGGCCTGCTATTGCTATATACGGAGTTCCGTCGTTTCCTTGATCTGCTGGAGCGCGAAGAAGGAGCGCATGTCCACGACCGCAGGGTGGCGCATGAGGGTGTCCATGGCAAAGCGAGAGAAGTGGGCCAGGTCTGCTACCTGGATGCGAAGCAGATAGTCCATGTCGCCGGACATGGCGTAGCACTCGACGACTTCGGGCCAGAGCTGGACGTCGCGTGCGAAGTCGCTCATGGGTGCATGACTGGACCCGCTGTGCTTGTTCAAGCGGATGTTCACGTACGCGAGCAGCCCGAGCCCTACCTTGGCGGCGTCAATGAGCGCTACGTATTTCTTGATGAAGCCCTGCTCTTCCAGGCGGCGGACCCGGCGTAAGCAGGGACTGGGGGACAGGGAGACGCGGTCGGCCAGTTCCTGGTTGCTGAGGCGTCCGTCACGTTGAAGCTCAGCCAGAATCCTTAGATCTGTCCTATCAAGCTCAATTCCAGACATTTTCAACCCCTTAGTTTCAATAACGAGCAATATTATTGCTCAAGTCGCCAGGTTTCGCGCCATGTTTGCAATTGTCTGCCCGTCCTTCGTGCCTACAATCTGCGTCTAGACTTGAAGAACAAGTCGTCCTCACAAAACATGCAAGGGAGCAGACTTATGAGCAGCGCTTTCCAACCCTGGGACAACCCGATGGGCACCGCCGGGTTCGAGTTCATTGAATATGCCGCGCCGGACCCCGCCGCGCTGCGCAAGGTGTTTGAGCTGCTGGGCTTCAAAGCCATTGCCAAGCATCGTCACAAGGACGTGACCCTGTACCGCCAAGGTGGCGTGAATTTCCTGATCAACGCCGAACCCGATTCCTTTGCCCAGCGCTTTGCTCGCCTGCATGGTCCGTCGATCTGTGCGATTGGCTTTCGCGTGCAGGACGCCAACGCCGCCTACAAGCGCGCGCTGGAACTGGGTGCGTGGGGCTTTGACTCCCATAGCGGCCCGATGGAACTGAACATTCCTGCCATCAAGGGCATTGGCGATTCGCTGATCTATCTGGTGGACCGCTGGGCCGGCAAGGAAGGCCACGGCGGCATCGGCGACATCAGCATCTATGACGTGGACTTCATTCCGCTGGATCCAGCCAACGCGCAGACCGATGTGAACTGGCGCGGCGCGGGCCTGACGCTGGTGGACCACCTGACACATAACGTGCATAAGGGCCGCATGGCCGAGTGGTCGGAGTTCTACGAGCGCCTGTTCAACTTCCGTGAAGTGCGCTACTTCGACATCGAAGGCAAGGTGACAGGCGTGAAGTCCAAGGCGATGACGTCGCCCTGCGGCAATATCCGCATTCCCATCAACGAGGAAGGCACCGAAGAGAAAGGCCAGATTCAGGAGTACCTGGATCTCTACCGCGGCGAAGGCATCCAGCACATCGCCATGGCGACCGATGACATCTATGCGACGGTGGAAGCGCTTCGCCAGACGGGCGTCGTGTTTCTGGACACACCGGAGACCTATTACGAACTGCTTGATCGCCGCATGCCGAACCACGGCGAAGACGTGGATCGCCTCCAGAAGAACCGCATCCTGCTGGATGGCGCGCCGGACGGCGGACTGCTGCTGCAGATCTTCACCGAAAACCAGATCGGTCCGATCTTCTTTGAGATCATCCAGCGCAAGGGCAACGACGGCTTTGGTGAGGGCAACTTCAAGGCCCTGTTCGAATCCATCGAGCTGGACCAGATGCGACGCGGCGTTGTGAAGACCGTGGAATAAGGCTTGAAGACAGGCGCCAGGCGCGTGCGTCTACATCGCTTGTTCAAACCCCGCTGCGAAGCGGGGTTTTTCTTTGGGCGCTCAATCGGCGCAACGCAGTTCGCCGAACGGGGCCTTCAGTCGCGCGGAACGATTGCCGCGGCTCAGCGCACCAAGCGATCCTGGAATTGCTTGCGGAATTTGGCAACCTTGGGTGCGATCACAAACTGGCAATAGCCTTGCTCGGGATGCAGGGCGAAATAGTTGCTGTGATAGTCCTCGGCCTGCCAGAAATGCGCCGGCGCCAGCAGCTTGGTCACGATGGGCGCATCGTAGACTTTTTGCGCCTCGACCTCGGCGATGACGGCCTCGGCCTGCTCGCGCTGCGATTCGTTCTGCCAGAAGATGGCGGATTCGTACTGCGGGCCGATGTCGTTGCCCTGCCGCCCCGGGGTGGTGGGATCGTGGGTGGCGAAAAAGACGCGCAGCAGGTCGCTGAACGAGAGTTCGGCCGGGTCGAATTCGATGCGCGCGACTTCGATGTGGCCGGTGTCCTTGCCGCAGACCTGCTCGTAGCTGGGATTGTCGACGTGTCCGCCGCTGTAGCCCGGCAAGACGCTCTTGACCCCACGCAGCTCGGCAAACACTGCTTCGACGCACCAGAAGCAACCGCCGCCAAGAATGGCGACCTCATTGCCCGGTGATGGTTGTTCTGCCATGACGATTCCTTTGCTGTAGACGGCCGCTGCGCGCGGCCGGCGCCCCCGGCTTGGGTGCCGGGGCATGAGAATAAGGCTACTGCTTTGCCGGTGCCAGCGACAAGATCCATTCGGACAAGGCGCGGGCGTCTTCGGGCGTGACGTGGGTTTGGGCGGGCATGGGCACCGCGCCCCAGGCGCCGCGGCCGCCGCCGCGGATCTTGCCTGCCAGGTAATCCACCATGGCGTCGCCCTGCCCTGCGTATCGTTCCGCCACGCTCTTTAAGGGCGGCCCGACCCGTTTGGCTTCCACCTGATGACAGGCCATGCAGGCCTTGCTCTTGGCCAGATCCAGGCCAGTGGTTTGCGCATGCACCGCGCCAGCGCCCAGGGCGCCGGCCGCGGCCAACAACAGACTAATCTTCAAACGCATCGGTTACTGCCCCACGGCTGGCGGTGCTGGCGAGCTTGCCGAACTTGGCAAGCACACCGCGTGTATAGCGCGGCTTGGGCTGGACCCAGGCCTGGCGACGAGCCGCCATCTCTTCGTCGCTGATGTTGAGCTGCAGCAGCAGCTTGTGGGCATCGATGGTAACCGAATCGCCTTCCTGAATGAGGGCGATGGGACCGCCCACATACGCTTCCGGCGCGACGTGTCCCACCACCATGCCCCAGGTGCCGCCGGAAAAACGCCCATCGGTGATGAGCCCCACGGTTTCGCCCAGCCCTTGCCCCACCAGCGCGGACGTGGGCGCAAGCATCTCGCGCATGCCCGGGCCGCCCTTGGGGCCTTCGTAGCGGATGACGACGACGTCGCCGTCGCGAATCTGCTGGGCGATGATGGCGGTCATTGCATCGTCTTCGGAATCGAACACGCGCGCGGGGCCAGTGATGACCGGGTTTTTCAGGCCGGTGATCTTGGCGACGCAGCCTTCGGGCGAGAGATTTCCCTTCAGGATGGCAAGGTGCCCCTGCGGATAGAGCGCGCGATCAATGGGCAGGATGACGTCCTGGTCCGCGCGCGGTGCGTCGGGTACGTCAGCCAGCGTTTCCGCGATGGTCTTGCCCGTGATGGTGATGCAATCGCCATGCAGCAGGCCCGCGTTGAGCAGGAGCTTCATGACTTGCGGAATGCCGCCTGCGCGATGCAGATCGGTGGCCACGTACTTGCCGGACGGCTTCAGGTCGCAGAGCACGGGCACGCGCCGGCGGATGCGTTCGAAGTCGTCGATGGACCACGGCACTTCGGCGGCGTGCGCGATGGCCAGGAAATGCAGCACCGCGTTGGTGGAGCCGCCCGTGGCCATGATGACGGACACCGCGTTCTCGATGGCTTCGCGCGTGATGATGTCGCGCGGGCGCAGGTTGCGCTTGACCGCGTCGACCAGCACTCGCGCGGACTCGGCGGACGACGTGACCTTTTCCTCGTCTTCGTTGGCCATGGTGCTGGAATACGGCAGGCTCATGCCCATGGCTTCGAAGGCGGAGCTCATCGTATTGGCGGTGTACATGCCGCCGCAGGAACCCGAGCCGGGAATCGCGCATTTCTCGATCTGTTTGAAATCTTCTTCGGGCATGCGGCCCATGGTGTATTCGCCGACGGCTTCGAAGACGGACACGATGGTGAGGTCGTTGCCCTTATAGCGGCCCGGCTTGATGGTGCCGCCGTAGACATAGATGCCCGGCACGTTGGTGCGTGCCAGCGCGATCATGCCGCCGGGCATGTTCTTGTCGCATCCGCCGATGACGACGACGCCGTCCATCCACTGGCCCTGCGCGGCGGTTTCGATGCAGTCGGCGATGACCTCGCGCGACACCAGCGAATACTTCATGCCTTCGGTGCCCATGGACATGCCATCGGAGATGGTGGGCGTGCCGAACACTTGCGGATTGGCGCGTGACGCGCGGATCGCGTCGATGGCGGCATCGGCCAGCCGTTGCAGGCCGCTATTACAGGGCGTGATCGTTGAATGGCCGTTGGCCACGCCGATCATGGGGTTCTGAAAATCAGCTTCTTTGTAGCCCAGCGCGTAGTACATGGCGCGGTTGGGTGCGCGCGCGACGCCTTCGGTGATGTGGCGGGAACGTTCGTTGTGCGGCATGGTCAGTGTCTCCTGTCGGCCGTCGGGGCGCGGACATGGCGAACGCACCCGGGGAAGCTGGCTCGCTTGGCATGCGAATCTTCAGTGCTCGCCGGTTATTATCATTCAACTTTATTGTGTCGGGCAGAACATGCTGGAATATCCAAAAATCGACCCCATCGCCCTGCAGATCGGGCCGCTCGCCATTCATTGGTATGGGCTGATGTACCTGGCGGGCTTCGCGCTCGTGTATTTGCTAGGCCGGCACCGCATCAAAAGCGGGCACACCACGTCGCTGAACGTGCGGGACCTGGAAGACCTGATCTTCTATAGCGTACTGGGCGTGGTGCTGGGTGGCCGGCTGGGATATGTGCTGTTCTACAAGCCGGGCTACTACCTGTCGCATCCGCTTGAGGTGCTGTACCTGTGGCAGGGCGGCATGTCCTTCCACGGCGGCCTGATCGGCGTGATTCTGGTGATGCTGCTGTTTGCACGCAAGAAAGGCCTGCCGTTCTTTGCAATCAGCGATTTCATCGCGCCGTTGATCCCGCTGGGCCTGGGCTTTGGCCGGCTGGGCAACTTCATCAATGGCGAACTGTGGGGCCGTCCCACCGACGTGCCGTGGGCGATGGTGTTTCCCGACAGCGGCGACGGATTGCCGCGCCATCCCTCGCAGCTCTATGAGCTGGGCCTTGAAGGCATCGTGCTGTTTGCGCTGCTGTGGTGGTTTTCGAGCAAGCCGCGCCCGCTGGGACAGGTGAGCGGATTGTTCCTGATGGGCTATGGAACGTTCCGCTTCCTGGTGGAATTCACCCGCGAGCCGGACAACTTTCTGGGCCTGCTCGCGGGTGGATTGAGCATGGGACAGTGGCTGTCCCTGCCGATGGTCGCCCTGGGCGCCATCATGTTCAGTCTTACTGCAAAACGATCGTCCCGTTGACGGCGACGCTGACCGTCACGTTCCCTGCTTCGAGGGGAACGCTGACGTCGGCGCTGCTGAAGGAACCGCCTTTCGCCATGGCCGCGCCCATCATGCGCGGCATCGGCGCGGGAGCGCCGGAGCCGCCGAGTTCGAGCTTGGACAGGCGGTAGCCGGAGAAACCGAACGCGTTGGCCGCAGCCAATGCCCGGTCCTTGAACGCCTGCGCCGCTTCTTTCAGAAGCTTGCGCTCTTCGGCTTCACGCGCAGCATTCGACAGCGAGAAGCTGATGTTGGAAATGGCTGTCTTGTCGGAAAGCTTGGCAGCCAGCGCAGCGGCCGCCGCGAAGTCCTTCGATTCGAGCACGATCTCGCCCTGGCCGCGCCACGACGCGATCTTTCCCTTGGTGTTCATGTTGGGCCAGACATTGAAGTTGCTGGTGCGCACTTCCACGTCCTTGGTGTCGCGAGCGCGCTTGACCGCGTCTTCGAGCGCGGCAGTCAGCTTCTGGCCGGCGGCCGGCTGATCCGGCGCTTCGACTTCAGCCGACAGGGCGATGCGGACGGTGTCCTGCTTGACCTCGGAAGACGCCATCGCCTGCAAGGTCAGTTCCGGCGAACGGTTCTCGGCCGGCTCGGCGGCGGTCGTCGCTGCGGGTGCCTGGGCTTGCGCGAAAACGGGTTGAGCCACAGCAATGGCGGCCACGGCTGCGCACGCCGCACCAAGCTTGGTGAGCGAAAAAACGGGGGGTTTGAACATGGACTGGTCCTATGTGGGAGGACGAAGGGGATTTGCCGAGAGGCACCCGACGCGGACCTGCGCTATGGCAGGTCCGCTGGGATAGATGCCCCGCCTGTGCCGTCAAGGCCGGCATCTCGAACCCTGAGGTTCAAGGTGGTCGCGTTCCGAAGAGCATCGGGTTCGTCTGCGAGAGACAATCACTCCAGCTCTGCACTCCCGCAACCAATATGCCAAAAAGACATAGGTTCAGAGAATGTATGGCCTAGTCACGAACACGGCAGGGACAAACTTGAAAATCTTGAATGCAGCGTATGAACGTTAAAGCAGTTTTTCCTGACCCGACAAGGCGTCATCGAGTACTGCGTTCATGTCCTCAATTCTACTCTTGAAGTCGCCGACCGCCAAACCGCCAAGCGGACCGTCAGGCGCTTTCATTGCGAGCAGCTCGCCGGCGATCTGCAATGCGGCCATCACTGCGATGCGTTCATTGCTGGACACCTTGCCCGTGCCCTGGATGCGCAGCATGAGCTGATCGACATGGCGGACCGCGGCCAGCAGCGTGGGCTTTTCTTCGACGGAGCATGCAAGTGAATACTCACGGCCGAGGATCGATACGTCTACACGTTCCATTAGTGTTGCTCTCCGGACGGCGCACCCGGCAAGCGGGCCAGGACGGCGTCGATGCGCTCGCGGGCCGACGCGGCAGCCACACGCAAACGCTGTAGTTCTGTATCGCGCGATTGCAGGCTACCCTGCAGTTCGCTTTCGCGAGCGGCGAAGCGCGACTCGAGCGCGTGGCGCTCGGCGGTTTCGCGAGCCAGTTGTTCGCGCAGCGCGGCTTCCGACCGCTTGGCTTCTTCGAGCAGGGCCGAGACGGCACCGTCGTTATCTTGAAGCTTGCTTTGCAGCGTGACGACCTCGGCCTCGCGGTCAGCAGCGCGCTGCTTGAGCACGCGCTGTTCGGCTTCGAAGTCGTTCAGGCGAAGACGCAACGCGTCACGCTCGGCGTGGAGTTGGCGGGTGCGTTGCACCAGTTGCCCGATTCGGGCGGCGAGTTGGTCTAGATCTTGCAGCATGGGCGCTATCGTAAACCATCCTGGGTTGGACCGGGCCTCTTCACGCAAGGTGAGAAACCCGGCAATATTCAGTAGGAAATACGGTTGGGATTCGGCGCGCGAAGGTTACCGGCTCCTGCCTGCCAAGAAAAGTCCCCCTCCGTCGAAATTGCCGCATCCGGCTGATCCGGCTTTCGCGATTCTTTCTATAAACTTTCACTTAGCTTTCAAAAAGCCCTCAAACTTCCGGCCGCGTTACAAACGGGGATCGGGAGTTCCCCAATTTTAGGGAAAACCCCAGGCTTTCACCGACCTTACAGGGTTTGCAGCGTGGCAGGCGTCCATTACCATTCGGCCTTTCAAGAAACCACGACGTCGCTTTCAGAATAATTAATGGCACCCCGAAGTGCCTTTTTTGTGCCTGTCACTCGCCTTTCGGCGAGCGACTCTCCGGCTACAAACCTCTTTTATCTACATGCTGTAAACAGGAGCCAACCAATCATGCAGCTACGCAATCGACAGGACTTCTGGTCGGGGGTGATGTTCATCGCCCTTGGACTGGGATTCGCCTGGCAGGCCAGCAGCTACCAAATGGGTACTGCTGCCCGAATGGGCCCAGGGTACTTTCCTTTCTGGCTAGGCATTGTTCTTGCATTGCTCGGCGCCATCGTGCTGCTTGGCTCGCTGTCCAAGAAAGCCCATGAAACTCACGTCGACAAGTTCGACTGGCGCATCGTCTTCCTGGTGGTGGGCTCCGTCGTTCTGTACGGTCTGATCCTGAAGCTGCTGGGCGTGTACATCTCGGTGTTCGTGCTGGTGATCGTCAGCAGCCTTGCCAGCCATGAATTCAACCTGAAGGTCGCCATCGCCAACGGCATCTTCCTGGTGGTCTTCACGTACCTGGCATTCATCAAGGGGCTGGGGCTGATTTTCCCGCTGTGGCCGTCGTTTCTGGGCATGAACTAAGGAGCAACCGGTCATGGAATTGTTTGACAACCTGATGATGGGTTTCTCGGTGGCGTTCACGCCCGAGAACCTGCTGTACGCACTGCTGGGCTGCATCCTGGGGACGCTGATCGGCGTGCTGCCGGGCATCGGCCCCGTCCCGACCATCGCAATGCTGCTGCCGATCACGTACGTGCTGCCCCCGGTGGCCGGCCTGATCATGCTGGCGGGTATTTACTACGGCGCCCAGTACGGCGGCTCCACGACAGCCATTCTTGTGGCATTGCCAGGAGAAACGTCCGCGGTGGTGACCGTGCTGGACGGTCACCAGATGGCCCGCAACGGCCGGGCGGGCGCCGCGCTGGCAATTGCCGCGCTGGGTTCGTTCTTCGCCGGTTGCGTTGCCACGCTGCTGCTGGCTGCCTTTGCGCCCCCGCTGGCTGAAGTCGCGTTCAAGTTCGGCCCCGCCGAATACTTCTCGCTGATGTGCCTGGGCCTGGTTGGCGCCGTGGTGCTGGCCTCGGGTTCGCTGCCCAAGGCAATCGCGATGATCATCCTGGGCCTGCTGCTCGGCATGGTCGGTACCGACGTCAACTCGGGCGTTGCCCGCTTCGACTTCGGCGTGCCGGAACTGCAAGACGGTATCGACTTCGCCATCGTGGCCATGGGCGTGTTCGGCTTTGCCGAAATCATGACCAACCTGGAGCAGAAGGAAAACCGCGTCGACATCACCGACAAGATCGGCACGCTGTATCCCAACAAGCAGGAATTCAAGGAAGCCGCTCCCGCCGTGCTGCGTGGCACGGCCCTGGGTTCGGCCCTGGGTATTCTGCCGGGCGGTGGCGCGGTGCTGTCCTCGTTCGCTTCCTACACGCTGGAAAAGAAGATCTCGAAGAATCCGGAACGCTTCGGCAAGGGCCACCCGGCCGGCCTGGCAGGCCCGGAATCGGCGAACAATGCCGCAGCCCAGACCTCGTTCATTCCGCTGCTGACGCTTGGTATCCCCGGCAACGCCGTGATGGCGCTGATGGTGGGCGCCATGACGATTCACAACATCCAGCCCGGCCCGCAAGTCATGACGAGCCACCCGGAGCTGTTCTGGGGCCTGATCGCTTCGATGTGGATCGGCAACCTGATGCTGGTGGTGCTGAACCTGCCGCTGATCGGCCTGTGGGTCAAGCTGCTGAAGGTGCCCTACCGCATCCTGTTCCCGGCGATCCTGGTGTTCTGCACGATCGGTGTGTATTCACTTAACTACAACCCGTTCGACATCTTCACGACGGCCATGTTCGGCGTCATCGGATATGTGTGGTCGAAGCTGAAGTGCGAAGGCGCTCCGCTGCTGCTGGGCCTGGTGCTGGGTCCCATGATGGAAGAGAACTTCCGCCGTGCCCTGCTGCTGTCCCGCGGCGACTTCACCACCTTCGTGACGCGTCCGCTGTCGGCTTCCCTGCTGGCCGTCGCCGTGTTCCTGGTGATCCTGGTGGCCCTGCCGGCCATCCGCAAGAAGCGCGAAGAAACCTTCGTCGAAGAAGAGTAAAGCTCAGCCGCCGCCCTGCCGCGGCGCTGTCCTTCAAAACCCCGGGCCTGCCCCGGGGTTTTTCTTTGGGCGCGCCCTGCGCCATCCGGCTGATGACTACTGAAAATTACCTACAGCAACAAATCGTACCTGGCCGATTTCATCTACGTTAAGCTACGGGTTTACCCCACGCGATGATTCGACATGAATTTCGACTGGAAGAATCCGTATCCGAGTACCCGCACGCCCGTCTTTGCCCGCAATGTTGTCGCCACCTCCCAACCGCTGGCCGCCCAGGCGGGCCTGCGCATTCTGGCGCAAGGCGGCAATGCCGTGGATGCGGCGATTGCTGCGGCAGCAACGCTGGCGCTGGTCGAGCCCGTCAGCAACGGTTTGGGTTCGGATTGCTTTGCCATCATCTGGGCCGGCGCGAAGCTGCATGGGCTTAACGCTTCCGGACCGGCGCCCGCCGCCTGGAATGTGGACTACTTCCGGCGCAAGCATCAGAGCGCGGTGCCGGCGCGGGGTTGGGACAGCGTGACCGTCCCGGGCTGCGTGGCCGGCTGGGCTGCGTTGCACGAAAAGTTGGGCCGCCTGTCTTTCGTCGACATCCTGGCGCCCGCCATTGAATACGCCGAGCGTGGCTTCGCGATCACGCCGATGGTGCACCAGAAGTGGACGGCGCAGGCTGACATGCTGCAACCGCAGCCTGGCTTTGCCGATCATTTCCTGCCGCGCGGGCGTGCCCCGCACACCGGCGAACACTTCGTCCTGCAAGGCGCGGCGGCGACGCTCAAGCGCATTGCCGCAACCGGCGGGCGCGACTTCTACGAAGGCGAGACTGCGCACAAGCTGGTGGCGCACGCGCAGGCGCACGACGCGGCCCTGACGTTGAAGGATCTGGCAGACTACGCGCCCGAGTGGGTCACCCCGATCAGCCAGTCGTACCGCGGCCATACGCTGCACCAGATTCCACCCAACGGCCAGGGCATCGCAGCACTGATCGCACTCGGCATCCTGCAGAACTTCGATCTGGCGGCGCGTCCGGTCGATCATCCCGAGACGCAGCACCTGCTGATCGAAGCGATGAAACTGGCGTTTGCCGATGTCTACGCGCACGTGGCCGATGCGCGTCACATGCGGGTCGCGCCGGAGCAGATGCTGCGCGCCGACTACCTGGCCGAACGGGCGCGTCTGATCGATCCGCGAACGGCACAGACCTTCGCGACCGGCCACGCGCCGCAAGGCGGTACGGTCTACCTGACCGCCGCTGACCGCAACGGCATGATGGTCAGTTTCATCCAATCGAACTACATGGGGTTCGGATCCGGCGTCGTGGTGCCGGGCACGGGCGTCAGCCTGCAGAACCGCGGACACGGATTCAGCACCGATCCCGATCACGCCAACGTAGTCGCGGGCGGCAAGCGGCCGTTCCACACGATCATTCCGGGTTTTCTGATGCGGGATGGCGCACCGGTGATGAGCTTTGGCGTCATGGGCGGCAACATGCAGCCGCAGGGACAAATGCAGGCGCTGGTGCGCATGCTGGACTATGGCCAGCAGCCGCAGGCCGCGTGCGACGCGCCGCGCTGGAAGTGGAACCGCGGCCTGGAGGTGGACCTGGAGCCGACGGTGTCCCCCGCCATCGCGCAAGGACTGCGCGAGCGCGGCCATGTGCTGCAGGGAATGGACGATCCCTACATGGACTTTGGTTCGGGGCAATTCATCTGGCGGCTGGGTGATCCGGCCGTCGACGGCTACGTCAGCGCCAGCGACAGCCGCAGAGATGGACTCGCCGCCGGCTTTTGATTGCGTTAAGGTTAGTGTCCTGAAACAGACCTACCCTTATTCAGCGGAGTCCATTGCATGGCAACGATCGGTACCAAGAGCTACGACGCAGCCGTAGCCCAGAAAGTCGCTTTCCTCGGATTGGGCGTGATGGGCTTGCCCATGGCCGGTCACCTGGCCCGCGCCGGGCACGACGTCACTGTCTACAACCGGACCCCCGCCAAGGCGCAGGCCTGGGTCGCCGAGTTTGGCGGCCATAGCGCGGCCACCCCGCGCGAAGCCGTTGCCGGCGCGCAGATCGTCTTTGCCTGCGTGGGCAACGACGACGACCTGCGCAGCGTCGTGCTGGGTCCGGACGGCGCGTTCGCCGGCATGGCGCCGGGCGCCGTGTTCGTCGACCACACGACGGCTTCGGCCGATGTGGCGCGCGAACTCCACGCGAAAGCCAAGGAGCTGGGCCTGAACTTCGTTGATGCGCCCGTGTCGGGCGGTCAGGCTGGCGCCGTCAATGGCGCGCTGACGGTCATGTGCGGCGGCGAGCAGCCGGTGTTCGACGCCATCAAGCCCGTGGCCCAGTGCTTTGGCCGCGCGGTCACACTGGTCGGCCCTCCGGGCGCCGGCCAGCTTGCCAAAATGGTCAACCAGATCTGCATCGCCGGTATCGTGCAGGGCCTGTCCGAAGCCATCGCGTTCGGCCAGGCGGCCGATCTGGACATGAAGCAGGTGCTGGACGTCATCAGCAAGGGCGCGGCGCAGAGCTGGCAGATGGAGAACCGCGGCGGCACCATGGTCGACGACAAGTTCGACTTCGGTTTCGCGGTGGACTGGATGCGCAAGGATCTGGGCCTGGTGCTGGCCGAGGCGCGCAACAACGGCGCGCGCCTGCCGCTGACCGCGCTGGTGGATCAGTTCTATGGCGACGTCCAGAAACTGGGTGGCGGACGCTGGGACACGTCCAGCCTCATCAAGCGCCTGCGCGACTAAGCGTGCCATCCAAGCCGGCAATTTCCGGCCAATGAAAAGGCGAGCCTTCCGGCTCGCCTTTTTTCGTGATGTCGCCGCGCGAGGTCAGGCGGCGAGCGAGGCTTCGCGGGCGGCCGGCAGCAGCGCGTCGATGCGCTGCTTGGCCAAGGCCAATCCTTCCAGCGCGGCCACTTCACCCATGGCCATGCCTTCCGCGGCAATAAAGGTGACTTCGGTCATGCCCAGGAATGCCAGCATCTGGCGCAGGTACGGCGTCATCGTGTCGGACGGCGTGCCTTCCGCCTTACCGCCGCGCGCCGTCAGCACGACCACCTGTTTACCCTTGACGAGCCCCTCGGGCACGCCTTCCGGCGTATAACGGAACGTGACCCCGGCCCGCGCCAGGTGATCCAGATAAGACTTGAACTGCGCCGGCAGATTGAAGTTGTACACGGGCACGGCAAAGACGATGCGGTCGGCTTCCATGAGCTCGGCGACGAGGGAGTCGCTCAGTTCCACCAGACGTTGCTGTTCGACGGTGCGCGATTCAGCCGGCGTGAACAGGGCGCCAGCGGTGTTGCCGTCGAAGTAAGGAATGGGTTGCGTGCCGATGTCGCGGACCTTGATGGCCGAGGCCGGATTGGACGCCTTGACGCGGGCGATCAGATGATCGGCCAATTGCTTGCTGTTGGAACGTTCGCCGAGAATCGAGGAAAGGATGACCAGGGTTTTCATTGCAGATATCTCCAGTGGGCCCGCCCGGGGCGGACGGTCTGGATCTGTCAGCGCCGCACCCGTCAGGATGATCGGGCGGGGCCTTGCCGCTTGGGCGGCGTTGGCAGATCCTTTGTGCATGGCGAGACTGTAGCGGGACCGATTGAATACATAAATACGGGTATGATGAACTGTTCGTTCCAAACATAGAACAATCATGCAAGATCTCAATGACCTCTACTATTTTTCGCAAGTCGTCGAGCAAGGAGGCTTCAGCGCCGCAGCGCGCGCGCTGGACATTCCAAAATCCCGTCTATCCCGCCGTATATCCCATCTGGAAGAAAGCCTGGGCGTGCGCCTTTTGCAGCGCACGACGCGCCGGCTGCGGCTGACGTCCGCCGGCGAGCGCTACCTGCACTACTGCCGGGAAATGGCCGCGTCGGCGCGCGCGGCGGACGATGCCATGCGGCAATTGCAGGCGGAGCCGACCGGCCCGGTGATCGTGAGCTGCCCCGTGTCGATCGCCCAGGACGTGCTGGCGCCCCTGCTGCCGGAATTCCTGGATGCGTGGCCGGCGATATCGGTGCAATTGCTGGTGACCAACCGGCGGGTGGACCTGATCCGCGAGGGCGTGGACCTGGCGTTGCGGGTGCGCACGAAGCTCGACACGGATGCAGAATTGGTTGTCCGGCACCTGGGCACGGCGCGCGGCACGCTGGTGGCCAGTCCGGGATATCTGCAGCGCCACGGCGCGCCGGATACGCCGCAGGATCTGGCCTCGCACGTCACGCTGAGCTTCAGCGATCCGCAAAACGAAGTGCGGTGGCCCCTGCGCAATGACAAGGGCGAAGAGGTGCAGATCGAGCTGAAGCCGCAACTGTCATGCAACGACTTCATCGTGCTGACGGAAGCGGCCGTGCGCGGACGCGGCATCGCGTTGCTGCCGTCGATCGCCACGCAAGAGGAACTGCGACGCGGGCAGTTGGTGCCGGTGCTGCCGCAATGGCAGTCGCCCGAGGGCATCGTGCACTGCATTTATCCGTCACGGCGGGGCATGATGCCCGCCGTGCGGACGCTGCTGGATTTTCTGTCGCAGCGCCTGCCCTCGATGTACCAGCGGCTGGAGAAGGACGTGACGCCCGCGCCTCAGTAGCCGCGCGAGCGCTCCACCACGCCGGTGATGGATTCGCCGCGCATCAGCCGCGCGACCTTGCCCGCGATCTGTTCGATGCTTTCGTCGCGCAGCGTGCGTGCGGCGATATGCGGCGTGACGTGGACGCGCGGGTCGTGCCAGAAAGGATGGTCCTTGGGCAGCGGTTCGGTGCGAAAGACGTCGAGCGTGGCGCCCGCGATCTCGCCCTCTTCGAGCATCTGCACCAGATCGTCCTCGACCAGATGCTCGCCGCGTCCCACGTTGACCAGATGCGCGCCAGGCAGCAACTGCGACAGCGTTTCGCGATTCAGGATGCCCTGAGTGTCGGGCGTCAGCGGCAGCACGTTGACCAGAAAGCGCGTGCGGCCCAGAAACGCGGGCAAGGCGGCCTCGCCAGCAAAGGATTCGACACCGGGAATGTCGCGCGGCGAGCGTGACCAGCCGGCCACGGGATAGCCGAACTCGGCCAGCGTCTGCGCCACGCGCGCCCCCACCTGCCCCAGCCCGAGAACGCCCACGGGCCAGTCGGCCTGCCGGGTGCCCTCGCGGGTGTCCCAATGCTGCCGGGCCTGAGCCTGGTCGAAGGCTTCGAAATCGCGCGAGACGCGCAGCAGCGCATACAGCGCGTATTCGGCCATCTGCACTGACATGCCGGCGTCTTCAAGGCGCACGATGCGCACGTGGGCGGGGATCTCCGGCATCTTCAGCAAGGCATCGACGCCTGCACCAAGATTGAAGAGCGTCTGCAAGCCGGTTTCGTGCTGGAAGAGCTGGACGGGCGGACGCCACACCAGCGCGACCTCCGCGCCGGACGGCGGGCCGTCGGGATTCCATACCGAAATACGGCAGCCGGGCATGGCGGCCTCGAGGCGAGGCACCCAGGCGTCAGGATCGTGATGGGGACAAGCAAAGAGAATGTGCATGGTGGCAGCGGGGTGGCGAAGAAAAGCCAAAGCATGAGGGATGCCGCCGCACAAATCAAACGGCCCGGCAAAAGCCGGGCCGCGTGTGCCACCTGCAGGGCAAGGCATCAGGCGGTCTGCGGCACCTCGGGCTTGTTCTTGCCCTTGTTGCGGCGCACGAAGGCCCAGACCTGCAGCGCGATCAGCAAGGCGCTTGCGCCAATGAACCACGCGCTGATCGGACGCTCGACGAACACGGCCAGGTCACCGCGCGACAGCAGCAGTGCACGGCGGAAATTCTCTTCGACCATGGGGCCGAGCACGAAACCCAGCAGAATGGGCGCCACCGAGAATTCCAGCGTCATCAGAACCGCGCCGATCACACCGAAGGCCAGCACTTCCCAGATCTGGAAGAGACTGTTCTGCGTGCTGTAGACGCCCACCGCGATGAAGAACAGCGCTGAGGGGAAGAGGTAGCGGTACGGCACCTGCAGCAGCTTGACCCACACGCCGATGAGCGGCACGTTCAGCACCATGAGCAGCACGTTGCCCACCCAGAAGCTGGCGATCAGGCCCCAGAAGATGTCCGGGTGCTCGGTGATGAGCTGCGGGCCGGGCTGGATGCCCTGGATCAGCAGCGCGCCCAGGATCAGCGCCATCACGGCGTCGCCCGGAATGCCCAGGCTCATCGTCGGGATGAAGTCGACCTGCGTCTTGGAGTGCGACGACGCTTCGGGCGATGCCACGCCGGCGATCATGCCGGTGCCGAACTTTTCAGGCGTCTTGGAGACCTTGCGTTCCAGCGCGTAGGCGACGAACGTGGTGATGGTCGGGCCGGTGCCGGGCATGGCGCCGAACAGCGTGCCGACGGCCGTGCCGCGCACCATGGGCCAGAAGGCGGTCTTCAGTTCCTGCTTGCTGGGCCGCATGTCGCGCAGACGCAGCTTGGCGCCGCTGCCGATGATGGTCATGCGGTTCACGCTCATCAGGAAGTCGGCCACGCCGAACAGGCCCATCGAGATCGCGACCAGTTCCAGTCCATCGGAGAGGTCGAGCAGGCCGAACGAAAACCGGATGGTGCCCGTGTTCACGTCGGTGCCGACCACGCCGCACATCAGGCCGAACAGCGTCATCGCCACGCCCTTGAGCGGCGAGCCGCGCGACATGGTGGCGCCAGCCAAGAGGCCCAACAGCATGATCGAGAAGATTTCGGTCGGGCCGAACTTGAACGCGATCTCCACCAGCAGCGGCGAGGCAAAGATCATGACGATGATGCCGACCGACGCCGCGAAGAACGAGCAGATCATCGTGATGCCGAGCGCTGTTCCGCCCTTGCCCTGCTTGGTCAATGGATAACCATCAAGACACGTGACCGCGTGCGGCGGATGCGACGGCAGGTTGAGCAGGATGGCGCCGATGGCGCCGCCGTACTGCGAGCCATAGAAAATGCCGGCCAGCATCAGGATGGCGGGCACGGGCTGCATGACGTAGGTCAGCGGCAAGAGAATGGAAATCGCGGACAGCGCGCCCATGCCGGGCAGCACGCCGATGAGGTTGCCCACCAGCACGCCGAAGAACGACCACATCAGGTTGTGCCATTGGAACGCGACGCCAAAGCCGTACCAAAGGTCTACCAAAGCTTGAGAAATCATGGCGCATCAACCCCAGCGGAACAGCGGAAGCTGCAGTTGCAGCGCCCACCAGAAAACGACGACCGCGATCGCGGACATGGCGACCGACAGCAGGATGGCCTGTTTGATCGTGTTCTTGCGGTCGCCCAGCGCCGAGATGAAGACGATGGCGAACGTGGCGGGCAGCAGGCCGCCGTAATGACCCAGCAGCAGGAAGGCCAGGATGCCGAGCAGGATGCAGACGCTGCCCCTGATATCGGGCATGCCGGTGGGGTGGCCTTCAGCGGGCGCGGGCGTCGAGGGTTCCGCCGAGCGTGCGGACATCGCGATCAGCAAGCCCGTCAGCGCCAGCAGGCCGCCGAGCGCCGCGGGAAAGAAGCCCGGGCCCATGTGGCTGAGCGAGCCGATGTGATAGTCCGTGCCGCCATAGACAGCGGCCAGGCCGATCAGGACCATCAGCGCGCCGCCGTAATAGTCCTTTCTGTTGATTGTCTTTTTCACTTCCGTCCTCCTTCCTTGTACCGGACCGCGCCGGCCTTTCATGCGCTGCACGAAGCGGACAGCGCCCGGCCCCTGACGACAGGCCGGACCGCAGATTACGGAAGGAAGCTGCTAATCCGCTTTCTGTGCGCTGTCGCATTCCTGAATCCGGGGGTTATCCCTGATCGGCAGGCGCGGTGTGCGCGAAAAAAGCGGGCAGTGAAGACGCGGGCCTTGAAGAAGGAGCGATGAATAAGTAGCCGCGTTGTGAAGCGCCTTCTTATTCATCACCCAATTATTGGTCGCCCTTGAGCTGGACCTCGGCGGGGCGCGGGTACTGCGACACGGTGGGCGCCAGCGGCAGCCACAGCACCGACGCGAGGCCGACGCCGCCCTGGTCGTTGGGCTCGCCATCGCGCAGTTCGATGTCGCCTTCGTTGCGCCGGGCATAGGCGCGTGCGATGCCCAGACCCAGGCCGGAACCGGAGGAGGTCACCGGCTTGTCCATGCCCACGCGCTCGAAACGCGTGAATGCGCGCGTGCGCATAACGGGCTCCAGGCCGGGCCCGTTGTCGGATACGGAGACCTGGACGCGGCTGTCGGTGCGGCACACGGAAACCGTGATGCGCGCGCCGATGGGTGCGTAATGGATGGCGTTGTGCACGAGATTGGACAGGGCCTCGTGCAGTTCGGCCTCGTTGCCGGACACCGGCACCGGCGTGTCCTGGCCGTCTTCCGGGTCGGCCTGCACCCAGCCCAGGTCCTGCTGCTTTTCGTGCGCCAGCGGCAGGTACTGCAGCACGACTTCGCGCGACACGGCGTTCATGTCGAGCAATTGGCGCGGGGTTTGGCCGGCCTGGTGGGCGTGCGCCAGAGACAGCAGCTGCTCGGTCAGCCGGCGCGTGCGCCCGAGCTGGTCGACGATGGCGCGCAGTCCTTCGCGCACCCGCGTAGGATCGCGTTCCCGCAGGGTGTACTGGGCCTGCGTCAACATGATGGCGAGCGGCGTGCGCAATTGATGCGAGGCGTCGGCAAGGAAGTTGGATTGTTCGTCCAGCACCCGCCGGTAGCGGGCAATGTGGTGATTGACGGCTTCGACGAGCGGTGCGACTTCGCTGGGTACGCGCGAGGCGTCCAGCGGCGTCAGGTCGTCGGGCCGGCGTGCGCGGATGTCGGCCTGCAGCCGGCGCAGCGGCTTCAGGGCCCAGGACACGCCCCACCAGACCAGCAGCACGACCAGCGCCAGCATCCGCGAATCGCGCAGGATTTCCTGGCGCCGCGCGTTGTTCTCGGCCTCGATGCGCTTGCCGGTGCTTTCGGCCACGACGACGAGCACCTGGCGATGCTGGCCCTGGTAATAGAGATCCCGCACGACCGACACGACGCGCACGGGGTCGTTGCGGTACACGCTGTCGTAGAAGATGGGTTGGCCGTTGGACCGGGGCCAGGACGGCGGGCGCGGCATCTCCGGCATGCCGAGCAGCGTCTTGCCCTGCGCCGGCGGCACGGCCGCACCGTCGGGCAGGGGCGGATCGATTTCCTCGATGCGGAAATACTTGCGCAGGCCCGCCCGCGATTCGAGCATGACCTGCGCGTACAGCGGCGTGGCCACCTGCAAGTTGCCGTCGGGCGTGAATTCCAGGCTGCTTTCCAGCACGCGCGCTGGTTCGACCAAGGCGCTGTCGTAGGCTTCGTTGGTGATCTCGGCCAGGGTGCGGTAGTCGTTCAGGCTGTCGATAACGAGCAGCACCACCACGCCGGGCAGCAGCAGAATGATGAGAAGCGCGCGGATGCCGACGCGCGGCAGTCCGGGTATCCGCAGGCTCACTTAGGGTTCCGCGGACTCGCTGGCGACGCTTTCCAGCATGTAGCCCAGCCCGCGCACGGTCACGATGCGCACGTCGCTGCCGGCCAGCTTCTTGCGCAGGCGGTGCAGCACGACCTCGATGGCGTCCGGATTGGCTTCGCTGTCGTGCGTGAAGACCTTGCCGAACAACTGCGACTTATCCACCGGATAGCCGCTGCGCGTCAGCAGCGCCGCCAGGGCGGCGTGTTCGCGCGGAGTCAGGAACAGCAGCGATCCATCCAGCGTGAACGCACGGCTTTCGCTGTCGTAGGACAGGGAGCCGCATTGCAGGCGCGGATGCTGGCGGCCGCGGCTGCGGCGCACAAGCGCCGTCAGACGGGCTTCGAGTTCTTCGAGCGCGAAGGGTTTGGTCAGGAAGTCGTCGGCGCCGAGATTCAGGCCGCGCACGCGATCCTGCAGCGCGCCCTGCGCGGTCAGGAGCAGGACGGGCGTGCGGTCGTCGCGGTTGCGCATTTCTCGGAGGACGACGAGGCCATGCTTGTCGGGCAGGCGCAAGTCCATGACGATGGCATCGTATTCGGTGCCCGCCATGAAGGCTTCGGCCGTGCGCGCGTCTGCCGCGTGATCGGGCACGAATCCGCTCTGGGCGAGCGCGCGCATCAGCCAGGACGCCATGTCCCGTTCGTCTTCAACCAACAATATGCGCATGACCGTCCGTTCCTTCGGGCAAATTCTCTGCTGCCCGCTGACCATGCACCCGTTGGCGCAGGTAGCGGGTCTCGTGATGGCGCCGAAAGAGGATAGCCGACAACTCGTTCAACGCCTGGGTATAGACGTCTCGCTTGAACTCGATGACAGCATCCAGCGGAACCCAGTACTGGCTCCAGCGCCAGGCGTCGAATTCCGGATGCTGCGTCGCGCGCAAGCAAACATCACTGTCACGTCCCACCAGGCGCAACAAGAACCAAATCTGTTTTTGTCCTTTATAGTGGCCACGCCACTCACGCCGGACAAAGTGATCGGGCACGTTATAACGTAACCAATCGCGTGTACGCCCCAAAATACGGACATGCTCGGGCTTCAGGCCCACTTCTTCATGGAGTTCGCGATACATGGCCTGCACCGGGCTTTCGCCATACTTGATGCCGCCCTGGGGGAACTGCCACGCATGTTCCCTGATACGCTTGCCCCAAAAGACCTCGTTTCTAGTGTTGACGAGAATGATGCCGACATTGGGGCGGTAGCCTTCGCGGTCAAGCATGGGCCACCCCCACCGAATTCAATACAATTACGGTCGATTATACGTATCTGCTGCCACCTTTAAACATGCGCGCATCCAACTACCACATCAACACCCTCAAAGAAGCCCCGTCCGAAGCGGAAGTCGCCAGCCACCAGCTGATGACCCGCGCCGGGATGATCCGCAAGCTCGCGGGCGGCATCTACACCTACATGCCGCTGGGCCTGAAGGTCATCCGCAAGGTCGAGGCGATCATCCGCGAAGAAATGAACGCGGCGGGCGCCATCGAATTGCTGATGCCCGTGGTGCAGCCGGCCGAACTCTGGCAGGAATCCGGCCGCTGGGAGCAATACGGCGCCGAACTGCTGCGCATCAAGGATCGGCACCAGCGCGATTTCGTGCTGCAGCCGACGTCCGAGGAAGTCATCACGGACATCGCGCGCAATGAAATCCACAGCTACCGCCAGTTGCCGCTGAACTTCTATCACATTCAGACCAAGTTCCGGGACGAGCGCCGTCCGCGCTTCGGCCTGATGCGCGGACGCGAGTTCACGATGAAGGATGCGTACTCCTTCGACCGCGACGAAGCCGGCGCCCAGCAGAGCTACGACACCATGTTCGCCGCCTACATGCGCATCTTCGGCCGCCTGGGCCTGGAGTTCCGCGCGGTGGCGGCCGACACGGGCTCCATCGGCGGCACGCGCAGCCACGAGTTCCAGGTGATCGCCGACACGGGCGAAGACCTGCTGGTCTACAACGCAGACTCGGACTACGCCGCCAACATCGAGTTGGCCGAGGCGCCCAGCCTGTACCCGATCCGCGCGGCCGCCGCCCAGGCGATGGAAGACGTTGCGACGCCCGGCGCCGCCAAGTGCGAGGACGTGGCCAAGCTGCTGGGCATTGCGCTGGAACGCACGATCAAGTCGATCGTCCTGGCGACCGATGGCGAAAAGGGCAAGGTCGACATCTGGCTGCTCCTGCTGCGCGGCGACCATGAACTGAATGAAATCAAGGCGGGCAAGCTGCCGGGCCTGGCGGGCTTCCGCTTTGCCACCGAAACCGAGATCGTCGAGCACTTCGGCTGCAAGCCCGGCTACCTGGGCCCGGTCAAGACGGCCAAGCCGGTCCACGTGATCGCCGACCGCACCGTGGCCAACATGGCCGATTTCGTGTGCGGCGCCAACCGCGAAGATTTCCACACCCAGGGCGTGAACTGGGGCCGCGACCTGCCCGAGCCCGAACTCGTTGCCGACCTGCGCAACGTGGTCGCCGGAGACCCCTCGCCCGACGGCAAGGGCACGCTGTCGATCCAGCGCGGCATCGAAGTGGGCCACGTCTTCTACCTGGGCAAGAAATACTCCGAAGCCCTGAAGGCCACGTTCCTGGATGAAACCGGCAAGCCGGCCGTGCTGGAAATGGGCTGCTACGGCATCGGCGTGACCCGCATCGTGGGCGCCGCCATCGAGCAGAACCACGACGCGCGCGGCATCATCTGGCCCCGTGCGCTCGCGCCGTTCGAGGTCGTGATCTGCCCGGTGGGCTGGGGCAAAAGTGAAACGGTGCGTGACACCGCCCAAAAGCTCTATGAATCCCTGCTGGCGCGCGGCGTCGATGTGGTGCTGGACGACCGTGATGCCCGTCCCGGCGTCATGTTTGCCGAGTGGGAATTGATCGGTGCGCCGCTGCGTGTAACAGTTGGAGAACGCGGCCTGAACGATGGTGTGGTGGAATTGCAGGCCCGTCGGGAAACCGAAGCGGCCAAGATTCCGGTAGAGTCCGCGCTTGAGGCCGTGCTGACCAAGCTCGACACGCTCTAACCCTATAGTTGCTACGGACTTCCCGCGTCCCGATCTGCACCATCATCATTTGAGTAACGTGACCGACCCGAAGTCCGCCGAATCCACCCTGCAAGTCCGCGTCTACTATGAAGACACGGATGCCGGCGGGGTGGTTTTCTACGCCAACTACTTGAAATTCCTGGAGCGGGCCCGCACCGAATGGCTGCGGGACCTTGGCGTCAACCAGTCCGGACTGGCCGCCAGCGAGCAACGGCTGTTCGTTGTCCGCGCCTTGGACATGTCCTACCGCAAACCGGCCAGACTGGACGATTTGCTTACCATACGCAGCCGAGTCACCAAACTGGGCCGCGCTTCGATACACTTCGCGCAGCGCGCGGAGCGCAACGGGGAACTGCTTGCCGAAGGCAACATCCAAGTCTGTTGCGTCGATGCCGTTCACATGCGGCCGGCGGAGTTGCCGGCTGACATTCGCGCAAAACTGGAATTCATTCAGGAATAACCATGCAAGTCACCAACGACATGTCGTTGCTTTCGCTGATTTCGCACGCCAGCGTGCCGGTCCAGCTGATCATGCTGATGCTGTTGGGCATCTCGATCATGTCCTGGACCTATATCTTCGCCAAGCGCATGGCCATCAAACGGGCGCATGACCAGACGCGCCGCTTCGAAGACGACTTCTGGTCGGGCGGCGACCTGTCGATGCTGCAACAGGCCGTGGCCTCGCGCCGCGACGAGCAAGGCGCCCTTGCCCGCATCTTCGATGCCGGCATGACCGAATTCCTGAAGGCCCGCCGCGGGAACGCCAGCGGCGACGCCACGGCCGTGCTGGACGGTCCGCGCCGTGCAATGCGCGCCGCTTACCAGCGCGAAATGGACTCGCTGGAATCCCATCTCAACTTCCTGGCGTCCGCCGGCTCGGTGTCCCCGTACATCGGCCTGCTGGGCACGGTCTGGGGCATCATGCACGCCTTCATCGGCCTGTCGAACATGCAGCAGGCCACGCTGGCCTCGGTGGCCCCAGGCATTGCCGAGGCGCTGATCGCCACCGCGATCGGCCTGTTCGCCGCCATCCCGGCCGTGGTTGCCTACAACCGCTTCACGAATGACATCGACCGCATTTCGATCCGCTTCGACAGCTTCGTCGATGAATTCCTGAACATTCTGCAACGGCAGGTGCGCTAATGCCCTCGGTGAGCTCGCGCGGCAGGTCCGGCCGCCGCATGAAGGCCGACATCAACGTGGTGCCGTACATCGACGTCATGCTGGTGCTGCTGGTCATCTTCATGGTGACCGCGCCCCTGATCACGCCCGGGCTGATCCAGCTTCCGTCGGTGGGCGCCGCCTCCGACGTGCCGGTCAAGCCCCTGGAAGTCCAGATTTCAGAAGACGGCAAGATCGCGCTGCGCATGCGCGAAGCCGGCGCCACCATGCAGGACATCGCGCGCACCGAACTGGTCGCGCAAGTGCGTTCGCGCATTACCGCGGAAACGCCAGTGGTGATCGCCGCCGACGGCAAGGTGCCCTACGAGACGGTCGTGAAGGTCATGGACGAGCTGCGCACCAACGGCATCACCCGCCTGGGCCTGCTGGTGGACCAGTCCGGCGCCGCCTCCCAGCCCGCCACCGCCAAGAAACGCTAACGCGCCGCCCTTTGCCGGCCCGGCCGGCATGCACCGCACATGACGCCACCCATAATTCGACACCGCAGCGGCCCGCCGGCCACCCCGCCCAACAACGACAACCGGAATTCGATGATTCTGGCTGTGGCGGTGCACCTGCTGCTGCTGGTTGCCCTGATCTTTGGCGTGAACTGGCATACCGAGAACCCTGGCCCCGTCCAGGTGCAACTCTGGGCAGACGGCAATTCGCCCGTCTCGCCGCCGCCCACGCCGCAACCCGAACCGCCCAAGCCGCAACCCAAGCCCCAGCCCGAGCCGGAGCCGGAAAAGACGCCCGAGCCGCCTCCTCCGCCGCCCCCGCCGCCGCCGCCCGAGCCCGAACCGCAGGTTCAGGCCAAGACCGAGGAAGTCGATCCCGAGATCGCCATCCAGGAAGCCAAGAAGAAGCGCGAGCAGGAAGAGAAGGCACGCGAAGCCGCCGAGGCCGCCAAAGAAAAGGCGCGCCTCGAGGAAGAGCGCAAGCAGGCCGAACTGAAGGAAAAGAAACGCCTCGAGCAAGAACGCCAGGCCGCCGAGAAGGCCGCGGCTGAAAAGGCTGCCGCCCAAAAGGCGGCCGCCGAGAAAGCTGCCGCCGAGAAGGCCGCTGAGAAAGCCGCCGCTGAGAAAGCCGCCGCTGAAAAGGCCGCTGCTGAGAAGGCGACTGCCGAGAAGAAGGCCAAGGAAGACGCCGCCAAGAAGGCGGCTGCTGAGAAGGCCGCCACCGAAAAGGCCGCTGCCGAGAAGGCCGCTGCTGAGAAGGCGGCTGCGGAAAAGGCTGCCGCCGAGAAGGCTGCGGCTGCCAAAAAGGCTGCCGCCGACAAGGCGCTGAAGGACGCGTTCCGCAACGACGCCCTAGGCGCAGCCGGCATTCCTGGCGGCACCGCCGACCGCAACCAGGCTGGCGGCGGACGCGACAGCGGCTATGGCGCCAAGGTCCGCGCCTGCGTGCAACCCGGGGTGGCGTATCCGCCCCCGCCCCGCAGCGGCTCGGGGAATCCGACCGCGCAATACCGGGTACAGTTAGGTTCTGACGGGAAGGTGAATGGCGTTACGTTGACCAGTTCTTCTGGCAACTCCGGTTTCGACCGCGCGGTCGAGACGGGTATCCGCCGTTGCAATCCTTTCCCGAAGCCCTCGACGGGCCGCTACGAACCCATTATTGACGTTGTCTACAGAATGTATGACTGACAGGAGATTGACGAACATGACTCCCGCTTATAGTCGACGAGTACCCACTCTCGCGCTCTGGAGAGCGTATGGAATCGGACTGCTGATGGTGGCGCTTGCCTGCCTGATGGCCATGAAGCCCGCCCACGCACAGCTGCGTGTCGACATCTCCGGCACCGGCGCCACCCAATATCCGGTGGCCATCGCCGACTTCGCCGTTGACGACACCCACGGCCGCGCGCTGGCCGAAGTCATCCGCGCCGACCTCACCCGCACCGGCCAGTTCCGCCTGATCAACGCAGCCGGCTCCGGCCTGAACGTCGATTCCCCGATCGCCCACGACGATTGGCGCGGCAAGGGCGCCGACTTCATCGCCTACGGCAGCATCACCCGCGGGGCTGATGGCCGCTACGACGTGCGCTACCGCCTGGCCGACACGGTCAAGAAGTCGCAACTGGACGGCGTGGCCTTCTCGGGCACCGAGCAGGAACTGCGCCGCGTGGCCCACCAGATCGCCGACCGCATCTACGAAAAGATCACCGGCGTTCGCGGCGTGTTCTCGACCCGTATCGCGTACGTGCTGAAGAAAGGCTCCACCTACGAACTGCAGGTGGCTGACGCCGACGGCCAGAATCCGCAGGTTGCCCTGCGCTCGCGCGAGCCGATCATTTCGCCGTCCTGGTCGCCCGATGGCGCCAAGCTGGCCTACGTGAGCTTCGAGTCCGGCAAGCCCGTCGTCTACGTGCACACGCTGGCCACCAGCGCCCGCGCACCGGTCGCCAACTTCAAGGGCAACAACAGCGCCCCCGGTTGGTCGCCTGATGGCAGCAAGCTCGCCGTGGCCCTGACGCGTGACGGTTTGTCGCAAATTTACGTCGTTAATGCGGCCGATGGCTCGAATCCGAGCCGAGTTACGCGTTCTCCCGGGATTGACACCGAGCCGAGCTTTACGCCCGACGGCGCTTCCATTATCTTTACGAGTGACCGCAGCGGCGGGCCGCAAATCTATCAGACCGGCTCGACAGGCGGCGAAGCACGCCGTCTCACGTTTAATGGTGGTTACAACATTTCACCCCGAATTTCCCCCGATGGATCGACGCTGCTGTACGTTGCAAGACGAGACGGCGCGTTTCGAATCGCATCCCTGAACTTGTCCACTGGTTCCGAAGCATTGCTGACTGATGGTCGTGACGATCAGTCTCCCAGCTTTGCGCCCAACGGCATGCAAGTGCTCTACGCCGCCATCCAAAATGGCCGTAGCGTGCTTGCAGGCGTGTCGAGCGATGGACGCGTACGACAGACGCTTTCGGTACTGAACGGGGAAATACGTGAACCGACTTGGGGCCCATTCATTACCCGATAACACGTGTGACTCTCTTTGCAAAGGAACTATCATGAAGTCGCGCATTGCCAAAAGCCTAACCATCGCCGCTCTGGCTGCCGCCCTGGCAGCTTGCAGCTCCGTCCCTCTCGACGATAAAGCGGGTCAGGGTGGAGGCGCTGGCCAAGGATCTTCGGCCTCTGGCCAAATCCTTGATCCTTTCAACCCCCAAAGCATCCTGGCGCAACAGCGCTCGGTGTACTTTGATTTCGACAGCTACACCGTGTCGGACCAATACCGTGGCCTGGTCGAAACCCATGCCAAGTACCTGGCCTCGCACCAACAGCAAAAGATCAAGATCGAAGGCAACACCGACGAACGCGGCGGTGCTGAGTACAACCTGGCCCTCGGCCAGCGTCGTGCCGACGCCGTGCGTCGCATGATGACCCTGCTGGGCGTCAGCGACAACCAGATCGAAACCATCAGCTTCGGCAAGGAAAAGCCGCGCTCGACGGGTACGACTGAAGCCGACTTTGCCGAAAACCGCCGCGCCGATATCAACTATCTGCGTTAAGCTTTTCGCTTAGTCTGGAGCCCTACCTCGCGTCGGGACGGCCAGCCGGCCGTCCCGACGTTTGTTTTTATACCCGGGAATATTCATGCGCGATTACGTTCTGTCCCTGCGTCCCCTGATTGTGGCCACTGGCCTGGCGCTTGCCGCCCTTACGGCCCCCGCTCACGCTTTTTCCGACGATGAAGCCCGCAAGGCCATCCTGGATTTGCGCCAGCAGGTGCAGCAGCAGAACGAGCAAAGCCAACGCGCCAAGCTGCAACTGGCCGACCAGATCCAGTCGTTGCAGCAGGAAATCGCCCAACTGCGCGACCAGCTTGAACTGGTGTCGCGCCAGCAACCGAGCGCCAAGCCGGGCACCGCGCCGGGCAGCGCCAATCCCCCGGGCGCCTCCGCCGGCGATCCCCAGGAACAGACTGCCTATGACGGCGCGATGGACCTGTTCCGCAAGGGCCAATACAAGGAGGCGGCCGAATCGCTCGCCGCCTTTACCGCGCTCTATCCCAACAGCCAGCTTGCGCCCAGCGCCCAGTTCTACCAGGGCAGCAGCCGCTATGCACTGAAGGACTTCAAGGGCACCATCGAGCAACTGAACGCCATGGTCCAGAAGTCGCCGGATAACGCCCGTGCGCCCGACGCGCTGCTGATCATTGCCGGCAGCCAGATCGAACTGAACAACCGCGCCGGCGCCAAGACCACCTTGCAGCGCATCGTGCGCGACTACCCGACCACGCCGGCCGCCACCACGGCCAAGAGCCGGCTGCAACTGCTGCAGTAATGCGGCACGCCGCAAGCGCGGCAGGCGCTTACCGCCACATTCTTCGCCGCCGGGCGGGGCTTATCGCCCTGCTGCTGGCGGCGATTCTGTTTGCGCTGCTGATCGATTTCACCGTGGGCCCGTCCGGCCTGCCCTGGCGCGCGCTCTGGCAGACGCTGGTCGGGCCGGCCGACGCCGATCCGACCTACCGCGTGATCGTCTGGGACATCCGCCTGCCGTCCGCGCTGATGGCCGCGTTGGTGGGCATGGCGCTGGGCCTTGCGGGCGCCGAGATGCAGACGATCCTGAACAATCCCCTCGCCAGCCCGTTCACCCTGGGCGTGTCGTCGGCGGCGGCGTTTGGCGCGTCGCTGGCGATCGTGCTTCAGTTCGGGCTGCCGGGCATTCCCGCCGGCTGGCTGATTGCCGCCAACGCTTTCCTGTTTGCCCTGCTGGCGGCACTGCTGCTCGATGCGGTGGCCCGGTGGGGCGGCATGAATACCTCTGGCGTCGTGCTGTTCGGCATCGCCATGGTGTTCACCTTCAATGCGCTGGTGTCGCTGGTGCAGTTCACCGCCAGCGCCGAAGCCTTGCAGAACCTGGTGTTCTGGACGATGGGCAGCCTGGCGCGTTCAAGCTGGACGACCGTGGGCGTGCTGGCGCTGGCGTTCGCGGTGGCGCTGCCGCTGGCCATGCGGCAATCCTGGAAGCTGACCGCCTTGCGATTGGGCGAGGACCGCGCCGCGAGCTTCGGTGTGGACGTGCGCCGCGTGCGGGTGTCGGCGCTGGCGCGCGTGAGCCTGCTGTCCGCGCTGGCCGTGGCCTTTGTCGGGACCATCGGCTTCATCGGGCTGGTGGCGCCGCACATTGCACGCCGGCTGTTCGGCGAGGACCACCGTTTTTATCTGCCGGGCAGCGCCCTGGTGGGCGCGGTGATCCTGTCGCTGGCGTCCATCGCGTCCAAGAATCTGATGCCGGGCGTGGTCGTGCCCGTGGGCATCGTGACCGCATTGGTCGGCATTCCGTTCTTCGTTTCCGTCGTGCTGCGCAGGCAATTGCCATGACAGCATCGGCACATTCGACCAAATCTTCCGGACTGGCGGTGCACGCGCTGACGGCCGGCTACGGGCGCGAGGACGTCCTGCACGACCTGTCTATCCCTGCGCTTGCCGCGGGCGAGGTGACGGCACTGCTCGGTCCTAATGGAAGCGGCAAGTCGACATTGCTGAAGGCGTTGGCGGGCCTGGTTCGGCCCCGGACGGGAAGCGCCGCGCTGGACGGCCTGGACCTGACCCGGCTGGACCACGGCGAGCGCGCGCGCCACGTGGTGTATCTGCCCCAGAGCCTTCCCGCGGCGGTGCACCTGCGAGTGTTCGAGTCGGTGCTGGTGGCGGCGCGCGCCAGCGACGCGGCGGCGGGTCCCGTGGATCTGCAGGCCATCGACCAACTGCTGGCGCGGCTGGGCATCGCGCATCTGGCACTGCACTACCTGGACGCGCTGTCCGGCGGGCAGAAACAACTGGTGGGCCTGGCGCAGGCGCTGATCCGCCACCCGCGCGTGCTGCTGCTGGACGAGCCGCTATCGGCTCTGGATTTGAACTACCAGTTCCACGTCATGCGTCTGCTTCGCCAGGAGACGCGCGAGCATGGCCTCATCAGCCTGATCGTTCTGCACGACCTGAACGTGGCCCTGCAGCATGCGGACCAGGCAGTAATGATTCACGAGGGACGTCTGCACGCCGCGGGCGCGCCGGCGGACGTCATTACGCCGGATTCCCTGGCGGCCGTCTATGGCGTGGAGGCGCGGGTGGAGCCGTGCTCGCAAGGCCGGCGGCAGGTGCTGATCGACGGACTGCAGGCGCACCCCGGCTGACAGGGGCGGGCCGGGAGTTCAGGCCCGCAGCGCCACGTCCGCGACCGGCGCGCCGGTCATGTCCGCCAACTGGGCCGGCGACAGGTTGAACACGGTGTGCGGATGGCCGGCGGCCGCCCACAGACTTTCGTAATTGAAGAGATCCGCGTCCAGCAGCATCACGGGCTTGACCGCGTGGCCGATGGGGCAGACGCCGCCGATGGCGTAGCCGGTCATGTCGCGCACGAAACGCGCATCGGCCTTGGCCAGCGGGCCGACCTGCGCGGCCACCTTGGCTTCGTCAACGCGATTGGCGCCGCTGGCAATGACGAGCACCGGCGCGTCGTCGGTGGCGCGGCGAAAGATGATGGACTTGGCGATCTGGGCGACTTCGCAGCCCAGGCCCGCAGCCGCTTCCGCCGAGGTCTTGCCCGACTGGGGCAGCACCACGACGGGTTTGTCGTGCCCCATGTCCACCAGCAGGCGCGCAACGCGCTGGGCGGATTCCGGCAAAGCGGCGATGGATTCTGGCGACATCGTTAAGAACTCCGTTCAAGAAAACAGGCGCGGGCGGACTTGCGCCGGCGCGCCGCAGACGAGTGTATCAGCGTCCGGCACGCCCGCCGCAGCGCTGTGCCGGGCTAGAATGCGGGCCTGGCTCCACGTCCCGATCTCCATGCGTTCCGAACCCGTTCTGCCCCTTCAAACCGCGTCCGTCGGCGGTTACGCCATGTCCTACACCGAGTACGGCAGCGGCACGCCACTGGTGCTGGTGCATGGCTCGCTGTCCGACGCCCGCTACTGGAAGTCGCAGATGGCGCCACTGGGGCGTTCGTTCCGGGTGCTGGCCGTGTGCCTGCGCCGGTATTGGCCCGAAACCTGGGACGGCGAAGGCGGCGGCTTTTCGGTCGAGCAGCACGCCAGCGACGTGCTCGAATTCATCGACACGGTGGCCGGTGGCCCGGCCCATCTGGTGGGCCATTCGCGCGGCGGCCGCGTCGCACTGGAAGCCGCGCTGCGTCAGCCCGACTCGCTGCGCAGTCTTACCCTTGCCGACCCCGGCCTGCCGTTGCCGGGTTGCAGAGATGAACGCGGCGGCTTTCGCCAGCGCGCCCTGACGCTCATCCGGCAAGGTGACATCGAAGAAGGGCTGGCCCTGTTCGTGGATACCGTGACCGGACCCGACACCTGGCAGCGCATGGTGCCGTGGTTCAAGGAGATGGTGCGTGACAACGTGGGCACGCTCTTCGGTCAGGTGGACGAGCAGCCTGACACCTTGACGCCCGGGCAGATCGGCAGCCTGACGATGCCGGTCCTGCTGATCGGCGGCGCGCTCAGCCCGGCGCCCTATCCGGCCGTGCTGGACGCGCTGGCGCAGTGGCTGCCGCAAGCCCGGCGTGTGGACATCGTGGGTTCCTCGCACGGCATGAACCTGGGCAATCCGCGCGCCTTCAATGGCGCCGTCCAGGAATTCATCGGCGGCTGATTCGCGATCCCGTCAGGGTTCGACAGACGGGGTGTGCTTCAAGCGGCGCAGCACAAAGGTGGAGCGGCTGTGCCGCACGCCGCGCAACTTGTACAGACGCTTGCGCAGGAATTCCTCGTAGCCCTCCGTTCCCGCCACGGCGACCTTGATGAGGTAGTCGTACTCGCCCGTCACCAGAAACGCCTCGACGACTTCAGGCAGGCGGCTGATCTCTTCGCCAAAGCGCGCCAGCGTATCGTCGTCGTGGTGCTCCAGCGTGACCTCGATCATCACCGTGTCCGGAAGCCCCAGCGCCTTCTGGTTCAGCAAGGCCGCATAGCCTTCGATAACGCCCGCCTCTTCCAACGCCTTGACGCGGTTCCAGCACGGGGTGGGTGACAGGCCAACCGTTTCGGCCAGCTTCAGGTTCGTCAGCCGCCCGTCCGCGCGCAGCGCGCGCAGGATCTTGCGGTCGGTTTCGTCGAGTTTGGGCAATGTGGGCATTGTTGGCGACATATGAAGACAGAATCCCTGCAAAGCCGGATTCTACAGAAATAAGATTCTTCATATCACGGCAAACGGGCGTGAATCAGGAAACCTATTCTGCGCGTGGACACGTAGACTTTCCCCAAGGCGCGCACCTATCCCACGCGTCCCGATTCGGCGCTCTTGCTGCGGCACAACCCGGCAGGCGCGCCGGCAGTTCCCACGCAGCACGCCCGCGCGCCGATCCGCGCGGCTGGAAATCATGCCCAACGCAGCAGCACCCGCAAAACCTGGTCTCGGCCTGTCCGGCGCCGTCATGCTCTTCAGCGCGCCGGCGCTATTTGCCTCGAACATGGTGGCGGCCCGCTGGGCCCACGACGCCAACCTTCCCCCCGTTTTCCTCGCGTTCGGCCGCTGGCTGATCGCCCTCCTGATCCTGCTGCCCTTTGCGCTTCCCGCCTTGCGCGCCCATCGCCGGGCGCTGTGGCGCGGCTTGCCGGCGTTGCTGCCACTGGCCGTGCTGGGGATGGGCGTGGCGGTGGCGCCGCAATACATCGGCGCGCAAACCACCAGCGCCACCAACATCGCGCTGATCTTTTCATGCAGCCCGTTGCTGGTGACGCTGCTGGAAGCGGTGATCTGGCGCAAGCCGCTGTCCGCGCCGCGCGCGGCCGGCCTGGCGCTGGCGCTGGGCGGCGTATTGGTGGTGCTGACACGCGGCGACGTCAACGTGCTGGCCCGGCTGGCGTTCGGCCAGGGCGACCTGTGGGTGCTGCTGGCGGCCACCGGTTGGGCGTTCTACACGGTGCTGCAAAAGCGCCTGACCCTGCCGGCGGTGCCCGACAGCGCACGGTTGGCGACGATGATGCTGGGCGGTGCACTGGCGCTGGCGCCGTTTGCGGGCATTGAAGCGGCCGCCGGCATGGCGCCCCCCTGGACGGACCCGCGCTTGGCGGCGGTGCTGATGTTTCTGGCGGTGGTGCCGAGCCTGGGCGCCTATTACGTGTACGGCCGGCTCATCGGTCTGGCCGGTCCGGCGACCGCGGGCCTGTCGATGTTTCTGGTGCCGGTCTACGCGGCGCTGCTGGCATGGCCGCTGCTAGGCGAGGCGCCGCAGCTATTTCATGCGTATGGCTTTGCGATGATCCTGCTGGGCGTGAAGCTGGCCGCGTCGCGGTTGCGCCCGGCGGCGGCCGCAGCCGCCGCCTGAAGCACCGCGATCAGCGGCCCGCGCCCTGGGCCGCCATGATTTCCTGCGCCACCTGGCGAGGCGCTTCGGCGTAGTGCTTGAACTCCATCGTGTACGTCGCGCGGCCCTGCGTCAGCGACCGCAGCGACGTCGAATAGCCGAACATCTCGGCCAGCGGCACTTCGGCGCGCACGACCTTGCCGCCGCCGCCCGCGATGTCTTCCATGCCCTGCACCATGCCCCGGCGCGACGACAGGTCGCCCATGACGTTGCCGGTGAAGTCCTCGGGCGTCTCGACCTCGACTTGCATCATGGGTTCCAGCAGCACCGGATCGGCGCGCCGCATGCCTTCCTTGAATGCCATCGAGCCGGCCATCTTGAAGGCGTTTTCGTTCGAGTCGACGTCGTGGTACGAGCCGAAGAACAGCGTCGCCTTCACGTCCACGACGGGATACCCCGCCAGCACGCCGGCATTGAGCGCTTCGCGGATGCCCTTGTCCACCGCCGGAATGAACTCGCGCGGCACGACACCGCCCTTGATGGCGTCGACGAACTCATAGCCCTTGCCCGCTTCTTGCGGTTCGAGCTTGAGCACCACGTGGCCATATTGCCCGCGGCCGCCCGACTGCTTGACGAACTTGCCCTCGATCTCGTTGCAGGTCTTGCGGATGGTCTCGCGGTACGCCACCTGCGGCTTGCCCACCGTGGCTTCCACGTTGAATTCGCGCTTCATGCGGTCGACCAGGATCTCCAGGTGCAACTCGCCCATGCCGGAGATGATGGTCTGACCGGATTCCTCGTCGGTGCGCACGCGGAACGACGGGTCTTCCTGCGCCAGGCGGCCCAGCGCGATACCCATCTTTTCCTGGTCGGCCTTGGTCTTGGGCTCGACGGCTTGCGAGATGACGGGCTCGGGAAAGACCATGCGTTCTAGGATGATGATGTGCGACGGGTCGGTCAGCGTGTCGCCGGTGGTGACGTCCTTGATGCCCACGGCCGCGGCGATGTCGCCTGCGTAGACTTCGGTGATCTCGCGGCGCTCGTTGGCGTGCATCTGCAGGATGCGGCCGAGGCGTTCCTTCTTTTCCTTGATCGGGTTGTAGACCGAGTCGCCGGATTTCACCACGCCGGAATACACACGGAAGAACACGAGCTGACCGACAAACGGATCGGTCATGATCTTGAAGGCGAGCGCGGAGAACGGCTCGTTGTCGGTCGGATGGCGCTCGATTTCGTTGTCGCGCTGGTCATGGCCCTTGATGGCGGGAACGTCCACCGGCGACGGCATGTAGTCGATGACTGCATCCAGCATCGCCTGCACGCCCTTGTTCTTGAAGGCGCTGCCGCACAGCATCGGCACGATCTCGTTGGCGATCGTGCGGGCACGCAGGCCTTCCTTGATTTCCGCTTCGGTCAGGGGTTCGCCGGACAGGTATTTTTCAAGCAGAGTTTCATTGGCCTCGGCGGCCTTTTCCACCATCTTGTCGTGCCATTCCTGCGCCTGGTCCTGCATCGCCGCGGGGATGTCCACGTACTGGAACTTCACGCCCTGGCTGGCGTCGTCCCAGATGATGCCTTTCATCTTGACGAGGTCTATCACGCCTTCAAAGTGATCTTCGGCGCCGATCGGCAACTGGATGGGCACGGCATCGCCCTTCAGGCGTTCGGCGATCTGGCGCTGCACGCGCAGAAAGTCCGCGCCGACGCGGTCCATCTTGTTGACGAAGGCCAGGCGCGGCACCTTGTACTTATTGGCCTGGCGCCAGACGGTCTCGGACTGCGGCTGCACGCCGCCCACGGCGTCATAGACCATGACGGCGCCGTCCAGCACGCGCATGGAACGTTCGACTTCGATGGTGAAGTCGACGTGGCCCGGCGTGTCGATGATGTTGATGCGGTGTTCGGGGTAGTTGCCCGCCATGCCTTTCCAGAAGGCAGTGGTGGCGGCCGACGTGATGGTGATGCCGCGTTCCTGCTCCTGCTCCATCCAGTCCATCACTGCGGCGCCGTCATGGACTTCGCCGATCTTGTGGGTGATGCCGGTATAAAAGAGGATGCGCTCGGTGGTCGTCGTTTTGCCTGCATCAATATGGGCGCTGATGCCGATATTGCGATAAAGCTCGATGCGCGTCTTGCGGGTCATGGCCTCTTCCTACGGTTGGATGAAGATGCGTAAATATTACGCGCCGTGCGGCAAGATACAAGCCTGAAACGGGCTTCCGAAGGGTCTTTGCGATGGCAATGAGTTTGACCCTGCCATACCAACGTATAGGCGAATGCGTGGAGCATAAAAAAGCCCCTCCGAGGAGGGGCCGTGGCGCATGCAGCGGCGCGCGACGCGCACCACTTTGGCGCGCAATTACTTCTTGTCTTCCTTGACGCGGTAGACCAGCACGGCGGTGCTGGCCAGCGACAGCACCTTGGCGGTGACGCTGCCCAGCAGCAGGCGCGACAGGCCGCTACGGCCGTGGCTGCCGATGAAGACCAGGTCGCAGCCGGCGTCGGTGGCGGCCTGGACGATGCCGTCGGCGACATTGAAGTTGGACACGGCACGCGCATCGGCTTTGACGCCGGCAGTGTCAGCGCGGTCGATGATCTGCTTGAGGTACTTGTCGGCTTGCTCGGCGGAGGCCTTTTCGTAGTCTTCGTCGGTGATGGCATAGGCCGCGGCCATGCCGTCAAAACCGATGGTGGCCGCGAACGGCTGCGTCACGTAGAGGGCGACGACTTCGGCGCCAACCGAACGCGCGAAGCAGATACCTGCGTTGGCGGCTTGCGCCGAGAGCGGGGAACCGTCGGTGGGAATCAGGATCTTCTTGAACATCTTGCCTGCTCCTGTTTTAAAGGAATCTTTATGCTACCGGAAAGCCGCCGGGTCCACATCCGTCGAACCGGCGGCCTTGACGAGGGTCAAGGCCGGGTTTATCCCAACTGCTGGGCAGCCGCGAACAGGTTCGTGCAGCGGGTGCCGGTGCGGCAGTATGCCAGGACCGGGCCCGGCAGGGTGCGCAGCAGTTCCGCGAAACGCGCAACGTCGGCGGACGTCATGGCGCTGCCCACGACGGGCTGGTATTCGATCTGCAGGCCGGCTTCCTGCGCGGCGCGCGACACGTCGGCGGCGGTGGGCTGGTCAGGGCCACCCTCGAAATCGGGGCGGTTGATGATGACGCTCTTGTAGCCGGCGGCGGCCACGTCGGCCATGTCGTCGGGACCCAGTTGCGGGGCGACGGCAAAGTTCTGGGTAAGAGGCTTGATGGGTGCGGACATGACGGTTCCTTCGGTGACTAGGCGATGTGGCTTGGAATTATTGATTGTAGGACCCGTTTTGCGCGAAAAGTTTTTCCAGCTCGGCCCAGATTCCCCGATGGTCGGCAACGGATACCGAAAAGCGCAGCATGGTGGACGGCGCCTGCGTCGGCGAAAACAAGGTGCCGGGCGCCAGCAGCAGGCCGCGGTCAGCAGCTTCGCGCGCCAGCACCTCCGAATCGCGTCCGCAATCGGCCCAGACGAACATGCCGCCATGCGGCTCGTGCGGGATGGTCAGTCCCAGTTTCAGCAGCCCCTTCATGCAACGCTGGCGCGCGTCGTCGACCCGGTGCCGCACGCGCTCGATGTGGCGCCGGTACTGCCCTTCCATAAGCACCCGGTGCACGACGCGCTCGCCGAGTTCGGGTGAAGTCAACCCCGCCAGCATCTTCAGGTCGGCCAGCTTCTGCAGCAGTTCGGGGTTGGCCGCCACATAGCCGACGCGCAGGCTGGCCGCCAGCATCTTGGAATAGCCGCTCACAAAGATGACGCGGTTCAGCCGGTCCAGCGCAGCAAGCTTGATGGCGCCCCCCGGATGCAGCTCGCCGTAGGTATCGTCTTCGACCACCATGAAGTCGTGGCGCTCCGCGATGCGCAGGATGCCGTAGGCCGCCCCCGCGGACAGCGTGTGGCCGGTGGGATTGTGGACCGAGCCATTGATGATGAAGAGTTTGGGCTTGTGCTGCGCGGCCAGTTGCTCAAGCAGGTCGAGATCGGGGCCGTCCGGCCCGCGCGGCACGCCGATCAGGCGGGCGCCAAAGGCCGCCAGCCGGCCGAAGATCACGAACCAGGCCGGGTCTTCAACCAGGACGGTATCGCCCGGCTTGACCAGATGACGCGCAATGAGGTCCAGCCCGTGGGTGACGCCGTTGGTCGTGAGCAGGTTGAGCTCGGGATGGGCGGGCACGCCCTCGTTCTGCAGGATCGCGGCGATCTGCTGGCGCAGCGGCGCGAAGCCCTGGGGGCTGCCGTAGCTGACGAGGTTGGCGCGCACCGAGCGGCCCACGGCGCGCACGGCCCCCGCCACCATCTCCGGATCCAGCCAGTCCGCCGGCAACAGGCCCGCGCCGCCCGGCATGCCGGGCGCGGTGGATTCCCGGAACATGCTGCGCAACAGCCATGCAATGTCGACCCGCGCGGGCGGCGCGAGTGTGCTGGGCGCGGCCGCGGCCACCGCCGTCAGCGGGCCGCTGCGTGCCTTCACGAAAAAGCCCGCGCCCCGGCGAGACTGCACCAGCCCGCGCGCCACGAGGCGGTCATAGGCTTCGACGACGGTGAAACGGCTGACGCCCGACTGTTCGGCCATCTTGCGGATGGACGGCAGGCGCGTGCCGGGCCGCAGGCCTTGCTCGTCGATTCGGCGGGCCAGACCATCGGCCAGTTGCGCCACCAGGGTGGCATCGGCCTGGCGCACGGGCTGCCAAGGCAAGGAAGATGGGGGGGAGTGAGCAACTGTCATGGAGATTTGACCAGGCCAGTGATTAAAGTGACTGCGGAGGTGTACCGGTACTGTACTGATGACTGTGCGTAGAGTGACAGCAATGCCGCAAACCTGCAACCGCAGACGTCGCGGCCATGTCACTTTTTACGGTGCCGTCATGTCCCGTCCCGCGCTTTATGCCACGCCTTCGGCCGCCTCCGCCTCCTCGCCTTCCCTATGGGAGGGCTACGGCTACGGTTTCCTGGGCGTGCTGGTGTTTTCACTTACGCTGCCGATGACCCGCGTGGCGGTGGCCGAGTTGTCGCCCTTGATGGTCGGGTTGGGCCGCGCGCTGATCGCCGCCCTGCCCGCCATCGCCCTGCTGTGGTTGACGCGAAGCCGCCAGCCGAACCGGCAGGAGTGGCCCGGCGTGATCCTGGCCGCGCTGGGCATCGTGGTGGGGTGGCCGCTGGCCTCGTCGATGGGGATGCAGACGGTGCCTTCCGCGCAAGGCGCCGTATTCAACGGCCTGCTGCCGCTGTCGACCGCCGCGTTTGCGGCCCTGCGCAGCGGCGAGCGTCCGTCGGCCGCCTTCTGGGGCTGGGCCGTTGCTGGCGCCGCGCTGGTCACCGCCTACGCGCTGCGCCAGGGCGAAGGCACGCTGACGGCCGGCTACCTGTGGCTGCTAGTGGCCGTGGTGCTGGGCGGAATGGGGTACGCCGAGGGCGCGCGGGCCTCGCGCACGCTGGGCGGTTGGCGCACAATATGTTGGGCGCTGACCATCAGCGCACCGGTGGTTGCCCTGCCCGTCGGCTGGATGGCGGCGCAGCAGCCCCATTGGCCCAGTTCCGATGTGGTTGCCGCCTGCGCCTACCTGGCTTTCGGCTCAATGTTCCTGGGATTTTTCGCCTGGTATCGCGGCCTGGCCGCCGGCGGAATTGCCCGGGTGGGACAAGTGCAATTGCTGCAACCCTTCCTTACCGTCGTGGCCGCTGCTTTGCTGTTTGGCGAAAAAGTGGAGGCGACGACGTTCGTGTTTGCCGCTGCCGTGATCGCCGTTATTGCCGGCGGACGCCGCGCCATCGTAAGGACCCCGACATGAACCTGTTTCCCGCCAATTGGGCCGACGTCCCGCTGGCCTCGCTTTCGCTCCTGGGTCCGCTGGCGCTATTTGCACTGGTCAGTTCGATCACGCCCGGCCCCAATAACGTGATGCTGGCATCGTCCGGCCTGAACTTCGGATTCCGGCGCAGCGTGCCGCATCTGCTGGGCGTGAACCTGGGCTTCACGCTGATGATCTTTCTGGTCGGCGTCGGGCTCGGGTCGGTGTTCCAGCAGACGCCCGTCCTCTACACCGTCCTGAAGTACGCCGGCGCGGCCTATCTGCTTTACCTCGCCTGGAAGATCGCCAACTCGGGGCCGCTGGACGAGGGCGAAGCGCGCGGCAAGCCGTTCACGTTCCTGCAGGCCGCCGCCTTCCAGTGGGTCAATCCCAAGGCCTGGGTGATGGCCGTGGGCGTGGTGGCCACCTACACCCCGCAAAACGGGTTCTTCGCCAACCTGGTGATCGCGACCCTGGTCTGCGGCATCGTCAACCTGCCCAGCATCGGCATCTGGGTGACATTCGGCACGGCTCTGCGACGCGTGCTGCACCGGCCCGCCGCGATCCGCGCATTCAATGTAGGCATGGCGCTGCTGCTTGTGGCCTCGCTGTATCCGGTCGCGCTGGAACTGCTGCACTGAAGCGATCAGGCCAGCAGCCCCACCACGACGGCCGGCGTGACCAGCACGTTGAACAGGCCCGCCATGACCATCACCAGGCCCGCGACCGCGCCCTCTTCGGCAGCCAGCTCGCGGGCCTTTGCCGTGCCCGCCCCATGCGCGCCCATCCCGAATAGCGCGCCGCGCGCCAGCGCCGAACGCAGCGGCAGCCAGCGGCACATGAGCTGGCCGATGGCTGCGCCGAAGACGCCTGTGACGATGACGAAGACCGCCGTCAGGTCGGGCACGCCGCCCACGTGAGAAGACACCGCGATGGCGAACGGGGTAGCGACCGAGCGCGGCAGCAGGCTGAGCCGCAGGTCCGGCGGCAAGTCCAGCAGGCTGCCCAGCAGCCATGCGCTGACGCCCGCGATGCCGCTACCCACAGCCACGCCCGCGGCCAATACCGGCCAGTAGCGCCGGATCAGCGCCCGCTGCTCGTAAAGCGGCAGCGCGAACGCCACGATGACCGGGCCAAGCATGGCCATCAGCCAGTGCGAGCCGGCCATGTAGTCGCGATAGCCGGTATGCAGCAGGATGGCTAGCGTCAGCAGCAACGCGGGCGCGACAACCAGCGTGGACGTCCACCAATAGGCAAAGCGGCGGTAGAACAGGCGCGCGCAGACATACGCGGCGACGGTGGCGGCCGGCCAGAACAGCAGGTTGAATTCAGGCTGCATGGCGATTCATCCAGCGATAGCAAAGGTCAATCGTCAGTGCCGTGCCGGCCATGACAAGCGCCGTGCCCAGCAGGATCACGGCCAGCAATTTCACGCCCAGCACGCCCAGAAATTCGCGGTGGTCCAAAAGCGACATGACCGCCGGCACGAAGAAGAGCAGCATTTCGCCCAGCAGCCAGCTCGCGCCCCGCTGCACGTTGCGCACACGCAGCCGCCGCGTCGCCAAGAGGATGAGCACCAGCGCCATCCCGATGACCCCGCCCGGCACGGGCAGGCCCGAAGCCTGCGCCACCGCCTGGCCCAGCAGAGAAAAAAGAACGATCAATGCAATCTGCAGCAGACGGCTGCGGCGCAGCGCGCTGCGCAGGAGAACGGAATGGCGAAAACGGAGCATGAGACGAAAATCCAGCGGCAAGTCCTCGTTTTACGCCCTGCGCAGGCATAGATAAAATGAATTCGATGAATCTCACTTATTCCAAATTGGCATAGCAATGGAATTACGTACGCTGCGCGCGCTGGTCGAGGTCGTCAGGCAAGGCGGTTTCTCCCAGGCGGCCAAAGTGGTCCATGCCACCCAGCCCACGATCAGCAAGGCAGTGCGGCAGCTGGAGGACGAGCTGGGCATGCCCTTGCTGGACCGGCAGGCGCAGCCGCTGCGGCTGACCGTCGCGGGCGAGATCGTGTACCGGCGCGCCGTGAACATGCTGGCCGAACGCGACGACCTGAACGCCGAGCTCGACGACCTGAAGGGCCTGAAACGGGGCGTGTTGCGCCTGGGACTGCCGCCGCTGGGCAGCAGTTCGCTGTTTGCGCCGATGTTCGCGCGCTTTCGCAGCCGCTATCCGCGCATCGAGATCAGCCTGGTCGAACACGGCAGCCGAAGGCTTGAAGAGATGGTGATGGCCGGCGAAATCGAGCTGGCGGGATCGCTCAAGCCCGTGCCGGACCACTTCGAATGGCAGCCCGTCGCGCGCGAACCGCTGGTCGCGCTGATGCCCGCGGACCACCCGCAGGCCCGCGCCAAGTCGGTGGGGCTGCACGACCTGCGCGACTCGCCCTTCGTGCTGTTCGAAACGGGGTTTGCCCTGAACCGCATCATCCACGACGCGTGCCAGCGCGCGGGCTTCGTCCCCACCATCGCCGCGCGCAGCGGCCAGATCGATTTCATCGTAGCGCTGGTGGCCGCCGGACTGGGCGTGGCCTTCCTGCCGCGCATGAAGGCCAACGAGGAACTGCATGCGGGCGTGGCTCGCGTGCCTTTGCGCGATTCAGGGACGGATTGGGAAATGGTCCTGGTGTGGCGCCGTGGCGGATATCTGTCGTATGCGGCGCAGGCATGGCTGGCGTTGACGCGCGAGGTCCACCCCGGCTCGGCCTGACGCCTGCTGCGCCCGGTCCGGCCCGCCATCGGCAGAAATCGGGACAAACTTACGGCGGCCGCGCCGGAGTATGCTGATGCCGGAACCCGGCCCGACTTGCCGGGTCAGACCATTCATGCCCGCCCTGCCCCGATTCTCCGCCCGCCGGCTATTAGCCGCCTCTCTGCTCGTCGCCGCCGGCGTGGTCGGCTGCACTCAGCTCGATTCCTGGCAGCGTCAGACCATTTTTTCGCCGCAGTCCGAACCGCAATCCTGGTGGCGGGATCCTGCCGCAGGAACGCAGGTCTACGACCTGACGCTCGACAACGGCGACAAGGTGCGCGCCTGGTACCTGGCCAGCCCCAAGAAGGGCGCGCCCACCGTGCTGTACCTGCACGGCGCGCGCTGGAACCTGAACGGCAGCGCATTCCGCATCGACGGTTGGAGCCGCATGGGGTATTCCATGCTGGCGATCGATTACCGCGGATTTGGCGCGTCCACGCCGCGCCTGCCGTCCGAAGAAAGCGCGCTGCTGGACGCCATGGCGGGTCTGAAGGAGTTGGCGCGGCTGCAGCCGGACCCGGCGCGCCGCTTCGTCTATGGTCACAGTTTGGGCGGCGCGATCGCCATCGACCTGGCTTCGCGCCCGGAACAGCCAGACTTTGCGGGCCTGATCGTGGAATCCAGCTTCACCAGCATCGGCGCGATGCTGTCCACGCTGCGATGGGGCAATGTCCCCGGCGCCAGCCTGCTGGTCACGCAGCCATTCGCATCGGTGGACAAGCTGGCGCAGTTGCACACGCCCATGCTGTTCATGCACGGCACCGCGGACCGCGTGGTGCCTCACACCATGAGCGACGAACTCTTTGCCGCCGCGCGCAACGTGTCGCCGGACTTGAAGCGGCTGGTGAAAATAGAAGGCGCCTCGCATTCGGGCGCCTTCCGCAGCGGCACGCAGTACGAAACCGCGGTCAGGACCTTCATGCAGGACGCCAGCCAGGCGTACGAGCGCAAGAAGGGTTGAGGCGTCAGGCGCCGGCGGCGGCGGCGCCGTTCCGGCGGGTCAGCCACGCGATCACGCGGGGACGGCTGCGGTCGTACGCCAGGTTGTAGAAGAATGCGTAGGGCAGATAGAACAGCACCAGCGCGATGTCCAGCACGAAGGCTTCCCACAGGCTGATGTTGAGCCACCAGGCCGCCAGCGGGATCACAATCAGGATCAGGCCCAGCTCAAAACCGAACGCATGCAGCACGCGGATGCGGAAGGTGCGGGTCCAGCCCAGACGGTTTTCGACGCGGTCAAAGCCGGCGTTGTAGATCATGTTCCAGACCAGCGCGATCCAGGCGATGACTGCGGTCAGCACGCCCATTTCGAATAGCGACTTGCCCATGGCCCATGCTGCCACGGGCGCACACAGGCCGATGGCGATGATTTCAAACAGAAAGGCGTGGATGAAACGTTCTTTGAGGGTTTTCTTGGCTTGGGTCATGACCCACCTGCGGTCGATTGCTGTGAAGTGACCGCATTGTCCGCGACATTTCCGTTACGAAAAAGATAATATCCATCGGAAAAACCGATACAGAGTTTTCTCATGCGCCACTCTCTAGAATCTCTGGCCGCCTTCGCCCAAGTCGCCTCGGAAGGCTCGTTTTCGGCTGCGGCGCGCAAGCTGGGCAAGAGCCAGTCCACCATCAGCGAGACCATCGCCAATCTTGAGGTGGACCTGAACGTCGCGCTGTTCGACCGCAGTCAGCGCCAGCCTTCCCTGACCGCCGCGGGCAAGGTGCTGCTGGGACAGGCCTTGCAGGTGCTGGCCGCCAACGATCGCCTGAACCGCAGCGCCAGCCAGTTGTCGGAAGGCCTGGAACCCCGGCTCACGGTGGTTCTGTCCGATACGTTCCAGTCGCGCACGTTCGAGGCCATGCTGAGCCAGATCGACGCGCGCTACCCGGCGCTGCGCTTCGAGTGCCTGATCGCGGAATACGAGGACGTGGTGGCGCTGGTGCAGCAGGGCCGCGCGCATGTGGGGTTGATGGCGGCGCAGGAAAGCTACCCGCCGGACGTGGCGCACGCGTGCCTGGCCGAACGCTCTGAAATCGTCCTGTGCGTGGGGCGTTCGCATCCGCTGGCCAGCCTGGCATCGGTCACGTCCGATCACTTGAAGACCGAACGCGAATTGCGCCTGAGCACCTACGAACTGGACGACAAGGAAGCCACACCCGCTCACTCGACGTGGTCGGCGCCCGGCTATCTGATGCTGCTGGAAATGGCCAGCCTGGGGTTCGGCTGGACCGAACTGCCGCGTTGGATGATTCAGCGCTTTGGCCGAGACCAGCTCGTGGAGCTGAAGGTGCCGGGTTGGCCGCGCCACATCCATGTCGACGCAGTCTGGTCCACGCGCCGCGCGCTGGGGCCGGCGGGCGCCTGGCTGCTGGAAAGCCTTACGCAGGGATAGCGCGCGCCAGCACCGGCACACCGGGATCGGCCTGCGTCAACGCCAGGCGCGTGATGCTGACCCCGTTGGCGCAGAGCCAGTCGCCCAGCTTCGGGTTGGCCAGCACGTCGAACTCGGCGCGCCGCTGGCGTGCCATGGCGCTGCCCTGCGCGCTGCCCAGCGCCGGATGGCACATGACAAGGTCGCCTTCCCGCGCGTTGAACAGCCAGGTTTGCAAGAGGTGCGCGTACCGGCGCTCGCCACCGTCGAACGCATACACGCCCAGCAGCCGCCGGTTGGTGCGCAACCCGCTTGAGCGGGCCTCGCGCGCCAGCGCCGCCGCCCCCAACGCGCCGATTACGCGCGCCTTCAACGATTCCTTCAGCGGTATGCCGCACTGCACGCCGGGCGCGGTCTGGCGCAGCCAGGGAGCCTGCACGCCAGTCTGCGTTCCATAACGCTGCGCGAGCAGCGCCAGGACGCGCTTGCGGATGCCGGGCAGTTGATGCACGTGCTGGTGTCCATCGACATAGTCGGGCGCGCGGCCGAAGGCGGCTTCGAAGGCGTCGAACTGCCGGGTGATCTGCGCGTCGACCCACGCCGCATGGAGCAGGCCCGCGTATGCCTTCAGGATCAGCGCGCTCAGCGCAGGCATTGGTTCAGCGCCCAGCTCCAGCGTTTCCGACAGATTCAGGTGCAGGCCGATGTCCACATCCAACGCGGCGAGCCGCGGCGCATTGGCCGCGAACGTGGGGCCCAACGTCAGGCAACTGACCGCGCTGACGCGCCGCATGCCGGCCAGCGCAATCATGCCCTCGTCAATGTCCGCATTCATGCCAAAATCATCACCGCACACCACGACGCGTTTGCTCATCGCCGCCTCTCCGTCTTTCTGTCCGCCACATCCCACATGCGCGCCCTCATCCGGCAAATCACCTTTTTCGTCGCCGTCGGTTGCGCCGCCGCGGCAACGCATTGGGCCGTTGCCGTGGGCTGCGTCGAAGCGTTCGGCGCACCGCCGCTGGCGGCCAACCTGATCGGCTGGATGATCGCCTTCGTGGTGTCCTTCAGCGGCCATTACCGGCTCACGTTCCGACATTCGCCCATACCCTGGACCGTAGCGGCCCGTCGTTTCCTTTTCATTTCAGCGATCGGTTTTTTGATCAACGAATCGGCCTACGCCTGGCTGTTGCACGCCACCAACGTGCCGTACGACATACTGCTGGCACTGATCCTCATCGGCCTGGCGTTCGCAACGTTCATCGCGAGCCGGCTGTGGGCGTTCCGGCACAAAGCCGTTCCTTAAGCGCCGCATCCGCCTGCAACAGCCACATTGCATGCCGAGCGCTGGTGGCGATCGGCTTGACCCCGTGCATCGGCGAGTAGACCGCGCCGTCGCCATGGTTACCCCACACCCAGAACCGCGCGCCGTCCGGCGCCGCGCACAGCCGCGCATTGAATTGGTCGGCGCTGACCAGCACCTGCGCGCCGGTGACCGGATCGAACTTCGCGGCGTCGTACAGTTCCTTGCGCCAGTTATCGCGCACCGGCACTTCCGGATTGAGCCAGTCGTCCACGACCCACGTGGGCCGCGGCGCCCGTGCGTATAGCGCCAGATCGAAAGGGTAGGCGTGCAGCGAGACAAAGGTGTCGTCCGGGCGCGCCTCCTGCCGCACCACCTTGGCCAGCGGCGCGGCGCTGCCCCGGACATTGAACGCCGCAATGCCCACGGCGATGACGCAGATTCCGGCTGCGACGGCAGCGCTGATGCGCACCAGGCGCGGCGTTATCCCGCCCGTGTCGGTGCGCCACGCCGCCAGAATGACCTCGGACAGCAAAAAGGCGAGCGGCGCCAGCGCCGGCAGCACATAGCCAATCAGCTTGGAATGCGGCAACGAAAAGAACACCACCACCACGGCGAACCACACCGCCGCCAGACGCCGCAGGCTGCGCGCTGGCCCCTCGGCCCAAAATGCGCGGCGCAGGATGCCGCCGCCCCACAGCGACCACGGCAGGCTCAGGCCGGCCAGGACCGGCAGATAGAACCAGAATGGCTGGGCATTATTGAAGCCGGCGGCGGCGAAGCGCTGGAAATGCTGATAGACGAAGAAGTAGTCGTAAAAACCGGGATACCGCAGTTGCATCAGCACGAACCACGGCGCGGCGATCGCCACGAACACCAGCAGCGCCGGCGGCCAGACCAGCGCCACCAGTCCGCGCCAGCGCCGCTCCCAGACCAGCCAGAGCAGCAGGATGGCGCCCGGCAGCACCAGGCCGATCAGCCCCTTGGCCAACACCGCCAGCGCGGCCAGCGCCGCGGCACCCACGACCATCCCGCGCGCCCCCTCGCCGTGTTCAACGCGTAGCACACCTTCGGCGGCGGCCAGCACGCACAGCGTGATGAGCCCCGCGACAAGCATGTCCAGGTTGGCGAACTGCGCGCCGCCATAGAAGAATGGCATGGTGCAAAGCGCCAGCACGGACAGCGTGGCGGCAAACGGGTCGCGATGGCGGCGCACGAAGGCGTACAACCCGGCGGCGGCAGCCCAAGCGGCCAGCCAGGACGGCACCCGCGCCGCCCACGGGTGCGCGCCGAACACCGTGAACGACAGCTCGGTCAGCCAGTAGAACAGCGGCGGCTTGTGAAAGTACGGCATGCCATCCAGCAGCGGCACGGCATGCGAGCCGCTGCGCAGCATGTCCCATGCCACCCCGGCATAGCGCCCCTCGTCGGGCAGGGTCAGCGGACGTATCCACGCCAGCCAGGCCAGCCAGATGCCGACGGCCAGCAGAAATCGTCCTGCCGGCGGGGTCCATTCGGAGCGCGCCGGTTTGATGGGGTCCGCCATCATCAGCCCTGCGCCTTACCTGCGGGACGGCCGCGGCTGCGCCGCACGACGAACAGCGGCCGGCCTTTCACCTCGTCGAAGATTCTGGCCACGTATTCGCCCACCACGCCCAGCGAAATCAGATTGACGCCAGCAAAGAACAGCACCGCCGTTACGATGGTCGTCCACCCGGAGACGGCGTTGCCGGACATCAGGTAGCTGCCCACGAGGAACGCGGCATAGGCCAGCGCCAGCACGGCAAACACCACCCCCACCAGGCTGACCATGCGCAGCGGCCACGTCGTGAACGCGGTCAGGCCGTCCAGCGCCAGCCGAAAGAGGCGCATCCCGCTGTAGGTGCTGGTCCCGTGCATGCGCTCGTCCGGCGTGTAGGGCACGGCCTCGCCCTTGAACCCGACCCAGGCATACAAGCCCTTCATGAAGCGCGTGCGCTCAGGCAGCGCGATCAGTGCGTCGACCACGCTGCGGTCCATCAGCCGGAAGTCGCCTGCATGCGCCGGCACCTGCACGCCGCGGGCGTTGCTAAGCAGTTGGTAGAACCAGCGCGCACCCGAACGCTTGAGCCAGGATTCATCGGCGCGATCACGCCGCACGGCGTACACCATCTCGGCCCCGGCGGACCATCGCGCCAGCATCAGCTCGATCAAGGCGGGCGGATGCTGCAGGTCGGCATCCAGGCAGACGACCACGTTGCCGCTGGCGGCTTCCAGGCCCGCGCTCAGCGCGGCTTCCTTGCCGAAATTGCGGGACAACTGCACGTGGCGGAAGCCCTCGTGCTCGGTCCATTCCGCCATCAGCGCGTCGGTGCCATCCGTGCTGCCGTCGTCGGCCACGATGATCTCCCAGCTTGTGCACAGCGCGGAGAGCCGGTTGCGCAGCAGCGGGAGCAGCACCCGCAGGTTCTCGCATTCGTTCAGGCACGGAATCACGCAGGTGACCCGGATGTCATACGGCACGTCGGCCGCCTGCGGCGGCCACACGGACCTCAGTGGCAGAGATTTGGCCAGCACTTGCGGTGCTGGCGGATCGGACCGGAACTGGATGTGCATAAGGTTCTGAAAAGGCGGCATGCGGGACACGATGCGGTGCAGTATGCGCAGGGCCTCGTCGAATTTTCATGAAATGCCGGCGCGGGCCCGGCCGCTAAAATGGCGGCCACCTCCAATCTTCGGGGTTGCCATGCAATACCAAGTCCGTCCCATGCTGGCCAGCGATGTGGACGCGATCCTCCAGGCCCAGACCCTCGCCTATCCGCAGTTCCTGCTGGAAGGCGCCAGCTTTTTCCTGAACCGCCTCGCGCTTGCGCCGCGGTACTGCTGGGTCGCCCAACCGGACTCGCCAATGGCTTCTGGCGCCCTGCTGGGCTATCTGATTTCCTATCCGTGGGATGCGGGCCTGCCTCCCGCCCTGGATGTGCCGCTCTCCGCGCTGCCGGCGCGGGCCGACCACTGGTTTCTGCATGACTGCGCGGTCGTGCCGGCGGCGCAGGGCATGGGCGTAGGCCAGGCACTGGTGGGCGCCGCCGCAGCAAGCGCCATGGACAACGGTCTGACATGCGCCAGCCTGGTGTCTCTGGCATCGGCGGCAGGCTATTGGATGCGTCATGGCTATGCGCCGCTTGCCCCGCAGGCGCCCGGCCTGGCCGAAAAACTGTCTGGCTACGGCGAGGGCGCCAGTTACATGTCGCGCGCCTTTCCCTTCCCGGCGGCACGCCCGTTGCGCCCCTGACGGCGCCCCCCTCCCCGTGTACACGCGCACGGGGCTGGACGTAAGATAGCTTCGCAGTCCGCAAGCGATGCGGCGGCAAGTGGCCTGAACAGCGGGCTTGAACAGCGGGTTTGAACAGCTTGTCTTGCTGCGCCCCGGCGGGGCGCGAAGGTTCATATGATCTCCCTTTCGCCCGTCCAATCCCTACTCGCCTGCTGCCTCGTGCTCGTCATCGGACGAGTCATGACCACGCGCATCGGCGTCCTGGCGCGGTACAGCATTCCGGATCCCATCGTGGGCGGGCTACTGTTCGCGGTGGTGGCCTACCTGCTGTCGACGTGGGGCGGCGTTGCTGTCTCGCTCGAGACCAGCATCAAGCCGACGCTGCTGCTGCTGTTCTTCGGCTGCATCGGGCTGACCGCCAACCTGAAGCTGCTGGCGCGCGGCGGCCCGCGCCTTATCGCCTTTCTGCTTGCGCTGATCCCGTTTCTGGTCCTGCAGAACGCCGTGGGGTTGGGCATGGCGTGGTTGCTGGATATGCACCCGCTCATGGGCCTGCTCGGCGGCACGATCACGCTGGTGGGCGGTCACGGCACCGGCGCGGCCTATGCGACGCGCTTTGCCGACTTCAACAACATTCAGGACGTGATGCCGCTGGCCATGACGGCGGCGACGCTGGGACTGGTGCTGGGCGGCGTGGTGGGCGGCCCCGTGGCGGAATGGATCATGCGCCGCCACAAGGTGTCGGGCAGCCTCGACCACACCGCGGCCGAAGGCCACCAGGCCGTCGACCTGAACGACGATCACCAGCCGCCCACGGCCGGATCGTTCATCCTGTCCATGACCGCCGCGTTCGTCTGCCTGGTCGTCGGGGGCCTCCTGGCGGCGCTGGTGGAAGATGCCCCGGTCAGCCTGCCCAACTTCCTGTGGTGCCTTGCCACCGGCGTGCTCATCCGCAATGCCGGCCCGCTGGTGGGCATCCGGCTGGATGATCGCGCAACCGACATCATCGGCACGATTTCCCTGTCGTTGTTCCTGGGCATGACGATGATGACGCTGGACCTGTCCAGCGTCGCGCGCCTGGCCGGTCCGCTCGCGCTGATGCTGGCGGTGCAGACGCTGGTCTGCGCGCTGTATGCCTCCTGGGTGGTGTTCCGGCTGCTCAAGCGCGACTACGAGGCCGCCATCATGTCCGCCGCGTTCTGCGGCTTTGCGCTGGGCGCCACCGCCACCGCCATCGCCAACATGCAGGCGCTCACGCGCCGCCATGGCCCGGCGCCGGAAGCGTTCATCGTGGTGCCCGTCACCGGCGCTTTCCTGGTGGACATCCTGAACGTGATCGTCCTGAGCTCGCTGATCTCCTTGCCGTTCGTGGGAGGGATGTAGCCATGTTCAAAAGATTCTTGATCGTCCTGCTGTGCGCGATGCTGGCCGCATGCGGCCGCGCGCCCGATGCCGACGCCCTGCGCGCGGACGTCACGCGCAGCCTGAACGCCACGTATGGGCAGGATCTGTTCCGCATCGCAGATCTCAAGCGCATGGGATCGGCCACGGACAGCACCGCCCCGGCCGGCGAAACCCGGCGCGTCGTGTATTACGACGTCGACCTGGAACTGACCCGCGACATTTCGCTGGGCGCGTGGGACCAACCCGGCGCGGCGTCGCTGGTGACGCTGCTGGGCGCCGGTCCGCGCAGCATCAGCGGCGTGAAGTCCGGAGGCAACAAGGCCGGCGACCGCATCATTGCCCATGCCAGCGCCATTTACCGCGAAGACGACGGCGCCTGGAAGCTGGTGACGCCCGCGGGATTCAAGGCGGCCGAGGCGCCCTCGCTGGATACTGGCGCGCCGCCGCCCGTTACGCGCCAGCTACTCGACACGCTAGACCAGATCACCCACTCGGTAACCTACAGCGCGTCCAGCACGGCCCAGCACGTCGTCCAGCAGGAACTGGAACGCTCGGTCGCGCGCATCAACGGCCGGCTGTCCCGGTTGCAGCAGGGTTACCCGCTGGCCGGCGGCCCGGACCGCGGCGAGTACCTGGCCTTTGCCCGCGCGCTGGGCGATGTGGCGCGCGCGCGCCAGATCCGGGTGTCGCCGCTTATCACCGGAGGCGGGGCCGACAACATCGCCTTGCTGCGTGGCGGCGACGCCGTGGTGGCCCTGGCGCAGGCCGATACCGCGCGGATGGCCTACGAGGGCACGGGTCCCTTCGCGGGACAAGGGCCGTTTCCCGGCCTGCGCGCGCTGGGCAGCCTGTACCCGGAAATGGTCCATATCGTCGTGCGCGACGATCCCGCGATTCGCGGTGTGCGGGACCTCAAGGGCAAGACGATCGCGCTGGGTCCCGAAGGGTCGGCCGTGCGCGCCACGCTGCAAACCGTGCTGGCGGCGCACGGTCTGCAGGCCGGGCGCGATTACAAGGTGTCGGATACGCCGTTCGTTGCCGCCCTGCCGCTGCTCCAGTCCAGGGCGGTCGATGCCGCCGCCCAGGTGATCGGGGTGCCTGCCACGCCGCTGCGCGACGCGCTGATTCCCGCGCAGCTCAAACTGCTGCCGCTCGATGCCGAGGCGATCAAGACTCTCACGTCCGGCGACAGCGTGCTGATGCCGCTGGACATCGCAGCCGGCACCTATCCCAATCAGCAGGAACGCATCCCCTCCGTGGGCGTGGCGGCCCTGATGCTGACCACCACCGACCTCACGCGCGACGAAGCGCTTGTCGTGGTGCGCGCGGTCTACCAGGCCGGCCAGGACCTGCTGGCAGCCGGTTCGACGCAGGGCTCGCAGGTGTCGGCGGCCACCGCCCGGCTCGGCCTGAGCGTGCCGCTGCACGACGGCGCCGAGGAAGGCATTGCCCAACTGGAGCTTGCCAAACCGCGCTGAGGCGCGTTGCGTCTATGATGGCGCTCCCTATCAGGAATTCCGATGAACAAATTCGATCTTCAAAAGAACCAGGCCCTCAAGCTGGCCGGCCAACTCAAGCAATCGGCGACGCCCGACCGCTTTGGCGCCTCGTCCCAAGTGCCCGACCGCCGCGAGCAGCGCAAGCTGGATCAGGCCGCCGGCCTGGTGCCCTTCCCGCTGAAGCTGTCGCAGGCGCAGGCCGACAAGCTGCGCGCCGCCGCCGCCGAACGCGGCGTGTCGACCAACGACCTCGTGGCCGAGGCGCTTGAGAAAGCGCTGGGCGCATAAGCGCGATGCACATCTGGGTCGACGCGGACGCCTGTCCCGCCGTCATCAAGGACATCCTGTTCCGCGCCGCGCAGCGCTGGCAGGTGCCTCTGACGCTGGTGGCCAACCAGGGGCTCTACACGCCGCCGTCGCCGCTGATCCGGGCCGTGCAGGTGCCGCGCGGCTTTGACGTGGCCGACGCGCACATCGTGGAGCGGGCGGAAAAGGGCGACCTGGTCATCACCGGCGACATTCCGCTGGCCGCGCAGGTGCTGGAAAAAGGCGCACAGGCGCTCAATCCCCGCGGCGAACGCTATTCGCCGGAAACCATCCGCGAACGGCTGGCGATGCGGGACATGATGGAAGAACTGCGCGCCAGCGGCGTGGACACGGGCGGTCCGTCGTCGTTCAGCCAGTCCGACCGCAAGGCGTTCGCGAACCAGCTCGACACCCTGCTCGCGCGGGTGGCCCGCCAGCAGGCGCAGAAAAGCTAGAAACCGCCGGCAGGGCCCGCGGTCAGTTATCAGCGTCAGTAGAAGGTGATATATGCCTTGTAGATGATCGCGCCGATCGCGGTGACAAGGCCCAGGCCCATCAGGGTCATGCCGAGATTGCGGTCACGAAACCCGAAGCCGATCAACATGAGCGCCACGCCGGTGCAGATGATGATGAGCATGGTGTTGGTATGCGGACCCATGGCCTTCTCCTGTTTTGCTCGGCAGTGATTCGCCGATTTATCGATGATAGGCAGGCGTGCAACACGGCTCGTCGCAACCGGCAGCAGCCAGGTTGCGGCAGATCAGAAGAAGAGTAATGAATCGAAAACAAAAAAGCCAACCGATGAAGGTTGGCTTTTTGCGTGTTGCCTGACTAGTGTTGCCTGGCTACTTACTGCCCGAAAAACAAAACCGATATCGCTGAATTACTGCTGCATTACTTCCGCGACCCAAGCCTTGTCTTTTGGGGCACTTCGAAGGCTGTTAAGCCTGAGAAGGTCTTTGGTGGGTAGTACTGGGTTCGAACCAGTGACCCCTGCCGTGTGAAGGCAGTGCTCTACCACTGAGCTAACCACCCCGAAAGAGGCGAAATAATAGCACGAAAATTTAAACGTGCGCAAGTCGCCCCTGAATAACTTTCAGGCGGCCGCCGCAACCGGCGCATCGAGCTTGCGCCAGATGCTCTCGCCGCCGACGCTCTTGTCCAGCGCGGCCACGTAAGCCTCGTGCTCGGCCAGTTCTTCGGCGCTGGCGTACAGCACCGGCAGCCCCGAGGCGTCAAACTTGGCCAGCACCAGGCCGTCGCTGCCGGTACCCGCGTTGTCGTCCACGTCGATCAGCAGCGCGTCCTGGCCGCGCGTCATCGCCAGCCAGACTTCGGCCAGGAGCTGCGAGTCGAGCAATGCGCCGTGCAGCGTGCGATGCGCATTCGAGATGCCGAAGCGGTCGCACAGCGCGTCCAGTGAATTGCGCTTGCCGGGGAACATCGACCGGGCATGCATCAGCGAGTCGGTGACGGTCTCGCAGAACTCGGTGATGGGACCGCGGCCCGTCTTCGCGAGTTCGGCATTGAAGAACTTCACGTCGAACGCGGCGTTGTGCGCGATCAGCTCGGCGCCCTGGATGAACTTGACGAATTCGTCCGCGACCTCTGAAAAGCGCGGCTTGTCCGACAGGAACTCGGTGGTCAGCCCGTGCACCGCCAGCGCCTCGGGATCGCTGTCGCGGTCCGGATTCAGGTAGATGTGCAGGTTGTTGCCCGTCGCCATCCGGTTGACGAGCTCCACGCAGCCGATTTCGACGATGCGATGACCCTGTGCAGGGTCCAGTCCGGTGGTTTCTGTGTCAAAGATGATCTGGCGCATAACGATTCCGACGCGTCTAGTCCGACGCTTCTATTCCAACGGGTCGATTCCGAAAGGTTTATTCCGACGGGTCTATTCCGAAGTTTGGGGCTGCGAGGCCGGCGGTGTGTGCGGTTGGTGCGCTTCGCTGCCGGACTTGCCTGGCTTCTTGCGTGCGGTGGCAATCAGCGTATAGGCCACCGGCACGACGAACAAGGTCAGTAGTGTACCCAGCAACAGCCCGCCGACCAGAACCCAGCCGATCTGCTGGCGCGATTCCGCCCCCGCGCCCGTGGACAGCGCCAGAGGGACGGTGCCCAGCACCATGGCGCCCGTCGTCATCAGAATGGGCCGCAGGCGCAGCACGCTGGCTTCGATCACGGCCTCGAACAGTTCCCTGCCCTCGTCGCGCAACTGGTTCGTGAATTCCACGATCAGGATGCCGTGCTTGGTGATCAGGCCGACCAACGTGATGAGCCCGATCTGGCTGTAGATGGACAGCGTGCCGCCCGTCAGCCAGAGCGCCAGCAATGCGCCCGTCATGGACAGCGGCACCGACAGCATGATGATGAACGGATTGCGCCAGCTTTCGAACTGCGCGGCCAGCACCAGATAAATGAACGCCAGCGCCATCGCAAAGACCAGATAGATGCTGCCCGACGAGTCGCGGAACTCCCGCGACTGGCCGTCCAGGTCGGTGATGATCGTGTTGGGCAGGACCTCGCGCGCCACCTGGTGCATGTGCTCAAGCACTTCGCCCAGCGCGTAGCCCGGTGCGACGGCCGCATCGATCTTCACGGCACGCAGACGGTTGAAGTGGTTGAGCGACTGCGGCGACACGCCTTCGTGCACGCCCAGCAGGTTGTCCAACTGGACCATGCTGCCGTCACGCGCACGCACATAGATGCCCGAGATGTCGGTGGGATTGGCGCGGTCGCGCGGCGTCACCTGCACGATCACGTCGTACTGCTCGCCTTCGTCCTTGTAGCGGGTGACCTGGCGGCCGCCCAGCATGGACTCCAGCGTGCGGCCCACGACGTCCACGTTGGCGCCCACGTCGGCCATCTTGTCGCGGTCTACGCGCACGCGCAGCTCCGGCGTGTTCAGGCGCAGGTCGGTGTCCAGGTTCAGCAGGCCCGGATACTTGCGCAGCTCGGTCAGGAAAATCTCGGTCAGCCTCGACAGCTCTTCGTACGAGGCCTGGCTCATGATGATGAATTCCACCGGCTTGGACCGGGCCGATTGGCCCAGCGACGGCGGATTGGTCGGGAAGGCGCGCACGCCCGGCAACGACGCGAACTGCGGCTGCAATTGCTGCGTGATGGCCTGCTGCTTGCGCTCGCGTTCTTCCCAGGGCTTCAGGCGCAGGATCGCGGTGCCGTCCGTGACCGTCGGAAAGCCCACCGTGACCTGGCTGCCGCTGGCTTCGGGGATGTCGGCATAGAACTTCTCGATGCCCAGCATGCTGTCCAGCGTGTAGTTCAGCGTAGCGCCCTCGGGCGAGTTCACGATGCCGAACACCACGCCCCGGTCCTCGACCGGCGCCAACTCGCTCTTGACCACCTTGAACAGCACACCGCTGCCCGCAGCCACGGCCAGCCCGATCACCACGACGATCCAGCGGTGCCGCAGCGACGCGCCCAGCAGGCGGCGATAGCCGTTGCTCATGCCGTTCAGCCAGCCTTCGATCAGGTTGTACCAGCGGCTATGGCTGGTCTCGTGCCGCAGCAGCACGGAACACATCATGGGTGTGAGCGTCAGCGCCACGAAGCCCGACACCAGCACCGCGCCGGCCAGCGCCAGCGCGAATTCAATGAACAGCCGGCCCGTGCGCCCCGTGGCGAACGCCAGCGGCGCATACACGGTGACGAGCGTCATGGTCATGGCGACCACCGCGAAGCCGATTTCCTTCGACCCCCGCAATGCCGCTTCCTTGCGCGGCATGCCGTCCTCGATGTGCCGGTAGATGTTCTCCAGGACCACGATCGCGTCGTCCACCACCAGGCCGATCGCCAGCACCATGGCCAGCAGCGTCAGCGTGTTGATGGAAAAGCCGAACAGGTACATCAGCGCGCATGCGCCCACCAGCGACACCGGGATGGTGACGATGGGAATGATGCTGGCGCGCAGGTTGCGCAGGAAGAAGAAGATCACCAGCACCACCAGCACGATGGCTTCAACGATGGTGTGGAACACGGAATCGATGGACCGCTCGATGAACACCGACGAGTCGTACGCGATGTTCAGCTTCATGCCGGCGGGCAGCGTCTCGTTCAGCCGGGCGACTTCCTGGCGGGCCGCCTTGGACAGTTCCAATGGGTTGGCCGTGGACTGCCGGGTGACGCCGATGTTTATGGCGGGCTTGCCATTGAAGCGGGACAGGATGCGGTCATTGGCGGCGGCGATCTCGACCTTGGCCACGTCGCGCATCCGCACCGGATAGCCCTTCACGTTGGCGACGATCACGTCCTCAAACTGGGCCGGAGTCTGCAGATCGGTCGCGGACACCACCGAGAATTCCCGCGCACGCGATTCGATGCGCCCGGCCGGAATCTCCACGTTCTGGCTGCGCAGCGCGGCTTCGACGTCCTGCACCGTCAGGCCGTAGGCGGCCAGCTTGTCGCGGTCGACGTAGATGCGCATGGACGGCAGCCGCTCGCCAAAGACGCGCACCTCCGCCGCCCCCGGCAGCACCGACAGGCGGGTCTTGATGTAGCGGTTGATGTAATCGGACGTCTGGATGGCCGAGAACGATCCGGATTCCACCGCGATGTAGATGATGGGCTGGGAATCCGCCTCGACCTTGCCGATGATGGGCTCGTCGATCTCGTCCGGCAGAAAGCGCCGCGCGCGCGAGACCTTGTCGCGGACTTCGGCCGCCGCGGCGTCCGGGTCGCGCGTCAGGTTGAACTTGATGTTGATCTGGCTGCGCTCGGACCGGCTGCGCGAAGTCATCACGTTCACGCCTTCGATGCCGGCCAACTGGTCTTCCAGCGGCTTGGTCACCTGCGATTCGATCACCTCGGGCGAGGCGCCCTTGTACGTGGTGTCGACCGACACGATGGGTTCGTCGATCTTGGGGTATTCGCGCACCGTCAGGCGCGAATACGAGATCAGGCCGATCAGCACGATGATCAGCGACAGGACCGACGCGAACACCGGGCGCTTGATACAGGTTTCCGAGATACGCATGGTGCTATCGCTGAAAGGGTAAGGGGCCGGCTATTGGCCGTTGCCCACAATGGTCACGGGCGCGCCATCGGTCACGCGCTGCAGGCCCGAGACCACCAGCTGGTCGTTCAGGGCGACGCCGGTCAGGATCTCGACACGGCCCTCGCGGCGCTCGCCGATGGTGACTTCGCGCCGGTGCGCCACGCCGTTCTCGACTCGGTAAACGTACTGCGTTTCGCCCGACGGCGATAGCGCGGCTTCCGGCGCGACCAGCGCCTTGTCCTGGTTGAACAGCAGTTGCACGCGGGCGAACATGCCGGGCCGCAGCACGCCGTCCTGGTTGGCGACGGTGGCGCGCAGCAGGATGGACCGTCCGCCCGCGTCGACCAGCGGGCTTACCGCGTACACGAGCCCTCGGCGCTCCTGGCCGGGCAACGCGTCCAGGCGCAGCGTCAGTTGCTGGCCGACCCGCACCTTGCTCAAGTACATCTCGGGCACGCGGAAATCCACCTTGAGCGGATCGATCGCCTCGAGCGGCGCCAGGTCCTGGCCCTGATTCACGTAGTCGCCCACCGACACGCTGCGCAGGCCGACGATGCCCGCGAACGGCGCGGTGATCGTCATCTTGTCGAGCCGGGCCTGGGCCAGCGCCACGGCGGCCTCCTGCACCTTCAGCGTGCTGGCCGACTCGTCGCGGGCCTGCTGGCTGACGAAGCCTTTGCCCTGCAGCTCGACGGCGCGTCGGTAATGGCTTTGCGCCAGCGTCAGGTTCGCGCGCGCCTGCGCGAGTTCAGCGCGCGGCACCGAGTCGTCCAGGCGGATGAGCAACTGGCCCTGCTTGACGGGCTGCCCTTCCTTGAAGTCAATGGCCTGGATGCGCCCGGCAACTTCCGGGCGTAGGACGACGGATTCATCGGACCGCAGGCTGCCCACGGCCGACAGGCCACGCGCAAAGGGAATTTCCTGGACGGCGGCCACGGCGACGCGGGACGGCGCGGCGGGCGCGGTTTGAGGTTTGGCGTTGACCGGGACGGGAGTGGCGGACGGCGCCAGCCAGCGCGGCACAAACACGCCGAGCGCGGCCCCCGCGGCCAACCCTGCCGCGACGGCGGCCAGCAGTACAGCTTTTTTCATGCGCGAAAGTGGCGGTGTTGCGGCGCGGACCGGGCATGCCCCACTCGGACGTCGCCGCAGGAACTGGAGGAAGGGTTGGCACTTTAGCACCCGGATTTACATACTGGAACAATCCTGAAGCGCGATGAAAGAACTAAATCTGCCCTAGTGGGCCGATTTGAGGGTATATCCCGATGCCCGACGGGGCGACCGATCCGGTTCAGGCGCGACGGGCGACCTCGACGCCCATGTTGGCAAGCTGGTCCGCGCGCTCGTTGCCCGGGTCCCCCGCGTGGCCGCGCACCCAGCGCCACGAGACCTGGTGGCGCTGCACCTGTTCGTCCAGCGCCTGCCAGAGCTCGGCATTCTTGACGGGCTTTTTCTCGGCGGTGATCCATCCGCGCCGTTTCCAGTTGACCAGCCACTCGGTCATGCCCTTCATGACATATTGCGAGTCGGTGTGGATGGTGACGACGCACGGGCGCTTGAGCGCGCGCAGGCCTTCGATGACCGCCAGCAGCTCCATCCGGTTGTTGGTGGTCTGGAGTTCGCCGCCATGCAGCGTCTTTTCGTGCGCGCCGGCACGCATGAGCACGCCCCAGCCGCCAGGACCTGGATTGCCCTTGCAGGCGCCGTCGGTCCACATTTCCACTTTCTGATCGTTCGCTTTGGTGTCCTGCATGGTGCTGCGTGCGTGTCCTTGTTCTTGCAAAGTGAGGCCGGCCCGGCCGTTCAGGAGGGGTCGAAGCCGTCGTCCGCCTGGCGGTTGACCACCACCGAGGCCGCGCGTGCGCGCTTGGGTTTGGTCTTCCAGGCAGGCCCGATGATACGCATGCCGGTCACGCGCTTGACCGCCGACACCATGTAAACCGCGCCGCCCAGGCTCCACCAGCGGGCGCCGGCGGACTCCAGGAAGCTCCAGCGCTGGAGCCATTTTTCGCTGCGGCAGGCCGGCGCGTAGCAGCCGAACTGGCTTTCATCGACCTCCAGCGACAGCAGCTTGAACCAGTCCTTGAGCCGCACCAGCGATACCTGGGACGACGGCGGCTGCGGCAGCCAGGGCTCCATGCCGGGCATGCGGGTGCGCGCGCCCCACATGCTCCAGGGATTGAACCCGGAAATGACGACGCGGCCCTCCGGCACCAGCACGCGCTCGACTTCGCGCAGCACGTTGTGGGGCTCGGGGGTCAGTTCGAAGGCGTGCGGCAGGATCAGGAGGTCGACGCTTTGGGATTCGAATGGCAGGGCCTCGGGCTGCGCGACGACCACGCGCGACTGCCAGCCGGGCATGTTTTCCGGTGTAGGGGTCTCGGTGCCCACATAGCCCTTGAACGGCATGCGGTTCGCCCGCAACAGGTTCAGGTCGGCAAGGCCGACCTGCCAGGCGTAATATCCGAAGACATCCGCGACGGCCGCGTCGAACTGGGCCCGCTCCCACGCCAGCACGTACTGGCCCGGCGGCGTCTGGAACCATTCGGCCAGTTCTACAATCGGCGGAGTTTCTTCTGCCACGTTTTTTCCTTCGAATCCCATGCAAGCCTTGACCGCCCCCGCAGGCGGCCGCGAACGCAACGCCGCGGTCTTGCCTTTGCCAGCCTTTTCCGACAACTACATCTGGGCGATCGTCCGCGACGGCCAGGCGGCTGTCGTGGACCCCGGCGAAGCCGGACCCGTATTGCAGTTTCTGGATCAGCAAGGCTTGAAGCTGCGCGCCATTCTACTCACGCACCACCACGGCGACCATGTGGGCGGCGTGCTCGAATTGTCCCGCATCGAGGGCATCACCGTATATGGTCCGGCGCGCGAAAAGCTGCCGCGTTGCGACGTCCGTCTGGCCGAAGGCGACCGCGTGACGCTGCCGGAACTGGACGTGGACCTCACCGTGCTGGACGTCCCGGGGCACACCGCCGGGCACATCGCCTATGCCGGCCGCGCGGCTGGCGTCGAGCACGCACTGTTCTGTGGCGACACGCTTTTCGCGGGCGGCTGTGGCCGGCTTTTCGAGGGCACTCCAGCGCAAATGTTTGATTCCTTGGAAAAATTTTCCGCTTTACCCCCGGATACAAAAGTTTTTTGCGCACACGAGTACACTCTAGCGAACCTTCGCTGGGCATCGGCCGTCGAACCGGCCAACCGCGACCTGCAAACGTGGCACCTGCGGGCCCAGCAATTACGCGCGGATGGTCACCCCACGCTTCCTTCGACCATCGGTCAGGAACGCGCGACCAATCCGTTCTTGCGCACGCAGCAGCCCGACGTCGTTCAGGCCGCCGCAGGCTGGGCCGGACGCCACCAGAATACGCCGGTAGAGGTTTTTGCCTCCCTTCGCGAATGGAAGAACGACTTCAAGTGACCACCTGATGAATCTATCCCGACTCCTTCTGCCGCTCATGCTGGCAGTCCTCGCCGGTTGCGCAGGAACCAAAGCTCCCGATAGCAAGAACCTCACCACCAATTCCCAAGGCCGATACATCGCCCGGGACACTTCCCGCACGATCGACCTGACCAACCCGCCGGCCGACGCCTGGGACCGCATCCGCCGCGGTTTCGCGATCCCCAACCTGAACACCGATCTCTCCAAGCAGTGGACCGACTACTACGCGTCCCACCCGGAAGCGGTGCAGCGCATGGCGGAACGCGCAGGCAAATACCTGTATTTCATCGTCGACGAGATCAACCGCCGCGGCCTGCCGACCGAGCTGGCACTGCTGCCCTTCGTCGAAAGCGCGTACAACCCGACGGCGTTGTCGCGCGCGCAGGCCTCGGGCCTGTGGCAGTTCGTGCCGGCCACGGGCCAGCACTTCAACCTGAAGCAGGATTGGTGGCGCGACGAGCGCCGCGATCCCATCGCCTCGACCAACGCGGCGCTGGACTACCTGGAAAAGCTGTTTGAAATGCAGGGCGACTGGTACCTCGCCCTGGCCTCGTACAACTGGGGCGAAGGCTCGGTGCAGCGTGCCATGGCCAAGAACGAGGCCGCCGGCCAGAACACCGACTACCTGTCGCTGAACATGCCGGACGAGACCCGCAACTACGTGCCCAAGCTGCAGGCCATCAAGAACATCATTGCGGATCCGCAGCGCTACGCCGTGGCCTTGCCGCCCGTGGGCAACACGCCGTATTTCGTGACGGTGCAGAAGAACAGCGACATCGACCTCGAAATCGCCGCCAAGCTGGCCGAAATGCCGCTGGACGAATTCAAGGCCCTGAACCCGTCCTTCAACCGCCCGGTCATCCGCGGCGACCACGGCCCCACCCTGCTGCTGCCGGCCGACCGCGTCGAAATCTTCAACGCCAACCTCACCAATTACAAGGGCGACCTGTCCGCCTGGAAGGTCTACCATTCGCGCCGTGGCGAGTCCTACGCGGCCATCGCCAAGCGCTTTGGCGTGTCCGAGGCCTCGCTGCGCGAGACCAACGACATCAGCCGCCGCCAGAAGTCCGCGAACGGCCAGGCGCTGCTGGTGCCGGGCGACCCCGGCACGGGCGGCGTGCAGATCGCATCGCTGGCCCCGCCGGTGGGCGCGCTGGACGCGGCGCCGCAAGACAGCAAGGCCGCCGCGCCGCGAGGCCGCGCCGCGCAGGCGCCCGCCGCCCGCGTCGCCAGCGCCCGTCCCAACGTGCGCAGCCACAAGGTCCGCCAGGGCGACACCCTGTTCTCGCTGGCCAAGCAATACGGCACCACGGTCGACGCGCTGCGCGCGCTCAACAACATCAAGGGCAGCGCCCTGAAGATCGGCACGCAGCTTCGCGTGCCGGGTACGAACGCGCGCGGCTGATAGCCGCCACACTCGACGCGGCACCCCGGCGCGGCGCCCCGCACGGGGGCCGCGCCGTCTTGCCCGCTGGCCCGCCAAATTCCCTAAAATAGGCGGCCTCCAGAAGGGAAAAAATTTCAAGGACACATCTATGGGCTTTCTCGCCGGCAAGCGCATCCTGGTTACCGGGGTGCTTTCCAACCGTTCCATCGCCTACGGCATCGCGCGCGCCTGTCATCAGCAAGGCGCCGAGCTCGCGTTCACGTACGTGGGCGATCGCTTCAAAGACCGCGTGAGCGAATTCGCCGCCGACTTCGGCAGCAACATCGTGCTGCCCTGCGATGTGGCCGAAGACAGCCAGATCGACGGCGCCTTTGCCGAGCTGGCCAAGCACTGGGACGGCCTGGATGGCCTGGTCCACTCCATTGGCTTTGCCCCGCGCGAAGCCATTGCCGGCAACTTCCTGGACGGCCTGTCGCGCGAAGGCTTTCGCATCGCCCACGACATCTCCGCCTACAGCTTTGCCGCCATGGCCAAGGCCGCACTGCCCCTGATGGAAGGCCGCAACGGTTCCGTGCTGACGCTGACGTACCTGGGCGCCGAGCGCGTGGTCCCCAACTACAACACGATGGGCCTGGCCAAGGCGTCGCTTGAAGCCAGCGTGCGCTACCTGGCCACGGCGCTGGGCCCGCGCGGCATCCGCGCCAACGGCATCTCCGCCGGGCCGATCAAAACCCTGGCCGCCAGCGGCATCAAGGACTTCTCGGCCATCCTGAAGTTCGTGGAAAGCCAGGCCCCCCTGCGCCGCAACATCACCATCGAAGACGTCGGCAACGTCGCGGCCTTCATGTTGTCGGACCTGGCTGCCGGCGTGACCGGCGAGATCACCCACGTGGACGGCGGTTTCTCGACCATCGTTCCGGGCATGGAAGAGTAAGACTTCCTCGGGCGGGGCCTGGCGCCCCGCGCTCTCAGTCCTGCCGCACGATCAGCGTGGACACCTGCACGTCCACTGCGGTCATCAGCTTGTGGATCGGGCACTTCTCGGCCACTGCCAGCAATTCGTCGATCTGCGCATCGGACAGCTCGCCGTGCAGCGTCAGCTTGGCGGTCAAACGGTAGATGCCTCGGCGTTCCTCGCTGGCATCGCGCACCACTTCCACCCCCACCGATTCCAGCGGCAGGCCCTTGCGCTGCGCGTAGACCATCAGGGTCATCGCCTTGCAGCCGCCCAGCGCGGTATCGAAGTAATCATGCGGATCCGGCCCCTCGCCTTGCGGCTTCGGCATGTCCAGCGGCAGGTCGTGACCTTCGGCCGTTGCGGTGAATTGCAGGGTCTGGGGCGCATTCTGGCGCACGCGGATGCTCATGGATCGGTTCTCCTGTGTTGGGACTGCCAGGGACAGCCTGGATGATCGGGCTGGGCCTGCTTAAGACGGCCGGCCGGCGACAAGGACGTTTGTAGCACTTGCCGCAGCCTTGCGGGGCCGGATCGTCCGCCTGACGGATAGCTGAACTTACTTCCGCGGCCGTGGTCCGATATCCCTGACCGAACGTTTTACAGGAGGCCGCATGAGCGCCCGGCAATTACTCGATCAACTGTTGCAGTCCGGACAAGGCCTGCTTTCCGACACCACGAACCGCGTCCAGAACGCCACCGGCGGCAAGGGTTCGTCCCTGCTGTCCGGCTTGGGCGGCGGGGCCCTGGGGGCTGGCGCCCTCGGCCTCTTGATGGGCAGCAAGAAGGCCCGCAAGATCGGCGGCAAGGTCGCCATGTACGGCGGCATGGCCGCGCTGGGCGCTTTGGCGTATCGCGCCTACGGCGACTGGCAGCGCAAGCAGGCGGGCGCGCCCACTGCCCCGCCCCAGACGCTGGACCGCTTGCCCGCCCCCGAGGCCGAACAGCACAGCAACGCCGTCCTCACCGCCATGATCGGCGCGGCCAAGGCCGACGGCCACATCGGCCCCGAGGAAAAAGCCCTGCTGGAAACGGAACTGGCCAAGCTGTCGTCCGACGCCCAGGACCGCCGCTGGCTGGAAGCCGAGCTGTCACGCCCGCTGGATCCCAGCGTGATCGCCCAGTCGGCCAAGACGCCCGAAATGGCGGCGGAAATGTACCTGGCCAGCCTGCTCGTCGTGGACGAGGAAAGCTACATGGAACGTGCCTACCTGGACGAGCTGGCGCGTCAGCTCAAGCTCGAACCGGGCTTGAAGGAGCAACTGGAGCAGCACGCCAAGGCTGCTGCCTGATCGCAGAAGCCGAAATTGCGGCCGAACACGCGGCCGCATTTCGTTCAATCCGCGCGCAGACCGCTCGCCTCGGTCAGCGCGGTATAGCGGTCGATATCCGCGCCGATCATCTGCTGAAATTCCTGCGGCGAACTGCTGGCGGGCGTAAAGCCCTGCTCGCGCAGCGCCGCCTGCACATCCGGCCGCCGCACGATCTTCGCCACCGCCGCATTCAGCTTGTCGACCACCGCGGGCGACGTCGCTGCCGGGGTCAAAAGCCCGTGCCACTGATCCAGCGCATAGCCTGACACGCCCTGCTCGGCCACCGTCGGCACCGTGGGCATCAGCGGCGACCGCGCGGGCGACGTCACGGCCAGCGCGCGCAGCTTGCCCGCGGCGATCAGCGGCGCCGCGCTGGAAGCCGTCACCACCCCCACGCCCACCTGCCCTGCCATCACATCGGTCAGCGCCGGGCCACATCCTTTGTACGGCACCTGCTGCATCACCGCGCCCGTCTTGCGCGACAGCATCTCGCCCGCCAGATGCTGAGGCGTGCCGTTGCCGCACGTCGCAAACGCCAGCGGCCTGTCCGGCACGGCGGCGGCCACCGCGTCATCAAGATTGCGCAGGGGCGACGCCGCCGGCACGACAAACACCGAGGGCACGAAGGCCACATTGATGACCGCCGCGAAATCCCGCTTCGGAGAGAAACCCAGGTTGCGATAGACGCCCGGGTTGATCGCGAACGAACTGTTCACCATCAACAGCGTGTAGCCGTCGGGCGGCGACTCGGCCACGATCCGCGCGCCGATGTTGCCGCTGGCTCCAGGCCGGTTCTCCACCACCACCGGTTGCCCCAGCGACTCCTGCAGACTGGCGCCAATGCGGCGGGCAAGCAGATCGGTGCCGCCACCCGGCGGAAACGTCACCACGATCGTGATGGGATGCGACGGATACGACGCATCGCCCGGCGCCTCGCCCGAGGGCGGATTGCCGCAGGCCGTCAGCGACAGCACAAGAAGCGTAAGAGACTTAGGCAGCAGGCGTTTCATGTTGGGGACCAATGAAAAGTCAGGCGTCCAGGCCGATGTCCAGCACCTTGGCGCTGTGCGTCAGCCAGCCCACGGCGATCTGATCCACCCCGGTAGCGGCCACGGCCGCCGCGGTGTCGGGCGTGATGCGACCCGAGGCTTCCGTGATCGCCCGACCCCGCGCCATGGCGACGGCGCGGCGCAGGTCATCCAGGCTCATGTTGTCCAGCAGCACCACGTCCACGCCAAGCGATAGCGCAACTTCCAACTGCTCCAGCGTGTCGACTTCCAGCTCGATCTTCACCATGTGGCCCACGCCGGCGCGCGCACGCTCGACGGCCGTTGCCACGCTGCCGGCCAGCGCGATGTGGTTGTCCTTGATGAGCACCGCGTCGTCCAGCCCATGGCGGTGATTGCTACCGCCGCCCACGCGCACCGCGTACTTCTGCACCGCGCGCAGGCCGGGCATGGTCTTGCGCGTGCACGTGACCCGCGCACCAAAGCCGGCGATGACCCGGGCGATCGAGGCCGTGGCCGTCGCCACGCCGCTCAGGTGGCACAGGAAATTGAGCGCCACGCGCTCCGCGCTGAGCATCGCGCGGGCATTGCCGTGAATGCGTGCGATCTCCATCCCCGGCTCCAGATCACTGCCGTCGCGGCGCGACACCGTGAATGCCAGACCCGGGTCCATCGTGCGGAACGCCAGGCGGGCCAGATCCAATCCCGCCAGCACGCCCTCCTGCCGCGCCACCAGTCGCGTCTCGGCGGTGGCGTCGGCCGGCACGACAGCGTCGGTGGTCAGGTCGCCAGCGCGTCCCAGATCCTCCAGCAAGGCCGCCCGCACGAGCGGCTCCAGCATGACGTCCGGCAGCGGCGGAACGGGAAGGCGATCGGCTGCGAGGGGCTTTGCGGCTTTAATGCTCATTTTGAGTATTTGTAGCGTAAAAAAAGGCGCGCAAGATTTGCGCACCACTTATGCTAAATATGAGTATAAGCCTTGTCAAGCGTCAAACGACGCGCGACAGGGGAAGCTTGCTGCCTGCAATGGCCCGCTCCAGCAGCACATCGCGCCGGAACCGGAACAGCTTGGCGGGACGCCCGGCCGTGCCGGTCGCCATGGCGCCGGTCTCTTCGACCAGATCCTGCTGCTCGATGAAGCGGCGGAAATTCTGCTTGTGCAGCCCCCGTCCCGCCAGCGCCTCGACCGCCATCTGCAACTGCAACAGCGTGAATTCGTCGGGCATCAGCTCAAAAACCACCGGCCGATACTTGATCTTGGCGCGCAGCCGGGCGATTCCGGTGGCCAGGATGCGGCGATGGTCGTGACGCATTGGCTGCCCCGGCACCACCGCCGTCTCGCCGGTGCGCCGCACCGACTCGGGCACCAACCCGGCTTCGAACAGCAGCTCGTAGCGCTGCAGCACCATGTCCTCGTTCCACGCCGCGCCATCCAGCCCGAAGGTGATGGCCGCGCGCTGCTGGCGGCGCGCGCGGACCGATGCGTCCGCGCTGCTTTCGCACCATGCGGTAAGCCGCGGCACGATCACGTCCTCGACGAGCGCCGGCGTGCCCGCGCGCCGGTCCTCCCACGGAAAGTAGCGATACCAGTCCTGCCAGCCGACTTGCGCCACGCCCGTCTCGCCCGCTTCGCGCGTCAGGCCCAGGTAGCTGACAGAGATGACCCGCCCGCCCGACTCGTCGGAACGGTCGCCGTCCGCAAAGGTATACAACTGCTCGACATACCCCAGCGGATGATGGGTCTGCGCCTCCACCCAATCGCGCAGGCCGGCCTGCAGCGACCGGTGCGACAGCTCGAACGGCCCGGCCGGCAACGCCCGCGCATCGTCCGTCGTCAGCACGCGCGGCTCGCCATTGGTTACCGCGACCAGCACGGCAACGAGTTCAGCATGGACGGAGCGTTCGACGGATTCGGTCAAGGTGGGCGTGGGGTATCGAGGATGGACGTTCGGTGGAAACGGCGGCGCGAAGCTCGAGATTATAAGGATGCAGTGTGGCAAGTTTTGATGCCCGCGTCCTGCAACAGCCCCTTGCAATCGTGACATCCGGATCGCTGTCTGACTTGGGCGGCGGTTCTAAGATGGGTCCATGTCCAGGCGCGGCGCCATCCTGGCCTCGCGCGCAGTCGGAGCAATCGCCATGCTGAAAACCACCCCTGATCCCACCACCGCGTCCAAGGGTGCGGACGAACAAAAGCCCCCGACCGACCCGCGCAAGGGCACCGAGACCCTGCCCATGCCCGACGAAAGCAAAGTCGTGGCAGGCATGCCGCGCCGCGGCCGCGCCATCGCGGAACCCGGCGAACCCGGCGTCATCACGCCCGAGGACGACGTGCTCGATACCTCGTACGACACGCCCAAGACATAAAGCGGCCGTCGTCGCGCGCACACGGATCGCCGGCGTAAAGCCGGCGATTCACATTTCAGCGGGCAACCCCTGGCAACGCGCCGCCAGGATATCCACAAATGCTTCCGTGACAAGGGATGGCGCCGTCTGCGTGGGATAGGCCATGCTGACGCGCACCGGCAGGCGCGGCGTGAAGGGACGGATGGCAAGCTGCCCTGCAAACACCCCCGCGATGTACGGATTGACGATGCCCAGCCCGCTGCCCGCCGCGGCCAGCGCGCAGATCGTCGATGAATAAGTGGTTTCGATTTCGGAAGCGGGCTGGACGCGGTGGTCTTGCATCGCGCCCCGAAGCTGCAAGTACACGTCGTCATCGGCATTCAGCACAAGCAGCCGGCGCGCGTGCAAGTCCATGATGTCCACGGACGCCCGATCGGCCAACGGATGATCCGGCCGCATCACGCACACTGCCGCGCTTTCATGCAGGCTGCGTAGATCGAATTGCATGCCTTCCAGCGGCGCGGTGGTTACCACCAGGTCATACGTGCCATGCAGCAATCCCTCGCGCAGATACTGGCTGCCGACCGTCTGCATGTTGATATGGACGTCCGGATAGCGCTGCGCGAATTCCTCCACCGCGCCGGGCAGCATGCCCAGGCCCAGCGCTGGCGTGCACGCCAGGCGCAGCACCCCGCTGCCGCTGCGCCGCATCGCCGCGACGCGGTCCTCGATGCGCTCCAATCCCACGAAATGCCGCTGGACCGTATCGAAAAGATCCTTCGCTTCCCGAGTCGGCCGCAGGCGCCCGCGCTCCATGTCGAACAGGCGCAGACCCGTCGCCTGTTGCGTCTGCGCCAGCAGACGGCTGACCGAGGGTTGAGTGGTACGCAGCATCTGGGCGGCGCCGGTCGTGGTGCCCGCCAGCATGACGGCATGGAAGGCTTCGATCTGGCGGAAATTCAGCGGTCGGCTCATGGCATTCACAGGGTATGGCAATTCTGCATAGACTATGTGCAAAAAAGAATTTTTTCAAATAGTCGGCGACTCCTACACTGGCTTGGCCAGGTCGCCGCCAGATGCGCCCGCACCGAATCCACTATTTGGGGAAATCATCATGAATCGACGCCGCTGCCTCTTGCAGGCCATGTGCCTGACCTTCGCGGGCGCCGCCTTGCCGCTCGCCGCCCAGGCCCAATCCCACTATCCCGATCGCCCGGTACGCATCATCGTTCCGTTTACCGCGGGCGGCAGCTCCGACATCCAGGGGCGCCTTCTGGCCGAACATCTGGGCAAGCTGTATGGCCAATCGGTCGTCGTCGAAAATCGGCCGGGCGCCGGCGGTCACATCGGCGGCAAATTCGTCGCGGATTCCGGGCCGGACGGCTACACCCTGCTGCTCGGTTCGATCGGTCTGCATGCCACGTACGGCGTGTACAAGTCGCTCAACTACCAGCCCGCCAAGGATCTGAAGCTGATCACCGTCGTGGCCGAGATGCCGCACGTCGTCGTGGCCAACCCCGCGCTGCAGGCCAACACCCTGGCCGAGCTCACCACGCTGGCCAAGGCGCAGCCCGACACGCTGCACTTTGGCTCGGCCGGCGTCGGCTCATCCGTGCACATGGTCGGCGAGCTCTACAAGATGGCCGCGCAGGCGCCGATCGTTCACATCCCGTATCGCGGCAGTTCGGCCGCGACGAACGACCTGCTCGGGGGCCAGATCCAGTTGCTGTTCGAAAACGTGCCAACCACCATCGGCTACATCCAGGCCAACAAGCTGAAGGCATTAGCCATCACCGGCGCCACCCGCTCGCCCGCCCTGCCCGACGTGCCGACCGCGGCGGAAGCCGGCCTGCCCGGCCTGACCGTTACGTCATGGACCACGCTGGCAGCCAGCAAGGACGTGCCCGACGCGCTGATCGAGAAGATCAGCGCCGACCTCAAGCGGATCTACGCCGACCCTGCGTTTCGCAGCGGCCTGGAACGCCTGGGCATGACGCCCGTGGGCAACTCACCCGCTGATGCGCGCGACTTCGTTGAGCGCGAGCGCGCCCGCTGGAACAAGGTCATCGAAACCGAACACATCACTGCTGGTTGAACTCATGAATCGCATGCTTGCCGCGCCCATCGCCTGCCGCCGCCTGGACGACGCGCCGTATCACCACTTCTTCGGCTACTACAACAAGACCGTCTGGCATCGCGACGGCCGCTACCTGCTGGCCAACCGCACCGCCTTTGCCGATGCCGTGCTGACGCCCGACCTAACCGCGCAGGTGGGCTATTTCGACCTGCTAGATAATGACCGCTACCACGCGGCCGGCGAAACCTCCGCGTGGAACTGGCAGATGGGCTGCCAGCTTCAATGGCTGGACGGCGCCGCCAGCCCGCAGATGATCTACAACTGCCGCAGCGCCGACGATAGCGGCTTTTACCCCGGCTTCCGATCGGCCATCCACGACATTGCCACCGGCCAGACACGTACGCTGCCGCTGCCCATCTACGTCGCCGCCCCCAGCAGCCGCTATGCGCTGTGCGTCGACTACCGCCGCCTCTACATCACCCACCAGACCATCGGCTACAGCGAACACGCCCCCGCCCCCGTCGAACTCGCGCCTGCCAACGACGGCATTCATACGATGGACCTGGAAACCGGCGCGCACCGCCTGCTGGTCAGCTACGCCGACCTGCGCAACTTCCATCCGCGCGACTCGATGGCGCGCGCCATACACTGGGTCAGCCACATCGAGGTCAATCCGTCTTCCACGCGCATCCTCTTCCTGCACCGCTGGACCGAACGCGTCGCGGACGAAACCTGCTTTCTGCATCGGCTCATCACCATGAACGCGGACGGCAGCGACATGCGCCTCTTGGAATGCTCCGACCATCCGCTGCCGCAACTGGCCGATGACTTCGATCCGAACGCCGTGGGCACCTTCGACTACGAGAAGTCCGAATATCAGATCTCGCACCCGCTCTGGCGGGACGACACGTCGATCATCGTCTGGGGCCCCCACGCCGGCAGCATCCACTATCACCTGTATGAAGACGCCCCTGACGGGCACGTACAGGTCGTGGGCGACGGCGTGCTGACCGAAAATGGCCACATGACATTTTCGCCGGTCAACACGCGCTGGCTGCTCAGCGACACCTATCCGGACAGCACGACGCACGAGCGGATCCTGTTCCTCTACGACATGCAGACCGGCCAGCAGCACGCGCTGGGCAGCTTCTATGCCGATCCCAACCTGTCAAAGGAAAACCGCTGCGACCTGCACCCGCGCTGGAGCCGTGACGGCAGACAGGTCTGTATCGACTCCGTGCACGAAGGCGAGCGGCAGATGTATGTGCTGGACGTGTCGCCGATTGTGGAGAGCGACGGGCAGGCCGTTATTTAAACGGCAAATCCGCGACGGCATCGCGCAGTTGTGACGCCCGGTGATAGTTGAGCGCCGCCACGCATCGCAACCTGCCGATCTCTCGCGAATTGCCCGCGCCCCCGCCGATCAACGACATCGAAAACGCACATTGCGCCGTCCGGTATCGCGCGAACTCCTGATTCGAGGCCGCGAGCTTCTTCGCCGCCTCGTCCTGATACTTGCGATCTTCGTCCCAACGCGCCAATGCACCGGCCGCGGCCTTCTCGGCAGCTTGCAGGACCTGCTGACTATCGTCAGCCTTGTCCGCCAGGCAGTCCCGCATCCCAGCCTGGGAATATGTCGAACACATCTCGAGCAGCTCGTGCTCGTTAGAAACCTGGCTCTCTGCCGCGTTGGCGGCAACCTGGGCGATGATCGACACCACGCAAAGCACCAGTGCATTCAGGGCGCGCATGTAGCCCCCTTGGCCGCATTCACCAATCCGATCGCATGCTCCAGCTTTTTCGCGTAGTTCAAATCTGACCGCATTGAGTTGTAGCGAACGGCCACCGACATGGCCGACAGCGGCCGCCAACCGGTGATGATCCGGCGCACCGAAGCCTTCTGATATTTCAAGATCTGCCCAGGACGCAGAACTTCCGCAGCCGGATTGAGCGTCTTCAACACTGCCGTGGTGCTCCCATTGCGTCTTGCAATCTTGTCCATGGTGTCGCCGGGCGCGACCTTGACTTCATACACCTTGGCATCCCGATCCAACACGCTGCGATACTCGTAATTCGCCATGCGCATCAGCAGATACCCAATGCCTGCGCGGATATTGTGTGACGGCATCGTCGTGGCTGAACTCATCGTCAGCCGGCTTTTCCAGATTGGCGGGATGATCAGATCTCCCCCTTCATTGCCTGACAGCAGCGACCGCAGTCCCGGATCCCCTTGCACGCCGATCTGCAATGGCTTGATGTGCCATTGCGGATGGTTCGCGCCCGTCTCGATCCAGGCAATCGCCTTGATCGTCCGCCAATCCAAGGACAAGTATCCGGCCGTGGCGGACAGATGCCTGTTGTACTCGTTGACGGCCGCCTGGATCTCGCAATCCCATGCGTGCCATTTGGCATCCCCCACGGTCCGGGTCAGCCCGTCCTGCCATTCGCTCAAGCTCGTCTTCGCCGGTGCCGCCATCTCCCCTCCTTGCATGCGTATGCGAGTCAAAGAGTGTCGGTCTGTGGCGCAGGAATAAATATAGTCCGCGTCCGAAAGCGGGCAGCGGCCATTGCGTGCTGCATTTTGCGTACTGCGTTGCGTGCAGCATTTTGCGCGGACAAACAAAAAGCCCCTGAATTCGTAAGAATTCAGGGGCTTGCATTCTTGGCGGACAGAGGGGGATTCGAACCCCCGATACGCTTTTGACGTATACACGCTTTCCAGGCGTGCGCCTTCAACCGCTCGGCCACCTGTCCTACTGCATTCCAGGGGCCATTCGATATTGCCGAAAGGCGCTGCTGAAAATGCGAATCCGCGATTCTAGCAGAATTCGCGACAGCACAGCAAGCGGGCAAACAAAAAGGGACGCACTACGCGCGTCCCTTCCCCTGCCGGAGCCATTACTTCGACGCTGGCGGGTCCTGCTCCCGGTAGGAGCTGATCGTGCCGTCCGGTTCGGTTTCTTCGAGCCGGACGCGGAATCCCCACAGCCGAGCCAGGTGCTTCATGACCTGTTCGGCATCCTCCCCTGCCAGTGGCCTGCCGCGGCTCTTCAAGTGGCGCAGCACCAGCGAGCGGTCGGTGTCGCGGTTGAAGCGGACGACCTGGATGTCGGGCACCAGGTTGTCGCGGTTGTGCTGCGCGGCGAGCAGGCGCCGGATGTCGCGGTAGCCCTCGTCGTCGTGGATCGCGGCCACTTCCAGCTTGGGGTTGGCCTGGTGGTCCGAGATCGCGAAGAAGCGGAATTCGCGGATCAGGCGCGGGGACAAATACTGCGAGATGTAGGACTCGTCCTTGAAGTTGCGCATGGCGAAGTCCAGCGTCTTCAGCCAGTCGCCGCCCGCAATGTCGGGGAACCAGCGGCGGTCTTCCGGCGTGGGCGACTCGCAGATGCGGCGGATGTCCGACATCATCGCAAAGCCCAGCGCGTACGGGTTGATGCCGCCATAGCCGCGCTCGTCAAAGCCGCGCTGGCTGACGACGTTGGTGTGGCTTTGCAGGAATTCCATCATGAAGCCGTCGTTCACCAGGCCCTTTTCATGCAGGCGGTTCAAGATGGTGTAGTGCCAGAACGTGGCCCAGCCTTCGTTCATGACCTTGGTCTGGGTCTGCGGATAAAAATACTGCGCGACCTTGCGGACGATGCGCACCAGCTCCTTTTGCCAGGGGGCCAGCTTGGGCGAGTACTTCTCGATGAAGTACAGCAAGTTTTCCTCGGGCTCGGGCGGAAACACCGACGCCGCGATGCGCGTGTCCTTGTCCGCGTCGATGCGCGGCAGCGTGCGCCACAGGTCGTTGTATTGCAGGCGCGCGTGTTCCTCGCGCTCGGCCTGCCGGGCGGCCTCTTCCTTGAAAGAGGCTGGCGTCGGGCGCTTGTAGCGGTCCACACCGTGATGCGACAGCGCATGGCACGAGTCCAGCAGCGACTCCACGGCGTCGATGCCGTACCGGTCTTCGCACGCCATCACGTACTTGCGCGCGAACACCAGGTAATCCAGCACGCCGTCGGCGTCCGTCCACTGCCGGAAGAGGTAGTTGCCCTTGAAGAAGGAATTGTGTCCGTAGCACGCGTGCGCGATCACCAGCGCCTGCATCGGCATGGAATTCTCTTCCATGAGGTAAGAAATGCACGGGTTGGAATTGATGACGATTTCGTACGCCAGCCCCTGCATGCCGCGGCGGTAGAACTGTTCGTTGCGGATGAATTCCTTGCCGTACGACCAGTGCGGATAGCCAATCGGCAAGCCCGCCGACGCGTACGCGTCCAGCATCTGCTCCGAGGTGATGACCTCGATCTGGTTGGGATACGTGTCCAGGCCATATTCGCGCGCGATCTGCGAGATCGCATCGTCATAGGTCTGGATCAGTTCGAACGTCCATTCGGAACCCTGCGAGATCGGCCGGACGCCGCCGTCCGATCCCGGCTCCACGAGCGCACCCATGTTGGCGTTCATGCGGTCTCCTTCTTGAACAGGTCGTGGAACACGGGGAAGATCTCCCCGCGGTCGCAGATGCGCCGCATGACGAAGTGCGGTTCCAGTTTCTGTTCATACTCGGCCCACAGACTGCTCTTGCGGGCCTCCTGCGAGTCGGGGATTTCGATGTAGGCAAAGTAGCGCGACGAAGGCAGCAGATGTTCGGCCAGGAATCGCGCGCTCTTGCCCGCATCGGCGCCAAACGAATCGCCGTCGCTGGCCTGCGCCGCGTAGACGTTCCACGCGGACGGCGGATAGCGCTTTTCCAGGATCTCGCGCATCAGCTCCAGCGCAGACAGCACGATCGTGCCGCCGCTTTTGGGGTCGTAGAAGAAGGTGTGTTCGTCCACTTCCTCGGCGTTGTCGGTGTGGCGGATGAACACCAGATCGACATGCTCGTACTTGCGCGACAGGAAGAGGTAGAGCAGCGTGAAGAAGCGCTTGGCGAGATCCTTCTTGCCCTCGTCCATGGAGCCCGACACATCCATCAGGCAGAACATGACAGCACGCGCCATGGGGATGGCGACCGACACGCGGTTGCGATAGCGCAGGTCCAGGTCGTCCAGGAAGGGCACGCGAGCCAGACGCTCACGGCAATCCTCGACCTCCTGTTCCAGCTCGCGGATTCGCGCTTCTGCCGCGCCGGCAGCCTTCGCCTCTTCCAGCGCGTCCTCGGCATCCTGCAGGTCGGCGCGCGCCTTCACGCCCAACGACACGCGCCGCGCCAGCGACGACTTCAGCGTGCGGCTGATGCTAAGGGTGCTGGGCGAGCCGGTGGTGGTGTAGCCGGCGCGTTGCCATTTCTTCTGGCTGACTTCGCCGAGCTGGTTGCGCGCCAGGTGCGGCAGTTCCAGATCCTCGAAAAAGAGATTCAGGAATTCGGCGCGCGAGAGGCTGAAGGTGAACTGGTCCACCGATTCGCCTTCTCCCGGTTCGGAGCCACCCTCGCCCTGCCCGCCTTGCGGCCGGTCGAAGGTGTCGCCCTTGGCGAATTCGCGGTTGCCCGGATGCACCATTTCGCGGTCGCCGCCCGCGCCGTGCCGGAACGTCGGCTCGGAAATATCGCGGGCGGGCAGGTTGATCTCGCCGCCTTGATCCATGTCCTGGATCGAGCGGTCACGGATCATCCCGTGTACCGCCTTGCGGATCTGATCCTTGTAACGCCGCAGAAAGCGCTCCCGGTTAACGGCGCTCTTGTTGCGCCCGTTAAGACGGCGATCGATCAGTGAATTCATGATTCACCTCGCTCAGGAAGACTTCCTCACACGGAGATACCACTCGCACAGCAGCCTGACCTGCTTTTCCGTGTAGCCCTTCTCCACCATCCGGTCGACGAAGCTCTGGTGTTTCGACTTGTCCTCGGCCGAGGCCTTGGCGTTGAACGAAATCACCGGCAGCAGGTCTTCCGTGTTCGAGAACATCTTCTTCTCGATCACTTCGCGCAGCTTTTCATAGCTGGTCCAGTTCGGATTTCGGCCGCTGTTGTTGGCGCGCGCCCGCAGCACGAAGTTCACGATCTCGTTGCGGAAGTCCTTCGGATTGGCGATGCCAGCCGGCTTCTCGATCTTTTCCAGTTCATCGTTAAGCGCGCTGCGGTCGAAGCTTTCGCCGGTTTCAGGGTCGCGGAACTCCTCGTCCTGGATCCAGCAGTCGGCAAACGTCACGTAGCGGTCGAAGATGTTCTGGCCGTATTCGGAGTAGGACTCGAGATAAGCGGTCTGGATCTCCTTGCCGATGAACTCCGCGTAACGCGGCGCGAGGAAGCCCTTGATGAACTCCAGATAGCGCCGGCGGATCTCGTCGGGATAGTCTTCGCGGCCGATGCGCTGCTCCAGCACGTACATCAGGTGCACCGGATTCGCAGCCACTTCGGTCTGGTCGTAGTTGAAGACGCTGGACAGGATCTTGTACGCAAACCGCGTCGACACCCCGGTCATGCCTTCATCGGTGCCCGCGTAGTCCTTGTACTCCTGCAGCGCCTTCGCCTTGGGATCGACGTCCTTCAGGCTTTCGCCATCGTAGACCCGCAGCTTGGAATAGATGCTGGAATTCTCGGGTTCCTTCAGGCGCGTCAACACCGAGAACTGCGCCATCATGTCCAGCGTTCCGGGCGCGCATGGCGCTTCGGACAGCGAGCTGTGATGCAGCAGCTTCTCGTAGATGCGGACTTCTTCGGACACCTGCAGGCAGTAAGGCACCTTGACGATATAGATACGGTCAAGGAACGCTTCGTTGTGCTTGTTGTTGCGGAAGGTCTGCCATTCCGATTCGTTCGAGTGGGCCAGGATCGTGCCGTTGAACGGGATGGCCGAGAAGCCTTCCGTGCCCTTGAAGTTGCCTTCCTGGGTGGCCGTCAACAGCGGATGCAGCATCTTGATCGGCGCCTTGAACATTTCCACGAACTCGAGCAGCCCCTGGTTCGCCAGGCACAGACCACCGGAATAGCTGTACGCGTCCGGGTCATCCTGTGAATGGCGGTCGAGCTTGCGGATGTCGACCTTACCCACCAGCGACGAAATGTCCTGGTTGTTTTCGTCGCCCGGTTCGGTCTTGGCGATGGCGATCTGGCGCAGCACCGACGGATTCAGGCGCACGACACGGAACTTCGAGATGTCGCCATCGAACTCCTTCAAGCGCTTGACTGCCCACGGCGACATGATGCCGGTCAGGTAGCGCTTCGGGATGCCGTATTCCTTTTCGAGCATGTCGCCGAATCGTTCGGGATGAAACAGCCCGAGCGGCGATTCGTTTACCGGCGATCCCTTCAACGCGTAGATGGGAAAACTTTCCATCAGCGCCTTGAGCCGTTCGGCGATGGACGACTTGCCGCCGCCCACCGGTCCCAGCAGATAGAGAATTTGCTTGCGCTCTTCCAGTCCCTGGGCGGCGTGCTTGAAGAACGCGACGATCTGGCCGATCACGTCCTCCATGCCGTAGAACTCCTGGAACGCGGGATAGCGCCGGATGGTTCGGTTGGAAAACAAACGGGAAAGACGTGGGTCGTTGCGCGTATCCACGATTTCAGGGTCGCCGATCGCGGCCAGCATGCGCTCAGCGGGGCTGGCGTAGGCCATGGGATCACGCTTGGCGAGGCTCAGATACTCCTCGAGCGAGAGCTCTGATTCCTGCTCTCTTGCATACTGCGACTTGAAGCCTTCGACGATGTTTTGCACGGAAACCTCCTACATACAACACGCGAAAAATTCAATACGTCCCTACATGCCCATTGTGCCTCAGCGTTTGCGCATTACTAAACAACTTCGCGGCTTGCGCTTCTGGCACGTCGTTATGTTGCTTTCGCCACACATCAACCATAAGCAGTATCGGACCCTTTCTGATTAGGCTGCCCCCCAGGAATACTAGTTCCGTCAGGGATTGCAACCAACGTGAGCAAGTTCGCTCGTCGTTTCGAGCATAGACCCGCATATTGCGTGCCTGACGCAACCGCACATGAAATGGTCGGCAACGAAACGACGGAATGAGCGATATCCAATGGATTCTTATGGGCCCGGGATAAACCCGGAGCGTTCGCCATGCGATCGCAGCGAACGGGCTGAACGGCGCTAGGCGGCTTCGTTCAGTGGCGTACCGGTCGGTGTTGAACTGCGCCGATTCGCGGCACGGGAATCCGTGGTGACGAGGGCGCGCGGCGGCTGTGCGGGTGGTCCGTGAGCGCGTAGCGCCAAGTCATGCGCTTATGCTAAGCCCGTGACTCTTTTGTGGCAATTCATTTTGCGCGAATATCCAACTGCGTAATCACGCGAAACGCCTTCGTGCACGAAGCCGCACATGTCCATCGCGCATGCCGATCCGCCCGCATAGACAGCGTGCGTCGAGAAGACGCACGCTGCGCGCGGCTTTCAAAGGATTGGCAGCCGCACGCGCGGAGTGCTAACAGCACATTCGTTACGACAGCGCAGGCAGCGCCACGCTTTCCATCAACTGGCGCCACGTGCCGGCCACGCGCGCGCGCACGCACAGATCGGCGCCCACGCGCACAGTATCGGTAAATTCGTAGCGCCGCGCCGCGTCCAGATGCTCGAGCATCGGCAAGCGCACCATGCCCGCCGCGTCGCCAAGCAGCACCGGCGCCAGATACAACAGCAGTTCATCGACGCAGCCGGCGGACACGAGCGCGCCGCTCAGCCCCGCGCCCGCTTCGACGTGCACCTCGTTGAACTGCTGCTCGGCCATCCAGCGCATCATCGCGGGCAGATCGACGCGGCCCGACTCCGTGCCCGGCAAGCACACCACGCGGGCATTTCGGTCCGCCAGGCGCGCCGCCTTCGCGGCATCTTCGCGTGCGGTGAACACGATGACTTCCGCACCATCGAAAAGCCGCGCGGTCTCGGGGATCTCGAAACGGCCATCCACGACGGCCTTGCGCGGCTGGCGCGGCGTATCGACGTCGCGCACGTTCAACTGCGGATCGTCCTTGAGCAGGGTGCCCATGCCGGTCAGAACGACGCAACTGCGCGCCCGCCAGCGGTGTCCGTCGGCCCGCGCTTCCGGTCCGGTGATCCATTGCGACATGCCGTTATGCAGCGCACTGCGGCCGTCGAGCGACGCCGCCATCTTCATCCACACCCACGGCAGACCGCGGCTCATGCGCGAGATGAATCCGACGTTCACCGCCAGCGCCTCTTCGCGGCAGACGCCGGTCGTCACCGCGATGCCCGCTTCGCGCAGCCGCGCCAGCCCCTGGCCGTTGACGAGCGGATTCGGATCACCCATGGCCACCACCACGCGCGCCGGCCGCGCCGCCAGCACCGCGTCCACGCACGGCGGCGTGCGGCCGAAGTGGCTGCAGGGCTCCAGCGTGACGTACAGCGTCGAGCCGGCGACCGACTCGCCGCGCGACTGCGCGTCGCGCAGCGCGCAGATCTCGGCGTGCGGACCGCCCGGCGGCTGGGTCGCGCCTTCGCCCAGCACGCGGCCGTCACGCACGATCACGCAGCCTACCCGGGGGTTGGGTGCGGTGGTGAACATGACGGTGTTCGCCAGCGACAGCGCGCGTCGCATCCAGAAGAGATCGTCAGAATCGGGGGAAATGTCCATGCCGAGGATTGTATGTCCGCCGCGCACCGTTCTGCCGCCCCGTGCGGGAGCAGGCCCGGCGCTGCCCGGAGATGTCCGTTTTGGGCCGCCCGCCGTCTTGGAAGGCGCTCGCGCGCAGACCGGAACGGGAGTAAAAATGGCGTCACCCCCTCGAATTCACGGCCAGGAGCCCCGGAAATGAAACAGGCACTTATCGTCATCGACGTCCAAGAATCCTTCCGCCAACGTCCGTTTTGGGACGAATCGGAGTACCCGGCGTTCCTTTCGCAGATCCAGCCGCTGATCGATGCCGCCGCCGCGCAGGATATCCCCGTCCTGCAGGTATTCCACACCAGCCCCTCCGACGACCCCGCCAATCCATTTTCGGTCGCCTCCGGCCACGTCAAGACGCTCAAGGAATTGCGGATTTCGCCCACGGCGGTGTTCCACAAGACGGTGCATTCCTCGCTGTACGCCAAGGACGAGAACGGCGGCTCGCTGCACGATTGGCTGCTCAAGCATGGCGTGGAAGGCATCATCGTGGCCGGCATCCGTACGGAACAATGCTGCGAAACCACGTCACGCCACGCCAGCGACGCCGGCTTCAAGGTGGTGTTTCCCACTGACGCGACGCTGACCTTCGCCATGCAAAGCCCGTCCGGCAGGACCTACACGCCCGCCGAGATCCGCGACCGGACCGAGCTGGTCCTGCACGGCCGCTTTGCCCGCATCGTGCGCGCAGCCGACGCGTTGGCGGCGTAGGGTCCGGCGGGAGGCGCAGATGATCCCGGTGTATTTCGTGGTGCCGCGGGGCATTGTGCTGCTGGACCTCGCGGGTCCGGCGGAAGCCTTCCGCGTAGCCAACAAGCTGTGCCCGGACACGTTCGCGCAGCATTTCTGCGGACCTTCCCGCGACGTCGAAAGCGGCATCCCCGGCCTGCACCTGGCGCATGTGCAACCGCTGCCGGCTGCCGTGCCCCGCAATGCCCTGGTCATCATCTCGGGCGTGGTGGGCAAGCACACGCGCCTGGACGACGACGATGCCCGCGCCATCGTCGACTGGCTGGCCATCCGGCATCCGGCTGACGGCTTCACCTTGATGACGGTCTGCGCGGGCGCGCTGTTCGCGGCGGCGGCCGGGTTGACGCGGCAGCGCGAATGCACGACGCATCACACCTGTTTGGAACAGCTGGCGGCCCTGGATCCCACCGCCCGCGTGCTGGACAACCGCATTTTCGTCGAGGATGGCAATCTGGTCAGCAGCGCGGGCATCACGGCCGGGATCGATCTGGCGCTGCACATGGTGTCGCGCCATTGCGGCCCCCGCGCGGCCAGCGAGGCGGCGCGCGACATGGTCGTTTACCAACGCCGCGCCGGCTCGGATTCGGCGTTGTCGCCCTGGCTGGACCATCGCAGCCACATGCACCCGGGCGTGCACCGGGTCCAGGACGCCGTCATCAGCGATCCGGCCGCGCCCTGGTCGGCCCAGTCGCTGGCGGATCAGGCGCACACCAGCGCCCGGCACCTGACGCGCCTCTTTCGTGAACACGCAGGCTGCACGCCGATGGACTATCTGTACCAAATTCGTGTGGCGCTGGCGCGCGACCTGCTGCGCGACACCCGGCTGGACCTGGAACGCGTGGCGGAAAAGTCCGGGTTCGGATCGGCGCAACACATGCGCCGCGTATGGCGCAAGTTCCAGCCCCTGACGCCAAGTCTGATGCGGCGCTAGTCCTTGCGCAACTTGCCCGGCAGGAGCGGCCCCTGCATTTCGCGGATGGCCTCGACGAATTCGCCGATGTCCTCGAAGCTCTTGTACACCGAGGCAAAGCGCACGTAGGCCACCTTGTCGAGCTTGCGCAGTTCGGTCATGACGAGTTCGCCGATGTGTTCGGAGGGTACTTCGCGCTGGCCGCTGGCAAGCAGTTGTTCCTCGATGCGCGCCACGGCCGCGTCCACGTCTTCCGTGCTGACGGGGCGTTTGCGCAGGGCCAGGCTGAGGCTGGCGCGCAATTTGACCGGATCATATTCGCTGCGGCTGCCATTGCGCTTGACGATCGAAGGCATGGCGAGCTCCACCCGTTCATAGGTGGTGAACCGCTTGTCACAGGAGAGGCAGCGGCGGCGACGGCGAATGGCGTCGCCCTCTTCGGAGACCCGGCTGTCGACGACCTGCGTTTCGGCATTGCCGCAAAATGGACACCGCATGTGTGATCCCTAAAGGCGCTGAAGGCAATAATTGAGCATATTGTAACGATGGCTTGATGCAAAGCATCATTAGGGACGAATCCGGCGCCGGCGCCGGATCGCCCCATCGTGCGGCAGGATGCCCCCTGCCCGCCCACAAAGACCAAGGGACGGCGCCTTGCGGCGACGTCCCTTGGTCTGATGCTGCCCGGTAGCGGCAAGGCCGCGCCCGGACACCTGCTTACTTCTTGCCGTACACCGGCAGGCGCGAGGTCAGTTCATTGACCTTGGCGCGCACGGCGGCGATGTTCGCTTCGTCGCGCGGGTTGTCCAGCACGTCGGCGATCAGGTTGGCGGTCAGCTCGGCGTCGGCTTCAGTGAAGCCGCGGGTGGTCATGGCTGGCGTACCCAGGCGAATGCCGCTGGTCACGAAGGGCTTTTCCGGGTCGTTCGGGATGGCGTTCTTGTTGACCGTGATGTGGGCCTGGCCCAGCACCGCTTCGGCTTCCTTGCCCGTGATGCCCTTGGAACGCAGGTCCACCAGCATGACGTGGCTTTCGGTGCGGCCCGAGACGATGCGCAGGCCACGCTTGACCAGCGTGTCGGCCAGGACCTTGGCATTCTTGACCACTTGCTGCGCGTAGTCCTTGAACCCGGGTTCCAGCGCTTCCTTGAAGGCCACGGCCTTGCCAGCGATGACGTGCATCAGCGGACCGCCCTGAATGCCGGGGAAGATCGCCGAATTGATGATCTTCTCGTGCTCGGCCTTCATCATGATGACGCCGCCGCGCGGGCCGCGCAGCGACTTGTGCGTAGTCGAGGTGACGAAGTCGGCGTGCGGAACCGGGTTGGGGTAGGCGCCGCCGGCAACCAGACCCGCGTAGTGGGCGATGTCGACCATGAACAGCGCGCCGTTTTCACGGGCGATGCGGGCCATGCGTTCGAAGTCGATATGCAGGGCGTAGGCCGAAGCGCCAGCCACGATCAGCTTGGGCTTGTGCTCCTTGGCCAGCTGCTCGACCTGCTCGTAGTTCAGGACTTCGTTTTCGTCCAGGCCGTACGAGATGAAGTTGTACAGTTTGCCCGAGGCGTTGACCGACGCGCCATGCGTCAGGTGGCCGCCTTCGGCCAGGCTCATACCCAGCACGGTGTCGCCCGGCTTGAGCACAGCCATGTACACGCCCTGGTTCGCCTGCGAGCCGGAATTGGGCTGCACGTTGGCGGCTTCGGCGCCGAAGATCTGCTTCAGGCGGTCGATGGCCAGTTGCTCGACCACGTCCACATACTCGCAACCACCGTAGTAGCGCTTGCCCGGGTAGCCTTCGGCGTACTTGTTCGTGAGCTGCGTGCCTTGCGCTTCCATGACGGCCGGGCTGGCGTAGTTCTCCGAAGCAATCAGCTCGATGTGCTGCTCTTGGCGCTGGTCTTCCTTCTGGATGGCGGCCCAAACGTCCGGGTCAGCCTTGGACAAGGTGAGGTTGCGGTCAAACATGACGGGGGTTTCCTGAGGCGGTAAAGGGGAAGAAAACGAGAGAAGAAAACAAGAGAAGAAATCGGCCGACGAGAAAACGGCGGCGGGTGGGTAAACCCGCAGAATGCTGAGTAGTTTACCCCGTCACGCGGGATCATTTGCGCTCAAAACGGATAGAACCGGGCCAAATTCCGGCGCACGGGCGCGAAAACCACGGCATCGCCTCGGGCCCGGAAACACCCCTCATGACGACTTGAGAAAGATTCATGTAAACGGCGATGGGCAATAAAAAGGGCCGCCCTTGGCGGCCCTGCGTACATGGCGGCGCAGTCAGGCCGACGTGGCCCCGATTTGCTTGGGCGCCAATTCCGGATTGAGCGTATAGGTGCCGGTCAGCGACGCCTGCGCCAGCACGTGCTTCTGAATGGCCCGCAGCGCGTCTTCGCCGTTGAACGAACCTTGCAGGTTCAGGCTGGGCACATCCAGCGCGTACAGCGTGAAGATGTAACGATGGACCAGGGCATCGTTCCAGGGCGGGCACGGGCCGTCGTAGCCGAAATACTCGCCGCTCATGTCGTGGTCATTGGCGAACCACGACGAATAGGAATTGATGCCTTGCCGAGCGTCCATGGGCGCCAGCGGGCCGCCCTTGCCGCGTGGCGTGATGCCGTTGGAAAACGCGCCTTCGTCGATCTCGCGCAGGTCGGCCGGCAGATCGACCAGCACCCAATGGAAGAAATCCACGCGAGCCAGGTCGGCGGGCACTTCGCGGCCTTCCTGGTTGACGTCGTCAGGACGCGAGGGCACATCGGGATCATGGCAGATCAGTGCAAACGACTGCGTGCCCGCCGGGACGTCGTCCCAGGAAAACTGCGGGTTGAAGTTATCTGCCAGCGCGACGTGCGATTGCGCATCGATCTTGCCGAAAGCGTAGCGTTCGGGAATCGACTCGTGATCGGAAAAAGACAAACTCGAAAGTTCCATGTCGTGCTCCTTTAAATGCCGCAGAGGCGCCAAGCGCCCGTGTGATCCCTGAGCGTATCAAAACTTCGCAGTTACGGCTTCAAGTTAACACGTGCAAACTTGCGCTTGCCCACCTGAACGACGTAAGTCCCAGCCGGCAATTGCAACGATTTGTCTTCCACACGATCACCGTTGACGCGCACGCCGCCCTGCTCGACATTGCGCTGCGCTTCCGAGCCGGAGGCGACCAGTCCGGCCTCGCGCAGCAGCTTCAGGATGCCCACCGGCGCGCCGCCGATGTTGACTTCAGGCATGTCTTCAGGAATGGCGCCATCGCGGAAACGCGCCTCAAATGACGCCAGCGCATCGTCTGCCGCCTTGGCGGAATGGAAGCGCGCGATGATTTCCTGGGCCAGCATGACCTTCGCGTCGCGCGGGTTGCGGCCGCCGTCGATCTCCTGCTTGAGCGCCGCGATATCCTCCAGCGAGCGGAAGGACAGCAGCTCGAAGTAGCGCCACATCAGCGTATCGGAGATCGACATGAGCTTGCCGAACATGGAATCGGGCGACTCCGAAATGCCGATGTAGTTGCCCTTGGACTTGGACATCTTCTCTACGCCGTCCGTCCCGACCAGCAGCGGCATCGTCAGGATGCACTGCGGCTCCTGTCCATACTCTTTTTGCAGTTCGCGCCCGACCAGCAGGTTGAACTTCTGATCGGTGCCCCCCAGCTCCAGATCGGACTTCAGCGCGACCGAGTCGTAACCCTGCATCAGCGGATACAGGAATTCATGCACCGAGATCGGGATGCCGCCCTTGAAGCGCTTGGTGAAGTCTTCGCGTTCCATCATGCGGGCCACCGTATAGCGCGATGCCAACTGGATCATGCCGCGCGCGCCCAAGGGATCGCACCACTCGGAGTTGTAGCGGATCTCGGTGCGGGCCGGATCCAGCACCAGGCTGGCCTGGGCGTAATAGGTCTTGGCGTTGGCCTCGATCTGCTCACGCGTGAGCGGCGGGCGCGTGCTGTTGCGGCCGCTGGGATCGCCGATGGTGGAGGTGAAGTCGCCAATCAGGAAGATGACGTTGTGTCCCAGGTCCTGGAGCTGGCGCATCTTGTTCAGCACCACCGTGTGGCCCAGGTGAATGTCCGGCGCGGTCGGATCCAGGCCGAGCTTGATGCGCAGCGGCACGCCGGTGGCGCGGCTCTTGGCCAGCTTGCGGGCGAATTCGGCTTCGACCAGCAGTTCATCGCAGCCGCGCTTGGCTATACGCAGATCCGCTTCGACTTCGGGAGTAATGGGGGCTTCGGTGGGTGACATGACAGGGGGGCCAATGCGGCTTCAGCCGACAAAAAGGTGTAAAAAGTGACGAAAACTATCGTAAATTCTAGCCGAATCGGCTAGGATACCGGCCTAATCATACGCAACTGCCATATGTACGCAGGTGCGTTCGCTCTACCATCCCTTGTTCACAAGATGCGCCCTCGCGCCAGCCCTTGCCCCGGAAACGTGGCGCGCGAGGGCCGTACGTGTACCGCACCCTGCGAGTTCAAGCCACCTGAGAGGGTATTTTCACGATGAATCGTGGCCTCCACGAACTGGCGAGTGGCATCAAGCGCAAAGTCGCTGCCGTATTTGCGCCCGTTGAGCCCAAGCCGCATCGCTCGGGACTTCTCCGCCGCACGCTTCTCGTCACCGCAATTGGTCTGTTCGCAGGCGCCGCCGCTCTCGGCATGGTGCAGCAACCCGACCGCACCGAACTCCCCCCCTCGCGCGTCATCCAGAGCATTTTGCCGCTGACCGCCGAGCAAGTCGAAGTCAGCACGCCCAGCGCCGCCCCCTACATCAGCGAAACCCGGATCCGTCCGGGCGACACGTTGTCGGCAGTGCTGCAGCGCCTGGAACTCGACGCGCCCAACCTGCAATCCTTCCTGACGCACGACGCCAGCGCCCGCAGCATCTACAAGCTGTATCCCGGCCGCTCGGTGCAAGCCGCCACGGACGAACAGGGCAACCTGGTCTGGCTGCGCTACATCCACACGCCCGGCAATGAAACCGACGGGCAGGTCGTGACGCGCATGCTGCACGTGGCCCCGACCGGCGACAGCTACAAGGCCGAGGAAGTCACCGAAAGCACCGAGCGCCAGACCCGCGTTGCCGTCGGCACCATCAAGTCCTCGCTCTTCGGCGCCACGGACTCCGCTGGCATCCCGGACTCGGTCACCATGCAGATGGCCGACATCCTCAGCGCCAAGATCGACTTCCTGCGCGACCTGCGCCAGGGCGATCAATTCCGCGTGGTCTATGAAGTGCGTTCGCACGACGGCCGCTACGCCGGCGCTGGCCGCGTGCTGGCCCTGGAGTTCATCAACGGCGGCAAGACCTACAACGCCGTCTGGTTCAGCCCCGACGAAAAGTCCGGCTCCTACTACGACTTCGACGGCACCAGCCTGCGCGGCGCGTTCCTGCGCACCGCCCTGAAGTTCAGCCGCATCAGCTCGACCTTCGGCATGCGCATGCACCCCATCCACAAGACCTGGACGGGCCACAAGGGCGTCGACTACGCCGCACCGTCGGGCACGCCGATCCACTCTACCGCGGACGGCACGGTCGAATTCTCGGGCTGGCAGAATGGCTACGGCAACGTCGTCATCGTCAAGCACCACGGCAAGTATTCGACGCTGTACGCGCACCAGAGCCGCATCGCCGAAGGCGTCACCAAGGGCTCCAAGGTGTCGCAAGGCCAACTGCTGGGCTATGTCGGTTCCACCGGCTGGGCCACCGGTCCGCACCTGCACTACGAGTTCCGCGTCGACAACCAGCCCATCGACCCGCTGTCGGTGGACCTGCCCGTGGCCCGCGCCCTCGAACCCGCGGAAGTCCGCGCGTTCAACCAGGCGGTCGACCCCTACAAGCAGCAGATCCAGTTGCTGACGCAGTTCCAGCAGACGCTGCCCGACGCGCTGACCAACGTGGCCAGCCGATAAGGCGGGTCGACAAACAGGCCCGCGCGCAGCGGGTGCGGCGGCGGGGCGACAAGCCCCAGCCGCCTTTTTTATTTGGAGGCGCCCGTGAATGCCACCCCGCCCTTGCAGCATGACCGCCGCACGCTCTACATCGGGCTGATGTCGGGCACCAGCGTCGACGGCGTCGACGGCGTGCTGACCCGGCTCGAAGACGGCCACACGCCGCAGGTGCTGGCCAATGCCAGCCTGCCCATGCCAGAAAATCTGCGGCGCGAGCTGCTGGCGCTGAATGCCTCGGGCGGCGACGAGCTTGCCCGCGCCGCCCTGGCGGCCAATGCGCTGGCGCGCGTGTATGCCCAGGCTGTGTCGAAGCTGCTTGCGGATACCGGCGTGGCTGCGGACGACGTCTGCGCCATCGGCGCGCACGGCCAGACCGTGCGGCACCGCCCTGACCTGGGCTACACACTGCAGCTCAATGCGCCTGCCTTGCTGGCGGAACTGACCGGCATTGCGGTGGTGGCGGATTTCCGCACGCGCGACGTCGCCGCTGGCGGCCAGGGCGCGCCACTGGTGCCGCCCTTTCACGCCGCCGTCTTCGGCGACAGCCACGGCCGCGCGGTGCTGAACCTGGGAGGCATTGCCAATGTGACCTTGCTCGTGCCCGGCCAGCCGGCGCGCGGCTTTGACACGGGTCCGGCCAACGTGCTGCTGGACGGCTGGTGCCAGCGCCATCTGGGCCGGCCTTATGACGCAGGCGGCCGCTGGGCCGCCTCGGGACAGGTGCTGGCGCCCCTGCTCGAACAACTGATCGGCAGCGAACCGTGGTTCGGCCTGCCGCCACCCAAATCCACGGGCCGCGACCTTTTCAACATGCAATGGCTGGACGCCCGGCTGGCGGAGTTCGACGGCCCCGCGCCCGCTCCCCAGGACGTTCAGGCCACGCTGCAGCGCTTGACCGCCAGGACCATCGCCGACGCCATCGACCGGGCCGCCGCGGGCACGCGGGAAGTCTTTGTGTGCGGCGGCGGGGCTTACAACACCGGCCTGATGCAGGAACTGGCGTATTGTCTGCAGCGTCCCGTTCGTCCGACCGATGACCTTGGAGTGCCAGCACAGCAGGTGGAAGCCTTGGCGTTTGCCTGGCTGGCGCATGCGTTCATGATGGGCAAGCCTGCCGGGCTGCCCAGTGTGACTGGCGCACGGGGACCGAGAATTCTGGGGGCTTTGTATCCCGCTTGATGCGGGTGATCGCAATGATCGGCACGAAATCAGCGCACCAATGCAAAAAGCCCTTCGGCAAACCGAAGGGCTTTTGTCTTTCCTGCCTGGGCGATTACACCGAGAACGAGGAACCGCAGCCGCAGGTGGTGCTGGCGTTGGGATTGCGGATGACGAACTGCGCGCCTTCCAGGTCTTCCTTGTAGTCGATCTCGGCGCCGACCAGGTATTGAAAGCTCATCGGGTCGACGAGCAGTTGCACGCCGTCCTTGTCCAGCACGGTGTCATCTTCGTTGACGACTTCGTCAAACGTGAAACCGTACTGGAAGCCGGAACAGCCGCCGCCCTGCACGAAAACGCGCAGCTTCAGTTCGGGGTTGCCTTCTTCGGCCAACAGGTCTTTCACTTTGGCGGCAGCCGAGTCGGTGAACACCAGGGGGATAGGCGGGGGGGCCTGAAGGTCGACGGTTTCGGTCACTGCATTCATGGTTCACTCCTGGCCGATTCGGCCATATTTCAGTGAGCGGCGTCGCCGCTCGTATGGTGTCACTATAGCGCAGGGCTTGACCAGACTCAAAGTTCCAGTTTGACACTGCGCGAGGCGCGGACGGTTTCACCCTCGAGGACGCTGACAGTCACACTTTCGGGGACAAATCCGTCGGGCACGGCCAGGATGCCCTGACTGCGCTGGTACTGATCGAACTGCAGGGCGAGCGAGGCGGCAGCCAGGTTCTCGCCCGTGGCCGTGACGGGTCCGGTTTCGGCCTTGACTTGCATGGGAGCAAGGTCGACGGTGACGGTTTCGCCCTTGAGCATCCCGGTGGCCTGAAAACGTAGGGCGCCCGCGAAAGGCGTGCCGCCATTGCGGCCGCTGCGCATTAGCAGCACCTTGTAGCGCAGACCGCCGCCTTCGCGGTCGATCTGCACGCCGCGGATATCCACGGACCCTTCCGGACCGGGCGGCAGCAGTTGTTCATAGAACGCCAGTTGGTCTCGCACCCGGCCGACCTCGGCCTGCGCGGCGTGAAGCTGGGTTTCCAGCTCCTGGCGGGCGGATCGCTCAATGACCAGTTCGCCGTCGGCGGTATCGAGTTGGCCGCGAATGTACCGGAGCTGCGTGGCCTGCTGGCGCATGGCCTCGTCCTGGGCCTCGGCCTGCTGGACACTGATGACCACGGCGTCCTGCGGGCGGTAGAGGTGGCGCGCGTGAAAGAACCCGGCAGCCCCGCCCACCAGCACGCCCAACAGCAGCATCGCGCATAGGCGCACGATTGCGCTATGGTTGGCGCGCGGCTGGGGACGGGCTGAGGGATCTGCGGGCATAAAGAGCAGGGTTGGCGGCCCGCTGGAGCGGGCCGCCCTGGCCTTACGGCAGAATGGCGACCTGGTCGAGGCCGACCGTTTCGGGGATGCCGAACATCAGGTTCATGTTCTGCACCGCCTGGCCGGCGGCGCCCTTGACCAGATTGTCCTGCACCACCATGACGATCAGCAGGTCGCCGTTGCCCGGGCGGCTGAGCGCGATGCGCAGGTTATTGGAACCGCGCACCGAACGCGTTTCGGGATGGCTGCCGGCAGGCATGACGTCCACAAAGGGTTCATCGGCATAGCGCTGCTCGAACAGGGCCTGGAAGTCGGTATCGCGCGCTTCGGGGTTGATGCGGGCATAAATGGTGGAGAACATGCCGCGGATCATCGGCACCAGATGCGGCACGAACGTCAGGCCCACCTTGCCGCCAGCCAGCTTTTCCAGCTGGGCAGAGATCTCGGGGTGGTGGCGATGGCCGGCCACGCCGTAGGCCTTGAAGTTGTCGGAGGCTTCGGAGAACAACGAGCCCACTTCCGCCTTGCGGCCCGCGCCGGACACGCCCGACTTGCAGTCGGCGATCAGCGTTTGCGTATCGACCAGCGGCTTGCCGCCTTCGAGCAGCGGCGCCAGGCCCAGCAGCACCGTGGTCGGGTAGCAGCCGGGGTTGCCGATGACGCGCGCCTTGGAGATGGCCTCGCGATTCAGTTCCACCAGGCCATATTGCGATTCGGCCAGGATGTCCGGGCAGGTATGGGGAATCTTGTACCAGCGCTCGAACGTGGGGATGTCCTGCAGGCGGAAGTCGGCGGCCAGGTCGATGACGCGGGTGCCGGCGGCGATGAGCTCTTGCGCTTGCGCCATGGCTACGCCGTGCGGCGTGGCAAAGAAGACGACGTCGCAGTCCGTCAGCGAGGCCTTTTCCGGGGCCGAGAAGGCAAGCTTTACACGGCCGCGCAGGTTGGGATACATGTCAGCGACGGGCAGGCCGTCTTCCTTGCGGGACGTGATGGCAGTCAGTTCCACGTTGGGATGCTGCGACAGCAAGCGCAGCAGTTCGACGCCGGTATATCCGGTGCCGCCGACGATACCAACCTTGATGCGGGTGTTCGATGCTTGGGCCATGATGGATGCTCTTCGGAGAACGAATGACGATTGTATCGCTCGGGAAACGGGGGATTGCACCGGCGTGCCGGATTTGGCACTGCAAACCTTTTTTCCGACCGGGTGGGCGGCGCGGAGTTCCACGCAGGGCCGGCGATGACGCAGCATTGCCGGCCCAAAAACAAAAAGCCCGCCGAAGCGGGCTTTTTGCAGGGCATTAACGCTTGCTGAACTGCTTGCGACGACGCGCCTTGCGGAAGCCGACCTTCTTACGTTCGACTTCACGGGCATCGCGCGTGACGAAGCCAGCTTGCGACAGCGAGGGCTTCAGCGTGGCGTCGTAATCGATCAGGGCACGCGTGATGCCGTGACGGATTGCGCCGGCTTGGCCGGTTTCGCCGCCGCCGTGCACGTTGACCTTGATGTCAAACGATTCCAGGTGGCCGGTCAGTTCCAGCGGCTGGCGCACGACCATGCGGCCGGTTTCACGAGCGAAGAACTCGTCGACGGGCTTGCCGTTGACGACGATCTTGCCAGTGCCCTTCTTGATGAAAACGCGAGCCACCGAAGTTTTGCGACGGCCGGTTCCGTAATTCCAGTTACCGATCATGGCGTTTCCTTAGAGATCCAGCGTCTTGGGCTGCTGGGCGGTATGCGGGTGCTCGGCACCGGCATAGACCTTAAGCTTCTTGATCATGGCGTAGCCCAGAGGACCCTTGGGCAGCATGCCCTTGACAGCCTTCTGAATGGCACGGCCGGGAAAACGCTCTTGCATTTTCTCGAAGTTCGTTTCACGGATACCGCCCGGGTACGTCGTGTGGCGGAAGTACTTCTTATCCTTCGCCTTGGCACCGGTAACAACGATATCGGACGCGTTGATGATGACGATGTAGTCACCGGTATCAACGTGAGGCGTGAATTCAGGTTTGTGCTTGCCACGCAGACGACGTGCGACTTCGCTGGCCACACGACCGAGGACTTTGCCCTTGGCGTCGATCACAAACCAGTCACGTTGGACTTCATGCGGCTTGGCCACAAAGGTCTTCATGATGGTTCCTAAGAATAAAAATTTGCTCTGGCCGGAACATCCCGCCAGTGTTCTTTCCCAAACTAGACCGCAAATTGCAGCCCCTGGGTTTCAGCCCCTGGCCTACAAATTCCAGCCCTTATCGCCCCCCGCCTAAGCGTTATGAATCCGCCCGTGCAAAGGTCAAAATGAGGGAAAGCCTGAAATTCTAACACGGATGCTCAAAAAATGGGCAAGCGGAAAGATTCCAGATGGCTTGCGGCTGACCGCCACAGGCGGCAGCCGCAAATCTATTCAAGGGGACAGATTAAGCCCCTGCCCGTTCAGGCGCCCAGATAGGCTTCCAGAACGCGGGGATGACCCAGCAGTTCGCGGCCGGTGCCCTTCAGCGCCAGGGCGCCGTTTTCGAGCACGTAGCCGTGCTGCGCGATCTTCAAGGCCTGACGCACGTTCTGTTCGACGAGGAACAGCGTGAGGCCGTCGGCGTTGATGGCGCGCAGCGAACGGAAGATTTCCTGGACCACGATCGGCGCCAAACCCATCGACGGCTCGTCCAGCAGCAACAGACGGGGCTTGGCCATCAAGGCGCGGCCGATGGCGAGCATCTGCTGTTCGCCCCCCGACAGGTTGCCGGCCATGCCGTTGATCCGCTCCTTCAGGCGCGGGAACAGGTTGAACACGTATTCCAGGTCGGTGGCGACGTTCTTCAGGCCGCGGCGGTAGGCGCCGAGTTCCAGGTTTTCCAGCACCGTCATGGTGGTGAGGATGGCCCGGCCTTCCGGCACCTGCACGATGCCGCGCGACACCAACTGGTTCGGCGCGAGGTTGGTGACGTCTTCACCCTCGAAGAGGATGCGGCCGCGCGCCTTGGGCAAGAGGCCCGACAGCGCCAGCAGCGTGGTCGACTTGCCGGCGCCGTTGGCGCCGACCAGGGCGGTGATTTCGTTGGCGTTCAGGTCCAGGTCGATGCCGCGCACGGCTTCGATGTGGCCGTAGTTGACCTCGAGTCCGCGGACTTCCAGCATGGCGCTCATTTGGCGGCCTCCGCTTGTTCGGTGTCTTCGTCGTCTTCGCGGCCCAGGTAGGCCTCGATGACCTGCTCGTTGTTGCGGATTTCCTCGGGACCGCCGCAGGCGATGATCTTGCCGAAGTTCAGCACCGCGATCCGTTCGCACAAGCCCATGACGAAGCGCATGTCGTGCTCGATCATGAGAATGGTGTAGCCGCGATCGCGGATCGCCAGGATCTCGCGCATCAGTTCGGCGCGTTCGCCGGTGTTCATGCCGGCGACGGGCTCGTCCAGCAGCAGCAGCTTGGGCTCGGTGGCCAGCGCGCGCGCCAGCTCCAGGCGGCGCTGCTCGCCGTAGGACAGGTTGTCGGCCAGATCGTTGGCCTTGTGATCCAGGCGCATCCACGTCAGCAGTTCGTGCGCGCGCTCACGGGCGCGCTGCTCGTGCTCGCGGTAGCCGGGCAGGCCCAGCAGGAGGCTGGGGAAACCGTAGTTCATGTGCCGGTAGGCGCCCACGACGACGTTTTCCAGCAGCGTCATCTCCTTGAAGAGGCGGATGTTCTGGAACGTGCGGGCAATGCCCATGCGCGTGATGCTGTGCGGCTTCTTGCGCAGGACGCTTTCGCCCTGGAACGTGATGGCGCCGCCGCTGGGCGGCAAGAGGCCGGTGATCAGGTTGAAGACCGTGGTCTTGCCGGCGCCGTTCGGGCCGATCAGGCCGAAGATGGCGCCTTCGGGCACGGACAGGCTGACGTCATGCAGCACATGCAGGCCGCCAAAGCTCTTGGAGACGGAGGACAGCTCAAGCATGACGCTTCCCTCCCTGGCGGCTTTGACGCATCCAGCGCTTGAAGCGCGCCGGATCCCAGATGCCTTGCGGCAGGAACAACACAATCACCACCAGGATCACTCCATTCGCGATCAGGCGCAGATCCGCAAATCCGCGCAGCAATTCGGGCAGCACCGTAATGATGAAGCTGCCGATCACGGGGCCGGCCAGGCCGCCGATGCCGCCGAGGATCGCCATCGTCAGGATTTCGACGCCGCGGTCGAAGCCGTATTCGTTGGGACCGATGAAGAACGTCAGGTGCGCGTTCAGTGCGCCGGCCAGGCCGGCGATCATCGCGCCGGCGACGAAGGCCAGCATCTTGTTCGAACGCACGTTGATGCCCATCAGGCCAGCCGCCGTCTCGTCGCCACGGATGGCGTCGAAGGAACGGCCGATCTTGGAAGCACGCACGCGCCACAGCACGAACAGCACGATGATGACGGACAGCAGCACGTGCCACCACTGCGTGAGCTGCGGAATGCCGTTCAGGCCCAGCGCGCCGCCCGTGAGGGACTCGGTGTTCAGGATGGTCACGCGGACCACTTCACCGAAGCCCAGGGTGGCCATTGCCAGGTAGACCCCGGACAGCCGCAACGTTGGCAGGCCGATCAAGGCCGCCACCAGCGCGGGCGCGGCCATGCCGCCAGCCAGCGCCACCGCGAACGGGGCGTCGTAATTCATGGTGAGCAGCGCGGCGGTGTAAGCCCCGATGCCCATGAAGGCGGCGTTGGCCATGGCCAGCATGCCGCAGGCCAGCGTCAGCCAGATGGAGAGGGCCAGGAGTGCATTGGTGCCAAGCGTCAGCACCAGGTTGCCGTAGATGGCCCAGAAATTTTCGAATCCGCTCATACCTTAAGCCTTGCGTTGAACCACTTTGCCGAACAGACCTTGCGGGCGGACCAGCAGGATCAGGAACAGCAGGCCGAAAGCCACCGCGTCGCGCATGGTGGAGCCGATGTAAGCCACGGACAGCACCTCGGCGAAGCCCAGGAAGAGACCGCCCAGCATGGCGCCGCGGATGTCCCCCATGCCGCCCAGGATGATGACCGCGATGCCCTTGTGCAGCATCGGTTGGCCCATCAGCGGGAACAGCGCGTTCGAGTACAAGCCGATCAGCACGCCGGCCACGCCGCCCAAGGCGGCCGCGGCGAACGAGGTGGTGATGAACAGCTTTTCGACGTTGATGCCCAGCAGCCAGGCCGCCTTGGGCGATTCGGCAATAGCGCGCAGCGCGCGGCCGAACTGCGTGCGGCGCATGACGTACATCAGCACGGCCATCAGTGCGAACGACAGGAAGATGATGCCCAGCTCGATGACGGTCAGATGCAGGCCGGCGACTTCGATGACTTCCTCGGGCACGGTGCCGTGCGGGAAGCGCAGGTTGCTGGCGCCAAAGATGCTTTGGGCGCCGTTGTTCAGGATGATGCCGACACCAATGGTGGCGATCATGGGAATCAGGTGGGGTGCGTTGCGCTTGCGCAGCGGCTTAAGGACCAGGTAGTCGATGATGACCCCGGTAAAGCCGGCGACGAAGAACGCGACCATCAGCGCGGCCCACAAGGGCAGGCTGAACTGCTGAACCACGACAAGTGCCGCGTAGGCGCCAACCATGAAGACGGCGCCATGCGCCAGGTTGATCACCCCGAGCACGCCGAAGATCAGCGTGAAGCCGAGCGCGAACAGTGCATACACACAGCCCAGCGACAAGGCATTGACGAATTGTTGTTCGAACATGATGGGACTTTCCAGATCTGAGAGGGCCACCTCGCCGTGCCCACAGCGAGGTCTTTTCTGCTTCCGGGGAAGCTTTCTACTTGGGACGGCCCTGCGATAAAAAGCGCCTTGCAGACGGCCGTGAGGCCATCCGCAAGGCGCATCCCCCCGCGCGGGGATGCGTACTGCTTACTTCTCGATGACGTACTTGCCGTCCTTGGTCACGCTGACGATCGGCGCCTGGTCGGCGTCGTAACCGGCCGGCTTGCCGGCGCGATCGTTGGCCTGGCGGAACTTGAACGGGCCGGTGGCGCCGGTCCAGGTCACGGCCGGCAGGGCGTCGCGCAGGGCAGCGCGATCCTTGGCCAGTTCGCCGGAGATCTTGGTGTTCTTCAGGGCCTGGGCGACGATGTACATGGCGTCATACGATTGCGCCGCGAACTGGTCGGGAGCATTCGTGAACTTGGCCTTGTAGGCGTCGATGAACTTGACGTTCTCGGGGGCCTTGTTCTCGATCGACCACGGGCTGCCGATCCAGAGATTGTTCGATGCGCCGCCGGGGGCCAGGTCGAAAATCTTGACCGAGTTCATGCCGTTGCCGCCGATGACCGGCACGTTCAGGCCAAGCTGGCGGGCCTGAACCATGATCGGGGCGCCTTCGGCCAGCAGTGCGGACAGCACGATGGCGTCGGGGTTGGTGCCCTTGATCTTGGTGAGCTGGGCCTTGAAGTCCACGTCGCCCTTGGCGAACGTTTCGGTCGTGGTGACCGGGATCTTCTGGTCTTCCAGGGCCTTCTTGAAGTTGTCGTAGCCGCTCTTGGTGAAGACGTCGTCGTTGCCGTAGAGCACCGCCACGTTCTTCAGGCCGGTCTTGGCCTTGACGGTGGAGATGGTGGCGGGCAGCACGTCGGCTTCGGTGACCGAGTTGCGGAACACGTAGTTGCCGATGGAAGTGATGCCGTCAGCGGTGTTGGAGGTGCCGAAGGCGACCGTCTTGGCGGCCTGGGCGACCGGATCGGCGGCCTGGGCGGAGTTCGACAGGGTGGGACCGAAGACCATCAGGACGTTGTCCTTGAAGATCAGCTTCTTGAAGACGTTGATGGCTTCTTCTTTCTTGCCTTGTTCGTCTTCGATCACCAGCACGATCTTGTTGCCGTTGATGCCGCCTGCGGCATTGATTTCGTCGGCGGCAAGCTGGAAACCGTTGCGGATCGACACGCCATACTGGGCGGCGCCGCCGGACAGGGCTTCAGCCACGCCCAGCTTGATGTCGGCAGCGTGGGCGGCCGGGACGATACCGGCGGCGATCAGCGCGGCCAGCAGCTTTTTGGTCTTGGATTGCATGGTTGTTACCACCTTAAAGTCTGTCTCGGAATATTGGTAATCCGGGCTGATGTAATCCTGCCGGATTGACGTCGATGCTGCCTAAAGGCCGCATGTATGCGCGTCAAGACCCGGGATATTACTCCTTTGTATCAGGCCGAAACTCGAATGCCGTTCAACAAAAGCCTCAAAACCGCCCATTTTTTTGTAAAAAACGTGTGGTTACTAGCACAAACCCTGAAACTCACCGAATGCCATTCGGCACCGGCTTCCTCCTAACTCCTGGCCGACAGCCCCACGCCCAGATATTGGCCGAACGCGCCCTCGGTCAGGCGAAACCACGGCATCTCGCTGTCGCGAAAGCCCATGTAACTATCATGCAATGCCTTGAATCTGGGGTCTTTGGCGCCCAAGTCCTTGTAGACCTGCTGCGATGCCTCAAAGGCTGCGTCCATGATCGACCGGGGAAAAGCGCGCACTTGCGCGCCATTCGTGGTCAGTTGCGCCAGCGCCTGGGGATTGAGGGCATCGTATCGGGCCGTCGCGGTGGTGTGCGCGGCTAGTGCGGCGGATTGCACGACGGCTTGATAGTGCTTGGGCAACTGGTTCCAGACCTCGTCGTTGATGTAGAGGGACAGCTGTTCACCGCCCGCCCACCACCCGGGTGCGTAGTAATACTTAGCTACTTTATTCAGCCCAAGCTTCGCGTCTTCATACGCGCCCGCCCCCGCAACAGCCTGCAGCCCATCTTTCTCGAAGGCCTCGGCCAGCTTGGCCAAGTCGACCTGCTGCGGCACGACGCCCAGACGGGACAGCACGTCGCCCGCCAATCCGCCGACCTGCATCTTCAGGTCTTTCAGGTCGCCGGTGCGCTTGATTTCCTTGACGTACCAGCCGCCCATCTGGGCGCCGGTATTGCCCAGCGGAAAGTTGATGATCTTTTCGGGCTTGAAGAGTTCGCGCGTCAGGCGCAGGCCGTCGCCTTCGCTCATCCAGGCGCTCATCTGGCGCGCGTTCAGGCCGAACGGCACCGCCGCGTCGAAGCTGAAGGCGGGATTCTTGGCGTAGTAGAGGCGCGAGGAGACGTGGCCGCATTCCACCTTCCTGGTGGACACGGCTTCCATCAGATCGGCGGCGGCAACGACTTCGCCGTCCGGAAAGTGGCGGATGTTGAACTTGCCGCCCGTGGATTCGGCAACGATCTTGCAGAAGTTTTCGGCGGCGCCGACGCGCAGGTCCAGGGCGCTGGGAAAGCCTGAAGACAGGCGCCAGTTGATCGAGGGCATGTCCTGGGCGAACGCGGGCGCGCTGACCGCGGCGCCAGCGACGGCGCCCAGGCTGGCGCGCTTCAGGAATGAACGTCGTTGCATCACTTTGCTCCTATACGGCAACACCCGGGACTTTGAGCAATACCCGCCGGATATTACACGGTGGCAATGACCGGAACGGCTAGAGGAAATCCCGAGCGTAAAGGGATTGCAAAGCGGGCAAATAGAGGGAACCGGCGGCGCCTTGGCCGCCGCCGGTCCGCGGGATCAGGTCCCGGCGATCGCCATCTGCTCGATGAGGATCGAGCCCGTGGTCTTGGTGCCGCGCGAAATGGTGTCGGCGCCGACCGCGACGATCTGCTGGAACATGTCGGCCAGGTTGCCGGCGATGGTGACTTCCTGCACCGCGTGCTGGATCTGGCCGTTTTCGACCCAATAGCCGAAGGCGCCGCGCGAGTAGTCGCCCGTCACGTAATTGACACCCTGCCCGATCAGTTCGGTCACGAGAAAGCCCGTGCCCAGCTTCTTGAGCATGGCTTCGAAGTCGTCGCCGCGGCGGGTCTGCGTGGAGCTGAACACCAGATTGTGCGAGCCGCCGGCGTTGCCGGTGGTGGTCATGCCCAGCTTGCGGGCGGTGTAGGACGACAGGAAATAGCCTTCGAGCACGCCATCCGACACCACGTTGCGGCGGCGCGTGCGCACGCCCTCGTCGTCGAACGGCGAGCTGCCCATGGCGCCGCGGATATGCGGGTCTTCGACCAGGTTGATGTGCTTGGGAAAGAGCGGCTTGCCCAGCGAATCCACCAGGAAGCTCGCCTTGCGGTACAGGGCGCCGCCGTTGACGGCCTGGGTCAGTGCGCCGACCAGGCCAAGCGCCAGCGGCGCCTCGAAGAGGACCGGGAACTTGCCGGTGCGCACGCGGCGGGCCGACAGGCGCGACAGCGTGCGTTCGGCGGCATAGCGGCCGATGGCCTCGGGCGAGGCCATCTTGGCGGGATCGCGCTCGGACGTGTACCAGTAGTCGCGCTGCATGCCATTGCCGCGGCCCGCGATGGGCGCCACGGACAGGCTGTGGCGCGAATACGGGTATCCGCCCAGAAAGCCGCGCGTGTTGCCCATCACGAACTGGCCTTCGTACGTGCCGACCGAGGCGCCGTCGGTGTTGGTGATGCGCGGATCAACCTCGCGGGCGGCGCGCTCGGCGCGCAGCGCCAGTTCGGCCGCTTCCTCGGTGGAGACGGTCCAGGCGCGGTGCAGGTCCAGGTCGGGGAATTCGGTGGCCAGCTGGTCGGCGTCGGGCAGGCCGGCGGCCGGGTCGGCGGCGGTATGGCGGGCGATGTGCCAGGCAGCTTCGACCGTCTGGCGCAGGGCGGCTTCGGAAAAGTCGGACGTCGACGCGGAGCCGCGGCTTTGCCCGGCGTAGACCGTCAGGTCCAGCGCCCGGTCGCGCGTTTGCTCAACGGTTTCGATGTCGTTCTTGCGGACCGAGACGGACAGTCCCAGGCTTTCGGAAACTTCCGCGGCGGCGTCGGAGGCGCCAATCTGGCGCGCGTAGGCCAGGGTTTGCTCGACAAGTTCGGAAAAACGCGCGTGATTCGCCGCCAGCGGCAAGGATGAGGAGGTTTTAACCATTGCAGTCCAATTTGCAGAGACGGTTATCATAGCCAAGTCTGTCATTGCGCAGTTTTCCATGAATTCCAATTCCCAAGAAGATTCCGTCGACGACGGTTACGACGAGAACGGCTACGACCGTCCCAGCAAGTCCCAGGTCAAGCGTGACATGCACGCCCTGCTGGACCTGGGTAAGCAGTTGATCGCGCTGTCGCCCGAACGTCTGAAGCAATTGCCGCTCGAAGAACGGCTGTACGAGGCCATCCGCATGGCCCAGCGCACCACTGGCCGCGAGGGTCTGCGGCGTCAGGTCCACTTCGTGGGCAAGCTGATGCGCGACGCGCCGGCCGATGTCATCCGCAAGCAGCTCGACGTCTGGGAGAACGGCTCCCGCGAGGAAACGGCCGCCATGCACCGTCTAGAGGGGCTGCGCGACCGCCTGCTCGATGACGACGACGCCCTGACCCGCCTCCTCAGCCTCAATCCGCAGGCCGACGTGCAGCAGTTGCGCACGCTGATCCGTGCCGCGCGCAAGGAAAAGCTGGCCAATGCATCGCTGCTGCAGGGCCAGGAGCCGCAGAAAAAGCACTACCGCGCGCTGTTCCAGGCGCTCAAGACCCTTACCCTCTGACCAGCCCGACCGCCCGTCCATGACCGCACCGACCGACCTGCTCGACTGCATCGAGATCGAGACCGCCCCCAATCCCACGCATGCCGTGATCTGGCTGCACGGCCTGGGCGCCGACGGCAACGATTTCGCGCCCATCGTGCCGGAACTGCGCCTGCCCGCCGGGCGCGGTGTGCGCTTCGTGTTCCCGAATGCGCCGGTTCAGCGGGTCACCATCAACAACGGCATGTCGATGCGCTCGTGGTACGACATCCTGGTGATGGATCTGGTGCGCGTGGAAGACGGCCGCGGCATCCGCGCCTCGGAAGCCGCCATCCACCAGTTGATCGCCCGCGAAAACGCGCGCGGCATCCCGACGTCAAACATCGTGCTGGCCGGGTTCTCGCAAGGCAGCGCCATGACCTTGCACACAGGCCTGCGCCTGAAAGAAAAACTGGCCGGAATGATGGCGCTGTCGGGCTATCTGCCGCTGCTGGACACGGCTGAGGCCGAGCGCCAGCCCGCCAACGATGCCACGCCGATCTTCATGGCCCATGGCCAGTACGATCCGGTGGTGTCGCTGGCGCGCGCCGAAGCGTCGCTGGCGGAATTGAAGCGGCTGGGCTATGACGTGCGCTGGCACACGTATCCGATGCCGCACTCGGTCTGCGCCGAGGAAGTGGCGGACATTTCGGACTTCCTGAACGAAGTGCTGGTCTAGGCAGCACGGGCCGGGAGCAATATCGGGCGGCGCGCAAGGCGCGGCTCGTGTTCCTGGCCGATGGGCGCGCAGCCCTGGCGCGCCTACGATGGATGAGCCGCCCGCAATGGCTCAAAGTTCCGAACGTCCCCAAAACGCCCCAAAACGTCATTTTGTATACCAACTGGTATTCCAGCGTCGCATTGTCGGGGCTTCGAAGGCGTGCGTCCATAGAGAAAAACGCCAATCGTAAAAGGCTTGTCGCCTGCCTGTCTTGAATATAGTATTCGATCCAAGCCTTACCGGCCCGGGCCAACTCTGTTCGGGCTTCCCTGTTGTTGCAGTCGATCCATCCCATTGGCCGTGTTGCGCCGATCCATTGGCGCATTCAAGACGCAGGAGAAAGTCCCGTGAAGACCTTGCCCTTGCCCCGCCTGGCAGGCGCGGCGCTGCTCGCGCTGCTCGCCCCTCTGGCCGCCCAGGCCGAAGCCCTGAACCCGCCCGTGAAGGTGCGCTACGAAGAAGTGGTGCGATCCATTCTGTATGTGCCGAAGTACGTCGCGCTATCGCAGGGGTACTTCAAGGACGCCGGGCTGGACGTGTCCATGAAGACCTCGCAAGGCACCGACAAGGGCATGACCGCCCTGCTGTCGGGCAGCGCGGACATCGTGCTGATCGGACCCGAGGCGTCCATTTACGTGCAGAACAGCGAATCGCCGGTCAAGCCCAAGATCTTTGCCGGCTTGACCGCCACCGACGGCTTTTTCCTCTTGGCGCGCAAGCCGGTCGACAAGTTCGACTGGTCCATGCTCAAGGGCAAGGAAGTCATCGGCTTTCGCCCCGGATCGAATCCCATCGTGTTCCTGGAGACCGCGCTGCGCAAGCACGGCCTGGATCCCCAGAAAGACGTGAAGCTGCTCAACAACATCGGCATCCCGGCGCGCGCCGGCGCCTGGATGGCGGGCCAGGGCGAGTACGGCATCTTCCTGGAGCCCGAGGCCGGCGAGCTGGTACGCAACGGCAAGGGGCACATCGTCGCGTCCGTCGGGCATGAAGTCGGGCAGGTGGACTACACAGTCTTCACCGCCACCGACAAATATATCCGCGACAATCCCAAGGTCATCCAGGCCTGGACCGACGTGGTGGCGCGCGCCGAGAAATACGTGAAGGACACGCCCGCGGCCACGCTGGCCCCGCAGATCATGACCTTCTTTCCCGGCATGGACCAGGCCGCGGTGACCGAGGCGATCGAGCGCTACAAGCAATATCAGATCTGGAAGACCACGCCGCTGGTGACGGCGCAGGCAATGTCGCAATTGCAGGACATGCTGGTCGCCAGCGCCGTGATGAAGGACAGCGCCCGCGTGAAGTACGAGGACGTGGTGATCGCCGACTTTGCCAAGAAGGCGCAATGATGGGCGCCGCCATCCACAACCTGAAGCCGGCGCCCGCCACGGCCAAGATCGAGCTGCGCGAGGTCTGTCTTTCCTACTTCACGCCGGAGGGCGAGACCGAGGCGCTGTCGAACGTCTCGTTCAGCCTGGCGCCGGGCGAGTTCGTCAGCCTGATCGGGCAAAGCGGCTGCGGCAAGAGCACGCTGCTGTCGTTGATCGCCGGCCTGATTCCGCCAACCTCGGGTGCGGTGCTGGTCGACGGGCAGGCGGTGACCAAGCCAAACGCCCGCATCGGCTACATGCTGCAGCAGGACTACCTGTTCGAGTGGCGCACCATCCTGGACAACGTGATGCTGGGCGCCGAGATCCAGGGGCGGCGTGACGCGCGCAGCGAGGCGCGCGCCGTGCACCTGCTTGAAAAATGCGGCCTGGGCGCGTTCCTGTCGCATACACCCCGGCAGTTGTCGGGCGGGATGCGGCAACGCGCGGCGCTGGCGCGCACGCTGGTGACTGAACCCGATGTGATCCTGCTGGACGAACCGTTTTCCGCGCTGGATTCGCAGACCCGGCTGGCGATCTCCGACGAAGTCGTGGACATCCTGCGGCGCGAAGGCAAGACGGTGGTGCTGGTGACGCACGACATCGGCGAGGCCATCGCAATGACCGACCGCGTGATCGTGCTGTCGCGCCGGCCGGGACGCCTGAAGAGCCAGTACCGCATCCATTACGGCGACGGTCAGGTCCGCCCCACGCCTTTCCAGGCGCGCTCGCGTCCGGAGTTCAACACCTACTTCAAACAGCTCTGGGACGAGCTGGATGTTCACGTGGAGGGCTGACCCATGAACGCGCCGATTGCCAATACCGTTGCGCTGCGCGCCGTACCCGGCCCCAGCGAGAAATACCTGAACTACCTGCGCCGCGACCGCGCCCGCCGCCGCAATATCCGCGTGGCCCAGGCGCTGCTGCTGGCGGTCTTTCTATGCGCGTGGGAAATCCTGCCGCGCATGCACATCCTCAATCCGCTGCTCACCAGCTATCCCAGCGCGCTGTGGCCCACGTTCCTCGAACTGTGGAACCACGGCAGCCTGGGCAAGCACATCATGACGACGCTGTCGGCGACGCTGGTCGGCTTTGTGCTCAGCATGGGAATCGGGATCGTGGTGGCGGCCGCGCTGTGGTGGTCGGACTTTCTGTACAAGGTGCTGGACCCCTTCCTGGTCGTGGCGAACGCCATGCCCAAGATCGCATTCGTGCCGATCTTCTATCTGTGGCTGGGGTCGGACTATGCGGTGTACGGCATGGCGGTCGCGATTGCGGTGTTCGTGACCATCATGGTGGTGTATGCGGGATTCCGCGGCATCGACCTGAACAAGGTGAAGCTTGCCCACACGTTTGGCGCCAGCCGCTGGCAGGTGCTGACCAAGGTCGTGCTGCCGGGCAGCGTGCCCACGCTGATCGCCGCCGTGAAGATGAACATCGGCCTGGCGCTGGTCGGCGTGATCGTGGGCGAATTCCAGTCGGCGGATTCGGGACTGGGCTTTCTCATCATGAACGGCAGCCAGGTGTTCAAGCTGAACATCGTCATGACCGCCATCGTGATGCTGGCGCTGATCTCCAGCGTCATGTATCTCATCATCTACCGCGTCGAGTCCGCCGTGGCGCGGCGATACGGCTAAGGAGGCAGCATGGAATTCCCCCAATGGGTGAAGGATCGCGTCGTGGCTCGCCAAGGCTGCCTGCATCCCTATGACGAACTGCCAGGCGCGCGCACGGCGGTGGTGGTCATCGACATGCAGCAGTATTTCCTGATGCCGGGCTACCAGGGCGAATGCGCCCCCGCGCGTCAGATCATCGAACCCATCAACCGCCTGTGCAGCGCGGTGCGCGATGCGGGCGGGGTCGTGGTGTGGGTGCAGACGGCGTCGGACAACGCGGACGTGTTCTGGTCGCATCACCACGGTGTGATGCTGACGCCCGAGCGCAGCGCCCGCCGCCTGGAGACGCTGCGGCGCGATTCGCCGGGCTTCGCGCTGCACCCGGACCTGCACGCGCAGGCTACCGACCTGCGCGTGGTCAAGCGCTTTTACAGCGCCATGGCGCCGGGTTCGTCGGAACTGGAGCCGCTGCTGCGCGGCCTGGGCGTGGATACGCTGCTGATATCCGGCACCGTCACCAACGTGTGCTGCGAATCCACCGCGCGCGACGCGATGATGCGGGACTTCCGCACCATCATGGTCGACGATGCGCTGGCGGCCGTGACGCCGGCCGAGCACGAAAACGCGCTGCATGGCTGGATGCTGTTCTTTGGCGACGTGCTGTCGGTGGACGAAGCGGCCGCGCGGCTTAAACCGGCGCAGCCGTCCCGCAGGACCGCCTGAAGCATCCCGCCTCGTCTCACCCCAGGTCCAGCCAGACCCGGCGCATCGTCGGATCCTCGGGGTCGCGGTCGTTGGTGAAGCCCAGGCTGGTCATCAGCGCCAGCATGGGCCGGTTGGTCGACAGCACCAGGCCGTCGATGTATTCCAGGCCCTGCTCGCGCGCGGCGTCGATCAGCGCGGTCATGAGCTGACGTCCCAACCCGCGCCGCTGCCAGTCGTCGCCGATCACCAGCGCGTATTCGGCGCCTCGTCCGTCGGGGTTGCGAAGGTAGTGGGCAAAGCCCACCAGCACCTCGCGCGGATGGCCGCGATTGGCGGGATTGGGCACCTGCGTCGCCGCCACCAGCGCGAGCTCGCGGTGATAGTCCACCTGCGTGTAGCGCGACACCATGCGCGGCGTCAGTTCGCGCATCATCGACACGAACCGCATGTAGCGCGACCGCTCCGACAGACCGCGGATGAATTCCTGCAGCGCCTCGCCGTCTTCGGGACGGATCGGGCGCAGCACCCATGGGATGCCGTCATCGAAACGACGCACCTGCACCAGCCGCGCCGGATACGGATGGATCGCCATGTGCGGGTAGCCGGTGGTCTGCGGCGACGCGCAGCCGGGCGTTTCGGTCAGCGTCATGCGCAGGCCGCCGGCGCGCAGATGCGTTTCGCCGGCATAGAGCGGATCGATGTCCAGGGATTCGATGTCGGGCAATTCCGACACCAGTTCGGACACCAGCACCAATGCCTGCTGCAGCGCCTCGGCGGCCAGATGGCCGACCCGGGGAGCCAGCACCCGGCGCCACAGCCGGCTGCGTTCGATGAGCTGGCGCGCCAGATAGCCGTTCAGCGGCGGCAGGTCCATGCCGCGCTCGGCCAGCGACAGCACCGCGTCCGGCCCGCCCGCGCCAAAGCGGATCACGGGGCCGAACTGCGGATCGCGCCGCACGCGGATCGCCATGGGCCGGGACTCGGCCTCGCCCGACGCGGATGGCACAGCGGCATCCGACAGCGGCACATAGAACAACGACAGCAACGTGCGGATCTCGGCGGTGTTCAGTTCGCGCCGGCAATCGGCACGCACGCGCGCAACGATCTCGCGCGCGGCCGCCAGATCCGGCACATGGCTGGCGGGTTCGGGCGGCTGCGTCTGCAACAGCAATTGCTGGTTGTAGTGGTGCGACGCCAGCACGCCGAAAGCGTCCGCGGCCGACTCGGGCGTGCGGAACGCCGACGTGCCCGCATCGTCCAGCATGCGCCGCAACGGTCGCATGCCGGCATCGCCCATGAAGCAGGTCACCACGGGTTTCTTGGCCGACGGCGCGATCTGCGCCAGTTCGCGCGCCACCGCAGGCATGTCGGCCAGGGCATCGGGCGCCAGCAGCACCAGCACGCCGTCGACGCCGGCGTCGTCCAGGACGGCTTCGAGCATGGCGCGGATGCGCTCGGGCGTCATCGGCAGATAGGTGATGACGGGGTTGGCGGTGCCGGCGTCGGGCTCCAGCATCTCGGCCAGCGCGCGCTGCGTGGCGGGCGTCAGGTCGGCGCGCAGCACGGCGGCGTCGGGGCCGATCAGGTCCATGGCGAGCTGCGGAGGGCCGCTGCCGTTGGAGATCAGCGCCACGCGGCGGCCCTTGGGGCGGCGCGTGTAGCCCAGCACTTTGACGGCCGAGAAGAGCTGCACGAAGTAGCGCACGCGCACGGCGCCGGCCCGGCGCAGGGCCGCGTCGAAGATGGCGTCGCTGCTGTCGGCATCTGAGCGGCCGGCCTTGAGCACGATGACCGGCTTGATGCTGGCTGCGGCCCGCAGGGTGCTCATGAATTCGCGGGCGGGCCCGACATCTTCCAGGTAGAGGACGATACTGTCCGTGCGCGGATCGCTGGCCAGGTAATCCAGCAGCTTGGGCAGGCCCACGACGGCTTCGTCGCCCAGCGACACGGCGGTGGAAAAGCCGATGTGCACGTCCTCGGCCCAGTCCATGACTGCGGCCATGATGGAGCGCGACTGCGCCACCAGCGCCACGCGGCCGGCGCGGGCCAGCACCGGGTGCTGGCTGAAATTCAGGCCCGCGTGCGGCCGCTGCGCCCCAAAGGAGCGCGGGCCCAGCAGTTCGCAGCGGTTTTCCTCGGCCCAGGCCCGGCACAGCGCCAACGTGCCACGCGGGTACGGGTCGGGCAGTTCGTGGGGCAGCAGGATCACGGCGCGAGGCGACAGCGGCGCCAGGCGGCGCAGCGTTTCCGGCAGCACGGCGGGCGACACGCAAACCAGGGCCAGATCAGGCCGATCGCCCGCGGCCAGGCCTTCGAGCTTGTCCGGCAGGCAGGGCGCGGCGCCGGGTTCGACGGCGACAACCGTGGTCTTTGCCTTCAGGGCGGGAGACAGGGAACTTGCAGCGGGCAGCGGGCGGTCGGCCACGATCACCAGCGAGGCAGGTTCGAACATCGGCGCAAGAGCGTGTCTCAACATAGGGAGGTCGGGCCAGGGCCTGTTCACACTAATCTAAAATAGCGTTCATCGTATCAAGACAAGCCCGCTGTCCGCTTGATGAGGACACTGCCCGACGCCGCTTTGTGGCGCCGCAGCCGCTAACACTGCCACCTATGACTTCCAACGCCACTACTCCCATTCGCACCCGCTTCGCGCCTTCGCCCACCGGTTTCCTGCATTTGGGCGGCGCGCGCACCGCGCTGTTCTCCTGGGCCTTCGCGCGCCATCATCAGGGCACCTTCGTGCTGCGCATCGAGGACACGGACGTCGAGCGGTCCACCCCGGAAGCGGTGCAGGCCATTCTGGACAGCATGGAATGGCTGGGCATGCAGCCCGACGAAGGCCCCTTCTACCAGATGCAGCGCATGGACCGGTACCGCGAAGTCGTGGCCCAGATGCTGGCCGCCGGCACCGCCTACCACTGCTACAGCTCGCCCGAGGAAGTCGAAGCGATGCGCGAGGCTGCCCGCGCCCGCGGCGACAAGCCGCGTTATGACGGCACCTGGCGCCCGGAACCCGGCAAGACGCTGCCCGCCATCCCCGAAGGCCGCAAGCCCGTCGTGCGCTTCAAGAATCCGCAGGACGGCGCCACGGCCTGGAACGACATGGTCAAGGGCACGATCAGCTTCGACAACACCGAACTCGACGACCTGATCATCGCGCGCCCGGACGGCACGCCCACCTACAACTTCTGCGTCGTGGTCGACGACTGGGACATGGGCATCACGCACGTGCTGCGCGGCGATGACCACGTCAACAACACGCCCCGTCAGATCAACATTCTGCGCGCGCTGGGCGCCACCCTGCCCGAGTACGGCCACGTGCCGATGATCCTGGGTCCGGACGGCGAAAAGCTGTCCAAGCGCCACGGCGCGGTCAACGTCATGGAGTACGACAACGAGGGCTACCTGCCCGAGGCCATGATCAACTACCTGGCCCGCCTGGGCTGGAGCCACGGCGACGACGAACTCTTCTCGCGCGATCAGCTCGTGTCGTGGTTCGACACCAAGCACCTGTCCAAGTCCGCGTCCCAGTGGGATCCCAAGAAGCTGAACTGGGTCAACGCCCACTACATCAAGCAGATGGACAACGCCGAACTGGCCGAGCGCGTGGCCACGCGCGTCGCGTCGCGCGGCGGCTTTCCCGAGAAGATCGACCTGCCGGGCGTCATGGGCCTCTTGAAGGACCGCGCTGAAACGCTGGAGCAACTGGCCGACGGCGCCATGCTGTTCTGCGGCGAGTTCAAGGGCGCGCCGGCCGACCTGGCCGAACAGCACCTGACCGCACCGGCTCGCGAGGCGCTGGCCGACTTCGCGCAGCGCGCGCAGGATGCGGAATGGACGCGCGAAGCGCTGTCCGCGCTGATCAAAGGCGTACTGGCCGACCGCGGGCTGAAGATGCCGCAACTGGCCATCCCGCTGCGCGTGGCGGTCACCGGGCAGACGCAAACGCCTGCGGTGGATGCGGTGCTGGCGCTGCTGGGCAAGGAAACGGTGCTCAAGCGGCTGTCGGCGATCTGAACCCGGGTGTCAGACATGCCCACTACCCAGGTGTCTGACATGCCCAATACCCAGGTGTCTGACATGCCCAATACCCAGGTGTCTGACACCCTTGAGATAAATCGCCGCGCACCCGCGACGGCCTACGCAGGGTGTCTGACACCTGCATAATCCAAGGGTGTCTGACACCTGCATAATCCAAGGGTGTCAGACACCCACCTAAACAAAGGGCCTTCTCATCCCGGGATGAAAAGGCCCTTCTGCTTTCAGTCTGGCGTGGCACGAAGTCGCCTCACCCCTGCTGCAAGGCCGCCCTCGCCTTCAGCGCCCGGGCGAAGAACGCCCCCAGCAGCGGCAACAGCACAGCCGAGCCGCCGAACAACGCGCCCGGTCCGATCTCGTCTACCACCGCCCCCGCCAGCGCCACCCCCGCCGCCTGTCCCATGAACAGGCACGACGCGAACCACGCAACCGCCGTGCCGCGCGCCGACGGCACCATCTGCGTTGCGTTCGTCTGCAGCGTCGCGTGCAGCAGGTAATACCCAAAACCCGCCAGGACGCTGGCCAACAGGCTCCACATCCACACCGGCCCCAACAGGTACGACAGGAACGCCACGCCCAGCACCAATCCACCCGCAACAGCCAGACCGCGCTCGCCGAGCCGCTTGAGGATGCGCCCCGCGACCACCGTGTAGATCAGCCCGCCCACCGCGTACACGGCGACCAGCGCGCCGGCGGCAGTCAGCGAGATGTCGAATCGCTCGTGCAGGTACGAGGGCGCAAAAGCCAGCGCGCCAAACACCAGCAGCCCTTCGATGAACACCGTCGCCAGCACCACGCGCGCCCACGGGGCGCTGAGCACCAGCCGCGCCTGCGCGATGAAGCCCTGCCGGGGCGCGCTGGGATCGACCTGCGCAAAGCCGGCCGCGCGCTGGCGCCGCACTTCCAGATGCAGCAGCACGCCCACGATCAGATAACCCGCCACGAGCGCGGCGAAGGCCCAGCGCCAGCCGACGGTGTCGGCGAACAGGCCGCCCGCAAGCTGGCCGGCGGACATGCCGAGGATGGTGCCGGTCAGAAAGCGCGCCAGCGTCGCCTGCCGGCGCTCGTAGGGGACGTTGTCGCCGATCCAGGCCATGGACAGCGGCACGATGCCCGCGCCCGCGGCGCCCGACAAGGCGCGGCAGAACACCAGCATGTCGAGCGATCCGGCCATCACGGCGCCGGCGCTACCCAGCGCGCACGCCACGGTGGCGACGCTGACAACACGGTACTTGCCATAACGGTCGCCAACCGGACCGAAGAACATCTGCAGCACGCCATACGCCACGGCAAACGCCGTGACCGCTCGCGCAGCCTGTCCGGTGGTGGTGCCGAACTCCGCCGCCAATTGCGGCAGCATGGGATCACAGATACGGAAAGCGCTGGCGCTGACGAAGGCGGCCAGCGCCAGCAGCGCGATCGCGCGTGCTTCGGAGGACAGGGCGGGCATGGATAACCGGCGGCGGGGCGAAAGTCGAAGCCCGCACCTTACCGCAGCCCGGCCCGCTTGGCGAAACCGCCGGGCGAAGTGTCCGCCCGGCGCAACGCTCAATACGGGAGGCGATAGCCCGCCGGCATGCGGCGCGCGATGAGCTGCATGCCGCCGGTCTTGAGCTCGCGCAGCGACAACTTGGTCTTCTCGACCTTTTCGACGCGGTAGCGGTTCAGATAGATCGGATCGGTGGCATCCACCGGCTCGCCCGCCGATTTGGTGGTGCGCATCGTGTAAACGCCGTCTGCCACGCTCCAGCAGCCCGTCTCCCGCAGCGCGGGACGCGTCTTGCGGCCGATCTTGAGCAGGGATTCGTAGGACATCGTGCCGTCGGCCGACAGCACGATCAGCGACTGCATGTCGCCGGCCACATCGCGGGGACGCGAATTCGACAGCCAGGTGCCGATCATCGGATCACCGGCCTTGGCGGGCGTGCAGGCCACCGGCTTGGGCGCTTCCGCGGGCTCGGCCTCGGTAATGGCGGCGGGCTTCCTGGCGGCGCAACCGGCCAGGATCACGAGGGCGCAGGCAACGCCTGCCGTACGCAAAAACACACTGCTCATGACTTCCTCAAGACGTCCGCCGACGCGCCGCGCCGATCACACCGGCACGTCCCAGGCGCAGCGGACTTCACGCACTCTAAATAGGCGTCAGGGAAGAATCAACGGAGATCCGCGCGATGTGCAAATGCGCAACAGTGCGACCGCGAGCGCGCCTGGAATCCGCGCGGAAACCGCAAAAATGCGTTGGTTTCAAGCGACACCGCCCCTCTCTATATATAGAGCGCGTGCCGCGGCTTAGAGCGGCAACCGCTGTTCGTGCTTGATCTCGCGCAGCGCCACGATGGTGCGCGTCTGCCGTATGCCCGGCATGTTGAAAAGGAACCGGTGCAGGAAGCGGTCATAGGCTTCCGGGCTTTCCACCAGGATCTTCAACAGAAAATCCGAATCTCCGGTGACCGCATAGCACTCCAGGATTTCCGGCGCGTCACGCACCGACCGCTCGAAGTTCTCGACCGTGTTGGCCGAGTGCCGCTCCAGGCTGATCTGCGCAAACATGCAGCCCAGCCCCACCTTGCTGCGGTCGACCTGGGCGCTATAGCCCTGGATCACCCCGCTCGCCTCCATCGCTTTCACCCGCCGCCACACCGGCGCGGCGGACAGTCCCACCTTTTCGGAAAGCTGCTGCGCCGAGGCCCGGCCGTCCTCCTGCAGGGCCTTGAGGATGCCGATATCGGTCTTGTCCATTCGTTTGTCTCCTGGTTTTCTTCGAATACGAAATGTTCATTGCGAATTATAGGGATAGCACGATCCGAAAACGCAATAAACCTGATCCCTCGCGAACCTATCATGGTGCCAAATACGAGGAGCATTGACTATGGACGGTACCCCCGCCGCCGCACCCGAGCTGGACCTTGAGTATCAGCTGGCTGACAACCTGACGCGCGAGTCCGGCCGCATCTTCCTGACCGGCACGCAGTCCCTGGTTCGCATGATGCTCACGCAACGCCGGGTGGACCGCGAGCGCGGCCTGAACACCGCCGGCTTCGTGTCGGGATATCGCGGATCGCCGCTGGGCGGCGTGGACATGGCCATGTGGAAGGCGCAGAAGGCGCTGGACGCGAACCAGATCAGCTTCCTGCCAGGCATCAACGAAGACATGGCGGCGACCGCGGTCATGGGAACGCAGCAGGCGGGCGTACGCGACGACCGCAACGTCGATGGCGTGTTCGCCATGTGGTACGGCAAGGGCCCGGGCGTGGACCGAGCCGGCGACGCGCTACATCACGGCAATGCCGCGGGCGCCTCGCGCAACGGCGGCGTCCTGGTAGTGGTGGGCGACGACCACACCGCCGTGTCCTCCTCGATCCCGCACGCCAGCGAAGCCTCGCTGATCGGCTGGCAGATGCCCATCGTGCATCCGACGTCCATCGACGAATACGAGACCTTCGCGTTGTGGGGCTGGGCGCTGTCGCGTTATGCGGGCACGTGGGTCGCGTTCAAGGCAGTGTCCGAGACCATCGAAAGCGGCCACTCCTTCACCCCTGCCCCGATCCAGACCTACGACATGCCCGCGGACCCGGACATGCCGCCCGGCTCGCTTGAGTATTCGGCGCGCGACTTCCTGTCGCTGGCTGTCGAGACGCGCATGAACCTGCGCATGAAGGCGGTCGCCGCGTTCGCGCGCCGCCACAGCCTGGACAAGCTGACCTGTCCGGCGCCCAAGGCAACGGTGGGCATCGTCACGGTGGGCAAGGCGCACCTGGACACCATGGAAGCGCTGGCGCGGCTGGGCGTGGATACGGTCACGGCGAATGCGCCCGTGCGCATCTACAAGCCGGGTCTCACCTGGCCGATGGACACTGGCCGCCTGCTCGAATTCGCGCGCGGCCTGTCGCACATCCTGGTCGTCGAGGAAAAAGGCGCGGTGGTCGAAAGCCAGATCAAGGACATGCTGTTCAACCTGCCGGAGCGCCCGACGGTCGTAGGCAAGAAGGGGCTGGACGGCGAGCCGATGGTGCCGTCCGCCGGCCAACTGCGCCCGTCGCTGCTGGCCGCGCCGCTGGCCGGCTGGCTGTCGCGCGCCGCCGGCATGCCCATGGGCCGCGACCTGTCGGCCTTCGAATGTCAGGCCCCGCTGTCCAACGACGCAGACGGCATGCGCCGCCGCCCCTATTTCTGCTCGGGCTGTCCGCACAGTACCTCGACCAAGGTGCCCGAGGGCAGCCAGGCGCTGTCCGGCGTGGGCTGCCACTACATGGCTGCATGGATGGACCGCGACACGGGCGGCCTCACGCAGATGGGCGGCGAAGGCGTCGACTGGATCGGCCTGTCCCGCTATACGAAGATGCCGCACATCTTCCAGAACATGGGCGAAGGCACGTACTACCACTCGGGCTACCTGGCCATCCGCCAGGCCGTCGCGGCGCGCGCCAACATCACCTACAAGATCCTGTTCAACGATGCCGTGGCGATGACGGGCGGGCAGCCCGTGGACGGCCCCATCTCCGTGCCCCAGATCTGCCAGCAGCTGCGCGGCGAGAACGTGGCGCGCATCGTGGTCACCACCGACGAGCCCGAAAAATATCAGGGCGTGGACCTGGGCCCCGGCATCAAGGTCCACCACCGGCGCGAGCTGGACGCGCTTCAGCGCGAGTTGCGCGAAATCCCCGGTGTGACCGTGCTGATCCATGACCAGACCTGCGCCGCCGAAAAGCGCCGCCGCCGCAAGAAGAACCAGTTTCCGGATCCGGCGCGCCGCATGCTGATCAACAGCGCGGTGTGCGAAGGCTGCGGCGACTGCGGCGTGAAGTCGAACTGCCTGTCGGTCGTTCCGCTGGAAACGCCGTACGGCCGCAAGCGCGCGATCGATCAGTCGAGCTGCAACAAGGACTATTCCTGCGCGGAGGGCTTCTGCCCCAGTTTCGTGTCCGTGATGGGCGGCAAGCCCAGAAAGAGCGCCGCGCCGAAGGCCGACCAGGAGCGCTTGCAAGGCATGATTGCCGGCCTGCCGCAGCCCGATCTCCCCGCGCTGGACCATCCGTATCGCCTGCTGGTCGCCGGCATGGGCGGCACCGGCGTCATCACCATTGGCGCCATCGTGTCGATGGCCGCGCACCTGGAAGGCCTGTCGGCCGCGGTGCTGGACCTGACCGGACTGGCGCAGAAAGGCGGCACCGTCGTCAGCCACATCCGCTTGGCCCCCGCCGGCGCGACCGCCGGCCCCGTGCGTCTGGACTGGCAGCAGGCCGACTCGGCGATCCTGTGCGATCCGGTCGCTGCCGTGGCGCCCGATTCGCTCGGCGCCCTGCGCCGCGGCCACACCAAGGTCACGGTGAACACGTACGTGGCGCCCGTCTCCGACTTCACGCGCAATCCCGACGCCGCGATGCGCCCCGAGGCGCTGCTGGCCAAGATCAAGCATGCGGCCGGCGAGACGCACACGGCGGCGATCGACGCACACGCGGCGGCGCTGGCGCTGTTCGGCGACAGCATCCTGTCCAACATGTTCATGCTGGGCTATGCGTGGCAGCGCGGCGGCGTGCCGCTGTCGCAGGCCGCCATCTATCGCGCGATCGAGTTGAACGGCGTGGCGGTCGCGGCCAACCGCGCCGCGTTCGACAGCGGCCGGCTTGCCGCGCATCAACCCGACGCGCTGGAAGGCGCGCTGCGTCCGCGCGCCCAGGTCGTGCAGCTCCACGTCCCCGAAACGTTCGAACACGCCGTGGCGCGCCGCATCGAAGACCTGACGGCTTATCAGGATGCCGCGTACGCCCGCACCTACCAGCAGGTCGTCGACGCCGTCGCGGCGCGCGAACGGGAACTGGCGCCGGACGCCAAGACGCCCCGCCTGGCGATGGCGGTGGCGCGCGGTCTGTACAAGCTCATGGCCTACAAGGACGAGTACGAAGTGGCGCGCCTCTACACCGGCGACGCGTTCAAGGCGCAGCTCGAGGGACAGTTCGAGGGCGAGTACAGCCTGCGCTTTCACATGGCGCCGCCCATCTTCGCGCGCAAGGACCCGCGCACCGGCGTGCCCCGCAAGATGACGCTGGGTCCGCGCACGATGTCGGCACTGAAATTGCTGACGCGTTTGAAGGGCCTGCGCGGCACGTGGTTCGACCCATTTGGCCACACGGCCGAGCGCAAGATGGAACGGGCGCTGGTCCAGGAGTACCGCCGAACCATAGACCAGCTCGTTGAAGGGTTGACCTCGGACAACCACGCGCAAGCGGCTACAATCGCCGCCCTGGCAGAAAACATTCGCGGTTTTGGCCACGTTAAGACCGCGAATGTCGACAAGTATCGGACCGAATTGGCCCGACTCATGCAGAGCTATACAGCACCGGCTTCGCACGCCATCGCCTTGCGGAAAACCGCATAAACAGCCGGTCTGAGTGGTCACTGACCTGGGCGCGCCTTACAGGGCGCGCCTAGTGCATTTGGTTACAATCTTTTGTGGGATTCGTCTTATCTTCTTCTTGTCCCTGTAAACCTCGATCACTAGAATTAGTGTCCAACGAGGGGTGCTACACTACATCTTGTGGTCGCCCAAGCGCGGATTCCCGCCGGCCACGCCTTTCGGACTAGCCTGTCCGGACGTTGCGACCCCCATTACAAGATCCAATTTTGACCCGACATGACGCCGTCATGCCGTTATCTACGCGCTTTTTCGCACAGGAGCTTCCATGCAGACTACGATCGCCTCTGTGACCCGGCCTTCGGCCGTGCCGCCCTCCCAAACCGACTCCCCCGCCGACGCCAATAGCGGCCAATGGGCCAGCTACAACATCATCCGCCGCAATGGCTCGGTGGTTGGCTTTGAGCCCAGCAAGATCGCCATCGCCATGACCAAGGCCTTCCTGGCCGTCAATGGCGGCCAAGGCGCCGCGTCCGCGCGTGTGCGCGAACTGGTCGAAACGCTGACCGGCCAGGCCGTCAACGCGCTGGTTCGCAACCGCCCCAACGGCGGCACCTTCCATATTGAAGACATCCAGGACCAGGTCGAATTGGCGCTGATGCGCTCTGGCGAGCATGACGTCGCGCGCGCCTACGTCCTGTACCGCGAAAAGCGCACGCAGGAACGCGCCGCCGCTGCTGCCGCCGAAGGCCAGCAGAAGGCCGCCGCCGCGCCGCAGGAACACGTGCTGAACGTCACCGACGGCGGCGTGCGCCGTCCGCTGGATGTCGCCGAACTGCGCGCGACCATCGTCGCCGCCGGCGAAGGCCTGTCCGAGTTCATCGACGCCGAAGCCATCCTGAAGGAAACGGTCAAGAATCTGTACGACGGCATCCCCGTCGACGAAGTCTTCAAGTCCGCCATTCTGTCCGCGCGCGCGCTGGTCGAAAAGGATCCGGCCTACAGCCAGGTCACCGCCCGTCTGCTGCTGCACACGATCCGCAAGGAAGTGCTGGGCGAGGAAGTCTCGCAAGACGGCATGGGCACGCGCTACGCCGAATACTTCCCCACGTTCATTGCCCGCGGCATCGAAGGCGGACTGCTGTCGCCCGAACTGGCCAACTATGACCTGACCAAGCTGGGCAAGGCACTGAACGCCAAGCGCGACCTGCAGTTCGGCTACCTCGGCCTGCAGACGCTGTACGACCGCTACTTCCTGCACATCCGCGGCACCCGCATCGAACTGCCGCAGGTCTTCTTCATGCGCGTGGCCATGGGCCTGGCGCTGCGCGAGACCAACCGCGAAGCGCGCGCGATCGAGTTCTACGAGATCCTGTCCTCGTTCGACTTCATGAGCTCCACGCCGACGCTGTTCAACTCGGGCACGCTGCACTCGCAACTGTCGTCGTGCTACCTGACCACCGTCTCCGACGATCTGGAAGGCATCTACGACGCCATCAAGGAAAACGCGCTGCTGGCCAAGTACGCCGGCGGCCTGGGCAACGACTGGACCCCGGTCCGCGCGCTGCGCAGCCACATCAAGGGCACCAACGGCGAAAGCCAGGGCGTCGTGCCGTTCCTGAAGGTCGTCAACGACACGGCTGTCGCCGTGAACCAGGGTGGCAAGCGCAAGGGTGCGGTCTGCACGTACCTCGAGTCGTGGCACCTGGACATCGAAGAATTCCTGGAACTGCGCAAGAACACCGGCGACGAGCGCCGCCGCACGCACGACATGAACACGGCGAACTGGATTCCCGACCTGTTCATGAAGCGCGTCATGGAAGGCGGTGAGTGGACGCTGTTCTCGCCGTCCGACTGCCCCGACCTGCACGACAAGTACGGCCGCGCCTTCGAAGAAGCCTACGTGGGCTACGAAGCCCGCGTCGCCAGCGGCGAACTGAAGCTCTTCAAGAAGATGCCGGCGCTGACGCTGTGGCGCAAGATGCTGTCGATGCTGTTCGAAACCGGCCACCCGTGGATCACGTTCAAGGATCCGTGCAACATCCGTTCGCCGCAGCAGCACGTGGGCGTCGTCCACAGCTCGAACCTGTGCACCGAGATCACGCTGAACACCAACGAATCTGAAATCGCAGTTTGCAACCTGGGTTCCGTGAACCTGGTCGCTCACATGAAGCCGGCTGCCGGCGGCGGTTTCGAACTGGACCACGACAAGATCAAGCGCACGGTCAGCATTGCCATGCGCATGCTCGACAACGTGATCGACATCAACTACTACGCCGTCGACAAGGCTCGCAATTCCAACGCGCGCCATCGTCCGGTGGGCATGGGCATCATGGGCTTCCAGGATTGCCTGCAGATGATGCGCGTGCCGTACGCATCGCAAGCCGCTGTTGAATTCGCGGACCGTTCGATGGAAGCGGTGTGCTATCACGCCTACTTCGCGTCGAGCCTGCTCGCTGAAGAACGCGGCCGCTATCAATCGTATGAAGGCTCGTTGTGGTCGCGTGGCATCTTGCCGCAAGACACGTTGAAGATGCTGCGTGATGAACGTGGTGGTCACGTCGACGTTGATGAATCGAGCACGCTCGATTGGGATACGTTGCGTACGCGCATCAAAGAACACGGCATGCGCAACTCCAATTGCATCGCAATCGCCCCAACCGCCACTATTTCCAATATCATTGGCGTATCTGCGTGCATCGAACCCACTTTCCAGAACTTGTACGTCAAATCGAATCTCTCCGGCGAGTTCACGGTCGTTAACGATTACCTCGTGCGTGACCTGAAGAAACTCGGTCTCTGGGACGAAGTCATGGTCGCCGACCTCAAGTACTTCGACGGCAGCCTGTCCCGCATCGATCGCGTACCTTCCGAACTCCGCGAACTCTACGCCACCGCGTTCGAAGTCGAACCGAGCTGGCTGGTTGAATGCGCGTCGCGCCGCCAGAAGTGGATCGATCAAGCCCAGTCGCTGAACATCTACATGGCCGGCGCATCGGGCAAGAAACTGGACGACACCTACAAGCTGGCATGGACGCGTGGCCTGAAGACCACGTACTACCTGCGTACCCTTGGCGCCACCAGCGCCGAGAAGTCCACCGGACGCGGCGGCGAACTGAACGCTGTCAGCGCAAGCGGCCATTCCACGGCTTCGGCCATGGGCGCAGCACCTGTTTTGCCGGAACCCGAAATTCTCGGAGCGGTTTGCACCATGCGGCCGGGTGACCCCGGCTTCGAAGAGTGCGAAGCCTGCCAATAACCGCATCCGGAGAATGAATCATGATTAATTGGGACGACGACACCACCGCCACGCAACCTGCACAACCTGCCGCACCCGCGGCGGGTGGTCAGGCTGCCCCGGAAGTTCGGGCGGCGACGGGTGTGTTCGGCGATACCGCCATGCCCACGCCGGCTGCGCCTGAACACGCTGCCGGCCTGGCCGCCAGCGGCTCGGCAACCTCGCAACGCGTGAAGGTTGCCGACAAGCGCATCATCAATGGCCAGACCGACGTCAATCAGCTTGTGCCTTTCAAGTACAAGTGGGCGTGGGAAAAGTACCTGGCCACTTGCGCCAACCATTGGATGCCGCAAGAGATCAACATGTCGCGCGACATCGCCCTCTGGAAGAACCCGAACGGGCTCACCGAGGACGAGCGCCGCATCGTCAAGCGCAATCTCGGCTTCTTCGTGACCGCCGACTCGCTGGCCGCCAACAACATCGTGCTGGGCACCTACCGCCACATCACGGCTCCCGAATGCCGCCAGTTCCTGCTGCGCCAGGCCTTCGAGGAAGCCATCCACACGCACGCCTATCAATACATCGTCGAAAGCCTGGATCTGGACGAAGCCGAGATCTTCAACGCTTATAACGAAGTGCCGTCCATCCGGGCAAAAGACGAGTTCCTGATCCCGTTCATCGACGCGATCGCTGATCCCAACTTCAAGACGGGCACGCCCGAAGCCGACCAGACGCTGCTGAAGTCCCTGATCGTTTTCGCTTGCCTCATGGAAGGCCTGTTCTTCTACGTTGGCTTCACGCAGATCCTGGCGCTTGGCCGCCAGAACAAGATGACCGGCGCTGCCGAGCAGTACATGTACATCCTTCGCGATGAATCCATGCACTGCAACTTCGGCATCGATCTGATCAACACCGTCAAATTGGAAAATCCGCATCTCTGGACGCCGGAATTCCGCGAAGAAATTCGAGAACTCTTCCGCAAAGCGGTCGAACTCGAATACGCTTACGCCGAAGACACGATGCCGCGCGGCGTGTTGGGCTTGAACGCACCCATGTTCAAATCCTACCTGCGCTTCATCGCCAACCGTCGTTGCCAGCAGATCGGTATCGAACCTCTGTACCCCCAGGAAGAAAATCCCTTCCCGTGGATGGCGGAAATGATCGACCTTAAAAAGGAACGCAACTTTTTTGAAACTCGCGTGATCGAATACCAAACCGGTGGCACGCTGAGCTGGGAGTAACGCAGTACGCCATCGAGCCCGGCGCGGGCACGCCCTCTTCTATCGGATGGGCGTCGCGTTCGCGACAGGCTTGATGGCAATCTCCTTGGTCAGGGTGTCTTCGAACACGTAGAACAAGCGGTCGGCGGCCTGTGGACAGGCTGCCTGCCGGCGCCATTTGAAATGGCTCGCGCCAAAGGAGCGGGGGCCATATCAAATGGCTGTGCCGAATTCATTAGCGCAAACCGTAGTAGCTGTTGCTCGCACAGAACAGCGGCATGCGCCGATGAATAGCCCGGGCACGGTCCGCCAATTGGCGGGTCGGGGCACGGGTTTAAGTTCTGGGACCCCTGAACCTAAGGAGCATGACCATGGCAACAGCCAAGAAAGCCGTCAAGAAAGCAGCGGTGAAAAAACCCGCCGCCAAGAAGGCAGTAGCAAAGAAGGCCGCTCCGGCCAAGAAAGCTGCCGTCAAGAAAGTCGCAGTGAAGAAAGTCGCAGCCGCCAAGAAGCCGGCCGTGAAGAAGGTTGCCGCCAAGAAGGCGCCGGCCGCCAAGAAGGTCGTTGCCAAGAAGGCAGTTGCCAAGAAGGCTCCGGCCGCCAAGAAGGCTGTCGCCAAGAAGGCCGTAGCCAAGAAGGCTGTCGCCAAGAAAGCTGTGGCCAAGAAGGCCGTCGCCAAGAAAGCCGTCGCCAAGAAAGCCGTAGCCAAGAAGGCTGTCGCCAAGAAGGCTGTCGCCAAGAAGGCCGTCGCCAAGAAGGCTGTTGCCAAGAAGGCTGTCGCCAAGAAGGCCCCGGCCGCCAAGAAGGCCGTAGCCAAGAAGGCTGCCGCCAAGAAGGCCCCGGCCGCCAAGAAAGCGGTTGCCAAGAAGGCCGTAGCCAAGAAGGCCCCGGCTGCCAAGAAGGCGCCCGCCGCCAAGAAGGCTCCTGCTTCCAAGCCGGCTGTCGCCGCAAAGAAGCCTGCCGCCGCCAAGAAGCCCGCTGCGAAGAAAGCCGCTCCGAAGAAGCCCGCCACGCCGCCGACCACGGCTGCTGCCCCGGGCGCGAAGACCGCGCTGAACCCCGCCGCGTCGTGGCCGTTCCCGACGGGTGGCCGTCCCTAATCCGGACGCGCCGAAGCGTTAGCTTCATCAGAGCCGCCTGGTATTTGCCGGGCGGCTTTTTTGTCGTTTGCGCGTCATGCCATCCAAATGGCTGACCCTTGCACCGGGACTGAAGCACTAGGACCGTACGCAATTTTTACGTCTGGCCGTGCGACAATTGATTCCTCTTTTTTGGGGTGATCGCGTCCATGCTCGGTGAAATCTTCCGCTTCCTTCTCGAAATCGTGTTCACGCTGTTTGGCGCGGCACTGATTGCCCGCGCCTGGATGCACGCGATACGGCTGCATCCCTTCAACCCGCTGGCGCGCGCGATCTACGGGGCCACCAACTGGCTGGTGATGCCGCTGCGCAAGATCATTCCCGCGGGCAACAAGATCGATTGGACCAGCCTGGTGTGCGCATGGCTGTCGGCCCTGGTCTATCTGGTGCTGCTGTGGCTGGTGGCTATCGGCGCGCTGATCCCCGCCGCGCTGCTGCCCGCCGCCATGGGCTCGGCGCTCATCATGACCGCGAAGTGGGCACTGAACCTGGTGGTCTGGCTGACGCTGATCCAGGCGGTGCTGTCCTGGGTCAACCCCATGGCGCCCATGATGCCGCTGCTGCAGTCGCTGACCGCGCCGCTGCTCGATCCCATCCGCCGCATCCTGCCGCGCACCTCGATCGACTTCTCGCCGCTGATTCTGCTGGTGGCGGCGCAGATCCTGTTGATGGTCCTGGCTCGCCTGAGCTACGGCATGATGGGCGTGTAATCAGCTAGACCGGAATGGCGCTGTAGATTTCGATCAGCTTCTTCCGGTCGATCTTGTGATTGTTCGACATGGGCAGCGCCGGACAGGCAACCAGCTCTGACGGCACCATGTACGGCGGCAGGCGCTCGGCCAGCCGCTCCTTCCAGCCGGACAATGCATCCGGCGCCAGCAGCGACGCTTCCTGCGTCGCCGCCTTTGCCCCCGTCACGAAGCCGATGAGCCGCACCGCGGTGCCGTCGGGACGCCGCAGCACCGCGCAGGCGCTTGCCTCGACGTCCGGCAGGCCATGCAGGGCCTCGTCGATCTCGGCCAGCTCAATGCGATAGCCGTTGAGCTTGATCTGGTCATCCATGCGGCCCCGGCAGAACAGCAGCCCGCCCGCTTCCATCAGGCCCAGGTCGCCCGTGCGGAACGCGCGGCGGCCGTCGTCGTAGGTGTAGAGCTTGGCGGCGTTCAGGTCGGCGCGGTTCAGATAGCCGCGCATCACGTGGTCGCCCACGATGCAGATCTCGCCCTCGTCCACCAGCAGCACACTATCCGGCTTGGCATGTCCGACCGGCAAGGGGTCGTGCGCCGCCAGCACGGCATCGGTGACTTCGATCCAGGTGGTGGCCACCGTGGCCTCGGTCGGGCCGTAGGTGTTCAGGATGGATGCGTCGGGAAAGCGCTGGCGCAGCTTCTTGGCCAGCGCTGCCGGCAGAGGCTCGCCGCAGAAGAGGAATGTGCGCAGCGTCGGCAGCGTGGCGGGCGAGAAGTCGCGGTTGGCCAGTTGCTGATGGGCGAACGAAGGCGTGGACACCCACGCCGTGATGCAGTGGCCGGCCAGCCGTTCCATCCACGGGCCGGGCGCGGCGATCTGTTCGCGCGCGTTGAGCACGCAACTGCCGCCGGACGCCAGCGTGGCGAAGACCTCGTACATGGACAGGTCGAAACTGAACGGCGCCTGATTCATGAAGACGGGCGCGTCACCCAAACCAAAGCTGCCGAGCATCCAGTCGCCGAGCAGGCCGACGCTTTCGCGGCCGATCTGCACGCCCTTGGGATCGCCTGTGCTGCCCGACGTGAACATTACGTAGGCCAGGCCGCGCTCTTGCAGCACTTCGCCCTCGCCCGCCGTAAACGTGCCGGCCGCGGCGTCGAAGACGGCGGCCGCGCGCACGATCTCCACGATGCGGCGCAGGCGCTCCGAAGGATAGATGGTATCCACCGGCACGAACGGCGCGCCGATGAGCAGCGCGCCGACCATGGCGACGAAGAACGCGGCTTCCTTGTGCCCGTAGATGGCTACCGGGACGTCGGGCGCCACTCCGTGCTGGCGGGCGGCATCGGCCCAGGCCTGCGCCTCGGTGCGCAACTGCGCCCAGGTCAGGCTGCGGTCGGCGGCGGCGATGGCCAGCGCGTCGGGCGCGCGTTCGTCGTCGACGAACTGGAAGGACTTCAAGTCGAAACGCATGCCGAAGCTCCCGGCGTCAGATGGGACTGCGGCCGCTGAACACGTACAGCGCCAGCGCGGCCAGAATCAGGGTGAGCACGCGCCCGAGAAAGCGCAAGACGGGCTTGGCCAGAAACGCCTGCAAGCCGGGCCGCGTGCGCGCGGCGTTGATCAGCAGGTTGTGGCCCACCGAATACGCGCCGAACATCAGGCCGCTGACGATGTAGTGCAGCGACAGGCCGTTCCACACGCCCATCGCCAGCAGGGTCGCGAAGATGCCGATGTTCTGCGCCGCAAGCCGGTGGCGTCCGAAGAAGCGGGTCTTGCTCAACGCCTTGTAGATTGGCATGAACACGACGTCGCGCAGCCATTCGGACAGGCTGATGTGCCAGCGCCGCCAGAAATCCTGAGGGTTCAGCGTGGCCAGCGGATTGCGGAAGTTGATCGGCAGCGTGAAACCGAACAGCATGCCGATGCCGATCGCCATCGTCGAGTAGCCGGCAAAGTCGAAGAACAGGTAGGCGCTGTAGAGCGAGGCATTCAGCGCCACGCCCGTGAACGAATAATCGTGCGCATCCAGCGTGGCCAGACCGTAGCGCCAGATGAGCTCGGCCAGGCCGAACTTCTGGATCACGCCCACCATGATGAGTTCCAGCCCGGTCAACCAGGTGTTCAGATCGACCCCTTCGTAGCCGCGCTTCAGGTCGGCCTGAAAGGCGCGCCAGCGGTACATGGGACCGGCCAGCAGCGTCAGCGGGAAGAACAGGTAGATGAAGTAATCCAGCGGCGAGACGCGCTCGTTGCGGGGCGCGAACAGCAGGACATCGATGGCGCGGAAGGTGGCGAAGGACAATCCGAGCATGGCGCCCAGGTGCGATACGCCGGTCTTGACCAGCAGCAAAGGCGTCATCGTGATGATCACCGCCAGCCAGGTCGGGATGTAGTTGCGGCGCATGGCCCAGAGCGCGGTGCCAGAGATGGCGAAGAGCGCAATGGGCTGATAGGGCCGCGCCCAGAACACCGCCATCCAGACGCCCAGACAGATGACGCCGATGACGTGGCGATAGCCGATGCGCAGCGGCATGCCGGACGACCGGTAGGCGACGAGGCCGAGGCCGCCAAACAGGGCGCCGCCGAAGAAGCTCAAGCTTGCGAAGAGTTCCATGGTGCGCTCAGAACTGCTGGTATTGGAATTCGACCTTGATCGGTCCGCCGCTGCCGGTCGTGGGCTGCGCCTGCAGCACGAACACGAGGATCACGCCTACATACAGGCACAAGTGCCAGAAGAAGCGGCGCGCCCAGGGCGCGCCCGCATTGCGGGCTTCGTCTTTACGAAAGAATTTCATCGGGAAAAATACTCCGCAATGCCTTGATCGGCCATGGCCCAGCCGAGTTCGGCCAGGTGCATGTCGTCGCGCAGCATGCCCGGCTCAAAGGGAATGCTGTAGAGATCCAGGCACCCCATCTGATAGCGCGTGCACATGCCGGTGATGGCGTCCACCACCGGATCGAAGCGTTCGACGTCCAGGATGAGCTTGGGGTTGAACGGCTGGATGACGAAGTACGCCTTGACCTTGCGCTTTTGCAGCAGCGCCATCACTCGCGAGAGGTCGCCCAGTTCGGTGCGGGTGATCGGATCGATGTCGGCGAATTCATTGCGCGCGGGCGAATACAGCGGCGCGAGGTACTGCTTGTAGTAGTCGTCGCGCACGTCATAGGGGTTGTTGCCGCCCAGGTTGCGCTCGACTTCGCGCGCCTCGTGCGTGATCCGGGACCACTGCCCCGAATTGAGCCTGGCCGACGCCGGCCAGGACACGAAGCGGTGCGCAGGCACGGACAACTTGCTGCGCGGCTTGTCGGGCGCCGGCGCCTGGCGCGCATGCCACCACAGCGCCAGCTTGTCCTTCAGCTCGGACACCTGGCCGTTGGCGATGAGCCATAGCAAGCCCCAGTTCGCGTTGTCGCTGATCCAGTTCTGCATCTGCTCGCGCGTGCTGGGCTGGTCCCACAACCGGTCCCAGACCGGCCCCGTGACGTGCTCGGCAAACGCGCTGCGCGGCAACTGCCCGCCCGAGGCGAACCAGGCCGGCGACAGCATGATGACCAGCCGCGTGTTGGGCGTGAGCGAATCCGACACCGATTCCAGCACGCTGACGATGCCATACGACTGGAACATCGCGTGGCCGTAGGCGAGCGTTGGCACCTTCAGCTCTTCGGGAAAGAATCGGTAGGGAACGAAGCGCAGGTCGTGGCTGGACAATTCGGACGAGCCCAGCACCACCAGCGTGCCGTCGCTCAGGGCATTGCCCAGACGGTTCAGGTTGACGTGCTGGGTGCCCCAGTCCGGCCCGAGGTTGGGCAGGTAGTTGCTCTTGTCGGCCGCGATGGCCGAGGGCGATGACGATGGATTGACGACGCGGCTAAGCAGATCGTCCGCCCCGCAATAAGCCCCTACCGCCAACGCCACCGCCGTCGCTGCCGCAGCGACGTGCGACAGGAACCGGGTATTACGAAGTATGGGCAGCGACATAGCCGGCAAGCACGCGGACCGACTGAAGGTGCTCTGCGATTTCGGGAGCCGGGATGCTGCAGCCGTACTCGGACTCGACCGCCAGCGTGATGTCCACGGCAGCGAGCGAATCGACCAGGCCAGTGGCAATCAGTTGTGTGTCGGGAGTGACTTTCTTCATGACGATCGACTCGACGATCTCGCCGATCTTGGTGTGGAGTTCTTGCTCGGTATGCATAGGTATTGCAGCGTAACGTTGCCTGTTCGGCAAACCATCCCCCGCCCCGGGATTCAGGCGACGAGGATACAGAAAATAGCTGAAACCAAACTGAAAAATTCCAGCCAGCAAGCGGGGCTTCCGGAAGCACGTGGTTACATTAAATCCAGACTGCCGCGCCGTCGCAATCATTGCACTTCGGCCGTGGAATCGCCATGAAACTTATGGAGGAAATGGCGAGAAAAGGCTCGGAAAGGTAACGTTCGCGGGTAAATCCCGGGGGGCCGCGTTGCGGGCGAGCGACATATTCTTACGTTCGATCTGGCGGTGCGATGTCGCGGCGCGAAAAAAAGCCCGCTTGCGCGGGCTTTTCTAGGCGGGCGAACCGATTACATCGGCGTGACGCGGGTCGGACCGGCGCCGCTGATCACCTGGACGCGCTGGCCCACGCTGAGGGCCACGTCCGCGGCCTGGGCAACCACGCGCGTCTCGCCGTTGTCCAGACGCACTGTGACCTCCAGGCCAGAGCTTGTCTGCGCGCGGTTTTCAACGGCGTTGCCGGCAAGGGCGCCGAGGATGGCGCCGCCAACCGTGGCGATGGCGCGGCCCGTGCCGCCACCGATCGCGTTACCGGCCACACCGCCCAACGCACCGCCGGCCACCATGCCGACACCGCTGGACTTGTCGTCCTGAATGACGATCGGACGTACGCTGGTGACCGTTCCGGTGCGGACGATCTGTTCACGCTGCGCTTGATCGTAGGTATAGACGGAGCTGGAGGCACTGCGATTTGCGCAACCGCCAAGCACTGCCATCGACGTCACCACCGCCGCGACAGCCAGCCAGCGGCCGGTACGCGGCGTCACCAGGGAAATAGACTTTATATGATTCATTTGGACTCCTCATTCGGGCACGACCGACGGTGACTGATGATACTCCGCCCGCAACGCCCGGCAAGCGCACCCGCAACAGACTGAAACGCTCCGCCAGAAGCTGCAAACTCGGGACGCGAAACAACGGGCTACAGCCCGTTGCCATTGAATATGCGCCGATATTCGACCTGTGCGCGGGGCAGCGGTTCCCGGGAAGTCCTTGCTAATCAGACGGGCAGGTGGATGCCGTACGTGGCATGCAGGACGGCGTCGATCTCGGCGCGCGTCGGCACATGGTTCTGCGGGCCGCGCGAAGCGATCTTGATGGCGCCCATGACGTTGCCCAGGCGGCAGCTATCTTCCCAGTTCCAGCCGCTGGTCAGGCCGTACAGCAGGCCGCCGCGCTGCGCGTCGCCGCAACCGGTCGGATCGACCACCTGCGACGCTCGCACCGGTTCGATCTGGATGGTCTTGCCTTCGGTGTGCAGCGTCGCGCCTTCGGCGCCGCGGGTCACGACCACGGCCTGCAGGGTGCGCGCGATGTCCGCAACGCTGCGGCCCGTGCGCTGTTCGACCACGCCGGCTTCATAGTCATTGACCGTGAGGGCCTGCGCCAGCTTGAGCATGCGCTCGAGGTCGGCGCCGTCAAACAGCGGCATGGCCTGGCCCAGGTCGAAGATGAAGGGGATGCCGCGCTTGTGCAGGCGTTCGGCGTGGGCAAACATGCCCTCTTTCGCGTCCGGGGCAACGATGGCCCAGGCGGCGTCGGCGTCGCTCAGGTCATTTTGCGCGGCGAACGACATGGCGCCCGGGTGGAAGGCGGTGATCTGGTTGTCGTCCAGGTCGGTCGTGATGAAACACTGCGCGGTGAACGTGTCGGGAATGACCTTGACGCGGCTGACGTCGATGCCCAGGCCCGACAGGCGCTGCATGTACTCACCAGCGTCTTCGCCGATGGTGGCCACCGGCACCGGCGTGCCGCCCAGCAGGTTCATGTTGTAGGCAATATTGCCCGAGCAACCGCCATATTCCTTGCGCATGCTGGGCACCAGGAACGACACGCTCAGCGACTGAATGCGGTCGGCAAGAATGTGCTCCTTGAAGCGACCTTCGAACACCGCGATGGTGTCGAATGCCATCGAACCGCAGACCAGAACAGGAGTTGCCATGCTTGTCATCCTTCACGGAAAAAACTTGTCGAGTTGGTAGCCATTGACCTGAACGCCGGTCACTTCAATGGGGACTGAAATCTTCAACGCGCCCTGGGGACCGAACGGTCCGCGCAGTTGCTCGGGGGTGAGGTAATTCTCGGGCATCAGCACCTTGCGCACGACCACCGTGTCCGACAGGTCGTTCAGCTCAAGCACCAGCGCCGGCCAATGCTGCGGCTTGTCGTAGCGGTTGTGCAGCATCACGGTCAGCACGAGGCGCGTGCGGCCGTCGTCGATGGCGGCGGCGCCTGCCGGCGGCTGCAGCGACGACGACGAAATGCTGATGAGGTCGCGGCGGCGCGCATAGCCGACCGTGCAGTCCAGCGGCCTGCAGGCGGCCTCCAGGACCGGACGCAGCGCCGGCACGGAATTGGCGATCTCGGTCCGGTAGGCGTAGAGCAGTTGCAGGGCCAGCACGATCAGGCCGGCCAGGCACGCGTAGCCCCACAGCTTGCGCAAGAAGCCGCTGCGCTCGATGCGATCCTGGTCCAGGAACTCCGGTGGCGCGCGGCCCACGTCGGTGGCGCTGGAGTAACGCGTGCGCGTGTCCCCCAGCACCGGCTCATGAGCGCCGCGTTCCAGGTCGTCTTCGTCCTCGTATTCGTCGTCGCGCTCAATGTCGCGTACGTCGTCGCGCAGGTCGTCGTGGAAGTCATCGTCCACGTCATGGCGCGGCGTGTTGCGCGGGTCGATGCGCGCGTCGCTGCGCATGTCATTGCGCGAACTTCCGGCGCCCCAGTCCAGCGCCGGCTCGTCGGACCGGCTGGCGATGATGGGTTCGTTACGAAACGCGGGGGCCGGCCGCGCGGGCACGGCCCGGGGCGGCTCGGGCTCGCGCAGGAACGGCTCGCCGTCATCGTCGGCGTCGATGTCTTCCGCGTGATCGTATTCGGCGTGGTCGTCCGGGACCGCCGTTTCGGGCTCGGCACGCTTGCGGATATCGTCGCGGCCGCGCAGCACGGCTGGCGGAATCGGAGGCGTCGTCGCCGCGGGCGGCGCCACGGGTTCGTCTTCCCAGGGCAGGACCACGCGCGGTTCGACCGGCGCGGCGGGGGCCGCGGGCACCGGCGTGAAGGCGGGTTCGGGAATCGGGGCGGCGGGCGGATGCGGCTCGGGTGCGGACAGCACGGGCGCCGCGATCGCTGCGGCGGACGATGGCAGCGGCGCCGTGGCCGGCACGGCGGCCGCGACGGGCGCACCCGGCGCGGACACCAGGCACGCGCGGCCATCGAAAACGGTCGAGCAGGCGCCGCAACGCACCAGCCCATTGCGGACCCGAAGCTGGTCAGGCACCACCTTGAACGAAGTGCCGCACTGCGGGCAGCGGGTAGTCAGAGCCATGAGGCGTGCTCCTGCTGCCGCGGCTCAGGGCTTGCGGCCGTGCAGGCAGACCCAGCCGTCACGCGCGCGCCAGACCGACATGGCGAGCCACGGCGCATAGGCGGCCGCGACTTCCTCGGCCTGGCGTTCCAGCACGCCCGACAACACAAGGTGACCGCCCGCGGCAACGCGGCCGGCCAGCATGGGGGCCAGCACTTTCAGGGGATTGGACAGGATGTTGGCGACCACGACTTCGAATGTGCCGTCCGCCAGTCCGTCGGGCAGCATGGCCTGCAGCTCGACCTTGTTGACCTCGGCGTTGAACACCGTGCTTTGCACCGCCTGCGCGTCGATATCGACCGCCTTGGTCGGGCCGGCGCCGAGCTTGCGCGCGGCGATGGCCAGAATGCCGGATCCGCATCCGTAGTCCAGCAGGGTCGCACCAGCAGGCAACTCGGCTTCGAGCCATGCCAGGCACAGGTGCGTCGTGGGGTGGCTGCCGGTGCCAAAGGCCAGGCCCGGGTCCAGTTCGATATGGATGGCGCCGTCCTGATCGGGCACGGCCGTATCCAGGCCGGGCACATCGGGATTGTCGCGGTGCCAGCTCGGCACGATCCAGAGGCGTTCGGCGATGTGGATCGGGCCAAACTGAGATTGCGTCAGGCGCACCCAGTCGGCGTCCGGCACATCGCGCAGGCTCCACCCGTCGAACACCGATGCATCGAGCTCCCCGGTTTGGCCGGCTTCTTCCATGATCTGCGCGGGATCGGCGCCGTCGGGAAGCAAGGCGACGACAAGATTGCGGTCCCATGCCTGCACATCGGGCTCGGTGCCCGGCTCGCCGAACAACGGGCGTTCGACTTCGGTGCCGAAGTCGGCGTCTTCGACGGAGACCGACAGCACGCCGGCTTCAAGCAAGGCATCCGACAACGCTTCGGCCTGCGCCTCCGAGCAATGGAGCACGAGTTCACGCATGATTTTTCTCTTCCATCTGGTCAACGGGCCGCGGCATGCGCCGCGGCCCGATCAACCTTAAAACATCAACAAGGTAAAACGCAAAAGGGGCCGTGAGGCCCCAAAGTCGGTCAGGGACGCTGCGCCAACTTGTGTTCCAGATAGTGGATGCTGGTGCCGCCTTCGATGAAGCGGGCATCCTGCAGCATTTCGCGGTGCAGCGGGATGTTGGTGGAAATACCTTCCACCACCATTTCCGAGAGCGCGATGCGCATGCGGGCCAGCGCCTGGTCCCGCGTGTCGCCGTACGTGATGACCTTGGCGATCATCGAATCGTAGTTGGGCGGCACGAAGTAGCCATTGAACGCGTGCGAGTCGATACGCACGCCAGGACCGCCCGGCGTGTGCCAGTTGGTGATGCGGCCGGGGCTGGGCACGAAACGGAACGGATCTTCCGCATTGATGCGGCATTCGATCGCGTGGCCTTTGAACGTGATGTCGCGCTGGCGCAGCGTGAACTTTTCTCCAGCGGCAACCAGGATCTGCTGCTGCACCAGATCGATGCCGGTGATCAGCTCGGTGACCGGGTGTTCCACCTGGATGCGGGTGTTCATTTCAATGAAATAGAACTCGCCGTTTTCATACAGGAACTCGAACGTGCCGGCGCCGCGATAGCCCATCTTGCGGCAGGCGTCGGCGCAGCGGTCGCCAATGCGCTCGATCAGGCGGCGGGCAACGCCGGGGGCCGGCGCTTCCTCGATGACTTTCTGGTGGCGGCGCTGCATGGAGCAGTCGCGTTCACCCAGCCAGACCGCGTTGCGGCCGCCGTCGGCCAGCACCTGGATTTCGATATGGCGCGGGTTCTCGAGGAACTTCTCCATATAGACTTCCGGGTTGTTGAACGCGGCGCCTGCTTCGGAACGCGTCATCGTGACGGCATTGAGCAGCGCGGCCTCGGTGTACACCACGCGCATGCCGCGGCCACCGCCGCCGCCCGCGGCCTTGATGATGACCGGATAGCCGACTTCGCGGGCAGTGCGCAGGATCTCCTGGGGATCGTCGGGCAACGCGCCCTCGGAGCCCGGCACCACCGGCACGCCGGCTTCGATCATGGCGCGCTTGGCGCTGACCTTGTCGCCCATCAGGCGGATCGTGTCCGGACGCGGACCGATGAACACGAAACCGCTCTTCTCGACGCGATCGGCGAAGTCGGCATTTTCGGACAAGAACCCGTAACCCGGGTGGATTGCCTCGGAATCCGTGACTTCGGCGGCCGAGATGATGGCCGGCATGTTCAGGTAGCTTTCACGCGACGGCGCGGGCCCGATGCACACGGATTCATCGGCAAGGCGAACGTACTTGGCTTCGCGGTCGGCCTCGGAGTGCACGACGACGGTCTTGATGCCCAGCTCGCGGCAGGCGCGCTGAATGCGCAGGGCGATTTCGCCCCGATTGGCGATCAGGATTTTTTCGAACATGTTCAGCTATCAGCCAATGACGAAGAGGGGTTGACCGTACTCGACGGGCTCACCGTTTTCGACCAGGATTTCTTTGATGACGCCCGACTTGTCGGCTTCGATTTCATTGAGCAGCTTCATGGCTTCAATGATGCACAGCGGGTCGCCTTCCTTGACGGTGGCGCCCACGTCGATGAACGGGGCGGCGCCCGGGTTCGGCGAGCGGTAGAACGTGCCGACCATCGGAGCCTTCACGACATGGCCCTGAATGACCGGGGCGGCGGGCGCGGCCGGTGCAGCAGGCGCGGCGGCAGCCACGGGCGCTGCGGGCACGCCGGCTTCGGGCTGGTGGTAGGCCACCGGCTGCAGCGTCTGCGAGAACTTGACGATTCTGACCTTGCCTTCGCCTTCGGTGATTTCCAGCTCGGCGATGCCCGATTCAGCCACCAGGTCGATCAGGGTTTTGAGTTTTCGAAGATCCATAGAAGCTGCTTCCCGAGATAGTGTCGGCGTCGTCCCAGCGTCGGGGTTCGCGCCGTATAAGATGTAAAAGCGTTGATTTGATGCGAGATCAGTGCCGCACTGCGTAACGCAGCGCCGCCTCGTAGCCGTCCGCGCCCAGGCCGCTGATCAGGCCTTGCGCCAAGTCGGACAGATAAGAGTGATGCCTGAACGGCTCTCGCTTATACAGATTGGACAAATGTACTTCAATAAATGGGATCGCGACCCCGGCCAGCGCGTCGCGAATTGCGACGCTGGTGTGCGTATATGCCGCTGCGTTGATGATGATGAAGTCCGTGCCGTCCTGCCGGGCCGCCTGAATGCGGTCAACCAGCGCACCTTCGTGATTGCTTTGCCACGCAGACAGCGTGGCGCCCAATTCGCCCGCGAGCAACTCGAGACGCTCATTGATCTGGGCAAGCGTAAGACTGCCGTAGATATGAGGTTCCCGGGTGCCAAGCAGGTTCAGATTCGGGCCATGCAATACCAGTATGTTTTGCGCCATGCGCGTGCCAATAAGTGGATTGCCAATTGTTGGCAAAACAGCCGATAAACCAGCTTTTTACGCCAATTCCTACTATTTGTCCAACAGACTTATGCCTTTAAACCCGCAAGCGTGCGATCCAGGTCGTCGGGCTGGACTTCGCCCAATATCTTCCGGTTAATGCTGCCATCTGCATTGAAAACGATAGTAAAAGGCAGCCCGCCACTGGGGTTGCCCAGTTTGCGCAGCGTATCGATGGCACCGGCGCCGATTACCCACAACGGGTACGAAACCTGTACTTTCTCGACAAACTTCTGCATGTTGGCGGCGGAATCAACGCCGATGCCGACAAAGCGCACTTGCGGGTATTTTTTCTGCAAGGCGTCCAGCGCGGGCATTTCCTTGACGCACGGCGCACACCACGTTGCCCAAAAATTGACCACGATGGGCTGGCCCTTCCAGCCGGCCAGCGAGTGCGAGGCGCCGTTCAGGTCCGGAAGCTGCATCCGCATGAGTTCCGCGACCGGGTCGCCCGCGTCGGCCGGCGCGGCGTCGTTCTTGGGCTTGCGCCCCATCAGCGTGTAGCCGCCCGCGACAGTCGTGGCCACCGCCACGGCGGCGGAAAGAAGTAGGCGTCGATTCATGGCGCGATGATAACCGTTGCGGCCGTTTTACGCCGCAGGCGCGGGGCGCGGGCTTGCGGGGCCGCTATATATACAATGCTGGGCAGGAGATTTATCAATGCATCTGCACATTCTTGGCATCTGCGGCACCTTCATGGGCGGGCTCGCGCTGATCGCGCGCGCAGCCGGGCATAAAGTCACGGGTTGCGACGCGGGCGTGTACCCGCCGATGAGCACCCAGCTTTCCGAACAGGGTATCGAACTGATCGAGGGCTTTGGCGCCGAGCAGCTGGCGCTGAAGCCGGACCTGTATGTCATCGGCAACGTGGTCAGCCGCGGCAATCCGCTGATGGAAGCCATTCTGGAATCTGGCGCGCGCTACGTGTCCGGGCCGCAATGGCTGGGCGACAACATCCTGCCCGGCGCGCACGTGCTGGCCGTTGCCGGCACGCACGGCAAGACCACCACCAGCTCGATGTTGGCCTGGGTGCTGGAAGCCGCAGGCATGGCTCCGAATTTCCTGATCGGCGGCGTGGCGCAGGATCTGCACGTGTCCGCCCGCTACGACCCGGCGCGCCGCCCCTTCGTCATCGAGGCGGACGAATACGACACGGCGTTCTTCGACAAGCGCTCAAAGTTCGTCCACTATCGTCCCCGCACGGCCATCCTGAACAACCTGGAATACGATCACGCCGACATCTTCCCCGATCTGGCGGCGATCGAAACGCAGTTCCACCATCTGGTCCGCACGATCCCTGGTTCGGGCCGCATCGTCCGCCCCACGCAATCGGATGCGCTGGATCGCGTGATTGCGCGCGGATGCTGGTCTGATACCGTCACGTTCGGTCCCGATGGGCAGTGGCAGGCTTCGCCGCCGGATACTGATGGCGCGTTCGAGGTCACGCGCGCCGGGGTGCGCGTTGGCACGGTCCGCTGGTCGCTGACGGGGGAACATAACCGCATGAACGCGTTGGCCGCTCTGGCCGCCGCTGAACACGTCGGCGTACCGGTCGAACAGGGCATCGACGCTCTTACCCGCTTCGGCGGCGTCAAGCGCCGCATGGAATTGCGCGGCACGGTCAACGGCATCAAGGTCTACGACGATTTCGCGCACCACCCCACCGCCATCGCCACCACGCTGGAAGGCCTGCGCCGCCAAGTGGGCGCCGCGCGCATCCTGGCCGTGCTGGAGCCGCGCTCCAACACCATGAAACTGGGCACCATGGCGGCACGGCTGCCCGCGGCGCTGGCCGATGCCGATCTGGTGTTCTGCTTTGGCGCCAGCGAAGGCAAGCACGCGCTGGGCTGGAACCCCGCCGAGGTCCTGGCGCCCTTGGGCGGCCGGGCTTCCAGTTACGATGACATCGGCGCGCTGGTGGAAGCCGTCGCCGGCGCCGCCCGCCCTGGCGACCAGGTGCTGGTCATGAGCAATGGCGGCTTCGGCGGCATCCATGGCAAGCTGCTGGATGCGCTGCAGGCGCGCGGCTGATTCCGCCCGCCTGGCCCGCCCGGCGTTTGAGCCTTCAACCGGCCGCCTCCCGCAACGCAGACGGAAACAGCAAGCAATGATCCTCTATCTACACGGTTTCCGATCGTCGCCCGACTCCTTCAAAGCCCGCATGATGGCGGACGCCATGGCCGCCCATGGCCTGATGGATGCGTGGGCCTGCCCGCAATTGCCCGCCAGCCCGCGCGAGGCCATCGACCTGGCGCTGGGCATGGCGCGCGGCCAACTGGCGGACACCGGTTCACCGCGCGAACTGACCGTGATCGGCTCCTCGCTGGGCGGTTTCTACGCCACCTGGATCGCCGAGCAGCTGGGCTGCAAGGCCGTACTGCTGAACCCCGCCGTCCACGCCGCACGCGACCTTGCCACCCAGGTCGGCGAGCACCACATGTATCATTCCGGCGCGCCGTTCGTTTTTTTGCCCGAATATGTGGACGAACTGGCGGCCATCCATGCACCGCGCATCACGCAGCCCGACCGGTATTTCCTGGTGGCGGCGACCGGCGACGAAGTGCTGGACTGGCGCGAGATGCGCGACCGATACGCCGGCTGCCGCCAGCGTATCGTGCAAGGCAGCGACCACGGCCTATCCGATTTCGCGCAATGGATGCCGGAAGTGCTTGAATTCGCCCTAGGCGGCAAGCCGGTACGCGCCTGATAATCAATATCGACTTTCAACACCCACCAAGCTGCGCAAGGCGGCGCGAGGCCGCCGCCCAGGACGATCCCCACCATGTATGTGTTTTACGAAGATGACGGCAGCTTCAAGGCCGGCAATATCCTGTCCGAGACCGACGCCAGCCTGCAGGTGGAGTCGGAGTCGGGCAAGCGCAGCAAAATCAAGCGCGCCAATACCCTGTTCAACTTCGCTTCGCCGGATCCGGCTGCCCTGATGACCCAGGCGGCCGCCACGGCCGAGACGCTGGACCTGCAGTTCCTGTGGGAATGCGCGCCGCAAGAGGAGTTCGACTCCCCCGCCCTGGCCGCCGACTATTTCGGCCACGCCCCCACGCCCGTCGAACAAGCCGCGCTGCTGATGCGGCTGCATGGCGCACCGGCGTACTTCCACCGCCGCGGCAAGGGCCGCTACCGCCCTGCTCCGCCTGACATCCTGGCCGCCGCGCTGGCCGCGCTGGAAAAGAAGCAGCGCCAGGCCGAACAGCAGCAGGAATGGGTCGACGAAATGGCCGCGGGCCGCCTGCCCGAACCCATTGCGCAAGCCGCCGAATCGCTCCTGATCCGCCCGGACAAGAACTCGCAGCAATGGAAGGCCCTGGACGCCGCGTGCGCCAAACTGGGCAAGACGCCTGACCGCCTGCTGCTCGAACTGGGCGCCTGGCCGCACGCGCTCGCCCTGCACAAGCGCCGCTTCCTGGCCGTCAACTTCCCGCGCGGACTCGCTTTCCCCGACGTGGAACTGCCGCCCATCGACCGCGAACTGCCACTGGCCGACGCCGAGATCTATTCCGTGGACGATGTCACCACCACGGAAATTGACGACGCGCTCTCCGTCTCCACGCTGCCTGACGGCCGCGTGCGCGTCGGCGTCCACGTCGCCGCCCCCGGCCTGTCCGTCACCCGTGACAGCGAGCTCGACAAGCTGGCCCGTGCCCGCCTGTCCACCGTCTACATGCCCGGCGACAAGATCCCGATGCAGCCGGACAGCGTCATCCAGGCGTTCTCGCTGGACGCCGGCCGCGAAGTGCCCGCGCTGTCGCTGTACGTCATCGCCAATCCGGAAACCGGTGAGGTCATCGAATCGGAAACCCGGCTGGAACGCATCGTCGTGCGCGAAAACCTGCGCCACAACATGCTGGACAGCCAGGTCACCGAGGCCAGCCTGTCCGACCCGGATGCCGACCTGCCCTATGGCCACTGGCTGCGCCCGCTCTGGAAGCTGGCCCAGGCCCTGTCCGCGCAACGCGAAAACGTGCGCGGCAAGCCGGAAAACAATTCGCGGGTGGAATACAGCTTCTACCTGGACGGCAATCCTGACGATCCGGACACCCCTGTCCGCCTGGTCCCGCGCCAGCGCAACGCGCCGCTGGACCGCATGGTGGCCGAGTACATGATTCTTGCCAACAACCTGTGGGGCGGCCTGCTGAACCAGCACGGCGTGCCGGGCATCTACCGCTCGCAACAGGCCGGCCGCGTGCGCATGAGCACGCAAGCGCTGCCGCACGAGGCCATCGGCGTCCCGCAATATGCGTGGAGCACGTCGCCGCTGCGCCGCTATGTCGACCTGGTAAACCAGTGGCAACTGATCGCCGCGGTGGAACACGGCGTCTCGGCCCGCCTGATCGCCCCCTTCAAGCCGCGAGACGCGGACCTGTTCGCCATCATCGGCGCCTTCGACGCGCAATACGCCGCCTGGGCCGAGTTCCAGAGCGCAATGGAACGCTACTGGTGCCTACGCTGGCTGAAGCAGAACGGCGTGACGCGGACGGTGGCGCATGTGCTGCGGGATGATCTGGTGCGGTTTGCGAATGCGCCGTTGGTGACTCGGGTGGGCGGGATGCCGGAGTTTGAGCGGGGGACGGCTGTTGAGGTGGATATTCTGGGGATGGATGAGTTGTCTCTGGAGTTGGATTGTCGGTTTGTGGGCGAGGTTAAGGGGGAGTCTGCGGCTTCGTAGGCCGCTTTCTTCAGATCTTCGTCGGTCGCGTTGTTCCGTTCTTCGTAGGTCGCCCGACGCCGCGGTCACCGGGGAGGCGAGCGCCCACGATTGCGGTCCGGAGCCCTCGCTCCGGACTCCCCCTTCGTCATCTTCGTCCGCCTTCGGCTCCCTTCAGATTCCCTCGGGCGCATCGACGGCGCTCGCCTCCCCGGTGACCACGACGCCGTGCTGCTAGGGTCTTTGGTATGAGGCGCTACAAGACCTGTGGTCAGGGTAGGAGATCTGCGGAGCCGCCGAGTTGCTGCCGCCCGGGCGGCGGCAACCCGGCATCGGGTCGGTGGGTCGTCGTGGCGGGTGCGCTTCGCGCTGGCGGTGGCTGGTTTGCTTATGGCCGCCGTCACGGTGAGTGGGGCGGTGATGGGCAGCGCGGTGACGGTCCGCCACAACTTGCCGACCCGCACGCGCCGCCCATCGGGCACTTGAGTTCAAGTGCCGATTAGCGGCGAGCCGTGCTCGCACGAAGGTGTCAGACACCCGGCAAAAAACAAGCACCTTCGCCAAGATGGGTGTCTGACACCCTGGAATCACCCTTCAAGCCTGTAGCCCGTCTATGCGGGTGTCAGACACCCAACCGCTACCTACTCGCGAAGCGTCATCACCACAACGCAAGACGCCGCGTAAGTCTCCGGAGGCCGCCCGCGCGGCCGAACGGGGACGGGCATCGCAAGATGCTTCTGGCACGAAATACTCTGCGCAAAAATGCCAAGCACGCTGTCCGTCCCAGCGTCCTGAAGATTTCTACTGATCGAGTCCGGTGCGGTGGCGGCCCGGGGTGCGCGGGGCGTCGATAAGCCCGAGGGAATCTGAAGGGAGCCGAAGGCGGACGAAGATGACGAAGGGGGAGTCCGGAGCGAAGGCTCCGGACCGCAATCGTGGCCCCGCGCGCCCCGGGTCGCCACCGCACCGGACGCCTTAAGAACCGAACCCGCCACCGAGCCGGACGCCTCAAGAACGATAGTCGCCAAGAAGCGCCACGCGTCTAAGTCGGACAACTCAAACGAGAATCCCCAACGCAACGCTAACCATCTCCCCGTTAAACTCCCGATAAAAAACACAACAGGAGGAGAAGACATGCGCATTCTGCTGGTCGAGGACAATCTCGATCTTGGCGATGCCGTTGAGAGCAAGCTGCGTTCGGCGGGTCATAGCGTGCAGTGGGTGCATGACGGCGTGCAGGCGTCGCGGTGGGCGCTCGATGAGACCTGGGATGCGCTTGTGTTGGACATCAACCTGCCCGGCAAGGATGGCTTCACGCTTATCCGTGAGTTGCGTGCCGCTGGGCTCGACGCGCCCGTGCTTGTCATGACCGCGCGCGCCGAAATCGAGGACAAGATCGACATGCTGGATCTTGGCGCCGATGATTACCTCGTCAAACCCTTTGACCTGCGCGAACTCGAAGCACGGTTGCGGGCGCTGTTGCGGCGGCCTGCGGGGCAGACCACCAGTGTTGCTCAATACGGCAATCTCAGTCTGGATTTGGCCAACCGGCATGTTGAACTCGCGGGTGCGCCGCTGGAGCTGGGCCGGCGTGAATTCCGGTTGCTTGAGATTCTGGTCGGAAAGCTTGGGCAGACCGTCGCCAAGGAACGCCTCATGAATCAGATCTTCGATCTGGACGACGGCTCGCTCAACGCGCTTGAGTTGCTTATCTCGCGGCTGCGCAAGAAGCTGGCCGGCGCGTCCGTCGACATCGTCACCGTGCGGGGCGTCGGGTATCAGGCCCGCAGCCATGAAAATCCCTGAAAGCTTTTCCATCCGGCAACGCGTCTTCACGCTGGGCGCCGTGTTGCTTGCGTGCGCGCTCATCGGGCTGGTGTTCTTCCTGCGCGGCTATGCCCAGCGTGCCGCGGAGCAGGCATTTGACCGCTTGCTCGCGGCCTCCGCGTTGACCATCGCCGGATCAGTTCAGATCGAAGACAACGAAGTCACCGTTGAGCCGCCCGTATCGTCGCTGGCCATGCTGTCCGGCGGCGAGCGTGTGTTCTACGAAGCGCGCACCTCCAACGGCAGGCTCATCACCGGTTATGGCGACCTTGCCCCCGGGCTGCCCCTCGCGCAGTCCGCCACGCCCGTCTTCACGTATTTGCGGTATCACGACGAACCCATTCGTGTCGCGACCGTCGGCCGCCTGGTGTCGGCCAGCCAGCATGCCGGCTGGGTCACGTTGCGCGTCGCCGAGACGCTGGGGTCGCGTGAGGCGTTGGCGGGTGAAATTTTGCAGCGCAGTGTGTTGCCACTGCTTGCCGTATCGCTGGTTGCACTGGGTCTCTTGTGGTTTGGCGTGCAGCGCGCCTTTGCGCCGTTGGCCGTCGTCGAACGCGAACTGCGCCGGCGGGCGCCGGATGATCTGGAGCCGCTATCCAAGCCCGTGCCGCGTGAGGTGCGGCGGCTCATTGAAGCGCTCAATGGCTTCATGCAGCGCCTGTCCGGGACCATGAACAGCCTCAATACGCTGGTGGCCGACGCTGCGCACCAGGTTCGCACACCGCTGGCATCGCTGCGCGCGCAGGCCGAGGTTGCGCTGGACGAGACCGATCCGCAGCGATTGCACGCGCGGCTTGAACGCATCCACCTGAACGCCACGCACGCCAGCCAGCTCATCAACCAGCTGCTGATGGACGCCACCATCACCCATCGCATGGGCAAGGGCGCCCGCGCGCTTGTCGGTGTGGCCGAGACCGTCAACGAAACGCGGCGGCGCATCGGGCCTTTGGATGCACAGCGGCTGCGCATCGCCATCGCGCCAGAGGTGCGCCGCGCGCGCATCGCGGGGGATCGTGTCGCGCTGCGCGAGATGTTGCGAAACCTGGTGGACAACGCCCTGCGCTACGCGCCTGAAGGGCCGGTTGAGATTCAGGCCACGCCGATCGCCGGCTATCGCGTCGCGCTCACCGTCTCGGACCGCGGGCCCGGCGTGGCCGACGATGAGAAGGAATCCGTGCAGCAGCGGTTCTCGCGCGGCCGTGCGGGGGAATCCCTGCCCGGGTCCGGATTGGGGCTGGCGATCGTGCGGTCGGTGGCCGTGGCTCATGGCGGCTCGCTGTGGCTGTTGGACCGGCCGGGCGGCGGCCTGACGGCTCGCGTCGTGCTGCCCTTGGCGCGCGCTGGAGCCGGGCGCGCGCTGGCCACCGCCGCGGCCACGCTCTGCGCGGCATGCCTGCTGCTGGCCGCGCCATCGGCCGACGTGCGGGCGGCCGGCGCCGAGACGCGCGCCGCTCCGATCCCCGAAGTCGTCACCCGCTACCCCGCCCCCCAACCCTCCTCCCGCGTCCTCACCATCGCCGGCCCGACCGACACGCCCGTCGTCGCGCCGCTCATCCAGGGCTTCCAGTCCCATCGCCCCGACGTCAGCGTCGTCTACCGCGAGATGGGCAGCCGCGAGCTCTACGAGGCCGCCATCGAAGGGCGTCTGCAGGATGTGGACGTGCTGATGAGTTCGGCATCCGACCTGCAGATCCGGCTTGCCAACGACGGCTACGCACAAAGCTACACCTCCCCCTACGCCGCGCGGCTGCCGTCGTGGGCAATATGGCGGCACGAGGTCTACGGCTTCACGTTCGAGCCCGCCGTCATCGTCTACAACCCCAAGCGCTTTGCTGAAGCAGCCGTGCCGCGTTCGCGCCAGGATCTGCTACGCCTGCTGGAACAGGATCCGTTGCGCCTGCGCGGGCGGATCGGCACCTACGACATCGCTGCCAGCAGCCTGGGTTATCTGCTGGCCGAACAGGATGAACTGGTCTCGTCCAACTTCTGGGGGCTGGCCAACGCCATGGGCCAGGCCGGCGTTCGGCTGGCGGCCACCAGCGCCGAGATCCTGGACGCCATAGAGCGCGACGAACTGGACATCGGCTACAACATCCTCGGCTCGTACGCCCTGTCGCGCCAGGCCGCGGGCCGGCCCATCGGCGTGGTGTTTCCGCAGGACTACGTGCTCGTGCTGGCGCGATCGGTGCTGATCGCGCGCACCGCCCCCAATCCGGACCTGGGCCGCGCGCTGGTGGACTGGCTGCTGTCGCCCGCCGGGCAGCAGGTCGCGTCCAGCCATGCCGCGCTGGGTTCCATCATGGAAGACACGCCGGGGCGCTGGACCTCCGAAGCAGTGCTGGCGCGGTCACAGGGCATCGTGCAGCCGGTGGTGTTGAGTCCGGCGCTGCTGGTCGGCCTGGACCAGCGCCGCCATTCGCGGTTCGTGCAGAACTGGATCCGGCTCGTCACCGATACGCCGCAGCGGCCGTAACGGCAACCCCATGCATGGCGCCGCCGCGGCCCAGGGATTTCCCCTAGCCGTCCGCGGCCGCCATGACAGGACGACGACAGACGCGCACTCCTAAGATGGCTGCACGCGGGCCCCAGAGCCCGCAACAAGCCAAATCAATCGGAGACAACATCCATGCTTGCCAAGTCCAAACTGGCGGCCGCCTGCGCCGCCGCATTCGCCATCGCCACCGGCAGCGCATTTGCGCAGGCAGTGCCCGCAGGCTATCCGGCCGACTACCAGAAGATCCTGGACGGCGCCAAGAAGGAAGGCAAGGTCGTCATCTATTCGACCACCGACACCAAGGCCGCCGGTCCCATCATCAAGGGCTTCGAAGCCCTGTATCCGGGCGTCAAGGTCGAATACAACGACATGAACAGCACCGAGCTCTACAACCGCTACATCAGCGAACAGGCGGCGGGCGGCGGCAGCGGCGACATCGTTTGGAGCTCGTCGATGGATTCGGCCTTGAAGCTGGCCACCGACTACGCGCTCAAGTACCAGTCGCCCGAAGCCGGCAAGCTGCCGGCCTGGGCCGTCTGGAAGGACTCGGCCTACGGCACGACGTACGAGCCGGCCGTCTTCATCTACAACAAGCGCCTCATTCCCGCCAACGAAGTGCCCACCACGCACGGCGCGCTGGCCAAGCTGATCGCCAGCCAGCCCGACAAGTTCAAGAACAAGGTCACCACCTACGACATCGAGAAGTCCGCGGTCGGGTTCATGCTGGCGGTGCAGGACAAGGCCAACGATCCCAAGTACTTCGAGACCCTCAAGGACATCGCCAAGGGCGGGCTGATCGTGCAGTCGTCTACCGGCACCATGATGGAACGCGTGTCCTCGGGCGAAAACCTGATCGGCTACAACATCCTGGGCTCTTACGCCGAGACGCGCGCCAAGAACGATCCGTCGCTGGGCGTGGCCTACCCCACCGACTACGCGCTGGTGCTCTCGCGCGTCGCGTTCATCAGCAAGAAGGCCAAGAACCGCAACGCCGCCAAGCTGTGGATGGACTACCTGCTGTCGCAGAAGGGCCAGGAGATCATGGCCAACCAGGCTGATCTGGCTTCCGTGCGCGATGACATCGAAGGCGACAACGACGTGGACGGCATGACCAAGAAGCTGGGCGCCTCGCTCAAGCCGATTCCGGTCAATGAAACGCTGCTGGACTACCTGGAGCAGAACAAGCGCCTGGAATTCATCAAGCAATGGCGGGCGGCAGCGGGCAAGTGATGCCCGGGCTCCGGGCGGCATCCATGCCTGGAGCCGCCGCCAACGCAGCGGACGGCACGCCGTCCGCCTGACCCTGCCCCGGGGCCGTCGTCCCCGGCGGCGCGGCCAACGCGTCATTTCCGACCACAGGATTTCCCATGCAGTCATTGCGCAGAAAATGGCAGTCCCTGCCACGCGGCGTGGTGGTGCTGATCACGGCGCTCGCCATCTACGTGCCGCTGTCGTTCATCATCATCCAGAGTTTTCTCTCGGCGCCGTTCTTTTCCCCGTCCAAGGCCTGGAGCCTGGACGCGTTCCGCTTCATCTTCGCGGATCCCGATTTCTACAAGGCGCTACGCAGCGGCTTCATCCTCGCATTCGGGCTGGCTGCCATCGCCATCCCGCTGGGCGGCATGCTGGCGTTCCTGATGATCCGCACCGACCTGCCGGGCCGCCGCTGGATCGAGCCGCTGATCCTGGTGCCGGTGTTCGTGTCGCCCATGGTGCTGGGCTTTGGCTACGTGGTCGCGGCCGGTCCGGTCGGCTTCTTCTCGACCTGGGTGCAGAACATCCTGGGCTTCGTGCCCTGGAACGTCTATTCGCTGACCAGCATCGTCATCATCGCGGGCCTCACGCACGTGCCGCACGCCTATCTGTACATCTCGTCGGCGCTGCGCAGCATGGGCTCCGACGTCGAAGAAGCCGCCCGCGTGGCCGGCGCTTCGCCGCTGCGCGTGATGGTGTCCGTCAGCCTGCCCATGGTGCGTCCCGCCATGCTGTACGCCACCGTGCTGCTCTTCTTCCTGGGCCTGGAGGTCTTCGGCCTGGTGCTGGTGCTGGGCGATCCGGAAGGCAACCTCGTGCTGGCCACGTATCTGTACAAGCTGACCAACAAGCTGGGCATTCCGTCCTATCACCTGATGGCCGCCGTGGCCGTGGTGCTGATCTGCATGACCATTCCGCTGGTGATGCTGCAGCGCCGCCTGATGCGCACCGCCAACCGCTTCGTCACCGTCAAGGGCAAGGCCTCGCGTGCGCGGCCGCTGCCGCTGGGCAAATGGCGCTGGGTGGCCGGCGCGGTGGTGGCGTTCTGGCTGTTCGTCACCATTATCGTGCCGCTGACCGGCGTGCTGCTGCGCGCGTTCGTGTCCAACTGGGGCCTGGGCGTCTCGCTCTTTGACGTGCTGTCGCTCGACGCCTTCCGTACCGTGTTCTCGCAGCCGAACCTGATGCGCGCCATCGTCAACTCCGTCGCCATCGGCGTCTTCGGCGGCGCGCTGGCGGTGATGTGCTACATGTTCGTGGGCCTTGCGATGCATCGCAAGCCAGACAACGTCACGCGCTTCATGGACTACAGCGTGCTCGTGCCGCGTGCGGTGCCGGGCCTGCTGGCCGGCCTGGCGTTCCTGTGGGTGTTCCTGTTCGTGCCGATGTGGCTGGACAACGCGCTGGACGTGGACGAGAACGGCTGGCTGTCTGCCCTACCCTTCGCGGAATGGCTGCGCGAGAACTTCGTCGAATGGCTGCGCGCCCTGCGCAGCACCATCTTCAGTGTGTGGCTTGCCTACACGGTGGTGTGGATGGCATACGGCCTGCGCCTGATCTCGTCGACCCTGCTGCAAGTGGGGCCCGAACTGGAAGAAGCCGCCCGCACCGCCGGCGCGCGCCGCGGCCAGGTCACCCGCCACGTCACGGTGCCGCTGGCCAAGTACGGCCTGATCGGCTCGTGGCTGCTGATGTTCCTGATCTTCGAGCGCGAATACTCCACCGGCGTCTATCTGCTGTCGCCCGGCACCGAGACCATCGGGTCCATGCTGGTGTCCTTGTGGGCCTCCGGCGCCATCGACATCGTGGCCGCGCTTTCCTTCATCAATATCGTTCTGGTCGTGATCGGCCTGGGCATCGCCCTGCGATTCGGAGTCAAACTTCATGATTGAGCTTTCTGTAGAAGACCTGCACCTGGACTACGGCGACAACCCGGTGCTCAAGGGCGTGTCGATGCAGCTGCGCCAGGGCGAAGTGGTGTCCTTGCTGGGCCCATCGGGCAGCGGCAAGACCACCCTGCTGCGCGCCGTGGCCGGCCTGGAAGGCCCCAAGCGCGGCCGCATCACCATCGGCGAGAACGTCGTCTATGACGGCGCGGCCCGCGCCGAGATCCCGGCCGAAGAACGCAACCTGGGGCTGGTGTTCCAGTCTTACGCGCTGTGGCCGCACAAGACGGTGTTCGAGAACGTTGCCTACCCGCTCAAGCTGCGCAAGACGCCGGGCGCCGAGGTCCGCGAACGCGTGCAGGCCGTGCTGGACCAGCTTGGGCTGGGCAAGCTGGGCCAGCGCCATCCGCACGCGCTGTCCGGCGGCCAGCAGCAGCGCGTGGCCATCGGCCGCGCGCTGGTCTACAGCCCGCCCGTCATCCTGCTGGACGAACCGCTGTCCAACCTGGATGCCAAGCTGCGCGAAGAGGCGCGCGCGTTCCTGCGCGAACTCATCATCCGCCTGGGCCTGTCCGCGCTGATGGTGACGCATGACCAAAGCGAAGCCATGGCAATCTCCGACCGCATCCTGCTGCTGAACAACGGCAAGATCGAACAGCAGGGCACGCCGCAGGAGATGTACGGATCGCCGTCCACACTGTTCACGGCGGAATTCATGGGCAGCAACAACCGGCTGGACGGCAAGGTCACCGAGCTGCGCGACGGACAGGCTCGGATCAAAGGCGCTGGCTGGTCGCTGTGGGGCAAGGCCGGCGCGGGCGTCGCCGCGGGACAGGACGCCACCGCGGTCATCCGCGTGGAGCAGGTGCGTCTTGCCGATGACCCGGACGGCAACCACGTCGACATGCCGCTTCTGACCAGCATGTATCTGGGCGACCGCTGGGAGTACCTGTTCCGCACGCCGGACGCCGATCCCGCCCGCAGCCTCGCCCTGCGCGCCTATGGCCCCGAGGGCCGCGAACCGGGTCCCTGCCGCCTGGCGCTACCTGCCAGCAAGGTGTGGATCTTCCCCCGGGCCTCCGCCTGACGGGGTCTAGGCCTTCCGTCCGAGGGCGAATACCGCCTTCGGACGGACCGCGCGGCGGGCGTGGACTCGCCTTACAATGCGCTGGTGCAACGCGCTGATTCTCCCTCCATGCTGAGCCGTTACCTCTGGTGGCTGGGCGCCCCCGCCCAGCACTACCTGCGTATCGGCATCGCGATATCGCTGTTGGTGCACGCCGGCGCGCTGGCGTGGCGCTTCAGCGCGCCCACGCAGACGCGCCCGCCCGTGACCAGCCTGGAAGTCGTGCTGCTCAATGCCCGCAGCGAGACGCCGCCGGAAAACCCGCGCACCGTCGCGCAGAATCAGATGACGGGCGGCGGCAACGCCGACCGCGGCGTGTCCACCACCCCGCTTCCCCAGACCGGCAGCTCGGCCGAGACCATCGTCCTGGAAGCCATGCGCCAGCGCCAGGTGCAACTGGAGGCCGAACAGGCCCGCCTCATGACCCAGTTGCGCTCGCCGCACAACGCCGGCCCCGAGCGCCAGGCGGTCAACCCGTGGCCCGACGGCGCCGACGTCGGCCAGGACGCCCAGGACCAGGCCAGCGTCATCCAGAACGCCCAGGTGGCGGCGCTGGCGGCGCGGGTCCAGCAGTACAGCGCCGAGCCGCGTAAACAGTTCATCGCGCCCTCCGCCGAGGCGTCCCGCTACGCCGGCTACCTGGATGCCTGGCGCACCCGGATCGAGACGGTCGGCACCCAGCATTACCCCGACGAGGCGCGCGGCCGCATTTACGGGTCGCTGCGCATCACCGTATCGGTGCGCGCCGATGGCAGCATCGCCGAGGTCGAGATCGACCAGCCGTCGCCGCACGCGGTCCTGAACCAGGCGGCGCGCCGCATCGTCCAGCTTGCCGCGCCCTTTCCCCCTTTCCCGCCCGATATCGCCCGCGATACGGACGTGCTGGTCATCACCCGCACCTGGCATTTCGTCAACGACACTCTGGAAACACAGGCCCCATGACCGAGGCGATTCCTCAAGCCCGCTACGCCGTCATCGGCAACCCCATCGCGCATAGCCGCTCGCCTCAGATCCACGCCATGTTTTCGCAGCAGACCGGCAAGCCCCTGCGCTACGAGCGCCTGCTTGCGCCGGTGGACGGCTTTGCCGACGCCGTCGCCGCCTTCGTGGCGGACGGCGGTCTGGGCCTGAATGTCACGGTGCCTTTCAAGCTTGACGCCTATGCGCTGGCGTCGGGCCGCCTGTCGAACCGCGCCCGGCTGGCAGGCGCGGTAAATACCCTTTCCTGGCGCGATGGCGTCTGGCACGGCTGCAACACCGACGGCGTGGGCCTGGTCAATGACCTGCTGCGCCTGGGCGTGCGCCTGCCGGGCGCCGCCGTGCTGCTGGTCGGCGCCGGCGGCGCAGCGCGCGGCGTCCTGCAGCCCCTGGCCGAGGCCGGCTGCAGCCGTATTCACATCGTTAACCGCACCGCCGCCCGCGCCGAGGAACTGGCCGCGGCCTGGGGCGCGAGCGGCGTGTCGCCGCAAACCCAGGTGACCGCGGGCGCCCTGGCCACCGCCGCCGTCTCCGGCGGCTGGAACCTGGTCATCAACGCCACCGCCAGCGGCCTGCAGAACGCCGCGCCCGATCTGCCGCCCGGCCTGTACGCCGACGGCGCCGCCGCCTACGACATGATGTACGGCGCGCAGCCCACCGCCTTCATGCGGCAGGCCGACGCCGACGGCGCAGCCCTGACCGCAGACGGGCTGGGCATGCTGGTCGGCCAGGCCGCCGAGAGCTTTTTCATCTGGCACGGCGTGCGCCCCGATGCCGCGCCCGTCCTGACGGCGCTGCGCGAGGCGCTGGCAGCCGGAAGCTGAACGGCATGGCGACGCGCACGGGCCGCAGCGGCGGCCGAAATTGGTTCCGGATCACCACCGGTTTGGTGATGGCGCTGGTGTGCGCGATCCTGCTGTACCAATTCTGGCTGTTCGCCCAGGTGGTCTGGTACAACTACCGCGACCCGGGCAGCAGCGCGATGATGCGCGAAGAGCTGTCGCGCTTGCGCAAGGAAGACCCGGCGATCGAGCTGAAGTACGAATGGGTCGCCTACGACAAGATCAACCGCTCGCTCAAGCGCGCGGTGATCGCCTCCGAGGATTCCAATTTCACGGGCCACGACGGGGTCGAATGGGACGCCATCCGCAAGGCCTGGGAATACAACCAGAAACAGGAAGAGGCAGGGCGCTCGAAGATGCGCGGTGGCTCCACCATCACCCAGCAACTGGCCAAAAATCTGTTCCTGTCGGGCTCGCGCAGTTACCTGCGCAAGGGCCAGGAACTGGTCCTGGCCTACATGATCGAACACGTCATGAGCAAGGAACGGATCCTGGAGCTCTACCTGAACGTCGCCGAGTGGGGCGTGGGCGTGTTCGGCGCCCAGGCCGCCGCCAAGCATTATTTCAATACCACCGCCGCCAACCTGGGGAACAGCCAGTCCGCCCGGCTGGCGGCCATGCTGCCCAACCCGCGCTTCTATGACAGCCACCGCAAGTCCAACTATCTGAATTCCCGGGTCGGCGTGTTGACACGCCGGATGCAGATGGTCGACATCCCCTGAAAGGGGAACCGGACAAATCGGTCCCGCCGGCCGTCTTCCGGCTGCGGGATTTGTTAAGCTTTCACGTTTACGCGCTCCACTCCCTTTTCCTTCATGCGTACCGCACGTCGCTACCTGGCCCGAGAGGTCTATCGCTCTTGCGCAGTGGTCCTTCTGGCCCTGCTAGGCCTTTTCACGTTCTTCGCTCTGGTGGACGACCTGGACAACGTGGGCGACAAGTTCTCCATGATGGCCCTGCTGTACATGCAGGCGCTGGCGATCCCCACCCGTCTCTATGACCTGCTGCCCATCGGGCTCCTGATCGGTGCCATTCTGGCGCTGGCGGGCTTGGCCCAACGCAACGAACTCGTCATCCTGCGGGTCTCGGGGGTCAGCGGCATGAAGCTGCTGCGGATGCTCTGGATCGTCACGATTCCGCTGATGATCGGCGCAGGCCTGTTGTCCGAATACGTCACGCCCTGGGCCGAGGTCAAGACCGGCGAGGCCAACCTGATGTTCCGCGGCAAGGCCGGCGGCGACCGCCTCAAAAGCGGCTACTGGTTCAAGGAACCCACCGCCAATGGCGGCACCCGCATCATCAACATCGCCGAACTGAAGGGCGACGGCCAGGTGGCCGGCGTGACCCTCTACGAATTCAAGAAAGACCTGACGTTGTCGGCGCTGTCCACCGCCCCCACGGGCACGTTCACGCGCGGCGACCTGGTCCTCAAGGACGTCTCCGAAACCCGCCTGGACGCCGAGGCCGCCGAGGCGCTCGCCAACGCCCGCCCCCCCAAAAACCCGCCCGCCACGGTCGTGAAGCTGCCCGAACGCTCCATCGACACCACGCTCAGCGCCGAACGCCTGCTGGCGCGCGTGCTGACGCCCGAGCGCATGTCGATCGTCACGCTGCTCGACTACGTGGATTACCTGCGGGACAACCAGCTTCAATACGGCCGCCAGGTCGTCGCCCTGTGGCGCAAACTGGCCTACCCCTTCACCCTGCTGGTGATGATCACCATCGCCGCCCCCATCGGCCTCATGCAGACCCGCCGCGGCGGCGTCGGCGCCAAGGTTTTCGTGGGCATCCTGCTGGGCGTGGGCTTCTTCATGCTGAACCAGCTTGCGCTGAACGTCGGCATGCTGGGCAAGTGGCCGCCCTGGCTGACCGCCCTGGGCCCGAACCTGGGCGCCATGGCGCTGGCGCTGGGCGCCATGAGCTACATGGAATACCGCCACACCATCACCCGTGTCGTCCAACAACGTTGGCCTTGGAGCAAGAGTCCCGCATGAACGGCAGTATCTGGATGATCGGCGACGTGCAGGGCTGCTGCTCGCCGCTGGATCGCTTGCTGTCCCACCCGGACCTGGTTGGCGATCCCAAGTCGCGCTTCTGGTTTGCCGGCGACCTGGTCAACCGCGGCCCGCAGTCGCTAGAAACCCTGCGCCGCATCATCGACCTGGGCGACCGCGCAACGGTGGTCCTGGGCAACCACGACCTGCACCTGCTGGCCGCGGCCGCGGGTGTGCGCAAGCCGTCCAAATCGGACACGCTGGAATCCATCCTGCGGGCACCGGACGCGACGGACCTGCTCAACTGGCTGCGGTTCCGCCCGTTGGCGCATTTCGAGCAGAACCACCTGCTGGTCCACGCGGGCACCCTGGCCAAATGGGACGTCGCCAAAACGCTGGCCCTGGCCGGCGAAGTCCAGGACGCGCTACGCGGGCCGAACTGGCAGAAGGCCCTTCAAAAGATGTACGGCAACGAGCCGGCCACCTGGAAGGAAGACCACAAGGGCGGCAAGCGGATGCGGGTGATCATCAACGCGCTGACGCGGATCCGTTTGTGCACGCCGAACGGGCATATGGAATTTGCGACGAAGGTGACGCCGGGGGCATGGCCGCCCGGGTTGGTGCCTTGGTTCGATGTGCCTAATCGTGCGACGCGTAACGTCACGACGGTGTTTGGACATTGGTCGACGTTGGGGTTGTTGCAGCGGCCGGACGTGATTTGCCTGGATACGGGATGTGTTTGGGGTGGGTCGTTGACTGCTTTGCGGTTGCAGGATCGGAAGCTCGTGCAGGTTAAGTGTTCGCAGTTTCAGGATCCGATGGCGGAGTGAGTGCTGGGCGGTGAGTGGTCTTCGTAGGCTGCGAAATGTCTTCGTAGCTGCAATGCTGTCTTCGTAAGCAAGCCCGTCTTCGTAGGTCGCCCGACGCCGCGGTCACCGGGGAGGCGATCGCCCACGATTGCGGTCCGGAGCCTTCGCTCCGGACTCCCCCGTTGTCATCTTCGTCCCGGCCTGCGGCCGCTCCTTCAGATTCCCTCGGGCGCATCGACGGCGCTCGCCTCCCCGGTGACCACGACGCCGTGCTGCTAGGGTCTTTGGTTTGCGCGCTGCAAGACCTGTGGACAGGGAAGGAGATCTGCGGGGCCGCCGGATTGCTGCCGCCCGGGCGGCGGCAACCCGGCATCGGGTCGGTGGGACGTCGTGGCGGAGTGCGCTGCGCGCTGGCGGAGGGTGGTTTGCTGGTGGCCGCCGTCACGGTGGGTGGGGCGGTGATGGGCGGCGCGGCGACGGTCCGCCACAGCTTGCCGACCGGTTCGCGCCGCCCATCGGGCACTTGAGTTCAAGTGACGATTAGCGGCGTGCCGTGTTCGCACGACGGTGTCAGACACCCGAATCGGTCCTACAAATCTACTGCCGTCTGCTGGTGTCAGACACCCGAATCAGTCCTACGAATCTGCTGGAGTCAGACACCCCACAAAAAACAAGCGCCTTTGCCAAGATGGGTGTCTGACACCCTTGGAACGCCGCTTCAAGCTTGAAGTCCGTGTATGCGGGTGTCAGACACCCAAGCGCCACGTACGCGCGAAGCGTCAATATCACAACGCAAGACGCCGCGTAAGTCGCCGGAGGCCGCCCGCGCGGCCGAACGGGGACGGGCATCGCAAGATGCTGCTAGCCCGAAGGTCTCTGCACAAAAACGCAAAGCACGCTGATCGTCCCAGCGCCCGGCAAATTTCAATTGCCCGAGTCCGGTGCGGTGGCGGCCCGGGGTGCGCGGGGCGTCGATAAGCCCGAGGCAATCTGAAGGGAGCCGAAGGCGGACGAAGATGACGAAGGGGGAGTCCGGAGCGAAGGCTCCGGACCGCAATCGTGGACCCGCGCGCCCCGGGCCGCCACCGTGCCGGACGCCTTAAGAATCAAACCCGCCACCGAACCGGACACGTCAGTAACTAACACCGCATCAACAGCAAGCAGCGTGCAAAACCTACGGTGCTAGTCCACAGCCCGCGAGAAACCACGCAAATCAAAGCACCCGAGCAATCGCATCCCGAGCCTGATGCGACAGTTCCAGCCGCGTCGGCAAACTCCCATCCGGATGACGCGCAGCCAGCGGCGACAGAAAGACCACTTCGACGGATAACCCGGTCACTCCCAGCACCCGCCAAAGATTACCCACCAGCGACTCTTCACCCACAAACGCCGCGTACCCGCTGCGCTTGCCGTGCTGCATGAACCGCAGCGCCACGGGTTGGATTTCAATAGCCGCCGCGCGGGCGGGTTCGAAGAGGCTGGCGTGGAAAGGGAGGAGGTCGAAGCCTTCGGTCGTTGTGCCTTCCGGAAACAGCCCCACCGCGTCGCCCTGTTTGAAGCGGGCCTGCATCGACTCCCCCATCGCATGGACCGCGTGGCGCTGGCCGCGTTCGATGAAGAGCGTGCCCGCGCCGGCGACCAGCCAGCCGATCACCGGCCACGCGCGGATTTCGCTCTTGGCCACGAAGGATGTCGCGCGGGCCGAGTTCAGGACGAAGATGTCGACCCAGGACACGTGGTTGGCCACCAGCAGCACAGGGCCTTCCAGGCGGGGTTCGCCCTTGAGGACGACCTTCACGCCGCAGGCCGCCATCAGCCAGCGCGACCAGCGGCGGTTCAGGCGGGCGCGGGCCGCGGGGCGCATCAGGGGGTAGGCCAGGCCCACGCTCAGCAGGCCGAAAATGATCAGGGGCAGGACAAGGCTCAGCCGTAGGACAAAGCGCAGCAGCTTCAAACTGGAGTCTCCCAGGCCGGTTGGCCACCGACCACGGTGGCTCGCACTCGACCGGGCAGCATCATACCTGCGAAAGGTGTCTGGGCGCTGCGGCTTTGCAGGGCTGCGGGCATCACCATCCATTCGGTGTCCAGGTCCGCCAGGCACAGGTCTGCCGGCGCATCCACACCCAGGTGGCCGCATGGGCCCAGGTGCGGCGCGACGGCGGACAGCACCGCGGCCGGGCCCGACGTCACGCGCGCCAGCGCGTCACCGACAGGACGGCGGCCATCACGCGCCCACTTCAGGGCCAGCGACAGCAGCAGTTCAAGACCGGTTGCGCCGGGCGTGGCGGCCGCGAACGGGGCCGCCTTGCCGCGGGCGTCCACCGGCGTGTGATCCGAGCAGAGCGCATCGATCACGCCGTCCGCCAGCGCCGCCTGGAGCGCGTCGCGGTCGCGTTGGCCGCGCAGCGGCGGCAACAGGTGGTGATTCGTGTCGAAGAAGCCGATGTCCACGTCTGTCAGCAGCAGGCTGTTCATGGACACATCCGCCGTCACAGGCAGGCCTTCGCGGCGGGCCGCGCGCAGCAGGTCCACGCCGGCCGCTGTCGACAGGCGCGACAGATGCACGCGCGCGCCTGTCGCGCGCTGCAATTCGAATATCGTGTGCAGCGCCACGGTCTCTGCCTGCGCCGGCATGCCTTCCAGGCCCAGGCGTTCCGCGTACGGGCCGCTGGCGGCCGAGGTGTCGCGTGCAAGCCAGGGGTCCTGCGGACGCAGCCACAGCGTCTGGCCCAGGCCGCTTGCGTAGCGCATCGCCCCCCACAGCACCCGCGTGTCGGGCGCCAGGGATTCGCCCTGCGCGAACGCGATGCAGCCCGCGCGCGCCAGCAGCGCCATTTCCGTCAGGGTTTCGCCCGCCAGGCCCACGGTCATCGCGCCCAACGGGAGGATGGCGCACTGCCCTGCCTGCGCGTGGCGCATCAGCGCCTCGATCTTGGTCGGTTCGTCTGGCGCGCTTTCGGAATCGGGCGGCAGCACCAGGCGCGTCACGCCACCGGCCAATGCCGCGCGCAATTCAGCGGGCGCGAATCCCCCGTGACCCGCGTTGCCCGCTTGCGCGACGCGTGCCGACAGGTCGATCAGGCCAGGCAGGACAGCCAGGCCCTTTGCATCGATATGCCGATCGGCCTGGAAGGCGTCGGGCGCCGCGCCAACCGCGACAATACGGCCCGCGGCGATGTAGAGGTCGTGCTGGCCATCCACGCCGTTTGCGGGATCGATCAGCCGTCCGTTGGCAATGTGCAGCCTCATGGCGCCGCTCCGGCCAGCGCGCGCAGCACCGCCACGCGCAGCGGTTGTTCAAGGGCCGCGAGACGCGCCTCGGCGGGTTCAAGCGCGGCAGCGATGTCGCCGTCCACTTCCACGCCGGGCGCCAGCCGGCCGGCGGGCAACAGCAGCACATCGGGTTTCGCGGCCGCCAGCGCCGCGGGCGTGATGCCGTGGGTGCAGGCGTACTCGCGCGCGGAAGGAAGCTGCGCGCCGCTGATCTCTTCGACATTCAGCGGCAGCGCGATCACCACGTCCGCATCGCTCAGACTTTCCTGCAGCGTGGCGCAGGCGCGCACGCCCAGTTGGGCAAGGCCGTCCGGCAGCAGCGTGCGCGGCGCCGCAACGCGCACTTCCGGCACGCCCAGCGTGGTCAGCAGATGGATCACGGAACGCGCCACGCCGGCGTGGCGGATGTCGCCCACCAGCGTCACGACGAGGCTGGTGAGGTCAGGCTTGATCTCGGTGATGGCCTGCACCAGCGCCAGCGCGGGCACGGGATCGGCATGCCGGCCGTCGCCCGCATTGAGCACGTGCAGGCCCGGCGCGGAATGAGCGGCGGCGCAATGGGCCGCGCCGCTCTGGCCGTGGCGCAGGATCAGCACGCCCGGCGCCAGCGCGGCGACCGTCTCGGCAAGCGCCAGGGCGGCTTGCGCCTCCAGCGGCACCGGCAGCATCGACAGACTGGCCGCGGCGGCGGCGTAGGCGTCGCGGTCCGCAGTGTTCGTGTCCGGCAAACACAGGAACACCGGCATTTCCGGCGCGGCATGCGGCGGCGAATCGTCGGACGCCGACTGCGCGCGCGCCATGTCAAGCAGCCGCTCGACGTGCCGGCGGGGCAGCCCTTCCGTGGTCAGCAGATGTGTGAGTTCGCCGCGGCGATCGAGTTGCGGATTGAGCATGGGCAAGACAGGCCGCGGGCGTCAGACCGCGGGCAAGGCATCCAGATAGCGTTGCAGGATAACCGCCGCAGCCATCGCGTCATCTGCGGCATGCGTGCCGAGCAGGCGTTGCGCCTCCATGCTGGAGCCGCGTTCATCCACCAGTTCCACGGCGATGCCGAAGCGGCCATGAAGCTGGTTGGCAAAGCGGCGGCAGCGTGCCGTGGCGGGCTGTTCGCCGCCCTCGGCGTCCAGCGCCAGACCGACGACGACGCGATGCGGCTGCCATTCCTGCAGCAGTGCCGCGATGCGGCCAAAGCGCGCGTCGCGGACCTCGCTGAAAATGATTTCAAGTGGGCGCGCCTGGCGCGTCAGCGTATTGCCGATGGCGATGCCGATCTTCTTTTCGCCGAAATCGAAGGCAAGCAGAGTTTCTTCAGGCATGGCCAGCGTCGCCCGCCAGCATCACGGGGTCGATGCCCAGCAGCTTGAGCGCGGCGGGGTAGCGTTCCTCGGGCGGCACATCGAAGATGATGTGCGCGTCCGCGCCCACGCTCAGCCACGCGTTCTGGCCCATCTCGCTTTCGAGCTGGCCCGCGCCCCAGCCGGCGTAGCCCAGCGTGACCAGCATGCGCGCCGGTCCGTTGCCATCAGCCACGGCCTGCAGCACATCGCGTGAGGTGGTCAGCGCCATGTCGCCCAATTTGATGCTGGAGCTGTAGTCGCCAGCCGGCGCATGCAGCACGAAGCCGCGGTCGGTCTGGACCGGTCCGCCAAAAAAGACGAACGTGTCTTTGACCGGTCCGATTTCCAGCGTCAGTTCAATGCGCTCGAACAGCGTGCCCAGCGTCAGGTCGGTGGGGCGGTTGATGACCAGCCCCAGCGCGCCGCGGTCCGTGTGTTCGCACACGTAGATGACGGAACCCGCCAGGCTCCCTTCGACCATGCCCGGCATGGCGATCAGGAACTGGTTGGCGAAGTTGGCCGCTTGCGTCGCAGCGTTTTCGTGATGTTTTTCCGTCATGGCAACCCCTTCATGGGTAGTCTGAGAAAACCGTTCGGAGTGATTGCGCGGACGCAAACGTCATGCCTGACGGCAGTCCGACGGTGACGAAGGACGGGGTATGCCCCATCTTACGAGCCCTGGCGGAATAAGTCGGCGGTACGGCTTCAGATTTCCATCAGTTCGAAGTCCTCTTTGCGGGCGCCGCATTCGGGACAGACCCAGTTGGGCGGCACGTCTTCCCAGCGGGTGCCGGGCGCAATGCCTTCGTCGGGCAGGCCGGCCTCTTCGTCATAGACCCAGCCGCAAATCAGACACATCCAAGTACGCATAGTTCTCTCTTACATCAAAACCCCACCGGCGTCCCCGCGGTGGGGCAAAGGTGAGGGGCTTCCATTAGAATGGGGACAATCTTACCGAAACCCAATAGGGGTTCCCCTGATTCATGCCAAATGAGCCGGGGCGCCCTTAATCAAGCGCAGTCACGTGGCCCCCGTTACTCCCCCTCTCGTTTTGGTCTTCGGCCCGCTCGATCCCTCGGGATCAGACGGTTTGCCCGCGGATGCCGTCACCTGCGCCCGTCTGGGCTGTCATGGCCTGGCGGCCGTGACCGCGCTGACCGTGCAGGACACCGCCGGCATCGAAGAAATCCACCCCGTTTCGCCCGACCTTCTGGACGACCAGGCGCGTTGCCTGCTCGAAGACATGTCGGTGCAGGCCATCAAGGTGGGCGGACTATACACCGCGGAAACGGCCAGCGTGGCGGCGCAGGTTGCCGCCGACTACAGCCAGGTCCCGCTCGTGCTGCACCTGGGCCAGCGCGCGCAGGTGCCCGCCAATGCCGCCGACGAGGACGAAGCCGACGACCTGCTGGCCGCGACCCTCGAACTGGTGCTGCCGCAGACCGACCTGCTGGTCATTGAACACCTGCGCCTCGCGCAGTGGCACGCCGACGGCGACATTGATATCGGGGACGCACCTACGCCCATGCACGCCCTCGTGGCGGCCGGCGCGGCGTGGGTCCTGGTGCTGGGCAGCCCCCAACGCCCCGGTCATTTCGCCAACGTGCTGCTCGGACCCGGCGGCCAGACCCATACGTGGCCCTGGCAGGCGCCACCCGACCGCAACGGCGACGCCGGCGGCCTAGCCGCCACCGCGATCACCGCCATGCTGGCGCAGGGCCTGGAAATGCCGGAGGCCGTGCGTCAGGGGCTAGTCCACGCCGACGCCGCCGTGGCCGCCAGCTTCCTGCCGGGCATGGGCCGGCGCATTCCCAACCGGATCCTGCCCCAATGAAACCGATTCGCTTTCCCGCCGGCCTGTATGGCGTGACGCCCGAATGGGACGATACCGACCGCCTGCTGAAGGCGGTGCGTGACGCCGCCGCGGGCGGCATGCGCTCGCTGCAATTGCGCCGCAAGAACGTGCCGGATGCCGTGCGCGCCGCGCAGGCCCGCGCCCTGGCGCCGCTGTGCCGCGAACTGGGCGTGGTGTTTCTCATCAATGACGACTGGCGCCTGGCGCTGGACGTCGGCGCCGATGGCGCGCACGTGGGCCGCGACGACGAAAGCCTGGCGCACATCCGCCGCGAAGCCGGTCCCGACCTGATCCTGGGCGGGTCCAGCTACGGCGACCTGACGCGGGCGCGTGAATTGCTCGACGCGGGCGCCGACTACATCGCGTTCGGCGCCATGTTCGCGTCCACCGTCAAACCCGACACGGTGCGCGCGCCGCTGTCCGTCCTGACCGAAGCCCGCCGCCTGGCCGACGAACGCGATGCGCCCCGGCCCGCCGTCGTCGCCATCGGCGGCATCACGCCCGCCAACGCGCCGCTCGTGGCCCAGGCCGGCGCCGACAGCATCGCCGTAATCACGGCCCTGTTCGAAGCGCCCAGCGTCCGGGCCGCCGCCGTGGCCTGCTCCGCGCCTTATTCCGCCAACTCCAACCGTAAGCCTTGATCGCCATGTCCAGTAACGCTCAGCTCTTCGACCGCGCCTGCCGCAGCATCCCCGGCGGCGTCAACTCGCCCGTGCGCGCTTTCCGCTCCGTGGGCGGCACGCCGCGCTTCATCAAGCGCGCGCAAGGTCCGTACGTGTGGGACGCGGAAGACAAGCAGTACATCGACTACGTGGGTTCGTGGGGCCCGGCCATTCTGGGTCACTCGCACCCGGAAGTCGTGCGCGCGGTGCAGGAAGCGGCCGTCAACGGGCTGTCGTTCGGCGCGCCGACCGAAGCAGAAATCGAGCTGGCCGAAGTGCTGATCTCGCGTCTGCCCTCGCTGGAACAGGTGCGCCTGGTCAGCTCGGGCACCGAAGCCACCATGACGGCGATCCGCCTGGCGCGCGGCGCCACCGGCCGCGCCAAGATCGTGAAGTTCGAAGGCTGCTATCACGGGCATTCGGACAGCCTGCTGGTCAAGGCCGGATCGGGTCTGCTGACCTTCGGCAAGCCCAGCTCGGCCGGCGTGCCGCCGGAATTCGTGTCGCACACGCTGACCCTGGAATACAACAACCTGGATGCCGTGCGCGAAGCCTTTGCGCAGCATGGCGCCGACATCGCCTGCATCATCGTGGAGCCGGTCGCCGGCAACATGAACCTCATCAAGCCCGCGCCCGGCTTCCTGGAAGGCCTGCGCGAGGTCTGCACGCAGCATGGCGCGCTGCTGATTTTCGACGAGGTCATGACGGGCTTTCGCGTGGGACCGCAAGGCGTGCAGGGCCTGACTGGCGTCAAGCCGGACATCACCACGCTGGCCAAGGTGATCGGCGGCGGCATGCCGGTGGGCGCCTTCGGCGGCAGCGCCGAGGTCATGAAGCACATCGCGCCGCTGGGCGGTGTCTACCAGGCCGGCACGCTGTCCGGCAATCCGGTGGCCGTGGCGGCGGGTCTGGCCACGCTGCGCCTCATCGGCGCGCCGGGCTTCTACGAGAATCTGTCGGCCCAGACCGCCAAGCTGGCACAGGGCTTGCAGGAACGCGCCCGCAAGGCCGGCCTGCCCTTCTCGGCGGATTCGGTCGGCGGCATGTTCGGCATCTACTTCAGCGACCGCATCCCGGCTTCGTTCGCCCAGGTTTCGGCCTGCGACACCGCCGCGTTCAACCGTTTCTTCCATGCCATGCTGGACAACGGCGTGCATTTCGCGCCGTCGGCCTTCGAAGCGGGTTTCGTGTCGGCCACGCACGACGACGCCGTCATCCAGGCCACGCTGGACATCGCGGACAAAGTGTTCGCGGGACTTTAAGCGTTGAATCGAAGCGGGCCGGCGGCCCGCTTCCTTCACGGCGCCTTGTACTGCTCGTACAGGGCCGTCACATTCTTCACATAGGCCTGGGTTTCGGCGTACGGCGGCACCGCGTCGTACTTGCGCACCGCGCCTTCGCCCGCGTTGTACGCGGCCAGCGCCAGATCCAGGCGGCCCGGATACCGGTCGATCAGCCGGCGCAGATGGCGCGATCCGGCCTGCACATTGGTCGCCGGGTCCACCAGCGCGCGCTCCACGTCGTCCACCGACAGCAACGGCGCGGCCGTCGCGGGCATCAGCTGCATCAGGCCCAGCGCCCCCTTGGGCGAGCGGGCATCGCTACGGAAACCCGACTCAATGGCGATGATCGCCGTCAGCAACGCCTGGTCGACCCCGGAATCCAGCGCGGCGCGGGCGATCAGGTTGTCGTGTTTGGTCGTGGGTTTGACAGTGCTCCAGCGCAACGTCGGTTCGGCGGCCACGCGGCTCACGCGGCGGGCGCCGTCGCCGGCTTCCGGCTCACAGCTCAGGCACAGTTTCTCGGCGCCGCCGCGGACCGCCGTCCGTGCCTGCGCGCGCTTGTAGTATTTACCGGTGCCGGTGGGCACTTTCATCGTGCGCCAGACGCCGAACGGGTCCTTGTAGCGGTAGGTGTCGGCGGCCTGCACCGGTGTCGCCAGCGCCAGAGCGCCCGACGCCAGCGCCGCCACCGCCGCCATCCCGCCGGCGCGTGCCAGGATGGCGCGCGTGGCCGAAAAAATGGAGGTAGGGGGTTGGGACATGGGACGGGGCTCCGGCGGCGTCGGAAGACGCGTTGGCGAGCCCCAATGCTGCTTGCACCATCCCGGTTCTGTCTTTCCTGCCGATGATCTAGATCGCGGCGGCGCGGGCGTTTCCCAGGGAGAATCGGGGACGTGACTAGGACATGCGGCCGATAAATTTGCTTGTTACCGCCGGTAATGATCGTCCTTGCAAAGAATATGACGTAATATTTCGTTCAATTACCAAATGATTGAACCGGCCGCTCGTGCCGGGATCGGAGAGAGGGTGAAATGGGCGCAGAAAACATGCTCCAGTTGATGCTGGATGCCGACACCAACGTCCTGACGGCGGTGTACACGCCGCCACCTCGTCCCGAACCCGCCAAGGCAACGGCTGCGGGCACCTCCGACATGGCGGTTGCTGGCACGGAAGGTGGTGACTCGGCCGGGTCTCAGGCTGGGCTACAGAACGACTCTCAGGCCGCCGGCCAGGACGACGACGCGGACGTTGCCGTCGCCGACGAAGAAGCCCCCCCGCTGGTCAATACCGACCTGCCGACGTGGGACGTGCTGGTTGCTGCCGCGGCCACGCAGGGCTGGGGCGCCGACGCGCTCGACAACCACGCCATCGTCGCCTTCATCGATCTGTGCCGCGCAGCCACCGAACCCGTCCAGAGCCCCGTCGGCCAGGTCGTGGACGGCAGCTTCGACATCGAACTGAACGCGACCCGCATGGCGGCAACGCTGACGCTGCACCCGCCCAAGGGCGGCAAGCCCGTCACGCTGGACGCGGTGCACCAGGCCCTCTCAGACCAGGGCATCGTGCACGGCGTGCTGGACGGCGCGCTGGCCGAGGCCGTGGCGCTGGGCCGCGCCGAAACCATCCTGGCCGCGCAGGGTACGCCGCCCACGCGCGGCACGCCCACCCGCTTTGAAAGCCTGCTTGACCGCCTGAAGCCCCGCGCCGAGGACATCGACGAACTGGCCCAGGTGGATTACCGCGATCTCGGCAGCCTGCTGCTCGTGTCGCCCGGCACGCCGCTCATGCGCCGCATTCCGCCGCTGCCCGGCGTGGACGGCACCAACGTGCTCGGCGAGGCCGTGATGCCCGACGAGCTGCCCGATACGCCATTTTCCAAGGAACTGTCCGGCGTCGAGATCGATCCGGAAGATCCGCTGCTGCTGCGCGCGGCCATTTCCGGCACGCCGACGCTCATCACCCACGGCGTGCAGGTCAACCCGATGGTGGAGGTGGACGCCGTCAACCTGTCCACCGGCAACATCAACTTCGAAGGCTCCTTGCAGGTGCGTGGCGACATCGCCGCCACCATGGAAGTGCGCGTGACGGGCGATGTGGTCGTCAACGGCACCATCGAAGCCGCGCTGGTCGAGGCCGGTGGCAGCGTGACCGTCAAGGGCGGCATCATCGGCATGGCCGAAACCGTGCACGACGCCTCGGCGGCGCCGCGCACCGCGCACATCGTCTGCGGCGGCACGCTGCGGGCCAAGTTCATCGAGAACGCGGTCATCAGCGCGGGCCAGGACATCGACGTCGAACGCGAAATCCGCCAATGCAGCATCGCCGCTGGCGGCAGCGTCAATGTCGGCCCGCCCAACACGCAGCAAAGCGCCATCACGGGCGGCGAAACCCGCGCGCTGCTGGCAGTCCGCGCCGGCACCATCGGCTCGCCCGCAGGCATTCCGACGCTGGTGCAAGCCGGCCTGGACCCGCACGCCGACATCAAGCGCTCGGCGCTCACGCGCAAGCGCCTGAAGATGAACGAGGAAAAGGCCAAGCTGGAACAACTGCTGATGTTCCTGCAAGCCAACCCGCAACGGGCCACGGGCGACGTCGTCGAACGGGCGCGCAACACGCACACCAAGCTCATCGGCGAGCTGGCCGGACTTGAAACCGAGGAAGCCCAACTGGCCCGCGACCTGCTGCCCCAGCAGAACGCCACCATCGCCGCCACGCGGCGCTTCTGTAGCGGCACGAAGATCCAGCTGGGCAACAAGATGCAGGAGTTCCTGGAAGACCAGGTGGGCGGCAAGGCCGGGCTGGAAGAAGGCGAGATCGTTATTCGCTAGAGGTCTGAGTTCGAACCCAGGTGTCTGACACCCGGGTGGCATCGCGACAAGCTGTCGGCGGTCTCTCAAGGGTGTCAGACACCTTCGCAGCACGAAGATATCCGGCACCGCGTGGCCATCCGGCCTGCCTACGAACCCAGGTGTCTGACACCCCGGCGGCACTGCGACAAGCTGTCGGCGGTATCACATGGGTGTCAGACACCTTCGCTGCACGAAGATGTGCGGCACCGCGCTGCCAACCGGCCTGCCTACGAACCCAGGTGTCTGACACCCCGGCGGCACTGCGACAAGTTGTCGGCGGTCTCTCAAGGGTGTCAGACACCTTCGCTGCACGAAGATATCCGGCACCGCGCTGCCAACCGGCCTGCCTACGAACCCAGGTGTCTGACACCCCGGCGGCATCGCGACAAGCTGTCGGCGGTCTCACATGGGTGTCAGACACCTTCGCTGCACGAAGATGTGCGGCACCGCGCTGCCATCCGGCCTGCCTACGAACCCAGGTGTCTGACACCCCGGCGGCACTGCGACAAGCTGTCGGCGGTCTCTCAAGGGTGTCAGACACCTTCGCTGCACGAAGATGTCTGGCACCGCGCTGCCATCCGGCCTGCCTACGAACCCAGGTGTCTGACACCCCGGCGGCACTGCGACAAGTTGTCGGCGGTCTCACATGGGTGTCAGACACCTTCGCAGCACGAAGATATCCGGCACCACGTTGCCAACCGGCCTGCCTACGAACCCAGGTGTCTGACACCCCGGCGGCATCGCGACAAGCTGTCGGCGGTCTCACATGGGTGTCAGACAACTTCGCAGCGCGAAGATATGCGGCACCGCGCTGCCAACCGGCCTGCCTACGAACCCAGGTGTCTGACACCCCGGCGGCATCGCGACAAGTTGTCGGCGGTCTCACATGGGTGTCAGACACCTTCGCTGCACGAAGATGTCCGGCACCGCGCTGCCAACCGGCCTGCCCTGATGTCAGGCGCCGTCGTCCGGCATCAATTCCTTGAACCACACGCGCGGCGAGATGCCGCGGTCGGGGCCCAGGATCGAGAAGCCACCGTCGACCGGGATGTCGACGCCGGTCATCCACGATGCCGCGTCGGAACATGCAAAGCACACGGCCGCGGCGATCTCTTCGCCGGAGCCTACGCGGCCCAGCGGATGGAAATGCGCGCCCACCGCGTCGGCCGCCTGGCGTGATCCGCCGGACAGCTGTTCGACCGACGGCGACCACGTCCATGCAGGCGACACCGCCAGCACGCGCACGCCCGACGGCGCCAGTTCCACCGCGAAGTTCTTGGTGATCTGCAGCAGGGCCGCCTTGGACGCCGGATACAGCGCGCGCCCCGCCGCGCCGAACTTGCCGCCGGTGCTGCCCAGATTCACGATCACGCCGCCGCGTGGCAGATGCGCCGCCGCGAGCTGCGTGAAGATCGCCGCCGACACGAGGTTCGTATCCAGCGTGCGGTGCCATTCGTCCCGCGTCGATGCCAGGCCGCGATCCGCATACTGGCAGGCGTTGTTCACCACGAAATCCAGCCGGCCAAAGCGCGCCAGCGCGGCGTCGATGCAGGCCTGGATCTGGGCGTCTTCACCGATATCCGTTTCGCAGTACAGCGCGCGTTCGCCCAGTGCCTGCGCCAGCGCCTCGCCCGCCTCGGCGTTGCGGCCGACCAGCACGACGTTGGCGCCCGCCGCAACGAAGCCGCGCGCGATGTCCGCGCCCAGGCCCTGCGTGCTGCCGGTGACGATGGCGGTCTTGCCCGCCAGGCCGGGAAAGCCTGAGAAATCCATGAGTGCTCCTTGTCAGTTTGACGCCGCGGCCCAGCGTACCGCGTCGTGCACCGATCCCGTCTGCGCGATCAGCCGCATGCTGGCCAGCGACGCCTCGTGCACCGCCGGGTCGGCCGACGCGCAGGCGTCTTCGGCCACCATGACCGAGAAGCCGATATCGGCGGCATGGCGCACCGTGCCCTCGACCACCGAGTGCGTCGCCACGCCCGCCACCACCAGCCGCCGCGCGCCCAGCAGCCGCAGGGTTTCCTCCAGCGGCGTGCCATAGAACGCGCTGATGCGCGTGTGCTTGACGACGAACTCGCGCGCGCTGCCCGCCAGCGGATGCAGGCCATCGTAGAACGCGCTGCCCCACTGCCCTTCCGGCACCGCGCCGATCGTGGCCACGTTGCGGAAGATTGCGCAGTTGGGCAGCAGGTCCGCGTAGTCGGGCCGGAACGCGATGCGCACGTGCACAATGGGCAGCGCGAGCGATCGCGCGCCCTCCAGCAAGGCGGCGGCGTTGTCCAGCAGGCGCTGCCGCGCCCCGCTGTCGGCGTCCAGCCCGACACGGATCTTGCCATCCGGATGCAGCACATCGTTCTGATAGTGCAGCGCCAGCACCGCCACGTCGGTGTTCATCACACAAACACCTCGAACGCGTCGTGCGCATCGTCGCAGTTGACGAGGTCCACGCGCTTCATGCGAATGCGCCAGCCATCGCCCTCGGCGGCCAGCTTGTGGGTGTACCGCCCGGCAAGCTGGCGCGGCTGGCGCTTGCGCCATTCGGTCATCTGAAAGACCGAATGCACCACCAGGTTGCCGGCCGCATCCACACCCTCGACCTGCACGCCGCCCACCAGCCGCACGCTGCGCGTCGGCGGCTGCTGCGACCAGTTGCGCGGGTGTTCCAGGCGCCGGATGCGCACGTCGCGCAGCATGCGGTCTTCCCAGAAAATCGAGATGAAATCGTACGGACTTTCCTGGCCGTGCTTGCGCGGCATCCAGTACATGCCGTCCTCCGTCCAGAGCGCCTGCCAGTCGTCGTAGCGCCGCTCGTCCAGCAGCCGCGCCTCGCGGTACAGGAACTGCGCGATGCGGTGGTAGGCATCGGCGGGCACGTCGGCCGGCGCAAGATTCGCGGTGCCGACGTCGAAATCCAGATCTAGCAGCATGCGCCGTCTCCCTTGGCCGCGGCGCCTGCGCCAGTACCGGCGCCCGCCTCCATGTAAGCCTTCCACGCGCGGAATTGATTGCGCATGGGCAATTCGCTGGTGCCGTTCACGGACACCATGCCGTCGGCCTCGACCCGGTCCGTGCCGTGATAGCGGTGCATGCTGACCCAGTCGCCGCCACGCGTCGCGTTGCCTTCCTGGCAGCGGTTGTAGAGCTCGATGTCGTCCGGCATGACGTTGGACGACGGCGAATTGATGACATTGGCATACAGCATCGCGCGCTTGAACACGCCCTCCGGCGCCCCCTTGCAGCGGAACGTCTGGATCTCGATCAGCGTCCGATCCACCGCCACCGGCCGGATCACGCGGAACTGCTGGAACACCGTATGCGGCGATCCGCTGCCGTAGATCACCGTATTGTGGCGGTTCATCCCCAGAATCTCGCGGGCGCGCTGCTCGCCGTAGGCGCCGGTCAGCGACTCGAAGTGCGCGCGCGACACCGGGTCGCGCTCGGCGGCGCCCGGGTTGAAGATGCCTTCCATGTACCCGTGGCCGTTGTCGTAGGCGCGCAGCTCCAGCTTCTCCCAGAACTCGTAGGGCTCGCCGTTGCCGTCCATGATGTGCAGCTCGAGCGGCATCTCGCCCATTTCCTTGGCCTCGTCGCGCGCGGCGGCATAGGACGATTCATGCGTCACGCGCGCGTGCATCGTGTCGTGCAGGTTCTCGTAGAACACCTTCCAGTTCGAACGCTGCATCACGCGGAAGATGCCGCCCGCCACTTCCACCTCGCCCACCGGCGAACGGTCGCACAGGTTGTCGATGGACGAGCGCACGCCGCCCAGGAAGTCTTGCAGCGCCTGGCCTTCGGCCGACTGGCTGGCGAACACGAAGCCGCGGTAGCTCTCCACGCGCGGCAAACGCCGCATCGAGAACGACGGATCCGTGGGGTCGTACGACGTGCCTTCCAGGCCCTGCTTGAGCGGCACGCCCAGATGGCTGCCGTCCAGCTTGAACGTCCACGCGTGATACGGACAGCGGAAGAACTTGCCCGCACAGCCTTCGCCGTCGGCCACCACCTTCGCGCCCTTGTGCGGGCAGCGGTTGTACAGCACGTGCACGCGGCCGTCGGCGGCGCGCACCATCAGCACATCCTGATCGCCCAGGCGCGTGGTGTGATAGTCGCCCGTCTTGGGCACCTGGCTTTCGTGGCCCACGTAGATCCACGCGCGGCCATAGATGCGCTGCATTTCAAGGTCGAAGATGGCCGGATCGGTGTACAGGTCCCGATGCACGCTGTCGCCGCGCACCAGCCCGCCCAGTTGTTCGTCGGTATAAGGCATGTCGTCTCCCTACTTGTTCTCGCTGTCCTTCCAGCGCGCCATCAGCGTGTTGGAAGGCAGGGTTTCGTCCAGCAGCTTGGCTGCGGTCTCGCGCCCTGCCGTGGGCAGGCCCTTGGGATCGAGCAGGCCCACCTGCACCAGCACGCTGGCCTGATCCCAGTAGATGTGCTCGTGATAAAGCTTGTCGCCACGGAACTTCACGATGGCCACCAGCGGGATCTCCACGGACTTGCCCGTGGGCGCGACGCCCGGCAGCATCCAGTCGATCTCGGTCGTGTGGGTGAAGCAGAACAGCAGTTCGTCCACGATCTGCGTGGCGCCCACCGTGCGCGACAGCGGCACCAGCCGCGTATCGGGCGGGTTGCTGTTCACGAAATGATGCTGATAGAAGCGCGACAGCTCCTTGTAGCCCACGCCGCCCGTCATCGTCGGAATGTGATTGACGTAGGGTTCGGCCACCATCGTCGCCATGGTCGCGGCCACGTCGCGCGTGCCGAATTCATATTCGCAGTGCTTGTCCCACAAGTACGAATAATCGAACTCCGGCCCGATCGTGCGCTGCAGCGCGGCCATGCTGCGCTGATGCGCCATCAGCGCCGACGGCTTGTCGTAGTGATCGCCGCCCGTGCGTGCAAACGCGTGATCCACGCCGGGGTACACGTACAGCTCCACCCCCGGCTTGCCGCCCAGCGCCTCCAGGATGCGCTGGCGAGCCTCGGGCGGACAGAAGCCATCCTGCTCCGCGATGTGCAGCACCAGGCGCCCGCGCAGATTGGCGGCCTCTTCAAGGCTGTCCTCGATGCCCACGCCGTAGTAACCCACCGCCACGTCCGCGTCCGTACGGCACGCCGCCAGATAGGCCAGCTTGCCCCCCAGGCAATAACCCAGCACGCCCGCGCTGCCTTCCTGCTCGGGCAGTTCGCGCAACACGGCCAGCGTCGATGCGATGTCCTTGATGCCCAAGTCCACGTCAAAACCCTTGTACAGCTCGAACGCACGCGGCATGTCCGCAGGGCCGTCCGTCAGCTGGATGCCGGGCTGCTGACGCCAGAACAGGTCCGGCACCAGCACTACGTAGCCCTCCTCGGCCAGCAGCTGCGCGCTGCGCCGCATGAAATCGTTGACGCCAAAGATCTCCTGGCACAACACCAGGCCCGGCCCGCGGCCCGAGGCCGGCACCGCCAGATAGGCGCCAAAGGACTTGCCATCGTGCGAGGCGATCGTCACCTCGCGCGTCGTAATGCGATCAGTCATGCGTATCTCCTGTGTTTCGAAGCCGGCGGCCTACTTCATCTGGCACGAGGCGGCGAAGGGATCCTGGTATTGCGTCAGCACCGTCCCCGACAGCTTGTTCGACAGCTTGCCGCTGGCGTCGGCCTCGACCACGCGCAGGTAATAGTTCTGCACCGGGTACTGATTGCGGTTGAACTTGAAATCGCCGCGCACCGACTTGAAGTCCGCACGGCGCAGCGCCGGACGCAGTGCCTCGGCATCCAGCTTGCCGCCCGTCTGGCGCACCGCGCTGTCCAGCAGCATCGCCGCGTCATAGCCCTGCGACGCATACAGCGACGGGCTGCGGTTGTAGGTCTTCTTGAAGTCCTCGACGAACTTGCGGTTGGCCGGGTTGTCGAGTTCGGCCGCCCATTGCGCCGTGTTGCGCAGGCCCTTGATCGGCGCGCCCACCGCCGCGATCGTGTCCTCGTCGCCCGAAAAGCCCGGCGCCAGCAGCGCGATGTCCTTGGACAGGCCCGCGCCGTTGAACTGCTTGATGAAATTCACGCCCATGCCGCCCGGCAGAAAGAAAAACACCGCATCCGGCTTGCTGGCGCGCAGCTGCGTGATTTCAACGCCATAGTCCAGCTGGCCGAGCTGCGTGTAGATCTCCTCGGCCACGCCGCCCTTGTACAGACGCTTGAAACCGTTCAGCGACTCGCGTCCGCCCGGGTAATCCGGCGCGATCAGCGCCACGCGCTTGTAGCCCTGGTCGGCCGCGTACTTGCCCATCGCAGCCGGAATGTCCTCGTTCTGCCAGGCCACCGCGAAGAAATTCGGATTACAGCCCGCGCCCGCGTAATTTTCCGGGCCCGTATTGGTGCTGAGATAGATCGTGTCCGATTGCAGGATCGCAGGCATCACCGGCAGCAGCACGTTCGAAAACACGATGCCCGTCATCACGTCCACGCGGTCGCGCTTGAGCAGGCGTTCCACCGCCTGGCGCCCGGTATCGGCCTTCTGCTGATCGTCGGCCACCACCACTTCCGCCGTCAACCCGCCCAGCTTGCCGCCCGTATGCTGCAGCGCCAGATTGAAACCGTCCCGGATCTCGTTGCCCAGTGCCGCGCCCGGCCCCGACAGCGTCGTCAGCAGCCCCACCTTCACCTTGTCGGCGGCCGACGCCGCACCCGGCGCGCCCGCCGCAGTCCCCATGCAAACCAGCGCCGCCAGCGCGCGCCGGCTCCATCGATTTCGATTCATGTGCCACCCCGTATTCGCCGCCAGCCGCGCTGGCGGAAAGCTGACAGAACCCGTCTGCCGTCGGTACACGCATGCCGCCGATTCCAGTCGCCCAGCTTACGCGCCGCGGCGCCCTCACTCCAACAGGCGCCGCCCACCGTGCGCGGCGCCTCCCGGCAAGATTAGGCCCGCGCCCTCCCCGGCTCTATCCGAATACCGCCACTCTTATCCGGGATTCACTTAATTCCCAATGGCGCGCGATTCCATTACGCTGCCCGCAGATACGGGATCGGTCCCGTCCCGGAGGCTTCCATGCACGGCTGGTCCCGACTAGAGCTGGCGCCCTTGCTGAAACGGCGCGTCTTCAGCTCCACGCAACAGGATGAGACCCGCGCCCGCGTGTCCGAAGCCTTGAAGGACCACCGCCTGACGTGGAAAGGCGGCCGCGTCGATGCCGAACTGAACCGGGGCCGATTCGGCTCGCTCACCGTCTGTACGTTGCGCTACGGCGCCGAAGTCCACATCGAACCCGACCGCCTCCAGGACTTCATGCTGGTGCAGGTTCCGCTACGCGGCCGTGCCCGCATCGAATGCGGCGACGAAGGCGTCAACGCCGACCCCGACTGCGCCGCCGTCATCGCCCCCAACCGCCGCCTGCGGCTGCACTGGGAAGCCGGCTGCGAACAACTGCTGCTCAAGATTCCAAGAGGAAAGCTGGAAGCCATGGGCCAACGCGCCTTCGGCGACGCCGCCGCCGGCCCCCTGGACTTCAGCCCTGCCCTGCGCCTGGACACCCCCATCGGTGCCGCCTGGCGCAGCATGATGGGCAGCCTGATCCACTTGCTGCCCACATTGGACGACGGCGCACGCCGCCCGCCTGCCGCGTGGCTGGAGCACCTGGAAGACACACTGGTTCTGCACCTGCTCTATAACCAGCCCAACACCTGGCAAACCCACGCAGGCCAGCCCAACATCGTCCCCCGCCGCCTGAGCGTTGCCGAGGCGTTCATGCGCGAACGCCTGGGTGCGCCATTGACCCTGAACACCATCGCTCGCCATGCTGGCGCGAGTGCGACTGCGCTCACCCGGCTTTTTCAGGAACACCGTAATACGACGCCGATGAATGCGCTACGCGCGTTCCGGCTGGACGCCGCGAGGAGCCGGCTGAAGACGCAGCCGGATGCAAGCGTCACGGAGGTGGCGTTGAGTGTGGGGTTTGGGCATTTGGGAAGGTTCTCGGAGTATTACCGGGAACGGTTTGGGGAACTACCGAAAGAGACGCGGCGCGCGGGCGGGTGATGAGTGATTGCGGTGTCTGACACCCGATCCAGTCCCACGCATCGCGCACGGTGTCAGACACCCGGCCAAGACTGCCGCGCAATGACGGCTTTCTCATACGGGTGTCAGACACCTGAAGCCAGCGACATGCCGACAAAAATCCCACCCACAAGCACCGAAGGCCCGCCGCCCTCACCCCCCGGTGCCGGCCGGGAAGCAAAAGCGGCGAACCTTCGATACACCGTCAAATCAAGAAATTACTGCGCAGGCACCACCGCCGTCACTTCGATCTCGACCTTCGCGCGATCCTCCACCAGGTCCGCAACCTCCACCGCCGTCATCGCCGGGAAATGCCGGCCGATCAACTCCCGGTAGTGCTTTCCGATCCCCGGATACGCCGCCACATATTCATCCTTGTCCGTCACATACCACGTCATCCGCACGATATGTTCCGGCTTCGCGCCGCCCTCGGCAAGAATCTGCACGATGTTCAGCAGCGCCTGCCGCACCTGGTCCGCGAAGTCATCGGACTCGAATTGCTGCTGCCCGTTCCATCCCACCTGTCCGCCCACGAACACCAGCTTGCTGCCCACCTGCATTTCGGTGAGCACACCATTCGAATAGCCCCGGGGCGCCATCCAATCCGGCGGTTGCAGAATCTTCATAACGTCTCATCCTATTGATCAAATAAACAAACCACAGGGTGGCGCCCGCTTATGCCGCGGTTGCCAGAAAATGCTGCATGCGTTCCCGCAGATCCGCAGGCAGCGGCATCGACTTCATCGTCCGCAAATCCACCGTCACGATCGTCAGCGTCGCCGACAAACGCAACTGGCCGTCCGGCCCTTCAAAACGCACCAGCGCCTTGAACGACGCGCCGCCAATGCGCTGCACCGACAGCGTCTGACGCAGCTTCTCGTGCCAACGGCTCGGCGCGCTGAAATCGCACGTCACCGACGCCATCGGCGTGCCGATGTGCCGGTCCACGTGCAGCGCATGAAACGGCAGCCCCATTCCCTTGTCGAACCACTCCTCGACGAAATCATTGATCATCTCGAAGTAGCGCGGATAGAACACGATGCCCGCCGGATCGCAATGGCGGAATCGGACTTCGACCTGACTCACAAAGGGAGCCGTCGTGATTGGTGCTGCCATGATGTTTCCTTTGATGCCTCTACCTGCTCATGCCATCTTGCGCAGCGCAAACCGCTGCAACTTGCCCGTTTCCGTCCGCGGCAAAGCGTCCACGAACTCGATCGCGCGCGGGTACTTGTACGGTGCGATGCTCGCCTTCACGAACGTCTGTATCGCCGTCACCAGCTCCGCACTCGGCGCAAAACCCGGCTTGAGCACCACAAACGCCTTCACCACCTGCCCGCGCTCGTCGTCCATCGCGCCCACCACCCCGCACTCCGCCACTGCCTCGTGACGCAGCAGCGCGTCTTCGACCTCGGGACCCGCGATGTTGTAGCCCGCCGACACGATCATGTCGTCGTTACGCGCCTGGTAGAACAGATAACCGTCGTCGTCCTGCACGAACGTATCGCCCGGCAGATTCCAGCCTTGCTGCACAAACCGGCGCTGGCGCTCGTCGGCCAGATAGCGGCAGCCCGTCGGCCCCTTGATCGCCAACCGGCCCACCGTGCCATTCGGCACCGGCTTCATTTCATCGTCCACGATCTGCGCCACATACCCCGGCACCACACGGCCGATCGCGCCGCGGCGCACCGACTCCGGCGGGCTCGACACGAATACGTGGATCATCTCCGTGCCGCCGATGCCGTCGATCATCTCGATCCCCGTTGCATCCTTCCAGAGCTGGCGCGTCGCATCCGGCAAGGCCTCGCCCGCCGACACGCTCTTCTTCAGTGACGACAGATCGAACTTGCCCACCAGCGCCGCCATCTGGCGGTAAAAGGTCGGCGCCGTGAACACGATCGTCGCGCGGAATTCCTGGATCAGTTCCAGGAGGCTCTCCGGCGACAGCTTCTCGGCCAGCACCGTGCTCGCGCCCACGCGCAGCGGGAAGCACAACAGGCCGCCCAGCCCGAACGTGAACGCCAGGGGCGGCGTGCCGCAGAAAATGTCGTCCGGACCCGGCTTGATCACATGCTTGGGGAACAGATCGCACATCGCCAGCACATCGCGATGGAAATGCATGCAGCCCTTCGGCGAGCCCGTCGTGCCGCTGGTGAATGCAATCAGGCACACATCGTCTGCCGCCGTATCGCACGCATCGAACGTGTCGGGCTTACCGGCCGCCAGCGCGTCCAGCGCATCCGGGGCCGCGTCATTGAAGTACATCACCTGCGCCAGACCCGGGCAGTGATTCTCGTGATCCGGCTGCGCGCAGAACTGCGCCTCGTCCTTCAGGCGCACGTCGCACAGCACCGCCTGGATCTGCGCCTTCTCGATGATCTGCTTCAATTCCTTGGATCGCAGCAGCGGCATCGTCGGCACCGTCACCAGGCCCGCCTTGATCGCGGCCAGCCATGACGCCGCCATCATCGGATTGTTCGGGCCCCGCAGCAGCAGGCGGTTGCCCGGCACCAGCTTCATGTCCTCGGTCAGCACGCGCGCGATGCGGTTCGTCAGCGCGGCCAATTCGCCGTAGGTCATCGTCGCCGGCTTGCCGTCCTGGCGCCAGCGCAGCGCCACGCGGTCGCCGTGGCCGCGGCCGACCATCGCGTCCACCAGTTCCACCGCGCAATTGAAGCGCTTCGGATAGGCCACGTCGGGGCCGTCCAGCAGGAACTCAGGCCATTGTTCGCCCGGGGGCAGGTTGTCCCGGGCAAAGGTGTCGATGTGGGCGGATACTTCCATGAAAATTCCCCTTGGCTGTGCGATGCGGTTTACGTTGCAAAAGGCAGGCGCTCGGTGGCCCCTTATGCCTTCAGCAGTTCACGGGCGATGATCAACTTCTGCACTTCGGTGGCGCCTTCGTAGATACGCAGCGCTCTGATTTCCCTGTAAAGCTTCTCCACCGGCATCCCCGACACCACGCCAGCGCCGCCGAACATCTGCAACGCCCGGTCGATCACCGTCTGCGCCGATTCCGTGGCCGTCATCTTGGCCATCGCCGCTTCGCGCGTGGTGCGCAGCTTCTGCACGTCGCGCATCCACGCGGCGCGGTACGTCAGCAGCGCCGAGGCGTCGATGGCGGTCGCCATGTCGCCCAGCGCGGCTTGCGTCAGTTGCAGGTCGGCCAGCGTCTGGCCGAACATGCGGCGCGACTTGGCGCGCGCCAATCCTTCGTCCAGCGCCCGGCGCGCAAAGCCCAGCGCCGCCGCCGCCACCGACGCACGGAAAATGTCCAGCGTCATCATGGCCAGCTTGAAACCTTGCCCCGCGTCGCCCAGCCGGTGCGTCACCGGGATGCGGCAGTTGTCGAACGTGATAGTCGCCAGCGGATGCGGCGCGATCAGGTCGATGCGCTCGGCCACCTCGAATCCCGGCGTGTCCGCATCCACCACGAACGCGCTGATGCCCCGCGCGCCGGGGGCTTCGCCCGTGCGCGCGAACACGACATAGAAGTCCGCGATGCCGCCGTTCGAGATCCACGTCTTCGCGCCGTTCAGCACATAGTGGCCGCCATCCAGCCGCGCCTCGCACGCCAGCGCCGCCACGTCCGAGCCCGCATCGGGCTCCGACAGCGCAAAGGCCGCGATCGCCTCGCCGCGCGCTACGCGCGGCAGGTAATGCTGGCGCAGCGCGTCCGAGCCCATCAATGAAATCGCCCCGCTGCCCAGTCCCTGCATCGCAAACGCAAAGTCCGCCAGCCCTTCGTGGCGCGCAAACGTCTCGCGCAGGATGCACACCGCGCGGGAGTCGACCTCCGGCAGCGCGCCGCCCCACGCCCCGCCCGGGCCGCCCGCCACCGCGTAGCGCAGCCACCCGGCCTGGCCCATGGCCTTGACCAGCTTCTTGCAGGCGGCGTCCGCGTCGTGATGGTCCACGTCGCCCAGCGACTGCTCGCACCAGGCGTCAACCTCATGCGCCAGCTTGCGGTGCGCGTCGTCGAAAAAGGGCCAGTCCAGCCAGCTTGCGTCGCGCATCGTCAATTCCCCTCGAAGACGGGTTTCTGCTTGGCCACGAAGGCCTCATAGGCGCGATGAAAATCGCGGGTCTGCATGCAGATGGCCTGGGCTTCGGCTTCGGCCTCGATGGCTTCGTCCACGCCCATGTTCCATTCCTGGTGCAGCAGCTTCTTGGTGACGCCGTGCGCAAAGGTCGGGCCCGCGGCCAGCTGGGCCGCCAGCGTCTGCGCCGCTTCCAGCAGCTTGCCGGACTCGTGCAGCGCATTGAAAAAGCCCCAGCTCGCGCCCTCGTCGGCCGTCATCGCGCGGCCCGTGTACAGCAGCTCGGACGCACGGCCCTGGCCGATCATGCGCGGCAGCAGCGTGCACGCGCCCATGTCGGCGCCCGCCAGCCCCACGCGGGTAAAGAGGAACGCGGTGCGCGCGGCGGGCGTTCCCAAGCGCATGTCCGATGCCAGCGCCACCATCGCGCCCGCGCCTGCGCATACGCCGTCCACGGCCGCCACGATCGGCTGCGGGCACGCGCGCATGGCCTTGACCAGATCGCCCGTCATGCGCGTGAAGTCCAGCAGTTCCGGCATGCTCATCTTCGTGAGCGGGCCGATGATTTCGTGCACGTCGCCGCCCGAGCAGAAATTGCCGCCGGCACCCGTTACCACCACCACCTTCACGTCGGTGGCATACACCAGCGACCGGAAGAAATCGCGCAGTTCCGCGTACGAATCGAACGTCAGCGGGTTCTTGCGCTCGGGACGGTTCAGCGTAATGGTGCCGACCTTGCCGTCGTCCGACACCTGCCACAGGAACGTCTTCGCCTGATAGCCGGCGACGGGACGCTTGTGATGCTTCATGGTGTGCTCTTCGGGCTGGGTGCTCATGGTGTCTCCGTTCATGAATGCTGGGTGGATGGAACGCCGGCTTCAGCCGGTCATCACTTCGCCGCCGTCGACGGCGATCGCCTGGCCGTTGATGGAGGCGGAGGCCGGCAGCGCCAGCCACGCGACCGTCTCGGCCACTTCCTCGGGCTGCACCAGGCGGCCCTGCGGGTTGCGCTCGGCCAGTTTCAGGCGGGCGGCGTCCGGCGTCATGCCGGTCTTCTCGACAATGTTGGCCACCGCGCCGCGCACGATGTCGGTCTCGGTATAGCCGGGGCACACCGCGTTGACCGTCACGCCCTTCTGCGCGGTCTCCAGCGCCAGCGACCGGGTCAGCCCGATTACGCCGTGCTTTGCCGCGCAGTAGGCACTTACATACCCATAGCCGATCAACCCTGCGGTGCTGGCCACGTTGATCACGCGGCCCCATTTTTCCTGCAGCATGCCGGGCAATGCCGCCTGGATGCAGTGGAACGTGCCCGTCAGATTGACGGCCAGCATCTGGTTCCACAGCGCGGCGTCCGTCCGGTCAAAGCGCTGGCTGACCGCCTGCCCCGCGTTGTTCACCAGGATCAGCACCGGGCCGAACTCGGCTTCGGCCTGCGCGAAGGCAGCGCGCACCGAGGCTTCGTCGGCAATGTCCGCGCTGACCGCCTGCACCTGGCCTAGCCGGGCCAGCTCGTCGGCCGCGGCCTCCAGCGCGCCGCCGTCGCGGCCCAGCAGCGTGACACGGGCGCCGCGCTGCAGCAGCGACCTGGCGCTGGCCAGGCCGATGCCGCGCGCGCCCCCCGTCACGAGGGCGTGACGCCCGGCGAGCGGTAGCGGTTGTGCGTTCATTTGATGTCCAGTTGCGCCATGGCGGCGGCGCGTTCGAAGTTGGTTTCAAGCTGGCGCTTGCCGGCGAAATACTGGCTCGGCCATGAAACATCAACATAGCCCACGCGCGCCGCTTCGCGCAGCGTCCAGGAGGCGTCAGCCAAATGGGGACGTGCCAGCGCGCAGAGGTCTGCACGGCCCGAGGCGATGATGCCGTTGGCGTGGTCGGCCTCGAAGATGGCGCCCACCGCAATCGTGGGGATGCCGGCTTCGTTGCGGACGCGGTCGGCAAACGGCGTCTGGAACATGCGGCCGTACACCGGCTTTTCTTCCTTGCTGACCTGGCCGGACGAGCAATCGATCATGTCGGCACCCGCCGCCTTGAAGTGACGCGCAATCTCGACCGCATCGTCCGCGGTGATGCCGCCTTCCACCCAATCGCTGGCCGAAATCCGCACCGACATCGGCTTGTCTTCAGGCCACACGGCGCGCACTGCATGAAAGACCTCCAGCGGGAAGCGCAGGCGGTTCTCCAGGCTGCCGCCGTATTCATCGTCGCGCTGGTTGGTCAGCGGCGAAATGAAGCTGGACAACAGATAGCCGTGCGCGCAGTGCAGCTCCAGCCAGTCAAAGCCGGCAGCTGCCGCGCGGCGCGCCGCCGCCACGAAGTTGTCGCGCACCTGATCCATGTCGGCCCGCGTCATGGCGCGCGGCGTCTGCGACACGCCCTCGATGTAAGGCAGCGCCGACGCCGACAGCAGCGGCCAGTTGCCCTCCGCCAGCGGATGATCGATCTTCTGCCAGCCGAGTTGCGTGGACCCCTTGCGGCCCGCATGGCCCAGCTGCACGCCGATGCGCGCATCGCTGTTGCCATGCACGAAGTTCACGATGCGGGCAAACGCCTGCTGTTGCTCGTCGTTCCACAGTCCCGGGCACCCCGGCGTGATGCGGCCGTCCGGCGACACGCAGGTCATTTCCACCATGACGAGCCCGGCGCCGCCCATGGCGCGCGCACCCAGGTGAACCAGGTGGAAATCGCCCGGCACGCCATCCGTGCACGAATACATGGCCATCGGCGACACGAGGATGCGATTTTTGAGCCGCACGCCGCGCACCTGGTAGGGCGTCAGCATCGGAATGGCCGGGCGCCGGCCCTCGGGCGTGGCCGAGCCGGCGCGTTCCGCGATCCAGCGCTCAAAACCTTCCAGCCAGGCCGGATCGCGCAGGCGCAGATTCTCGTGCGAAATGCGCTGCGAGCGGGTCAGCAGCGAATACGCGAACTGCTCGGGCTCGAGGTCGGCGTAGCGCTCGACGTTCTCGAACCATTCGGTGGAATTGCGCGCGGCGTTCTGGATCTTCAGCACTTCGACGCTGCGCACTTCCTCATAATGGTGCAGCCCGGCCTCGACGCTACCTTCCGCGCCACTCAGGCAACGCGCCAGTTCGATCGCGTCTTCCAGCGCCAGCTTGGTGCCCGAACCGATGGAAAAGTGCGCAGTGTGCGCGGCATCGCCCATCAGCACGACTGGCACGCGGCGCTCGCCGCGGGCGGTATCAAGCTTGTTCCAGTGGACCCACGTGTTGCAGATGACCCGCGGGAAACGGATCCAGATGGCCGAGCCACGCAGGTGCGAAGCGTTGCTGATCAGCGGATTGCCGTCCAGCCAGGGTGCGAACAGCTTCTCGCAATAGGCAATGCCCTCTTCCTGGCTCATCTGCTCGATGCCGGCGGCCTGCCAGGTTTCCTCGGGCGTCTCGACGATGAACGTCGACATGCCGTCCTCGTACCGGTAGGCATGCGCCTGGAACCAGCCGTGCTCGGTCTGCACGAAGGCAAAGGTGAAGGCATCGAACACCTTCTTGGTGCCCAGCCACACGAAGCGGCAGCGGCGCTGGTCGATGTCGGGATGGAACGTCTCGGCGTACCGGGTGCGGATCTGGCTGTTGATGCCATCCGAGGCAATGACGAGGTCGGCGTCGTATTCGCGGGCGATTGCCTGGTCGTCCTGAACGAAGTTCTCGAACACGAGCTTCACGCCCACGTCTTCGCAGCGCGCCTGCAGGATGTTCAGGAGCTTCTTGCGGCCGATGCCGATGAAGCCGTGGCCGCTGCTGCGGATGCTGCGGCCCTTGAAATGGATGTCGATGTCATCCCAATGGTTGAACGCATCGCCAATGGTCTGAGCCGAAACGGGGTCGGCCTCGCGCAAGTTCTGCATGGTGGCGTCGGAGAACACCACGCCCCAGCCAAAAGTGTCATACGGACGGTTGCGTTCGATGACGGTGACTTCGTTGGCGGGGTTCTGCAGTTTCATGAGCAGACCGAAATACAGGCCGGCGGGACCGCCGCCGATGCAGACTATCTTCATTGCCGTATACGCTCCAAGTACGCGACAGTCGCTCTTGATGCTGGAGCGGAAGCCGCAGATATTTAGGTCTGGATAGTTTAGGCTTGAAATATATATCGGAAGTGGTGGGTGTGCAAATGAGGGAAAGTATTTAGTGATGCTGGAGGGGGTGGGGAAATGGGGACGAGTGGAGGTTGGGTGTAGGGGCGGGGTATCGGGGTGTGGGTGCAGAGGTGCGTACGGGGGGGGGAGTGTGGCCTTGAGGCGGCTTTGACCGTTGGTTCTGGATTGGCGGTTGCTGCGATCTTCTTCCGCCCCTCGGTGCGGGCAACAGGGGGCCGAGCGCCCACGATTGCGGTCCGGAGCCTTCGCTCCGGCCTGCCCCGTCGTCATCTTCGTCCGCCTTCGGCTCCCTTCAGATTCCCTCGGGCGCATCGACGGCGCTCGGCCCCCTGTCGCCCGCACCGAGGAGCTGCGGTGTGCATGATTCGGGGCGCTGCTAAAGCCGTGGTCAGGGACGAGACTTGCGGGGCCCGCCGAGTCGCGGCCGCGCGGGCGGCCACGATCGGCATACGCGGTGTGGGGCGTCGAGACGGTGGTCGCTTGCGCGCTGGCGGCGATGCGGGTGCTAAGGCTCCAGCATCACGGGGGGGAGGCGGTGATGGGCGGCGCGCGGCGACGGGCTGCTACTGCCTGACGGTCGGCACGCGCGCCGCCCATCGAAGACTTGAGTTCAATTGACGATTAGTGGCGAACCGCTTGGTTGTGTCTGACACCTGCCAAAAACGAGCGCCTTCGCCAGGTTGGGTGTCTGACACCCAAGAAACACCCTTCAAGCCTGTACGCAGTCTAGGTGGGTGTCAGACACCAGAGCGCCGCCTACTCGCGAAGCGTCATCACCACGCCGCAAGACGCCGTCTAAGTCCCCGACGGTGTCTGACACCCAAGAAGCCCCCTTCAAGCCTGTAGCCCATCTACGTCAAGATGGGTGTCTGACACCCTGGGAACGCTGCGTCAAGCCTGGAACCCGTCTTTGCGGGTGTCAGACACCAAAGCTTTACCTACTCGCGAAGCGTCATCGTCACAACGCAAGACGCCGCGTAAGTCTCCGGAGGCCGCCCGCGCGGCCGATCGGAGACGGGCAGCGCAAGATGCTTCTGGCCCGAAGGTCTCTACACAAAAAGGCCAAGCACGCCGACCGCCCCAGCTGCCTGAAGACTTGAATTGCCAGAGTCCGGTGCGGTGGCGTCCCGGGGTGCGCGGGGCGTCGATAAGCCCGAGGGAATCTGAAGGGAAGGCCGAAGGCCTGGACGAAGATGACGAAGGGGGAGTCCGGAGCGAAGGCTCCGGACCGCGATCGTGGCCCCGCGCGCCCCGGGACGCCACCGTGCCGGACGCCTCAAGAACCAAAGCCGCCAAATAAAAGCGCCCCCATCACCCCCGAGCCCGCAACCACTCCTCAAGATCCCCCGCAGGCAACGGCGGCGAAAACAGAAACCCCTGCCCCGCCGCACACCCCTGCTCGATCAGGAACCGCCGCTGCTCTTCGTTCTCGACGCCTTCCGCCACAACCGGCAGACTCAAGCTTTCCCCGATCCGGATCACAGCACTAGTCAGCGCCCGAGCAGCGTCATCGCTCTCCAAGCCTTGCACGAAACTGCGGTCCAGCTTCAGTTCGTCGACGATCAGGCGGCGCAAGTGGCCCAAGCTGGAATACCCCGTCCCGAAGTCGTCCATCGAAAGCCGTACGCCCAACCGATGCAATTCGGCGATCGTGCGCAGCGTCCCAGCCGTGGCATCCAGAACAACGCCCTCGGTAATCTCCAGCATCAAATCCGCCGGCGCCAAACCGAATTCAGCCAGCGTCGCCGCAATCATCCGCGGCAGGTTCAGGTTGTGAAAATTCGTCGCCGACAGGTTCACCGACACCGAAGGAACACGCAGACCGTTGTGGCGCCAGATGGCCAGTTGCGAGCAGGCCTCGCGCAATGCCCAGTCGCCCAGATCGCCAATCAGCCCGCACTCTTCGGCCAGCGGCACAAACCGCGCCGGCGAAATGTCGCCCAGCGTCGGATGGCGCCAGCGCGCCAGCGCCTCCACCCCGTACAGGCTGCCGTTCTTCAGGCCAACTTGCGGCTGATAGTGCAGACGCAAAGCCTTCGCTTCCAATGCATCCCTCAGCGCCGCTTCCAGCGCCAACCGTTCCTGCGCCTGACGATTCATCTCGGCGCTGAAGAAGGAAATGCGGTTGCGGCCCGCCGTCTTTGCCTGGTACATCGCCATGTCCGCATGGCGCAGCAGCGTATCCATGTCCCGGCCGTTTTCCGGGAACACGCTGATGCCGATGCTCACCGACGGGTTCAGCGTGATGCCGCCCACCGAGAACGGCTGCGCCAGCGCCACCAGGATGTGTTCGGCGGCCGCGGTCAGGCGGCCATGTTCGAACTCCGGCATCAGCATCACGAACTCGTCGCCCGACAGGCGGCCCACGATGTCCGTCGCCCGCGCCAGCCGGCGCAGGCGTTGCGCCACGTCCCGCAGCAGCGCGTCGCCGATCGGGTGGCCCAGCGTATCGTTTACCTGCTTGAAGCGGTCCAGATCCAGGAACAGCACCGCCACCCGCTTGCGCTCCGGCTCCGCCCGCGCAATCGCCTGCTCGGCCTGCGCCAGCAGCAGATTGCGGTTCGGCAGGCCCGTCAGTTCGTCATAGAACGCCAGTTGGCGGATGCGGGCGCGGGCTTCCTCGCGTTCCAGCGCCAGCGCGCACAGATACACGCACACATCCACCAGACGGTGATGGAAATCATCCGGCAACCGGCGCTCGCGGAAATAGAAACCGAACGTGCCGATCACCCGGCCGTCGCTCGACTTGATCGGCGACGACCAGCAGGCCTTGTATTCCTCCGGCAGCGGCAGATGGCGGTAATCGTCCCACAGCGGATCCGTCGCGATGTCCGGCACGATCACCGGGCGGCCCAGAAACGCCGCCGTGCCGCACGCGCCCACCTGCGGACCGATCGGAACGCCTTCCAGCGCGTCCGAATAGCCCTGCGGCAGGCTCGGCGCGGCCAGCGGGCGCAACAGGCCCGCGTCGTCCACGCGAACCACCGAGGCCGCCACTTCCGGCGCCAGGCGCTCGACCTCGCGGCACACCATGTTCATGACCTCGACCACCGAGGCCTCGTTCACCATCGCCTGCAGCACCCGGCGTTGCAGCACCTCGTGCACCTTGGTCGGCGTGATGTCCGTCAGCACGTCCACGATGTTGACCAGCGTCCCGCGCTCGTCGAACACCGAGTTTGCCATCACCGACACCCACAGCGGCTTGCCGCCGCGGTCATAGACCAGCACGTCCTTGTGGTAGCCCTCGCGACAGGCGATGCGGCGGTGCAGTTCCTCGCGCGTGCCGCCGTCGGCGCGGCCTCCGGACAGCAGTTCGCCCAGGTCCTGGTTGATCGAATCGCCGCGCGAAAACCCCAGCATGCGCTGGAAGCCGTCGTTCACGTAGACGATGCGCCCGTCACAGCCCGACACCGCCACCGCGTTGCCGGTCTCGTTGATGCCCAGCATCAGCAGGCGGATTTCTTCCTGGCGTTCCGCGTCCGCGATCGACTTGCGCGAGATGACCGTCACGCGGCCGACCTCGCCCGCGTCGTTCAGCATCGGCAGGTAGGTCGCCTCGATCCACAGCGAGCTGCCGTCCTTCTTGCGGTAGCGGCAGGTGCCCGAAAAGTGCTGGCCGCGGCGCAGCCGGGCCCAGACCTGTTCGCCGCTGCGCGTGCCCTTGCCTTCGTCCATGCTGTCGCACAGCAGCTCGTGGCGCAGCGTCAGGGCCTCTTCGCGGGTGTAACCCACCGCGGCCAGGAAATTGGTATTGCCGTTCAACAAGGAGCCGGCTGCGTCGAAGTCGAACAGCAGCAGCGCGCGGTCCATCGACGTCAGGTAATTGCCCACATGCCACGCGGCGCCTTGGGGATTCGACTCCGAATCGCCAAGATGAGAATCAAGCATAAGGGGCTCCAACCCGGATAACAGCTGTTCCGGTTTCATTCAGCGCCTCGGAAAACCAAGGGCGACGCGATCGCGTCCGTCCTGCTTGGCCAGATACAACGCCTGATCCGCCCGGCTGAGCGTCTCTGAAAACGTTTCGCCCAACTGGTGATACGCCATGCCGATACTGACCGTCAGCCGCAGGACGTCGTCCCCGGCCGCCACCGCCAGCCCCCGCACATCACTGACCAGCCGGTCCATCACCGCCTGCGCCGCGTCCGGATGCGTATGGGGCAGCAGGACGAGGAATTCCTCGCCGCCCCAGCGGCCGCACAGGTCGTATTCGCGCAGGCTTTCTACCAGCACGCCGGCCAGTTCGACCAGCGCGCGGTCGCCCGTCTCGTGGCCGAAACGGTCGTTGACGGCCTTGAAGTGATCCACGTCCAGCATCGCGACGACAAAGCTGTCGCCGCTGCGCGCGGCGCGCTGGACTTCCTGTTTGATCATCTCCATCAGCGCGCGACGGTTCAACAGGCCCGTCAGCGGATCGCGGCTGGACGTTTCTTCGAGCGCGCGGTTCAAGTCGCGCATCATGTTCTGGTAGTGATCCGAGATCCGCGCGATGCGGGTCAAGCGGCGCAACTGGCGGTCGAACTGGTCGCACAGGCCCAGTTCGCGTTCGTGCGCCATGCTTTGATAGGCATCCGAAAGCTGCGTGACGCGCTGAATGCGCGCCATCTGTTCCTCGGTGTGCCGCCAGAGCGCTTCCAGCGCGTCACGCAGCGGATGGCCGGCATGGGCCGGATCCGCCAGCAATGCGGCGATGCGCTGATCGAGTTCGGCGGCGCCCGGCTTCATTGGCGGCCGACCACCGAGAAGGGGAACGTGCAGTCTTCCTTGAACTCTTCGGCCAGCTCGCCCACGCGCTCGTTGCGCATGTCGTAGAACCACGTGACGCCGACCTCGCGGCCCTTGCGGTGCGCGGCCTCCAGCACGTCGAAGATGTCCATGACGGACTTGATGCTGCTCGTGTTCAGGTACAGAAGTTCCAGCTCCAGCTTCAGCGGCGTATCGCGATCCTGCAGGTACGACTCGACCCATTCAATGACCGGGCCGAACAGCTCGAAGGAATTCTCGGGATAGGAGTCGCCGCGCATCGCCAGCACGCCGGCGGCAGCGTCGGCGGTGATGGCGGGCGTGGACTGGGTCCCGGGAATGTTCAGGTCTTTCATCAAATACTCCGAAAATAATCCTTTTGAGCGCGCGTCCTCAGACCACCACGCTCAGGCTGAAGAAGGCCTTGCCCGGCTGTGCGGCGGGGGTCAGGCTGGCTTCCAGCGGAGCGCCGGCGCGGCGCGCGATGTCGATCAGGCCCAGGCCCGCGCCAGACGCAACGCCCTGCGTGCGCGGCTTGTGCAGCTGTGCCTTGTATTCGGCTTTCAGGGCCGGCTTGTCCAGCGCGGCCAGTTCCTGGATACGGGCCACCAGACTGTGGCCGTCTTCCGCGCTGACCAGATTGCCCGCCGACACCACATAGCGGCTTTCGTCGCGGCGGCCGATCACGACCGTGGCGGAGGCGTCCGCGTCGCCGTTCTGCGCGGCGTACTGGCGGATGTTCTGGATCATCTCGATGTAGACCGAAAACACGTCCATGGCTTCAGCGGGCCGGACGTGCTCAGCGTTCAGGTAGTTCTTCAGCGCATTGCCGATTTCCTCGATCAGGCTGCGCGAGATCGGACCGTTGAAACACAACAGCGTGCGGTTCTGGTCGAATCGCGCGCCCAACGCGTAAAGATCGGAGGCATTCATGGAGGGTACCGCCTTGATAACGATTATTCGAAACGGAAAGACAGCAAGGTGATGTCGTCGCGCTGGGGCCGGCCACCTTGGTACTCGGCGAGCGCCTGGCTGAATGCGGCCGCCTGCTCTGTTAACGGCCGGCGGGCGTGTGTCTTGAGCATGTCGGCAAAGCGCGTATTGCCAAAGCCGAACCCGTGCTCGCCGCCCGCCTGATCCAGAAAACCGTCGGTGGCCAGGTAATACGTCCAGCCCGGCTCCATCTGTAACGCGTTGTTCTCGTAAACCCCCATACGCTTGTCGCCCAGCGCACGGCGGCCGCCGGGAACCTCATGCAGGCTTTCGCCGTCGCTTGCGTACAGGCTGATCTTCGCACCTGCGTACAGCAGCCTGCCGGCTTGCCGGTCAATATATACCAGCCCCGCATCGGTATTGGTTGCCAGGGCCCGGGGCAATTGCGCGTCGGCCAGCATGGCCCGGATGGCGTTGTCGGTACGCGTCAGAATGCCGGCGGGGTCGCCCGGTCCGACCTCGGTGATCGCCAGGTCAATCGCCGCGCGCGCCAGCATCGTCATCAACGCGCCGGGCACGCCGTGGCCTGCGCAGTCCATGATGCCCAGCAGGCAGTTGGCGCCGTCCGAGCGGAACACGTAGAAATCCCCGCCGACCACATCGCGCGGCTTCCACAGCACGAAATGGTGCGCGCCCAGCGACTGCGTCAGCTGGCGGTCCGGCAGGATCGCGCGCTGGATCAGGCTGGCGTAGTCGATCGAGTCGTCGATCTTCTTGTGCGCGGCGGCCATGGCGCGGTTCGCGTCTTCCAGCGCCGAGGTGCGTTCGCGCACCTTGGTTTCCAGTTCGGCCGTGTGCTTGCGCACCTTGTCGGCCATCACGCCGAACGCGCGGCTCAGGTCGCCGATCTCGTCCTGGCCGCCCGGCGGCAGGCGCACGTCGTAGCTGCCGTCGGCAATGGCCCGGGCCGACTGCTGCAGGCGGCGCAACGGGCGCAGCATCAGGCGCTCGATGGCGTAGCCGAAGCACAGCAGCATCGCGGCAAAGAGCACCACCAGGCCAATCGCGGCCGGCCACAGCCAGCCCGTGTCCAGCACGCGGGCCGCGCCCAAATCGACCACGGTCAGCACGTGCCAATGCAGTTCGGGCATGTACGCGACGGACACCAGCTGGCGCACGCCGTCCATCTTGACCCAGGCCGACTGCACCGACTGCGGATTCGCCTGGGCGGCGTGCATGGCCGAAAGCAGGTCGGCCCGGCCCTCGCCCGCGTCCAGCAGGCTGAAGACCATGCCCTTGCCGCCCGCCCCCGACGCGCCCGAGTTGTAGGCGATCAGCGCGGGGTTCATATGCGCCTGGATCGCGCCTTCCTCGTCCACGATGATGGGCGTGACGCCGGGCTGGCCGCTGTTCACGAATTCCTTCAGGAACCCGCCCACGTCCAGGCCCGCGCCCGTCAGGCCGATGACCTTGTCGCCGTCGCGGATCTGCACGTTGATCCAGACCTTGGTGGTCTTGAGCTTCAGGTCCGGGTTGACGTTGATGTTGTAGCGGGCGGGCGACTTGACCGTGGCGTAGAACCAGCCGTCGTCAGCCGCGCTGGGGCTTAGCGTGTAGCGCGGCGCCTCGGACAGCGGCTTGTCGTCGTTGAAGTAGTAATTGCCGGATGCGGCACTGGCGATGAAATACGCGCCGCCGAGCAGGTCGCGCCGATAGCCGTCGGCCTCGCGGAAGAACAGTTCGCGCGCGGCGGGATCATTTTCATTGCGTAGCCAGCGGCGCGTGACCTCGCTGTCGGCCAGGCGCTGCGACAGCGCCAGTTCGCGCGACACCGGCGCCAGGACGCGCTGGCGGTTCAGTTGCGTGAAGTTGTCGGAAAAGGCGCGGCCGAAGTGCTCGCGGACGCCGTCCAGCACCTGCCAGCCAATCAGCGCGGCCGGCGCCAAGGCGACCAGGCACGCCAACAGCAGCGCCATCAGTGATTTCCTGCGCAATCCCCATTTCGCCATGCAAAGTCTTCCTGACAGCCAGATGCGATGCCATGCGCGTAAAGGGGACGCAGATCGGGCGCGCTGACCGTACGAGGCGCCCTGCCCGTGCCTTGCCCCGCCTTTTGAGCCATGAGCCTGAATGCCGGCGCCCCATGCGGGCAACCGGCGCGGCTAGTGTAGATGCCAGGGGGGTTTATTGATACAGGTGCAAACGTCTGGATGCGTTCGAGACACCTTAAGTTTCACCGCAGCAATATATATCGTGTTTTATTGCGTTTTATATCAACGATTGTTACGTCTGGCGGACCCCAATTGCAGCTTTATTACTACACGTTCGCTAGACGCCGAGGTACCGCTCCCAGAGGCTACGGTCAGCATCCAGGGCCTGGGAATCGCCCGTCCACACCACCTTGCCGCGTTCCAGGATGACGTGGCGGTCGGCCAAGCTAAGTAACCTTTCAACATATTTGTCGATCACCAGGATCGTCTGGCCGGCTTGGCGCAGCTGCGCCAGGCAGTTCCAGATCTCTTCCCGGATCTTCGGCGCCAGTCCTTCGGTAGCCTCGTCCAGAATCAGCAGCCGGGGGTTGGTCACCAGCGCACGGCCGATGGCCAGCATCTGCTGTTCACCGCCCGACAACTGGTTGCCCATGTTGCGGGCGCGCTCGGCCAGCCGGGGAAACAGCGCGAACACGCGATCGGGCGTCCACGGTTCGCCGATATCCGGGTTACGCCCGGCCACAAACGCCGTCAGGTGCTCGCGCACCGTCAGGTTGGGAAAGCACTGGCGGCCTTCCGGGACGATGGCAACGCCGGCCCGCGCGATGCGGTCCGAACTCCATCCGCTGATGTCCTGGCCCGCAAAGTGGATCTTCCCGCCGCGCAGCGGCAACTGGCCGAACAGGGTGCGCAGCAGCGTGGTCTTGCCCATGCCGTTGCGGCCCAGCAAGGTCACGACCTGCCCCGCGCCGATTTCCAGGTCGACGCCAAACAGCACCTGGCTGGCGCCGTAGCCGCTCTTGGCCGATTCGATGGTCAGCATCAGACGGTCTCCTCGTCGCCCAGGTAAGCCTGGCGCACTTCGGGGTTGGCGCGGATCTCGTCCGGCGTGCCCGACGCGATCACCCGGCCATACACCAGCACGGACAGGCGGTCCGCAAGACGGAACACCGCCTGCATGTCGTGTTCAACCAGCAGCATGGCGGCGCGCCCCCGCAAGGATTCAATCAGTTCGGTCAGGCGGACGGTCTCGTCCGGTCCCATGCCCGCCATCGGTTCGTCCAGCAGCAATACCTTGGGCCGGGCGGCAAGCGCCAGCGCGAATTCCACCTTGCGCTGTTCGCCGTGCGGCAGGGTGCCCGCAGCGCGGTCGAGCAGGCTGGCGTCGATGGCGCACTCGCGCGCCAGTTCGCGCGCCTGTTCATATAGCGCCGATTCGGCCGCGCGGGGTTTCCAGAAGCGGAAGCTGCTGCCGGCGTGGGCCTGCACCGCCAGCACCAGGTTATCCAGCACGCTGGACTGCTTGAAGATGTTGGTGATCTGGTACGACCGCGACAGGCCGGCCCCCACGCGCTGGTGCGCGTTCATCGCGGTGACGTCGCGGCCGTCGACTTCCAGCGCGCCGGCGTCGGCGGACAGCGTGCCCGACAGCAGATGGATCAGCGTGGACTTGCCCGCGCCGTTGGGGCCGATCAGGGCATGGATCTCGCCTGGCGCCAGGGACAGCGATACGTTGTCGGTGGCCACCAGCGCGCCAAAGCGGCGGACCAGTCCGCGCGCCTGCAGGGCGTGCGTCCCGCCCGCGGCGGCGCCAGTCGTGGCATTCATCGGATTGCTCATGAGCCCACCTTGCCGGATTGCGGCGCCGTGCGCCCACTGAACAGCGGCCCGAACAGGCCGACCAGGCCGCGCGGCGCGCCAAACACCACGCAGAGCAGCAGCACGCCCAGGGGCAGGTGCCAGTATTCGGTCCACAGGCGCAGCACTTCTTCGAGTGTCAGCATCACGACTGCGCCGGCCACGCCGCCGTAGCGCAGGCCGATGCCGCCCACCAGCACCATGATCAGCAGGTTGGCCGACTGGGTCCAATGCATCAGGCTGGGCGAAATGAAGAGGTTGTGGTTGGCCAGCAACGCGCCGGCCAGCCCCGCCGCCGCGCCGCTCAGCGTGAACGCCATGAGCTTGATGCGGTACACGGGATAGCCCATGGACTCCATGCGCGATTCGTTCTCGCGGATGCCCTGCAGCGCCATGCCGAAGCGCGAGGCGACGATGCGGCCGAAGGCCCACATCAGCAGCGCGAACAGCACCAGCACCAGGTAATAGAAGCTGACGTCATGGGCGAGGTCGATGCCCGGCAGGGTCGAGTAACCCGGCAGGTTCAGGCCGTCTTCGCCGCCGTACTGGCGCAGCGAGATGAAGATGTAGAACAGCATCTGCGCGAACGCGAGCGTGATCATGATGAAGTACACGCCGCGCGTGCGCAGCGAGATCGCGCCCGTGATGCAGGCCAGCACGCCCGCCAGCAGCATCGCCACCGGCCAGGACACCAGCGCGGACGTGACGCCCGACATGGACAGGATGCCCACCGCGTACGCGCCCGCGCCGAAGAACGCCGCGTGACCCAAGGCCACCATGCCGCCATACCCCAGGATGAGGTTCAGGCTGGTTGCCGCCAGCGCGTAGATCAGCACGCGCCGCACGAAGGAAATGTAGAAGTCCAGGCCCAGCATCGGCGCCACCAGCGGGAACACCGCCAGCGCGGCCAAGAGGACCACGGTCCAGATCTTGGTTTTCATGGTCAGCCCCGCGCCGGAAATAGGCCAGAGGGCCGGAACACCAGCACTGCCGCCATCAACACGTAGATGGCGATGGCCGCGAGCGTCGGGCCGACGCTGGAGGCCACGGCCGGAGAGAACACCTGGCGCAGCAGCATCGGCAGGAACGCCCGGCCGGCGGTGTCGACCATGCCGACCAGCAGCGCGCCCACGAAGGCGCCCCGGATCGAGCCGATGCCGCCGATGACGATGCACACCAGCACCAGGATCAGGATTTCTTCGCCCATGCCCACCTGCACCGAGGTGATCGGGCCCAACAGCGCGCCGGCCACCGCGGCCAGCATGGCGCCCAGCACGAATACGCCCAGGAACAGGAGCGGCACGCGCACGCCCATCAGCGTGGCCATCTGGCGGTTCGAGGCCCCGGCGCGCACCAGCACGCCGGCGCGGGTCCGCGTCACGAACCAGTACAGGCCTGCGGCCGCAGCCACGCCAAAGACGATGATCATCAGGCGGTACGCGGGATACATCAGATCGGGCAAGAGGCGCACGGGACCAGACAGCACCGCGGGCATGTTCAGCATGACCGGCGCCGGACCCCAGATCATCTTGACCAGGTCATTGGCGATGAGGATGACGGCGTAGGTGCCCAGCACCTGAGCCAGATGGTCTCGCAGCGCCAGGCGGCGGATGAGCGAGAGTTCCAGCACGATGCCGACGATGCCCGTGGCGACCGCCGCCACTAGGACTGCGGCGGTGAACGAGCCGGTACGTTGCATGGTTTCGGCGGCGACATAGGCGCCAGCCATATAGAGCGAGCCGTGAGCCAGATTCATGATGTCCATGATCCCGAACACCAGGGTCAGCCCGGCCGCAATCAGAAACAACATCAACCCAAACTGCAGACCGTTCAGCAATTGCTCGACGATCAGCGTAAACGTCATGAAAACTTCCCCCTTGCCGCGCGCCGCCGAAGGCAAGCGCCGATCACCAAATCCATCTCAATCTGCATCAGCCGCGCATCACCCCCGCGCACGCCGCCGCCCCCAAGCGGGGTCGCGCGGATCCGGCTTTGCCGGTCCGCTGCGACGCCCCCTGGGGGGAAGCGCGCAGCGCTCCGGGGGGGGGTCACATCTTTTTGCAGTCGCCGACGTAGACGTCCTGGTACTTGTCGAACACCTTGCCCACCAGCTTGTTGGTGATGCGGCCGCTGCCGTCCTTTTCGACGACGCGCAGGTAGTAGGACTGGATCGGGTAATGGTTCTTGCCGTAGGTGAAGCTGCCGCGCACCGAGGGGTAGTCGGCCTTTTCCAGCGCCTTCACGATGGCATCACGGTCAGACGCCTTGCCGCCGGCCTGCTTGACCGCGGCGTCCATGGCCATGATCACGTCGTACGCCTGGGCGGCGTACACCGACGGGTAACGGCCGTTGTATTCCTTGCGGAAGGCGTCGACGAAGGCCTTGTTCTGCGGCACGTCCAGGTCATGCGCCCATTGCGCCGTGTTGTACATGCCCAGCATGGGGTCACCCACGGCCTGAATCACGTCCTCGTCGGCCGAGAAGCCCGGGCCGATCAGCTTGACGTTCTGCGACAGGCCGGCGGACACGAACTGCTTGACGAAGTTGATGCCCATGCCGCCCGGCAGGAAGATGTACACGGCGTCCGGCTTGGCGGCGCGGATCTGCGCGATCTCGGCGGCGTAGTCGATCTGGCCGAGCTTGGTGTAGACCTCGTCGCCCGGGGCGGTCTTGTAGCCGCGCTTGAAACCGGTCAGCGCATCCTTGCCGGCCGGGTAGTCCGGGGCCATGATGAACATCTTCTTGAAGCCGCGGTCAGCCGCGACCTTGCCGGCCGCTTCGTGGAAGGCGTCGTTCTGGTACGACGTGCCGAACCAGTAGTTGTTGCACTGCGCGCCGGCGAACTGGCTGGGGCCGGGGTTGTTGGACAGGTACGGGACCTTGGCGGCGAACAGCGCGGGGCCGACGGCCAGCGCCACGTTCGAGCCGATGGGACCCGTGAAGAAGTCGACTTTTTCGCGCTGGATGTAGCGCGTGACGAGCTGGCGGGCCTGGTCCGGATTGCCGCCCATGTCGGTTTGCAGGAACTCCGCGGGCTGACCGCCCAGCTTGCCGCCCAGTTGCTTGATGGCCAGGTTGAAGCCGTCGCGGGCTTCGGCGCCCAGCGCCGAGAACGGGCCCGAGATGTCGTTGGCGATGCCGACCTTGACGGTGTCGGCCTGCGCCAGGGCGGGTATCAGGGCGGCGGCAGCCAGGAAGGAAGTGATCAAACGCATGGTGGTGTGCTCCGTGCGCGAGCCCGCGCAGAGGGTGTTCTTTTTGAAGGTGCGATGCGAAAGACTTCTATGCCCGGCCCGCTGGCGCGATGGTTGCCGCCGTCAGGCCGGTGCCTGCAGAACGGATTGCTCTGCAACGCCCCAATCCCCTTATGCAGCACAGGGAAAACTGGCGTGGTTCATAGTTTAGGTTTAAAGTAATCGGCAAAACAAGTCTAGGGTTTTTACCACCTGCCGCCATGGTCACCCTCTACCGCAACTACGATCGCGCCGAACTGGACGTCCAGTACAACGCTCGCGCGACAGTACCCGACATCCAACCGATACTCAAGAAATACACCGAGGACAGCGCCACGGCGCGCAGCACGCTGGAATGCGCGCTGGACGTGCCTTTTGGCGATCATCCGGATGAATTGCTGGACATATTTCCAGCCGCGGCCGGCAAGACCGGCGCACCGGTCTTCGTGTTCATCCACGGCGGTTACTGGCGCCTGCTGTCCAAGAACGAATCCAGCAACATGGCGCCCGCGTTCACGCAGGCGGGCGCGGTCGTGGTGGCGGTGAATTATTCGCTGGCCCCGGCCGTCACGCTGGACCGCATCGTGGACCAGAACCGGCGCGCACTGGCCTGGATTTACCACCACATTGCCCAGTACGGCGGCGACCCGGCGCGCATCCACATTTGCGGCAGCTCGGCGGGCGGACACCTGGCCGCCGCCCTGCTCGCGGGCGGCTGGCATGCCAGCTACGACGTGCCGCCCGACGTGGTCAAGGGCGCCGCGCCCCTGTCCGGCCTGTTCGACCTGCACCCCCTGGTGCACACCCACATCAACGAATGGATGCGCATGAGCGAGGCCGACGCCATCCGCAATAGCCCCGCCCTGCACTTGCCCCAGGCGGGCTGCCCGCTGGTGGTCAGCTACGGGGAGTCCGAAACCGACGAATTCAAGCGCCAGAGCGATGATTATCTGGCCGCATGGCACGCGCGCGGTTTTCCCGGTAGGTATGTACCAATGCCGGGAACCAATCATTTTGATATTGTCCTGACGCTCAACGATCCGAACAGCCCGCTGACCCAAGCCATCTTCGAACAGATGGGTCTGGCGCCCTCTTCACCCCCGCATTCCCGGTAATCTTCCGAGCCATGACCGATACTCCCGACCTGGAATCCCGCGCCGCGCCTGACGACCATCACGCGCTGCGCCTGTGGCTGCGCATGCTGACCTGCGCCAACCTCATCGAAGGAGAGATCCGCAGCCGACTGCGCAACGACTTCGACACCACCCTGCCCCGTTTCGACCTGATGGCGCAATTGCAGCGCGCGCCCAAGGGCATGAAGATGGGCGAACTGTCGCGCCACATGATGGTCACCAACGGCAATATCACCGGCATCACCGACCAGCTCGAAAAGGAAGGCCTGGTGGTGCGGACCAAGGTCGAGTCCGACCGCCGCAGCTCGCTCATCAAGCTGACGCCGCAAGGCAAGAAGAGCTTTGCGCGCATGGCCCGCGCCCACGAGAACTGGGTCAAATCCATGTTCGCCGAACTGCCCGAGGCCAGCCGCAACGCCTTGTTCCAGGCGCTGGGCGAACTGAAGCTGCAGGTGGTGGCCACGCGCTCGGCGGCGGCCCGCGACTGAGGCCGGCCCAGGACGTTTTCGCGCCGGTCCGGCCTGCCGGATTGGCGCATAATTGCCGCCATGATTCCGGTTTCCCTTCCTGGCGGTAATTTCTATGTGCTGATGGCGGTCTCGCTGGCCTGCCTCTCCACGCTGCTCACCTGGCTGGCCGTCCTGGCCACCTCGCGCGGCGCGCGCGAGTGGCTGTCCGGCCACCGGCGCGGCGGCACCGTGCTGATGGCGTTGCTCGCCGTCGTCGGCGCCATCTTCCCGTATCAGCAATTCAGCCAGTGGTTCTCGGTCCAGCGCGAAGCGCAGGCCGACGACGCGCGCAAGACGGTGTTGTCGCAACCCACGCAACTGGCCGGCGTCCAGATGCCCACGGGCACCACGCTGCGCCTTGCCACGCCCGGCGAGCTGGCCTCGTTCGACCGGGCCGTCTTTCCCGAATCCCATCCGGCCGAGATCCACGGCGTCGCCGCGACGCGCCTGTTCCGCTATCCGGCCACGCCCAAGCAGCCCGAGACGCTGTCTGCCGAGATCGCGCGCGACCAGGCGCTGGAAGGCTGGCTGTGCGCGCACGGCCATCGCATCGAATTCGTGGTCCAAGGCGGACATCCGCAGTTTTCAAGCTGCCACCTTGCCATCGGCAATACGCTGGCCCAGCAACCGGTGCCCGCGGGCGCCTGGTTGAAGGTCGAACCCGCCGCCCGCGGCACGCCGCTGGACAAGACCGGCACGGCGCCCCGCTGGCTGCTGCGCACCGAAGGCAGCGACGCCTTGACCGTCGCCGGAATTCCCCTGCTGAAGGTCGACCTGCAACTGGACGCGCAGCGCCGGATGCTGGGCTTCGAGGGACTGGCGGCCCGCGACACCGTCCTGGGCGACATGACCTACCCGCCGGGCACGCGCGTCCTGGCCGCCAATCCGCGCCTGCAGGGCGCGCAGCCGGGCGATCTGCTGTTTTCGCCCTCGCGCGGCCGCTCGGCGCGCCGGGCGGGCGGCGAAGACGTCCCGGCCGGCAAGTCGGTGCTGCAGGCGCCCGACGGCACGGTACGCAGCGTGCTGAGCAACCGCGAGGCCGGCGTGCTGGACGTGGCCGCCATGCGCATGGCCCCCTGAGGCCGGCGGGCACCCCTCGGGTTGCCGAGGGGACCGGCCCCCCCCGCCGGATCCGGTGGGATAATACGAACCTTTCCCGCGCGCCGCCTTGCCTGGCGGCGGTTCCGTCCCGCTCACTCCAAGAGACGAAGTCATGGCCGTTAATCTGCAGATCCCCTCCGAGTCCGAAATTTTCCCTGTTGCCGGCGTAGAAATCGGCGTCACCGAGGCCGGCATCCGCAAAGCCAACCGGCGCGACCTGACGGTGTTCCGCCTGGCCGAAGGCACCAGCGTTGCGGGCGTCTTCACGCGTAACCGCTTCTGCGCCGCCCCGGTGCAGGTCTGCCAGGCCCACCTGGCCGCCGGCGGCCCGATCGGCGCGCTGGTCATCAACACGGGCAACGCCAACGCCGGCACCGGCGAGGAAGGCCTGAAGAAAGCCAAGGACACGTGCGATGCACTGGGCAAGCTGCTGGGCGTGCCCGCCGCGCAGATCCTGCCGTTCTCCACCGGCGTCATCCTGGAACCCCTGCCCCTGGACCGCCTGGCCGCCGGCCTGCCCGCCGCCATCGCCGACCTGGCCCCCGACCACTGGTTCAGCGCCGCCCACGGCATCATGACCACGGACACGCTGCCCAAGATTTCGTCCGCCAAGGTGCAGATCGACGGCAAGACCGTCACCTTCACCGGCATCAGCAAGGGCGCCGGCATGATCCGTCCCAACATGGCCACGATGCTCAGCTTCCTGGCCACCGACGCCGGCATCGCCCAGCCGCTCCTGCGCAAGCTGGCCGTGGAAATCGCCGATGCCTCGTTCAACCGCATCACGGTCGACGGCGACACGTCGACCAATGACTCCTTCATCATTGCCGCCACCGGCAAGTCGGGCGTCAACGTCAACAGCGAATCCGACGCCGCCTACGCCGCCGTGCGCGACGCCCTGACCGCCGCCGCGCTGGAACTGGCCACCAAGATCGTGCGCGACGCCGAAGGCGCCACCAAGTTCATGACGATCCGCGTCGAAGAAGCAGGCACCACCGAAGAGGCCCTGAAGGTCGCGTACGCCGTGGCGCACTCGCCGCTGGTCAAGACCGCGTTCTTCGCGTCCGACCCCAACCTGGGCCGCATCCTGGCCGCCGTCGGCTACGCCGGCATCGACGACCTGGACGTGTCCAACATCCGCCTGTGGCTCGACGACGTGCTGGTCGCCAAGAACGGCGGCCGCAATCCCGACTACCAGGAAGCCGACGGCCAGCGCGTGATGAAGCAGGCCGAAATCTCGGTGCGCATCGCGCTGGGCCGCGGCCAGGTCAGCGACACGGTCTACACCTGCGATTTCTCGCACGAGTACGTGTCGATCAACGCCGACTACCGCTCCTGACCCCATGACGGCTACCGAGTTCACCACGCTGATCCAGCGCGCCGAACGCGTGCTGGCGCAGCTGGAGGCCTTCCTGCCTCCCGCCCCGCCCGACATCGACTGGACCGCCCACGCGTTCCGCTGGCGCAAGCGCGGCGCGCGCGGCTGGCTGGATGCCGTGCGCCACGTGGCGCGCATCGACATGCAGGACCTGCAGCACATCGAGCGCCAGAAGGCCACCATCGACCGCAACACGCTGCAGTTCCTGGAAAAGAAGCCCGCCAACAACGTGCTCATGACCGGCGCGCGCGGCACCGGCAAGAGCTCGCTGGTCAAAGCCATGCTGGCCGCCTACGGCGACCGCGGCCTGCGGCTCATCGAAGTCGACAAGTCCGACCTCGGCGACCTGGCCGACATCGTCGAACTGGTGGCGTCGCGGCCCGAGCGCTTCATCGTGTTCTGCGACGACCTATCCTTCGAGGAAGGCGAGGCCGGCTACAAGGCGCTCAAATCGGTGTTGGATGGCTCGGTGTCGGCCTCGGGCGACAACGTGCTGATCTACGCCACGTCCAACCGGCGCCATCTGATGCCGGAATACATGAGCGAAAACCTGCAGGCCAAGCACCAGCCCGACGGCGAAATCCACCCCGGCGAAACCGTCGAGGAAAAGATCTCGCTGTCCGAGCGCTTCGGGCTGTGGCTGTCGTTCTACCCGTTCAAGCAGGACGACTACCTGGACATCGTGTACCACTGGCTGCGCGAGCTGGGCTGCCCCGAACCGCACATTGAACCCTCGCGCACCGAGGCGCTGCAATGGACCATCGAACGCGGCTCGCGTTCGGGCCGCGTGGCGTATCAGTTCGCGCGCGACTGGGCGGCCCGCCATGTCTGAAAAAATCGTCGACGTCGCCGCCGGCTTGATCCTGCGCCCTGACGGCAAGCTGCTGCTGGGCCAGCGGCCCGAAGGCAAGCCGTGGTCCGGCTGGTGGGAGCTTCCCGGCGGCAAGCTCGAACCCGGCGAGACCGTGCTGCAGGCGCTGGCCCGCGAACTCCAGGAAGAGATCGGCATCCGTGTCACGCAGTCGCGCCCGTGGGTCACGTACGTGCATGCCTATCCGCACACCACGGTACGCCTAGCGTTCTGCCATGTCACGGCCTGGGAAGGCGAGCCGCAAAGCCTGGAAAACCAGCGTCTGGAATGGGTGGATCCGGCCAATGCGGCCTCGGTGGGCGACCTGCTGCCCGCCACCCTGCCTCCGTTGCGCTGGCTGCAACTGCCCACCACCTACGGCATCAGCGCCATTGGCTCGCGCGCGGGCATCGCGCCGTTCCTCGGCCGCCTGGAAGCCGCGCTGGCGCGCGGCGTGAAGCTCGTGCAGTTCCGTGAACCGCAATGGCCCGATGGCGTGGGCGCCAGTTCGCTGCACGAGGTGCTGCAACAGGTCATCAAGCGCTGCCGCGCCGCCGGTGCGCGCGTGCTGGTCAACAGCATCCATCCCATTGCCTGGTGGAAGGAAGCCGACGGCGTGCACCTGCGCACGGCAGACGCCCTGCGCCTGACCGCCCGTCCTGAATTGCCGCGCAACGCGCTGGTCGGCGCGTCCGCGCATGACAACGCCCAGGTCGTCCATGCCCGCGAACTGGGCGCGGACTTCGCCGTGCTGGGGCCCGTGCTGGACACGCCCAGCCATCCCGGCGCGCCAACGCTGGGCTGGCAAGGTTTTGTCGAAGGCAATCGCGATGCGGGTATTCCGGTGTTCGCGCTGGGCGGCCAGTCCACCCAGACCGTCTCGCAGGCCTTGCGCCACGGCGCGCACGGCATCGCCGGGATCCGCGGCGTGCTCTGACGCATGGCCGGTCGTCTGGCGACTTTGGTTCGCCACCCGGATCAGAATAAAACGGCCCATGCCTCGCATGGGCCGTTTTGTTTTTGATCCGGCCGGGAAAGCGCGCATAGACCAAACCCGCGCGCCGATGCACCCTACATGCCGTGACCGGCCGCCATCACGCGGACGGGGTTGCATGCGTCTGGCGGACAGACGCATGGCATGGCATCAAGGAAACTCATGTCTGACATCGCATTTGCCACCTTGGCCGATCTGGCAGACGGCCTGGCGCAGGGCCGCTACAGCTCGGTGGAATTGACGCGCCACTTCCTGGACCGCATTGACCGGGCAAATCCCACGCTGGGCGCCTTTGTCAGCGTGGACAACGCGGGCGCGTTGCGGCTGGCCGAATCCGCCGACGCCCGCCGGCGCGCGGGCTACGGGCTGCTCAGCCCGCTGGACGGCGTGCCGGTGGCGGTCAAGGATTTGTGCGACATCCAGGGCCAGATCACCACGGCGGGGTCCGAGGCCTGGCGCGAACGCCGCAGCGGCGTCACCGCCACGGCGGTCACGCGGCTGCTGGACGCGGGCATGGTGATGCTGGGCAAGACCCACATGGTGGAATTCGCCTTCGGCGGCTGGGGCACGAACCCGGTCATGGGCACGCCGCGCAACCCCTGGGATCTGGAGCGCGCGCGGGTGCCCGGCGGCTCATCCAGCGGCTCCGGCGTGGCCGTCGCGGCTGGACTGGCTCCGGCCGCCTTGGGCTCGGACACCGGCGGTTCGATCCGGATTCCGGCGGCGCTGAACGGCATTACGGGCCTGAAAACCACGCGCGGCCTGATCAGCCTGCACGGCGCGGTGGCGCTGTCGACCACGCTGGACACCTTGGGCCCGCTGACGCGCGATGCGCGCGACGCGATGCTGCTGACTGGGCTGATGGCCGGCCACGACATCCAGGACCCATTGACGTTCGGCATCCCGGCCTTCGACTACCGCGAGCCGGCCGGCGGCGCGCAGCCGCTGCGCGGCGTGCGCATCGCGGTGATGCCGATTGCGCAGCATCCCATCGCGGTGGAGGCCGACGCGCTGTCCGCGCTGGACGACGCGCGCCGCGTGCTGGCCGCGCTGGGCGCGGACGTGGCCGAGACGCCGCTGCCCTTCGACTTTCGCGAGATGATGCACCGCAACGGCCAGATCATCGCCGCCGAAGCCTATGCCTTGCACCGAGGCTACATCGAGGACGCCGCCAAGCCCATCGGCCAGTATGTGCGCGCCCGCGTGTTGTCGGGCAAGGGCATCTCGGCCGCCGATTACATCTCGGCGCTGCAGGCCCATGCGCAAGCGCGCCGCGACTGGCTGGACTGGATGCAGGAGTTCGACGCCGTCCTCACGCCCTGCGCCCCGTTCGGCGCGCGTCAGTTGGCCGATGTGGACGAAGCGGCCACCCCGCTTGCGGCGTTTACCCGACCCGGGAACTACATGAACGCAGCCGGGCTGGCGCTGCCCGCGGGCTTTACCAACGACGGCCTGCCGCTAGGCGTGCAGTTGCTGGGCAAACCCAACGCGGAAGGCGCGCTGGGCCGGATCGGCATTGCCTTCCAAGCGGTCACCGAATGGCACCGCCAGCGGCCGGATCTGAACGCGGTGGGGTTGTAGGCGCTGCATTTGCGGACGCTGGGCTTGCAGGCGCGGCGCTGGCCGTCTCGACCGGCAGCCCTTCCCAGCCGCCGCCCAGCGCGACGATCAGATTAACGCTGGCCACCAGCCGGCTACCCATGAGGCTCAAGGCATTGCGCTCGCTGCTGAGCGCGGTGGCGTCGACCACGGCCACGCTCAGGTAGTCGACCAAACCCGCCTGATACTGGTTCTGGATAAGCCGCAGCGATTCGCGCGCCGATTCCAGCGCGCGACGCTGCACGATCTGTTCCTGCTCCATCACGCGAAGCTGGATCAGGTAGTCCTCGACCTCGCGCAGACCGGTCAACGCTGCCTGGCGATAGGCCGCCGCCTGCGAGTCGTACGAAGCGCGCGCCTGCTCGACCTGGGCCTCGCGCGCGCCGCCGTCGAAGATCGTCAGCGCCAGCGCCGGACCCAGCGACCAGAAGCGCGCAGGCGCCGTCAGCAGTTCGGCGAATTCACCATTACGGAAACCGCCGTCGGCCGACAGCGTCAGGCTGGGGAACCACGCAGCCTGGGCCACACCGATCTGCGCATTGGCGGCCGCGGCGCGGCGTTCGGCGGCGGCGACGTCGGGACGGCGCTCGAGCAACTCGGACGGCAGGCCCACCGGAATCTGCGGCAGCCGCAATGTGAACACTGCGGGCGGCAGGCTGAACTGCGAAGGCGCCTGGCCCATCAGCACCGCGATCGCGTGCTCGTATTGGCCTCGCTGCCAATCCAGGTCGATGGACTGCGCGCGCGTGCTTTCAAGCTGCGTGCGCGCGACCGCCACATCGGCCTGGCCCGCGACGCCGACTTCATAGCGGTTCTGCGTAAGCTTCAACGACTTTTCGTACGCGGCCACGGTGGCGTCGAGCAGGCGCTTCTGTTCGTCCAGCACGCGCAGTTGCAGGTAGGTCTGCACCAGCGCAGCCTGCGCGCTCAGGCGGGTTGCGCCCAGGTCGGCCAGACTGGCGGCGGCGCTGGCTTCGGACGATTCGACGCTGCGGCGCACCCTGCCCCAGACGTCCAGCTCCCAGCTCACGCTGCCGGTCAGCGAATACTGATTGGACACGTTGCTGCCCGAACCCGTCGACGAACCGCTTTGCCCGCCGCTACCCGCGCGGCTCATGCCCGCCCCCGCGCCCACCGTCGGATAGAACCCCGAACGCGCGCCGCGCACCAGGCCCAGCGCCTGGCGATAATTCGCCTCGGCCTGCGCGATGGTCTGGTTCGACGTGTTCAGCTGAACCAGCAGGCCGTCCAGCGTGGCGTCGTCGTAGACCTTCCACCACGCGCCCCGGTCGGCGTCGTCACGCGGCTGGGCCGGCTTCCAGCCGGGCACCTCGACCTGGCCTTCCTTGTAGGCCGCGCCAACGTCCAGCGCGGGGCGCTGATAGTCGGGTCCGACCGCGCAGGCGCCCAGCAGCGCACACAGCGCCAGCGAGGCCGCGGCGCGGGGAAGAGAGGCGGAGGAAAACGGCTTGGTACGGATCATGTGTGTTCTATGGAAGCGGAATTCCCGCCCCGCGAGGCGCGCCGGCGCGCGGCCCACAGGCGGAAGCGGTCCAGATAAAGATAGACCACGGGCGTGGTGTACAGCGTAAGGATCTGGCTCAGGACCAGGCCGCCCACGATGGTAATGCCAAGCGGCTGGCGCATCTCGACGCCGGCGCCCGTCGCCAGCACCAGCGGCAGCGCGCCAAAGATGGCCGCCATCGTCGTCATCATGATGGGGCGGAACCGCGTGAGGCATGCCTGAAAGATGGCGTCGCGCGGCGACATGCCATGGTGGCGTTGGGCGTCGAGCGCAAAATCCACCATCATGATCGCGTTCTTCTTGACGATGCCGATCAAGAGAAATACCCCGATCAGCGCGATCAGCGTGAAATCATGGCGCACCAGCAGCAGGGCAAGCAGCGCGCCCAGCCCCGCCGACGGCAGCGTGGACAGAATGGTGAGCGGGTGGATGAAGCTTTCGTACAAAATGCCCAGCACGATGTACATGGTCACCAGCGCGGCCAGGATCAGCCAGGGTTGCTGCGCCAGCGTCTGCTGCAACGCGGCGGCAGTGCCCTGAAAGCCGGCCTGGATCTGATCGGACGGCAGGCCCAGGCGCGCGACGGCATTGTCGATTGCGGTGGTTGCCTGCCCCAACGACACGCCGGGCGCGAGGCTGAACGAGATGGTGTCGGCTACGAAAAGGCCCTGGTGACTCACGCTGAGCGGCGCGTTGGCATTTTCAAGTTTGGTGAACGCCGACAGCGGCACGCGGGCGCCGTCCGCCGTGATGACCTCGACCTGACGCAGCGATTCGATGTCCTGCGCGAACTTCGGGTCCACGCCCAGCACCACGTGATACTGATTGAGCGGCCCGTACATGACCGACACCTGGCGCTGGCTGAACGAGTTGTTCAGCACCGTGGAGATGGTGGCCATGCTGATGCCCAGCCGCGTCGCGGCTTCGCGGTCGATGACCAGGTTGATCTCGCGGCCTCGGTCCTCGACGTCGGCGTCCACGTCGGTGATCTCCGGAATCTTGGCCATCGCCTGCTGCACCTTGGGCATCCAGGTGCGCAGCAATTGCAGGTCGCCGGACATCAGGGTGTAGTCGTACGAACCCTGGCTTTGGCGGCCGCCGATGCGGATGTCCTGCTGCGACACCAGGAACAATCGCGCGCCGGGCATGTTCTGCAGCTTGGCGCGCAGGCGGTTGATGACCACGTCGGCGGAAACCTTGCGCTCGCCCAGCGGCTTGAGCTGGATCTGCATGAAGCTGCTGTTGCTGCCGCCGCGCCCGCCCGCATAACCGGTCATGCTTTGCACGGCCGGATCGTCCAGCACGACCTTGCGCAGCGCTTCGAGCTTGGGCAACGTGGCCTGGAACGACGTGCCCTGGTCGACGCGGAAAAATCCCAGCAACTGGCCCGTGTCCTGCTGCGGGAAAAAGCCCTTGGGCACCACGGTGTACAGATAGACGTTCAGGCCCACGGCGATCGCCAGCGTCAGCATCATCAGGCGCCCGTGCGCCAGCGCCCAGCTCAGCGAACGGCGGTAGCCGTCTTGCATGGACTGGAAGCCTCGTTCGGTCCAACGTGCCAGCCGGCCGGGCGGCTTGGGGTCCTTGGGTTCGGGCCGCAGCAGGCGTGCGCACATCATGGGCGTGAGCGTCAGCGACACCACCAGCGACACCAGGATGGACGCAGACAGGGTGACGGCGAACTCGCGGAACAGGCGTCCGACCACCCCGCCCATCAGCAGGATGGGAATGAACACGGCCACCAGCGACAGGCTCATCGACAGCACCGTGAAGCCGACCTCTCGCGAGCCGCGCAGCGCGGCGCGCATCGGCGACATGCCGTTTTCGACGTGGCGCATGATGTTTTCCAGCACCACGATCGCGTCGTCCACCACGAAACCCGTGGCAACGATCAGCGCCATCAGCGAGATGGTGTTCAGCGTGTAGCCGCACATATACATGATGCAGAACGTGCCGATCAGCGACACCGGCACCGCGACGCTGGGAATGATGGCCGCGCGCCAGCGCCGCAGGAACAGCAGCACCACCAGCACCACCAGCCCGACGGCGATGATGAGCGTCAGCTCGGCTTCGTGCAGCGACGCGCGGATGCTGGGCGTGCGGTCCTGCGCGACCGTCATGGTGACGTCGGCGGGCATCAGCGCCTGCAGCACCGGAAGCTGCGCACGCACGGCGTCCACGGCTTCGATGATGTTGGCGTCCGCCTGCCGCCGCACGACCATCAGGATGGCGTTGCGGTCGTTGAAGAAGCCGGTCTGGTACAGGTCTTCGACCGAGTCCTCCACCTTGGCCACGTCGGACACGCGCACCGGCCGGCCGTCGCGCCAGGCGACGATCAGCGGCCGGTACTCCTCGGCCCGGCTGAGCTGGTCGCTGACCATGATCTGCCAATGGTAGCGGTCGTTTTCCAGTACGCCCTTGGGCCGGTTGGCATTGGCGTTGGCCAGCGTGGCGCGCAGTTCGTCCAGCGACACGCCCTGGTTGGCCAGCGCGCCGGGCAGCACGGTGACGCGCACCGCGGGCAGCGAGCTGCCGCCCACCGTGACCTCGCCCACGCCGTCCACCTGCGACAGCTTCTGCGCCACGATGGTGGAGGCCAGGTCGTACAACTGGCCCTGGCTGAGCGTGTCGGACGTCAGCGCCAGCGTCATGATCGGCGCGTCCGACGGATTGGACTTGTTATAGGTGGGATTGCTGCGCAGGCCAGTCGGCAAGAGCGAACGCGCCGCGTTGATCGCGGCCTGCACGTCGCGCGCCGCGCCGTTGATGTCGCGCGACAGGTCGAACTGCAGCGTGATGCGGGTGGAGCCCTGCGAGCTGCGCGAGGTCATTTCGGTGACGCCCGCGATGCTGCCCAGCGACCGCTCCAGCGGCGTGGCGACGCTGGAGGCCATGGTCTCGGGACTGGCGCCCGGCAGGCTGGCCGACACGGAGATGGTGGGGATGTCTACCTGCGGCAGCGGCGCCACGGGCAACAGAAAGAACGCAAGCATGCCGGCCATCACGACCGCCAGGCTCAGCAGCGTGGTCGCCACCGGCCGGACGATGAAGGGGGCCGACAGGATCATCGCGCGTCTCCGGCGGACGGCGCACCCGCGCCGCGCCAACGGCGGGACATGCGATCGAACATCAGGTAGATGACCGGCGTGGTGAACAGCGTCAGCACCTGCGACAGCAGCAGGCCGCCCACCATCACCAGGCCCAGCGGCTGGCGCAGTTCAGCGCCCGTGCCGGTGGACAGCATCAGCGGCAGGGCGCCGAACAGTGCAGCCAGCGTGGTCATCAGGATGGGCCGGAACCGCAGCAGCGCGGCCTCGTGGATGGCCTCGCGCGGCGCCAGGCCCCGCTTGCGTTCGGCATCCAGCGCGAAGTCGATCATCATGATCGCGTTCTTCTTGACGATGCCGATCAGCAAGATGATCCCGATGATGCCGATCATGTCCAGTTCGGTGCCGCTGATCAGCAGCGCCAGCAACGCGCCCACCCCCGCGGACGGCAACGTGGACAGGATGGTGATCGGGTGGATATAGCTTTCATAGAGCACGCCCAGCACGATGTACATCGTGACCACGGCCGCCAGAATCAGCCACAGCGTGCTGGACAGCGAATTCTGGAACGCCAGCGCCGCGCCCTGGAAGCGTGTTTCGACCCCGGACGGCATGCCGATCTCGGCCTCGGCCGCCTTGATGTTCTCGACAGCGTCGGACAGCGAGGCGCCGGGCGCCAGATTGAACGACACCGTCACCATGGGGAACTGGTCGAGCCGGTTCACGGCCAGCACCGTCCGGCCTTCGCTGATGTGCGCAACGGAAGACAGCGGCACCTGAGCGCCCGTGGATGTGGGCACGTGGAGCTGTCCCAGCGCGGCGGGCGACATCTGGAACTGCGGCAGGACTTCGAGCACCACGCGGTACTGGTTGGACTGCGTGAAGATCGTGGAGATCAGCCGCTGGCCGAAGGCGTTGTACAGCGTCTCGTCAATGACGGCGGCGGTGATGCCCAGGCGCGAGGCCGCATCGCGGTCGATTTCCACCCACGTCTGCAGGCCATCGTCCTGCAGGTCGTCGGCCACGTCCATCAGGCCCGGCACGGCGCGCAGGCGGTCGACCAGCTTGGGCGTCCATTCGCTCAGCACCTTCAGGTCGGGGTTGGACAGCGTCATCTGGTACTGCGTGCGGCTGACGCGGTCTTCGATGGTCAGGTCCTGCACCGGCTGCATGTAGACAATCAGGCCGTCCTGCTTGTTCAGGTTCTCTTGCAGGCGCGCCATCACCGTGCGCAGGTCGCCATTTCGTTCGGCCTGCGGCTTGAGCGAAATCTGCATGCGGCCGGCGCTGAGCGTGGCGTTGCTGCCGTCCACGCCGATGAAGGACGACACGGCCTGCACGTCGGGATCTTCCAGCACCAGCCGGGCCGCCGCCTGCTGGCGCTCGGACATGGCGGTAAACGAGATGGACTGCGGCGCCTGCGTGATGGCCTGGATGAGGCCGGTATCCTGCTGCGGAAAGAAGCCCTTGGGCACCACCAGGTACAGCAGCACGGTCAGCGCAAAGGTGGCTACCGCCACGATCAGCGTCAGCGTCTGATGGCGCAGCACAACCTGCAGCATGCGGTCGTAGCCGGCGATGATGCGGTCGATGAAGGCGCCCGTGGCCTGATGAAAGCGTCCGTGCTTGGTCTCGAATTCGGCGCGCAGCAGGCGCGCGCACATCATCGGGGTCAGCGTCAGTGACACCACCAGCGAGATCAGAATGGCCACCGCCAGCGTGATCGCGAACTCGCGGAACAGCCGGCCCACGACTTCCGTCATGAACAGCAGCGGGATCAGCACGGCAATCAGCGACAAGGTCAGCGAGATCAGCGTGAAGCCGATCTGCGACGCGCCTTTCAGCGCGGCCTGCATCGGCTTCTCGCCTTCTTCGATGTGACGGGCGATGTTTTCGATCATGACGATGGCGTCGTCCACGACGAAGCCCGTGGCGATGGTCAGCGCCATCAGCGTCAGGTTGTTGATCGAGAACCCGGACAGATACATGATCCCGAACGTGCCCACCAGCGACAGCGGCACGACGACGCTGGGAATCAGCGTGGCCGTCATGCTGCGCAGGAAGATGAACGTGACCATGACCACCAGCCCGACGGCCAGCAGCATTTCAAACTGCACGTCGGCGACGGAATCGCGGATGGTCTGGGTGCGATCCGACACCACCGCCACGTCCAGTGTGGCGGGCAGCGCCGCGCGCAATTGCGGCATCAGCGCCTGGATGCGGTCGACCACGTCGATCACGTTGGCGCCGGGCTGGCGCTGAATGTTCAGCAGGATGGCGGGCTTGTCGCCGGCCCACGCGGCCTGGCGGGTGTCTTCGGCGCCTTCGACCGCGCGAGCGACGTCGGCCAGCCGCAGCGGCGCGCCGTTCTTGTACGCGATGATCAGGCTGTTGTAGTCGGTGGGCGACTTGAGCTGGTCGTTGGCGTTGATGGTGGTGGAACGCTGCGGGCCGTCGAGGTTGCCCTTGGGCTGGTTGACGTTGGCGCCGACAATGGCGGTGCGCAGGTCCGACAGCGACAGGCCGTTGGCCGCGAGCGCCTGCGGATTCACCTGGACCCGCACCGCTGGCCGCTGCCCGCCCGCCACGCTGACCAGGCCCACGCCCGGAATCTGCGACAGCCGCTGCGCCACGCGCGTATCGACCAGGTCGCGCACCTGCGGCAGCGGCATGGTGGGCGACGTGATCGCCAGCGTCAGCACCGCCGCGTCGGCCGGGTTGACCTTGTTATACGTGGGCGGCACCGGCAGGTCGGACGGCAGCAGGTTCGAGGCGGCGTTGATGGCCGCCTGCACTTGCTGCTCGGCCACGTCCAGCGGCAACGTCAGGTTGAATTGCAGGGTGATGACCGAGGCGCCGCCCGAACTGGTGGACGACATCTGGTTCAGGCCGGGCATCTGGCCGAACTGCCGCTCCAAGGGCGATGTGACCAGCGACGTCATGACGTCGGGGCTGGCCCCGGGGTACAGCGTCACGACCTGGATGGTCGGGTAGTCGACCTCGGGCAGCGCGGAAACCGGCAGGAAACGGTAGGCGATGAGGCCCGCGATCAGGATGGCCACCATCGACAGGGTGGTGGCCACGGGGCGCAGAATGAAGAGGCGCGACGGGCTCACGGCGTTCTCGGCTTACTTGGACGCGGGCGTGGTGCCGGCCGGCGCCCCCGCGCCGAGCGTCTTGTCGCGGGTGGCGGGAATGACTTCGGCGCCGCCCAGGATTTCGACCTTGGCGCCGGCGCGCAGGCGGTCGGTGCCTTCGGTGACGACGCGGTCGCCCGGCTTCAAGCCCTCGTTGACGGCGACCATGCCGCTGTTGATGGCGCCCAGCTTCACCTGGCGCACCGCGATCGTGTTGTCGTCCTGCACCAGGAAGACGAACGCGCCGGCCGAGCCCTGCTGGACCGCAGCCGTCGGAATGGCGGTCACGTCCTTGCGGGTCAGCACGTGCAGACGCACGTTGACGAACTGGTTGGGGAAAAGGGCATCGTCGGCGTTGTCGAACCGGGCCTTGAGCTTGAGCGTGCCGGTGGCGACGTCGATCTGGTTGTCCAGCGTCTCGAGCTTGCCGGTTGCAATGCGGCGGGTATCGGCGCGGTCATAGGCGTCGACCGTCAGCGTCTTGCCAGCGGCAAGTTCGGCGCGCACTTCGGGCAGTTGCGTTTCGGGCAGGGTGAAGACGACGGAAATCGGCTGGGTCTGGGTGATGACGACAAGACCGTTGGTGTCCGAGCTGGACACCAGATTGCCGCGGTCGACCTGGCGCAGACCCAGGCGGCCGCTGATCGGCGCGGTGATGCGCGCGTAGTCGAGCTGCAGCTTGGCATTGTCGACATTGGCCTGGTCGCTCTTGACCGTGCCTTCGTACTGGCGCACCAGCGCGGCCTGCGTGTCGACCTGCTGACGGGCAATGGAATCCTGCTTGAAGAGGGCCTGGTAGCGTTGCAGGTCGCGGCGGGCGTTTTCAAGCTGGGCAAGGTTCTGCATCTGCGTGCCGCGCGCCTGGTCCAGGGCCACCTGGAATGCGCGCGGATCCACCTGCGCGAGCAGGTCGCCGGCCTTGACCTGCTGGCCTTCCTGGAAGGCGACGTCGACCAGTTCGCCGCTGACGCGGCTTCGGACGGTGACGGTGTTGTAGGCGGTGACGGTGCCGAGCGAGCGCAGGAAGATGTCGATGTCCTGCTGGGCGGCGGTGGCAATCCGCACCGGCACGGGCAGGTTGGCCATGGCTGCCATGGGAGGCCGGCCGCCGGCCCGTCCCCCCGGACCGCCCTGTTTGGCCGAGGGCCGGAGCACCAACCACGCGATCGCCGCCACGACGAGGAGCAGCAGACCCAAGCCGACCACACGGCGACGGCTCCAGCGGGAGGTTGGGGATACAGGACGGCTATCGGACATGGAGACGGTTCCGGCACACTCGGAAGGAAAGCCGTATTGTCTACTAGACCGTCCCGGTTTCGGCCCTGATGACCGTCATGCTGAAACGACCCGCAACAGGAATCCGGGCAGCGAAACCCTGCGTAACTTCAGCCTAAGCGCTGCACAGGGTCATCTGGAATGACACGTCGCGGGCCACCTGCTGGGGCTTGAATTCCCCGTCCTGGGTGGAAAAACGTATCCAGATCATGTACTTATTGGCGCTGATCTCGGGAAAGACACCATGAGTGGGGTCCACCCAGACGCGCAAAAGCTGGAACTGCTTGCCGCCCAGCATCTGCTGATAGGCGCCCTGCTCGGCCACGATGTCGGTTTTGCGCCCGGACTCGCGCAACAGGCGCAGCGCCAGGGTCAGGCCGTCGTAGAGGGGAATGAAAGGCGTAACCCAGGCCTGCAGGTCCGCGCAGCGCGCGGCTTCGGGCTTGTTCTGCCAGGCATAGTACGAAGGCATGTCGACCTGCGTGGCGCTGCCGGGCACCGACAGGCGGCCGCGCAGGCTGGTCAGCCATTCGTTTTCGCGCAGCGACTGGCCGGTCTTGCCCAGGGGGGCCAGCGCGCTGGCCACCTTTTCCATTTCGCGCAGCATGCCTTCCAGCGCATCCTGCGCAACGCCCGGATGATCGCGCAGCCCCACCAGCGCAAGGCGCTGGCGTTCGAGGTCTTGCAGGACCGCGCCTTTCACGTCGGTGCGTTCGCACGCGTCGAGCAGATCGAATAGGGAGGTAACGGCAACCTGATGCTGGCGTGAGTCCCCTTCGCGAACAAAGAAGAAGAGCCTGTCGAACAGGTATTCCAGCCGCAGATAAGCACGGATGCGCTCGTTGAAGGGATATTCGTACACAATCACGCTTTTTTACAGGCCCTATCAAGTGGTTGGCCGGCGGGCCAAGAATTTTCAGGGGTGCCGGCCGCCGCTGGCTTACCGGCCCGTGGTGGTCGCCAGCGCCAGCCAGCGGTCATGCAAGGTCAACGCCCGCGCGCGCAACTGTTCCGGCGTTGTCGTTGCGTCGTTGAGTATGACGTCGTCCGCGACCTCCAACCGGCGTGCCCGCGCAGCCTGTGCCGCCATGATACGCCTGATGTCCTGCTCCGTCAGCCCGCTGCGCTGCTGCACGCGAGCCACCTGCGTTTCGGGATCGCAATCGACCACGCAGATACGATCCACGCGGTCTCGCCAACGGTCCAGGGACTCAACCAATAGCGGCACCACAAAGACCAGATACGATCCGCGCGCGGCCGCGGCCTGGCGTTCCGTTTCGCGGCCGATGGCTGGATGCAGCACCGCTTCCAGCCGCCGCCGCACCTGCGGATCGGCGAATGCCTGCGTGCGCATCCACGCGCGGTCCAGGGCGCCGTCGGGCGTCAAGGCCTGCGGTCCGAATTCGCGTTCGATCGCGGGCATCGCGGCGCCGCCGGCGGCGGTGAGAGAGCGCGCGATCTCGTCGGTGTCGACCAACGCCGCGCCCCACTCCGCCAGCATGTCCGCCACGCGGGACTTGCCCGAGCCGATGCCGCCCGTCAGACCAATGTTGAACATGCTGCCTTTCCTTTGTGTCTTGCTTGATAGGCGTTGCGGGGTGCGGCGCCTAATTCATGAACGGCAACAGGCCTTGCTCGCCGCCCAGCAGTAGCATGACCAGCCCGGCCAGTGCCAGATACGGGCCGAAGGGCAAGGGCTGGCCGCGGCTGGCGCGGCCCATGAGCGTCAGCGCCCCGCCGATCAGCACACCCACCAGCGACGCGCTGAGCAGCAGCATCGGCAAGGCCTCGACGCCGAACCACGCACCTAGCGCGGCCAGCAGCTTGAAGTCGCCCTGCCCCATGCCTTCGCGCCCGGTCAACAGGCGGAACACATGAAAGATAACCCACAGGAACAGATAACCGGCCACCGCGCCAACCACAGCCGTCTGCACACTGGTGAACGCGTCGAACAGGTTCACGAGCAGGCCCGCCCACACCAGGGGCTGGGTCAGGACGTCGGGCAGCAGCGTCGTTTCGAAGTCGATCCATGCCAGCGCCACCAGCATGGCCGACAGGCCCATGGCCGCCACCGCGATCGGCGTCGCGCCAAAGCGCAGCGCGCAGGCCGCGAACAGCGCGCAGGTCAGGAGTTCGATGACGGGATAGCGCCAGCCGATGGGCGCGTGGCAGGCCGCGCACCGGCCGCGCAGCAGCAACCAGCCGAGCACGGGAATCCGAGCCATTCTTTCGATGGGCGCCTCGCAGGCGGGACAGTGCGAGGCCGGCGCCAGCAGGCCATAGTGGCCCACGGGCCGCGGCTTGCCGGCGGCGTCCAGGCACTGCGCCTGCCATTCGCGCTCCATCATGCGCGGCAGCCGATGCGTCAGCACCGTCAACCAGTTGCCGGCGAACAGCCCGGCCAGCGCCGCCACGCCGACGAAGACGCCCAGGGGTAGATCAAAGACTTGCCACATCGGCGTCACCGCCCCTTTTGGCCCGGGCGCGCCAGCCCATCCGACTGGCGGGCGATGGCGCAATGAATGAAGCGCCGCACGCGGCGCTGTCGTAATTTGTGCATAAAGTGCCCGGATGCCCGGGAACGGCTAAGGGGAACGTATCGAATCTTCGCATAAGTGCGTAAAATCGGAGACAGACTCAATTCACGGATAAGCTGCCATGGCCGCGCGCGTAGACAACGTTTCCCGCTCCCGCAAACTCAGCGTCATGGGGCTGCTGCTAGCGGGCACCGTGATCGCCGCAACCGGATGCGCCAAGCAGAAAGCCGAAGGCTATTACGACCTGCCGCCCGAAAGCACCGTGACCGACGCGCAGTACCAAGGGTCGGGCGCCGGCTACCGCACTGTCATCCGCGCCCCGTCGCAAGTGCAGATCGAGCTCAAGCCTGACGCACGCCGCCAACAGAACCAAAACCAGCAGGCCGTTGCCGCCGGCCAGACCACCGAAGACGGCCAAGCCGTGCCGGAAGGCGCCGAAGGTGGCTCGGGCAGCTCGGCGCCCGCCCCCGCGGCACCCGCCCCGGCGGCCAACGGCATCACCCACAGCCTGGTGCCGCAGCCGCAAACCTACATGGGCACGCTGCCGTGTTTTTCGCCTGCCATGCAGTGCACCGCCCAGCGCGTGACGCTGACGCTGGCGCCCAATGGCCGTTGGCGCGGCCGCACCGCCTACCTGGACAACGATCCCAAGAAGGGTCCGCCGGTTTCCGAGCAAGGCTGCTGGGACGCCACCGACGAACGCCCGCCGCGCGTCATCCTGATGGACGGCCAAGGCAATGTCCGCGTGGAATTCCTGGTCGCGGCCAACAACGTGCTGCGCGTGCGCTCCATTGGCGGCCAGACGCCCAACCTGAACTACAACCTGACCCGCCAGCCGGATCTGGACCCGATCGACGAACTGGCCAGCGCCGCGGCGCCCAAGTGCCCCTGATCGTTCGGGTGTCCGCCTGCGGCGTTTGATCGCTGCCGGAAACAACGCCGCTGCACGCAACGCCGCCGCACCCTTCCCGGGCCTGACGAACACCTTGTTCGTCAGGCCCGAATTCTTTGGCCGGCCGTCGGATCGCCATCAAGGAGGAACCTCGGGCTTTGCCGGGCAATCGCCGTACTCACTGGCGGGCTCGTGCAATACCTGTGGCTGTGGGCCGGGCCGGACGGGAGGCGGCATGTTGCGGGACGGCCAGCTTGCCCCGGGGACGGGCGATGCGCCGGACTGCCCATGGGCGCACAGCCGGCAGGCGAGCTGCATGGCATTGCGCGCGCCGAGCTTGGCGAAGATGCGGGCGCGGTGGGCCTCCACGGTGCGCAGGGAAATGCCCAGGTCGATGGCGATGACCTTGTTGGCGCGCCCTGCCGCCACGTATTCGACGATCTGGCGTTCGCGGGCGGTCAGGGATGAAAGGGCGGCGTCGAGTTCGGGGTGAGGAAAGGGCATGGAAGCTCGTTTGCAATATAGGATTGCAAACAGTCTGCCCCGCCGGCCGGGCCGCCGTAAGCTAGCAATTCTGATAGGGGCTGATGAAAACGCCTCGCATCAAGCGCCCCGTATCGACCGCCCATCCCCGCCCCGCTTCAGGCCGTATAGACCAATTCCAGGTTGTCGATCAGGCGCGTGGCGCCCAGCTTGGCGGCGGCCAGCACCACGACAGGTTCGCCCGCCTGCAAGTCGGCGGCCTCGGGGCGGTTCAGATCGCGCTGGCGGCGCAGGGCCACGTAGTCGACCTGCCAGCCGCGCTGCGTCAGCCGCTGGACTGCCTCGTTTTCCAGCGCGGCGGCATCGCGTTCGCCCTGGGCCAGGCGGCGGCCGATCTCCTGCAGCTCGGCGTACAGCGCCGGCGCCTCGGCGCGCTCGGCGTCAGTCAGGTAGCGGTTGCGCGAGGACAGCGCCAGTCCGTCGGCCGCGCGCACGGTTTCGTGCGCCAGCACCTCGACGGGCAACTGGAACTGGCGGCACATGTTGCGCACCACCATGAGCTGCTGGTAGTCCTTCTTGCCGAACACCGCCACGCGCGGCTGCACGCAGGAGAACAGCTTCAGCACGACGGTGCTGACGCCGGCGAAAAAGCCGGGACGGAATTCGCCTTCCAGGATGTCGCCCAGATCATCGGGCGGCTGGATGCGGAAATTCTGCGGCTCGGGGTACATCTCGCGCTCGTTGGGCGCGAACAGCACATAGACGTCGCGCGCCGCTTCGAGCTTTTCGATGTCGGCGGCCAGGGTGCGCGGATACTGGTCGAAATCCTCGTTCGGGCCGAACTGCAGGCGGTTCACGAAGATGCTGGCCACCACGGGATCGCCATGCTGGCGCGCCAGCTTCATCAGCGACAGATGGCCTTCATGCAGGTTGCCCATGGTGGGCACGAACGACACGCGGTTCTGTCCGCGCAGGTGATCGCGCAATTCCTGGATGGTGTGTACGACTTTCAAGGGAATCTCCGGAGTGGGCGCGAGCCCGGTCAGGATCAGGCCGCGACGGCCGCCACGCTGGTGTAGGCCAGGCGCACGTAGATGGGCGCATACGGCTCCGCCTGCGTGATCTCCAACAGCGATTCGCGCGCCAGTTCGAGCATGGCAATGAAATGCACGACGACGACCGCGGCGGGCGCGCCCTCGCGGACGCGCTCCATGAAGAGGTCGCCGAATTCCATGAAACGCACGTCGTTCAACCGGCGCAGGATGTGCGTCATGTGATCGCGCACAGACAGTTGCTCGCGCGTGATGTGGTGGTGCTGGTTCAGCTTGGCCCGCTTCATGATGTCGGCCCAGGCCGCGCGCAGGTCGTCCACGCTGACGTCGGGCAGCGCGCGCTCGACGCTGAGGTCGGCCACAGCCTGGCTGCTGACGAAGTCGCGGCCCAGCTGCGGCATCTTGTCCAGTTTCTGGGCGGCCAGCTTCATCTGCTCGTATTCGAGCAGGCGGCGGACCAGTTCGGCGCGGGGATCTTCGGGCTCTTCGCCGGTGTAGGTCTTCTTGACCGGCAGCAGCATGCGCGACTTGATCTCGATGAGCATGGCCGCCATCAGGAGGTATTCGGCGGCCAGTTCGAGGTTGGTGATGCGGATCTGATCCACATACGACAGGTACTGCCGCGTGACATCCGCCATGGGAATGTCCAGAACGTTGAAGTTCTGCTTGCGGATCAGGTAAAGCAGCAGGTCCAGCGGCCCTTCGAAAGCTTCGAGAAAGACTTCCAGCGCATCGGGCGGGATGTACAGGTCCGTCGGCATCTGGAACAGCGGTTCGCCATACAGACGCGCAAACGCCACGCTATCGATGGTGTCGGGCGTGCTGTCGACGGACGGTGCCACTAGCTTGGCCAGGGCATCGCCTGGCACCGAGGGGTTCTGGACCATGTTTGCCGCAAAGGTATCAGTCGGCCTGATACACGTACGGCCTTTGCGCCACGCGTGCCGCGCGGAAGCCTTCGAGCAGCTCTTGATCCTGCGGTTTGTCCCAGAGGCGGGCGCGTCCCTCGCGCTGGCGCTCTTCGGTGCCAGGGTGGGATTTCTTGAAGTCCTTGAGGAACTGGGTGATCTCGGATTCGTAGTTGGTCGCCATGACGCCAATTTCATTAGGTTGCAGATGTCTCGAGTTTACTTCACGGCGGCCGAATCCCCGGCGTTACAATCGTCAGGCTTCCACCGCAGCCGTCCGACATGCCCGCAGAATCCGCCGCCGCAGCCAATCCCGCTCCCCCCTCAACCCCGGATGCTGTGCGCGCGGCGCGCATGATTCCCTTCATCGTCGGGTGCGCGCTGTTCATGCAGATGCTGGACGCCACGGTCGTGGCGACCGCCCTGCCCGCCATGGCCCGGGCCCTGGGATCCACCCCGGTGCGGCTCAACGTGGCCATCACCTCGTACCTGTTGGCAGTCGCCGTTTTCGTGCCGATCAGCGGCTGGGCGGCCGACCGCTACGGCGCCCGGCGCGTATTCATTACCGCAATCGGCCTGTTCACCCTCAGCTCCGTCGCCTGCGCCATTTCGCAGGACCTGCCGCAGCTCGTTCTGGCCCGGATCGTCCAGGGCATGGCGGGCGCCATGATGGTGCCCGTGGGGCGGATCATCCTGTTGCGCACCGTCCCCAAGCAGGATCTGCTGAAAGCCATGTCCTTCCTGTCGATCCCGGCGCTGCTTGGCCCGGTGATCGGACCGCCGCTGGGCGGTTTCATGGTCACGTACATGTCGTGGCACTGGATCTTCCTGATCAACATCCCGATCGGGTTCCTGGGCATTTTTCTGGTGCTGCGGTATGTCACGGAAATCCGCGAGACCGGCACGCCGCGGCTCGACTGGGTCGGCTTTCTGCTTAGCGCCGGCTGCCTGGCCACGCTGGTCACCGGCTTCGAGGCCATCGGCCGCGACGTGATGCCGCTGCCCATGCTGCTCGGCCTCATCGCCGTGGGCATCGTGTGCGGACTGCTGTACGGGGTGCACGCGCGGCGCACCGAACATCCCATCATCGACCTGTCCCTGATGCGGATTCCCACCTTCGCCATCTCCACGCTGGGCGGCAACTTGTGCCGCTTCGCGGTCGGCGCCACGCCGTTCCTCCTGGCCATGCTGCTGCAGGTGGGCTTTGGGCTTTCGCCGTTCTCGGCCGGTCTCATCACCTTCGCCAGCGCCGCCGGCGCGCTGCTGATGAAATTCGTCGCCACGCCCATCGTCCAGCGTTTCGGCTTTCGGCGCGTGCTGACCCTGAACGCGGTGCTGACGGGCGGTTTCATCATCGTCTGCGGCGCCTTCAACCCGGCCACGCCCGTCTGGCTGATGATCGCCATCCTGCTGGTGGGCGGCTTCTTCCGGTCGTTGCAGTTCACGGGGGTAAATACGCTAACCTATGCCGACATCCCGCCCGCCAAGATGAGCCGCGCCAGCAGCTTTTCGGCCATGGCCCAGCAACTGGGCATCACGCTGGGCGTCGGGGTGGCCGCGGTCACGCTGAACATCAGCATGTCGTTGCGCGGCGCCGAAACCTTGGCCGTCAGCGACGTAGTTGCCGGCTTCATCGTCATCGGCCTGCTGTGCATGGCATCGACTTTCTCCTTTAGACGCCTCGACCCGCTGGCCGGGGCTCACCTGAACGGCGCGAAAAACAGTGACGACGAATGAATTTGTCCTAGCCCTGGACCAGGGCACGACCAGCTCCCGAGCCATCGTGTTCGACCGCGACGGCGTGGTCCGCGGCGTGGGCCAACGTGAATTCCGCCAGCACTATCCGCGTCCGGGTTGGGTCGAGCACGATGCCAACGAGATCTGGCACAGCCAGCTCGACGTCGCCCGCGAAGCCCTGCGCAACGCCGGCGCGGCAGCCGCCGACATCGCCGCCATCGGCATCACCAACCAGCGCGAGACCACGCTCATCTGGGAACGCTCGACCGGCCGTCCACTGGCCCGCGCCATCGTCTGGCAGGACCGCCGCACCGCCCCGATGTGCGACCAGCTCCGCCAGGACGGCCACGGCGACTTCCTGCAGGCGCGCACGGGTCTGGTCGTCGACGCCTACTTTTCCGGCACCAAGCTGGCCTGGCTGCTGGACCACGTGCCCGGCGCACGCCGCCTGGCCGAACGCGGCGAACTGGCCTTCGGCACCGTCGACACGTGGCTGATCTGGCAACTGACCGGCGGCGCTGTCCACAGCACCGACCCCAGCAACGCTTCGCGCACGATGCTGTTCGACCTGCACACGCAGGACTGGAACGACGACATCCTGGCGCTGCTCAACATCCCGCGCAGCGTCCTGCCGCAGATCGCGCCCAGCAGCGCCATCGTTGGCGACGCTCTCCCCGAATGGCTGGGCGGCTCCGTGCCCATCGCGGGCGTGGCGGGCGACCAGCAGGCCGCCACCTTCGGCCAAGCCTGCTTCACGCCCGGCATGGCCAAGAACACCTACGGCACCGGCTGCTTCATGCTGATGAACGTGGGCGACAAGCCCGTTGAATCGCGCAACAACCTGCTGTCCACCGTCGGCTGGGGCCTGCCCCAACCCGGCCAGGACAAATGGAAACCGACCTACATGCTGGAGGGCGGCGTCTTCGTGGCGGGCGCTGCGGTCCAGTGGCTGCGCGACGGATTGGGCATCATCCAGCGTTCAGAAGAAATCGAATCCCTGGCCGCCAGCGTCTCGGACACCGACGACGTGTTCATGGTCCCGGCCTTCGCCGGCCTGGGCGCCCCCCACTGGGATCCCTACGCGCGCGGCACCCTTGTTGGCCTGACTCGCGGCACCACACGCGCCCACATCGCACGTGCCACGCTGGAATCCATCGCCCTGCAAAGCGCCGAACTGCTGACGTGCATGAACGCGGACAGCGGCATCGCTTTGACGGAATTGCGCGTCGATGGCGGCGCTGCCCGCAACGATTTGCTGATGCAGATGCAGGCTGACATTCTGGGCGTTCCGGTTGTGCGTCCGCGGGTCCCCGAATCCACTGCTCTCGGCGCAGCGGGCCTCGCTGGCTTGGCCGTGGGCTTCTGGTCGGGTCAGGAAGAATTTGCATCGAAGTGGCAGGCCGAACGCACCTTCACGCCCTCCTGGCCCCAATCCGTGCGGGATGCGCGGATGAAGCGGTGGCGGCAGGCTGTGGAGTTGTCGAAGGGCTGGTCGGCTGGCGTGACGAAGTAAGGCGTCGGTTATTGGCTTGCCGGCGGTGTCTGACACCCTTGGGAGACGCACTAGGCATGAAGCGAATCTCACCAGGGTGTCAGACACCTGGAGCAGAAGCAGCCACTCGCGAAGCGTCATCGCCACGACGCAAGACGCCGCGTAAGTCACCGGAAGCCGCCCGCGCGGCCGAATTGCTGCCGCCCATCGGGCACTGGAGTCCAATNCGGTGTCTGACACCCTTGGGAGACGCACTAGGCATGAAGCGAATCTCACCAGGGTGTCAGACACCTGGAGCAGAAGCAGCCACTCGCGAAGCGTCATCGCCACGACGCAAGACGCCGCGTAAGTCACCGGAAGCCGCCCGCGCCGCCGAATTGCTGCCGCCCATCGGGCACTGGAGTTCAATGGACGGTTAATGCCGTCTGTGCCTGAACCTGGCGAGAGCGTCGGCCGCTGCCGGTGTCTGACACCCTTGGAGAGCGTCTGCCGCTGCCGGTGTCTGACACCCTTGGGAGACGCACTAGGAATGAAGCGAATCTCACCAGGGTGTCAGACACCTGGGGCAGAAGCAGCCACACGCGAAGCGTCATCGCCACGACGTAAGACACCGCGTAAGTCACCGGAAGCCGCCCGCGCGGCCGAATTGCTGCCGCCCATCGGGCACTGGAGTCCAATGGACGGTTAATGCCGTCTGTGCCTGAACCTGGCGAGAGCGTCTGCCGCTGCCGGTGTCTGACACCCTTGGGAGACGCACTAGGCATGAAGCGAATCTCACCAGGGTGTCAGACACCTGGAGCAGAAGCAGCCACTCGCGAAGCGTCATCGCATGAAGCGAATCTCACCAGGGTGTCAGACACCTGGAGCAGAAGCAGCCACTCGCGAAGCGTCATCGCCACGACGCAAGACGCCGCGTAAGTCACCGGAGGCCGCCCGCGCGGCCGAACGGTGACGGGCATCGCAAGCTGCTTCTCTCCCAGACGAATGCGTGCAAGAACCTCAAGAACCCAATCCGCCCCAACGCCCGTAGAGATTCAACAGTAGAGCCCGGTGCGGCGTGGGCCTGGGGTGGGCGGGGCGTGTAGATGCGCCCGGCGGAATCCGAAGGCAGCCGCCGCAGGCGGCAACGAGGATGAGCACGGGGCAGTCCGGAGCGAAGGCTCCGGACCGCAATCGTAGCCCCACCCACCCCAGGCCCACGACGCGCCGGGCGTCTCAAGAATTCAACTCGCCGCAATACCGCCACACCGCGCGCCTCAAGAACTCACTCTCGAGCAAAAACGCGGCACTGGTCGCCTCAAGAACTCACTCTCGAGCAATAACACGCGGCACTGGTCGTCTCAAGAACTCACCCTGCGGCAATACCCATAAAGCATCATCAAGCCGCCCGAACCCCAATCGCCACCACCCTCGCAGTAAACCCCTTCAACAACTCCTCCCGCATCGCCTCAGCCCGCACCATCGACGCCTCCTTCACGTGCCCATACCCGCGAATCTCCTCGGGTACGCTAGCCAACGCCACCGCCTTATCCAGATTCCCGCGATTCAACTTCCCCAGAATCGCCGTCATCGTCGCCCGATACTCCCGGATCAACTCCCGCTCCGCCCGCCGCTCCTTCGTATACCCGAACGGATCAAACCGAGACCCCCGCAAGAACCGCATCCTTGCCAGCACCCGAAACACCTTCAGCATCCCCGGCCCATAAGACCGCTTCACCAGATGCCCATCCTTATCCCGCCGCGCCAACACCGGCGGCGCCAGATGAAAGCGCAGCTTCCAGTCCCCCTCGAACTGCTCGCCCACCCGCTTTAAAAACTCCCCATCCGAATACAACCGAGCCACCTCGTACTCGTCCTTGTAAGCCATCAGCTTGAAGTAATACCGCGCCACCGCCACCGTCAGCCGGCTCGTGCCCGTAGCCTCCCGCTCCGCGTGCGTCACCTTGTCCACCAGATCCGTGTACTGTTTGGCATAGTCAGCGTTCTGATACTGCGTCAGGAACGCCTTGCGCACCGCCACCATCTGTGCCAATTCACCCGCCGGCTTCTTTAGATCCACCACTGGACTCGCCACCCGCGGCCGCGTGATTTCGATGATGTCTTCCGGCTGCGCGGCCGGCACCCCGCCATTGGCCATCAAGCGCGCCACCGCCGCCGGCTCGTGCGCCGCGCGCCGTCCCCACGCAAAGGCCGCAAGATTGTTCGACACCTGCTGGCCGTTCAGCTCGATCGCCCGCAACAGCGCCGCGCGCGACAGCGGTATCCAGCCCTTTTGAAACGCGTAGCCCATCATCAGCGGATTCGAATAGATCGCATCGCCCAGCAGCACCACCGCCATCGCCGCCGCATCCACCGCGTCCAGGTTGTCCTTGCCGCACGCGCTCTGCAGATCCGCCGTCAGGTTGGCGCCCGGCAATGTCCAGCCCGGGTTCGACACGAACGCCGCGGTCGGCGCCGTGTCGCTGTTCAGCAGCACGTGCGTGCGCCCCGGACTCACGCGAGCCATCGCCTCCGCGCTCGTCGCCACCACCAAGTCGCCCGCCAGCAGCAGATCTGCCTCGCCCATCGCCACCCGCGTGTTCAGCAGATGATCCGGCGTGCCCGCCAGCACCACGTGCGAAAACACCGCGCCACCCTTTTGCGCCAGCCCCGCCATGTCCAGCACCGAACAGCCCTTGCCCTCCAGATGCGCCGCCATGCCCAGCAACTGCCCGATCGTCACCACGCCCGTGCCGCCCACCCCCGCGATGAAGATGCCATAAGGCACATCCAGACTACGCACACGGGGCGCCGGCACATCCTCGTCCGGCACGCCGCCCGATTGCGCCAGCGCAGGCGGCTTCTTCAGCTTGCCGCCCTCTACCGTCACCAGACTCGGGCAAAAGCCCTTCAGACAGGAGAAGTCCTTGTTGCAGCTCGACTGGTTGATCTTGCGCTTGCGCCCGAACTCCGTCTCCAGCGGTTCCACCGACAGACAGTTCGACCTCGACGAGCAATCGCCGCAGCCCTCGCACACGCGTTCATTGATGACCACGCGACGCGCCGGGTCCGGATAGGCGTTGCGTTTGCGGCGGCGGCGCTTCTCAGTCGCGCAGGTCTGGTCGTAGATCAGCACCGACACGCCGGGATGCTCGCGCAGCTCGCGCATCACGGCGTCCAGCTCGTCGCGATGCCGAACCGGCACGCCCGGCGCCAGGTCGGACACGTCCACGTACTTGCCGGGATCGTCCGTCACCACCACGATCTTCTCGATGCCCTCGGCCGCCACCTGGCGAGTGATCATCGGCACGCTGATGGGGCCGTCCACCGGCTGCCCGCCCGTCATCGCCACCGCGTCGTTGAACAGGATCTTGTACGTGATGGGCGCCTTGGCGGCCACGGCCGCGCGGATCGCCAGCAGCCCCGAATGAAAGTAGGTCCCGTCGCCCAGGTTCGCGAAGACGTGTTTTTCCTCGGTGAACGGCGCCTGCCCCAGCCACGGCACGCCCTCGCCGCCCATCTGCGTGAAGACGTCGGTGCTGCGGTCCATCCAGCGCACCATGTAATGGCAGCCGATGCCCGCCATGCCGCGCGAACCTTCCGGCAGGCGTGTCGACGTATTGTGCGGACAGCCCGAACAGAACCAGGGCTTGCGTTCTTCGATCACGCGCGGGCGCGCCAGCGCCGCTTCGCGCGCGCGGATGAATTCCACCCGCGCCTCGATGCCGGCGCGCACGTCGTCCGGCAACGCGAAACGCAACAGGCGCGCCGCGATGGCCTTGGCGACCATCGCGGGCGAGAACTCGTAGTGCGCCGGCAGCAGCCAGTTGCCTTGCGGCACGGACCACTCGCCGCCGTCCTTGTCGTCGAACTTGCCCACCACGCGTGGAATCTTCTTGCCGCTGCCGATCCAGCTGAACAGTTCCTCCTTCAGCTGATACTCCAGCACCTGGCGCTTTTCCTCCACGACCAGGATCTCGTCCAGCCCTTCGGCGAACCGCTGCGTCCCGGCGGACTCCAGCGGCCACACCATGCCCACCTTGAATAGGCGCAGGCCGATACGCCGGCACACGTCTTCGGACAGGCCCAGGTCCGACAACGCCTGGCGTGTGTCCAGATACGCCTTGCCGGACGTCATGATGCCGAAGCGCGCATCGCGCTGCGGCACCTCCCAGAGCTCGCGGTTCAGCCCGTTGGCGCGCGCATAGGCCAGCGCGGCGTACAGCTTGTAGTCCAGCAGCCGCGCCTCCTGCTGCAACGGCGTGTCGGGCAGCCGGATGTTCAGGCCGTCCGGCGGCAGTTGGAAATCCTCGGGCAGCACGATGCGCACGCGATGGGGGTCCACGTCGACCGACGCCGACACCTCCACGATGTCGGTGATGCACTTCATGCCCACCCACACGCCCGCGTAGCGGCTCATCGCCCAGCCATGCAGGCCGTAATCCAGCACTTCCTGCACGCTGGCGGGAAACAGCGCAGGAATCATGCAGGCCTTCAGGATGTGATCGCTCTGGTGCGGCAGGGTCGAGGACTTGGCGGGGTGGTCGTCGCCCGCCACCACCAGCACGCCGCCGTGGCGCGCGGTTCCGGCCGCGTTGGCATGCTTGAAGACGTCCCCGCAGCGGTCCACGCCCGGTCCCTTGCCGTACCACATGCCGAACACGCCGTCGTACTTCGCGCCCGGAAAGAGGTTCACCTGCTGCGAGCCCCACACCGCCGTGGCGGCCAGGTCTTCGTTGATGCCGGGTTGGAATTCGACGTGATGCGCCTTCAGATGGGCGGCGGCCTTCCACATGTTCTGGTCGACGCCGCCCAGCGGCGAGCCCCGATACCCCGACACGAATCCCGCCGTGTTCAGCCCCGCCTGCGCATCGCGCACGCGCTGCATCATGGGCAGCCGCACCAGCGCATGGATGCCGCTCATCCACGCGCGGCCGGATTGCAGGGTGTATTTGTCGTCGAGCTGGACGGACTCAAGCGCCGCGCGGACGGCGGGCGTAAGGGGGGCATTCATGTCTACTCCAACATCGGATGCCCCCACCAGCTTCGCGCGCCTCTAGCCAGAACGCACGCGGGCCAACAAGGGCCGTGAAAGTGAAGTCCTGATGCGTTCGCGCCTCTGCGGGCGGAATCGCGCTTGCCGCGCCCGCTGCCCGAAAAAAACGGGGCCGGCTGGCGTTAGTCCTTTCGGTTGTAACTCCTGGCTCCCAGGCGGGCAATAGGGCGATGCGATAATTGCCGGCATGGACTTCGCCCCTCGCATCGTCGCCTGGCAGCGCCAGCATGGCCGCCACGATCTCCCCTGGCAGAACACCCGGGATCCCTACCGGATCTGGCTTTCTGAAATCATGCTGCAGCAGACGCAGGTGGCGACCGTCATCCCCTATTACGAGCGTTTCCTGCAACGCTTTCCGGACGTCGCGGCACTGGCCGCCGCCTCGCAGGAAGACGTGATGCCGTACTGGGCCGGCCTGGGCTACTACGCCCGCGCCCGCAACCTGCACCGCTGCGCTCAGGAAATCGTGCGCGACTGGGACGGCCGCTTTCCGCCCACCGCCGAGGCCATCGCCACGCTGCCGGGTATCGGCCGGTCGACCGCTGCGGCCATTGCCGCGTTCTCGAACGGCGAGCGCTCGCCGATTCTGGACGGCAACGTCAAGCGCGTATTCACACGCCACTTCGGCATTGCGGGCGACCCCGCCAAGCGTGAAGTCGAGCAGCGTCTCTGGGCGCTGGCGCATGCGCAGGTGGATGCCGCGCCCGGACTGGACATGGCGGCCTACACGCAGGGGTTGATGGACCTGGGCGCCACGCTTTGCACGCGCGGCAAGCCCGCCTGCGACAGATGCCCGGTGGCAGAGACCTGCGTCGCCCGCCGCGAGGGGCGTCAGGCAGAGCTGCCCACGCCCAAGGTGCGCAAGGCGATTCCCGAGCGCGAGACCTGTATGTTGGTGCTACGGCACAAGGGCGCTTTCCTGCTGCAGCAGCGTCCCGAACCGGGCATCTGGGGCGGGCTGTGGAGCCTGCCGGAGTTCGACGCGGCAGGCGACCCCGACAGCGCATCACGCGCTTTGGGGCTGGAACCGGAGCAGCGCTTCGAACTGGCTGCCTTCGCCCACACATTCACGCATTACCGCCTGCACATCCGCCCGTGGCTGGTGCCGGTACGCGCGGTCGCCCTGCGCGAACCGGCGCTCCCGGAGCGCTGGGTGCCGGCGGACAAGCTGGGGACGATGGCGCTGCCTGCGCCGGTCAAGAAGCTGCTGCAAGGGCTGGTGGATGCCGGGATGCAGGACAGCCTGTTCGGCGAGGAAAACGCGGCGTAGCGTTTGGGGCAGGTCTGACCGGTGTCAGACACCCGCCCCGCTCAGCAGCATCACCAGTTTCAGATCCGGGTGCGTCGCCAGGCGGAACGTGATCTGCTGGTACGCCAGCTTGCCGCGTTGCGGGTGCTGGAATTCGCGCAGGCCGCCTTCGCGTTCGACCACCGCGTGCCGCGTCCACCAGTGCGAGAAGACCACGCTTTGCCGGCTAAGGCTGTCGAGCAGTGCCAGCACCGCGGGTTCGTCCAGGTGCGCGCCGGCGTCGGCGCGGAATTCGGCCACCACGCGGCGGGCGCGTTGGTCCCAGTCGACCACCAGCTCGCGCGCGGCGGGGTCCAGGAAGATGTAGCGCAGAAGGTTGGGCTCGGGGTCGCGCTCGGGCCAGTGGTCGAACAGGTCGACAAGCGGCGCGTTACAGGCCAGCACGTTCCAGGCGCGGTCCAGCACATAGGCCGGCGCATTGATCGCGTTCACGCATTCCTGCAGTGGGCCCGGCGTGCCGCCGGCGTCGTCGCGGGCGTGCTGCGGGTCGGCGCAATCGGCAAGGTCGAAGAGGTATGCGCGTTCCGCCCGCGCCAGTTGCAGCACGCCCGCGATGCGCGACCACACCGATGGCGACACCGAGACCTCGCGCCCCTGCTCGATCCACGTGTACCAGGTGACGCTGATGCCGCAAAGCTGCGCCACCTCTTCACGCCGCAGGCCGGGCGTGCGGCGGCGCGATCCCTCGGGCAGGCCAGCCATCTGCGGCGTGATGCGCGACCGCGCGCTGCGCACGAATTCGCCCAACGCGTGGCGGCGTAGATGAGAGCCTTCGTGGCCGGAGGTGAGTGGCTGGGGGGAAGTGGTCATACCAGGATGAGTAATGGGCTTGTACGTGTATACGAGCCCGCCTATCTTAGCGCCTGCATCCTTTCGCAATCCCGAAAGGATGCCCGGCAACAAAAACCGCAGCAATCCAGACCGCATCCAACAGCCTTCCCGACACAAGGACCCCTCATGACCGCCAGCTCTCACGACGCCGCCGTCGACCGCCAATTCAGCCCCCGCGCCGCCGCCTACCTGACCAGCGCCGTCCACGCCCAGGGCGAAGACCTGCTGCAGATGGCCGCCATCGCCAGCCAGCATTCGGACGCGCGCGTGCTGGACCTGGGCTGTGGCGGCGGGCACGTGAGCTTTCACGTGGCGCCGAAGGTCGCGCATGTGACCGCTTACGACTTGTCGCAGCAGATGCTGGACGTGGTCGCGGCCGAAGCCGCCAAGCGCGGGCTCGCCAATCTGGTCACCTGTCAGGGCAAGGCCGAATACCTGCCGTTCGGCGACGGCGAATTCGACCTGGTGATGTCGCGCTATTCCACGCACCACTGGCAAGACGCCGGACGCGGCCTGCGCGAAGCCTTCCGCGTGCTCAAGCCGGGCGGCATCGCCGTGTTCGCCGACGTGGTGTCGCCGGGTGAACCGCTGCTCGACACCTGGTTGCAGACCATCGAAGTGCTCCGCGACACCTCGCACGTGCGCGATTACTCGGTGGCCGAATGGACCCGCATGCTGACCGAGGCCGGCTTCACGCTGCAGGAACTGGCCCCGCGCCGCCTGCCGCTGGAATTCCAGTCGTGGGTCACGCGGATGCGCACGCCCGACACGCTGGTCGCGGCGCTGCGCCATATGTTCGGTATCGCGCCGGACGTCGTGCGCGCGCATTTCGAGGTGCGCGAGGATGCCTCCTTCACGAGCGACACAGCGACGATCGTGGTGAAAAAGCCGGGCTGAATCAGCCCGCCGACGCCCGATACATCGCGGACAAGGCGCCCGCCACACCCAGGCTGCGCAACAGCTGCGCAGCCACGCCCACCACCCGCACGAACCGCGGCTCCTGACCCAGGTCACCGAACACCGGCTCAAACCCCGTCATGACGCCTGCCCACGCCAGCATCGCGGCGGGTCCCTCGCCCGCCTGCCGCGCCGCCTGTTCGGCCTGTTCATACCGATGCGCCAGCGCGTCGGCCATCGGATCCTGAATCTCGTAGACGCGCCCGGCCTCATCCTGACCACGCAGGAAAAGAAGCCACCCAGCCACCGCCAACGCAAGACCTGGGATCGGCGCACCCGCCGCCAGCCGGTCGCGCACGGTGTCCAGCAGCCGCTGCGGCAGCTTCTGCGAGCCATCCATCGCGATCTGCCGCGTCTGGTGCCTGAGCGCCGGATTGGCGAATCGCAGCAATAGCCCCTGCCGGTACTTCTCAACATCCAGGCCCGGCAGCGGCGGCAGCGTCGGTTCGATCTCCTGACGCATCAGCTCGCCCAGGAACCGCCGCATGCCGGACTGCGCCATCGCCTCGTCGACGGTGGACCACCCCGCCAACACCGACAGATACGCCAGCGCGGAATGCGCGCCGTTGACCATGCGCAGCTTCAGCGTCTCGAACGGCGCGGCGTCCGCCACGAAGCGCGCGCCGCCCGCCGTCCAGTCCGGCCGGCCCGCCGCGAACCGGTCTTCGACGACCCATTCCAGATAGGGCTCGGCCACCACCGGCCAGGCGTCCCGCACGCCCAGCGCCGCAGCGATCTCCCGCCGATCGGCGTCCGTCGTGCGGGGCACGATGCGATCGACCATCGAGCAGGGAAACGTGCACGCCGACGCAATCCAGTCCGCCAGCGCGGGATCGACGCGCGCCGCGAACGTCACCACCAGCGCCCGCAGCAGGCGGCCATTGGCCGGCAGGTTATCCAGCGACATGACGGTGACTGCCGGCAGGCCCGCCGCGCGGCGGCGCTGCAACCCGTGCACCACGAACCCGATGACGCCGCGCGGCGCCGCCGGGTTTGCAAGGTCATGCACGATATCGGGATGATCCAGATTCAGCCTGCCGCTGGCGGGATCGTGGCAATAGCCCTTCTCGGTGACCGTGATGCTGACGATACGAGTGCCGGGCGTGGCGATACGCGCCAGCACGGCTTGCGGATCCTCGGGCGCCACCCGCGTTTCAAGCAGGCTGCCGATGACCCGCAAGCGTTGCCGCGACGCCCCGCTGCCATCGGCATCGCGCAGGGCCAACGCATACAGGCCGTCCTGCGGCGCCAACGCATCGCGCGTGTCGGCATGGCGCAGCGAGACGCCGCAAATGCCCCAGTCCGGCCCGGCCCCGGCGCGCATCGCCGCGTCGTTCACCGCCGCCAGATGCGCGCGCACGAAGGCGCCCAGGCCCAGATGCACGATGCCGATGCCGAGCGCGTCCCGGTCATAACCCGGACGCGCCACCTGCGCGGGCAGGCCGTGCAGCGAGGCCGCGTTCAGCCGGCCGCCATCGGCTACCAGTTCCATAGCGTGCCGTCGTGCTGCAGCCGGTTCACGGGCAGATAGGCGCGCTGATACGGATATCGCGCCGCCAGTTTCTCGTCGATGTCGACGCCGTGGCCCGGCGCTTCGCCCGGATACAGCATGCCCTGCTCGAACGTATAGGCGTGCGGGAAGACGGCGTCGGTTTCATCGGTGTGCCGCATGTATTCCTGGATGCCGAAATTCGGCACCCATAGGTCAAAGTGCAGCGCAGCGCCCATGCAGACCGGCGACAGGTCCGTGGCGCCATGGCAGCCGGTGCGCACCTGATAGAGCGACGCCATGTCGGCAATGCGCCGCAGGTGCGTAATGCCGCCCGCGTGAACAACCGTGGTGCGGATGTAGTCGATGAGCTGGTTCTGCACCAGGTCTTTGCAGTCCCAGATGGTGTTGAAGACTTCGCCCACCGCCAGCGGCGTGGTGGTGTGCTGGCGGATCAGCCGAAAGGCCTCCTGGTTCTCGGCGGGCGTGGCGTCTTCCATCCAGAAGAGGCTGTAGGGCTCCAGCGACTTGCCCAGCCGCGCGGCCTCGATGGGCGTCAGCCGGTGGTGCACGTCGTGCAGCAGATGGTGTTCGAAGCCCAGCTTGTCGCGGATGCGGTCGAACAATTGCGGCGCGTGGCGCAGGTATTTTTCGGTGGACCAGTCGTGCTCGCTGGGCAGGTCCGCGTCGGCGGGCTCGTAGAACAACGTGCCGCGCCCCACGCCGTACACCTTTTCCAATCCCGGCACGCCGCTTTGCGCGCGGATGGCGCGATAGCCCATGTCGGCGTAGCGCAGCACCTCGTCCACGGTGTGCTCGATGTCCGAGCCGTTGGCGTGGCCGTAGACCATCACGCCGCTGCGGCTCTTGCCGCCAAGCAACTGGTACAGAGGCAGGCCGGCGGCCTTGGCCTTCAGGTCCCACAGCGCGGTGTCCACGCCGGCGATGGCGGTCATCGTGACCGGCCCGCGCCGCCAGTAAGCGCCCTTGTACAGGTACTGCCAGATATCCTCGATCTGATGCGCATCGCGCCCGATCAGGCAGGGGATGACGTGCTCGGTCAGATAGGCGGCCACCGCCAGCTCGCGCCCGTTCAGCGTCGCATCGCCAATGCCCGTCAGGCCCTGGTCGGTTTCGATCTTCAGGGTCACGAAGTTGCGGCCCGGAGAACAGACAATCACGCGTGCATTCGTAATCTTCATCTTGGACTTCCGGCTACAGGAAAGGGACGGCCGCACGAGGCGGCCGCAGGATCAGAACATCACCATCACTTTCATCGCCTGGTTGCGATCACCCGCCAGCGCAAAGGCGTCGTGCACACGCGCGACGGGCACCGCGGCCGTCAGCAGCGGCGACACGTCCACCAGGCCGCGGGCCAGGCAATCGACGGCCATCGCGTATTCGTCCACGAAGCGGAAGCTGCCGATGCACGACAGGCTCTTGACCATGATCTGGTTGAAGGGGCAGTCCGCGCTGCTGCCGGACAGCGTTCCCACCGTCACGACGACGCCCCGCGGACGCGCCGCGCGCAGGCAGCTCGCCAGTCCCGTATAACTGCCCGACGCCTCGAAGCACACGTCCACCGTGCCCTTGCCCGCGGCCAGCGCGTCCAGCGCGGCCGGATCTGCGGCCGCATTGATGGTTTGCGACGCGCCCACCCGCGCGCACGCCGCCAGCGTCTGGTCCACGATGTCCACCACGATGACCCGGCTGGCGCCCGCCAGGCGCGCCGCCATCAGAATCAGCGCGCCGATGGGGCCCGCCCCCACCACCATGGCCGTCTTGCCCAGCAGCGACCCCGCGCTGCGCACGGCATGCAGGGCGACCGCCAGCGGCTCGCCAAAGGCCGCCAGCTCAAACGACAGCGAATCCGGCACCGGCACGCATTGCCGCTCGTCCACCACCACCTCTTCACGCATCGCGCCCTGCATGTGCGGAAAGCGGCTGGCGCTGCCGAAGAAATGCACCGACTCGCAATGATTGGAATCGCCCTGCCGGCAATAGCGGCACACGCCGCAGGTGCGCGCCGGATCCAGCGCGACTCGGTCGCCGGGCTTGACCGCCGTCACGTCCGCGCCCACCTCCAGCACCTGCCCGGACGCCTCGTGGCCCGGCGTCAGCGGTTCACGGATGACAAAATCGCCCACCCGGCCGTGCCGGTAGTAATGCAGGTCCGATCCGCAGATGCCGACAGCCTTGACGCCGACGCGCACCTGCGACGGTCCGAGCGGCTGCGGCGCCGAAGAGTCCAGGCGCAGGTCCTGCGCCCCGTGGATCATGCAGTTCAGCATCAGCGCCACCCCTGTGCAAATTCACCGATCACCCGTTCCAGGTGCTCGCGCATCGCCTGCCGCGCTTCCTGCGTGTCGCGGGCCACCAGCGCGCCGAAGATGCGCTGATGATCGGCCTGCGACGCCAGGCGCAAGGCCTGCGTATGGAAATGCTGCTCCATTTTTTCCCAGATCGGACCCCGGGCCTGATCCCACATCGACGTCACCGTCGCCAGCAGCACGCTGTTGCCGGTGGATTGGGCAATGCACAGGTGAAAGCGGCGGTCGGCCTCGGCGTTGGCGTCCTTGTCCGTCATCCGGTCGCGCATGGCCGTCAGCGCCTCGAAGATGCGGTCCAGGTCTGCGTCGGTGCGGGTGGTGGCCGCCAGCGCGGCGATCTCGGATTCGATCAGGCAGCGCGCGCGCAGCAGCTCAAAGGGGCCGGCGCCCGCCTCCGGCATCGCGGACGGACGGTTCGCGTCCGGTTCGCAGACATAGATGCCCGATCCGCCGCGCACTTCCACCACGCCCTGCAATTCCAGCGCAATGATGGCCTCGCGCACGGACGTGCGGCTGACGTCGAAGCGCTCGGCCAGCGCGCGCTCGGCGGGCAGGCGCTGGCCCGCGGCGAATTCGCCCTGCGCCACCAGCGCGTGGATCTGCGCGGCCAGCCGCAGATAGCCGCGGTCTGGCGCGATGCGGCCGGCGGAGACTTCGGGCTTGGAAAGCGATTGCAACGTCATGGCGCCTCAAATTGGTCTGACCAAATCGTATTTGGTCCACCAATTTGCGCCATCGTGGTTTTCCACTACTCGCGGCGGAACAGGCCCCTCGACAGCCCCCGCGCCGCCCCTGTATAGATACGGATCGACCGACAGCCAAGGAAAAGCGACATGCCCAGCACGACCGACCAGCCCTTGCCCGCCGACCTGGCGGACCTGACCGTCACCGAGGCGGCGGCACGCATCCGCGAGGGCCGCCTCACCAGCGTTGCGCTGACCCAGGCCTGCCTGGACCGCATCGGCGCCCGCCAGGACCTGAATGCGTTCATCACCGTCGACCGCGACGGCGCGCTGGCGCAGGCGCGCGCCTACGATGCGGCGCCCGGCCACGGCCCGCTGGGCGGCGTGCCCATCGCAATCAAGGACAACATCCACGTCGCGGGGCTGCCGAACACGGCCGGGACGCCGGCGCTAAAAGACTTCCGTCCCGCCGAAGATGCACCCGTCGTGCAGCGGCTGCGCGAAGCCGGCGCCGTCATCCTGGGCAAGACCAACATGCATGAACTGGCGTTCGGCGTGTCCGGCTTCAACACCGCCTTCCCCGGCCCGGATGGCGATGGCACGCGCAACGCCTACGACGCGCGCCTGATCGCTGGCGGCTCGTCGTCGGGCAGCGGCGCGGCGGTGGGCGCGCGGCTGGCGCCGGCCGCGCTGGGCACCGATACCGGCGCGTCGGTGCGCCTGCCCGCCTCGGTGAACGGATCGGCAGGCTTTCGTCCCACCGTGGGCCGGTACGACGGCGCGGGCATCACCCCCATTTCTCACACGCGCGACACACCCGGCCCCATCGCCAACGGCATGGCCGACATCGTGCTGCTGGATGCGATCCTCACGGCCCAGACCGAGCCGCTGGCGCCCCTGTCGCCGGCCAGCATCCGCCTGGGCGTGGCCACCTATTTCTGGGCCGATCTCGATCACGAGGTGCAGGCGGTTTCCGAAGCCGCCTTGAACAAGCTGCGCACGGCCGGTGTAACGCTGGTGGACCTGGACATGCCCGACCTCCCCGACGCCAACGCGGCAGTCGGCATGCCCCTATGCCTGTTTGAGCAGAAGCCCGACCTGACGGCCTATCTGGCGCGCTATCACGTGGGCGTCAGCTTTGACGAGGTGGTCGCTCAGATCTCCAGCCCCGACGTGAAAGGCATCTTCGACAACCTGATCGTGCCGGGCGTGCTGCCCACGCCGGACGGCCAGATCCTGCCGTTGCAGCCGCTGTACGAACACGCCATCGCAAGCGGCCGGCGCGAACTCATCGAGGTCTATCGCCGCGCCTTCAAGGAACACGCGCTGGACGGCCTGCTATTTCCTACCGTGCCGGTCCCGCCGCCCGCCGCCACGCCCGAGGCCAGCAGTTTCGAGACCTTTGCGCGTCTGGCGCGCAACGTGGATCCCGGCAGCAACGCGGGCCTGCCCGGCCTGAGCGTGCCGGCCGGGCTGTCGAATCAAGGTCTGCCAGTGGGATTGGAGATCGACGGCCTGCCGGGCGAGGACCGCAAGGTGCTCGCGATCGGCGTGGCCATCGAGAAGATACTGGGGCGCATCGCCGCGCCCCAGCGCTAGGCGCGTCAGCCCAGGTTGGGCGCCAGCGTGCGCTTCAGGTCTTCGATGCTGCGGCCGCTGCGGCGGGCGTAGTCCTCAAGCTGGTCCTGGCCGATGACGCCCACGTTGAAGTATTGCGACTGCGGGTGGCTGAAGTAAAAGCCCGACACGCTGGACGCCGGGTACATGGCATAGCTGTCCGTCAGCATCATGCCGATGTCCTCGCCGTCCAGCACGCGGAACATGTCGGTCTTCACGACGTGTTCCGGGCAGGCAGGGTAGCCAGGCGCCGGGCGGATACCCACGTATTTCTCGGCAATCATGTCCTCGTTGGACAGGGCCTCGTCGGGCGCGTAGCCCCACAGGTCCTGGCGCACGCGCGCGTGCAGGCATTCGGCAAAGGCTTCGGCCAGGCGGTCCGCCAGCGACTTGAGCATGATGCTGGAGTAGTCGTCCAGCGCCTTCTCGAATTCCGCTTCCTTCTTCTCGATGCCCAGACCGGCCGTGACGGCGAACATACCGATGTAGTCGAGCTTGCCGCTGGATTTGGGCGCAATGAAGTCGGACAGCGACTTGTTGCTGACGCCTTCGCGCTTGGCGCCCTGCTGGCGCAGGTTGCGGTACGTGAACAGCACCTCGCTGCGCGTCTCGTCCTTGTAGACCTCGATATCTTCATCGTTGACGCTGTTGGCCGGATAGAAGCCCACGACGCCGTTGGCGGTCAGCCAGCGGCCTTCGACGATGCGCTTCATCATGGCCTGGCCGTCGGCAAAGACCTTGCGCGCCTGCTCGCCCACCACCTTGTCCTGCAGGATGGCGGGGTACGGGCCGAATAGGCTCCACGTCTGGAAGAACGGGCCCCAGTCCACGTACTTCGCGATCTCGGCCAGGTCGTAGCTCTTGAAGGTGCGCCGGCCGATGAACTTGGGGCGCGGCGGCGTGTAGTTGTCCCAGTCGATGGCCGGACGAGAGGCGCGCGCCTCGGCCAGCGGCAGGATCGGCGTCGCCTTGCGGTTGGCGTGGCGGCGGCGCACGTCTTCGTATTCCTCGGCCAACTCCGTCAGATAGGCTTCCGACTGGTCCGACATCAGGTTGGTGGCCACACCCACCGACCGGCTGGCGTCCGGCACATAGATGACCGGGCCTTCGTAGTTCGGGGCGATCTTGACGGCGGTGTGCACGCGGCTGGTGGTGGCGCCGCCGATCATCAGCGGCACCTTGCGGCTGCGGAAATACTCGTCGCGCTGCATCTCGGACGCCACGTACGCCATCTCTTCCAGGCTGGGCGTGATCAGGCCGGACAGGCCGACGATGTCGGCGTTCTCTTCCTTGGCCTTCTCCAGGATCTGCGCGCAGGGCACCATCACGCCCATGTTCACGACTTCAAAGTTGTTGCACTGCAGGACCACTGACACGATGTTCTTGCCGATGTCGTGCACGTCGCCCTTCACGGTGGCGATGACGATCTTGCCCTTGGCGCGCACGTCGCCGCCCGCAGCCGCGATCTGGCGCTTTTCTTCCTCGATGAAGGGAATCAGGTGCGCCACGGCCTGCTTCATGACGCGGGCGGATTTCACCACCTGCGGCAGGAACATCTTGCCTTCGCCGAACAGGTCGCCGACGACGTTCATGCCGTCCATCAGCGGGCCTTCGATCACTTCAATGGGACGGCCGCCGCGCGCTTCGATCTTCTGGCGCACCTCTTCGGTGTCTTCCACGATGAAGGCCGTGATGCCGTGGACGAGCGCGTGCGACAGGCGCTGCTCGACTTCGGCCTGGCGCCAGGCCAGGTCTTCTTCCTTCTTGGCGCCGCTGCCCTTCACGGTGTCGGCAAACTGCACCAGGCGTTCGGTGGGCGTGCGCTCGTCGGCGGGATCCGTCTTGCCGACGGGCTCGGGGCGGTCCAGCACCACGTCTTCCACCAGGTCGCGCAGCGTGGCATCCAGATCGGCATACACGCCCAGCTGGCCGGCGTTGACGATGCCCATCGTCATGCCTTCCTTGACCGCGTAATACAGGAACACGGTGTGGATGGCCTCGCGCATCGGCTCGTTGCCGCGGAACGAGAAGCTGACGTTGGACACGCCGCCCGAGATGCGCGCATGCGGCAGGTTCTCGCGGATCCAGCGCGTGCCTTCGATGAAGTCCACGGCGTAGTGATTGTGCTCGTCGATGCCGGTGGCGACCGCGAAGACGTTCGGGTCGAAGATGATGTCTTCCGGCGGAAAGCCCTCTTCCTCGACCAGGATCTTGTAGGCGCGGCCGCAGATTTCCTTGCGGCGCTCCAGGGTGTCGGCCTGACCCAGTTCGTCGAACGCCATCACCACGACCGCGGCGCCGTAGCGGCGGCACAGACGCGCATGATGGCGGAAAGGCTCGAGCCCTTCCTTCATGGAGATCGAGTTCACGACCGCCTTGCCCTGCACGCACTTCAGGCCGGTCTCGATGACTTCCCACTTCGAGCTGTCGATCATGACCGGCACGCGGGCGATGTCGGGCTCGGACGCGATCAGGTTCAGGAAGCGGTGCATGCAGGCCACCGAATCCAGCATGGCCTCGTCCATGTTGATGTCGATGATCTGCGCGCCGTTTTCGACCTGCTGGCGGGCCACGGCCAGCGCCTCGTCGTATTTCTCTTCGCGGATCAGGCGGGCGAACATCTTGCTGCCCGTCACGTTGGTGCGTTCGCCCACGTTGACGAACAGCGTGTCTTCGTCAATGTTCAGCGGCTCCAGGCCCGACAGGCGGGTCTTGACGGCGATCTCGGGCACGACGCGCGGCGTCAGCACCGTCACTTTCTCGGCGATCGCGCGGATGTGGTCCGGCGTAGTGCCGCAGCAGCCGCCCGACATGTTCACCAGCCCCGCGCGCGCGAATTCCTCGAGCAGGGCCGAGGTGTCGGCCGGCGTCTCGTCAAAGCCGGTTTCGGCCATGGGATTGGGCAGGCCGGCGTTGGGATACACGCAGACGTAGGTGTCGCAGATCTTGGACAGTTCGGCCACGTAGGGGCGCATCAGCGCGGCGCCCAGCGCGCAGTTCAGGCCGACAGTGACGGGACGCGCGTGGCGCACCGAGTTCCAGAAGGCCTCGACCGTCTGGCCCGACAGGATGCGGCCGGACGCGTCGGTCACCGTGCCGGAGATCATCACCGGCAGGCGGATGCCGCGTTCCTCGAACACTTCCTCGGTGGCGAAGATGGCGGCCTTCGCGTTCAGCGTGTCGAAGATGGTTTCGATCAGGACGATGTCGATGCCACCGTCCAAGAGGCCGTTGAGCTGCTCGATGTAAGCGACGCGCAGCTCGTCGAACGTGACGTTGCGGGCGCCCGGGTCGTTCACGTCCGGCGAAATGGAAGCCGTCTTGGGCTGCGGGCCCAGCGCGCCGGCCACGAAGCGCGGCTTGTCGGGCGTGCTGTAGGCGTCACAGGCCTCGCGCGCCAGTTGCGCCGACACCAGGTTCAGCTCGTAGGCCAGTTCGGGCAGGTCGTAGTCGCCCTGCGCAATCGTGGTGGCGCCAAAGGTGTTGGTCTCGATGACGTCGGCGCCCGCGTCCAGATACTGGCGGTGGATCTCCGAGATGACATCGGGCCGCACCAGCGACAGCAGTTCGTTGTTGCCCTTCACGTCCTTGCCGTGATCGGCAAAGCGCTCGCCGCGGAAGTCCGCTTCGCCCAGCTTGTAGCGCTGGATCATGGTGCCCATGGCGCCGTCCAGGATCAGGATGCGCTTGCCCAGCAGGCGGGCAAAGTCGCCGCCGCGGGTATAGGCTTCGGGAGGGTACGGCAGGCGGGGATACGACACGATCAGGTCCGGATTAGGTTGGCCACGGCAGCGCGGATGTGGCTAAAACGCGAAAAACGCCGAAAAAACAAGCCCTGATCGTAACAAAATGGGCCTTCGCGCGCCTCACGGTGATACAGTTTCGGCCCCGAACCGGTGCTTTCGGCGCATCAGGTTGGGCAAGGACGCAACACTTGCCCGCCGCGAGCGAAAGATAAACGGGAAACAGGAAGACGCCCCACGCGGCGCCGCGCCGCCCAAAAGGCCGCCGCGGCTGCCTGCCAGTCCAGCCTGTGCTGCCCCCGCAACGGTCCCCATGCGCGCTTGGCGCCCATGGCAGCCCGATACCGGCCTGTTCGCTCGTCAGGATGCCTGTTTCCCGCCGCCCGGCCTTTCGGCCCGCCCGGCGCGCCGGCATCCTTCCCATCGTGAATGGCCTGCGGGGTCGCGGGCCGCACCGAGGTCATGTAGATGAAAGCCCGCTCCATCCGGCGCTACGCCGGCGCCCTGCTCTGTTCCGCTCCGGCCATCGCCGCCGCCCAGCAAACCGCTCCAGCCACGTCCGAACTCGACAGCATCACCGTCACCGCCCAGCGTGTGCCCACCGACGGCCGCACGCTGCCGGTGTCGATCTCGGTGATCACCGCCCAGGACATCGCGGCCAGCAGCGCCCGCACCATGCAGGACCTGCTGTCCACGCAGGCCGGCATCAACCTGATCAACACCAGCAGCTCCAGCGACAACGCCATCGTCGACCTGCGCGGCTTCGGCATCACGGGCGCCAGCAACACGCTCATCCTGATCGACGGCGTCAAGCAGAACACCAACGACCTGTCGGCGCCCAGCCTGGGCGTGGTGCCGCTGGACCAGGTCGAACGCATTGAAATCGTGCGCGGCAGCGGCTCCGTGCAATACGGAGGCGGCACCACCGGCGGCGTGATCAACATCATCACCCGCTCCGACTTCACGAAGGAACCCGTGGCCGCCCGCGCCACCGCCACCTTCGGCAGCTACGGCCTGCGCCAATACGACGCCGCCGTCTCGATGAACAACGAGAAGGTGGGCGTGGACGCCTACATGCAGTCGCTGCACAGCAACGGCTACCGCGACAACAGCGGCGAACGCCGCGAAGGCGGCGGCGGCGGCATCACGTTCCGCCACGACGACGGTTCGATCCGCCTGTACGGCCGCACGACCACGCAGAAGCTGGAACTGCCCGGCCCGCGCACGATCAACCCGTTCACGGGCGTGAACGAATTTCAGGACGACCCGCGCGGCTCGAAGAACGACGTCGACTACGTCAAGACCACGACCACCACGTTCGGCCTGCAGCTCGAGCAAGCCATCGGCGCCGGCGTGCTGTATTCGGACCTGTCGACCCGCGAAAAGAAGCTCAGCGGCCTGACCTATGACGGGTTCGGCGACACGCTGCGCGACCAGAAGCTGGAAGAGAACATCGCCAGCGTGCGCTACCGCCTGCCGATCAACGGCGGCCACAGCGTCGTGTTTGGCGCCGATGCGCAGGAAGCCAAGACCACCGCCGACCAGAACGCCTACTACGACTTCGAACCGTCGAAGTGGCAGTCGCGCCAGCACCAGTACGGTCTGTTCGCCGAAGGCCAGATCCGCGCCACCGACAGCACTTACGTGACGATGGGCGTGCGCCGCCAATACGCGTCCGACGACCTGGAAGTGATTTCGGGCTCTGGCACGCCGTCCGACCGCAGCCACCACCTGACCGCGTGGCAGTTGGGCGTGCGCCAGGACCTGTCCGGCGGCTTCGGCCTGTACGGCAAGGTCGGCCGCAGCTTCCGTCTGCCCAATGCCGACGAACTGCTGTCCGTCCAGTCGCCGCTGGCCCCGCAGACCTCCACCGACAAGGAAATCGGCGTCACGTGGCAGTCGGCCAGCAGCAGCGCGCGCCTGTCGTACTTCCACTATGACCTGACCAACGAGATCCAGTACAACCCGCTGGCCGACGGCCTGTGGGGCCCGGGCACGGGCGCCAACACCAACCTGGATCCGACCCGCCGCCAGGGCATCGAGCTTGAAGGCCACACCGCGCTGTCCAGCAGCGTCAGCGTGGACGCCAACCTGACCTGGATGGAAGCGCAGTTCCGCTCCGGCACCTACGCCGGCGTCGACCTGGCCGGCAAGACCGTGCCGCTGGCGCCCAAGTGGCTGGCCAACGCCGGTGTGACCTGGCGCCCCACCGATGCGTTCCTGTGGAACGTGTCGGCGCAATACGTGGGCAAGTCGCGCATGGACAACGACCAGGCCAACCAGTTCGACAAGGAACTGGACGCGTACGTGCTGTTCAACACCAAGGTCGCGTACAAGTTCACCCGCAACATCGAAGGCGCGGTGGGCGTGAACAACATCTTCGATCGCCAGTACGCCACGTACGGCATCCGCGGCGGCAACGCCTCGTTCGAAATGCTGGGTCCCGTCGCGAACTACAGCCTGTACCCCGCCCCCGGCCGCAACTTCTACGCGTCGCTCACGCTACGCTACTGATTGCCGCCTGGCGGACAGGGCCTGCCGGTCTGCGCCTTTGTTGAGGCTCAGGGTCCGCGCAGGCCCTGTTCTACATTTGTGCCTACCCGACGGAGCCGCCGCATGACCTTTGAACGCGTCCTGACGACTGCCGGCGTTGCGCTGACGCTGGCGCTATCTCCGCTGCTGGCCCACGGCGCACCCGTCATCCAGGTCCAGGACGACCGCGGCCGCACCGTCACGCTGGACGCCCCCGCCCGGCGCGCCGTCACGCTGGCGCCCCATGCCACCGAACTCATCTACGCCGCCGGCGCCGGCGGCCACATCGTCGGCACCGTGCTCGGCAGCGACTACCCGGCCGCGGCGCGCGCGCTGCCCGTCATCGGCGACGGCACGCAGCCGGACGCCGAGCGCGTGGCCGCCGCCCGTCCCGACCTGCTGATCGCCTGGCAGCCGTCCGCCGCCGAACCCCTGGCGCGCGTGATGGACAAGCTGGGCGTTCCCGTCTTCTACAGCGATCCGCTGACGCTCGCCGCCATCCCCGGCGCGGTCGAACGCATGGGCCAGCTGTTCGGCACCGAGCCCGTGGCGCAGGCCGCCGCGCAGGACATGCGCGCCCGGCTGGATGCCCTGAAGGCGCGCTATGCCGGCCGGCGCCCGGTGCGCGTCTTCGTGCAGGCAGGCCTGGACCCCATCTACACACTGAACGACACCAGCATCGTCAGCGATGCGCTGCGGCTGTGCGGCGGCGTCAACGTCTTCGGCCAGGCGCCCATCGTGGCCCCGCAGGTCACGCTGGAAGGCGTGCTGGCGGCCCGGCCCGAGGCCGTGCTGGCCGGCGTCTCTCGCCCGGAGGACACGGCCAGGAACCTGACTGCCTGGCAGGCGATGGGCCTGCCGGCGGCGCGCCAGGGCCACGTCTACGGCGTCGACGCCGACGCGCTCTACCGGCCCGGCCCCCGGCTGATCGACGCGGCCGAGACCCTCTGCGCCGACCTGGACCGGGTGCGCTGACGCGCGCGATCCGCAAATAGTGGAACGCGCCGGACCGGTGCCCGGCCCTGCCGTCCTGCGGACTGCTTTATCATTCGGCATCAGTCAGCCAGTCCTCCGCGGGCCTCGCATCGTGCGCGCCCGCCCTTTGAAGCACCGCCATGACCACACAAGACACTCTCACCATCGCCGGCCGCGCCTATTCGTCGCGCCTGCTCGTCGGAACCGGCAAGTACAAGGACTTCGAACAGACCCGCGCGGCCCTGGATGCCAGCGGCACGGAAATCGTCACCGTCGCCATCCGCCGCACCAACATCGGCCAGAACGCCGGTGAGCCGAACCTGCTGGACTACGTTCCCACCTCCAAATTCACGCTGCTGCCCAATACCGCCGGCTGCTACTCCGCCGACGACGCCGTGCGCACGCTGCGCCTGGCCCGCGAACTGCTGGACGGCCACGACCTCGTGAAGCTCGAAGTGCTGGGCGACCCGCACACCCTGTTCCCCAACATGCCCGAAACCCTCAAGGCCACCAAGACGCTGGTCGATGAAGGCTTCAAGGTCATGGTCTATTGCACCGACGATCCCATCCAGTGCCGCATGCTGGAAGACATGGGCGCCGTGGCCGTCATGCCGCTGGCCTCGCTGATCGGCTCGGGCATGGGCATCCTGAACCCCTGGAACCTGCGCCTCATCATCGACCAGGCCCGCGTGCCGGTCGTGGTCGACGCCGGCGTGGGCACCGCGTCCGACGCCGCCATCGCCATGGAACTGGGCTGCGACGCCGTCCTGATGAACACCGCCATCGCCGGCGCGCGCGACCCCATCCTGATGGCCAGCGCCATGAAAAAGGGCGTCGAAAGCGGCCGTGAGGCCTTCCTGGCCGGCCGCATGCCCAAGAAGCTGTACAGCGGCGCGCCCAGCTCGCCCACCGAAGGCTTGATCACCGGCGGTCCCGCGAAATGAATTCCCGCCAGCCGGCCGCCAGCGGCCGTCCCATCCCCAACGCGCTGACCATCGCGGGCGTCGACCCGTCCGGCGGCGCCGGCATCCTGGCCGACGTCAAGGCCATGAGCGCGCTGGGCGCCTACGGCTGCGCCATCATCGCCGCGCTCACCGCGCAGAACACGCAGGGCGTGACCGGCATTTCGCCAGTGCCGCCCGCCTTTGTCGGCCTGCAGATCGACACGCTGTTCACCGACGTGCGCATCGACGCGGTGAAGGTCGGCATGCTGGGCCAGCGGCCCATCATCGAGGTCGTGGCCGAAAAACTCGCCAAATGGACGCCCGCGCACGTCGTGCTCGACCCCGTCATGGTCGCCAAGAGCGGCGACCTGCTGCTTGAGAACGACGCCGTCGGCGCCATGCGCGAAGCCATGCTGCCCCTGACCACCCTGCTCACGCCCAACCTGCCCGAGGCCGGCGTGCTGCTCGAAGAGCGCCCCGTCGAGACCGTCAAGGAAATGCGGCGCGTCGCCGAGCGACTGCGCAACAAGCTGGCGCATTCCGGCGAACGCTGGGTGCTGGTCAAGGGCGGACACCTGCCCGGCAACGAAACCATCGACCTGCTGCACGACGGCGACCGCATGATCGAACTGCCCGGCCACCGCATCGACACCGCCAACACGCACGGCACCGGCTGCACGCTGTCGGCCGCGCTGGCGGCGCTGCTGCCGCAAATCGGGGACGTACCAGAATCCGCCAAGCGCGCCAAGGCCTATCTGACTGAAGCCATCCGCCACGCGGAGCGCCTCTCGGTCGGATCGGGCCACGGTCCGGTCCACCATTTCCACGGCTGGTGGTAAGCGTCAGCCAGCCTGAAACATCTGCCGCACGGGCGCGCCGTCACAGGACGCTACGAATCGGTACAATGGCTCGTTGATTCCTCTGTTTTTTCTGACCGTCATGAACGCTTCGACCCTGCCCGACGTAGAACAAGCCCGCTTCAATATGGTGGAACAGCAGATCCGCCCGTGGGACGTCCTGGACGCCAACGTGCTGCAAGCGCTGTTCGATGTGCGCCGCGAACAATTCGTTCCGCCGGCCCTGCGCGGCCTCGCGTTTTCCGACCTGGAGCTGCCGCTCGAGATCAACGCGGTCAACACGCGCCAGACCATGCTCGCCCCCAAGGTCGAAGCCCGTCTCGCGCAGGAACTGCTGCTGACCAAGTCCGACTGTGTGCTCGAAATCGGCACCGGTTCGGGCTACCAGGCCGCCCTCCTGGGCTACCTGGCGCAACAGGTCACCTCCGTCGAAATCGACAGCCGTCTGGTGACCTTCGCGCAGCAGAACCTGCAAATGAACAACGTCACCAACGTCAAGGTCGAAACCGGCGACGCCCGCAACGGCTGGGGCTCCACCGAATACGACGCCATCCTGGTCACCGGTTCCGTGCCGGTCGTGCCGGACGCGCTGAAGTACCAGTTGCGCGTGGGCGGCCGCCTTGTCGTGGTGGTCGGCCAGAACCCCATCATGACGGCCTGTCGCATCACCCGCACCACCGCCGCCAGCTTCGAAACCGTCAAGCTCTTCGAAACGGTCATCAAGCCGTTGCGCGGCGTCACGGTGTCGCAGTTCAAGTTCTAACTCCGCGACCTCGCCGCCTTCCGCCCGGCCCCCATGGGGCCGGCGTCACGTCCGGCGGCCCGGCGTATCGTTGAAAGATCATGCGCGTCCGATCACTTACGGCTTTACTGGTTTTCACCTGCGCCGCAAGTGCCGGCCCGCTGACTGCGTCCGCCCAGAACCTGGTCCAGGTCTGGCAGGCCGCGCTGGGCAATGACCCCACCTACGCCGCCGCGCGCGCCAACTACCGCGCCGGCCTTGAAAAAGAACCCCAGGCCCGCGCGCTGCTGCTGCCCCTGATCACCGCCGAAGCCGGCGGCGCCTACCAGGAAACCCGCAGCACCCGCGGCCTGTCCTACGCCTACAGCGGCGGCCGCGGCGTGTGGGACCTGGCGCTCACCCAGCCGCTCTTCGACTGGGGCCGCTGGCAAAACTTCGAGCAATCCAAGCTCATCGTCGCGGACGTCGAAGTCCAGCTCCAGCAGGCCTACCAGGACCTCTTGCTACGCGTCGCCGACGCCTACTTCAACGTCCTGTACGCCCAAGACACCCTGACCGCCACCGAAGCCGAAAGGGCCGCCGTCGCCGGTCAGTTGGAATCCGCCAAGCGCAACTTCGAACTCGGCAACGCCACCATCACCGACACGTACGAGGCGCAGTCCCGCTACGACCTCGTCGTGGCCCAGGAACTGCGCCTGCAGAACGACCTGGAAGTGCGCCGCGACGAACTCGCCAAGATCATCGGCACGCAGCCCGGCGCACTGGCCGAACTGCCCTACGGCGTGCAACTGCCCGCCCCCCAGCCCGCCCGCATCGCCGACTGGAGCAACCAGGCCGAAACCTCCAGCCTCGAAGTCCTGCGCGCGCAACTGCTCACCCGCATCGCCGGCCGCGAAATCCAGATCGCCAAGAGCGGCCACTACCCCACCCTGAACCTGCGCGCCACCAGCGGCAGCGCCAGCGACGCCGTCATGCGCAACGCCGCCCCCGGCAAGCCCATCGACAACACCATCGGCGTGGTCCTCTCCATCCCCCTCTACTCCGGCGGCGGCGTGTCCTCGCAAGTCACGGAAAAGGTCGAACTGGAACAAAAGGCCCGCTACGACTTCGAAACCGCCCGCCGCCAGGCCGTCCAGGCCACGCGCCAGTACTACACCGGCGTCACCAGCGGCCTGGCCCGCATCCAGGCCCTGGAAGCCGGCGAAAAATCCAGCCGCGCCGCCGTAGAAGCCAACCGCACCGGCTACGAAGTCGGCGTGCGCATCAACCTGGACGTCCTGAACGCCCAGCAACAGCTCTACGCCACCCAGCGCGACCTGGCCCTGGCCCGCTACAGCACGGTGCTCTCCGGCCTGCGCTTGAAGGCCACTAGCGGCATCCTGGCGGAATCGGATCTGGACGCCATCAACCGGCTGCTGCGCGCACCGCGCTGAGCGAGCCAGGGGGCAGCACGGGTGACACCCGCGCCCCGGTGTCGCGCCACCGGTGCCTGACACCCTGCCACCGGTGTCTGACACCCTTGAAGCACTGTCTCGAACCCAAGATCATCTCCGCGGGTGTCAGACACCTAATCACCAGCCCCCGCCAGCGTGCGAGCGCACACCGCCACGACGTCCCACCGACCCGATGCCGATTGCCGCCGCCCGGGCGGCAATCGGCGGCCCCGCAAATCCCCTTCCCCGACCACAGGTCTTACAGCGCCCCAAACCAAAGACCCGCGTAGCACGGCGTCGCGGTCACCGTGGGTGCGAGCGCCGTCGATGCGCCCGAGGGAATCTGAAGGGAAGGCCGAAGGCCTGGACGAAGATGACGAAGGGGGGGCCGCCTAGGCAAGTCCGGAGCGAAGGCTCCGGACCGCAATCGTGGGCGATCGTGCCCACGGTGACTGCGGCGCCGGGCGACCTAAGAAGACCTGCGGCACCGACCTACGCAGACCGGCAGCACCGACCCACGAAGCCCTAAAGCCCCCACCTGCAAAGCCCAAAGCACAAAAAGAAAAGGCGGCCACCCAGGCCGCCTCACACTCATCCAACACCTCAAATTCAAAGCCTTCATCCGCCCTGAATCTTCTTCACCAACGCCGTAGTAGACCGCTCAAACTCAAAAGGAATCGCCACGGCACGCCCCCCCCAGCTCTTCACCAGCGCAGTCTCCGGCAACGTCTCCATGTCGTAATCGCCACCCTTGACGATCAAATCAGGCCGAAGCTCCCCGATCAACGCCTCGGGCGTGTCCTCGTGAAACGACGTCACCACCGACACAAACCCCAACGCCGCCAGCAACGCCGCCCGATCTTCCATCCGATTCAGAGGACGCTCCGAACCCTTCCCCAGCCGCCGCACCGACTCATCGGTATTCACGGCGACAATCAACGTCGCCCCCAACTGCGCCGCCTGATCCAGATACGTCGCATGCCCGCGATGCAGGATGTCGAACACCCCATTCGTGAACACCAGCGGCCGCGGAAAGCGGCCAGCGGCGACGGCAGCGACGAGTTCGTCGCGGGACAGGACCTTGGATTCGAAACGGGCGGCAGGCATGCGGCGATTATAGGAGGGATCAGGCGCCGCCCAGGATGATCTCTTTGTCCTTCGGAACGATCAGCGCCGACACTTCCTTCCGGTAACGGTTCAGATCCTTCACCGTCTCGAAGCTGCGGTCCATCAGCTTCGACAGGATGTGCAGAATCCGCGTCGCCACCTTCTGCTCCCACACCCCGTCGAAACGGATCTGCGTGTCCAGCCAGTGCTCCAGCCAGCCCGGCTCCGGCAGGCGCGATTGCACCGTGTCGTTCGGGAACAGATCCTTGTTCACGTGCAGATTGGTCGGATGCAGCGCCTGCTGCGTGCGGCCCGCCGATGCCATCAGCACCCCGATCTTCGAGAACGCCAGACGCGCCTGCGCGCTCGTGTCCTGCCCGCGGTCATGCAGCGCGCGGCGCATGTATTGCAGGTACGCGCCCGCATGGCGCGCCTCGTCCTGCGCCACCGTCTTGTAGATCGCCTTGATCACCGGCTCCGTGTGCCATTCGGCCGCGCGGCGGTACCAGTGGTTCAGACGAACCTCGCCGCAGAAGTGCAGCATCAGCGTTTCAAGTTCAGGAGCCTTGTCGAACTCAAAGCGCACGTTGTGCAGCTCTTCCTCGGTCGGCACCAGATCCGGGCAGAAGCGGCGCAGATACTCGATCAGCACCAGCGAATGCTTTTGCTCTTCAAAGAACCAGACCGACATGAACGCGCAGAAATCGCTGTCGCCGCGGTTGTCGCGCAAGAACATCTCGGTGGCCGGCAGCGCCGCCCACTCGGTGATGGCGTTCATCTTGATCGTGTGAGCCTGTTCGTCCGAGAGCTTGCTGCGGTCGAAATCACCCCAAGGGATGTCGTGCGCCATGTTCCAGCGCACCGCTTCCATGGTTTTGAAGAGTTCAGGATAAAGCATTGTCTGCCCTTGTATTCGTCCCGCTAGTGGGGCTATGAAAATTGATGAATGGCGCGCGCGTTCTTATAGGCTCGGGCGCTGCATGCCACTTTGCGCAGCGCTATTTTTCGCCGTCTCCCGCGAAGCTATGATGACCGTTTCATGAATGAAACATGACAGTAAGGTCTAGATCATCGCGCCGCCTATCGGGTCAACGCCCATATCGCGACCCCGACCGCCAGCGCCAGCACGCCAACCAGCGCTGCAACCAGCCGGTTGTTCTGCTCTTGTGCGCGGCGTAACTGCATCATCTCGGCCAGCATCGCGGGCGAGACATTGGGTCGGCTCAGATGGTCATGGACCAGCCTGGGCAGAGCGGGCAGCATTTGCGACCACTGCACGGCCTCTTTTTCCAGGCTTTGCCGCAGGCCCTTGAATCCGACACGCTGACGCATCCAGCGTTCCAGATAGGGCTTGGCGGTCTTCCAGAGATCGAGGTTGGGATCGAGCTGACGGCCCAGTCCCTCGACGTTCAGCAGGGTCTTCTGCAACAGGACCAGCTGCGGCTGGATCTCGACGTTGAAACGGCGCGAGGTCTGGAAAAGCCGCAGCAGCACCTGCCCCAGCGAAATCTCCGACAGCGGCCGGTCAAAATACGGTTCGCAGACGGCGCGCACCGCGCCCTCAAGCTCTTCCTCGCGCGTATCCGGCGGCACCCAGCCCGATTCGATATGCAGTTGCGCCACGCGGCGATAGTCGCGGTGGAAGAAGGCCAGGAAATTCTGCGCCAGGTAATTCTTGTCGAACTCCGACAGCGAACCCACGATGCCGAAGTCCAGCGCGATGTAGCTGCCCAGCGTGCCAGGGCGGTCCGACACGTAGATGTTGCCCGGGTGCATGTCGGCGTGGAAGAAGCCGTCGGTGAACACCTGCGTGAAGAAGATCTCGACGCCGGTGCGCGCCAGCGTCGGAATGTCGATGCCGGCCTCGCGCATGCGCTCCACCTGGCCCACCGGCATGCCGTACATGCGCTGCATCGTGAACACGGTGGAGGCCGTGTATTCCCAGATGACTTCGGGCACGATCAGCATGTCGCCGCGGCCGGATTCCGGACCGAAATTGCGGCGCAGCTGGCTGCAATTGGAGGCCTCGCGCACCAGGTCCAGTTCGTCGTGCAGGTACTTGTCGAATTCCGCAACAACCTCGCGCGGCTTCAGGCGGCGGCCGTCGGCGCCCAGGCGCTCGATGATGCGCGCCACGATCTTCAGCAGCGACAGATCCTTTTCGATGATGCTGAGCATGCCTGGCCGCAGCACCTTCACGGCGACTTCTCGGCCATCGTGCAGCACCGCGAAGTGAACCTGCGCGATCGAGGCCGACGCCACCGGGTCCACCTCGAATTGCGCGAACAGCTTTTCCGGCGGCGCGCCCAGCGCCGCCTCGATGCAGGCCGCCGCCCGCGCGGACGGGAACGGCGGCACACGATCCTGCAGCAACGCCAGTTCGTTGGCGATGTCGGCGGGGATCAGGTCGCGGCGGGTGGACAGCACCTGCCCGAACTTCACGAAGATGGGGCCCAGCGATTCCAGCGCCAGACGCAGCCGCTGGCCGCGCGGCGAGCGCGGACGCGTGCCCAGACGCATGACGCGCAGCAGGCACGTGGCCAGCGGGTGATTCAGGCTGGACAGGACAAGCTCGTCCAGGCCGTAGCGCAGCGAGACGACGATGATGCGGAAGAGGCGCAGCAAGGGGAACATGGATCAGGCGCCCCGCTTTGCGCCGGCCGAGGCCAGGCGGGTTTGCAGCGCGGCCGCCGACCGCGCCAGCGCATCGGCGCGCGCGTTCAGATCGGCCAGGTCCAGGCGCCATTGCTCCAGCGCCGGGCGGCCCGCCAGCACGCCGCTTTCTTCGGAGAGGTATTCAGAGATATTTTCGGCCAGCCGCTGACCCGCATTGCGGGCCCCGCCGGCCACCGCGCGCGCGCCGCCCACGATGCGCAGCGCGGCAATATCGCCGACCACGCGCGCAAGCGCATCTTCCGGATCCCATCGCAACTGCTTGGACAGGTCCGCCACCACCTGCGCCAGCGCCGCGTCGCCAGAGATGTGCGTGGCCTCGGCGAAATCGGGCTTTTCGTGCCCCGCGCCCAGGCGCGGCAACGGCAGCCTGTCTGGCGACACGGTCAGCGTGACGTCCGGCACCACGGCCGGGTCCGCCTGATCGGCCAGCCCGTCGCTATCAATGGACAAGCCCAGCGTGAAGCCGCCCATGACGAAGCGCACCGTCTTGCCGGCATGCCGCGCCAGGCGTTCGCGCGCCCAGTCCTCACGCCGCAACAGGGCGTTCAGAGCGCTGACGGCCAGGCGCTTGGGGGTGGGCAGGAACGAAAAAGGCAGCATGGCGGTTGCAAAGTCCCCAGGGGGCTTGCCGTAGTTGATGGGTAAATCGGGAGTGTAACGGGTTAGATGGGAGCCTGTTTTGCGGAAGGCACATGAAAAACCGGCCCTTTGGGGGCCGGTTCATGCGGACGCCGTGACGGCGTCCGCGGCAGAGGGCCGGTCGAGCCGGACCGCCAGGGATTAGCTGGCGTTTTCCACCGGGATCTGCTGGATGCCGGCCAGCAACCAGCCGCCATTGGCCGGCTTGAACAGGTTCCAGACTTCTTCGAAGCGGAAAGCCTCGGCGCCCGGGGCCTCGCGCAGCATGCCCGAGAAGCGCACGCTGGCCAGGTGACCGTCGGAGACGGTTTCGATGCCCAGCATCTCAGCGTTCAGCAGGACCACTTCGGTCTTGTTGGGCGCCGCGCCGCGCTCGGCCAGTTGCGGCTTGAGTTCGGTGATCAGGTCGTCGGTCAGGAATTCACGCAGACCGTCGGTGCTGCCGCTGTCCCAGACGGCCTGGATGCGGACGAACTGTTCCTTGGCTTGCTTCAGGAAGGCCGGCGTGTCGAAATCGCCCGGCACGAACCAGTTGTTGTCATCGCCCGCCTTGGGCAGGACGGCCGGCGGCTCGATGGGAGCGGCGGCCACCGGTGCGGCGGCTGCGGGCGCGGCGGCGCCCGGCTTCAGCGCTTCACGCCACATCGGCTGCTGTTGCTGGCCCGAGGCGTTGTTGTTGCCGCCAAATGCGCCCTGGGGGGCAGTGCGCGGACCGGCGCCACGCAGGCGGCGGATGATGAACATGACGGCAAAGACCACGGCGGCGATCAGCAGCGCGGACGACAGGAATTCCAGGAACGCGCCCGACAGGCCCATGCTGGAGAGCAGCGCGGCGATGCCCAGACCGGCGGCGATGCCGGCGATGGGACCCAGCCAACGCGAAGCGCCGCTCTTGGCGGCGGCGCCCGCTGCGCCGGCCGTGGCGGCACCGGCGGCTGCCGGCGCGGCGGTGGCGCCCGCGGTGTTGCTGTTGGCAGCCGGCGGCGTCGTGGCCTGACGCTGCGTCGTGACGTTGGAGGATTGACGGCCCACGCTGGAACCGCCGCCGGCGCGGCGGGCTTCAGCGTCAAACGACGCCGTCACCAGCGCAGCGCCCGAAACGGCGATGAGCGCTGCCGCGACAAAGCGCGAAAGACAGAATTTGGACATAGGTTTGCTCCCTCGTACTCGCGCCCCCGCTGCCCCGAGCAACGGGAGGGCCTCGCAATACGCGAGACCATCTGCGCGACTTTTCTTACAGTAATCTGAATGGCGTAAGAATAACGGACAAGCCGCCGCCCCACAAGTTCCCCGCGGGATGGCGAAACACGCCGTGGACGCCGGGCGTCAGCCCAGGCGCACGCCTTCGTGCAGCGCGGCGATGCCGGCTGTCAGGTTGAAATATTGCACCCGCTCCAGGCCGGCGGTGCGCAGCATGTCGGCCAGGGTCTCTTGGTCGGGGTGCATGCGGATGGATTCGGCCAGGTAACGATAGCTGGCCTCGTCCTTGGCGATCTTCTTGCCCAACCACGGCAGCACGTTGAAGGAATACCAGTCGTACGCGGGGGACAGCGGCTTGGCGATGCGCGAGAACTCCAGGACGAGCAGCTTGCCGCCCGGCTTGAGCACCCGGGTCATTTCGGCCAGGGCACGGTCCTTGTGGGTCATGTTGCGCAGGCCGAAGGCCACGCTGACGCGGTCGAAATAACCGGTGGGGAACGGCAGGCGCTCGGCGTCGCACACGGCGGTGGGCACCAGCAGGCCAGCGTCGGTCAGGCGGTCACGGCCGACGCGCAGCATGGAATCGTTGATGTCGGTCAGCCAGACCTCGCCCGTGGGGCCGGCGCGCTTGGCGAACGCGCGCGCCAGATCGCCCGTGCCGCCGGCGATGTCCAGCACCTTCATGCCGGGACGGATGGCGGCGCGGCCGATGGTGAAGGCCTTCCAGACGCGATGCAGGCCCGCCGACATGAAATCGTTCATGACGTCGTAGCGCTGGGCGACTGAATGGAAAACTTCGGCGACCTTGCGGGCCTTTTCGCCTTCGGGGACCGACTGGAAGCCGAAGTGCGTGGAGGTCGAGCCGGAACCGGCGGATTGTTGCGATTCGGAGGGGTTTTGCATGGTGAATTCCCGATATATCGGTCAATGGTAGCCTATCGGGCGCGCGCCTGCGGCGTGCCGGACCCGCCGAATGACGCGCTGCGGTCACATACCTGAAATATTGCGGCCATACTATCGCAATGTTCGCGCCGCGCCGGCGCTCAGAAGTGTGCCCAATTCGATATGTCCAGCACCATCCTCGTCGTCGAAGACGAACCCGCCATCCAGGAACTGATCGCCGTCAACCTGTCCTTCGCTGGCCACAAGGTGCTGCGCGCCTTCGACGCCGACCAGGCCCAGACGCTGATCCGCGCCGAGCTTCCCGATCTGATCCTGTTGGATTGGATGCTCCCGGGAACGTCCGGCCTGGCCATGGCGCGCAAGTTGCGCAACGACGAGCGCACCCGCGCCGTCCCGGTCATCATGCTGACCGCCAAGGGCTCCGAGCAGGACAAGGTGGACGGCCTGGAGGCCGGCGCCGATGACTACATCACCAAGCCCTTCTCGCCCAAGGAGCTGATGGCCCGCATCAAGGCCGTGCTGCGCCGCCGCGCGCCGCAGCTGACGGACGACGTCATCGACGTCGGCGGCCTCAAACTCGATCCGGTGACGCATCGCCTGTCGGGCAACAGCCAGTCCTTGCAAATCGGGCCCACCGAATTCCGCCTGCTCCACTTCTTCATGACGCACCCCGAGCGCGTGTTCTCGCGCTCGCAGTTGCTGGACCAGGTCTGGGGCGACCACGTCTTCGTGGAAGAACGCACGGTCGACGTGCACATCCGCCGCCTGCGCAAGGCCCTGGAACCCAGCGGCCATGACGCACACGTGGAAACGGTCCGCGGCAGCGGCTATCGGTTTACGGCACAGCTCCCGACGCGGTAAAACTGGCGCACGATGATCTGGCTGCGCACTCTTATATTTGTCGCCCTGTGGGCGGTGGTTGCGTTATTGGCGCAATGGCTCATTGGAGATCCCGCGGGCTGGGTCGTTTTTTCGGCCTCGCTGACCGCCATGCTGCTATGGCGCAGCTGGCGGCTGACGCTGGTCTCCCGCTGGGCCAATCAGCCCGACTCCGCCCCGCCCGCGTCCGTCGGCCCCTGGGACGACATTCTTGCTCCGCTCTATCGGTACACCCGCGCCCGCGCGCGTGAACTGACTGAAACCCGCGACACCATGCAAGGGATGCTGGCTGCTGCCCAGGCTCTGCCCGACGGCGCCGTCACGCTGAACGAAGACTTTCAGATCGACTGGTGCAACCGCATGGCGCGCCAGCATCTGGGCCTGCGACTGCCGGCCGACCGCGGACATAACCTCCTGAACCTGCTGCGCGCGCCGGAATTCGTGGAGTACGCGCATCGCCCGTCGTGGCCGGAACCCATCCTGGTGCGGCTGGGGCAGCAGGGCCAGGAACGGCTGATGATGATGCAACTGACGGCCTACGCCAGCAACCAGCGCCTGCTCATCACCCGCGACGTCACGCAGATCGAGCGCCTGGAAACCACGCGCCGCGACTTCGTGGCCAACGTCTCCCACGAACTGCGCACGCCGCTGACGGTGCTGGCGGGCTTTCTGGAAACGCTGCGCGACATGCCCGACGACGCGCTGCCCAAAGAACAGCGCGAGCAGTACATCGACATGATGCACGAGCAGGCGCACCGCATGCAGGCCATCGTGGAAGACCTGCTGACGCTGTCCACATTGGAATCGTCGCCGGGCAGCGATCCGCGCGCCGTGAACATGGGCGCGCTGCTGCAAAAGGCGCGCCAGCAGATCGAGGCGTTGTCGGGCGGCCGTCATCAACTGGTCTGGCACATCGATGAAACCCTGGACGTGCTGGGCGCCGAGAACGAACTGACCTCGGCGCTTTCCAACCTGCTGACCAACGCCGTGCGCTACACGCCGGACGGCGGCACCATCACCGTGCGCTGGGAGCGCGACCCCGAAGGCGGCGCATGCTACAGCGTCAAGGACACCGGCATCGGCATTCCGGCGCGCCATCTGCCGCGCCTGACCGAACGCTTTTACCGCGTGGACCGGGGCCGGTCGCGCGCCGTCGGCGGCACGGGCCTGGGCCTGGCGATCACCAAGCACATCGCCATGCGGCACGACGCCGAACTGCTCATCACCAGCGAACCCGGCAAGGGCAGCGTCTTCTCGCTGCGCTTTCCCGCCGACCGCATCGCCATCGCCGAAACGGCGTGATCCCGCCCGCCTGCCCGCCTGACGGCGGCGCGCGGGTGGTAAATTTTTGGCCATGCGCATCCTGGTCATCGAAGACGAACCCAAATTGGCCGACTACCTGAAGAAGGGACTGTCGGAGCAAAGCCACGTCGTAGACGTGGCGCGCGACGGCGTGGACGGCCGCCACCTCGCGCTCGAAGGCGCGTACGACCTCATCGTGCTGGACGTGATGCTGCCCGGCGTGGACGGCTTCGAGATCCTGGCCTCGGTGCGCGGGCACAAGGACACCCCCATCCTGATGCTGACGGCCCGCGACGCGGTGGAAGACCGGGTCCGCGGCCTGGAGGGCGGCGCCGACGACTACCTGGTGAAACCCTTCGCGTTCTCGGAGCTCTTGGCGCGGGTGCACGCGCTGCTGCGCCGCGGCCGCTCGCAGGAGCCCACGCTGCTGCGGCTGGCGGACCTGGAGCTGGATCTGGCGCGCCGGCGCGCCCAGCGCGGCGGCCAGCGGCTGGACCTGACCGCCAAGGAATTCAGCCTGCTGGCGCTCCTGTTGCGCCGCCAGGGGCAGGTGCTGTCGCGCACCACCCTGGCCGAACAAGTCTGGGACATGAACTTCGACAGCGACACCAACGTCATCGACGTCGCGGTGCGGCGCCTGCGCGGCAAGCTGGACGATCCCTACGCCACGAAACTGCTGCACACCGTGCGCGGCATGGGATACGTGCTGGAATCGCGTCCCGCGGGGGACCGCCCCGCTGACGGCCACGCCGGATGAGCCGCCCCCGCGTGCGCTCCATGCAAGCGCGGCTGACGCTGCTGCTGGGCGCCATCGCGCTATTTGTTTCCAGCGTGGCGGGCGCCACCCTTTTCTGGGCGCTCAAGCGCGAAGTCGAGCGCCAGGAGATCACCGAAGTCAGCGGCAAGCTCGAGCTCATCGACCACTTGATCGACATGCAGAACAGCGCGAGCGGCCTGCACGACCTGGCGGCCACCTTCGACGAGATGCGCGCGGGCCAGGGGCAACTGGGCATCTGGATCGTGGACGCGCAGGGCCAGGCCGTCTACGGCGGCGCCGCGCCCGAAACGCTGGAAACCACGGATGGCCGGCAGGTCCTCTTGCAGACGCCGGATGGCGGGCGCATGCGCGGCCTGCGCGTTGCCATGAACGATCGCATCCTGCCCGGCGCGCAGCTGACCGTGGCGGTCAGCACGCGCACCAGCGCGCAATTCCTCTATGCCTACGGCACGGCGCTGGCGCTGATCTGCGCGTTGTGGGTGGGCGCGACGGTCGTCCTGGCCGCCTGGGCCGTGCGGCGCAGCATGGCGCCCGCGCGGCGGCTGTCCGGGCAGGCCGCGGCCATCCAGCCCGACAACCTGGCGCGCCGCCTGCCGCTGCAAGACACCGACCGCGAACTGCATGAACTGGTGCGGTCCTTCAACCGCACGCTGGACCGGCTGCAGGCCACCTATCAGCAGATGGAGGGCTTCAACGCCGATGTCGCGCACGAACTGCGCACGCCGCTGGCGACCCTCATCAATGGCACGCAGGTCATGCTGTCGTCGCCGCGCGATGCGGCCGAGCTGCGAGACGCGCTGGAATCCAATCTGGAAGAACTGGAAGACCTGAAGACGCTGGTGAACGACATGCTGTTCCTGGCGCGCGCCGACCGCGGCGAGCGCGCCGCCGACCTGGCGCCCGTGTCGCTGGCCGCCGAAGCCCGGCGCGTCGCCGAATACTACGAGGCCACGCTGGAAGAGCACGCCGTGCGCCTGCGCTGCGTGGGCGACGCCACCGTGGCCGCCAACCGGGGGCTGGCGCGCCGCGCGCTGGCCAACCTGATCTCCAACGCCATCAAGGCGACGCCGCCAGGCGGCGAGATCGTGCTGACGTGCACTCCCACCGCGCGCGGGGCGCGGGTCACGGTCCACAACCCCGGCACGCCTATCCCGCCCGCGGACCTGCCCCGGATCTTCGACCGCTTTTTCCGCTCCGGCCAGACGCGCGCGCCACGCAGCGAAGGTCACGGCCTGGGCCTGGCCATCGTTCGCGCCATTGCCCGCATGCACGGCGGCGACGTGGATGCGGCGTCCGGCGCCGCCGGCACCGTGGTCGGCATCACCTTCAACAACCCGGGGCCGACCGCGAACATTACAAAAACGTAATCTGCGTGACAGGATCGGGTCACCCTGGTCTTCCTACAGTGTCATCACGCCCATTTCCATTGCAAGGATTCCCGTGAAAGGCACCCTGTTACGCACTTGCGCCGCCGCATTGGCGCTGATGATGTCCGGCGCCGCGTTCGCTGCAGGCGACCATGCGCACGGCGGCCACGCCCCGTCCGCGGCGGCCGCGCCCATCGGCGCGCCGGGCGATCCCGCCCGCGTCACGCGCACCATTGACGTCGACATGACCGACGCCATGCGCTTCTCGCCCGCCAGCATCGACGTCAAGGCCGGCGAAACCGTGCGGCTGAACGTGCGCAATTCCGGGAAGATCCGGCACGAACTCGTGCTGGGCACCGACGCCGACCTGAAGGCGCATTACGCCATGATGATGAAGGACCCCGGCATGCGCCACGAGGAACCCAACGCGGTGTCGCTGGACGCCGGCAAAAGCGGCCAGATTGTCTGGCGCTTCGGCAAGGCCGGCACGGTGTCCTTCGGCTGCCTGGAGCCAGGCCATTATGGCGCTGGCATGAAGGGCGCCGTCTCGGTGCTGTGACATGACGGCGTACATGCTCACGACCCGCCGCCGCTTCGTGCAGGGCCTGGCCGCCGGCGGCGCGCTCGCCGCCCTGGGCGGCTGGCGCCATGCATCGGCCCAATCCGGCGCAGCGGCGGCCGCCGAACTGCGCGGCACCGAGTTTCACCTGGAGATCGGCGAGACGCCCGTGAACTTCACGGGCGCCGCGCGCGTGGCCACCACGGTCAACGGCCGCCTGCCCGCGCCGCAGCTACGCTGGCGCGAGGGCGATACGGTGACGCTGCACGTCACCAACCGGCTGCGCGAGCAGACCTCCATCCATTGGCACGGCATCCTGCTGCCCACCGGCATGGATGGCGTGCCCGGCCTGAGCTTTGCCGGCATCGACCCCGGCCAGACGTTCACGTACCGCTTTGACGTGCGCCAAAGCGGCACCTACTGGTATCACAGCCACTCGGGATTCCAGGAACAGACGGGCCTGTATGGCGCCATCGTCATCGACCCACGCCACCGCGATCCCATCGCCTCCGACCGCGACTACACGGTGCTGCTGTCGGACTGGACGGACGAAGACCCGATGCGCGTGTTCGACAAGCTGAAGGTGATGCCGGATTACTACAACCGCATCCAGCCCAGCATGCAAAGCCTGGCGGACAACGCCGGGGACAGGGGATGGCGCGCGGCGCTTGCCGATCGGCTGATGTGGGAACGCATGCGCATGAATCCGACGGATCTGGCTGACGTGTCCGGCGCCACCTACACCTACCTCACCAACGGCGCCACGCCCGCGGCCAACTGGACTGGCCTTTTCAAGCCGGGCGAGCGGGTGCGGCTGCGGTTCATCAACGGCTCGGCCATGACGTACTTCGACGTCCGGATCCCGGGCCTGACGATGACGGTCGTGGCCGCCGACGGCCAGGATGTCCGGCCCGTGGATGTCGAGGAATTTCGCATTGGCGTAGCTGAAACGTATGACGTGATCGTCACGCCCGCGCAGGACCGCGCCTACACGATCTTCTCGCAGGCCATGGATAGATCGGGCTATGCGCGCGCCACGCTCGCGCCCCGCGCCGGCATGCAGGCAAGCGTGCCCGAGATGGACCGTGTGCAGGTGCTGGGCATGATGGACATGGGCATGGCCCACGACATGAGCGGGTCGCAGCCGATGCCGGCCGGGCACGCCGGGCACGGCGCGGACGCGGGCCAGGGCGGCATGGTCGAGGTCAGGCACCCCTATCCCGCCGAGCGCGGCGTGGGCAATTCCATGCTGCCTGACGTGGTGTCGACGCGCCTGGACGATCCCGGCCCCGGACTGCGCGACAACGGCCGCCGCGTGCTGACGTATGCGGACTTGCGGTCGGTGCGGGAGCCCGACGACAACCGCGCACCCTCGCGCGAGATCGAGCTGCACCTGACGGGCAACATGGAGCGCTACATGTGGTCGTTCAACGGCTTGAAGTTCTCGGACGCGCGGCCCATCGTGCTGCGCCACGGCGAGCGCGTGCGCTTCGTGCTCGTCAACGACACGATGATGACGCATCCCATCCATCTGCACGGCCTGTGGAGCGACCTGGAGTCCCCGGACGGCGCGTTCCAGGTCCGCAAGCACACGATCTCGCTGAACCCGGCGCAGCGCATAAGCTATCGCGTCAGCGCCGACACGCGTGGGAACTGGGCCTACCACTGCCATCTGCTGTATCACATGGAGGCCGGCATGTTCAGGGCGGTCGTGGTGGAGTAAACGATGAAGCCGATCAGTTTCCAGAAACACGCGCCGGCCCTTTGCGCCATCGCCCTCGCGCTGGCGTCCCCCTTGGCCGCGGCTCAAGCGGCGCAAATGGATCATGCCGGCATGACCGGGATGGACCATGGCTCAATGGACCACGGCCAAGCGCCGTCACCGGACAGCCCGGAAAGCCACCAGGGAATGGACCATGCAGAAGTGAACCATGACGCGCCAGCCGCAGGCGCCCCGCCCGTCGGCAGTCTGCCCGCAAGCGATGGCGAAGGCCCGCGCGGCTACGACAGCTACGGTATCCATCCGCACATGATGGACAACGCGCCCACGTGGCAGGTGCTGTTCGACAAATTCGGCGCATCGCGCAATCGCGACGGGCAGAACGCGCTCGAGTGGGATGGCCGCTTCTGGTTCGGCACCGCCACGGACCGCCTGCTCGTCAAGAGCGAGGGCGAGCGCGAAAGCGGCGGCGGATCGGACGGCAAGGTCGAGGCCTTCTGGAGCCACGCCATCTCGCCCTTCTGGGATCTGCAACTGGGTGCGCGCCGGGACATCGGCGCAGGCCCCAAGCGCAACTGGGCCGCGGTCGGCGTCGAGGGCTTACTGCCCTACAACATCGAACTGACGGCCACCGCCTATGCAGGCCCGTCAGGCCGCAGCGCCCTGGCACTGAAGGCCGAGTACGATCTGCTGCTGACCCAGCGCCTGATATTCACGCCCGAACTGCAAGCCAGCGTCTACGGCAAGAACGACCCGCAACGCGGCATCGGCTCCGGTCTGTCCCAAGGATCCCTGTCCCTGCGCCTGCGTTACGAGGTCACGCGCGAATTCGCCCCCTACGTTGGCGTATCCTTTGAACGGAAGTTCGGCCAGACGGCGAGCTATGCCTCGGACGCCGGCGAGAGCCGATCGCAGGCAGCCGTCATCGCGGGCGTGCGGTTCTGGTTCTGACCGGCCCGCGCCTGAACACCCCCCTTTATTCCCCCGGAGCATCATGAACGTTTCCCGTCTTACGCGCCGCCTCGTCCTTGCCGCGGCCCTCAGCATTCCTGCGATTGCCGCCGCGCAGGCGCCCGTGAAAGTCGAGGTCTGGAAGACGCCCACCTGCGGCTGCTGCGAGGATTGGGTCAAGCACATGCGCGACAACGGCTTTGCCGTGACCACGCATGACGTCGAGGACACCGGGCCCATCCGCCGCAACGCGGGCATGGCCGACCACGGTTCCTGCCACACCGCGATGGTGGACGGCTACGCGGTCGAAGGCCACGTGCCGGCCAGCGACGTGCGCCGGCTGCTGCTCGAAAAGCCCGATGCGGCGGGTCTTTCCGCCCCCGGCATGCCGCTGGGATCCCCGGGCATGGACGGCCCGGAATACGGCGGACGCAAGACGCCGCACGACGTGGTGCTGGTCGACAAGCGCGGCGGCGCCAAGGTTTTTCAGGCCTACCGCTAAGCCTGGCCTGAAACAATTCATCCACAACGACTCAATGGCTACTCCTTGCACCGCAGCAAAAATGGTCCACAATAAATAATTACGTTTCTCACCCACCCCTTGGCAGTCATGGCACAAATCGTCCTGTTCGAGAACATCCACCCGAGCGCTCGCGCCGTCTTCGAGGCCGCCGGTTACACCGATATCGTCACGCATGCCGCGGCCCTGCCGCCGGCGCAATTGCACGACGCCCTGCGCGGCGTGCAAGTGGCGGGGATCCGTTCTCGCACGCACCTGGACGCTGCCCTGCTGTCCGGCAACCCGGACCTGCGCGTCGTCGGGTGCTTCTGCATCGGCACGAACCAGGTCGACCTGGACACCGCCATGCAGCGCGGCATTCCGGTCTTCAATGCGCCGTTCTCCAACACACGCTCGGTCGCCGAACTGGTGCTGGGCGAGGCGATCCTGCTGCTGCGCCGGATTCCTGAAAAGAACGCCCGGGTCCATCAGGGCCACTGGGACAAGAGCGCCGCGGGCGCTTTTGAGACGCGCGGCAAGACGCTGGGCATCGTCGGGTACGGCAACATCGGCTCGCAGATCAGCACCCTGGCCGAAAGCCTGGGCATGCGGGTCATCTATCACGACGTCGAGGCCAAGCTGCCGCTGGGCAACGCCCGCCCCGCCGGCACGCTGAACGACCTGCTGGAACAGGCCGATGTCGTGACGCTGCACGTGCCCGGCGGCAAGTCCACCGAAAACATCATGAACGCCGAAACCATCGGACGCATGCGCCGCGGCGCCATCCTGATCAACGCCTCGCGCGGCGCGGTCGTGGACATCAACGCGCTGCACGCGGCGCTGAAATCCGGCCACCTGGCGGGCGCGGCGCTGGACGTGTTCCCCACCGAGCCCAAGAGCGCCGACGAACCGCTGGCCAGCCCGCTGATCGGCATGCCCAACGTCATCCTGACCCCGCACATCGGCGGCAGCACGCAGGAATCCCAAGAGAACATCGGCCGCGAAGTCGCCGAAAAGCTCGTGCGCTTCCTGCAAGCCGGCACCACCAAGGGCGCGGTCAACTTCCCCGAACTGCCGTATCTGGAACAGGCCGGCGGCACGCGCATCCTGCACGTGCACCGCAATGCCCCCGGAGCGCTGGGCGCGCTGGACAACCTGATGGCGCAACACGGCCTGAACATCGTCAGCCAGACCCTGCAGACACGCGGCCAGATCGGCTACGTGATCACCGACGTGGAGGGCCAGGTGGACGACATCGTGATGACGGCCTTGCGCGATCACCCGATCACGGTCCGCTGCGACCGGCTGTAAAGACAAGAGCCCCTTCGGGGGCTATTTTGTTGGCTGATCAGATGGCTTGGGACGGTGTCAGACACCCGGCGGTTACCGTCGCGGGCTCGTCGCGGCGTCTCAATGGGTGTCAGACACCTGCGTCGAGATAACTTGGGCCGGTGCCAGACACCCCAGGTGTCCAACACCCCAGGTGTCCGACACCCCTACGAGACGCCCGTCAATCCATCCATGCGCTCCCCGGGGTGTCTGACACCGGCCCAATCCAGATGCCGTCGCACAAGGGCCCAATCCAAAGCAGTCAGCCCACTCCCGAATCACCCGCCGCCCGGTGCAGGCATTGCGCGATCTTCTCGCGGACGCTGCCGGGGTCGAACGGCAGGCGGCCGATGATGCCGATTTCGCGGTGAAACGCGTGTTCGCCCAGCGGCAGAAGCCGCAGCCCGGTCATATCCAAACGCCGCAGCCGGGGCAGCAGCGCCACGCCCAGCCCGTGCCGGACCATTCCCGCGATGGCCTCGATCTCGTCCAGCTCCACGGCTTCATGTACGGTGATCCGGTGCTTCTTCAGAAATACATCCACCACCCGGCCGCCGAACGACGCGCGGTCGTAGCGGATGAAGGGCTGGGTTGCCAGCAGCTCCCGCCAAGGCGCGACCGGCATGGATTCGGGCATGGCCAGCATCACCGGCTCGCTCATCAGCGGCTGCCATCCCAGCTCGGGCGGCAAGGCGAAAGGCGGGCGGATCAGCACGGCCAGGTCCACTTCGCCAGCATCCACCTGCCCCAGCAGCGACAGCGACACACCGGGCACGATCCGTACGCGCACGTCGGGATACTCCGCGCGGAACTCGCCCACGGCATGGACCAGCAGATCCTGCTGCACCGAGGCAATCGCCCCGATGCGCAGCAGTCCGCTGACATGGGCGGCGCCGGCCGGCGCGGCCATGCGCTCGGCCATGGCGACCAGTTCCTCGGCCTGGGGCAGCATCTCGCGGCCGTGCGCGTTCAGCAGGGCCGCGCGCGGACTGCGGTCAAACAGCGTGACACCCAGATATTCCTCCAGCCGCCGGATCTGGGCGCTGACCGCGGACTGCGTCAGCCCCAACTGCGCCCCCGCGCCAGTAAAGGTGCCATCCCGCGCCACGGCGATGAAGGTCTTGAATTCCTTGATCACAATCAATTTTTTCGATGCTAAGACTCGAAAAATATCGTTTTGCTATAAAAAAAACAATACCTAAACTACGTCCTGGCGCTAACGCCGACGCAATTGCAGCGGTCGCCCACCCCGAACGATCATCTTTCCTTTGCCTGACCCGGAGCCTTGCATGTCCGCTCAAACCAACCTGCCGCCGTTCCACCTGGCCTTCCCCGTGCGGGATCTGGCCGAAGCCCGCGCCTTCTACGGCGAAAAGCTGGGCTGTCCGGAGGGCCGCAGCTCGCCCGAATGGATCGACTTCAATTTCTACGGCCACCAGATCGTGGCTCACCTGGCGCCCAGCGAGTGTGGCCACAAAGCCACCAGTGCGGTTGATTCGCACAATGTGCCCGTGCGCCATTTCGGCGCCGTGCTTTCCATGGAACAATGGGAAGCCATGGCCAAGCGCCTGAACGACGCCGGTACCGAGTTCGTCATCGAACCCTACATCCGCTTCAAGGGCGAAGTGGGCGAACAGGCCACCATGTTCTTCCTGGATCCGTCGGGCAACGCGCTGGAATTCAAGGCGTTCAAGAATATGGACTCGTTGTTCGCCAAGTAACCCGTCACTACAGGTTTCGTGCCGTTGAACGTAAATTCAGACCCACTTTCTCCGGCCGAAACCCGCTGGCGCATCCTGCCCCAGGGTGACCGCTGCCTCATCATTTCCTTCGGCGAACACATCGACGCCGCCATCGGCCGCACGTGCCTGGCGGCCGCCCGCATGCTGCGTGACGCTCAGCTGCCGGGCGTCACCGATGTCGTCCCCTCCTTCGTCGCCGTGGCCGTGCATTACCGGCCCGGCGGTCAGGGCGAAGGCCCCACCTACGCCTCGCTTTCCGAGCATATCCAGGCCTTGCTGGCCGGCGGCATTCCTGCGGGCGACGCGGGCGGACGCGAGGTCGACATTCCCGTCTGCTATGGCGGCGAACACGGCCCCGACCTGGCCGAGGTCGCCCGCGCGGCGCGCATCTCGCCCGACGCCGTCATCCAGTTGCACACCGAGCCGCCCAGCATGGTGTTCATGCTGGGATTCGCCCCCGGGCATGCCTATCTGGGCGTGCACGACGAAAAACTGAACATTCCCCGCCGTCCCTCGCCCCGCACCGCCGTGCCGCCGGGCGCGGTGGCCATCGCCAACCGCCAGACCGTGATCTACCCGAACCGGCTGCCTGGCGGCTGGAACATCATCGGCGCCACGCCGCTCGTCATGTTCGACCCGGCCCGTGAACCCGCCGCACTCTTGCAGCCGGGCGATACGGTGCGCTTCGTGCCGATTTCGCCGGACGAATTCGACCGCATCCGGGGGAGCCAAGCATGAGCATGACGGTGATCAAGCCGGGCATGCTGTCCAGTTTCCAGGACCGCGGGCGCGAAGGCTACCAGCATCAGGGCATTCCGGCGGCCGGCGCCATGGACGAACGCGCCCACCGGCTTGCCAATGCCCTGGCGGGCAACGAGGGCGACCCGGCCACGCTGGAAATCACGCTGACCGGCCCGACGCTGCGTTTCGACGCACCGGCCTGTTTTGCGCTGGCCGGCGCCGACCTGGGCGCCACGCTGAACGGCCAGGACATTCCCCTGCTGCGTCCGCTGATCGCGCGGACGGGCGACGTGCTGGCCTTCGGCGCGCGGCCGGCTGCCGGCGTGCGCGCCTATCTTGCCGTGCACGGCGGATTTGCGCTGACGCCGGTCATGGGCAGCGAAACCACGTACCTGCGCAGCGGCTTCGGCGGCTTTGAAGGACGCGCCCTGGCCAAGGGCGACGTTGTCCCCCTGCGCCGCCCGCTGGCGCCGGAACGCGATGCCGCCGACTTGCAGAAGGCCCTGTCGAACGTGCGCGTGTACCTGCCCGCGGCGCTGGGCAACAAGCAGCGCGAATTCGTCCGCTTTCTGCCTGGCGTGCACTGGCCGGAGTTCTCGCAAAGCAGCCGCCGCGCGTTTTCGGAATCGGACTTCCGCATCAGTCCGCAGTCGGACCGCATGGGCTACCGCCTGCTCGGCCGGCCGCTCGCCATGAACCAGCCACGTCAGATGCTGTCGGAAGCGGCCTGTTTCGGTACCGTGCAGGTGCCTTCGGGCGGCGAGGCCATCATCCTCATGGCCGACCGGCAGACCACCGGCGGCTATCCCAAGATTGCGCAGATCGCCACCGTGGATCTGCCGGCGCTGGCGCAATCCGCGCCCGGCCAGACGCTGCGTTTTCAGCGGATCGAGCTGGAAGAAGCGCAGCGCCTGGACGGCGAGCGCGAGCGCGCGTTTGCCCAACTGCACGGCGCGCTGGAACCGCTGCGCGCGCTGCTGGCCTAGAAAGGAACCCGTTATGACCACCCGCATCGACCTGAACTGCGACATGGGCGAAAGCTATGGCGCCTGGACCATGGGCAACGACGCCGCAGTGCTGCAATTCGTCAGCTCCGCCAACATTGCCTGTGGCTTTCACGGCGGCGACCCGGCCACCATGCGCAAGACCGTGGCCGCGGCATTGGCGCGAGGAGTCGCGCTGGGGGCCCACCCCAGCCTGCAGGACCTGGCGGGTTTTGGCCGCCGCGTCATCCAGATCAGTCCGGACGAGGCCTACGACATCGTCGTGTACCAGATCGGCGCGCTGGCCGGCGTCGCGGCATCGCAAGGCGCGCGGCTGCATCACGTGAAGGCGCATGGCGCCCTCTACAACATGGCGGCCAAGGACGAGCCGCTGGCAAAGGCCATCTGCCAGGCGGTCAAGGACGTGGACGCCTCGCTGATCCTGTACGGCCTGGCGGGCAGCAAACTGATCGACGCGGCGCGCGCCGTCGGCCTGGCCAGCGCCAACGAAGTCTTCGCGGACCGCTCGTACCAAAACGACGGCTCGCTGACGCCGCGCACGCGCGCGGGCGCCATGATCGAAGACGTGGAGATTGCGGTGGCGCAGGTCGTGCGCATGGTGCGTGAAGGCCTGGTGCGGTCGGTGGACGGCAAGGACGTGCCGGTGCAGGCCGACACGCTGTGCATCCATGGCGACCAGCCCAATGCGCTGGTCTTCGCCGATGGCATCCGAAGCGCCCTGCAGCAGGCTGGCATCGAGGTGCGCACGCCGCCCCGCGGCTAACGGCCGCTGTCCGGGTTCCGGGGCAGATGCCCCAGCGAATCCCGGGCCATATCCCTACACCGAATCCAGCGACGCCTCGCGATAAGCGCTCAGGATCTCGGGCAGCACTTCCACCACATACCGTCGGGTCAGTTCCGCCGCGCGGTCGAAATCCCGACTGCCGAGCGCCTGGATGATGCCGTCCGTGTAGGCCGGAATCTTATTGGCCTCGAGCGACTGCCGGGCCAGCATGTAGCCCAGCGGTTCAATCTGTTCGTACAGCTTGCTGAGCATGCTGGTCAGCGGGGCGTTGCCGGTGTAGCGGGCGGCCGCCAGGTAGAACTCGCGCGATGCCGCAATGAAGCCGCGCGCGTCCAACCGGTCCATGGCCGCGACGATGGCCTCGTGCAACGTGTCCAGCTCCGCCACCAGCGCGCCCACATCGGGCATCTCCGCGACCTGCCGGATGCAATACGCTTCCAGCTCCGCGCGCAGCATGTACAGATGGCGGATCTGGGTCTCGGTATATAGCGTGACCCGGAAGCCCTTGCGCTGGATGTGCGTCACCAGACCGCTCAGCTCCAGCAGTCGCATCGCTTCCCGGATGGGGCTGCGGCTGGTGCCGAAACGCTGTTCCAGTTCCTGTTCCCGTAACGGCTGCCCGGGCCGGATAGTGCCGTTCACTATCAACTCACGAATCTGTTCCTGTAGGAAATACGGAATCGTGGCGGGCGCTTTGACGTCCAATCGGCTCCCCTTCTACTGCGTATGCAAGCTATGAGACCGTGACAAGATACTAGAAATCTATTGAAACAGAAATAGAATTAATGTTTCACACGGTGGACACAGCGTCTGGCGGCCGGCGCCGGGTAGTGGCGGAAGGTCAAATTCGACCGATGGGCACGGTCAGTCCCAATCGTCGCGGTAGACGAACTTGGGCATCTGCCAGTTGAAGCGCAGCGCCATGAGGCGCATGGTCAGGCCCGCCGCCAGCGCGATGGGCACCGAGGCGTTGGCCGACAGGCCGAGCGACATCGAGCCCAGGTACAGCGCGCCCGTCACCAGGGACACGCTGGCGTAGAGTTCCTTGCGGAACAGCAGCGGCACCTCGTTGCAAAGGACGTCGCGCAGCACGCCGCCAGCGCACCCGGTGATCATGCCGCTGATCAGCACCACGGTGATCGGCAGCTGCATCATCTGCGCCACCTGGCAGCCGATGACCGTGAACGCGACCAGCCCCAGCGCGTCAGCCAGCAGGAACACGCTGCGCAAGCGGCGCATGACCGGGGCGATCAGCGCGGTCAGGATGGCCGCGCCGCCCGTCATCCACAGGTACTCGGGATGCACGACCCACGTCAGCGGATAGTGGCCCAGCAGCACGTCGCGCAGCGACCCGCCGCCCAGCGCCGTCACGCACGCGATGATGCAGACGCCCATCCAGTCCATGTCGCGCCGGCCCGCCGACAGTGCGGCCGTCATGGCTTCGGCAACGATGGCGACCAGGTACAGCGTGTGCAGCAGGGCGGGCGACAGATCGGTAAACATAGTAGGGGGGGGTAGCTTGGGCAGGCCCCATTGTATTGAGCCTTGCCGGCGGACGCGCCATTGCCTGCGCGCGCTTCATCCCGTACCCTCAAACCTGCGTTGACAATGATCAACTCCGGTCTCGTTTCGCGGCGAGACAATGGAGACGTGCCCGACCGGGCGCTACTGGGCCAGGCAGCGCGGACGCGGGAGCCGCCCCTCTGGCCGTAACCGGGAGATTAGGTATGACCCAGCAAATTGGCCCCATCCTTCTGGCCACCGACCTGAGTGCGCGCGGCGACAGAGCCCTCGACCGCGCGCTGCAGTTGACCAAGGAACTGAACACCAAGCTGATCATGCTGCATGTCATGGAATCCCATGCCACGCCGCTCACCACCCCCGTCTGGCGCCGTCTGTCGCCGGATCACAAGGCCCTCGTCGAACGCGAACTCGCCGAAGACGTCGCCGCCGCCAACGTGCCGGCTGAAGTCGTGGTCACCAAGGGCGACCCCGTCGCCAGCATCATGGAAACCGCCGACGCGTATGGCTGCTCACTGATCGTGGCCGGCATCGCCCGCCAGGAAACGCTGGGCCGCCTGCTGCTTGGCACCACCGTCGAAAAGCTGGCCCGCCAGGCGCGCCAGCCCGTGCTGGTCGTCAAGAACCGCCCCCGCAGGCCTTATCGAGACGTGCTCGTCGCCACCGACTTCTCGGATGGCTCGCGCCAGGCGCTGCGCGCCGCGCTGCAACTGGTGCCCAACGCCGACATCACCTTGTTCAATGCCTACGAAGTCCCGTTCCAGAGCGTGACCAAGCCCGACGACGCCGTCGTCGACAATCTGTACCGAACTGCCGAACAGTGCGCCGAGCGCTTCATCGCCGAAACGCCCGAACTGCCCAAGGGCCGCCCGACCAAGGTCGTACTCGAAGCCGGCCAGCCCGAAACCGTGCTGTCGGATTACTCGTTCAACCACCGGTCCGATCTGGTCGTCACCGGCACCCATGGCCGCACGGGCATCCTGCGCACCGCCATCGGCAGCGTGGCCGAGCGGCTGCTGGAATCCCTGCCCAGCGATGTGCTGATCGTCCGGCTGAGCGGCGAAGAGTAAGTTTTTCGCCAGCAAAAAGGCGGCGCTTGTGCGCCGCCTTTTTTTGATTGACCTGTCTTCGCTTCGCAAGGTGTCAGACACCCATGCGGCGCCCTAGCAACTTGGTGGTCTTTTCTGCGGTGTCAGACACCTTGAGGCTGACGGGTGTCATGCACCTTGAGGCTTTGGGTTACGCGTCGCCCTGCTTTTCCATGGTTTCGATCGTTCCGCGCAGCATCCGCAGCAGCACCAGCCCCGGCACGGCGATGACCACCGTCACCAGGAAGAATCCCGGCCATCCCAGATGCTCGACCAGGGGCGGCGTCAGCGGGCCGGCCAGATAGGTGCGGCCCACGGCCGACAGCGCCGACAGCAGCGCGAATTGCGTGGCCGAGAACCGTTGGCGGCACAGCGCCATCAACAGGCCCACGAACGACGCCGTGCCCAGGCCGCCGCACAGGTTTTCGATACCCACGCCGGTTGCCATCAGCCACAGGTTCTTCGGGCTGACCGCGATCAGCCAGTACGCCAGGTTGGACACCGCCTGCAGCAGGCCGAAGGCCATCAGCGACCGGTACAGCCCCCAGCGCGACATCAGCGATCCGCCGGCCAGCGCGCCGATGATGGTGGCCGCCAGCCCCAGCACCTTGTTCACGGTGCCGACTTCTGTCGGCGTGAACCCCGCGCCGCGGATGAGAAACGTGGTGGACAAGGCGCCGGCGAACGCGTCGCCCAGCTTGTACAGCACGATCAGCAGCAGCACCGCCAACGCGCCGCGGCGCGTGAAGAACTCATGCAGTGGCTCGACCACGGCCTCGCGCAGGGTGCGCGGCGCGCGCGCGACGTGTTCCGGTTCGGGCGCCCACAGGGTGGCCAGCGCGGACAGCAGCATCAGTCCGCCCATCACCATATAGGTGTTGCCCCACCCTATCCACTGATCCGCCATGATGAGCGCCAGGCCGCCCGACACGATCATGGCCAGCCGGTAACCCATGACCTTGACGGCCGCGCCCGCCCCGCGCTCGTCCTTGCGCAGTACGTCGGTGCAATAGGCGTCGAAGGCGATGTCCTGCGTAGCGGACAGAAATACGACCAGCACGGCCAGAAAGGCCAACGGCATCAGAGTGGACGACGGCGAGAGCGTGCCCATCGCCAGGATGCTCAACGCCAGCAGCAGCTGCGTCACAAGCATCCAGCCACGGCGCCGGCCAAGCACGGGCGGGGCAAACCGATCAATGAACGGCGCCCAGAGGAATTTGATGGTGTAGGCGGCGCCGACCAGGGTGAGGAAACCGATTTCCTGCAGCGGGACGCCTTCGACGGTGGCCCAGGCCTGCAAGGTGCCGCCGGTCAGGGCCAGCGGCAGTCCGCTGGCAAAGCCCAGCACCAGCAGGGGGGCAACGCGCGGGCTGGTGTAGACGTTGGATACAGCGGTGATGACGGTCTCCTGAAACTTGGCCGGCGGCGTCACAGGCGCTGGCCGCGGGCTTGCGGCATTTTAGGGCCTGTTCGCCCGCGCCGTCAGGAGGATGCGTGTCGGAATGTCAGGGCAATGAATGTCAGGGCGAAGCAAAGCGATACACCGCCAGCGTGCTGCGCCAGCTGGGGAACAGCCGCACTTCCTTGCCTTCGTTGAATGTGGCGCGCTCCAGGATGCGCACGTCCACTTCCCCGGCAAGCTGTTCGAAGTCGCGCAGCGTGCACAGGTGGATGTTGGGCGTGTTGTACCACTGGTACGGCATCTGCCCCGTCACTGGCATGCGGCCGCGCAGGATGGCCCAGCCGTGCGGCCAGTAGCCGAAGTTGGGAAACGACACCACGCCGTAACGCGCCACGCGGGCCATTTCGCGCAGGATGTGTTCGGTGCGGTGCATGGACTGCAGCGTCTGCGACAGCACAACGGTATCGAACTGCTTGTCGTCAAAGAGCGCCAGGCCGTCTTCCAGGTTCTGCTGGATGACCTCGACGCCGCGGCGCACGCAGGCGATCACGCAGGTGTCGTCGAGCTCGACGCCGGCTCCCTTGACCTGGCGATGGTCGCGCAGGTGCGCCAGCAGTGCGCCGTCGCCGCAACCCAGGTCCAGGACGCGGCTGCCCGGTTCGATCCAGCCGGCGATGCGCGCCAGGTCGGGCCGCAGCGCGCTGTGGGCATAGCGGGGAGTCACGGCAGTCATTCTGAGCATCCTTCATTCGGGGCGGTGGCTTGCAGACCCAGCTCGCGCGCGATGCGTTCGTAGTAGCCGCGGACGACCGCGTGGTAACGGGCGTCTTCCAGCAGGAAGGCGTCGTGACCGTGCGGCGCGTCGATTTCGGCGTACGTGACGGGGCTGCCGTTCTTGAGCAGCGCGCGCACGATCTCGCGCGAACGCTCCGGCGGGAAGCGCCAGTCGGTCGAAAACGACACCAGCAGGAAATTGGACTTGGCGGGCGCCAGCGCGCGGGCCAGGTCGCCGCCCGTGGTGCGCGCCGGATCGAAGTAGTCCAGCGCCCGCGTGATCAGCAGATAGGTGTTGGCGTCGAAATAGCGGGTGAACTTTTCGCCCTGATAGCGCAGGTAGGACTCGACCTCGAACTCGACGTCGTAGCCGTAGCGGTACGCGCCGTTTTCGGCCGGTGCGCGCTGGGCGCGTCCGAATTTTTCGGCCATGTCGTCATCGGACAGGTACGTGATGTGGCCGATCATGCGTGCGACCGACAGGCCACGGCGTGGCACGGTGTCTTGCGCGTAGTAGTCGCCGCCGTGGAAGTCCGGGTCGGTGATGATGGCGCGGCGGGCCACTTCGTTAAAGCCGATGTTCTGCGCGGACAGGCGCGGCGTGCTGGCGATGACGATGCAGTTGGCCACGCGCTCGGGCAAGGTGATGGACCAGCTGAGCGCCTGCATGCCGCCCAGCGATCCGCCCATCACCGCCGCGAAGCGTTCGATGCCGAAGTGGTCCGCCACCCGCGCCTGCGCCCGCACCCAGTCTTCCACCGTCAGCACCGGGAACGCGGCGCCCCAGGGCTTGCCGGTCTCGGGATTGAGGCTGGCCGGGCCGGTCGAACCGAAGCACGAGCCCAGGTTGTTCACGCCGATCACGAAGAAGAGATTGGTGTCCACCGGCTTGCCGGGGCCCACCATGTTGTCCCACCAGCCCAGGTCGGTGGGGTTGTCCGCCGCTTGGCCCGCCACGTGATGCGAGGCATTGAGCGCGTGGCAGATCAGCACGGCATTCGTGCGCTGCGCATTGAGCGTGCCGTAAGTTTCGACAGCCAGTTCGTAAGCCGCAAGCGATTGGCCGCTAAGCAAGGGCAGCGGTTCGTCGAAACGAATGAACGTGGGGGAGACGAGGCCGACCGAACCGGGATCAACGGTATCGGAAGTTGTGACGGTTGCGGGGACGAACCCGCTGGCCGAATCACCGGCCAAATGTTGGGCAGGAGTGGTCATACGGACCTCTTTAGCTGGATTTATTGGAAGGCGCCCGCAAGCGGATCAGGCAAATCGGCGCCGAAAATTGGGTAGTGCGGCAGGAATTCTAGCACTGCTACGCGCCGGCTTCCCAGGGCTCCTGTCCCAGATACTCGTAGCGCTCGGTGTTCACGCGCGACACGCGCCACTCCACCGGCTGGCGGTTGTACGAAAACGCGATGCGGCGGATCTCCAGCAGCGGGCTACCCTCGGCCACCCCAAGGCAACGCGCCTGCGTGCGTTCGGCCAGGCAGGTCCGCAGCCGCTCGTCGGTGGCGATGACGTTGACGCCGAACAGGTCCTGGTACAGCGCGTAGAGCGTGCTGGTGCGCTCGCGTAAATGCGCCTCCAGCAGCCCCGGAAAGCGCGCTTCGGGCAGGCACACGTCGTCGGCCATGACCACGTCGCCGTTGAGCGACAGCACATTCAGGAACTCGAACACGTGAGCGCCCGCGGGCAATTCCAGCTTTTCGCGCACGACCGCCGACGCCTTCACGCGCCGGAAACGCAACAGCTCGGTCGTCGGATAGGACTTGCTGCCGTCCTGCCCGACGATGCGGAAGAACTTGAAGAAGTGATGGTTGCGCGTGTGCACCGCGACGTAGGTGCCGCGCCCCTGATGGCGCACCAGGATGTTTTCGGCGGCCAGCTCGTCGATGGCCTTGCGCAAGGTGCCGATCGACACGCCGAAGCGCTCGGCCAGATTTTTTTCCGGGGGGATCGCATCGCCCTGCTTCCACTCGCCTTGCGCCAGCGCGGCAAGCACGGCCTGCTTGACCTGTTCGTACAAGGGACTGCCCAGGGGCACAGTCGGTGACAGGCTGGTGTTCATGGGTGCATCGCAAAAATCGAGGACCTCCAGTGTAGCGGCGCGCCGATCATTCGCTCAAGTCATGTAAGTCATCTATATGATTTAGTTGACTTTGAAAAAACCCGGGCCTAAGATTTCCTGGCCGTTGTGATCCGCGCCGCGTGCAGCACCCGGGCGGCGCCCTTGACTCAGAGAGGAAGACAATGATTCACGCCGTATTGCACGATGCGAAGGACACGGTGGCGGTCGCCGTGGTGGAAGGCCTGACCGCCGGAACGGAGCTGAACGCCTGGATCATGGATGAAGACAAGATCATCCATGTGCGCGCGTCGCAGGACATTCCCATCGGCCACAAGGTCGCGATGAAGGACATGGCCGTGGGCGACACCGTCTTCAAGTACGGCGTCGACATCGGCCGCGTGGTGGCACCCATCCAGGCCGGCCAGCACGCCCACGTGCACAACATCAAGACCAAGCGCTGGTAAGCGCCCGTCCATCGCACAGGAACCCACCATGTCCATCATCACTGCCCAGACCACCTTCCAAGGCTATCGCCGCGACAATGGCCGCGTCGGCGTGCGCAACCACGTGATCGTCCTGCCCGTGGACGACATCTCCAACGCCGCGGCCGAGGCCGTTGCCAACAATATCAAGGGCACCCTGGCCCTGCCTCATCCTTACGGCCGCCTGCAATTCGGTGAGGATCTGGAACTGCACTTTCGCACGCTGATCGGCACCGGCTGTAACCCCAACGTCGCCGCCGTGGTCGTGATCGGCATCGAGGAAGGCTGGACCAAGCGCGTCGTCGACGGCATTGCCGCCACGGGCAAGCCTGTCATGGGCTTTTCCATCGAACTGCACGGCGACCACGACACCATCATGCGCGCGTCGCGCTGCGCCAAGGAATTCGTGCATTACGCCACCGCGCTCACGCGCAGCGAATGCCCCATCGCCGACCTGTGGGTCTCCACCAAATGCGGCGAATCCGACACCACCTCCGGCTGCGGCGCCAATCCCACGGTGGGTAACGCCTTCGACAAGCTCTATGCGCTGGGCTCCACCCTGGTGTTCGGCGAAACGTCGGAGCTGACCGGCGGCGAACACATCGTGGCCGAGCGCTGCGCCAACGACGCCGTGCGCGAACGCTTCATGTTCATGTTCGACCGCTACCAGGCCATGATCGACCGCTGGAAGACCAGCGATCTGTCCGAATCCCAGCCCACCAAGGGCAACATCGCCGGCGGCCTGACCACCATCGAGGAAAAGGCGATGGGCAACATCCAGAAGATCGGCAAGCAATGCCGGGTGGACGGCGTCATCGACAAGGCCGAGATCCCCGACGGCCCCGGACTGTGGTTCATGGACTCGTCCTCGGCCGCGGCGGAAATGGTCACGCTGTGCGCCGCCTCGGGCTACGCCGTGCACTTTTTCCCCACCGGCCAGGGCAACGTCATCGGCAACCCGATCCTGCCGGTCATCAAGATCTGCGCCAATCCGCGCACCGTGCGCACAATGTCTGAGCACATCGACGTGGACACCAGCGCCCTCCTGCAGCGCGAGATCGACCTGAACCAGGCCGGCGACAAGCTGCTGGAATGCATGCTGGCCACCGCCAACGGCCGGTGGACCGCGGCCGAGGCCCTGGGCCACCGCGAGTTCGTGCTCACGCGGATCTTCGAAAGCGCCTGACAGGCCTTTCCGGCGCCGGCGCGATCAGGAGAACGCGCCGGCTGCCTTCGCGGCTTCATCGCAGCATCAACGACAAGAACCTGCAGACCCGGGCGCAGTCCGCGGCAGCAAAGGCGTACGCATTCCTACCCGGGCGTTATCCCCAAGGAGGAAGACTGATGAGTAGCGAACCGCATTACCCCCCGCAAGATGCGCAGCGCCGTCGCCTGCTGGGCGCCCTGGGCGCCGCCGGCCTCTGTGCGCTGGCCCCATGGGAACGCGCGCTGGCGCAGAAAGGCGCGTGGCCCGAGCGTCCCATCAATTACGTGGTGCCATTTCCGCCGGGCGGCCTGACCGACGTGGCCGCGCGCCAGGTGGGCAAGGCGCTGGCAGACGCCGAACGCTGGAACGTGGTGGTCGAAAACAAGCCCGGCGGCAGCGCCAACATCGGCGCCGCGCACGTGTCGAACGCCGCGCCCGACGGCTACACCTGGCTGGCCATCACCCTGTCGCACGCGGCCAACGCCACATTGTTCGCGGGCAAGGCCGGGTATGACCTGACCCGCGACCTGACGCCCATCGCGGGGTTGGCGTCCTCGCCCATCATGGTGGTCGTGAACGCCAAGAGCAACATCAAGTCCATGGATGACCTGGCGCGCGCGGCCAAGGCGAAGGCGCTATCGGCCGGCTCCAGCGGCAACGGCACGCCGCCGCACCTGACGCTGGCGCTGTATCAGAAGCTGACGGGCGTGCCGCTGATGCACGTGCCGTACAAGGGCGGCGCGCCGTCGCTCACGGATCTGATCGGCGGGCATCTGGACGTGGTGTTTTCCAACTACCCGGAATCGCTGGCGCACGTGAAGAACGGGTCGCTGCGTGCGCTGGCCATCACCACGCGCGAGCGCAGCAAGGATCTGCCCGATCTGCCCACCACGGCCGAAGCCGGCCTGCCGGACCTGATCGTCGAGAACTTCACCGGCGTGCTCGCGCCCGCCGGCACGCCACCTGAACTGGTCCAGCGCATCGGCGACGCCATCGTCAAGCAGATCTCGCAGCCCGCCATGCAGCAATCGTTGCTGCAACTAGGCTTCGTGCCACAGCCGCGCGGGCCGAAGGAGTTCGGCGCGTACCTGAAGTCCGAGGTCGACCGCTGGGCCAAGATCATCCGCGACGCCAACATCCAGGTCGCCTGACGCGGCCAACCTGCCACCACGAAAAGGAGCCCGGCAGATGCGAATTTTGATATCGGAGTTCATGGACGCGCCTGCCGTCCAGGCCCTGCAGCAGCGGTTCGACGTGCAGTACGCGCCCGAGCTGGTCGAGCAGCGCGGCGCGTTGCTCGAGGCCGTCGCGGATGCCGACGCCCTCATCGTGCGCAATCGCACCCAAGTGGACGCGGCGCTGCTGGCCGCGGCGCCGCGCCTGAATGCGGTGGGCCGGCTGGGCGTCGGGCTGGACAACATCGACCTGGCGGGATGCGAGACCCGCGGCATCAAGGTCATTCCCGCCGCCGGCGCCAACGCCCGCGCCGTGGCCGAGTACGTCATCGGCACGATGCTGTCGCTGTTGCGCGGCGCCTACGGGTCCACCGCGGACGTGGCCGCCGGCGTGTGGCCGCGCAACGCGCTGTCGCAGGGGCTGGAGGCGCACGGACGCACGTTGGGCGTGGTGGGATTCGGCGGCATCGGCCGACTGGCCGCGCAGCTTGCGCGCGGGTTGGGCATGCGCATCGTGGGCAGCGATGCCGCCCTGCCGCCTGACCATCCCGCGTGGCAGGAAGCGGGCGCCGAGGCGCTGGCGCTGGATGAACTGCTTGCCCAGGCGGACGTCGTAACGCTGCACCTGCCGCTCACGCCCCAGACCCGCCATCTGCTGGACGCCGCGCGCATCGAACGCATGCGCGCCGGCGCCATCCTCATCAACACCTCGCGCGGCGGCATCGTGGACGAAGCCGCGCTGGCGGCCGCGTTGCGTGCCGGACGCCTGCGCGGCGCGGCGCTGGACGTCTTCGAGCGGGAGCCGCTGCCCGCCGGCAGCGCGCTGGCCGACGCGCCCAACCTGATCCTCACGCCGCACATCGCGGGGCTCACGCAAGAGGCCAACACGCGCGTTTCCGACATGGTGGCCGCCGGTGTGACAATGGCGCTTGACGCCCGCGCACGCTGACGAGGCGCGGCGCGCCTCACACGACAGGAAGGATATGGCTCACATCTATCTGGACGAACTTCAACACCTGGCCGCGGCCGGTCTTGCCGCCGCCGGCGCCAACCCGGTCATGGCCGACAGCACCGCCCGCGCGCTGGTCTTCGCGGAAAGCCAGGGACTCAGCTCTCATGGCCTGTCGCGCGTGCCGTTCTACGCCGGCCATCTGCGCGCCGGCCGCGCCATCGGTTCGGCCGTGCCGCGCCTCGTGAACGAACGCGGCGGCGCGGCGTTGATCGACGCCGGCTCGGGCCTGGCGTTTCCCGCGTGCGCCATGGCGGTCGAACAGGCCACCGCCCGCGCCCGTGAGCATGGCGTTGCATTCGTCGGCGTGGCCAACAGCCATCACTTCGGCGAGGCGGCCTACCACCTGGAGGCCCTGGCCGAAGCCGGCATGGTGGGACTGGCACTGAGCAACTCGCCCGCCGCCATGCCCGCCTGGGGCGGCAAGCGCCCGCTGTTCGGCACCAACCCCATCGCGGCGATCTTCCCTCGCCGCGGCGGCGCCCGTCTGGTCATCGACCTGTCGCTGTCGCAGGTGGCGCGGGGCAAGCTCATGATCGCGGCGCGTGACAACCAGCCCATTCCGCTGGGCTGGGCGCTGGATGCCGAGGGCCAGCCCACGACCGACCCCAAGGCGGGACTGGCCGGCAGCATGCTGCCCGCGGGCGGCGTCAAGGGCGCCATGCTGGCCCTAATCGTCGAACTCATGGCCTGCGCGCTGACCGGCGCGCGCTTCGGCTACGAGAACGAGTCGTTCTTTGTGGACGAGGGCGGACCGGCGCGGTTGGGGCAGGCCTTCATGGCGATCGATCCCAACGCGCTGGCAGGCAACGACGTCTACCTGGAACGCGTGGAAACGCTGGTCGACGCCATGCTCGAAGACGAGGGCGTGCGTCTGCCGGGCGACCGCCGCCGCAAGCTGCGCGACGAGGCCGTCAAGCACGGCCTGGACCTGCCCGATGCGCTGATGACGCAGTTGCGCACGCTGGCCGGCGCGGGCTGAACCTCGGGCTGAACCTCTGTATGAACCTCAGCCTGGCGCCCTAGTGTCCGTGGGAGAACCACAGCATCAGCGGCGCCAGCAGCAGGAACACCACGGTGGACACCAGCACGGCGCCCGCCGCGGTGTCGCCCAGCGGCGTGTAACGCCGCGCGTACATGTAGCTGACGACCGCGCACGGCATCGCCATCTGCAGCGTCAGCGCGCCGGCCAGCACCGGTTCCAGATCCATCGCCCACACCACGGCCAGCCCGGTCACCAGGCCTACCACCAGCCGGATCGCGCCGACCTTGGCGCCATCGCGCACGCCGTTCGACGGGATGAGCGCCAGCGCGTGGCCCAGGCTCAGCAGCATCAGCGGCACCGTCACGGCGCCCAGCATGCGCGCCGTCTCGATGATCCACGCCGGCACCGGCACGTTCAGCAGACGCAGCGCCACCGCCACCACGGACGCCAGCAGGATCGGGCTCTTCCAGCTTCCCTTGGTGTTCACGCCGGGCAGCATGCGCACCGCGATGGTGTGCATCACGAAGGAGTTCACCGCAAAGAATGCCACGGCCACCGACAGGCCCGCGTCGCCGAACGCCAGTTGCGAAATCGGCAGCCCCAGGTTGCCGGCGTTGGGCAGGAACGCGGTGGGCAGCAGGCTCAGCACGGGCAGCTTCCAGGCCTTGAGCAGCGCCGCGCAGATCAGCGCGCACAACAGCAGGGCAATCAGGGTCGCCGCGGCCACGTCGGCTAGCGCGCGGTCGTCCAGATGGGTGGTGACGAAGGTGTGGAACACCAGCGCGGGCGTGGTGACGGACGTCACCAACGTGGTGATGAAGTTGCCGCCAAAGGGAAGATCGCGCTTGCCCCAGTAAAGCCCGATTCCCACGCAGGAAAGCAGGGGCAGCATCAGCACAATGGCTGACAGGTAGAACTGCGCGATGGCCAACATGGACTATTCCGTCAGAGATAAAAAGATTGATGCGTCACGGCATCATTGCTTGCCCCAGCCGGGGCGGTCGCCGCAGCATGGGGCCATTGTTCACAAAAGGACCATCCCGTCCTCGCCGCCATGTCCGCCACACCGATGCGCATTCCTGCCCACTCATCGCGTTGCGCCGTCCTCAACGCCATCCCGCCCGCCGGCCTGCAGCTGTCCGACAGGCAATCACCTTGCCTGCAGCTATCGGACCGGCAGGCCGCATGCCTGCGGTGGTCCGCCGCGGGCAAGACCAGTTGGGAAACCGCCCGCATCTTGGGCGTCAGCGAAAGCACCGTGAATTTCCACCTGCGCAACGCCTGCACCCGGCTTGGCGTGCGGGGCCGGCGCGCGGCCGTGGTGGCGGCGCTGCGGCTGGGTCTGCTCGAATTCAAGGCTTGATGACGATGGACCGCAGGAATTCGCGCGCGCGCTCGGCGGGCAGGCTTTCCTCGGTGCCCGCGGCCACGGCCTCGATCAGCATCGTGTCCGTCACCCACACCTTCGCCTGCAGCCACCCGGGCTTGCCCACCGCCTTGCCGCGCACCTCGATTTCCTGGCCATAAGGCGGCCATTCCGTGGGCGGCGGCGCCTGCATGTTGGTGTAGAGCGACCGCATCAGCGCCACGCCCAGCGCCTGCCGGGCCGCGGGGCTGGCCGCGATCTCCGGCGGCAGGGGCGCCGATCCCACGGCGAACACCGCTTCGTCCACGGTGGCGCTGGCCATCGTGAACTTCAACGCGTGCATGTCCAGCTTCAATTCGCGGGTTTCCGTCGAGACCCGGGCGGGGAACGCGGCGCGAACGTGACCATCCGCCACATCCATCTCGCGCCAGTTGTAACTCGGCGAGCAAGCGGCCAACGCCAGCGTCAGCGCCAAAAAAACGCCCGCTTTCTTGAACATGAAACGAAACAGCGATGAAATCGTCATTACCCGAGGACTCCAGGGTCCCGTCAATTCAAGGAATTCAGAAATTGTCGCCGATTTCCATGGCGCCCGCGCCCGATGGCACGCCGCTCGCCAATTATTGCTGGCCCGCCGCGCCAAACGTTCCGCTTCCGATAGCGGGCGACGGGCAATCCCGCGACGGGCACTCCGGCGGCCGGCCCAGCATCTACCTGCTGCACGGCCTGAGCGAACACGCCGGGCGCTATGACCGGCTGGCGCGCTGGCTGACCGCGCGGGGCTGGACGGTGGGCGCGCACGATCACCGCGGCCATGGGCGCTCGGGCGGACACCCCGCCACGCTGCGCGACCAGGAAGACCTGGTCACCGACGCGGTGGACAGGCTGCAGGACTGGACGCAGGCCTGCGGCCGGCCCCCGATCCTGCTTGGACACAGCCTGGGCGCCCCGGTCGCAGTGCGCATCGCCCAGCAACGGCGGGCCGACCTGGACGGCCTGGTGCTCAGTTCACCGCCGTTTGCCGTCAACGTCCCGCTCTGGGTGCGCCGCACCCTGACGTGGATGTCCCTGCACGCCCCCGACCTGCGCGTGCCCCACGGCCTGGCGCCCGCCCGCATCTCACACGACCGGGCCGTCGTGAAGGCCTACCGCGCCGATCCCCTGGTGCGGCGCCGCATGACGGGCCGGCTGGCGCGCTTTGTCGACGAAGCCGGGCAGCAGGCGCTTCGCGAAGCCTGCCTGCTGCCCTGCCGCACCCTGCTGATGGTGGCCGGCGACGACTCCATCGTGGCGGCCGAAGGCAGCCGACAGTTCGCCCAGCGGGCGCCCGCTGAACTCCTCACCCTGCGCTGGTACGACACCGCCTGGCACGAGATCTTCAACGAAACCGCCCCCATAGCCGACCCCGTCTATGCTGACCTGGACGAATGGCTGGCGCGCACCGCCCAGGCATTGTCCCTGTCCCCAGTACTGGTTCCCTCAGCACAGGAGGCCAGCACCCCGTAAAATCCGGCGACAGCCCCCAACGAGAACAATCCGTGACCGATACTGCCGCCAACCGCCTCGCCCGCCTAGAGGCCAACCGCTCGCTGCTGACCCAGACCCTGCGGGGCATCGAGAAAGAAGGCCTGCGCGTGGACGAACAGGGCATCCTGGCCCGCACGCCGCACCCCGCCGGACTGGGCTCGGCGCTGACCAACGAACACGTCACCACCGATTATTCCGAGTCGCTGCTTGAGCTCATCACGGGCACGCACGACAACGTGGACGCGCTCCTGGCCGAGCTTGCCGACACCCACCGCCACGTCTACACCGTGCTGGACCATGAACTGATCTGGAATCAGTCCATGCCGGCCACGCTGCCGCCCGAGCCCGAAATCCCCATCGCCTGGTACGGAACGTCCAACACGGGCATGCTCAAGCACGTGTACCGCCGCGGTCTGGCCGAGCGCTACGGCAAGACGATGCAATGCATCGCCGGCGTGCACTACAACTTTTCGCTGCCCGAATCCCTATGGCCCGTGCTCGACACGCAGCCCGGCTCCGGCCAGGACCGCCGCTCGCGCGGGTACATCGGCCTGATCCGCAACTTCACGCGGCATTCCTGGCTGCTGATGTACCTGTTTGGCTCCGCCCCCGCGCTGTCCAGCGGCTTTTTGCAAGGCCAGGACCATGCGCTGGACAAGCTGGGCGACCACACCCTTTACCTGCCCTATGCCACCAGCCTGCGCATGAGCGATCTGGGCTACCAGAACAAGGCGCAGTCGCAGCTCAAGCTCTGCTACAACGACTTGGACACCTTCCTTGGCCGCCTGTACGGCGCCGTGACGCAGCCCTGGCCCGACTATCAAAATATCGGCACCCACCGCGACGGCGAATGGATCCAGCTCAACACCAACGTGCTGCAGATCGAAAACGAGTACTACTCCAGCATCCGCCCCAAGCGCGCCACCGGCCGCTGCGAACGCCCCATCACCGCGCTGGCCGAACGCGGCGTGCAGTACGTTGAAGTGCGCTGCCTGGACATCGATCCGTATTCGCCGATTGGCATCGACGCCACCACCGCCCGGTTCGTCGACGCCTTCCTGCTGTTCTGCACGGCCTCGGACAGCCCGTTCTTCCCCGCCAACGGCTACTGTCAGCGCAGCGCCGACAATTTCTCGGTGGTGGTCAAGGAAGGCCGCAAGCCGGGCCTCACGCTGGATCGCGACGGCCAGACCATCGGCCTGGCGCAATGGGGCCACGAACTTCTGGACCAGATCGCGCCGTATGCCGCGCTGTACGACAGCGCCTTCGGCGGCACCGCTTACGCGGATGCCCTGGCGGCGCAACGCGCCAAGCTTGACCAGCCCGACACCACGCCCTCGGCGCGCCTCTTGGCCGACCTGAAGGACAGCGGCCTGTCGTTCCACGATTTCTCGCTGGCGCTGAGCCGCAAGCATGCGGATGCGCTGCGCGCGCAGCCGCTGCCTGCCGACGTGGCCACGGCCTATCAGCAAGCCGCCGCGCAGTCCGCCGCCGAACAGCTTCGCCTGGAACAGTCGGACACTGAAGACTTCGATACCTACGTGAGCCGCTATCACGCCGCGCTGAAGGCGCCGCGCAAATAAGGCGTATCGTTAGGGATTGATCCGCGCCGCGCCCCTGCGGGGTGCGCGCGCGGGCCTTACCAGTCACATCAGGAGGTTTTATCCATGCGCCGCACCGCAAAATTTCTGCTGGCCCTGGCGGCCAGCGTGGCGGGCATTGCCCACGCCGCGCCGCCGCCCATGCAGACCGTGGAATCCGTTGACCTGAAACGCTACGTGGGGATGTGGTACGAAATCGCCAACTTCCCCATGTTCTTCCAGCGCAATTGCGTGGGAGACACCACGGCCGAGTACACGGCGCATCCAGACGGCACTGTCGGCGTGAACAACCGCTGCCGCACCAAGGATGGGGATATCGATTCGGCCTCGGGCACGGCCACGGTGGTTGAAGGCAGCAACAACGCCAAGCTCGAAGTCACCTTCTTCAAGCCGTTCAAGGGCGATTACTGGGTGATCGGCCTGGATCCGGAGTACCGCTGGTCCGTCGTCGGCACGCCCGACCGCAAGTATCTGTGGATCCTGTCGCGCTCGCCCCAGTTGCCCAAGGAAGAACTGGACAAGGCGCTGGCCGCCGCCACGGCGCAGGGCTATCAGCTCGACGAGCTGCGCTATACGCCGCAGAAATAAGCGCCGCGGCGGTACGCGCCGCGGAACCAGGCGCCGTCCTCAGCCCGCGTAATCGCGGGCCAGCCTGACCACCGTCACGCCGGGCTTCAACTGCCGCAGCGACGGCATGATCAGCGTGCAGTTGTCGTAGGGCGTCACCACCGGCTGATCATCCGCCCAGCCGATCAGCGATCCGGCCTTATCGAACGTCTCCAGACCCGTCCACGGGCCTGCAAATCGCACATTCATCGACGGCGCCACCACGGCGTCCGTCACTTCCAGCACGCGTTGCGCCGCCGGATCCGGCAGCAGCCAGGCCTCGGGCAGGTCCGCCGCGTCAATCACGCCCGATTCCATCAGCATCCGCGCCACCATGTCGCGCGCCACATCGCGCGACGACAGGTCGCCATGAAAGCCGCATTCGATCAGCAGCGCGCACGCGTCTTCGCGGGCCGGGTCGCCAAAGTGTTCGAAATCGCGCATGCGCACGCCGTCCTTGTGGCCGGCATCCACGATGACGTGCTGCGGGGCCTTCAGGCGGCGCGCCAGCGCGATATTGCGCGGCAGCACGCCCGTCAGCAGCAGCGGCGCCCCCGGCTCGTGCATCGAATGCAGGTCCAGCAGCCAGTCGGCGCGCCGCACCCACGGGCGCAGCGCCGCGCCGCGTTGGCGGTCCGGCGACGTGGGATTGTCCAGACGCTCGGCGCTCCAGACGCGGTTCATGTCTTCCTGCACGAAACGCGACGCATCGTGGTTCGCGTGATCGAAGCGGTCGAACGCATCCAGGTTGCAGAAGGCCAGGGTCAGGCTGCCGCGGCGCGGCCGCAGACCCGAAGCCAACAGGTCTTTCAGCGCCCACGCGCCGCACAGCTCATTGCCGTGCACCAGCGCGCTCACCATCAGCGCCCGTCCCGGCACGCCCGAATCAAAGTGCCACACGCCCGGCGTGTCGGTATTGCCCGCGCGCTCGGCGGCGATGTCGGGAACGGGGAGCTTGAATTCCATGGTGATATCCGCTTGATGCCTGGTCTTTCGATGTCGTGATGGTGCGCGCGCAGCCTTATTGCGCTTCGATCTTGGCGGCCTTGACCAGCGCGCCGTACTTCTGGGTTTCTTCGGCCTGGAACGCCACCGGATCCACGCCCGGCTTGGCCACTTCGCCGCCGGCGTCCTGCATCTTGGCGCGGAACTGGTCCGACTTCAGCGTCTCATCCAGCACGGCGCGCAGCTTGGTCACCACCGGCTCGGGCAGGCCGGCCGGGCCGTACAGCGCGAACCACAGGTTGATGTCCACGGACTCGAAGCCCTTGGTGGCGGCCAGCGGCGCGATTTCGGGCGCGGCGGGCGAACGCTTGTTCTCGGTCAGGCCCAGCGCGACGATGTTGCCGCTGCGCACCTGCGGCAGACCCGAGGACAGCACCAGCATGCCGTAGTCCAGCTGGCCGCTCATCAGGTCGGTCACCAGCGGCGACACGCCGCGGTAGGGCACGTGTTCGGCGCGGGTGCCGGTGGCCTGGTTGATCATCTCGCCCGCCAAGTGCAGCGTCGTGCCCACGCCCGACGAGCCGTAGTTGAACGTCCCGGGCGCGGCGCCCTTGAGCTTTTCCAGGTAGTCGGCGGCGGTCTTAACACCCGAGTTCTTGCTGGCGGCCAGCAGCATCGGCTGCGAGGCCACGATGCCCAGCGCCGTGAAATCCTTGGCGCTGTCGTACTTCACGGCAGTGTTGATCATGCGGGCGATCACCATTTCGTTGGTGGAGCCCAGGAAGATGGTGTAGCCGTCGGGTGCGGCGCGCGCCACGCGTTGCGCGCCGATCGTGCCGCCCGCGCCGCCAACGTTCTCGACCACGACCGTCTGGCCCAGGCGCTTGCCCAGTTCTTCGCCCAGGAGGCGCGCGGTCAGGTCCAGGCTGCCGCCTGCGGGGTAGCCGACGATCAGCGAAATGCTGCGGGCCGGATAATCGGCCGCGCTGGCGGCAGGCGCCGCGGCAAGGGCCGAGGCCGCACACAACGAAACTAGCGCCGCGCGCAGCGGCTTCACGATGGACTTCATGACTTTCTCCCTGGGGTGCTGTGGGTGGACGGCGGAGCCGTCTCATTTGATTTCGGGGGCTATTTTCGAGCGCGACCCAGGGGCAGTCCGTGCCAAAACGGCACATCGTTGTGCCGATCGGGATTTTGGCGGCGAGATTTGGACGCTGAACTTCAGGTACTGCACCTCAGGCGCTGGAACTGGGATCCGAAGTCAGACCCAAATTCACGCCTTGCGATTGGCCGTCGCTTCCCAGGCGGCTTCGGCCAGGTCGGTCAGCCGGGCGCGCGGGCGGTACAACCGGACTTCGAACGCGATCTCGTCGCTGCGCCCGCCCAGCGCGGCCAGCGCGCCGCGCCGGCAATCAGCGGCCACCATGGACCACGGCAGCCACGCCACCCCCACGCCCTTGGCGACCGCGCCATGCGCGGCATCCAGGGAGTCGCCGCGCACAAAGGGCGTCAGCGCATACGGCGTGGCTTCGAGCCGATCCCCCACGATGCGCTCCATCGCCAGCCCGCCGGTGTAGGTGATCAGCGGCACGGGCGCCCCGCCCTCTTGCAGCAGGTAGCGCGGCCGGCCCCGTGAATCCATCTGGCTGACCGGCACCAGCTTGTCGGTCGCCAGCGTCATGTACCGATAGCGCGAGGGGCTGAGCGGCACGGACAGCGCCGGGTGCTCGTAGCAGCACAACAGCTCCACCTTGCCCTGTTCCAGCCGGACCACCAGGTCCTGCGCCTTGCCGGTGGACAGCTCAACCTGCGTGCCGTCCGTCAGGACCCGAGGCGTGCGGTGCCGCAGCCGCGCGATCCAGTCGGCCACCAGCGTGCGCGCCAGGCTGCGGCCCGTGGCGATGCGCAGCACGGCCTCGCCGCCCGCGCCCGAGCTGCGGATGCGATGGCGCACCAGCCCCATCTGCTCGATCACTTGCGTCGCCGTCTTGAGCAGCGCCTCGCCTTCGGGCGTCAGCGTCACCGGCAGACGCTGGCGTTCCACCAGCGGCGTGCCCGCCCACGCCTCCAGCGCGCGGATGCGCCGGCCGAAGGCGGGATGCGTGACGTGGCGCAGCTCGGCTGCGCGCACAAAGCTGCCGGTCTGCGCCAGCGCAATCAGGTCTTCGAGGAGTTTCAGGTCTGCCATGGACGACAAGCTTACGGCATCGCGCGTGCTAGGCCGCCGCTTGTCCCTCGGGCAGAGACAGAATGCGCGCGATGACCTGCGCCGTCTCGCGGTAGTGCGCCGCCAGCAGCGCGGCCGCGCGGTCGGCATCGCGCGAGACCGCGGCATCCAGCAGCGCGCGATGCTCGTCGTCGACGTTGCGTTCATGGCCGTACGCCATGGCCTGCGCGCGCGCCGGCCGGCGGTAGCGCTCGGTCTGCGCGTACAACTGCGCGGACAGGTCCAGCAGCCAGGGCGAGCGGCAGGCGCCGATCAGCGCCTGATGAAAGTCCTGGTGACGGGCTTCCAGTGCGTCCTCGCGGTCCGGGTCCAGCCCCGGCGCGGCGTCCGCCCGCCGCGCGGCCAGCGCCAACGCGTGAAACGCTCCGACCAGCCGCGCCTCCCAGGCGTCGTCGGCATTGGCCAGCGATCGCCGCAACGCGTCGCAGTCGATCAGGATGCGGGTCTCGCAGGCGTCGCGCATCTCGTCCACGGACAACGGCGCGATGCGAAACCCGCGCGAGGTGGTGGTAAGCACCATGCGTTCGCTGCGCAACCGGTTCAGCGCCTCGCGGATCGGCGAAAAGCTGCCGCCGTAGCGCTGGCGCAGCAGCTCCAGCCGCAGCGACTGGCCCGGCGCAAACGCGCCGCGCATGATGTCGCGGCGCAACTGCCGGTAGATCTGTTCGGACAGCGTGATGTCTTCGATCTCGGCGCCGCCGTTTGCCGCCGCATCCTCGCGCGGGGCCTTGATTCTGGGTTTCAAGCGCGGCGCTCCTAGACGGCCACCACCGGGTGGCGCAGCGTGCCGATGCCCTCCACGCAGGCCACGACCACGTCGCCCGGCCACAGGAATTCCTGCGGCTTGCGGCCGGCGCCCACGCCCTCCGGCGTGCCGGTGGCGATGATGTCGCCCGGCTCCAGCGTGATGCCGGCGCTGATGTCGGAGATCAGGAACGGCACCTTGAACAGCATGTGCCGCGTGTTCGAGCCCTGCTTCTTTTCGCCGTTGACCGTCAGCCACAGGTCCAGCACCTGCGGATCGGGGATCTCGTCGGCCGTCACGATGCACGGACCGAACGGCGCATACGTGTCCTGCCCCTTGGAATAGATCCACTGCCCGGCGCGGCGGCAATCGCGCGCGCTCATGTCCAGCATCACGCTGTATCCGAACACGTAGGACAGCGCATCGGCCTCGGACACGCGCGACGCCCGCCGGCCGATGATCACCGCCAGCTCGACTTCCCAGTCCAGCTGCTGCGTGATCTTCGCGTTGTGCTCGATGGCGTCACCCGGCCCGATGACCGTGGTGGGCGGCTTGGAGAAGATGACGGGCTGCTTGGGCAGGTCGGCCGACGTATCCAGCGTGCGGCTGGACTCGGCCACGTGCTCCACATAGTTCAGGCCAATGCCGAAGATGTTCTTGCGCGGACGCGGGATGGGCGCCAGCAGCTTCACGTTCTCCTGCGGCACCGCGGTGCCCACCGGCCAGTTGCCGCGGAACGTGTCCAACAGACGCGTCGCCTGTGCAACCGCCACCGGTCCCAGGTCGATGAATTCCAGCATGTCATCGGGCAGGTCCACCCCGCCTTCCTGACCCAGCAGGAAAAGGTCGATCACATAACCGTCAACGAGCGCGCCCAGGCGGGCGGCGGCGGTGGGATGAGCGCGAAAGGTCACCAGGCGCATCGGGAACTCCAGAAGGTCAAAGGGTTGCAGAACCGGCCGCAGCGGCACGGAGGCTTTCGAAACTAGATCAGCTGCTGATGGCCGCCGTTGTCCTGCACCGCTTCCTCGCGGTACAGGGCCAGCGCGCGCATGACGGGCAGATCGTTGAAACAGAAGAGGCACGCGTCGTCGTTGGACGACAGGTTGGCGTGTTCGTGGATGGCCCAGGACGGCACGCAGAAGATGTCGCGCTCGGTCCAGTCGTAGCGCTTGCCGTCGATGACGGAAAAGCCGCTGCCCTTGGCCACCTGGTAGATGAAGCTGCCGGTGTGCCGGTGCGCCTTCGTGTGCTCACCGGGGCGCAGCAATTGCATGCTGGCGCCAATCGTCGGCATGACGGGGCCGCCCGTCGCCGGATTGACGTATTCCAGCAGGATGCCGTCGTAGGGACTGCCCGCGGTGGTGCGCGCGTAGCGGCGCAGCGCCTCGTACGTGGGCTCCCATTCGTACTTGAAGAGCGGCGAATACGGCTTGGTCCACCCCGACACCTGCGGTCGCAGCGCCACGCCGCCCCATGCGCCGCTGGTGTCGTCCACCGGGTGCGTGACGGTCTGGTTCAGGTCCGGATGCACGGCATAGAAGCCGGCTTCCAGTGCGTTGACCAGCGGGATGTCCAGGCCGTCTTGCCAGATGCAGGTGCTGCCATCCTCGGCCACACCATGCTCGTGCCACGTGCCGTTTGGCGTCAGCACAAAATCATTCGCGCCCAGCGTCATCTTGTGGCCGTCCACCACCGTGAACGCGCCCTGTCCTTCCATGATGAAGCGCAGCGCCGAATGCGTGTGCGCGTGCGCGGACGCCAGCTCGCCCGGGCGCATCACCTGCAGTCCGGAATACAGCCAGCCCACCGCCGCCGCCACATCGCGCCGGCCGGGGTTGTTCAGGTAGATGACACGCCGGCCCGCCTCTTCGGGCGACACCAGCTCGGCGGACCGCAGCACGTGGCCGCGCAGGTCCTGGTAGCGCCACACCACGGGCACCGACGCCGACCGCGGCGCCCACGGCTCGATCTTGTTCGCCACCGTCCACAGCGCGCCGGTCTCCAGCCGCGCCAGCTCCTGGTAATAGGCCACCCGCTCCGGCGAGTCGGCCACATTGGCGCGGCCCGCGGTGTCTTCGCGGTAGGCGTCGTAGCGGTTCGCTTCCATTCCGTGCCCCTGGTTTTATAAAACGCTGAGGATTTTCGAAAATACTAAGCGGGGGGCAGAGGGGCGGGCAACGGTGAAACGCTAGGGGTTTTCCTTGAAGCCCGAGGACGCTTGCGAAAAATATCTTGGCGGCCACAGCAAAAATACTGTACAAAAACACAGTGCGGCGTGATACATTGCGCTCGCCCGAAAAACTGTCGTCCAGGGGAGAATTCCTGTGTCAGAAGCTGCTCATCTCGTTCAGTACATCGTCGTTCCCTACCGCGCCGCCGCCAATGGCGTCGCCCCCGGGGAAATCCGTCCGGCCAGCAGCGAATTCGGAGCCATCCGCATCGCGAATTCCATGGCTTCCAAATTCGCCGGCGTCGCGGCCTATGAAGTCATGATCGACAAGGAAACCGGCGACATGGAATCGCCGCGCATCCTGATGCAGATCGGCACCGTGCCTTCGCTGGACGACTAACCGTTTGCAAACGCTCGCCCCCCGTCAAGGCGGGGCGAGCCTTTCAAAGGTCACGGAAAAAGCGTTCAGACGCGCTTTCCCAGCAACATCACCAATCCAAACGCCGCGCCCAGGCCGCCCACCACCGCCAGCGACCACGACGGCTCGCGCAGGTTCATCGCCATCACGGCACACGTCAGGCCCAGCGCAACGATCAACGCGCCAATCGCGCGCGCCCGAAACGTTCCATAGAAGTACGTGCGACGCGGCGGCTGCGCCCCCGCCGGTTGCCGTTGCTGCCACGCAGCCAGCGCCGCCTGGAATTCGCGCAACAGGCGCTCGCGGTTTGGCAGGTCCAGCGCGCTGACCAGCAAGGTCGTGCGGCCGGGCCGCACCAGCTTCAGAAAATCGTCCGTGCCCCAACTGGTCAGGTCTGCAAACGCGACCGGCGCACGCCGCGAAAACGTCAGCCCTTCGGGCGTCACTTTGATGGAATTGCGTGTGGGGAAACCCCGAAACGCCACCAGTGGCGGCGCCAGCAGGCCGAGCAGGCACAGCGCAATCGCCAGCATTACCGGACCGCGGCTGAACAACACGCCGATCAGACTGGCGCTGCCAAGCGCCATGCCAAACGGCACGGAGAACTGATGCCAGCGCGTGTAGACGGCTGCCTGAATGTCGGCGGGGTGGGTCATGCGTGAAACCCTTATGGGCGGATGCTAGAACAGATACTTTATCCCCATCGAACCGCCCACCGCGCGCAACCCTGACGTGCCGCCCAATCCCTGCTCAGCGCTCAACTGCACATTGACGAAGGTGTTCTTACCCGCCCGCCGGTCGTAGCCCGCCGACAGGCCCACGCGCGATCCGTCCAGCTTGTTCTCGAATGTGATGTCGCCTTGCGTCAGCGTCTGGTACGAACTGGACGATTTTCCGAGCGTGTGCCGGTAACTCAGCATCAGCCAACCGTGGTGTTGCGCGTCCTCCTGCTCGCCCCAGTCTTTCGACAGCTTCAGGCTCACGCGCGAATGCACCGCATGGGATTTCGGCAGCGTCACCCGGCCAAGATCGTCATCGCTGTCGCGCAGCTTGACGTGCTGATACATCAACTGAGCCTGGGGTTCGAGACGAAGCCCATTGGACTCGTCGCCAATGTCGAACGCCTTGCCGGCTTCCGCCGACAGCGCCGCGCCCCATCCTGACGTCCGCATCGACATGCCGCCGGGCTCTCGCGACTGGGTTTTCACGCCGTAACGGCTGAACTGCGTGACGAAATCGGCATACCCCCCCTTGCCGTCCAACATCGTGTAGTAGGCGCCAAAGCCATACATCGTCTGATCGCTGCGACCGGCATCGATCGTCGACCGAGTGGAGGCCTGATAGTGATCCACCTGAGTGCGGGAAACCATGGCCGTGCCGAACACGCCGAGGCTGTTGCGGCGAACCCCCTTGTTGGTCACGAACAGGTCCGTTCCCACCTGCAGGCCGCCCAGCGTTGTGCGGCTGGCGACCTGGGATTGCAGAATGCCCCGCGGCGCGCCATCCCGGTTCTCCCAGCCCCCCAGCGTTCTTGCCCAGGCGTACGGGTACACCTTCCGAGCCACCGTTTCTGTGGCTCCCATGCGTTCGACGAACGTCCCCATCGCCAGTTCGGACTGCCGCAGGGCTTGGCCGCCCAGCTGCGAGTAAATGGAGACTTCGGGACGGACCTCGCTGATCAAGTACCAGTTGTTGGCAAGTTCGGGCGTGCCATCCTGCGCACCATGCGCCAGCACATAGCGGAATGCGCCGCCCCGCGGGCCCTGACCCGGTGTGTGCTGGAACGCGTTGTCTGTGCTGGCGCCGGCCTTGACCACCAGAAAGCCGTTTCCACTAAAGGGATCGCCGAAGTCGCCGTCGGTGTTGAGCGTCAGGTTGGTCAGCCCCGTCGCCCCCGCGTTCAAGGTCAGGTAATCCACGGTGCCGGACGAGGTTGGAATCATGTGCAGCTGCACTTCACCGCCGCCGCCCACCAGGTTGTTGGCGGTGAACGTTCGGCCGATCTCATCGTTGGTCCATTCAGCGGGCGGCGCAAAGGCGACGCTGCCGGCAAGCCGAAGTTCGTTGACGGTGCTGAGGTTGGCGCCTTGCGCGGGGTTGGAAGCGTCGGTCAGGATGTTCCATTGGCTGGAGGCGTCAATGGCGAGATCCGGTCCATCCACCCAGCCATCGAGCGTGGCGCCGTTGGCCAGCCCCAGGCCCGCACCGCCGGCACCCACAACCCTGGCGACCGCATGTTCGGCCTGGCCCAACGTCGTGCCATCGATGACCAGCGCGCCATCGTCCACCCGCGTGATGCCGGTATAGGTGAGCGGCCCGGTCAGCGTGGTCGTGCCCGATCCCGCCTGCCGCAGTTCGCCCGGGCCGGAGATGGCGTTCGTCATGATGACAGCGTCGGCACGGTTTATCGCCAGGAAGGCGTTGTTCTCGAACGCGCCCGATCCCAGCGATCCGACGGTCTGGCCCGCACCGAGCTGCAACACGCCGTCGTCGATCACCGTTGTGCCGGAAAACGCATTGTCACTATCGATGATCCACGTCCCGGCGCCGGTCTTGGTAAGCGTGCCGAATCCGCTGATCGTTCCTTGCATCACGGATACCGTCCCCGCCACCGTGCGGACCGCGCCGTCTCCCGTGAACTGCATGTCGCGCTGCGAGGTGAGACCGGTGTCCAGTTGCACCCCGCCGCCGTTGAAGGTAAGGGCGCCTGCGGCATCGCCCAGGCTGGCGTCGTCGGCGATCGCGAGCCATCCGCCCGACAGGGTCCAGGGCATGAGCCCCTGGCTGGGCGTGCCGGTGAGCGTCCAGGTTCCGGCCGACGTTTTCTCGAAGGCGTCGAAGCCCAGATATTGAGCCTGCGGACCGCTTCCGATCAGGCTGACATCAAAGGCCAGCGCCGCCCCCCCATCCAACCTAAGCGTATTCTTGCCGCCAGATTCCGTGGCGTCGAGCAGGCCGATAATCTGACTGCCCGCCTGGAGCACCAAAGTGGAGTCACGGGCGGTCGCCGAATATTTGATGGCGGTGTGCTGGTTCACGGGCCCCTGCGAAATCGTTCCTGAATTGACGATCTCGGAGTTGGCGCCGGTTACATAGACGCCGTGACCACTGCTACCCCCGGCGCCACCCGCCGGGCCGCCGGCATGACCAGTGCCGTTCCCCCCATACCCGCCACTACCGCCGGGTGCGCCTCCCCCGCCACCGCCGCCACCATAGCCTTCATTTACGCGTCCGTTGCCCCCGTTGATGCCGGGCGCGCCGCCGGCAATACCGCCCGGCCCGCCAACGCCCGGACTTTGGCTCTTGAACAACCCCTGGCCAGCCGACCCGCCGGAGGTGTACGTGCCAGCGCCGCCGCCACCTCCGCCTGCATAGGGATTTGCCCCGGGGAGATCGCCACCGCCAGGCAAACCGTCTTCTCCGCCATTACCGCCGTCTCCGCCGTAGCCCGTTCCATCGGGCCCACCGGGGTTGATGTCGGCACCGCCCCCTCCGCCCCCGCCAGCGCCGCCGCCTTCGCCCCCCCCGCCATCGCCACCGCGACCGCCGTCACTGACCGCTCTTGTGCTATAGCTGCCGCCACCGCCACCACCGCCACCACCGCCCTTTCCGCCACTGATCGACCAACCGTCGTTGTGCAGGATTACGCCGTCGCCAGAGATGATGATGCCGTGCCCGCCTCCCCCACCCGCTCCGCCCGCGCCACCGTCAAAGTTGCCGGGCCCGCCCCCACCGCCGCCGCCGCCTCCGCCGCCTGGCGCCCCCTCGATGTCGTCATAGGTCGTGTACGACGTCGTGAGATCCAAGGCGGCATACCCATCCTCGCCATCGCCGCCGTTGCCTCCATTGACCGCTCCCCCCACGCCACCAGTCCCTGCGGCGCCAACGATCAACGCGTGGGCAGCGGGATGGTGGGACATGCCAAGGGAAAGCAGGGACAAGCCAAAGCACAGCTTGAGCGCAAGGTGCCGCGTCTTGATAGATTGAGCGGGTGCTGAGTCGGCATGTCGGGAAGTCGTCCGGAAATCCGTGTTCATATTCTCGTGATCCTGGGTGTTGGATTGACGCGCGCGTGACGGTTTCGACCTGGAGCGCGCATGTCGCCCCAAGCCTTGCTCGAACACTTGGCGTTTGATGAAATCGACGGAGATTGGGCTTTCCGGCTGCCCGTTGAATCGTGCGATTTATGGAATCGTGCGATTTATGGAATCGAGCGATTTATGGAATCGAGCGACGGTATTTGCTGGTGTGGCCAGCGCAGCGTCAAAGCCTGTCTCATCGGCTCGATTGATTCTCTATTGGCGACCCAGATTCGCCCAGAGTACGATTGCTCCAATAGCCCGACAGTCGCGCCCAGAATCAATATCAGAGCGAAGTCGGACTTATCCCGCTTGCGAATATCGCAAAGACAGCCCATACGGACGAAGGCATGCGAGCGAGCCTGCGGGATCGGGAGTTTGATTGAGCTTGTTGCCGGCGCCGCGGACCGGTTGGAGGGAGATCACGATACGGCCATGTGGCGCCTGGTATCGCCGGGCCATGTACCCGAGCGTGGCAAACCCGGCTGGTGCGGGTTCAGACCCGTTGCGGATCTGCTTGACGCCTGCGCCAAGGAAGCGATGGCGCGCCCGACAGGAATCGAACCTGTATCAAGAGCTTCGGAAACTCTCATTCTATCCATTGAACTACGGGCGCAGCGCAAGGAGGCGGTATTGTACCCAGTTTTACGCGATCTGCATGAAGTGGATCAAATCTTCCGGCAAACTCATCGAAAACCCGTTCCTTCTCATTGGACGATCGTCCCTGACACCGTTATATAATCCAGCGTTTGCTTGCAGGCGGGCATGAGTTGCCGCCGACTTGTGCAGTTCTGATTTTCTGTTGCCGCCGCCAGGCGCCCCCGGTACCCGTTAGCAGGATTTGGTCATGAGCAACGAGCAGGAACACATAGAAGAGCACGCCTCCCCCATCAAGACCCCGAAGCAACTGATCGTCACGATCGTCCTCGCCTTCGTGGTTCCCATCGCCATCATCATCCTTCTGGTGAACATGGTCGTCACCGGCACCAAGACCGGCGCCGGCTCGGATGCCCTGTCCGGCGAGGCCGTTGCCCGGCGGATCGCACCCGTGGCGGGATTCGAACTGGTTGACGCCAACGCACCCAAGGTCTTCAAGACCGGCGAACAAGTCTTTGCCACCGTCTGTACGGCCTGTCACACCGCCGGCGTGGCTGGCGCACCCAAGCTGGGCGACAACGCCGCGTGGGCGCCCTTCATCAAGGCTGGCTACGACGAGATGATGAAAGTCGCGCTGCACGGCAAGGGCGGCATGCCCGCCAAGGGCGGCAACCCGGCCCTGTCCGACTACGAAGTCGCGCGCGCCGTGGTGTACATGGCCAACAAGTCCGGCGCCTCGCTGCCGGAACCCGCGGCCCCCGCTGAAGAAGGCGCCAAGAAGGAAGGCGAAGCCGCAGCCGCGCCCGCCCCCCAAGCCGCTGCACCGGCCGCAGCAGCGCCGGCTGCCGCAGCGCCGGCTGCCGCAGCGCCGGCTGCCGCAGCACCGGCTGCCGCAGCACCTGCCGCTGCCGCACCCGCTGCCCCGGCCCCCGCCCAACAGGCTGCCGCCGTCAATCCGGCCGGCGAAAAGCTCTACAAGACGGCCTGTTTCGCGTGCCACGCCACGGGTGTCGCCAATGCGCCCAAGTTCGGCGACAAGGCCGCCTGGGAGCCCTACATCAAGACCGGCATGGACGCCATGGTGAAGGTCGCCATGACGGGCAAGGGCGCAATGCCTCCCAAGGGCGGCGCCGCCAACGCCTCCGAAGAAGACATCCGCGCCGCCGTCCAATACATGGTGGACGCCGCCAAGTAATACCCCGCCGGCAAGACAGGCAACAAAAAGCCCCTCGATGATTCAAGGGGCTTTTTTGTGGCCGCAACTTCTTCATACGTTGAAAAGGTGTCTGACACCCGTTGAGAGACCGCCGCACATTGACGACCATCTCGCCTGGGTGTCAGACACCTTGCCGTTCAGCGATCAGTCCGCCGTCGACTTCAGCAGCGACATGCCCAGTTGAACGCGGCGTTGCAGCCACAGGCTCGGGCGGTAACGGGTGTCGCCCGTGACGCGCTGCATGCTCTTCAGGATTTCCAGGATGCGGTCGGCGCCCAGCTTGTCGCCCAGGGCCAGCGGGCCAGCGGGATAGCCCAGGCCCAGCGTCACGGCCAGGTCGATGTCTTCCGGCGTGGCGATCTTCTGCTGCGCGATGTCGCAGGCGATGTTCACGATGTGCGCCACGATGCGCTGCGCGATGAAGCCAGGCGAATCCTCGATCACCGTGACGGGCACGCCATCGGCGGCCAGCAGTGCATGGGCGGCGTCGCGCCACTTGTCCTCGGTGGCGGGCGAGACCATGATCGTGCGGCGCTTCGCGCCGTCGAACGCATACAGCGTATCCAGGCCGACCGTGCGGCCCGCGTTCAGGCCTTGCGCCGAGACGCTGGTGGACACGTCTTCGCCGAACGGCGTGACCAGGATCAGCGCATCGGCGTCAGGCGTGGAGCCTGTGACCAGCGTGCCGCCCAGCTTTTCAACCAGTGCGGACGCGCGGGCGTAGCCTTCGCCGTGCTTTGGGCTGACCCAGACTTTCAGGCCTTCGGGCAGCGCGGGCGCTGCCGCTTCGGCCGGCACCTGCTTCTGGCCGTCGGCATAGACGTAGAAGCCTTCACCCGCCTTGCGGCCGATCAGCCCGCCCGCCAGGCGCACGGTGGTGATCGGCGACGGGCGGAAGCGCGGCTCGTCGAAGAATTGGCGGTAGATGGATTCCATCACCGGATGCGAGACGTCGAGCGCGGTCAGGTCCAGCAGTTCGAACGGTCCCATGCGAAAGCCGGCCTGCTCGCGCATCACGGCATCGACCTGGGCGAAGGTGGCCACGGCCTCCTGCGCCACGCGCAGGCCTTCGGTATTCATGCCGCGGCCGGCGTGGTTGACGATAAAGCCGGGCATGTCCTTGGCGCGCACGGGCGTGTGGCCCATGCGGCGGGCCAGCTCGGCCAGGGCGTCGCCCACTTCCGGCGCGCTGCGCAGGCCATCGATGACTTCAACCACCTTCATCAGCGCAACCGGATTGAAGAAGTGATAGCCGGCCACGCGTTGCGGCCGCTTGCAGGCGGCCGCGATGGCGGTGATGGACAGGGACGAGGTGTTGGACGCCAGGATGCAGTCGTCGGCAACCACGCCTTCCAGCGCCGCGAAAAGGTCCCGCTTGACGTCCAGCCGCTCGACGATGGCCTCGACCACGAGCTGGCAGTTCGCCATGTCGGTCAGGGCGGTGGCCGATTCGACGCGTTCAAGGGCAGCTTGCGCGTCGGCCGCCGTCAGCTTGCCCTTCTGGGCCAGCTTCTCCCAAGTCTGGCGCAAGGATTCGCGCGCGGCCGCGATGGCGTCGGTGCTGGTGTCGTACAGACGCACGCGCAGGCCGGCCTGCGCCGCGATCTGCGCGATGCCGCGCCCCATGGCCCCGGCGCCCACGACGCCGATGGTTTGAATCTCCGTCATCAACTATCTCCTGCCTGTATTGGAATGAATCGTGCGCCTGGCGCGGCGCGGCATACGCAGAAGGCGGCCAGGCCGCCTCGCGCGCGCGTCAGGACCGGCTCTGGGCCAGCGCCTGGATTTCTTCGGCCGACAGCCCCAGCTTTTCGGACAGGACCTGTTCGGTGTGCTCGCCCAGCATGGGCGGCGCGCGGCGGTACTCGACCGGACTGCCGGAAAACTTCAGCGGGCTGGCGGCCACGGGCACGGTGCCGGCAGCCGGATGGGGCAGCTCGCGCTTCATGTTGCGGGCCAGGACGTGGGGGTCTTCGTAGACCTGGTCCAGCGTGTTGATGGGACCGGCCGGCACGCCCACGCCTTCCAGCGCGGCAAGCCAGTGGTCGCGCTCGCCGGTGGCCATGCGTTCGGCCAGCAGCGGCACCAGTTCCTCGCGGTTCTTCACGCGCTGCGGATTGGTGGCAAAACGCGGGTCAGCGGACAGCTCGGACAGGCCGATGGCGCCGCAGTAGTTGCGGAACTGACTGTCGTTGCCCACCGCCACGATGAGGTGACCGTCGCTGGCCGCGAACACCTGGTAGGGAACCAGGTTCTGGTGCGCGTTGCCGGCGCGGCGAGGGGCCACGCCGGAGGTCATGAAGTTCAGGTTCTGATTGGCCATCATGGCGACCTGGCAATCCAGCAGCGCCATGTCGATGTGCTGGCCCAGGCCGCTGCGCGCGCGCTCGTGCAGCGCGGCCAGGATGCCCACGGTGGAATACATGCCGGTCATCAGGTCGGCCACGGCCACGCCGGCCTTTTGCGGACCGCCGCCGGGCAGGTCGTCGCGCTCGCCCGTGATGCTCATCAGGCCGCCCATGCCCTGGATCATGAAGTCATAGCCGGGACGGCTGGCGTACGGGCCGGTCTGGCCGAAACCCGTGATCGAGCAGTAGATCAAGCGCGGGTTCAGTTCCTTCAGGCTCTCGTAGTCCAGGCCGTACTTGGAAAGCCCGCCGACCTTGAAGTTTTCCACCAGGATGTCGCTTTGCAGCGCCAGCTCGCGCACCAGCTCCGCGCCGCGCGGCGACGCGATGTCCAGCGCCACCGACATCTTGTTGCGGTTGGCCGACAGGTAGTACGCGGCTTCGGTGGTGTCGTGGCCCGCTTCGTCCTTCAGGTACGGAGGGCCCCAGGCGCGCGTGTCGTCGCCCGAGCCGGGCCGTTCGATCTTGATCACCTCGGCGCCGAGGTCGGCCAGGTTCTGGGTGCACCAGGGACCCGCCAGCACGCGGGTCAGATCCAGCACGCGTATGCCGGTGAGGGGAGCGGGACGTTGCGACATCGGTAATCTTTTCGCTAGAAAGGGAAATGAGAACTTCCGGCCCCGCGAGCAAGCGCCGGGCGGACTGGGATTCCGTCATGCCAGAAGGCGGCCCGCCGGGGCCGCCTTCCGATCAACATTCGTCAGACTGGATATTAGCCTCTCGAACGCGTTGGCCGGACCTCTGGCGGCGGAAAGATCAGGAATGCGCCTTGATGGTCTCGCGCGCGATCACCAGTTGCTGGATCTGCGAGGTGCCTTCAAAGATGCGGAACAGGCGCACGTCGCGGTAGAAGCGCTCCACCGCGTACTCGGACATGTAGCCCGCGCCGCCGTGGATCTGCACCGCGCGGTCGGCGACGCGGCCCACCATTTCGGTGGAGAAGAGCTTGCAGCAGGCGGCCTGCATGGTGGTGTTTTCGCCGCGGTCGCGCATGCGGGCAGCGTCCAACACCATGCAGCGGGCCGCGTAGAGCTCGGCCTGGCTGTCGGCGATCATCGCCTGGATGAGCTGGAATTCGGCGATGGGTTGGCCGAACTGCTTGCGCTCGGTGGCGTACTTCACGGCGTCGCGCAGCAGGCGGTCGGCGATGCCGACGCACAGCGCGGAAATATGCAGGCGGCCCTTGTCCAGCACGCGCATGGAGGTCCGGAAGCCGTTGCCCTCTTCCCCGCCCAGCAGCGCGCTGGCAGGCACGCGGCAGTTGTCGAACACGACGTCGCTGGTCAGCGCGCCGGCCTGGCCCATCTTCTTGTCCGGCTTGCCGATGATGAGGCCCGGCGTGCCGGCTTCGACCAGGAAGCACGAGATCGAATTGGCGCGGCGCTCAGGCGCGGTGCGCGCCATCACGGAGAACAGGCCGGCGATGGGCGCGTTGGTGATGTAGCGCTTGGTGCCGTTCAGCACATAGAAGTCGCCATCACGCTCGGCGGACAGGCGCAGCGCCATGGCGTCGGAACCGGCATCGGGCTCGGTCAGCGCGAAGGACCCGATGAGCTCGCCGCTGGCCAGCCTGGGCAGGTAGTTGGCGCGCTGTTCGTCGGTGCCGGCCAGGACGATGGCCTGTGAGCCGATGCCGATATTGGTGCCGGCCAGCGAGCGGAAGGCGGGCGAGGTCTGGCCCAGTTCAAAAACCACGCGGACCTCTTCTTCCATCGTCAGGCCCAAGCCGCCGAAGTCCGGCGAGATGGACAGGCCGAACAGGCCCAGGTCACGCATTTCGTTGACGATGTCCGGCGGCACTTCGCCGCTGGCGGCCAGTTCGTCCTCGGCGGGAATCAGGCGTTCGTGGACGAAGCGGCGGACGGCGTCGATCAGGAGGTTCAGGGTTTCGGTGTCGAGGGCCATGATGGAAGTCTCTTTGAGCGGATACAGGTCGGGGAATGGGTGTGGCGGCGGGCTCAGGCGCGCATGCCGCCCACCAGCAGATCGAAATAGCCGTCGGCGATGGACTCGGCGCTGTCGCCCTGGCCGGGCTTGTACCAGCGCACCATCCAGTTCAGCATCGACAGCACGGCGCGGCCGGTGGCGGCCACATCCAGCGGACGGAACGCGCCGTCGGCAACGCCCTGCGCGATGACCTCGCGCAACTGCTTTTCGTAGTTGTCGCGCAGGCGGGCGGCATCGTCGCGCTCGGAAAGCGCCATGCCGGAATAGCCGATCAGCATCGTCACGAACTGGGCGTGGTGCTGCTCGAAATACCGGGCATGCCCCACCATGAAGGCGCGCAGGCGGGCCGCCCCGCCCTCGGCGCCGGCCACATCGCGGCCGACGGTGTGCGTCAGGCCCTCCAGCACCTCGAGGATGATGGCGTCGTAGATGTCCTGCTTGGTGGGGTAATAGTGATAGATGGCCGCCTTGGACACACCGATGGCGCCGGCCAGGTCGGAAATCGAGCTACCGTCGTAACCGCTGCGCGCGAACAGCTTGGCGGCTTCTTCCAGAATGCGTTCGCGCGGGGCGGCCAGAGTGGGCGGCCGGCCCGCGCGGGCACGTTTCTGAACGGGTTGGGGGGTGATGCCCATGGACGCCTTTGGCAGGGGCCGCGCGGGGGCCGACGGGTTCTGGCGAACCGCAATTGACAGCCCTTCCGCGCATGCCGTTAAATAAAGATTAATTAATTACCGGACGGTCGGTAGGTAATTAATATACTCCAAAAACCTAGGACGAGACGACGCCCCATGCCCCATCCCCTCGTGACTGATTTGTATGGCCAGATGTCCCTGCCGGTCATCAGCGCCCCGATGTTCATCGTCTCCAATCCCAAGCTGGTCATCGCCCAGTGCACGAGCGGCATCGTGGGGTCATTTCCCGCGCTGAATGCGCGCCCGCAGACGCTCCTGACCGACTGGCTCGACGAAGTGCAGGCCGGCCTGGCGTCATACCGCGAGGCCAATCCCGGCGCCCGCGTCGCGCCGTTCGCCGTCAACCAGATCATCCACCAGTCCAACGACCGCCTGGAGCAGGACCTGGCCGTGTGCGCCAGCCACCGGGTGCCGCTCATCATCACCAGCCTGCGCGCCCCCGGCGACCTGGTGAAGGGCGTGCACGACTGGGGCGGCAAGGTCTTCCATGACGTCACCACGATCCGCCACGCCGAAAAGGCGCTGGAAGCCGGCGTCGATGGCCTGATTCTGGTGTGCGCGGGCGCGGGCGGCCATGCCGGCACGCTCAGCCCCTTCGCGCTGATTTCCGAGGTGCGCCGCTTCTACGACGGCCCCCTGATCCTGTCGGGCGCCATCACCTCGGGCGCGCACATCCTGGCCGCGCAAGCCATGGGCGCGGACTTCGCCTACATGGGCACGCGCTTCATCGCCAGCGAGGAAGCCAACGCCAGCGACGGCTACAAGTCCGCGATCGTCGAGGCCAGCGCGTCGGACATCCTGTACACGCCCTTCTTCACCGGCATTCCGGGCAACTATCTGAAAGCCAGCATCGCCGCCGCGGGCCTGGATCCGGCCAACCTGCCCGCGCCGGACACCGGAGCGTCCAATTTCGGGACCACCCGAGTCAAGCCCTGGAAGGACATCTGGGGCGCCGGCCAGGGCGTGGGCGGCATCGCTAGCGTCGAACCCACCAGCAAGATCGTCGACACGCTGCGGCATGAATACGCCGAGGCAAAGGCCCGCCTGGCCGCGGGACCGCACGCATGAGCGCCGGCCTGAAGGTGGCGCGGGATGGCGCCGTCCTCACGCTGACGATCGACCGCCAGGATCGCCGCAATGCGCTCGACACCGCCACCTATGCCGCGCTGACCGAGCAGATTTCCCTGGCCAGCGCGGACGTGGCGGTGTCGGCCGTCATCCTGACGGGCGCGGGCGAACACTTCACGGCGGGCAACGACCTGCGCGACTTTCAGGCCGAACGCGGAGCGGGCGACAGCGCCGGGCTGACGTTCCTGCGCGCGCTGACCACGGCCGACGTGCCGGTCATCGCCGCGGTCGAGGGCTACGCCATCGGCATCGGCGTGACGCTGCTGCAGCATTGCGATTTTGTCCACATCGGGGAAGGCGCGACCTTGCGCATGCCGTTCGTCGCCCTGGGGCTGTGTCCGGAAGGCGCGTCCAGCCTGCTGATGCCGCGCCTGGTGGGACGGCGGGCAGCGCAATGGCTGATGCAGGGCAAGGCGTTTTCCGCCCAGGAGGCGGAGGACGCCGGCCTGGCTACGTCGGTGACGCACAAGGGGCAGGCGATCGCCGCCGCACAGGCCACCGCCGCCGACCTGGCGCGCCAGCCGCCGGCCGCCCTGCGCCTGACCAAGGCCATGATGAAGCGGGCGGACCGCCAGGCCATCCAGGAGACGCTGGACTACGAAGCCCAGCAGTTCCGCGCCCGCCTGCAGACCGAAGAGGCGCAGGCGGCATTCGCCAAGTTCTTCAAGAAATAACGCGTCAGAACGGCGAGTCGGGCCGGAAGTTCGGCGCCCGGCGTTCGCGCAGGGAATTGATGCCCTCGCGCACGTCCGGGCCGCCAAAGCCCATGAATTCCAGCGCCAGCGACGTGTCGAAGGTCGGTCCGGCCATGCGCAGCCAATTGTTCAGCGAATACTTGGTCCAGCGGATCGCCGTCTGCGATCCGGCCGCCAGCTTGTTGGCCACCTCGAACGCCTTGGCGATCAGCTCGGCCTCGTCCACGCACAGCGACACCAGGCCGATGCGTTCGGCTTCCTCGCCCGACACCGTCTCGCACAGCATCAGGTAGTACTTCGCCTTGGCCATGCCGCACAGCAGCGGCCAGACGATGGCGGCATGGTCGCCCGCCGTGACGCCCAGCCGGGTGTGGCCGTCGATGATCCGCGCGTCGCGCGCCGCGATCGAGATGTCGGCCAGCAGGCCGGCCACCAGCCCCGCCCCCACCGCCGCGCCGTGCATGGCCGACACGATCGGCTTGCTGCAATTGATGATGTTGTAGACCAGGTCGCGCGCCTCGCGCCAGACGCGGGTGCGCACGTCGAAGTCGTCCGCCATCTGCTGCACCAGATCCAGATCGCCGCCGCCGGAGAAGCCCTTGCCCTCGCCGCGGATCACCACGACCCGCGTGTCCGGATCGGTATCGATGTCGCGCCAGATGTCGGCCAGTTCCCGGTGCATCCGGTCGTCGGCCGTGGACAGCTTGCCCGGCACGCCGCCCTTGGCGCCCATGATCAGTTCCAGCACGCCGCCCGGGTGGCGGCGCAGCTTCAGGGATTCGTAGGCCGAATAGTGTTCCAGCGTGATGTCGGTCATTGTCTGCTCCGGGTCTCGTCTTTGGTTGTTCGCGCCCCGCCCCAAGGCGGCCGCGTTTTTGCGCACTATAGTGGATACGGCCGACCCGCCATGACGATTTCCCCCCGGAGCCTCACCCCATGAACACCCCCGCCGTTCCCATTGACCGCGCCGCGCTGCCCGCCCTGTTCGCGCCTCGCGCAGACGACTCGCACAAAGGCAGCTTCGGCACCGTGGGCGTGGTGGGCGGCGGTCCCGGCATGACGGGCGCGGCCCTGCTCGCCGCCCGCGCCGCCCTGAAGACCGGCGCCGGCAAGGTGCTGGTGGGTTTCGTGCAGGAAACGCTGCCCCTGCCCTGCGACCCGTTGCAGCCCGAACTGATGCTGCGCGACTTCCGCTCGCTGCTGGAAGAGGACTGGGGCGTGACCGCCTGGGTCGCCGGCTGCGGGATCGGCACTGGCGCGCTTCCCGCCAACGCCCTGTCCGAATTGTTCGTCCTGCGGCGGCACGCGCCGCTGGTCCTGGACGCCGACGGCCTGAACCTGCTCGCCCGCGGCGAAATCCGTCCCACTTGGGGCGCGGGCCCCGTCGTGCTGACCCCGCACCCGGCGGAAGCCGCCCGCCTGCTGGGCGTCGGCACGGACGCCATCCAGCGCGACCGCCCCGCCGCCGCCCGGCAACTGGCGCAGCGCTTTCAGGCGTGGGTGGTGCTTAAGGGCGCCGGCACGGTGGTGTGCGCCCCGGACGGCGGCCTGCACATCAACACCACCGGCAATCCGGGCCTGGCGACTGCCGGAACCGGGGACGTATTGGCCGGCATGCTGGGCGGCCTGATCGCACAGAAGCTGCCGCTGGACCAAGCTGTGCTCGGCGCTATCTGGCTGCACGGCGCCGCCGCCGATGCCCTCGTCGCCCAGGGGGTCGGCCCCATCGGCCTGACGGCCGGCGAGCTTGCCGACGCCGCCCGCGCCCTGCGCAACCAGGGCTAAGTCCATGTCCCGCAAACATTTTTACAACATACTAGGGTTTTCCCTAAAAAGAGCATTGCTATTGTTCTAGGGTTATCCCTATAATGGTTTACCCCATGACGAAACGGACTGGAGCCAAACCATGAGCGAACTGACCCTGAACAACACTGCCCGCCTGACCGACGCGCTGGAGCGTGACCTGCTCCGCGGCGCTCTCGAAAACCAACCGAATTCTCACCCGCTGACCAGCCTGAAGAAGGCTGGTCAATCCGTAGCAGCCGCTGTTGCCGCCGTCTTTGCCTTCATCGACGAAGTGAACGAATCGATGAACAAGGCTCGCGCCGCCAGCTCGCGTTTCTCCGGATCGCAGTGGTAATAACAGCCGCGCCAGGCTGAATCGCGACCGATCTCCCGCGAATCAGCCTGGCGCGCTGCCGTTGCAGCGCCCGCCTGGCCCTCCCCAGGCGCCCGCCGCAACGTTTCGGCGCCCGTCCCCTCACCGGCGCCATCGCGTCGTAAGCGGTCCCAAGAGGGACCGCGCGACGCCCTCTCTCCCTTCCCTCTCGGCGTTTTCCCTAGCGCCCCGATTGCCGCTGCGCATTGACAGCGCGCGAACCCCCTACCGATAATCGGCCCCTTGCCGTCGTGCCCTGGCGACAATTCCCCGCAAGCCCCCTGGCCGACGCAGTCGTCCCCTGGCGCGCGTGGCCGCCTGCACGATCCGGTTCGTTCCCCATCCGGAGTTGTCACCATGAAGTTGCGCACCACCCTGGCCCTTGTGGCCGCCGCCATTCCCCTGGCAGCCGCCCAAGCCCAGACGCTGAAGATCGGCCTGTCGGCCGAACCCACCTCGGCGGACCCCCACTATCACAAGATGACGCAGAACGACGCGTTCTCCGCGCACGTCTACAACTCGCTGGTGGGCCGCAGCGCCGACATGAAGCTGGTGCCCCAGCTTGCGACTTCCTGGAAGAACCTGGACGACCTGACCTGGGAATTCAAGCTGCGCGACGACGTCAAGTTCTCGAACGGCAAGCCGTTCACCTCCGAAGACGTGCTGTTCACGATCTGCCGCACGCTGAACAACGAAACCAACGTGTCGCAGTCCTACATGGACATGACCAAGCGCATCACCGACGTCCAGACGCCGGACGCGCACACCGTCATCATCAAGACGGGCGAACCCTTCCCCCTGATGCCGGCAGAATTGGCCCGCTCGCTGCCGATCATCTGGAACGGCATCGTCGAACACGGCAAACTCACGTACGACCCCAAGAAGGGTTGCGGCGTGACGGGCGCCTGGCCCACAGTGGTCGACTTCAACAACGGCAAGGACGCCATCGGCACCGGCCCCTACATGCTGAAGTCCTACGTCAAGGGCACCGGCATCGAGCTGGTCCGCAACGAGAACTACTGGGGCGAGAAGCCGCACTGGAAGGAAGTGAAGTTCGTGCCGGTGCCCTCCGCCGGCCCGCGTCTGACCGGTCTTCTGTCCGGCGACTTCGACATGATCGAAAACCCCGCCGCGCGTGACCTGCCGCGTCTGAAGGACAATCCGAAGTTCGGTTTCGTGGCCACGCCGTCCACCCGCCTGGTGTTCTTCCAGCCGGACGTGGGCCGCAACCCGAGCCCGTTCGTCAAGAGCGCCGACGGCAAGAACCCGCTGCAGGACCTGCGCGTGCGCAAGGCCATCAACATGGCCATCGACCGCAAGACCATCACCGCCCGCATCATGGACGGCATGGCGACCCCGGCCTTCCAGTTCATGCCCGACGGCATGTTCGGCGCGCTGCCCAAGGCCCCGGAAATCAAGTACGACCCCGAAGGCGCCAAGAAGCTGCTGGCCGAAGCCGGCTACCCGAATGGCTTTGAACTGACGCTGTCGTCCACCAACGACCGTTACGTCAACGACGGCCAGGTCGCCCAAGCCGTGGCACAGTATCTGTCGCGCGTCGGCATCAAGACCAACGTGGACGCGATGACCGCCTCCATCTACTTCCCCAAGCGCGCCAAGCGCGAGTTCAGCTTCTCGATGGGCGGCTGGCCGGCGGAAACGGGTGAAGCATCGGCGCTGTTCCAATTGTGGGTTGCCACGCTGGATTCGCCCGTCAGCCTGGGCACCAGCAACTACGGCGGCTTCTCGAATGCCGACTTCGACAAGGTCTACAAGCAGGCCATCGTGACGGTTGACCCCGCCAAGCGCGAAAAGCTGCTGCAGGAATCCACCCAGATCGCCCTGGACAACGTGCCGCTGATCCCGCTGCACTTCGAAAGCAGCATCTGGGCCTTCCGCAAGGGCATCTCGTACGAAGGCCGCCGCGACCAGTACACCCTGGCCACCTCGGTCAAGCCCGACGCCAAGTGAGCCGGCAGGGCTGAGTAAAGAAGAAACGGCTGCCTCGCGCAGCCGTTTTGCCTTCTGCCGGCGCAATTACGCCCCGCTTTACCCGAGCCCCCCGCCCCATCCCCTACAATCGTCTCGCTTCATCGGAACCGTCATGCCCACGTCTTTGCCCCCGTCTTCGTCCGCCCCTGCCCCCCGTCCTTTCCTGTTGGCCTGTCCGGACTTGTCGGCCGAGCGCTTGGGCAACACCGATACGCCCGGCGTCTGGCATTTCGATTCCGGTGCGCCCGGCAAGCGGGTGATGCTGAGCGCGCTGATCCACGGCAACGAGCTGTGCGGCGCCTGGGCGCTGAAGGACCTGCTTGCCGCCGGCCTGCGCCCGCGCCGCGGCACGCTGACGCTGGCGTTCTGTAACCTGGCGGCCTTCGACCGCTTCGATTCCCGCAATTACGCCCCCGCGCGCTTCGTGGACGAAGACATGAACCGCGTCTGGAGCGAGGACAAGCTGTCCGCGCCGATCACGCAAGAGCGCCGCCGCGCCGCCGAACTCCGCCCGTGGGTGGAAGAGGCCGACTGGCTGCTGGACTTCCACTCGATGAGCAATTCCGACGTGCCGCTGCAGCTGACCGGCCTGGAACAGCGCAACATCGATCTGGCGCTGTCCCTGGGCAATCCCGCCACCATCATTGCCGACGCCGGCCATGCCGCCGGCGTTCGCATGCGCGATTTCGGCCGCTTTGGCGAAGCCGGTGACAACGGCACTCGGTCCCTGCTGATTGAATGCGGTTTCCACGGCGCCCCCGAGGCGCGCGGCGTGGCCGCCGATCAGATGGCGCGCTTTCTGGTGCAGGCCGGCACGGTGGACCGCAGCGACATCCCCACCGCCTGGTTCGCGCCCGGCGCCCCCCTGCAGCGTGCGCTGCGCGTCACACACGCCGTCGCCGCCAAGAGCGCCGACTTCCGTTTTGCCGAGGCCTGGAAGGGGCTGGAGATGCTGCCCCAGGCAGGCACCGTCATCGGCTGGTCGGAAGGCGAACCCGTCACCACCCCGTACGACAACTGCGTGCTCATCATGCCGTCCACCGCCAACCTGCGGCCCGGCGTCACCGTCGTGCGCCTGGCACAGCCGATTGCCTGACGAACGGCCTGCCAACCCCCCGGCTTTTCCCCAACCCTGAGCCCACCAAGGAAATCATCTCGTGGCCTTGTTCATCCTACGCAGACTGATACAGAGTCTGTTCGTGCTGCTGGCCGTGTCGGTCGTGGTCTTTTTCGCGGTGTATGCCGTGGGCGACCCGATCGAACTGCTGGTCAGCCCTGAAGCCAGCCAGGCCGCGCGCGAGGCGATGATCGCCCGCCTGGGCCTGGACCTGCCCGTGTGGCAGCAGTACACCGGGTTCCTGTGGCGCGCGCTGCACGGCGACCTGGGCACCTCGTTCGTGCACGGCATCCCGGCGATCGAACTGATCGTGCAGCGCATTCCGGCCACGTTCGAGCTCGTGATCGTCGCGATCATGCTGACCTGTGTGATCGGCATTCCGCTGGGCCTGGTCGCGGGCCTGTACCGCGATGAGTACGTGGGCCGCGGCATCATGGCCTCGTCCGTGCTGGGCTTTTCGCTGCCGAACTTCTGGCAGGGCATGATGCTGATCCTGCTGTTCGCCGTCTGGCTAGGCTGGCTGCCGGCCACCGGCCGCGGCGACACGGTGACCGTGCTGGGCGTGCGCCTGTCCATCCTGACCGCCGACGGCTGGTCGCACCTGATCATGCCCGCCATCAACCTGGCGCTGGCGAACATCGCCCTGGTGCTGCGCCTGACGGCCTCCGGCGTGGTGGAAGCCCGCAGCCAGGACTACGTGAAGTTCGCGCGCGCCAAGGGTGTCAAGCCCGGCCGCATCGTGCGCCGCCATATCCTGCGCAACATCCTGATCCCGGTGGTCACGGTGATCGGCATGGAGTTCGGCACGCTGATCGCCTACTCGACCATCACCGAGACCGTGTTCGCATGGCCCGGCATGGGCAAGCTGCTGATCGACAGCGTGTACCAGCTCGACCGCCCCGTCGTCGTTGCCTACGTGATGCTGGTCACGCTGATCTTCGTCATCATCAACCTGGTTGTCGACATCCTGTACGCCGCGCTCGACCCGCGCGTGCAGCTCGTGGCCCCCGCTCATTGAACCGCCATGGCTAACTCTCCCAATCCCGGCCGCACCCGCACCGTCCAGCCTCTGGCCGAGACGCCCCGGCGCGCCGCCATTCTGAAAAAACTGCATGCGCGCCCCACGGTGCGCGGCTCCGTCATCGCGCTGTCCGTCCTGATCATCCTGGTGGTCTTCGCGCCTTTCTTTGCGCCGCAGAATCCGTACGATCTGGCCAACCTGTCGCTCATGGACGGACGCCTCGCACCACGCCAGGCGTTGATGGACGGCAGCATCGCGTGGCTGGGCACCGACGATCAGGGCCGCGACATGCTCAGCGCCATCCTGTATGGCCTGCGCATCAGCCTGATGGTGGGCCTGTCCGCCGTCGTGCTGGCAACCGCCATCGGCGGCGCGATCGGCCTGGTGGCCGCCTACATCGGCGGCTGGGTCGACACCGTGCTGATGCGCATCGTCGACTTCATCCTGGGCTTTCCGACCATTCTGGTGGCGCTGGTGCTGCTGGTGGTGCTGGGCCGAGGGGTCGACAAGGTGATCCTGGCGCTTGTCCTTGTGCAATGGGGGCACTACGCGCGCATCATGCGCAGCCGCGCCCTGCAGGAACGCCGCAAGGAATACGTCGAGGCCGCCGCCAACCTGGGCTTTCCGGCCTGGCGCATCATGCTGTTTCACCTCCTGCCCAACTGCCTGGGCCCGGTGATGGTGTTCGCCACCATCCAGATCGCCACCGCGATCGCGCTGGAAGCGACGCTGTCGTTCCTGGGCGTGGGCGTGCCGATCACCGAACCGTCGCTGGGTCTGTTGATCTCCAACGGCTTCCAATACCTGCTGTCGGGCGACTACTGGATCAGCCTGTTCCCGGGCATTGCGCTCCTGGTTCTCATCCTCTCCATCAACATCGTGGGCGATCGCCTGCGCGAAGCCCTGGACCCGCGCCGAGCATGAGCGACATTCTTCTTGATGTGCGCGGCCTGCGCACTGCATTCCATACCGAGGCCGGCGCGTGGCTGGCGGTCGACGGCGTCGATCTGACCGTGCGCCGTGGCGAGATCGTGGGTCTGGTGGGCGAGTCCGGTTCGGGCAAGTCCGTTACGGGCTTTTCGCTGCTGGGTCTCATCGACCCGCCGGGCGAAGTCGTCGACGGCGAGGTGAAGTTCAAGGGTACGGACCTGCGCAAGCTGTCCGAAGAACAGATGCGCCAGCTTCGCGGCAATCGCATCGCCATGATCTTCCAGGATCCGCTGATGACGCTGAACCCGGTGCTGCGCATCGGCGAGCAGATGATGGAAGCCATCCTGACGCACGAGGACGTGCCACGCGCCCAGGCCGAGGAACGCTGCCGCGAGGCGCTTGCCATGGTCGGCATTCCGTCGCCGGAGACGCGCTTGAAGAGCTATCCGCACGAATTCTCGGGCGGCATGCGCCAGCGCGTGGCGATCGCCATTGCGATGCTGAACAAGCCCGACCTTATCATCTGCGACGAGCCCACGACCGCGCTGGACGTCACCATCCAGGGCCAGATCCTGTACCGCATGCAGCAGATCTGCCGCGAGCACAACACGGCGCTGATCTGGATCACCCATGATCTGGGCGTGGTGGCCGAGCTGGCGGACCGGGTGGCCGTGATGTATGCCGGCCGCATCGTGGAAAGCGGCCCCGTCGAACAGGTGCTGGATGCGCCGCGCCACCCCTATACCCGGGGCCTGCTGGACTCCATGCCTGGCGCGACACAGCCGGGCGCGCGCCTGCACCAGATCAACGGCATGGCGCCCAGCCTTGCCGGCCGTCCGTCGGGCTGTGCGTTCCGGCCGCGCTGCACCAACGCGGTCACGCGCTGCACCGAGCAAGCCCCCTCCGTCACCACCGAAGGTTCGCGCAGCTATCGCTGTTACGTGCCGATCGCCCGCGAGGCACAGTAAGCCATGAGCCAAGCCGATACCCCCGTCATCGAGCTCAAGAACGTCCACAAACGCTTCGAGCAACGGCCTGACCTGGCCCAACGCATCCTCGCCCTGACCGGCCGCCCCATCGACCGCCGCACCGTGTACGCAGTGAACGGCGTGGACCTGTCCATCAAGCGCGGCGAAGTCGTGGGCCTGGTGGGCGAGTCCGGTTGCGGCAAGTCCACGCTGGGACGCGTCGTGGCCGGCCTGCACCGCCAGACCGAAGGCGAGCTGCTGTACCAAGGACAGGACGCGAACCGCCTGCGCGGCGCCGGCAAGCTGGCGTACACGCTCGGTGTGCAGATGATCTTCCAGGATCCGCAGGCGTCGCTGAACCCGCGTCAGCGGCTGCGGCAGATCCTGGGCGAGTCGCTCAAGGTCCACAAGCTGGCGCCGCCTGCCGATATTCCCGGCCGCATCGACCAGGCGCTTACGGAAGTGGGTCTGGACACGGAATACCGCGACCGCTTCCCGCACCAGATCTCGGGCGGCCAGCGCCAGCGCATCGGCATCGCCCGCGCGCTGATGGTGGCGCCCAAGTTCCTGGTCTGTGACGAACCCGTCGCCGCGCTGGACGTGTCGATTCAGGCGCAGGTGATCAACCTGTTCATGGACCTGCGCGAGCAGCACGGCTTCACGTACCTGTTCATCAGCCATGACCTGGGCGTGGTCAAGCACATCTCGGACCGCGTCGCGATCATGTATCTGGGTAAGATCGTCGAGATCTCGACGTCTGCCGAAATCTTTGCCCGCGCCAACCACCCATACACGCAGGCCTTGATGGCTGAAGTGCCGGACGTGGCGCGCCGCGGCCGCAAGTTCACGCCGATCAAGGGCGAGATTCCGTCGCCGCTGAATCCGCCTTCCGGCTGCACGTTCAATCCCCGTTGTCCCCACGCGATGCCGCGCTGCCGCGAAGTGGCGCCGGCCCTGAAAGAAATCTCGGCCGGCCACTGGTCGGCCTGCCACCTGAACGAAGCGAGCGCCTGATGAAACCTTCCGATATGTCCAACGTGGACCGCATCGCCATCGAAATGGGCCACGCCGGCCGCAACGCCATCCTGTACGTGGACGAGGACCGCAACCACGACCGTCCGTTCAAGCTGCAGACCTACCGCCCCTACGGCTACACGCCGGACCGCCCGGTGGTCTTCGTGCAGCACGGCGTGCTGCGCAACGGCGACGAATACCGGGACTTCTGGGTCGAGGCCGCGGACAAGCACAAGCTGCTGATCGTGGCGCTGACCTTCTCGAACGAGATCTGGCCGGGCGTTGAGAGCTACAACAACGGCCGCGTGTTTTCGGCCGGGGGCAATCCGCGCCACATCGATGGCTGGACGTACGCGCTGGTGGGTAACGTCATCAAGGACATGATCGCCGGCGAAATCACCGACGGGCAGAACGTCTACCTGTTCGGCCACAGCGCGGGCGGCCAATTCGTACACCGCCTGATGAGCAGCCAGCCGCATGCGCACTTCAAGGCAGTGACGGCGGGCAATCCCGGCTGGTACACGCTGCCGACGTTCGATCATCCCTATCCCGAAGGCATGGACGGCGTGGGGCTGACCGAGGATCATCTGGTGAAGCTGCTGGCCTACCCGATGACGATCCTGGCGGGCGACAAGGACATCGAGACCAACGATCCCAACCTGCCGTCCGAACCCGCCGCCATGCGCCAGGGCCCGCACCGCTTTGCCCGCGCGCAGAACTACTTCGAGTTCGGCCGCAAGGAAGCCGAGCGCCGCGGCGTGCCGTTTGGCTGGAAGCTGCAGGTGGTGCCCGGCATCGGCCACGACGGCCGCGCGATGTCGGCCGTCTGCGCCAGCCTGTGGTTCGACGGCAAGATGCCCGACGATGCCGAACTGGCCCGTCTGGCCGGCCAGCAGGTCGCCTGAATCCCTTTTCCATTGCTGAAATCCGATACCGCCATGTCCAACACCCAAAGCACTGAACAGATCGTCGCCGGCATCCAAGGCTGGCTGAAATGCGAGTCGCCGTCGAACTTCCCGGAAGGCATCGCCGCGATGGCGCGCATCATCGCCGACTACGCGGCCGCCGCCGGCCTGACGGTGGAGCTGTCGTCGCTGGGCCCCACGACGGGGCCGCTGCTGTACGCGACCAACCGCGCGCCGGGCGATACGCGTCCCGGCATCCTGATCCTGGCGCACATGGATACGGTGCATCCGGTCGGCACGCTGCTGGAGAACCCGGTGCGTATCGACGGCGACCGTCTCTACGGACCGGGCAGCTATGACATGAAGGCGGGCATCTATCTGGCGCTGACGGCCCTGGCGGGCGTGGCGCGTCCGGGTGCGACGCAACTGCCGGTGGACTTCCTGGTGGTCCCGGACGAAGAAACGGGCAGCCACGCGTCGCGGGCGCACATCGAACGCTTCGCTGCGAACGCGAAGTACGCGCTGGTCTGCGAACCGGCCCGCCCCAACGGCGGCAAGTGCGTCACGGCGCGCAAGGGCACGGGCATGCTGAACCTGAACGTCAAGGGCCGCCCGGCCCACGCGGGCATGCAACACGAGAAGGGCCGCAGCGCTATTCGTGAAATGGCGCATCAGGTGCTGGCACTGGAAGCCATGACCGACTACGACCGCGGCATCACGGTCAGCGTGGGCACGATCGCGGGCGGCACGGTCACCAACACGGTCCCGGCGCTGTGCCGCTGCGTGGTGGATTTCCGCGTGCCGGACATGGGAGCCGCGGAAGACGTGCTGCGCCGGATGCGTGAACTGTGCGCGGTGGGTCCGGACGTTGAACTGGACATCGACGTGGAACTGAACCGTCCGCCGATGGTGAAGACTGAGGAGGCGGCTGCGTTGCTGGCCTTGGTGCAGGGCTTTGCGGACCGCGCGGGCTTTCTGCTTGAGGATGCGCCGATGACGGGTGGCGGCAGCGATGCCAACTTCACGTCGGCCATGGGTATTCCGACGCTCGATGGGTTGGGAGCTGATGGGGATGGAGCGCATACGTTGAATGAGTATGTGCTGGTGTCTACGTTGGAGCAGCGGTTGAAGTTTTGGGAATTGCTGCTGCGGGATTTGGCTTAAGTTTTTTTTCTTGGGCAGGTTGTGCGAAGGGTTCAGTTCTTTGGACGCCCGGCGCGGCGTGGACCTGGGGCGGGCGGCCTTCGGGGACTTACGCGGTGTCTTGCGTCGTGGCGATGACGCTTCGCGTGTGGCTGCTTCTGCCCCAGGTGTCTGACACCCTGGTGAGATTCGCTTCGTACCATGTGCGTCTCCCAAGGGTGTCAGACACCGGCAGCGGCAGACGCTCTCGCCCGGCTCAGGCACAGACGGCATTAACCGTCAATTGAACTCCAGTGCCCGCTGGGCCGCGCGTACGGGTCGGCAAGTCCCCAGGTGTCTGACACCCTCCCCAGGTGTCTGACACCCTGGTGAGATTCCCGTCATACCATGAGCGTCTCCCAAGGGTGTCAGACACCGGCAGCGGCAGACGCTCTCGCCAGGTTCAGGCACAGACGGCATTAACCGTCCATCGAACTCCAGTGCCCGATGGGCGGCGCGTACGGGGGTCGGCAAGTTGTGGCTCTCCAGGTGTCTGACACCCTGGTGAGATTCACGTCATACCATGTGCGTCTCCCAAGGGTGTCAGACACCGGCAGCGGTGGGTGTCTGACACCTAGTTGAAGCCCCAGACGCAGACAAAAGACGCCGCCACCCGAATACCACCAACATCCAAGCCCATTCGCCTAGAATGTCGCCCACCAAAATCGCCATCACCCTCCCCCATGCACGCCGCCCCCACCAGCGCCATCGCCTACGGCCTAGCCACCTTAGCCGCCGACGGCACCATCCTTGACACCTGGTATCCGCGTCCCTCGATCGCCGACAACGCCCCGCCCACCGGGACGCGTCATCTGACGCCGGAGGAAGCCCGCGCCGCGCTGGGCGAGCACGTTGCCACGGCCCTTGTCCGGGACACGCGCCGCAAGGTCGATATCGTTGCCGTGCGCACCGCCATTTCATCGCTCGACGAACCGCCCGTCGATGCCCATGACGCCTATCTGCGTCTGCATCTGCTCAGTCACCGGCTCATCCGGCCGCATGGCGCCAATCTGGATAGGTTGTTTGGCGTGCTCGCCAACGTCGCGTGGACGTCGGTGGGGCCGTGTGCGGTGGATCAGGTCGACGCGCTGCGTTGGCATCTGCGCGCCACCGGGCAAGTGCTGGAGATTCGCGGCGTGGACAAGATTCCGCGCATGACCGATTACGTCGTGGCCAGTGGCGTGCGCATCGCGGACACGGCGCGCGTGCGGCTCGGCGCGCATCTGTCGCCGGGCACTACCGTGCTGCATGAAGGGTTCTGCAATTTCAACGCTGGCACGCTCGGCGCGTCCATGGTCGAAGGCCGCATCAGCGCGGGCGTGATCGTGGACGACGGCACCGATATCGGCGGCGGCGCGTCGATCATGGGGACCATGTCGGGCGGCGGCAAGCAGGTGGTGTCCATCGGCAAGCGTTGCCTGCTTGGCGCCAATTCGGGTATCGGCATCTCGCTGGGCGACGACTGCGTGGTCGAGGCCGGCTGCTACGTCACCGCCGGCACGCGCGTACTGACACCGGAGGGCGCGGTGGTCAAGGCCGTGTCGCTGGCGGGCCAGCACGGGCTGCTGTTCCGCCGCAATTCGCAGACCGGCGCGGTGGAAGCGCTGGTGCGCACCGCAGCGTGGGGCGCGTTGAATCCCGCGCTGCATGCGGGCCACTGAATGGAATATGGCCGCTGCGAGCGGCCATATCAGTGATGCGCCGTGCGCTCGGTCCCCCGAGCCGGCGCCTGGGCGTCAGGCGTATTCCGCCGTTTGCCCCAACTGGTTGTACACCAGGTTGACGAAAAGATCGGAACTCAGGATGCGCGCGACGCGGCATGAGAAAACCGTCTTGCCGCTGTCGTCCTGCAGGGTGACCGTGTCGGTCCAGTCATTGAGATCGATGGGCTGCAGCGACTCGTAGGGCCACGTGACGCCGTCGAGGTGCAGGCCTTGCGCCGACAAGGACACTTCGCGCGTTTCGAAGTCCGGAAAGGTGCCGCCGGTGACATAGCGGAACGTGACGCGCTCGCCCTGCTCCGTCAGCGTCTCCAGAACCGGCAGCCGGCGCGCCACGTAGTGCGAGCGGAAGGCGTCCATGAAGGCGGGAAATTCGTCGACGCCAGCGGCAACCGTCCAGGCGCCTTGCGCAGGGCTGCGGTATGCCAGACGGTCGGCGGATCCTGCTGCCGTGTCCGGCTGGCCGGTGTACAGGCAAAGGTCCTGGATGTCCGCAAAGGCGGTGTAGATACGGGCGCCGCCTTCCTGGCTGACAACGCCGTTTTCGTGCAATTCAAAGCAATCCGGGGCGCTCCCCGTGCGGGTAAACACCGCGAATGCGTCTAGGGCCTGCGGGGTTTCTCTATCTGTCATGCAACTTCCTGATTGAATTGGGGTGCTCTCGCGGCCCAGGACGTCGCAATGTCTTGCGAGCCGTATTCTCCCCCATATGAGAAATACGTGCTTGATGACCCCAATTCCGGCACTTTGAACGAAAATCACTCGCCCGGCGGAATCGGCGCGAAACGCAGGTGCTGCACGTCGCCGCGTCCCGCGATGATCGCCGTGGACTCGGGCACTTCTTCCCAGACACCGGCCATGTCCGACAGCGGCTCGGACAGCAGCAGAAAGGCGTCGTCGTCCATGGCGGCGATCTGCGCGTTGTCCGGGTAGAGTTCGCGCAGGTGACGCACGCAGGTGTTGTGAAACAGCGTGCGCGAGTCGCCTTCGCTGGAATAGCGCACCGCGATCAGCCGCTCGCCGTCCAGCGCGCACACCGTCATGTTGATGGGATGCGCCACGCCATGGCGCCGGCCGGTTTCCTCGACGGCGCCGACCATGCGGGCAAGTGCGGGGATCGGATCCTCGTCCAGGCCGAACGTAAGCGCCAGAAGGAACATCACCTCGGAATCCGTGGAGCCTTCCAACGATCCGAAATACGCGGGCGCGATCATCAGCATCAGATCACGCCGCAGCAGCGGGTAGTCGCGAATAAGGCCGTTGTGCACGAACAGCCATTGCCCATGGCGAAAAGGGTGGCAGTTGGTCTCTTGCGCGGGCGTGTCGGTGGCGGCGCGGATGTGCGCGACGAACAGCGGCGCGTGGATGGCGCGGGCCGCCTCGCGCAGATTGCGGTCGTTCCACGCCGGATGCACGCTGCGATAGCGGAACGGCGGTTCGCTGGGCCGGCCTTCGACGCCGCGGCTATACCAGCCCAACCCGAAACCGTCGCCGTTCGTGGTGGTGGCGCCCAGGCGGGAATGCAGGCTTTGTTCGATCAGAGAGTGCTTGGCCTTGAACAGCACGCTCTCCATCTGCAGGGGACTACCGGTGTAAGCCAGCCAACGGCACATGATGCGCTCCTTCGATCCGGACAGGCCAGTGTAGGAGCGACCCGCGCATTTCTTCAAGCCCGCGCCGGGGCGCCGTTTGCCCCGACTCGGCCCCTACTTGTTCAGCAGCGCCTTGAGCATGGCCATGCGCTCCTTGGGGCTCATGGCGGCGGTCGCGTCGTCCTCTTGGATACGCACATCGCCCAGGCCCATTTCCTCGATGAAGCGCGATGGCTCGCGCACCAGGTCTTCGCGCGCGCGGCGGCGGCGCTTGCACCAGCTCAGGTTCAGGCTGCGCTGCGCGCGGGTGATGCCGACGTACATCAGGCGCCGCTCTTCCTGGATGCGGGTCGCCAGGTTCTCGGCGGCGCGCGCCGGATCGCCCACTTCGTCGTCCTTGCCCAGGTGAGGCAGCAGGCCTTCTTCGACGCCCGCCAGATACACGTGCGGGTACTCGAGGCCCTTGGAGGCGTGCAGCGTGGACATCTTGACGGCGTCGGGCGCTTCTTCCTCGCCGCGCTCCAGCATGGTGACGAGCGCCACGTGCTGCACCAAGTCGAAGAGCGTCATGTTGTCTTCCTCGGCCTTGCGCTTGAGCCAGCCGGTCAGCTCCAGGACATTCTGCCACCGTGTTTGCGCGGGCCGTTCTTCGAAGAGTTCGAACAGGTGCCGCTCGTACTGGATGGCTTCGAGGAGGTCGTCGAGGATCGCGCCTGCCGGTTCCGCGGGCGCCGCGTCCTTGCCGGAGGCTGCGCCGCGTCCGGCGCGCCACTGCATGCGGCGGATGAATTCCGCGAAGGTGCGCAGCTGTTCAAGCTGGCGCGGCGCCAGGACGCTTTCGAGGCCGGTTTCGGCCACGGCAGCCAGGAGCGACAGTTCGCGGCTGGCGGCATACTGGCCCAGCGCCTGCAACGTGGCCTGGCCGATGCCGCGCTTGGGCGTGGTGGCCGCGCGGATGAAGGCGGGGTCGTCATCGTCGTTGGCCAGCACGCGCAGGTAGGCCAGGATGTCGCGCACCTCGGCCTTGTCGAAGAAGCTTTGCCCGCCGGAGATCGTGTACGGGATCTTCAGGTTGCGCAGCGCCTGCTCCAGGATGCGCGACTGATGATTGCTGCGGTACAGGATGGCGAAATCCTTCCACTGCGCCTGGCGCTCGAAGCGCGCGGCGGACACCTTCATGGCGATGGACTCGGCCTCCTGCTCCTCGCCGTCCATGGCCGACACCACGATGGGTTCGCCCACCCCCAGCTCGGACCACAGCTTCTTTTCGAAGAGCTTGGGATTCTTTTCGATGACCTGGTTGGCGGCCGCCAGAATGCGCTGCACCGAGCGGTAGTTCTGCTCGAGCTTGATGAGCTTGATGTTGGGGTAGTCGGTGGTCAGCTTGGCCAGGTTCTCGATGGTGGCGCCGCGCCAGGCGTAGATGGCCTGGTCGTCGTCGCCCACCGCAGTGAACATGGCGCGCGGGCCAGTCAGCAGTTGCACCAGCCGGTACTGGCACACGTTGGTGTCCTGGTATTCGTCCACCAGCAGGTAGCGCACGCGATTCTGCCAACGGGTGCGCACTTCTTCGTTGCTGGCCAAGAGTTGCGCGGGAATGCGGATGAGGTCGTCGAAGTCCACTGCCTGGTAGGCGGCCAGCGTGGCGGCGTAGCTGCGATAAACGTTGGCGGCTTCGACATCGCCCGGCGTGATGGCCTCGCGCGCGGCGTCGTCCGGCTCCAGCAGCGCGTTTTTCCACAACGAGATAATGCCCTGCACGTGGCGCAGGCGCGCCTTGTCAGTGGTCGCCAGCAGTTCCTGGATTATCCCCATGGCGTCGTCGGCGTCCAGGATGGAGAACGTGGGCTTCAGGCCCGCGTTGCGCGCCTCTTCGCGCAGCATCTTCACGCCCAGCGAGTGGAAGGTGCTGATGATCAGGCCCTTGGACAGCTTGCGGTCGACCAGCGTCTTCACGCGCTCGTCCATTTCGCGGGCGGCCTTGTTGGTGAAGGTCAGGGCGACGACGTTGCGGCCCATGTAGCCGCATTCGCGCAGCAGGTAGGCGATCTTCTGCGTGATGACGCGCGTCTTGCCGCTGCCGGCGCCCGCCAGGACGAGGCACGGGCCGTCCAGGTAGAGCGTCGCCTCCCGCTGCGCGGGATTCATGCCGTGGCCAATCGGTTCGGTTGCGGACATTGGAGAGTCAGATCGTCATGCGTCGCGGCGGCCATGCCAGCGCAGCCGGCAAGCAAAGGGCCTGCCGCTGCCCGTCAATGGGCCGGAAAAACGCGAGAAAAAGGGGACGGGCGCAGTCGCCGCAGCGGGTCTGCCGCGCCGGTGCGATAGAGGAAGACGATCATAGAACAATCGGGTCGATGACGCACCGGCGGGTTGCCGAAGGGACAGATCCGCGCATCGTCGCACGGGGCAATCGTCCGTCAGATTTCCAGCGGATCGACTTCCAGTTGCCAGCGCACGCGCGCCTCGTTGGCCAGGTAGGGCAGGTGGTGCGACCACGACGCAAGAAACGCCTGCAAGGCCGGCCGGCTGCTGCTTTCGGCCAGCAGTTGGGCGCGCTCGATGTTGGCCACGCGCACCACGCGCAGCGGCACGGGGTCGTACAGCATGATCGCGTCCATGCCAGGAAAATCGGCCGCCCATTCGCCTTCGGGCAGTACGCGGGCCTGCTCCAGAAACGCCTGGGCCACCTTCAGCTCGCGCGCCTCGGCGGTCAGCAGCGCCTGGTAGACGTAAGGGGGCAAGCCCGTGCTTTCGCGCTCGTGCAGCGCGTGGCGCGCAAACCCCGCGTAGTCGTGGCGCAGCAAGGCCTGGTACACGGGCTGCTCGGGGTAACCGGTCTGGATCAGCACTTCGCCGTTGCCCTGATGACGGCCCGCGCGGCCGGCCACCTGCATCAGCTGCGCGAACAGGCGCTCGGGCGCCCGGAAATCGTGGGCGAACAGCATGGAGTCCGCGTTCAGCACGCCGACCAGGCCCAGCCGCGCAAAGTCGTGGCCCTTGGCTACCATCTGCGTTCCGACCAGGATGTCGACCTCGCCCGCGTGCACGGACGCGAACAGCGCTTCGGCGCTGCCCTTCTTGCGCGTGCTGTCGGCGTCGATGCGCAGGATCCGCGCCTCGGGAAAGAGTTCGGCCAGGTGTTCCTCGACGCGCTGTGTGCCGCGGCCCATGGGCGCCAGGTCCTGGTCGCCGCATTCGGGGCACGCGCGCGGCACGGGGGCCTGATAGCCGCAGTGATGGCACTGCAGGCGATGGCCGCGAAAGTCCGTGCGATGCAGCACGGTAAAGGCCGTGCAGCGCGGGCAGTTGCTGACCCACGCGCAGGACTGGCAATGCAGCACCGGCGAATAACCGCGCCGGTTCAGGAAGATCAGCACCTGCTCCTTGCGCTCGAGCCGCTGGCCGATGGCTTCAAGGAGCTGGGGCGACAGCCCTTGCTTCATCTGCAGGCGGCGCGTATCCACCAGGCGGATCTTGGGTAGCTCGTTGGACCGCGCGCGGCCGGGCAACGTCAGGCGCAGGTAACGCCCGCGCTCGGCGTGCTGCCAGGTTTCCAGCGACGGCGTGGCCGAACCCAGCACCACCGGAATGTTCAGGTCGTGCGCGCGCCACACCGCCAGATCGCGCGCCGAATAGCGCAATCCGTCCTGCTGTTTGTAGGACGTATCGTGCTCTTCGTCGACCACGATCAGGCCCAGTTCCGTCAGCGGCGCGAAGATCGACATGCGCGTGCCCAGCAGCATGCGCGCTTGGCCGCGCTGGGCGCGGGTCCACGCCTGCAGCCGCTCGCCGTCGGACAGGCCGCTGTGCATCACCGCCAGCCCCTCCGGTCCGACCAGCGCTTCCAGGCGCGCCCGCAACGCGGCTTCGAGCTGCGGCGTCAGATTGATTTCCGGCACCAGCAGCAGCACCTGCCGCCCTGCCGCCAGGACCTTTTCGGCGGCGCGCAGATAGACCTCGGTCTTGCCGCTGCCCGTCACGCCATGCAACAGCACCGGCTTGAAGCCGCCGAGCGCCGCGATAGCCTGCACCGCCGCCTCCTGGGCTTCGTTCAGCGCCGGCGGCTGGTCGGGCGTGGCCGGCGCCCGCGCGGTCTTGCGCTTGCGCGCATCCATGCGCGCCACGGGTCCTTCCCCGGACCGCTTGCCCTGGTAGGACGTGGGTTTGCGCAGCGGCGGCGGCAGCGTGGGCAGCATTACCTCGCCCAGGGGCCGCTGATAGTAGTCGGCGGCAAAGCGCGCCATGCGCAACCAGGCCTCGTCAAATGGCGGCAGATCGTCCAGCACCGCCTCGATCGGCCGGATCTGCTTGGGCTCGAAAGAGGGCTCGGCAGGGTTGTCGACGACCACGCCGATCATCTTGCGCCGGCCGAACGGAACGATCACCCGCAAGCCGGCCGCAATCGGCGCGTCGCTGCGGTAATCGAACGGGCCGGGCAGCGGCACGTCCAGCGCGACGCGCACCCAGCACACCGCTGCGGTGTCGGGATTCGCTTGCGCGTCAGGCATGGAGTCTGGGGACATTCATCTACTGAAATAGGACTAGCCGAAAGGATGAGGACAGCGCCGGGCAGCATTGGCGGATTTTCGCTTGCCTTGGCGCCACTGATCCACCGGCGCCTGTGGATAACTTTGGGGAAAAGGCGAGAGCAACATCAGAAAATGGAATATGGCAAGAATGCACAAACTATTGCATCCCTGTTGATAAGCGATATTTTCCGATATAAAACAAGCACTTGTAGCCGGTTTCGAGATTGTAAGCCAGCTTGGGGAGGGTTTTCCCCGACCCCGGATTTAATGTGCACAAGTCGTCCGCGGGGTCCATCTGCTTCGGCCCTTGGGGCCGAAGCGTTCACTTACTTACGCGTGGAGGGCGCGGCTGTACTGGTGGACTTCATCGACCAATTCAGCTACAGCTTCTGGCGGAGTGAAGCGGGAAATGCCATGTCCCAGATTGAACACATGGCCGCCCTTGCCCACTGGCCCAAACGCATCCAGCACCCGCCGCGCTTCCGTGCGGATGGCGCTTGCACCGCCAAACAGCGCCATCGGATCCAGGTTGCCCTGGAACGCGACCGAGTCTCCCGTGCGGCGGCGAGCCGCCGCCAGGTCCACGGTCCAGTCCAGGCCCACCGCGTCGCTGCCACAGGCCGCGATGTCTTCAATCCACTGGCCGCCGCCCTTGGTGAAGACGATGACCGGCACGCGCCGGCCTTCGTGCTCGCGGGTCAGGCCGGCAACGACCTTCTTCGTGTAAGCCAGCGAGAACTGCTGGAACAGGCCGTCGGCCAGCACCCCGCCCCAGCTGTCGAACAGCATCACAGCCTGGGCGCCGGCGGCGATCTGGCCGTTCAGGTATTGCAGCGTGGCTTCGGCATTGATTTCGAGAATGCGGTGCAGCAGATCGGGACGCGAATACAGCAGGGTCTTGATGAGACGGTAGTCGTCGCTGCCCTTGCCTTCGACCATGTAACAGGCGATGGTCCACGGGCTGCCGGCAAAGCCGATCAGCGGCACCTTGCCGTCAAGATCGCGCCGGATCGTGCTGACGGCGTCGAACACGTACCGCAGCTTGTCCATGTCGGGCACCGCCAGGCGCGCGACGTCTTCCTCGGTGCGGATGGGATGCGCAAAACGCGGGCCCTCGCCCTCGGCGAAGTCCAGGCCAAGGCCCATCGCGTGCGGAACAGTCAGGATGTCCGAAAACAGGATGGCCGCGTCCAGGTCGTAGCGCTCCAGAGGCTGCAGCGTGACTTCCGAGGCGTAGTCCGGATTCTGCGCCAACCCCATGAACGAGCCCGCACGCGCACGCGTCTCGCGGTACTCGGGCAGATAGCGACCCGCCTGGCGCATGAGCCAGATGGGGGTATAGGGCACGGGTTCGCGCATCAGGGCGCGCAAGAACACATCGTTCTTCAAACGGGGAGCAGACACGGCTAACCTCGATGATCGGAAGCCGTGAGTTTACTTCCCCTGGCTGACAAGGCGGGCCACGCCCGCACCGGCGGGGTTGAGCGGGCGCAATGGGTAGAAGCTGCGGACGTTCGGCCTGTTACGCCTTAGCCCATTTCGTGCATCCGCGCGGCAGCCTGCGCCGCCTGGCGGTACGGCGCGGCTTCGATTCCGTGTTTGCGCATCAGCGCCCAGAACGCGCGGCGATGCTTGGCGCATGCGCGTGCCGCCTGCGCCACATTGCCGCCGTGGCGCGACAGCGCGTGACGAATGTATTCGCGCTCGAAGCCATTCACCACCTGCGCCTTTGCCGCCCGGAACGTTTCTTGCGCACCCCGCCGGTATTGGTGCCGCAAGCTGCTCAAGGCGTGTTCGACGATGTCGGCGGGGACTTTGGGACGCGCGGAACCCGCGCGAGATGCGTGGGGTGAATGTGCCGCGTGCTCGGCGCAGTGCGCGTCCGGGTGCTCACCCAGATAGTTGAACGGGTGCTCATGGACGCTGCCCGCCGCGCCAGCACTCGTTAGAGCGCCCGGTAGAGCGCCCGGTAGAGCACCCGGTAGAGCGCCGCGGCGAGCCAGGCGGATCAGCCGCACGCGCAGGCTTTCCATGCATACCGGCTGCGAGATGAAGTCCGCCGCGCCCAGGCTGAGCAGATCCAGAATGGCCGGCGCCTTGACGTCGTGGATGAGCAGCAAAATGGGCGTGGACAGCGCGTTACGCGCAAGCTGCAAAGCCATGCGGGACCACGCAAGCGAGTGCAGCGCCACGGGCAGAATGCAGGCGTCATATCTTCGTAGGGACAACGCCTGCCGAGCCAGGGAATCCGGCGGCGCGGCGTCAAGGGCCTGCGGCGCCAGGGACACCGGATGCAGCCGCACGCGCATCAGCCTGGCCTGATGGCTGGCGATCCAGGCGCCCATCGTCGTTTCATGGCCGGGCGCCAGCAGCACCCCGCAATCCAGCACGTCTCGCATGCCTTCCTCGTTTGCATCGCAAAACTGAAGGCTACTGTTGCAGCCCCCTGCCGACTATTCGTAGTGAACGCATTGCGGCAGGCCGCTACAGGGCGACGCGCCGTGGGGCGGCGCATGGTTGGCGGTAAGCAAGGTGTCTGACACCCCAAGGAGATGATCGTCAGCTTGCGACAGCGTCTCAGCGCGTGTCAGACACCTTGCAATCGACAGCGTCTCATTGGGTGTCAGACACCTTGCAATAAATGGGAATGAAAAAAGCGGCCCGAAGGCCGCTTTTTTCTACGCCGGGACAAGCCCGGCAACCGCATCGCCGCTTAGTGCGAGCGGCCGCCTTGGCGCAGCTTGCGCGCCGCGATGGCTTGCGCAGCCAGCATGGCGAGCTCGGCTTCGACGACAGCGATGTCAGCCTTGTCCTTGGCGTTTGCCAGGGCCAGTTCGGCCTTCTGGCGCGCTTCCAGGGCGCGGGCTTCGTCGAGGTCGGCGGCACGGATTGCCGTGTCGGCCAGGACCGTCACGCTGCCCGGCTGAACTTCCAGGATACCCCCGGCGACGAAGATGTTTTCCTCGCCTTGGTCGGCACGAACGATCTTGACCGTTCCGGGGCGTATGCGCGAGATCAGCGGGGTGTGGCCGGGCAGAATGCCCAGTTCACCCGACTCGCCAGGCAGAACCACGAACTTCGCCTCGCCGGTGAAGATCGCTTCCTCTGCGCTGACCACATCCACATGCAGGGTAGCCATATCGGTTCCTTATTGCAGTTTCTTGGCCTTCTCGAAGGCCTCGTCGATCGAACCGACCATGTAGAACGCCTGTTCCGGCAGGCTGTCGCACTCGCCGTTGACGATCATCTTGAAACCACGGATGGTTTCGGCCAGCGGAACGTACTTGCCGGGCGAACCGGTGAACACTTCGGCGACGTGGAACGGCTGCGACAGGAAGCGCTGGATCTTACGCGCGCGGGCCACGGCCTGCTTGTCTTCCGGCGACAGTTCGTCCATGCCCAGAATCGCGATGATGTCGCGCAGTTCCTTGTAGCGCTGCAGCGTCTGCTGCACGCCACGGGCAACGGCGTAGTGCTCTTCGCCGACGACTTGCGGGTCGAGCTGACGGCTGGACGAATCCAGCGGGTCGACGGCCGGGTAGATACCCAGGGCGGCGATGTCACGCGACAGCACGACGGTCGAGTCCAAATGCTGGAAGGTCGTGGCAGGCGACGGGTCGGTCAAGTCATCCGCAGGGACGTACACGGCCTGGATCGAGGTGATCGAGCCGGTCTTGGTCGACGTGATGCGCTCTTGCAGCTTGCCCATTTCTTCGGCCAGCGTGGGCTGATAACCCACGGCGGACGGCATACGGCCCAGCAGTGCGGACACTTCCGTACCGGCCAGGGTGTAGCGGTAGATGTTGTCCACGAAGAACAGGATGTCGCGGCCTTCGTCACGGAACTTCTCGGCCATCGTCAGGCCGGTCAGCGCCACGCGCAGACGGTTGCCGGGGGGTTCGTTCATCTGACCGAACACCATGGCGACCTTGTCCAGAACGTTCGACTCTTCCATTTCGTGGTAGAAGTCGTTGCCTTCACGGGTACGCTCACCCACGCCGGCAAACACCGACAAACCGCTGTGCTGCTTGGCGATGTTGTTGATGAGTTCCATCATGTTCACGGTCTTGCCCACGCCGGCGCCGCCGAACAGGCCGACCTTGCCGCCCTTGGCAAACGGGCACACCAAGTCAATAACCTTGATGCCGGTTTCCAGCAGTTCCACCGACGGCGACAGTTCGTCGAAACGGGGAGCGGCCTGGTGGATGCCACGCTTTTCTTCGTGTTGGATCGGGCCGGCTTCGTCGATGGGACGACCCAGCACGTCCATGATGCGGCCCAGCGTGCCGGTGCCGACGGGCACCGAGATCGGGGCGCCCGTGCCGGCGACCTTCATGCCGCGGCGCAGACCGTCGCTGGAGCCCAGCGCAATGGTACGCACCACGCCGTCGCCCAGCTGTTGCTGCACTTCCAGCGTCAGACCCTTTTCGGCGAACGAGGAACCCTCGTCGGCCAGAGTAAGCGCTTCATAGATCTTGGGCATCTGATCGCGGGGGAACTGAATATCCACCACGGCGCCAATGCACTGAACGATGGTTCCGTTGCTCATGTCGATTCCTTGCTTGATAGCTTTTGACGGGATGCTGCCTGCCTCAAACGGCGGCAGCGCCCCCTACGATTTCCGAAATTTCTTTGGTGATCGCGGCCTGACGGGTCTTGTTGTAGACCAGTTGCAGATCGCCGATGACCTTCTTGGCGTTGTCCGACGCCGCCTTCATGGCGACCATCCGGGCCGACTGCTCCGAAGCCATGTTCTCGGCCACGGCTTGGTACAGCAGGCCTTCAACGTAACGCTGCAGCAGGTCGTCGATCACGCTACGGGCGTCGGGTTCGTAGATGTAATCCCAGCTGTATTCCGACTTCACTTCCGAGGTCTTGGCCAGGCTATCGGCGCCCGTCTGGTACGGATCTTCCAAACCGCTGGCCAACGGCAGCAGACGCAGGAACAGCGGCTCTTGCTTCATCGTGTTGACGAAGCGGGTCGAGGCCACGTACAGCGCGTCGATACGGCCTTCCAGGTAGGCGTCCAGCTGCACCTTGATCGCGCCCAGCAGGCGGTCGAGTTGCGGCTTGTCGCCCAGTTGCACTTCCTGGGAAACCAGTTTGGCGCCGATACGGGTCAGCACACCCACGCCCTTGTTGCCGAAAGCGGTCGCTTGCACGGCGATGCCGGCTTTCTCGAACTCTTTCAGCTTGCCCAACATCACGCGGGTGATGTTGGTGTTCAAGCCGCCGCACAAACCCTTGTCGGTCGTCACCATGACCACGCCGACCGCCTTGATTTCGCGTTCGACCAGGTACGGGTGGCTGTACTCGGGATTGGCCTGCATCAGGTGCGCAGCAATCTCGCGCACCTTGGTGGCGTACGGACGGCCTGCACGCATCCGCTCCTGCGCCTTGCGCATCTTGGATGCGGCGACCATTTCCATCGCCTTGGTGATCTTGCGCGTGTTTTGCACGCTCTTGATCTTGGTTCGGATTTCCTTAATTCCGGGCATTGCGCTTTCCTGTGAAGACTGGCCGATGGGTTCCGCTCGCGCCTCAACCATCCGGGAAGGATGGGTGAGGCGCCTGGGACGCCTAACCCATCACTTTCTTAAAAAGCACCGTGCTTCTTGAATTCCTGAACGGCGGCGGCCAGTTCGGCCTCGTCGTCCTTGGACAGTTCCTTGGTGTCTTCGATGCGCTGGATCAGAGCAGCGTGCTTGCTCTTGAGCTGATCCTTCAGCGACTTCTCGAACGACAGCACTTGGGCCACGTCCACGTCATCCAGGTAGCCGTTGTTGACCGTGTACAGCGTGACGGCCAGTTCCCACACTTGCAGCGGCTGGTATTGCGGCTGCTTGAGCAGTTCAACGACGCGCTTGCCGCGCTCGAGCTGGCGACGGGTAGCGTCGTCCAGGTCGGAGGCAAACTGCGCGAAGGCGGCCAGTTCACGGTACTGCGCCAAGTCGGTACGGATACCGCCGGACAGCTTCTTGACGACCTTGGTCTGGGCAGCGCCACCGACGCGCGACACCGAGATACCGGCGTTGATTGCGGGGCGGACACCGGCGTTGAACAGGTCGGTTTCCAGGAAGATCTGGCCGTCGGTGATCGAGATCACGTTGGTCGGAACGAAGGCCGACACGTCGCCTGCCTGGGTTTCGATGATCGGCAGCGCGGTCAGCGAGCCGGTCTTGCCCTTGACGGCGCCTTCGGTGAACTTCTCGACGTACTCTTCGTTGACGCGAGCAGCACGTTCCAGCAGGCGCGAGTGCAGGTAGAACACGTCGCCCGGGTAGGCTTCGCGGCCCGGCGGACGGCGCAGCAGCAGCGAGACCTGGCGGTAGGCCCAGGCTTGCTTGGTCAGATCGTCATAAACGATCAGGGCGTCTTCGCCACGATCGCGGAAGTATTCGCCCATCGTGCAGCCGGCGTAGGCAGCCAGGTACTGCATGGCGGCGGAGTCGGAAGCCGAGGCGGCCACGACGATGGTGTATTCCATCGCGCCGTGCTCTTCGAGCTTGCGGACCACGTTGTTGATCGTCGAAGCCTTCTGGCCGATAGCGACGTACACGCAGGTGACGCCCTTGCCCTTCTGGCTGATGATCGTGTCGACGGCCACGGCGGTCTTGCCGGTCTGGCGGTCGCCAATGATCAGTTCGCGCTGGCCACGGCCGATGGGAACCATCGAGTCGATAGCCTTGATGCCGGTTTGCAGCGGCTGCGACACCGAGCGGCGGGCGATAACGCCAGGCGCCACTTTTTCGATGATGTCGGTGGCCTTGGCGTTGACCGGGCCCTTGCCGTCGATCGGCTCGCCCAGCGTGTTGACCACGCGGCCTTTCAGTTCCGGACCAACCGGAACTTCCAGAATGCGGCCGGTCGTCTTGACCTGGTCGCCTTCGGAAACGCCGGTGTAGTCGCCCAGAATAACGGCGCCGACGGAATCACGCTCGAGGTTGAGCGCCAGACCGAAAACGTTGTTGGGGAATTCGAGCATTTCGCCCTGCATCACGTCGGACAAGCCGTGGATGCGGGTAATACCGTCGGTCACGGACACGACGGTGCCCTGAGTACGGACATCAGCCGAAGCGCCCAGGCCCTCGATGCGGCTCTTGAGCAGTTCGCTGATCTCGGAGGGATTGAGTTGCATATTGACTCCTGGAATCCTGTTAGTAGCCTTAAGCGGCGAGCTGATCGCGCATGCGGACCAATTGGGCTTGTACGGAAGTATCGAGCACCTGGTCGCCGACGGCCACGCGCACGCCGCCGATCAACGACGGGTCGACGGTAACGCTGGGCTTGAGCTTGAGGCCAAATTTTTGTTCGAGCGCGGCGACCAGATCCTTGACCTGGGCATCGCTCAGCTCGAACGCGCTGGTGATTTCCGCCTGCGCCGTGCCTTCGTGACGATTCCGCAGCGCGACGAATTGCGTGGCGATCTCGGGCAGCAGCAGCAGCCGGTCGTTTTCGACCAACAGCTCGATGAAATTACGGGCGGCTTGCGGAAAATCGGCCTTGATCAGGCCGGTAAACAGTTCGACGCGCTGCTTGTCGCCCAGACGCGGATCGGCCATGGCCTCGCGCACGTCGGGGTTGGAGGCGACCTGAGCCATTACGCTGATCAGGTCGGCCCACGCCGGCAGACCGGCCTTGTCGTCGCGCGCTGCGCTGAAGAGCGCTTCAGCGTAGGGCCGGGCAACAGTGGAAAGTTCAGCCATGACGGTCCCGGATTAGAGCTGCGCGCGGAGCTGGTTCAGCAGCTCGGCGTGTGCGCGGGCGTCAACCTCGCGCTTGAGGATCTGTTCAGCACCCTTGACGGCCAGCGCGGCGACGTCGTCGCGCAACGCTTCGCGGGCGCGCTGGACTTCCTGCGCGGCATCCTGAGCTGCTTGCGCCACAATGCGGGCGCGTTCGGCTTCCGCTTCGCGGCGGGCCTGCTCGATCAGGGAGGCAGCTTGCTTCTCGGCCTCGATGATGCGTGCGTGGTTTTCGGACTTGGCAGAAGCCTCGATCAGACTGACGCGCGCCTGGGCTTGAGCCAAGTCGGCTTTGCCCTTCTCGGCGGCGGCCAGGCCGTCGGCGATTTTTTGGCGGCGCTCGTCCATCGCCTTCGTCAGGGGAGGCCACACGAATTTCATCGTGAACCAGCCCAGAACGAAGAACACGAGCATCTGGAAAATGATCGTCGCGTTCAGATTCACGGTCGTTCCTTTAACACCTTGCGGCTCCGACCGCACCCGGGAAGGGGCGTCGCGGAGCACTCGATACTTTGCTGATCGGCGATGGAGCCGTTGCTCTCATCGCCGCCAGCGTCATGACCCACCTATTTGCCGGCGGGCGGTGCCTTAGCCGACGAACGGGTTGGCGAAGGCGAACAGCATGGCGATACCCACGCCGATCAGGAATGCCGCGTCGATCAGGCCAGCCAGCAGGAACATCTTCGTTTGCAGAGCGTTCATCAGTTCAGGCTGACGAGCCGAAGCTTCCAGATACTTGCCGCCCATCAGTGCGATGCCGATGCAAGCGCCGATAGCGCCCAGACCGATGATAAGACCGCAAGCGAGGGCAACGAAAGCGACGTTGGTCATGACAACTCCTTGGTTAGAAATCTGAAGTCAAAAATTGAAAAATAAGAGGTACAGCTCAATGCAAGATAATCTTGCTATCCGATGCCGGCCGGGTGGCCGACACCGGAAATTCGGGGGATCAGTGGCCTTCGTGAGCCTGGCCGAGATACACCAGCGTCAGCATCATGAAGATGAAGGCCTGGAGCAGAACGATCAGGATGTGGAAGATTGCCCAGATCGAGCCGGCCAGAATGTGGCCGATGCCCAAGCCGATGCTGGCGCCGTTAAAGCCGGTCCAGGCGCCGCCCAGGAGGGCGATCAGCATGAAAATCAGTTCGCCGGCGAACATGTTGCCGAACAACCGCATGCCCAGCGACACGGACTTGGCGGCGTATTCGATCAGGTTCAGCAGCAGGTTGAACGGGGCCAGCACGATGGCGCCCAGGCCATGCGCATGGAACGGCGCGGTGAACAGTTCTTTGACGAAACCGCCCGGCTGCTTGATCTTGATGCCGTAGTAGAACATCAGGAGCAGCACGCCCAGCGACATGCCCATCGGCACGTTCAGGTCGGCGGTCGGCAGAATGCGGTGGTAATAGAGAGGATCGCCGTGCTCAGCACCCAGGCCGGTCAGGCGCCAGATGGAGGGCAGCAGGTCGACCGGCAGCAAGTCCAGCGCGTTCATCAGGATGATCCAGAGGAACACGGTCAGGGCCAGCGGGGCGATGAAAAGACGGCTCTTGGCGTTGTGGACGATGCCCTTGGCCTGGTCGTCGACCATGTCGACGATCATTTCCACGAAGGCCTGGAAGCGGGAAGGAACACCGCTGGTGGCGCGGCGCGCGGCGCGCCACAGGAAGAAAATGACGATCAGGCCCATCAGGCCGGACCAGAACAACGAGTCGTAATTGATGATGTCGAACTGAGCAATAGCGCTCTGTTTCTCACCGGTATTGTTCAGATGCACCAAGTGATGCTGAATATACGCGGATTGAGGCGACACGTCGCTGGCAGCAGCCATTTGAACCTATCCTATTTGCTGTATGCCCGGCCCTTGCGAACCGGACGATTCCACGATTTCGTTTGCCGCAACTTACTCGGCGCTAAGACAGCCTGCGGAACATCAGAAGCAGGAGATAGCCTTTCAGTGTGAGTATCAGACCGAGCAACGCGGCAGGCCAAACAAGCCAGTCCTGCGTCACACGCGAAATCAGCCACAACAGCAACGCCGTTGCGAACAACTTGATCAACTCACCAGAGAGAAAGGTAAAGGGACTGGCCTTACCGGCCCGAACGCTGACAGCCAGGCGCAATGCGAACAACGCATTGGGTATGAAATACGCTCCTGCCCCCGCCAGCGCCGACCAACCTGCCGCCGCCCCTCCGACAACCCCCGCTATTACTGCTGCTGCGAGCCCCATGGCGCCTTGCGCCGCCAATGCCAACAAGAGCCCACGGCTCGCTTGAGCATTCAGCGCCGCGCGATCCGCGTCACTGAGTACCAGAACTTCCACCACGTCCAGATCGATCGAATCCTGATCCAGACTGGGCCTCAGACCCTGCCGTTGCTGACCCTGCCGTTGCTGGTCCTGCTGTTGCTGGTCCCGCTGGCCCTGCTGTTGCTGCATGGAGTTCTGCTGCATCAAACTTCCCCGCTTAACCTGGCCCTGAGGGAACCGACGCGCTTTTTTAGGCGCATGTTTCTTATCCCGCAAGCGTCAAACCCGCAGAGTATAGCTTGGTTTTTTGCACCCTAGCAAATGAACTTTCGGCGGTTTGTAAGGTGGCAACACCGTCCGCTTGGGACGGCAAAATGGGGGACGAGCGAGGCGTCGCCGGGGCGCCTCCTCCGGTATGCACCCGCCATGAAAAGGCGCGCGGCCCCTTGTTGGAGACCGCGCGCCTTATGTGTGCCGCATGTGCGCCTTATTTGCGCTTGATGTGCCTGCCGAAGCTTAGTCTTCCTTGACCGGCGGCGGCGCCCACTGCCCGTCCAGTGCAATGTTCTGCGGCGCATACAAACGCATGCTGAGTACGAACGAGCCATCGGCGGCCGGCGTGCTGACCCAGTTAGCGCGCTTGGACTCGCCCGGGTCACGGCGCTGGACATAGATATCGAGCGAGCCGTCGGCGTTGTACTTCAGACCGTCAGTGCTGCGGATCACGTAACGGTTGGCCGGGTTTTCGGCAAAGCCGTACTTGCTGTTGTAGACGTGCAGCGACCAGAGCGCGGCGGGGGGCAGTTGGCCCTTGTCGAAGTGCAGCACGTAGTCTTCACTGGCGTCCAGCGGACGCCCCTTGGAATCCGAGACCGTCACCGGGTACAGCACATCTTCCGGCGTCGGCGCGCCCAGGCCGGCATACGCGATGGCGGCGCGGCGCGTGTAGTCGGTGCCGTAGGTGCCGATGCCGGTCAGCACGGTGTTCCAGCCATTGATCGGGGTGGCCAGGCGCGAGACGTTGTCGGCGATGCGGCGGCCAGCCAGCGGTTGCGCATCCGTGAGGGCCTGCTGCACGGCCGGGCTCAGGCGGCCATACGAGAACGGCTGACGGTCATCCAGGCCGATGCGGCGCATGCGGTCAAGCATGGGCGTGTCGTTGGCGTGCGGCGGGTTGTTGCGCAGCGCGTCGAAGAACACGGCAAAGAACGAGGCTGCATCCATCCCCGCGACCTGCTCGGCGGGGGAGCCATCGGGCACGGTCGTCGCTGGTGCCGGCATGGGCAGGGTGCTGCCGATCGGCGCGGTGCCAACGCCCGCGCCGGTTTGCGGGAAGGGCGTGCCGGCGTTGCGGCCACGCGGCGTGGTGGACGGCGTGACGGGCACGAGCAAAGGCCGCGCGGTCATGCCGGCCTGGATCTGGTTGACGGCGGCGTAGTCCTGCGGACCGCCGGCCTGCGTCCAGCCGATCAGCCAGCCCGTCGAGGTCGGACTGCGGATCACGTCGACGCCAGCGGGCACGGTGCCGTTCCAGTGCGGCCCGACAATCGCGAAGGACTGGGCGCCCTGCCCGTTGGTGCGCGTGCCGCGCGAGGCGAAGACGTCGCTCCACATATCCAGGGCGGACAGCACGGTGTAGCGGCCGCCGGTGTCAGGCAGGTTGATGATGAGCGGGGCGCGCGAGACGTCGAACCACAGGCTGGAATACAGGGCGTCGGCGCTGGGCCACGGAGCATCGGTCGCGCGCGGGTCGGGGAAGGCGGCCTTGTGGCCGAACTGGTTCATCGGCGCCTTGCCGTCCAGCGGGCTTTGCACGGCCGTGGCCTGACGGCGCGCCAATTCCATGAGCACCATGGGATAGGCGTAGACATAAGCGTCGATGGCGGTATCGCGCAACTCCGCTTCGTTCATCTGCGGCGCGGCGGCCTGGGCGGCCGGATACGGCGTCTCGGAGACCAGCCGCAGCGTGGACTGCGGCGATTGAGCCTGGGCGACGTTGATAAAGCAGACGCTGAGCGCGCCGGCGAGCGCAGCCGTGGACAGCCGGCGGGTAGCGGTAGGTATACGCATGCAAGGCTCCTTCTTGATTTTGTTTGCAATCGAGCCGCCGCGCGGGACTTGCCAGTGCAAGCCGCTTGGCGCGGCACCTCGGGATGACGCTCAATCAGGATAGGGCCGAACTCTGCAACAAGGTGCTAGGCAGACGTTTCAAGGCGAAACCTGCAAATTGGCTGCTGATGCGCATGAAAAAGCGCGCCTTCATAGGGCGCGCCGGGCAACGCAGGGCCTGCGGTCAATGCAGGCCCGTACGTAACAAGGCTTAACGGTGTTTGAAGTCAGGTTTGCGCTTTTCGGTGAAGGCGACCATGCCTTCCTTCTGGTCTTCGGTGGCAAAGAGCGAATGGAAGACGCGGCGTTCGAACAGCAGGCCTTCGTTGAGCGAACCTTCGAATGCCCGGTTGACGCATTCCTTGGCCATCATGACCGACGGCAGCGACATGGAAGCGATGACGGTGGCGGCGTCGATGGCTTCTTCGAGCAGCTTGTCGGCGGCGACGACGCGCGAGACGAGGCCGGCGCGTTCGGCTTCGTCGGCGCCCATCATGCGGGCGGTCAGCGCGAGATCCATGGCCTTGGCCTTGCCGACGGCGCGCGGCAGACGCTGCGTGCCTCCGGCGCCGGGGATGACGCCGAGCTTGATTTCCGGCTGGCCGAATTTGGCGGTGTCGGCGGCGATGATGATGTCGCACATCATGGCGAGTTCGCAGCCGCCGCCCAGCGCGTAGCCGCCGACGGCGGCGATGACGGGCTTGCGGATGCGCTTGAGCGTTTCCCAGTTGCGGGTGATGTATTCGCTGCCGTACACGTCCATGTAGGACCAGTCCTTCATGGCGCCAATGTCAGCGCCCGCGGCGAAGGCCTTTTCGCTGCCGGTGATGACGACGCAGCCGATATCGGGATCGGCCTCGAACGCGAGCAGCGCGGTGCCGAGTTCATCCATGAGCTGATCGTTCAGCGCGTTGAGCGCCTTGGGACGATTCAGCGTCAGCAGGCCGACTCGGCCCCGGGTTTCGACCAGTACAAACGACTCGCTCATGAATGTCTCCGGTAATAAGATATGAGCCATGAAAAAAATTGATGACGTACCGCCCATACTTTACCGCCTTGCGCCGCACGATCCCGCCGGCCACCGCTACCGGATAACCCTTACGATCGCTTCGCCCTCGCCCGCAGGCCAGCGCCTGTCGCTGCCGGCCTGGATTCCGGGCAGCTATCTGATCCGCGACTTCTCGCGACAGATCGAGTCGCTGGCCGCATATTCGGGAACGCGGCGGGTGAATGTCGACAAAACAGACAACCACACTTGGCAGGCCGCGCCTTGCGAGGGGCCGCTGCGGGTCGAGTACACGGTGTATGCGTGGGATCTGTCGGTGCGCGGCGCGCATCTGGACGAGACGCACGGGTTCTTCAATGGCACGAGCGTGTTCCTGCGCGTGCAGGGCCAGGACCATGAACCCTGCCTGGTGGACCTGGCGCCGCCGCGGGGCATCGACGGCTGGAAGGTGTACACGAGCTTGCCGGAAGCGGCGGGTCACAAGGGCGCGGCGCGGCGGCACGGGTTCGGGCTGTACCTGGCGCCGGACTATGACGCGCTGATCGACCACCCGGTAGAGATGGGCACGCCGCAGGTATCGCGGTTTGTGGCGCACGGCGCGGAGCACGAACTGGTGTTCACGGGGGTTGCGCCGAATCTGGATCTTGCGCGGATCACGGAAGACGTGAAGAAGATCTGCGAGACGCAGATTGCGTTTTTCGAACCGCGCGCGAAGCGGGCGCCGTTCCTGGACAGTGCGGACCGCTATGTGTTCATGACGATGGTGACGGGCGACGGCTACGGCGGTCTGGAGCATCGCGCAAGCACGGCGCTGATGACGGCCCGCAAGGACCTGCCGGTGCTGGGACAGCAAGGCCAGGGCGACGGCTACCGGGGATTCCTTGGGCTGGTGAGTCACGAGTATTTCCATACGTGGAACGTGAAGCGGATCAAGCCGGACGTTTTCGCGCCGTACGATCTTTCGCAACCGGATCTGACGCGGTTGTTGTGGGTGTTTGAGGGATTCACGTCCTATTACGACGATCTGCTGCTGCTGCGCTCGGGCGCGATCACGCGCGCGGATTATCTGCGTCTGCTGGGCAAGACGATCACGAGCGTGGCGCGCACGCCGGGGCGGCATAAGCAGTCAGTGGCTGAAAGCTCTTTCGATGCGTGGACGCGGTATTACAAGCAGGACGAGAATTCGCCGAACGCGCTGGTGAGCTATTACACGAAGGGCGCGCTGGTGGCGCTGGGACTGGATCTGCTGATCCGCGAGGAATCGTCTGGCGCGCATTCGCTGGACGATGTGATGCGTCTTTTGTGGGAACGCTATGGGCGGGATTTCTATCGGGGCAAGCCGCAAGGGTTGCTTGAAGACGGGCTGCCGGCGCTGATCGAGGAAGCGACGGGCGTCGATACGCGCCGGTTCATTGCTCGGCATGCTTACGGGACTGCGGATGTGCCGTTGGCTGCGCTGCTTGAATCGCAAGGCGTGAAGCTGCAATGGAAGGCGTCGGCCAATATTCCGTCATTGGACGTGCGGACGCGCAAGCAAGGTGAGTCGCTGATGTTGGCGACTGTCCTTGAAGGCGGGGCTGGGCATAAGGCCGGGTTGTCGGCTGGCGATGTGTTGGTGGCAATCGATGGGTTGCGGGTGGATGCGCCGGCGGGGTTGGAGTTGTTATTGGCGCAGTACCGGGCTGGGGAGCGGGTGAATGTGCATGTGTTTCGGCGGGATGAACTCCGGGAGTTTCGGGTGAGGTTGAGTGGGCCTGAGGCTTTGGAGTGTGTGTTGGTTTGAGGGGTTTGGTTTGGCGGGGTTGAGTTCTTAAGAGGTCCGGCACGGCGATGTCTTCGGTTCTTAAGGCGTCCGGCTCGGCGGCAGCCCGGGGCGCGCGGGGCCACGATCGCGGTCCGGAGCCTTCGCTCCGGACTTGCCTAGGCGGCCCCCCCCGTCGTCATCTTCGTCCGCCTTCGGCTCCCTTCAGATTCCCTCGGGCTTATCGACGCCCCGCGCACCCCGGGCTGCCACCGCACCGGACTCGAACAGTTGAAATTTTTCGGGCGGCGGGGATGTCGGTGTGCTTGGCGTTTTTGCGGGGGGCTCTTCGAGCTAGAAGCGTCTTGCGATGCCCGTCCCCGTTCGGCTGCGCGGGCGGCCTTCGGGGACTTACGCGGCGTATTACGGCGTGGCGATGACGCTTCGCGTGTGGCTGCTTCTGCTCCAGGTGTCTGACACCCTGGTGAGATTCGCTTCATGCCAAGTGTGTCTCCCGAGGGTGTCAGACACCGGCAGCGGCAGATGCTCTCGGCAGATTCAGCAGAGACCGCAATAACCGTCATTTGAACTCCAGTACCGGATGCCGAATGAGGTGTCTGACACCCCTCGAATTCGTAAGACTGAATGAGGTGTCTGACACCCTGGTGAGATTCGCTTCATACCAAGTGCGTCTCCCTAGGGTGTCAGACACCGACAGCGGCAGACGCTCTTGGGAAGTTCAGACCCAACCGACGTTAATCGTCATTTGAACTCCCGTGCCCGATGGGCGGCGCGTACGGGTCGCCAAGTTGTGGCTGAACGTCGCCGCGCCGCCCATCATCGCCCCTCCCTCCGTGACGGCGGGCCATTAGCAAACCCACCGTCACCAGCGCGCAAGCGATCACCGCCACGACGCCCCTCCGGCCCGATGCCGGGTTGCCGCCGTCCGGGCGGCCGCAACCCGGCGGCCCCGCAGATTTCCTACCCCGACCACAGGTCTTACAGCGCCCTAAACCAAAGACCCTAGCAGCACGGCGTCGCGGTCACCGTGGGCGCGAGCGCCGTCGATGCGCCCGACGGAATCCGTAGGAGTCGCCGCAGGCGAGGACGAGGATGAGGATGGGGCAGTCCGGAGCGAAGGCTCCGGACCGCAATCGTGGGCGATCGTGCCCACGGTGACCGCGGCGGCGGGCGACCTACGAAGACCATTGCCACCCGGGCCGGTGTCAGACACCCAGGAAAGATGACCTCAGCGTGAAGCACCGCCTAAGCGGGTGTCAGACACCCACATTGCCTCCCCTCGCCGAGACAACCCTTCAATTCACCTTCGCCCCAGACACCTCAACCGCCCTCTTCCAAGTCCCTAACTCCCGCTCAATATGCGCCCCAAACTCCGCCGGCGTCGACCCCACCACCTCATAACCATATCCCGCCAATTGCCCCTTCACCGCTGGCACTGACACCGCCTCCGCAATTCCCTTGCTGACTGCATCAACCACCGCCCCCGGCGTGCCCGCCGGCGCCAATATCCCGTACCAGCCGTTGACGACGAAGTTGGGGACGGTTTCGGCGACGGTGGGGACGTCGGGCAGGAGCGGGGAGCGGTGTTCGCCGGTGACGGCGATTGCCTTGAGTTTGCCGGCCTGCACTTGCGGCAGCGAGGTCGAGATGCTGTCGAACATCAGCGACACTTCGCCGCCGAGCAGTGCGACGACGGCGGGGCCGCTACCTTTGTAGGGAACGTGCATCATGTCGGCGCCCGTCTGGTGCTTGAACATCTCGGCGGCGAGGTGGCTGGTGTTGCCGTTGCCTGCGGACGCGAAGCTCAGCTTGCCGGGATTCGCCTTGCCGTAGGCGATGAGTTCGGTGACGGTGTTGGCGGGTGTGGCGAGCGGTGCGGCGACGAGCATGGGCAGCGTGGCGACGAGGGAGACCGGGGCGAAGTCCTTGCGGGTGTCGTACGGCAGCGAGGGATAGAGGCTGGGGTTAATGGTGTGGGCGGCGAGCACCATCAGGAGCGTGTAGCCGTCGGGCTTCGCGCGGGCGAGTTGGGCGGAGGCGATGGCGCCGCCTGCGCCGGGCTTGTATTCGAGGACGACCGGCTGGCCCCACTGCTTCTGAAGTTCTGCGCCCAGTGGGCGCGCGAGCATGTCGGCGCTGCCGCCCGGCGGGTACGGGATCAGCAAGGTGATGGGCTTGTCGGGATAGGTTGGCGCGGCGTGGGCGACGGCGGCCGCGCCGAGGCACAGCGCAATTGCCGATCCGGCGGCCAGGGTTGAACGAATCATCGGTAGCTCCTTTGCCCGGCGCCGGGCGCTCCACGTTTACGCGTATCTCGGCACGCCCTCGCCGTCCACGGCGATCGTTCGCGGCGTTTGCGGAAAATGCAGCGGGGCTTCAGTGACCGACCGCAGGAAGTCTTCGGTCACGCCCGCCTTCATCGCGTGCACCTCCAAACCCACGGGCATGACGTCGATGACGGCAAGGTCTGTATAGATGCGCGATACCACGCCCTTGCCGGTGAGCGGATAAGTGCATTGCCGCAGGATCTTGGGCGTGCCGTCGCGGCCGCGGTGTTCCATGGTGACCAGCACCTGCTTGGCGCCGACGGCCAGGTCCATGGCGCCGCCGACGGCGGGGATGGCGTCGGTGGCGTCGGTTTTCCAGTTGGCCAGATCGCCGCGTTCGGACACCTGGAAGGCGCCGAGGACGGCGTAGTCCAGGTGGCCGCCGCGCATCATGGCGAAGGAGATGGTGTGTTCGGTGATGGATGCGCCTTGCAGCAAGGTGATGGGCTGGCGGCTGGCGTTGATGAGGTCGGGGTCGACCTCGTCGCCGTTGGCGGCGGGGCCCATGCCGAGGATGCCGTTTTCGCTGTGCAGCAGGATCTCGCGGCCGCTGGGCAGGTAGTCGCCGACCAGGGTAGGCATGCCGATCCCGAGGTTGACGATGGCGCCGTCGGGAATGTCGCTGGCCAGAAGCTGGGCGATCTGCTGGCGGGTCAGGCCGATGATGTCCTGCATGTCAGGCCTCCACGCGCACGACGGATTTCACGAAGATGCCCTGCGTCATGATCTGTTCTGGCACCAGCGCGCCCAGCGGCACGATCTCGTCGACCTGCGCGATGGCGTGCGCCGCGGCCATGCACATGACGGGGTTGAAGTTGCGCGCGGCATGGCGGTACATGAGGTTGCCCCAGCGGTCGCCCAGATGCGCGCGGATGAGCGCGTAGTCGGCGCGCAGCGGCTGCTCGAGCACGTAGCCGATGCCGTCAATGACTTCCTGGCGCCGCCCCTCGGCCAGTTCGGTGCCATAGCCGGTGGGCGTGTAGAACGGACCGAGTCCCGCGCCCGCGGCGCGCAGCCGTTCGGCCAAAGTGCCTTGGGGCACGCATTCCAGTTCGACCTCGCCTGCGCGGTAGGCGCGCGCGAAGGCGTCGGAGTTGGGTGGGCGCGGGTGCGAACAGATGATCTTGCGGACCTGCTTGCGAACCAGCAGCGCGGCGATGCCGCGTTCGAACGTGCCGGCGTTGTTGGAGATGATGGTGAGGTTGCGCCGGCCGAGTTCCGCCAGGCAGTGCAGCAGCTCATAGGGCACGCCGGCCTCGCCGAAGCCGCCCACCAGCACGGATGCGCCGTCGGGGATGACGGCCACGGCCTGCGCCATGGATTCCTGAATCTTGTCGATCACCTATTGCTCCTGCACGAGACCCGCGGCGTCCACGATGCTTTTCCAGCGGACGCGTTCCTGGTCGATGAAGGCCGCGAACTCCGCGGGCGTGTTGCCGCCCGCCTGGCCGCCCATGGCCTTGAAGCGTTCGCTGATCTCGGGGCTGCGCACCACGTCGCGCGTGGCGGCGTAGAGTTTGTCGACGGCGTCTTGCGGCGTGCCCGCGGGCGCGACCAGGCCGAACCACGCGGTGACCACCATGTCCTTCACGCCGGCCTCGGCCATGGTCGGCACGTTCGGCAATTCAGCGAGGCGCTTGTCGCTGGTGACGGCCAGCGCACGCAGCTTGCCGGCCTGGATGTACGGCATGGAGCTGGGCAGGTTATCGATCATGAAGGTGAATTGCTGTCCGAGCAGCGCGGCCACGGCGGGGCCGGCGCCCTTGTAGGCGACGTGCGTGCCGGGGATGCCGGCGCGCTGCTTGAACATTTCGGCGGACAGGTGCGGCGACTGGCCCGCGCCGGAACTGCCGAAGGACACCTTGGCGGGGTCTTGCCTGACCTGCGCCAGCAGGTCCGCCACACTGCGGGCCGGCGAGGCCTCGTTGACGACGAGCACGTTGGGCACCGAGATCACGAGCGTGACAGGCGCGAAGTCGGCGGGCTTATAGGGCAGCGTCTTGTAAAGCGCGTAGTTGATGGCGTTGGGGCCGATGTTGCCCATCAGCAGCGTGTAGCCGTCGGGCTTGGCGCGCGCCAGCGCCTGCGCGCCGATAATGCCCGCGGCGCCGGCGCGGTTCTCGACGACGACCTGCTGGCCGAGCTTGGCGGCCAGCTTGTCGGCGATGAGGCGCGCCGAGATGTCCGTGGTGCCGCCGGGCGCGGCCGGGATGATGAGGGTGATGGGCCGTTCAGGCCAGGCCGCCTGCGCCGGGTTCGCGATGGCGATGGCCATCGCGCCGGCCGCCAGCCAGCGATGCGCACACATCATGCTTGTCTCCCTGCGTGACCATTGATTGGTCAACTCGTGAGCACGAGTGTGGGCGCTGGGGTGGCAAATGCCTATTCCGGAATCCGGAGGTGTGGGTTCGCCTGCGCTGAAGATGGCGCCGGCGCCGAAGGGACCTCAGCGCAACTGGAAGCCGTCCGCCGCTTGCTGCAGGTGCTGCCACAGCCGCGCCAGCACGGCTCCGTGCGGCCTGTCGGCGCGCCGCGCGGCGACCAGCGTCTCGGTGGTGCCGGGCAGGCGGCGGCTGGCCAGGGACCGCAGGCGGCCGTCGCGCAATTCGTCCTCGATCAGAAAGCGCGGCAGATGGCCCCATCCCATCCCCTGCAGGATGATGTCCTTTTTCATGAGCTGGTCCGGCACGGTGCACCGCGCGGCGCCTTCGATCATGAAGTAGTCGCGCGGCGGCGTATGCCGGGCGGTGTCGCGCATGACGCACTGCGTGTAGCCGCGCAACGTGCGCGCGTCGATGCCCGCAGTGCCGGAATCGGGCAGATAGCCGGGCGCGGCGACCGGAAGGAATGGCACCTTGGCAAGGTCGAGCCATTCGATGCGCGGATCGGTCTTGTCCACGCGATGCAGGATCAGGTCGGCGTCGCCATCCAGCAGGCGCTCTTCGGGTCCGCCCACGGCCTCGACATGCAGATGCAGCCGCGTGGCCGGGCACGCCGAAAAAAAGCGGCTGAGCAGACCCAGCGTTTCTGCTCGCGGGCAGAAGTCGCCGATGACGACGTGCAGATCGCTTTCCTCGCCCATGGCCAGTTGCGCGGCATGGGTGCGCAAGCCGTCCAGTTCGCGCAGCAGCGGCTGTGACCGGCGGTGAAACGAGATGCCCGCGGCGGTCGGGGTGACGCGGTAGCCGCTGCGATCAAGCAGCGTCAGCCCCAGTTGCCGTTCCAGCTTGGCGACGGCGGCGAAGACGGCCGGGTGCGAGCGGTGCAACGTCGCGGCCGCCGCCTGGAATCCGCCGGCCCGCACCACCGCGTCGAAGCACTGCAGATCGTGCAGCGTGAAATCGCTCATTTCAGCTTTTCCGACAAAGACTGTTCGAAGTTTGTAGTTTTTTCTGGAAGGCGGCGCAACTACGCTGAAAGCCGTTTCTTTCCACGGAGACTTCCATGTCCACGCTTTCTTTCTTCACCACGGGCGACGGCGTGCGCGTCGCCTACCGCTTCGACGGCGACGCCGCCCTGCCCGTCCTCATCCTGTCGAACTCCATCGGCACCACGCTGCACATGTGGGATGCCGAGGTGGCCGCCTTATCGCGGTCCTTCCGCGTGCTGCGATACGACACGCGCGGCCACGGTGCGTCCGGCGTGCCGGAAGGCGCGTATTCGCTGGATCGGCTGGGCCGCGATGTGATCGAGCTGATGGATGCGCTGGATATCGCGCGGGCGCAGTTTCTGGGGTTGTCGCTGGGCGGCATGATCGGGCAGTGGCTGGGCGTGCATGCTTCTGATCGCATCGACCGGCTGATCCTGGCGAACACGTCGGACTATCTGGGCCCTGCTCCGCAATGGGACGCGCGCATCGCCGAGACCCTGCGGGCGCCCGACATGACGGAAATCGCCGAATCGTTCCTGGCCAACTGGTTTCCCGCGTCAATGCGGCCGGCAGGAGGGCCGGTGATCGCCGTCTTTCGCGCCATGCTGCTGGCAACGGATCCGAAAGGGCTGGCGGGCGCTTTCGCGGCGGTGCGCGACATGGACCTGCGCCGCACGAACGCGTTGATCGACCGGCCGACGCTGGTGATCGCGGGCCGCGACGACACCGTGACGGCGGCCAGCCACGGCGAACGCATCGCGGCGACGGTGCCGGGCGCCGAATTGCGCATCCTGCCGGCGGTGCATCTGTCGAATGTGGAACGACCCGAGGAATTCCTGGATGCCGTGCTGACGTTCCTGGCGCAAGCCGATCGCGGCTGAGCTGACCGGCGCGCGGCGGGGCGGGTCCGCTTTACGCCCCCGCGCGCTCCCAGCGCCTTTGGATGGCCTTGGCCGCGACCACGCCGTCGGCCATCGATGTCACTACGCAGGGGTGCATGCGGTGCGCCACCTCGCCGATGGCGTAGATGTCGGGCACGCTGGTTTCGGCGGTGGCGAAGTCGGTGCGGATGTAGCCGCGCTCGTCGCGCGCCAGCCGCAGATCGTCGGCGAACGCGGCCTGCGGTTCCCAGCCGTAGAAGACAAGGATCAGGTCGTATTGCCGGCCGTCCACGCTGCGGGTGGCCGGATCGACCTTGTAGGGTCCGATGTGCACGCCGCCGGTCCCGGCGCGCGTGACCCATTGCTGCTGGGCGCGCACGCTGCGTGCGTACAGATGAACCGTGCGCGCGCCCCGGTTGCGTACGTAGACGAAGTTTTCGAAGGCGTTGTCGCCGCCGCCCAGGACGGCGACCGTCAGGCCGGAATAATCCTGCGCCACGATGGGCGAGCCGGGGCCGATCAGCACGCCCGGCCAGGACGCGGCCGGCGGGTGGTCGGGCAGACCCTTGGCGCGCACGCCGGAGGCGATGACCAGGGTGCGGGCGCGGGCCAGGACTTCCTGGCCGTCCGGGCCGGCAAGCGTGGTTTCGATGCCGCCCTTGCAGGGCCGCACCCCGGTGACGCGGGTTTCGAGCCGCAGGGGCACATTGGCGGCGCGCACGCTGGTGTCGATATTGGCCGCCACCTGCTGGCCGGTCACGCCGGGCAACACGGCGATCCAGTCATCGGCGAACGGGTTGTCATTGCCCAGCCCGCCCAGGCGGGCGCTGGCCTCGACCAGCAGCGGGGACAGGCCCAGCCGGGCCAGCCAGAGGGCGCAGGAGGCGCCGGCCGGGCCGCCGCCTACAATGACCGAATCGTGCATCTGTTGCATTTCACCCCTTATTGACTGCGCCGGCGCCTTGCGGGCGCCCGGACATGGCCGAATTGTAGCCAGCGCGTCCTGCCATCCGCCGTCGCCTTACAATTCCGGCTATTCCACCCAGGTTTTCATCATGCCCACTCGCCGCATCATTCTTTCCGGCCTTGCGCTCGACGCCCGCATCGGCATCCTCGAGCACGAGCGCCGCGCCACCCAGCCCCTGCACGTCGATGCCGAATTCGACGTCGACATCCAACGCTCGGTGGACGACCACGATATCCACAGCGTGCTGGACTACCGCCGGCTGCGCGAGGCGATTGTCGAGGAATGCACGCAGGCGCACGTGAACCTGATCGAAACCCTGTCCGAACAAGTTGCCGCGCGCCTGCTGGCGGACTTCCAGGAAATCCGCGCGCTGCGCCTGCGCATCAGCAAGCCCATGGCCTTCTCCGACTGTGCGGCGGTGGGCGTGGAAATCCAGATCAATCGCTGACATGAACGATATCGCTTCCCCCGCCGTGCAATTTCGCACGCCCGCCGACGAAAAGGCGCGCCTCGAAGGCAACAAGCTGACCAAGCGGCTGGCGCGCGAGACCACGCGCGCCCTGTCCGACTACAACATGATCGAGGAAGGCGACCGCGTGATGGTCTGCCTGTCCGGCGGCAAGGATTCCTATGCCATGCTGGACATCCTGCTGCAGCTCCAGAAGCGCGCGCCGTTCAAGTTCGAACTGATCGCGGTGAACCTGGACCAGAAGCAGCCTGGCTTTCCCGATCACATCCTGCCGCAATACCTGAAGGAACTGGGCGTTCCCTTCCACATCGAGACGCAGGACACGTATTCGATCGTGACGCGCGTGCTGGAAGAGGGCAAGACGATGTGCTCGCTCTGTTCGCGGCTGCGCCGCGGCATCCTTTACCGCGTCGCCTCGGAACTGGGCGCCACCAAGATCGCGCTGGGCCATCATCGCGACGACATCCTGGCCACGTTCTTCCTGAACCTGTTCTACGGCGGCAAGGCCAAGGGCATGCCGCCCAAGCTGGTGTCCGACGACGGCCGCCACACGGTGATCCGCCCGCTCGCGTATGTGGTCGAGTCCGACCTGATCGCCTACGCCGAGCTCAAGCAGTTCCCCATCATTCCGTGCAATCTCTGCGGCTCGCAAGAGAACCTGAAGCGCAAGGAAGTGGGCCGCATGATCAAGGAATGGGACAAGCAGCACCCGGGCCGTTCCTGGAACGTGTTCAACGCGCTGTCGCGCGTGGTGCCCTCGCACCTGATGGACCGCGACCTGTTCGACTTCGTGGGCTTGAAGCCCACGGGCGTGCCGGACGCCAACGGCGACACCGCATTTGATGCGGTCGATCCCACGGAAGACGCGGACGACGCATGTGGCGATACGCCGCCGGCGTTGGAGCCAGGCGCGATCATCGAGAAAAAGGTGATGTTCTCGCGCGGGTGATGCGCCGCCTAAAAGGCGAACCACCCGAATAAAAATGGGGCTGCGACAGGCAGCCCCATTTTTTTGCTTGGCGGTATCAGGCGTTCAGCACCCGGATCGGCGCACCCGCCGCCCAGGCCTTCACGGCTTCCAGGCAATTCTGGTAGAACGCCTCGAAGTTCTCGCGGCTGACGTAGCCCAGGTGCGGCGTGAGGATCACGTTGTCCAGATCGCGCACGTTGTCGGTGGGGGACAGCGGCTCTTCGGGGTAGACGTCCAGGCCGGCGCCGGCGATGCGGAACTTCACCAGGGCGTCCATCAGCGCGTCCTGGTCGACGAGACCGGCGCGCGAGGTATTCACCAGGTAGGCGGTCGGCTTCATCGCGGCCAGCGCGGTGGCATCCACCACGTGACGGCTGCGGTCGGACAGGATCAGGTGCAGGCTTACGACGTCGGACGTGGAAAAGAGTTCGTGCTTGTCCACACGCGTGACGCCGGCGGCCTGGGCGCGCTCGTCGGTCAGGTTGGGGCTCCAGGCCACGACGTCCATGCCGAAGGCCAGACCCACCTTGGCAACCGCGGCGCCCAGCTTGCCCAGGCCCACCACGCCCAGGCGCTTGCCGGCCAGCGGCTCAGGCATGGCCGTCTGCCACATGCCGCGGCGCATGGCGGCGTCTTCGGCGGGCAGGTGCTTGAAAAGCCCCAGGATGTGAGCCCAGGCGAGCTCTGCCGTGGCCGTGTTGGCGTCAGCGCTGCCGGGCGCGCCGGACACGACGATGCCCTGCGCGGCGCAGGCCTGCATGTCGATGGCGTTGTTGCGCATGCCGGTGGTGACCAGGAGGCGCAGCTTGGGCAGTGCGCGGATGCGCTCGGCGGGAAACGGCGTGCGCTCGCGCATGGCGACGATCACGTCGAAGGACTCGAGCGCGGCCTCGACCTGGTCGTCGGGGATGAAGTTGTTGAAGATCTGCACCTCGGCGTCACCGCCCAGCGAGGTCCAGTCCGCATAGCGCCGGGCTACGTCGTGGTAATCGTCGAGGATTGCGATTTTCAAGTCTTGTCTCCGGGAGGGATGGCGCGTGCCGCGCCACCCTTTTCCGGGCCGGCGCGACGTGCGCCGGTCAGTTCAAACGGGCCTTGAGCTGGTCCAGCGGCAGCGCGCCGCTGATGCGCGAGCCGTCGGCAAAGAACAGCGTCGGCGTGCCGCGCACCATCAATTGCTGACCCAGCGCCAGCAGCTTGTCTTCGGGCACGTCGCAATCGGCGCTGGGCGGCGTCTTGCCGCGCAGCATCCAGTCGTCCCAGGTCTTGCCCTGGTCCTTGGCGCACCAGACGTTGCGCACCTTGACCTTGGAGTCCGGCGACAGGATGGGATAGAGGAAGGTGTAGACGGTCAGGTTGTCCACGCCTTCGAGCGTCTTGCGCAACTGCTTGCAGTAGCCGCAGTTGGGGTCTTCGAAGATCGCGACCTTGCGCGAGCCGTCGCCCTTGACTTGCTTGATCGCCAGGTCCAGCGGCAACTGGTCGAACGTGACGGCGCTGAGCTTTTCCTGGGATTCGCGGGTGACGTCGCGGCGCGTGGCGGCGTCGATCAGCGGACCTTCCATGACCCACGTCACGCCTTCGTCGGTGTAGATCAGGTCCATGCCGAGCTGCACTTCAAAGAGGCCATAAGGCGTGCGGCGCACGGTCGTGACGTTCATGCCGGAAAAGCGCTGCTGAAAGCGTTCCTTGACGGCGGCCGACTGGGGATCGAGTTCGGTGGTGGAGACGCTTTTTTCGCCCTTGGCCGCCTCGCCCACGGACTGCGTGGAGACGGACTTCGCGCCCTGCGCGTGGGCCGTGGCGGACAGGCCGATACCCGCGGCGAGGAAACAGGCCGCCAGGGTGGCGGGTATGCGGAATTTCATCGGTACTCCTGGTCTTGTCAGTCGTGTGCTCAGCCGGAAAGCGTAACCGATCCGGGGCGGGCGGCCGCGGCAGGCGGCGAGCGGCGGGCATGCGGATCGCTATCAGACGGCCGCCGGCCCGCGCAGGTTCCCCTACCCGGGCTCGCCGGCTGCCTAATTGGCGGACGCCCCCGCGATCAGCCGGCGCTTGATCAGCGGCGCGCCTTCGACCCAATGCATGCCGGCGTTGCGCAGCCAGACGAGCGGCGTCGCCTTCGATCCAAACAGCTTGTGCAGGCCGTCGGTGGCCAAGCGCATGGCCAGGACCGGCTCGGCGCGCGCCCGCTGGTAGCGGTGCAGCACGCGCAGGTCGCCGGCCTGGCGGTAGGGTTCACGTTCGGCGACGATGCGCGCCAGCGCCTCGACGTCGCCCAGCCCCAGATTCAGGCCCTGGCCCGCCAGCGGGTGCAGGCGGTGCGCGGCGTCTCCGGCCAGCGCAATGCCGGGGGCCACCATCTGGGCGCGTTCCAGCGTCAGCGGAAAACCGTGCAGCTTGCTGCGGACCTTCAGGCGGCCCAGCCGCCCTTCGGCAGCCTGAGCCAGCAGGGCCTCCAGGCGGGCGGTTTGCGCTTCCTGGGGCAGTTCGAGCAGTTGCTGGGCCAGTTCGCTGCGCATGGACCACACCATGGACACCTGCGGACCGTCCGCGGTGTCGGGCAGCGGCAGCAGCGCCAGCACGCCGTCGTCGCGGAACCATTGGATCGCGGTGCCCTGGTGCGGCAGTTCCGCGTCCAGATGCACGACGAGTCCGGTGTCGTTGTAGGACTGGGCTTCGTGCTTCATCCCGGCCGCCTCGCGCAGCGGCGAAGCCGCGCCGTCGGCGCCGACGAAGAGTTCGGCCTGGATGCGCGCGCCGCTTTCGGTGTCGACAGCGCCGTTCTGGTAGCCGGTGCAGCGGTCTTCCAGCCAGGCGATGCCGAACATGCGCACGGCCTGGATCAGGACGCGCTCGATCTCGCCGGATTCGACGATCCAGGCCAGTTGCGGCAGCGCCGCCTGCCAGGCGTTCAGGTTGACCTGGCCGTCCGCGTCGCCGTGGATCTCCATGGCCTGCACCGGCATCAGCCGCGACGCGGGCATGGCGTCCCACACGCCGATGTCGGCCAGAAAGCGCTGGCTGGCTGGCGAAATGGCGTAGACGCGGGGGTGATAGCGGTTGGGATCGGCGGGCGGCACGGCGGCGCGCGGCGCCAGCACGGCCACGCGCTGGCCGCGGCGAGCCAGCGCCAGCGCGGTGGACAGGCCGACGATGCCGGCCCCGCAAACTACGATCTGATGGCTCATCGTGCGGAAGGCTCCCCGGCCTGTTTGGGCCACAGCAGCCACATCTGGCCGCGTTGCTTCATGCGGCCCGCCTGCTGGCCGGCTTCTTCGCCGTAACCCCAGTAGAAGTCGGCGCGCGCCGCCCCGCGGATGGCGGTGCCGGTGTCCTGGGCGAACACCAGGCGCTGCAGGGGCCGGTCCGACGCGGGATAGGTGGTGGACAGGAACAGCGGCGTGCCGAGCGGCACGAAGGTTGCGTCCACCGCCACCGAGCGCCGCGGCGCGAGCGGAATGGCGTAGGCGCCCTTGGGCCCTTGTTCGGGGTCGATGACCGCCTCTTCACGGAAGAACACCACGGCCGGATTGGCGTTGAGCATTTCAGGCACGCGCTTGGGATTGCGCTGCGCCCAGGCCCGGATGTTCTGCATGGACGCCTGATCGGCGGTTAGTTCGCCGCGGTCGATCAGCCAGCGGCCGATGGACACGTACGGCTGGCCGTTGTGGTCGGCGTAGGCGACGCGGATGGTCTTGCCGGCGTCGGGGCCGTCGGTCAGCTGCACGCGGCCGGAGCCCTGGACCTGCAGGAAGAAATTGTCCACGGGATCGTCCACCCAGACCACCACGGGCGGGCGGCGGCCGGACGACGATTCGATGGCGGCGCGCGTGTCGTACGGCACGACGCGCTTGCCGTCGAGCTTGCCGCGCACGCGCTTGCCGGCCAGGTCGGGGTAGACGGAACCCAGGTCGATCGTCAGCAGGTCGGCGGGCACCGCGTACAGGGGCCATTGGTAGACGCCGCCCTGACGGCGCGATCCGCGCACCAAGGGTTCGTAGTATCCCGTCACCGTATTGGTGGCCGGCTTGCCGTCGGCCGCGTTCAGGCGCCAGGGTTGCAGGTAAGTCTGCAGGAAACGGCGCACGCCTTCGGCGTCGCCGGCGGCGGGCGCGCGGGCCGGATCGATGGCGGCGGCGCAGACCGGCTGCCAGGCGCGCGGCGTGGCGCGCGCGGGCGCAGCCAGGTTGCCGCTGGTGGGCCGCATCAGCCCCTTGCAGTTGCGCAGGAACAGGGGCCAGAACTGGGACAGATCGTCGGCGCTCCAGCCGGGCAGCTCGGACCAGTTGGCTGGCTTCAGCTTGCCAGCCAGCGCGCGCGGCGCGGTGTCGGGCAGCGAGCCCAGCGGCGGCACGACGAGCGGGCCGTCCGCTGCGGGCGGACGCGCGCCGGGCGTGGCGGGCAGGCCGGATTCAGGGGGAATATCCGAGGGGGTGGAACATGCCGCCAGCAGGATCGACAGCACGGACAGGCTAAGAATGCGCTTCATGTGCAGAGGGAAAAACGTGCAACGGAAGGCCGGACCATACTCAGTGCAAGGTGCGCGGCATGGCCAGGACGAATTCGGTGATCGGCACTTCGAACGGAATGCCGTTCTCGCCGACGCAGTGGTAGATGCCGCGCATCGTGCCGACCGGCGTGGGCAGGGGACAGCCGCTGGTGTACTCGAAGGTCTCGCCCGGGGCCAGGAGGGGCTGCTGCCCCACGATGCCCAGGCCGCGCACTTCCTGCACGCGCTGGTTGCCGTCGGTGATGATCCAGTGGCGGCTGATCACCTGCGCGGGATGTTCGCCGGTATTGGTGATGCGGACGGTGTAGGCGAACACGAATTGCTGTTCGCCGGGGTCGGACTGTTCGGGCACGAAGCGCGGAGAGACAGAGACGCTCAGGTCGTAAGGTTTCACAGTCCTTCCCTGTGTGACTGAGCGCGGGCGGCGCAACGTTGGCGCCCACGCTTGAAAGACGGAATTTCAGGCGCGCCAACCGGGGCATACCCGCTGCGGCGCCTCAAACTGCAATAATGGCACATTATGCCCTCCCCGACCCCGAACATCATGTCCAAGCAAACGGCCTCCACCCGCATTACTCCCAGCATCCTGTCGGCTGACTTCGCCCGGCTGGGCGAGGAAGTCCGCAACGTCGTCGCCGCCGGCGCCGACTGGATCCACGTGGACGTGATGGACAACCACTATGTCCCCAACCTGACGATCGGCCCGATGGTCTGTGCCGCGATCCGCCCCCACGTTGAGGTGCCGATCGACGTGCACCTGATGGTCGAACCCGTGGACGCGCTGGTGCCGCAGTTTGCCAAGGCCGGCGCCGACTACATCAGCTTCCACCCCGACGCGAGCGCCCACGTGGACCGCACGCTGTCCCTGATCCGCGAAAGCGGCTGCAAGGCCGGTCTGGTCTTCAATCCCGCCACGCCGCTGTCCTACATGGACTACGTGATGGACAAGATCGACCTGGTGCTCATCATGTCGGTGAACCCGGGGTTTGGCGGCCAAAGCTTCATCCCGGCGGCGCTCACCAAGCTGCGCGAGGCCCGCGCCCGCATCGACGCGTGGATGCAGGCCGGCGGCCAGGAGATCGTTCTGCAGGTGGACGGCGGCGTCAAGATCGACAACATCGCCGAAATCCGCGCCGCGGGCGCGGACACGTTCGTGGCCGGCTCGGCCATCTTCGGCAAGCCGGATTACGCCGGCATCATCAAGGCCATGCGCGACCAGATCGCCATTGGCGAAACCACCGCCGTCTGAGGAATTCGACATGACCGCTTTTCGCGCCGCGCTGCTGGACCTGGACGGTACCCTGCTCGACTCCATTCCCGATCTGGCGTTTGCCGCCAACGCCATGCGCGTTGAACTTGGCATGATCGCGCTGCGCGAGGACGTGGTGGCCACGTTCGTCGGCAAGGGTGTGGATAACCTGGTGCGGCGCAGCCTGGCTGGATCGCTCGATGCCGCCGACCCGTCGCCCGACGAATTCCAGCGCGCCCGCGAGGCCTTCTACCGCCATTACCACCTGGTGAACGGCGAGCGCGCGCAGGTCTACCCGGGCGTGATCGAAGGCCTCAAGCTCATGCGCGACCAGGGCCTGAAGCTGGCCGTGGTCACCAACAAGCCCACGGAATTCACCTTGCCGCTCTTGCAGCGCACGGGGCTGGCGGGCTTTTTCGAGGCCGTGGTGTGCGGCGACACCTGCGAGCGCCGCAAGCCCGATCCCGACCAGATCCACCATGCGTGCGACCTGATGGGCGTGGGTGTGACCGAGGCCGTGACGATCGGCGATTCGATCAACGACGCGCAGGCCGGCCGCAGCGCGGGCACGCAGGTCCTGGTGGTGCCGTATGGCTACAACGAAGGCCGTGACGTGCGCGAGCTGGATGTCGATGGTATAGTTGACACGCTTGTTGACGCCGCCCAGTGGGTCGCGCTCTGGAATCAGAACCAGAACGCCGCAAAAGTCCCCGCCTGATCAGCGTCGCAACCCAAGCACGAATTTACTACCGCGTACTCTATTACCGAACCGCTCAATGAACGTTTCCATCCAGAACCAAATGCTCGGCGCCTCGTGGCGTTGGTGGCGTTTGTCTTCCGGGTGGCGATGATTCCCCTTCCCGGCCCTAGACGCGACCTTGCCGCCTAGCGCCGACACTGTGTAAACAGCGCCCAACCCGGAACCAGTCAACTGGACCGGGTTTTTTGTTGCGTGCCCGGTCCGAAAGCAGACACCGCTTACGAGACCCGACATGACCGAAATCGAATTCAAGGCCCTTGCGGCACAAGGCTACAACCGCATTCCGCTGGTGGCCGAGACCTACGCCGATCTGGACACCCCGCTTGGCATCTACCTGAAGCTGGCGCATTCGGGCCCCTTGGCCGGCCGCATGACCTGCCTGATGGAATCCGTGGTGGGCGGCGAGCGCTTCGGCCGCTATTCGTTCATCGGCCTGCCCGCGCGCACGGTGATCCGCGCCAGCGGCACGCGCACCGAGGTGCTGCACGACGGCAAGGTCGCCGAGACGCACGATGGCGATCCGCTGGCCTTCATCGAGCAATACCAGAGCCGCTTCAAGGTCGCGCTGCGCCCGGGCATGCCGCGCTTCTGCGGCGGCCTGGCCGGTTACTTCGGCTACGACACCGTGCGCCACATCGAGCCGTGCCTGGGTCCCGCGGTCAAGCCGTTTCCGGCCGGCATGGAAGGCGGCACGCCCGACCTGATGCTGATGCACGTGGACGAACTGGTCATCGTCGACAACCTGGCCGGCCGCATCTACCTGATGGTCTACGCGGATCCCAGCCAGCCCGAGGCCTACAGCCGTGCGCAGCAGCGCCTGACCGACCTGCGCGCGCGCCTGCGCCGCCCCGTGGAGATTCCGTACAGCCACGCCAGCATGCAGACCGAGGAACGGCGCGATTTCAAGAAAGAGGACTACCTGGCGGCCGTGCTGCGCGCCAAGGAACATATCGCCGCCGGCGACCTGATGCAGGTCCAGATCGGCCAGGTCATCGCCAAGCCCTTCCGCGATTCGCCGCTGTCCCTCTACCGCGCCCTGCGGTCGCTCAATCCCTCCCCCTATATGTACTTCTGGAACTTCGGTGATTTCCAGGTGGTGGGCGCGTCGCCCGAGATTCTGGTGCGCCAGGAGCGCACGGTGGAAAACGGCGAGCCGAAGTCGCAGATCACGATCCGTCCGCTGGCGGGCACGCGCAAGCGTGGCGGCACGCCCGAGGAAGACGCGGCGCTGGCGGCCGAACTGAAGGCGGACCCGAAGGAAATCGCCGAACACGTCATGCTGATCGACCTGGCGCGCAACGATGTGGGCCGCGTCGCGCAGGTGGGCTCGGTGAAGGTCAGCGACACCATGGTCATCGAGCGCTATTCGCACGTGATGCATCTGGTGTCGAACGTGACCGGCACCCTGAACCCCGGCATGAGCAGCATGGACGTGCTGCGCGCCTCGTTCCCGGCCGGCACGCTGACGGGCGCCCCCAAGGTCGAGGCCATGAAGATCATCGACGAACTGGAACCCGTGCGCCGCGGCATCTACGGCGGCGCGGCCGGCTACCTGAGCTACGGCGGCGAGATGGACGTGGCGATTGCGATCCGCACCGGCGTCATCAAGGACGGCACGCTGTACGTGCAGGCGGCCGCCGGCATCGTGGCCGATTCGAACCCCGAAGCCGAATGGGCCGAGACCGAAGCCAAGGCGCGCGCCGTGCTGCGCGCGGCCGAGCAGGTGCAGCACGGCCTGGACGAACCCATCTGAGGCCCCGGCCCAATCGAATTACCGCCCGGGCCGCTGAACGGCCCAGAGGAGAAAAAAATGCTCTTGATGATCGACAACTACGATTCCTTTACCTACAACCTGGTGCAGTACTTTGGCGAGCTGGGCGTGGACGTGCGCGTGGCGCGCAACGACCAGATCACGCTCGATGAAGTGGCTGCGCTCAATCCCGACCAGATCTGCGTGTCGCCCGGTCCGTGCTCGCCGGCCGAGGCCGGCATCTCGGTGCCGCTGATCCAGGCGTATGCCGGCAAGAAGCCCATTCTGGGCGTGTGCCTGGGCCACCAGGCCATCGGCGCGGCCTTCGGGGGCGACATCGTGCGCGCGCAGCAGATCATGCACGGCAAGACGATCCAGCTTTCGCACACGGGCACTGACATCTTTGAAGGCCTGCCGACGCCGTACACTGTCATCCGCTACAACTCGCTGACCATCGACCCGGCCACCCTGCCTGATTGCCTGGCGGTCACCGCGACGGCGCCGGACGGCGACATCATGGGCGTGCGGCACAAGACGCTGCCGTTGTACGGGGTACAGTTCCACCCCGAATCCGTACTGAGCGAGCACGGCCACGCCTTGCTGCGCAACTTCCTGAACCTCGCCTAAGAAGGACGCACCGTGACGATTTCCCCCTCCGAAGCGCTGACGCGCTGCATCGAACACCGCGAAATTTTCCACGACGAAATGCTGCACCTGATGCGCATGCTGATGCGCGGCGAGATGTCGCCGCAGATCGCCAGCGCGCTTTTGATGGGCCTGCGCGTCAAGAAGGAAACCGTTGGCGAGATCACCGCCGCGGCTCAGGTCATGCGCGAGTTCGCCACGCCCGTGGTCACGCCCAACCCGAACGACCTGCTGGACATGTGCGGCACGGGCGGCGACGGCAGCCACACGTTCAACATTTCCACGACCGCAATGTTCGTCGCGGCCGCGGCCGGCGTGCCCATTGCCAAACACGGCAACCGCAGCGCCTCGTCGTCCAGCGGCAGCGCCGACGTGCTGGAGGCGCTGGGCGCCAACCTGGTGCTGACGCCGGAGCAGGTGGCCGAATGCATCCAGGAGACCGGCATCGGTTTCATGTTTGCGCCCGCCCACCACGGCGCGATGAAGAACGTGGCCGCGGTGCGCAAGGAACTGGCCGTGCGCACGATCTTCAACATCCTGGGTCCGCTGACCAACCCGGCCGGCGCCGCCAACCAGTTGATGGGCGTCTTCCACCCCGACCTCGTCGGCATTCAGGTTCGCGTGCTGGAACGCCTGGGTTCGCGCCATGTGCTGGTCGTGCACGGCAAGGACGGCATGGACGAGGCCTCGCTGGGCGGAGCCACGATGGTCGGCGAACTGAAGGACGGCGTGGTCCGCGAGTATGAAATCCATCCCGAGGACTACGGGCTATCCATGATGTCCAACCGGAGCATCAAGGTGTCCAATCGCGAGCAGTCGCGCGAGCTTGTCATAGAGGCGCTGGAGAATGTCGAGGGCGCGGCCAGAGACATCGTCGCCCTGAACGCCGGGCTCGCCATCTATGCCGGCAACAAAGCCGATTCCATTCCCGAAGCCTTAGCGCTAGCATTTGAACTAATTTCCACCGGCGCGGCGCGAGCCAAGCTGGAAGAATTCTGCGCATACACCCGGACATTCCAGAAATGAACGATATTCTCGCGAAGATCCTCGCTGTCAAAGCTGAGGAAGTCGCCGCCGCACGCCAGATGCGCAGCGAAGCCGAAGTCCTGCGCGAAGCGCAGGCGCGCCAGGACGTGCGCGGTTTCGCCCAGGCCATCGAAGACAAGATCTCGCAAGGCAAAGCCGGCGTCATCGCTGAAATCAAGAAAGCCTCGCCCTCGAAGGGCGTCATCCGCGAGGGCTTTGCGCCCGCCGAGATCGCCGCTACCTACGCCGTGCACGGCGCGGCCTGCCTGTCCGTGCTGACGGACGTGCAGTTCTTCCAGGGCTCGCACGACCACCTGCGCCAGGCGCGGGCCGCGTGCGCGCTGCCGGTGCTGCGCAAGGACTTCGTGATCGATCCCTATCAGATCGTCGCGGCGCGTGCGATGGGCGCCGACTGCGTGCTGCTGATCGTGGCCGCGCTCACCCCCGCGCAACTGCGCGACTACGAAACGCTGGCGATCGAACTGGGCATGGACGTGCTGGTCGAGGTGCACGACGCCCAGGAGCTGGATGTCGCGCTTACGCTCAAGACGCCGCTCCTGGGCATCAACAACCGCAACCTGCGCACATTCGAAACCAGCCTGCAAACCACGCTGGACCTTTTGCCGCGCATCCCGGCCGGCAAACGCGTGGTGACCGAAAGCGGCATCCTCAAGCCGGAAGACGTGAAGCTGATGCGCGACCACAAGGTCGACGCGTTCCTGGTGGGCGAAGCGTTCATGCGCGCCAAGGATCCGGGTGCGGAACTGGCGCGTCTGATCGGCTGATCGCCCGCTGCGCGTTCCTGCACCGGTTATTTCGGGCGCGCCAGGCCCAATGCGGCGGCGCGCCGGTACACCGTGCTGCGGTGCACGCCCAACGCGCGCGCCGCGCGGCTGACACTGCCGCCGTTTTCGGCCAATGCGCCGCGGATGGCGGCATCCGTCATGGCGTGCAGAGCGCCGCTTGCGCTGGCCGGTGCGGGCGCTGAAGTTGCCGCGCCGGACGGCTGCGCGTCAATCTTCGGGGCGCTCGCTGCACCGCGCAATTGCGCCGGCAGCATGTCTGCATCCACCCTGCCCGCCGGTCCCGCCAGCACATGCAACGTGCGCAGCACAGATGCCAGTTGGCGGTAATTGCCTGGCCACGAATACGCCGCGAGAACGGCTTCGATGGCGGGTGGCAGCGCGGGACCCGCGCCTTGCGCCGCCCACAGCTCGCGCAGCAATTCCAGGCGGTCGGCCCGCGCACGCAGGGGCTCGAGCGTGACGGTGTATTCGGCAATCCGGAAGTACAGGTCAGGACGCACCGGTGCATCCAGGCCTTCATGCGCAAGTGGCCGATGCGTCGCGCACACCAAGGTGAAGTCCACCCGCACGGGCCGCGCCGCGCCCAAGGGCGAGACCTCGCGCGTCTGCAGCACGCGCAGCAGGCGCGATTGCAGCAGCAGCGGCATGTCGCCGATCTCGTCCAGGAACAGCACGCCGCCGTGCGCCTGCCGCAACAGGCCCTTGCTGCCCTGACGGCGCGCACCGGTGAAGGCCCCGTCTTCGTAGCCGAACAATTCCGATTCGATCAGGCTTTCCGGCAAGGCGGCGCAGTTCACCGCCACGAAGGGGCCGGCCGCGCGTTGGCCGCGCGCATGGATCTGCCGCGCAAACACCTCCTTGCCCACGCCCGTTTCGCCCTGCAGCAGGATCGACACGCCGGCGTCCGCCAGATGCACGGCGCGCGCCAGCGCGCCTAGCGTCGCGGCATCGAAGCTGGGGGCCGGCGTTCTGGCCAGCGCACCGGGCGTGCGCGACGCGGGTGCGGCGGGCGGTTGCGGGGCGCGCGTGCGCGGCATGCGCAGCCGAGCGTGATAGACCGCGCCCGTCCGCGCATGTACCCTGCCCGAGGCATCCGGGCATCGTTCGATGTCGCCGTCGAACACGTCCGCGTAGCGGTACACGCCCAGCGCGGTCGCCGCCAGTGCCAGCGCCTGCAGCGCGCGCCGGTTGGCGCCGATGAGCAGGTCGCCCTGGAATGCCAGCAGCGCTTCGCCGGGCTGGCCCAGCCCGGCCGGGTCGGCATGCAGGCGCAGCACGGTGCATTGTTCATAAGCGCTTTCGAACAATTGATGTTCAATGCGGTCCACCGCCCCGCGCACCAGCGCCAGCGCATCGGGGCGCACGTCGCGGGCCTGGCTGGAGAGATCGAGCACGCCCAGCGTGCGGCCTTCACTGTCGGTGATGGGGACGGCAGCGCAGGTCAGGATGCGGTTGGGTTCGAAATAGTGTTCGGCGCCGTGCACGGCGATGGGCCGGCCTTCGACCAGCGCAGTGCCGATGGCATTGGTGCCGGCGGCGGCTTCGTCCCACGGCGCGCCGGGCATCAGGGCCACGCGCGAGGCCCGATGCGCAAAGCCCGTATCGCCGTCCGAGTCCAGCACCAGGCCCTGCGCGTCCGACAGAATGACGAGGTTGCCGCTGCCGCCGGCCTGGCGGCGCAGGTAGGCGATGGCGGGTTCGGACAGGCGGCGCAGCGCTTCGTTGCGCTGCTGGGCTTCGCGCAGTTCGCCCTGCGTCATGAGCTCGGCGCGGCGCACGCCGCGCATGTCAAAGCCCAGGTCGGCGCAGCGGCGCCAGGAACGCAGGATGGGTTCGGCAACCATGCCGCCCGGCACCGCGCCCTGCTGGTTGAAGAGCAGCCGCGCCTGCGTCAGCGTCTGCCGACCGGAGTGAGAAGCCATGTATGTCTCCTAGGACCGGCGTTCTGCGACGCCTGTGCTGCGACACCTGTTGCGCGACAACGTCGCGGATTGCGACATTGAAAAACTACTTTCGCACGCGTGCGGCAGGCTGTCCAGCCGGGATGCCCCGACTGGCATGCGTTTTGCTTGATACCGGACAGGCAGTCCACTGCCGCCATTCCAACGATACGGAGACAAGCATGGATATCGCGACCCGCGTTACCCCGGAGACCTACGGCACCCGCCTGGACCTCAAGACGCAGTACGACAATTTCATCGACGGCAAGTGGCAGTCGCCCGCGGATGGCGAATACTTCGACAACGTCACGCCGGTCACGGGCCAGACCCTGAGCCGCAACGCGCGCTCGAAAGAGCGCGACATCGAACTGGCGCTAGACGCCGCGCACCGCGCCGCGCCGAAATGGGGTTCGACCCCGGCTGCCGAACGCGCCCGCATGCTGATGAAGATCGCGGACGTGATGGAAGCCAACCTGGAACGCCTGGCCACGGCGGAAACCTGGGACAACGGCAAGCCCATCCGCGAAGCCCGCGCGGCCGACATCCCGCTGGCCATCGACCACTTCCGCTACTTCGCCTCGTGCATCCGCAGCCAGGAAGGCGGGCTATCCGAGATCGACCACGACACCGTGGCTTACCACTTCAACGAACCGCTGGGCGTGGTCGGTCAGATCATCCCGTGGAACTTCCCCATCCTGATGGCCGCGTGGAAGCTTGCGCCTGCGCTGGCGGCGGGCAATTGCGTGGTGCTGAAACCCGCCGAGCAGACGCCGCTGGGCATCCTGCTGCTGATGGAACTGATCGGCGACATCCTGCCCCCGGGCGTCGTGAACGTCGTGACCGGCTTCGGGCTGGAAGCGGGCAAGCCGCTGGCATCCAGCAAGCGCATCGCCAAGATCGCCTTCACCGGAGAGACCACCACCGGCCGGCTGATCATGCAGTACGCGTCGCAGAACATCATCCCCGTCACACTGGAACTGGGCGGCAAGTCACCCAACATCTTCTTTGCGGACGTGGCGGCGCAGGACGACGACTTCCTGGACAAGGCGGTCGAGGGCTTCGTCATGTTCGCGCTGAACCAGGGCGAAGTGTGCACGTGCCCCAGCCGCGCGCTGATCCAGGAATCGCTCTACGACAAGTTCATGGAACGCGCCCTGAAACGCGTGGCCGAGATCAAGCAAGGCAACCCGCTGGATGCCGACACCATGCTGGGCGCGCAGGCCTCCACCGAGCAGCTCGAGAAGATCCTGTCCTATCTGGACATCGGCAAGCAGGAAGGCGCGGACGTGCTGGCGGGCGGCTCGCGCGCGCAGATGCAAGGCGGGCTGGAAGGCGGCTACTACGTGCAGCCCACGGTGTTCAAGGGCCACAACAAGATGCGCGTGTTCCAGGAAGAAATCTTCGGGCCGGTCGTGGCGGTCACCACGTTCAAGGACGCCGATGATGCGCTGGCGCTGGCCAACGACACGCTGTACGGCCTGGGCGCCGGCGTGTGGTCGCGCGATGCCAACACGTGCTACCGCATGGGCCGCGCGATCAAGGCGGGACGCGTATGGACCAACTGCTATCACGCCTATCCGGCGCACGCGGCATTCGGCGGCTACAAGCAATCGGGCATCGGGCGTGAGAACCACAAGATGATGCTCAACCACTATCAGCAGACGAAGAACCTGCTGGTGAGCTATTCGCCGAAGAAGCTGGGGTTCTTCTGATCTGCCAGGCTTCTCCGCCTATCCCACGCCGCCTGCGCGGCCAACCTGCGCGCCGGGTCCGCCCGGCGCGCTCGCAGAGGAATCCCGCCATGCCAGAGCACACGCCACGCGTGGTTGCGACCGACGAGGCGCGCCAGCTGATCGACACCCTGCGCGCCAAGCACGGGCCGCTGATGTTTCACCAATCCGGCGGCTGCTGCGACGGCAGCTCGCCCATGTGTTATCCACAGGGCGAGTTCATGGTGGGCGGCTCGGACGTGCTGTTGGGCGATCTGGAAGGTTGCCCATTCTGGATCGGCGAAGACCAGTTCGCTTACTGGGAACACACCCAGCTTGTCATCGACGCCGTGCCCGGACGCGGCGGGGCGTTTTCGCTGGACAGCGCGGAAGGCAAGCGGTTTCTCTTACGGTCGCGGCTGTATTCCGACGAAGAGTGGGCGAATGTCGGACCGGTGACGAAGGGCTAGCGCGCCTTATCCGCGTTTGCCGTGGCCACCGCCCTTGGACAGGGTGTCGTCCTGAAGGCCGGCGCGTTCGGCCTGTTTCCATTGGAAGGACACCCGCCGGATGCGGGCGGCGCGAAATTGCGTGAACGAGCGGCCGCCCGGCATGGGCGCGCCGCGATAGGCGCTGCTTGCGTTTTTCATTGCTGTGATGCGTTGACGAAGAAACTTTTGATGCGGGGCCGGCTAGGTGCGGCCGGCTAGGTGCGGCCGGCTAGGTGCGGCCGGCTAGGTGTGCGCCCGCGGCGGCCAGGCGTTGGATGGCGCGGTGCGGCGCGTCCAGTCCAGCGCGTCTTCCAGGCGGTCGTTGCCCCAGAACATTTCGCCCTCCACGAAGAACGTGGGCGCGCCGAACACGCCGAGGTTGCGCGCGCGGTCCACCTGCTTGCGCAGCGCTTCCTTGGCGCCTTCGGTCTTGGCGCGGGCGATCAATGCATCGGCATCCAGCGACAGGCCAATGAGCAGATCGCGCACGACGTCTTCGGACTGAATATCCAGGTCATGCTGAAAATTCGCGCGGAACACCGCGACGCAGAAATCGCGGCCCCAGGGCTCGTTCTGGCCCAGCAACGCGATGCGCGCGGGCAGCACGCTCATGCGCGGAAAGAGGCGCGGACGGTTGTAGACCACGCCGTACTTCTCGGCCAGGCGGGCGATGTCGCGCATCATGTACGCGCCCTTGCCCGGAAACAGCCGGAAGGGCGTGTCGTTCCAACCCTGCGCCTGGAAGATCGGCCCCAGCAGAAACGGCCGCAGATCGACCTTGACCTCGGCCTCGCGCGCAAGCGTGTCGATGCGCTCGATCGCCAGATAGCTGTACGGGCTGGCGAAATCGAACCACATTTCGATGCGGGGCGTATCGGGCAAGGACGCGGTCATGTCAGGGACTCCGGTTGTAACGCGACCTGCGCATCCGGCAGGCCGCTGAGGACGACGTCGCGATCGCTGCGCACGGTCAGGGATTCGCCCGCTTGCAGCACGCTGTCATCGAAGCGGCGGTATTCGGAGATCCACACGGTGCCGGCGTGACACACGATGCGCAAGCCCGAAGCGCGCTTGAGCAGCATAGTCGAGCCGCCGGCCAAACGAAATGACATTCCCGCAGTGCAACATAACTGGATCATGGCGACCCTCCCGGCCGCAGCAGCGGCGATCGCGGCGGATGACCAAGATTCCGTCCGAGTCACCCAACGTCTGAGTCATATTGGACGCCCGCGGCGTACTATTGCTCAAGCGACTTTTCCGCCCGACACGCATGAGTTTTACGAATGCCATATCCGCTTGCGAAACTGCCACCGCTTGATCTTGTCCGCGGCTTTGTCGCCGTCGGTCGCCGCATGAGCATCACGCTCGCCGCGCAGGACCTGCATGTCACGCAGTCGGCGGTCAGCCGCCAGATTCGCGCGCTGGAAGCGCATCTGGGCGTGCCGCTGCTGGTGCGGGGGTTTCGCAGCGTCACGTTCACGGCCGAGGGCGCGCAACTCTTTCGAATGGCCGACGTCTGGTTAAGCCAGCTTGGCGACCTGACCGAACAACTCCGCGCCCCCGAACGGCGCACGCCCGTCACCGTCACCACCACCATCGGCGTGGCCTCGTTGTGGCTGCTGCCCCGGCTGGGCGATTTTCAGGCGGCGCATCCCGACATCGACGTGCGCGTAGCCGCCGACAACCGGCTGATCGACATCGACCGCGAAGCCGTCGACATCGCCATCCGCTACAGCGAGCGCAACTCGGTCTCCGATGGCGCCGTGTGGCTCTTCGGCGAATCGGTGGTGCCGGTGGCGCACCCGTCGCTCGACGCGCGCGAACTGGATGCGCGCGAGTTGCAGCGCCACGTGCTGCTGGAATTCGACGATCCCACGCGGCCGTGGCTGCAATGGTCGGAATGGCTGAACGCGCGCGGTCTGGGCCGCGTGCGCCCCAAAGGCATGCTGCGTTTCAACCAGTACGACCAGATCGTACATGCCGCGCTGGCCGGCCACGGCATCGCGCTGGGACGGCTGGCGCTGATCGCGCCCATGCTGGCGGACCGGCGGCTGACCCTCGTCGGCAGCCCCGCGGCCAGCGCCACCGAACACGCCTACTGGCTGGTGCGCAACGCGCGGCGCAGCACGCCCGATGCCGACGTCGTCACGCAGTGGCTGATGGATCAGGCGGCGGCGACCGCGCGGGATCTGGCGGACTGAGATGCCGCGCGTGATCGCTGGCGGATATCGCCGCTTCAGTCCACGTCGACCTGCGCCGGGCCGGCGGCCATCTCGCCAATCACGGCGGCTTGCCCGAAACCCTGTTCGTGGAAGATCTTGAGCACGGCGTCGGCGGCGTCCGGCGCGCACGACACCAGCAGGCCGCCCGAGGTTTGCGGATCGGTCAGCAACGCCCGCTGGGTGTCTGACACCCCGGCGCCCAGGCGCACTGATTCCCCGTACGACGTCCAGTTGCGGCCGGACGCGCCCGTGATCACGCCGTCTGCGGCGAACGCCTGCACGCCCGGCAGCCACGGCAACGCATCCAGCCGCACGCGGGCCGTCAGCTTCGCGCCGCGCGCCATCTCCAGCGCATGGCCCAACAGGCCAAAGCCCGTCACGTCCGTGATTGCATGTACGCCATCCAGCGCGGCCAGCGCGGGACCGGGACGATTCAGCCGCGTCGTCGTGTCGATCATCACGCGATAACCGTCCACGTCCAGCAGATTCTTCTTGAGCGCCGCCGACAGGATGCCCACGCCCAGGCCCTTGCCCAGGATCAGCACGTCGCCGGCGCGCGCGTCCGCGTTGCGCTTGATGCGGTCCGGATGCACCAGCCCCATCGCGGCCAGACCATAGATGGGTTCCACCGAATCAATGCTGTGGCCGCCCGCCACCGGAATGCCCGCATCCGCGCAGACCGATTCGCCGCCCTTGAGAATCTCGGCGATCACGCTGTGCGGCAGCACGTTGATCGGCATGCCGACGATCGCCAGCGCCATGATCGGCGTGCCGCCCATCGCGTACACATCCGATAACGCGTTCGTCGCGGCGATGCGGCCGAAGTCGAAGGGATCGTCGACGATGGGCATGAAGAAGTCGGTCGTGGCGATGAGCGCCTGCTCGTCGTTCAGCCGGTACACCGCCGCATCATCCGCGGTTTCCGTGCCCACCAGCAGGTTGGGATAGCTGGCGGCGGGGCCGAACCGCGCCAGCAGCGCCGATAGCACACCCGGCGCAATCTTGCAGCCGCAGCCGCCGCCATGCGATAGCGAAGTCAAGCGCGGCGCGTTTGTGGACGCAACATCCTGGGTCATCTCAGTCTCCGTGAGTCAGTCGGAAAAAGGATAGCACCGGCCCCGCGAATGGCCCTATGATCGAACGCAGCCAGGCCCTCGCCATTGAACGCTCGTTTGCAGGAGTCCGCCTTGATCAGCCGCCGCCGCCTCCTGCAGACCGGTCTGTCGCTCGCGGCGCTGCCCGCGTGGGCCGGCGCCGCGAATGACGCAACAAATAGTGCGAAAAATAGCGCTGCCGGTAACGCCGCGAATGGGGCGGTCAACAACGCCGCCGCATTGAAAGCCGCCACCGGCCCCGACTGGGTCGCGTGGACCGGCTCCACCCCGCCGCTCGTCCTTCCAGACATGGGGGGCCGCGAGCAAAAGCTTTCCGCGTGGCGCGGCAGCGTCGTCATCGTCAGCTTCTGGGCCACGTGGTGCGAACCGTGCCGCGACGAACTCCCCGTTCTGTCCACCATGGCCAAGCGGCATCGCGAAGAGGGCCTGCGCCTTGTCGCCGTCAACGTCGGCGAAGCGCCCGCCAAGATCTCGGCCTTCCTGAAAAAGACCCCCATCAACGGCACGGTCCTGCACGACCGCAACAGCGCGGCGTCAAAAAAATGGGATGCGGCGGCGCTGCCCGCCAACTTCCTCGTCGATCGTGCCGGCGCGATCCGGTATTGGCATCTGGGCGAGCTGGACTGGAAGTCGCACACGGTAGGCGGTGTGGTGACGCGCATGCTGCGCAGTTGATGGAGAGCAACGCATTTGCGCCGGTGTCAGACACCCGGACGCGGCAACGCACTGTGGCGGACATCTCGTAGGGGTGTCAGACACCTGCGTAGTGGAGGCGCGGGCGGCAGGAGAACACAAATGGCGGAAGGCAGCAGGAGTCGAACCTACCTGGGAGCGTCTGACGCCCCCAACCGGGTTTGAAGCCCGGCCGTGCCGCCGGGCACGAATGCCTTCCGTGGCGGACCGCCTATGATACCGGCTCGGCGGGCGGCTGCATCGCCGCGTACGCGCTTTCGCCGCGCAGCACATGCGTATCCCGCACCCGCCGCGTGTAGCCCACGCGATCGAAGAACTCCAGGATCTGGATCGCCCGCTTGCGGCCCAAACCCGTCACGTCCCGGAACACCGCGGCGTTCAGGCCCTGGGGCTGCGCCGCCAAGTCAGCCGCCAACGCCGCCAGCCTGCGCACCTGATCGCGGTGATAGAACAGATCCTTCACCACCTGCGCCACCTCGCCGCGCCGCAGCAGCTTGCGCAGCAGCTGGCGCACGGTGTCCTCCGGCTGCGCCTGCATCTTGGCCAAATCCCGCACCCAAGGCGGATCGAACGCGCCCGCATCCAGCAGCGGCAACAGCCGCGCGGCGAGCGCGGATTCGGCTTGCCCCAGCGTCGCGGAATGCGTGGGCAGATGCAGCCACGGGCCATTGCGCGCGATGCGGCCGTCGCGTTGCAGTTCGTCCAGCAGAGACGTCCACAGCGTGTCGGGCATCGCAGGGATCGCCATGCGCCGCAGCCGCGCGCCGTCCGGACCGGGTTCGTCGGGCGCGCTTTGGTGGAACGACGCCAACGCCTGCTCGGTCCGATCGCGCAGCGCCTTCCAATGCGCGGCCAGGATCAGCGTGCGCGCGCCCTGGGCGTTGCGCGGTTCGATCCACACCGCGCCATCGGACGCCGTGATCTCGCTGACCGGCAGACCCGTCAGACGCTGCAACGCCGACTCGTCCAGGCCCTGCGGCGCATGCGCCAGCACCGGCGCAAGGCCGCCGCCGTCCAACATGTCGGTCAGCGCCTGCAAGCCCGCCAACCGCGACGCCGACCGGCGTTTGCGGTCCGGGGCGTTGGGATCCAGCACCCGGCCGCCGCCCACCGTGCGCGTCGCCTGTGCGTTGCGCACGATGTAGCGGTCGCCCGGCATCGCGCAGACCGGTTCGTCGAACACGAGCTGCACCCATCCCGACTGGCCCGGCGCCAAAGACTCGGCGCTGATCGGCACCACGTGCGCCACGTGGCGCGCCGCGCCGATATGCACGTGCAGCGGCGCCCAGGCCTGCACGGGCGCATCCGCGGACGGCAGCAGCGTCAGCGCGACGTCGACGTGCTTGGAGGGCAGGAAGCAGCGCGCATCCGCGATCCAGTCGCCGCGCGAGATGGCGCTCTTGTCGATGCCCGCCAGGTTCAGCGCACACCGCTGGCCGGCCGAGCCGGTCTCGCTGGGCTGGTTCTGCGCGTGGATGCCGCGCACGCGCACGCGTGTGCCAGCCGGCATCAGGCGCAGATCGGTCGCGTCGTCGTCCGCGCGGACCTGGCCGGCGTGCGCCGTGCCGGTAACGACCGTGCCGTGGCCGGACAAGGTGAATACGCGATCCACGGCCAGCCTGAACAAGCCCGTGGCCTCGCGCCGCGCCACGGCTTGAGCCTGCGCATGCAGATATTCCTTGAGCGCCGCCACGCCCGAGTCACCGGCTTGCGCCGCACTCGTGCCGAACACTGGCGCGCCTTGCAGGAAAGTACCTTCCGCCAATGCTGCGATCTCGGCGCGCACGGTCTCCAGCTGCGCCGCGTCCGCGCGATCCGTCTTGGTCAGCGCCACCGCGCCGCGCGCCACGCCCAGCATCGACAGGATGGAAAGATGCTCGCGCGTCTGCGGCATGACGCCGTCGTCCGCTGCGACCACCAGCAAGCCGAAGTCGATTCCGCTGGCCCCGGCCGCCATCGTGTGCACCAGCTTCTCGTGGCCCGGCACGTCGATGAAGCCCAGCACGTCGCCGTTCGCGAGCGGCGTGTAGGCGTAGCCCAGTTCGATGGAAATGCCGCGCGCCTTTTCTTCCTTCAGCCGGTCCGTGTCCACGCCCGTGAGCGCACGCACCAGCGTCGTCTTGCCGTGGTCGATGTGACCGGCGGTGCCGACGATCATGCCAGCGGCTCCGCTAGCTGCGCCGCAAACGCCGCCTCGTCGCGGGCTTCCAGACAACGCAAGTCCAGCCACAGCGCGTCATCCGCGATCCGGCCGATGACGGGCACCGGCAGCTTGCGCAACAGCGTCTCCAGCCTGTCCAGATGCCGTCCGGGGCGACCGGTTCCCACATGGCGCACGGCCAGTCCGTAACTGGGAAGCTGGTCGATGGGGAGCGCGCCGCTGCCGATCTGGCTGAACATCGGCACCGCCTCGACCGCATAGCCCGGGCCCGCCGCATGCGCCAGCACGCCACGCAGCCGTTCGGCCTGCGGCTGGATATCGCGCAGCGGGCGAGTCAGGAGGCGCAGCGTCGTCAGCCGCTGGGCCAGGAATTCCGGCGCGCGGTACAGATGCAGCACCGGTTCCAGCGCGGCCAGCGTCAGCTTGCTGACACGCAGCGCGCGCTTGAGCGGATTCTTCTTGATCTTGCGTATCAGGTCGGCGCGGCCCACCAGCAAGCCCGCCTGCGGCCCGCCCAGCAGCTTGTCGCCGCTGAACGTGACCAGGTCGGCGCCCGCCGCGATGGTCTCGCGCACGGTGTCTTCCTTGGGCAGCCCGAACTGCGTCAGGTCCACCAATGTGCCGCTGCCCAGGTCCACCGTGGCCGGCAGGCCGCGCGCATGGGCCAACGCCGCCACCTCGGCGACGCTCACGCTTTTCGTAAAACCCGTCACCGCGTAGTTGCTGCAATGCACCTTCATCAGCATCGCGGTGCGCGGGCCGATGGCGTTTTCATAATCCGCCGCGTGCGTGCGGTTGGTGGTGCCAACTTCGACGAGCTTGGCGCCGGCGCGCTTCATGATGTCGGGAATGCGAAAGGCGCCGCCGATTTCGACCAATTCGCCGCGCGACACCACCACTTCGCGGCGGTCCGCCAGGGCGTTGAGCATCAGCAGGACGGCCGCGGCGTTGTTGTTGACGACCGTGGCGGCCTCGGCGCCGGTCAGCTCGCACAGCAGGTCGTCGATGAGGTCATCGCGATCGCCGCGGCCGCCGGTGTCCAGGTCGAACTCGAGGTTGGCGGGCGTGGTCAGCGCGCGCAACACCGACGCCACCGCTTCGTCGGGCAGCAGCGCGCGGCCCAGGTTGGTGTGCAGCACGGTGCCGGTCAGGTTGTAGACCGCGCGCAGGCGCGGCTGCGCGGCCTCGTCCAGCGCGGCCGACGTGCGCGCCGCCACCGCTGCCGCCTCAAGCTCGTGACGCGGCACGCCGCCATCCAGCGCGCGCTTGCGCAGCGCGTCCAGATCGCGGCGCAGAGCCGCCACCACTTGCGTGCGGCCGTGGGTTTCCAGCGCCGGCTGCAACGCGTCCGCGTTCAGCAGGCGGTCCAGCGAAGGGATGTCGGACGCGGCAGCAAGGCCGGCGCCGGACAGGTGATCTGCCATGCGAGACTCCGTCATTGAGCGGCGCTAGTCTTCGGCGCCATGCCACAGCAGCGGATTGCCGCTGGACCGCGAATAACCCGCCTCGCCCACCAGCACGTCCAGCATCAGGCTTGCCAGGTCGTCGGCCACCGGCTCCACGTACAGGTCCTTGTCCTGGTAGAAGATCTTGCGGTACGTGTGGCAGTTGTCACAGGTTTCCGCCTTGATGGCGGGCGTGCGGCCCTCGATGGACTGGTACGCGACCTTTTCCACGTCTTCGCAATGCGAGCACTTGACCCGCACCATGTGCCACTGCGTGGCGCACAGGCTGCAGCACAGGTAGCGATAGCCTTCGTACTGGCCACCGACGCGCACGATGCTGGCGACCGGCAGGCTGCCGCACACCGGGCACACGCCGAACGGGCTGGCGACAGGCAGTTGTTTGGGATCGAAGCGGTTGGCCAGGTCCGTCCAGTAGACCTGCAACGCCGCCATGACAAAGGGCGCGGCCGCGCTGTCCACGCCCTCGTCCTGCTCGGATAGCACGGCCTGCGCCAAGTCTTCGAGCGATTCGGGGTCGTCGGCCAGCGCGCGCCGCAGCGCGGCGCACACGTCGATGGCTTCGGCGGGCACGCCCGGGGCGCGCGACACGTCGTCCAGCAACTGGCCCAGGATGCGGCGCCACAGTGCATCGCGCGGCCAGCCGATGGCCTGCAGCGGCGGCATGCCGTGCGCCTGCGCGAGCGAAATGCGGTCTTCGCTGGCGGGCGGCGCCGCGCAGTCCTGCAGCGCGCGATGCTGGGCATCGACCAGATGCGCCATCAGCTGCAGGTAATCGCCCACCGGATTGCCATCGGCAAGCTGGCGCAGGCGCGCCGCCCGCGCGGCGAAGACGGATTGCCGTTCGGGCAGGGTGATGCGGGGAATGGCGTTATGGTCTAGCGCTTCGATCTCGCCGCGCGGAAGAATTCGCTGCAATTCTCGTCTCCAGAGAAACAAATACGGCTGCCAGCCTGCGACGAGGATAGCAGCCGTCGATCACGACATGCCGGGGATTACTTCTTTACCTGCTCCCGGAACCAGGCGCGATGGTGCTTCCACGCCCAGCCGGCGGTGACATAGCCGCGCAGCATTGCCGTGAGCGACCCCTTCACCCAGATCGCCGCGTAAATATGCACAATGATCGCGCAAATCAGCACCAGCGCACAAACCGCGTGCAGCACCGAGGCGCCGCGGACCACCCAGATCGGGAAGTAGAACGCGAAATACTCGCGCCAGATCACGATGCCGCTGACCATCAGCCCCAGCATGCACAGGATCAGCACGTAAAACAGCAGCTTCTGGCCGGCGTTGTACTTGCCGACCTCGGGCAGCTTTTCCTCGCGGTTCTCGACCACGTCGTTGAGCTGCCTGAGCCACTGGCGATCCGCCTTCGTCATGAGGTTGTGGCGCCACATGTGCCCGGCAAACACGGCAAAGCAGACGAACATCACCACCCCGATGAACGGATGCAGGATGCGCGTCCAGGGTCCGCCCCCGAACAGGTTGGACAGCCAATACATGGACGGATGAAAGAGCGCCAGCCCGGACAACGCGAGCAGGATGAACGTGAGCGCGATGATCCAATGGTTGGTGCGCTCGCCCGGCGTATAGCGCTTGATGCGGCGGTAGTGGCGGTCTTCACTCATGGCGCACCTCCTCTTCGGCCCTGCGTTCGTCTTCCTCGGTCACTTCGTTGCGGCCCACGCGCGCGTAGTGGAAAAAGCCCGCCAGCGCAGTGAACGCCATCGCGGCCAGACCCAGCGGCTTGGCCAGGCCCTTCCATAGCGACACCATCGGACTGATCTTCGGATCGGCGGGCAGCCCGTGGTACAGCCCCGGCTGGTCGGCGTGATGCAGCACGTACATGACGTGCGTGCCGCCCACGCCGGGCGGGTCATACACGCCGGCCTGCGCGAAACCGCGCGACTTCAGGTCCTCGACGCGTTCGGCCGCATGCTGGTGCATGTCGTCCTTGGTGCCGAAGACGATGGCGCCGGTGGGACAGGCCTTGACGCACGCGGGCTCCATGCCGACCGCCACGCGGTCGGAACACAGCGTGCACTTGTAGGCCTTGTTGTCCTTCTTGGAAATGCGCGGAATGTTGAACGGACAGCCGGTGATGCAGTAGCCGCAACCGATGCAGTTTTCCTCGTGGAAATCCACGATGCCGTTGTTGTACTGGATGATGGCGCCCGGCGAGGGACAGGCCTTCAGGCAGCCCGGGTCCTCGCAGTGCATGCAGCCGTCCTTGCGGATCAGCCATTCCAGGTCGCCGGCGGGGTTCTCGAATTCCGAGAAGCGCATGACGGTCCAGGAGTGCTCGGTGAGGTCGGCCGGGTTGTCGTAGACGCCCACGTTGACGCCGATCTCGTCGCGCAGGTCGTTCCACTCCATGCAGGCGCTTTGGCAGGCCTTGCAGCCGATGCACTTGGAGACGTCGATCAGCTTGGCCACCGAGCCCGTGACGGGTTCACGGATGCCCGGAGGCGGCGTGGTGGTGGCGGAGCGCCGCTTGATGTCCAGGGATTGCATTGACATGTCGGTTCTCCTATACCTTTTCGACCTTCACCAGGAACGACTTGAATTCCGGTGTCTGGGAATTGCCGTCGCCCACGAATGGCGTCAGGGTGTTGGTGAGGAAGCCCGGCTTGGCGATGCCCACGAAGCCCCAATGGATCGGGATCCCGACCTGGTGCACCGTCTTGCCCTCGATGAGGAGCGGACGGATGCGCTTGGTGACGAGCGCCACGGCCTTGATGTAGCCGCGGTTGGACGACACCTTGACGCGCGATCCGTTGGGAATGCCCAGTTCCTTGGCCAGCGCCTCGCCGATCTCCACGAACTGCTCGGGCTGGAGAATCGCGTTGATGCGGACGTTCTTGGTCCAGTAGTGGAAGTGTTCCGTCAGCCGGTAAGTGGTGGCGACATACGGGAAGTTTTCCACCGTACCCATGGCCGCGAGGTCATCCTTGAAGATGCGCGCGGCCGGGTTGCTGGTGACGCCCTTGGCGTTGGGATGCAGCGGGTTGTAGCCCAGCGGGTTTTCGAAGGGCTCGTAGTGTTCCGGGAACGGCCCTTCGGCCAGGCCCGCGCGCGCAAAGAAGCGCGCCACGCCTTCGGGGTTCATGATGAACGGCCCCATGCCGCCCGCGGGGTTCTCGTCGCCCTTGAAGTCGGGGATGTCGGCGCCCACCCAGGCCTTGCCATTCCAGGACACGACGCTGCGGCGCGGATCGAACGGCTTGCCTTCCAGGTCGCACGATGCGCGGTTGTACAGGATGCGGCGGTTGGCCGGCCACGCCCAGGCCCAGTTCAGGGTCTGGCCGATGCCGGTGGGATCGCTGTTGTCGCGGCGCGCCATGAGGTTGCCGCCCGGGCCCCACGCGCCGGCAAAGATCCAGCACCCGCTGGCGGTGGAGCCGTCGTCGCGCAGTTCGGCAAAGCCGGCAAGCTGCTCGCCGCCGCGGCGCATGATCTTCGTCGGATCCTTGGGATCGGGCAGATCCACGAGCGCCCGGCCCGTGTATTCCTTGGCCAGTTCCTCGGCCGTGGGATTCTGCGGGTTGGAATACGGCCACGACAGGTTGACGATGGGATCGGGGTACTTGCCGCCGTCCTGTTCGTACATCTTGCGCAGGCGCGTGTAGATGAGCGCCATGATCTCGATGTCGCTCTTAGCTTCGCCCGGGGGTTCGGCGCCCTTCCAGTGCCATTGCAGCCAGCGGCCGGAGTTGACCAGCGCGCCGTCTTCCTCGGCAAAACAGGTGGTGGGCAGGCGGAAGACCTCGGTCTGGATCTTGGACGGATCCACGTCGTTCGCCTCGCCGGCGTTGCGCCAGAACTCGGACGTTTCCGTGACCAGCGGATCCATGATGACCAGGAACTTGAGCTTGGCAAACCCGTCGTTCAGCTTGGCCTTGTTGGGCGCCGCGGCCAGCGGATTGAAGCCCTGCGCGATGTAGCCGTTCATCTTGCCCTGGACCATCAGCTCGTAGACCTGCAGCATGTCGTAGAGCTTGTCCAGCTTGGGCAAGTAGTCGAACGCCCAGTTGTTCTCGGCCGTGGCCGAGCCGCCCCACCAGGCCTTCATCAGGCTGACGTGGAACTTGTGATAGTTCTGCCAGTAGCTGAGCTGGTTCGGCCGCAGCGGCTTGAGCGTGCGCGAGTCGATGTACTTGGCGTAGTCCTGCTCGGGCTCGTTGGGCAGCGTCATGTAGCCCGGCAGCAGGTTCGACATCAGGCCCAGATCGGTCAGGCCCTGGATGTTCGAGTGGCCGCGCAGCGCGTTCATGCCGCCGCCGGCGATGCCGATATTGCCCAGCAGCAGCTGCACCATCGCGCCCGTGCGGATGATCTGCGAACCGATGGAATGCTGCGTCCAGCCCAGCGCGTACAGGATGGTCGCGGCCCGGTTGGTGGTGGCCGTGGACGCGAGCATGTCGCACACCGTCAGGAACTTGTCCTTGGGCGTGCCGCAGACGCGCTCGACCATTTCAGGCGTGTAGCGCGAGTAGTGCTTCTTGAGCAGCTGATACACCGAGCGCGGATGCTGCAGCGTGGGATCGGTCTTGACGAAACCGTCCTCGCCGCGCTCGTAGTCCCAGCTCTGCTTGTCGTAGGTGCGTTTTTCTGCGTTGTAGCCCGAGTAGAGCCCCGCGTCGAACGCGAAATCCTCGCGCACGATGAACGAAAAGTCGGTGTAGTTGCGCACGTACTCGTGCTGGATCTTGTCGTTATCCAACAGGTACTTGATGACGCCACCCAGAAAGATGATGTCGGTGCCGGTGCGTATGGGCGCGTAGAAGTCCGCCACGGACGCCGAACGCGTAAAGCGCGGATCCACGACGATCAACTTGGCCTTGTTATGGGCCTTGGCTTCAGTGACCCATTTGAACCCGCACGGGTGGGCCTCGGCGGCATTGCCGCCCATGATCAAAACTATGTCCGCGTTCTTGATGTCGACCCAATGGTTCGTCATCGCTCCACGGCCAAACGTCGGGGCAAGACCTGCCACCGTCGGGCCATGTCAGACACGGGCTTGATTGTCGAACGCCAGCATCCCCATGCTGCGCACAGTCTTGTGCGTGATGTAACCGACCTCGTTGCTGCTTGCCGAGGCGGCCAGCATGCCGGTGGTCAGCCACCGGTTGACCGTCTTGCCGTCCGCGGTCTTCTCGACGAAGTTCGCGTCGCGGTCGTCCTTCATGAGCTTGGTGATGCGCGTCAGCGCTTCGTCCCACGACATCCGCACCCACTTGTCCGAACCGGGCGCCCGGTATTCCGGGTACTTGAGGCGGTTGGGGCTGTGGATGAAGTCGATCAGGGCCGCGCCCTTCGGACAGAGGGTGCCGCGGTTGACGGGATGGTCGGGGTCGCCTTCGATGTGCATGATGCTGGCGCGGGCGTTCTTCGAGCCATCGCCCAAGCCGTACATCAGCAAACCGCAGGCGACCGAACAGTAGGGACAGGTGTTGCGCGTTTCGGTCATGCGCGCAAGCTTGAACTGGCGCACCTCGGCCATGGCCGTGCCGGGGGCAGCCCCCAGCAAGGCCAGGCTGGAGCCCGCCAGCGTCGCACCGGTCACCTTGAAGAACTGGCGGCGATTCATGTTGACCATGAAGCACTCCTCTCCTGGTGAATGAAGGAAGCGGATATCTCAGGGACAAAAAGCCCTACGACTTCCAAGGGAATGTGAGGAAGTATAGGCCTTGGGCAGGGCGCTCGTCATGCCCAGGGACGCATGCGCCCCCCGCCCTCGTCTGAATTTGACGGCAAAATGCGCTTTTTTCGCAGATTTTGCGGCAGTGCAGCACTGCTACGATGGCCGGCGGCATCGTTGGTCCGGCAGCATGTCCGGACCGCTGGCGATCTGCCCCCTCTTATTAGAGTTCTCTTGTTTGTGCATGCCTTTGGAGCGCCGATGCGCCGCTTTGCCCCCGTGGCCCGAGTCCTTGTCCTATCGCTGGCCTTCACGCCCTTCGTCCTGATGCCCCAGGCGTCCGTTCAGGCGGCGCCCGCCGCGCTGTCGCCCGCCGCCGCGGCCACCGAGGCAGCCCAGCAGGCGGCGATAGAAGGCTATCTGTATTTCTATCCGCTGGTCGCGATGGACCTGACCCGCCGGCAGTTCACGCATCCGGCGCGGGGCGCCGATGGGGCGCCGGCCAACACGTTTCAGCACGGGCGCACCCTGCCACGCGCGGGCGATGCCACGCCATGGGCGAACGTCGACATGCTGCGCAGCAGCGCATGGCTGGATCTGACGGACGGGCCTGTCGTGCTGACCGTGCCCGACACGGCAGGCCGGCTGTACACCCTGACGCTGCTGGACATGTGGACCGACGTCTTCGCGACGCTGGGCAAGCGCACCACCGGCACCGCCAAAGGCAGCACCGTGATCGTGCCGCCGGGCTGGAGCGGCACGCTGCCGTCGGGCATGGCGCGTATCGACGCCCCTACGGTCCACGCCTGGGCGAAGGGAATGATCGAGACGCACGGCCCCGCCGAGCAGGCGACAGTGAACGCGTTGCAGGACGGCTTCGTCCTGACGCCGTTGGCGCAATGGAACCTGCCCGCGCAGGCGCCGCGCACCAAGCCCGACCCGTCCCTCGATCTGAATACCCCTGTGAGCGAACAAGTGGACTCGATGCCCACCGACGCGTTCTTCACCTATGCCGCGGAGCTGCTGCGCAAGCATCCGCCGCATGCGACGGACCAGCCCGTGCTGGCCCTGCTGCGCCGCGTGGGACTGGTGCCCGGCCGGCCGTTCGACTTCGACAAGCTCGATCATTCCGCCAAGCAGGGCATGCGCCGCGGCGTACGCGCCGCGCGCGACCGCATGGCGGCGGCCGCTGGCCATTCGTTGCGAGCCACTGACGGCTGGCTGCAGGAAACGGGCAGCATCGGCGTGTACGGCAACGACTGGCTGCGCCGCGCGCTAGCCGCGCAGGCGCAGCCGGGCAGCGGATTGCACGAAGATTTGACGGTGCTGGTGCTGGCCACCGACAGCGACGGCGCGCTGCTGGACGGCACGCACCGGTATACGCTGCATCTCGACAACGGCCGGTTGCCCGACACGGCCGCATTCTGGTCGCTGACGGCATATGACGGCCAGGGACAGCCCGTGCCCAATCCGGTCAACCGCATGGCGCTCGGCAGCCGCGACCCGCTGCGTTACAACGCGGACGGCTCGCTGGACCTGGTCTTCAGCAACTCGGCGCCGCCGCCGCAGGAGCAGTCGAACTGGCTGCCGATTCCGGCGGCCGGGCCGGTGGGGATGCTGCTGCGGGTGTACGCGCCGGGACCGGCGGTGCGGGACGGCTTGTGGACGCCGCCTACGGTGCGGCGGGATGTGCCCGAGGCTGAGGTTCCCGCGGCCAGCAATTCGGCAGTTGAGCCGGAAACCGCGGCACAGACGGAAGTCCCGACGACTGCCGCCACGCCCGCCACGCCGCCCGCCAAGAAACCCTGAATGCCCCCGAAAATACGGCGCGATGTCAGCCGCCAGCCGCTACCATTAGCGTTTTATTCATGAATGAGCCGCCCGCCATGGACGACGCCTTTAGCCACCAATTGTCGATGACCATCCTGATGACGCCTGACATGGCGAATTTCTCAGGAAACGTACACGGCGGAACCATCCTCAAATATCTGGACCAGGTGGCGTACGCCTGTGCCAGCCGGTACGCCGGCCAATACGTCGTGACGCTGTCTGTCGACCAGGTGGTGTTCCGCGAACCGATCCACGTCGGCGAGCTGGTGACGTTCCTGGCGGCCGTGAACTACACGGGCCGCACGTCGATGGAAATCGGCATCAAGGTCGTGACCGAGGACATCCGCAAGAAGCTGGTGCGCCACACCAACAGCTGCTATTTCACGATGGTGGCGGTGGACGACAAGGGCGCCCCGACCGCGGTGCCGCCGCTGGAACCGCGCACGCACGAGGAAAAGCAGCGCTTCAAGGCCGCCGGCCTGCGCCGCGAACTGCGTCAGGAAATGGAACGCCGCCACGGCGAGATCAAACGCGAGACGACGCACGACACGCCGGGCGCCTGATCACCGCGAGGGACGCAAGCGCTCTGTTCACCCCCGCCCGCTGGGTATCCAGCTGCGGGGGTTTTTCATGCCCGCTCGATTCCCGCCGGCGGAGCCGGCGGCGCGGCGGCGGGTTCGCGGTCTCGGCCGATCATGCGCTTGATGCCCAGCCACTGCTGCGACCAGAAGCCGCGCCCGTAGTCGCGTCCGCCCAGTTCGGCCTGCTGGTCATGGATGCCGGTGGGGCCGTAGCCCACGCCAAAGCGGGCGGTGCGAAACAGCACGTCCCAGATCGGGAACAGCGCGGCGAAGTTGTAGCCGCCCACCGGCCCCGGCGACGACGCGTCGTAGGCGATGGAATGGTGATGGCGATGAAAGCGCGGGCTGACCAGGATGCGTTCGCCCAGCGCGCCGAAATGCATGCGCAGGTTGGCGTGCGAGAAGCTCTGCGCCAGCTGGGTGATGGCCACCACCATGACGAACTGCGCGGGGGGCACGCCCACCAGCTGCGACACGAACACGACCAGCACGTCGCGCAGCATGTCGTCCAGCAGATGGTTGCGGTCGTCGCTCCATATGGTCATCTGGCGCTGGCTGTGATGCACGGCATGCAGCGCCCACAGCCAGCCAAAACGGTGCTGCGCGCGATGGTAGAAGTAGTCCACCGCATCGAAGAGCAGCAGGTAGATGATCAGGCTGACCCACGCCTTGTCCGTCACCCCCGGCCAATACTGATCCAGCTGGAACGGCGCAAAGCCCCACACGTGAAGCTGGCCGAAGATGCTGTCCCAGAACGGGTCGATGGTGAAGAACAGCAGGAGCCGGAAGGCGCCCAGGCGATGGATCAGCGTGTAGAGCACGTCGATGCCGATCTGCCGGCGGTCGGTCATCGGTTCCACGGGACGCAGGCGCTGCATGGGCCCCAGGACCAGCACCAGCACCGCGATCTGAATCAGCCCCACGAGCAGCCACATGGTGGCGTCGTAGGCGTCCTCGATGAAGTTGCTCAGTCCCAGGTGGAACAGCGCGGGCTGAATCGCCGTCTCGAAGAGCCACTGCTGGCTGTCCCCGAAGAGTTGGCTAAGCGTATCCATGATCAGTGATGCGTGGCGATCCAGTCGCGATAGGCCGGATGGGTGTTCAAGGTTGCAAAACAATAGCCCTTGCGCTGCAAACCTTCAATCAGCGGTTCCAGCACGGCGGGCGCCCACGGGTCCTGGCGCGACCAGATGCCCAGATGGGCGAGCAGGATGTCGCCGGGCTTGATGGTCCGCAGCGCCTGGTCCAGCAGCTTGGCGTTGGGGTATTTGTCGCTGGGCAGCTCGTCGCCCAGGAAGCCGGCTGGCGACCAGCCCACGTGTTCGAAGCCGCAGGCCTTGGCCGCTTTCAGCAGCGCGAGCGAGGTCTTGCCGCCGGGCGCGCGGTACAGCGGCAGCATGTCCTTGCCAGTCATCTGGTGGAACCGGGCGACGGGGCGGCGGATCTCGGCGCAGTATTGCTCGGCGGTCCACTCGGCGCGCTTGCCGGCGTCGGGCCCGGCGCTGGGCTTGACGCGGAACTTGCCTCCCGGCAGGTCGCCTTGCCAGTAGACGTGGTCGTAGGTGTGCGAAGCGAACGCGTGGCCTTCCGCGGCGCGCGCCTTCCACCACGGCGCCCACACGTCGTCCAGGCTGGCGCCGTCGGTCAACGTGCGCTCGTTGGCCAGGAAGAAGGTGACCTTGACCTGATGGCGGGCCAGCACGTCGGCCACCAGCGGGGCGACGCCCATGTGGCCGGTGTCGAACGTCAGGTAGACGGGCTTGTCGCAGGTGGCCTGCGGGGCCGCGCCGGCAACGGAGGTCGCCAGCGCCAGGCACAGGGCCGCGGACCGGGCTTTGCCCTTAGCGGGTCGGCGCATGGTTCAGCGTCCACACGCCGTGCGGCGACTTGCCGACCGGCACCTGATTGACGACCTTCTTCTGCTCCAGATCCACCACGGTCAGCTTGCGCGCCCAGCGCGAGGTGACCAGCAGCGTCTTGCCGTCGGCCAGCACGTCCATGCAGTCCGGACCGCCGGGCACCGGGAAGGTGTCGACGACGGCCAGCGTCTGCAGGTCGATGCGGCTGATGGAGTTGGCGGTGCGGTTGCTGACGAACAGATGGCGGTGGTCGCCCTGCGCGCGGAAGGCGTGCGCGCCCGCCGCGGTCTGGATGCGCTTGACCAGCTTGGCCGGGCCGTTGCTGACGTCATAGGCTTCCACGTACGAGTCGCCGGTCAGCGCCACCAGCAGCGTCTTCTGGTCGGGGGTCAGGAACACGTCGGCAGGCGTCTTGCCCGTGGACACCGTCCACTTGGGCGTCTGCGTCGCCAGGTCGATGGCGATGAGCTGATCGCTGTCCTGCAGCGAGACGTAGGCCGTCGTGCTGTGCTTGTCGATCATGATGTGGCTGGGCGTCTTGCCCGCCTGGATGCGCTTGACCAGCGTCAGGTCGAAACCCTTTTCCAGCGGCTTCCAGGCATAGATGTCGATGTGGTCCAGGCGGTTGGCCGCCGTAACGAACCACTTCATGTCCGGCGAAAACTGCAACTGGTAGGGATCGACGATGCCGGTCAGCGTGCGCTGCACTTCGCCCGTCTTGGGATCCATCAGCGTGATGGAATCGCCGGTGGCGTTGGCGATCATCAGCGACTTTTCGTCGGGCGTCAGATACAGGTGATGCGGCTCTTTGCCGGTGGGCACGCGCCGCAGTTCCTTGTAGGTGGCCGGATCGATGATGCTGACGTTGGCGTCCAGGGAATTCAGGACAAAAATCGGGGCCGAAGCCGCCGCGGCGCTAAGCGCCATCCCCACGCCGAAAAGGGCGTAGCGGACAAAAGACATGGGGTTCAATTTGGAGATCCGGCAAGGGGAAGTCGGGCAGGCACCCGGTGCTCGCCATTTTAGGCACAGGCGCCTGACAAATGGGTCACAGGTGATGCCGGAAACGTGGCGCCGCACAGGCTTGGGCGGCAAACGCGCGGACCTGTTGCGAGGTCGCAACAGGCGCATCAAAAGCGGCTGAACTGGGCGCCTTTTGAACGCGAACCGCGCGCCACATTCCCACCATATGGCCCCGAAAAAACTACTTGGCGGGCGCCGGCTGTCCGTTCGCGTCGACCCAGTTGCCGTCGCGGATGTCGGCCTCCTTCAAGGCAGCTGCGCGCGCCGCCGATGACGGTCCCAGATCGCTCTCCAAAACGCCGCCCGACGGACCCACGACAAACGTGCCGATGCCCGTATGCCCGTAACGCGCGGGCCACGCGACGATGCGGTACGCGTTACTCGCACCGCCCGGCAGCACCTTGTAGCGATAGCCGAAATACGCGTCGTCCACGGGCACGTCGGGCCCCATGGCCAGCGCGTCCGGACCAAAGGCTTGCTGCGGCGCGCCCGGCACGTCGGGCCAGTAGAGTCCGTCGCGCTCGCCGGCGCGGCTGACCAGCCGTGTGGCATAGCGGCCCTGGCCAACCCCTTGCGCATACCGGGTCTGCGCGGCCTGAAGTTCCTGCAGGGTTTCGATGGCGGTCAGTTCGTTGCGGTCGATGGCGCGGCGCTGGATCTCCGCCTTGCCCGTCACCGGGTCGAACCGCCATCCTTGCCCGGCGCGCACCAGCGGCACTGGCAGCGTCCATCCGGAATCGCCCACCGCCACCCACGAACGCCCGCCGTCGGACACGATGTCGTGCTTGCGCACCCACGCCGCCAGGTAGCGATAGATGCTTTCCTGGTCGACGCCGCCCGGCACGAGCTGCCGGTGGTTCGGACCCAGCACTTTGCGCAGGGCGTCGACGTCGTTCAAGGCCAGCGCATCGGTAAACGCCTGTGCCGCAGCCTGGGCGCTCGGATACACGGCCTGCGACATGGCGGGCGCCGCCGCACCGAGCCCAAGGACCGAAGCCACGCACAGCGCGCGCAAACGAGCGATCGTCATAGGAAGTCCCTTGTCCATGGTGCCTATCTCCGGCCGCCGCCACCGCCACGCGCGCCGCCGCCTCCGCCGCGATGGGCGCCTGCCCCGCCGCCGCGATGCGGCGCGCTGGCGCCGGTGCTGCGATGCCCACCGCCGCCGCGGCTCATTTCGCCGCGCTGGTTCTGCTGCCGCATGCGGTCGCCGTCGCCCGCGCCGCTCAGGGCGTTGTGGCTGTTGGACGCCCGTGCCCGGTCGCGCGCGGCCGTCTCGTCGGCGCGTTGGCGCTGGGCGGCGGCCTGCCGGTCGTGGGTGGAGGCGCCGGTCCCGACGCTGGAAGCGCCGTCGCGCGGACGATCCTGGGTCGATACACCGGTTGACCGGTTCTGGGCGCGATCCTGTGTCGAGACGCCGGTTGACCGGTTCTGGGCGCGGTCCTGCGCCGAGGCGCCAGCCGTCGCGGCGCCAGCGCCGCGGTCACGCCCGCCCTGTCCGGCTTGCGGCCCCTGCCCTTGCCCCCGGCCCGCCGCGCCGTCGCCCCGGCCTGCCCCCTGGCCGCGTCCGCCGTCCGCGCCGGAATGGCCCGCGATCGGCTGCCCGGTTCGCCCTTCAAAAGACTGGGCTGCCCGCTGCCGCGCGGCCTCACGGGATCCGGCTGCCGGCGCCGCGCCGGGACCCTGACCGCCGGCCTGCGCGCGGTTCTGCAATCCGGCCTGCCGCTGGCTGTCGAAACGCTGGCGGTTGGCGGCGTCCGCGTACGGTGCGTTGCCGCGGTTCGCGGCATTGTGCTGCCACGTGGACCGGTTGTTGTTGACGTTGTTGCGGTCGATGCGATTGTTGACGTTGATGTTGTTGTAGCGATCCACGTCGATATCGATGTCGCCATGCCCCCAGTTGGCGTCGCCCCACATCGAATTGATCGCCGCGACGCCAATGCCGAATCCGATGCCGGCCACCAGCGAGGTCGCAAACACCGACCCCGGCGGCGGGGGATAGTAATAAGGCGGATACGACGGATACGCCCACGCGCCGTAGACCACCGTGGGGTTGTAACTGGGCACGTAGACCACTTGGGGATCCGCGGGTTCGATCACCACGACGGTCTTTTCATTGGCGGTGGTGGTCTTGACGGTCTGCTGTGGCGTGCTTTTTAGGTTGCCGGCTTTCTGCGCCTGCGTGCGCAGCCGTTGGACGGCATCCATGACGGCCTCGGGTTGCGCTAGGAACGCGTCGCCCACGGACTTCACCCAGCCGGGCTCGCGGCCCATCATGTCCATGACCGACGGAAAGGCCACCAGCGACTTGACGCTGGGGTCCCAGGTTTCGGCGTCGACCGCGCGCACGGCGTCGTCGCCAGACTGATTGGCGTTCGCGGCCGACCATTTGGCCGCGGCCGCGATGTCATCCGGATACGTGGACCCCATCAGGATCTGCGAGAGCAGCGCATCCGGGTAGAGCGCCACGGGCGCCATCAGCTGATCAAGCTGAGCGTTGCTCAGCTTGGTCTGCGCCATGGCGGGAAAAGAGAATGACAGCCCCAGGCACAGCAGGCCGATCAACCACGTTCGCAGTCGCCGCATTTCCGTTCTCCGCACACAGAGCAAGACGCCACAAGCCAGGAGGGAACCGCCGGATATCGCGAAGACAATATATGCCTAACGCCGGCCGTTTGGAAGCGCGGACGGCGGGGCGAGAGGTCGAGGTGTCTGACACCCAGGGTAGATGGCCGTCAACTTGCAGCGGCGTCTCAGAGGGTGTCAGACACCGGCCGCCAGTTTGCTGAGGTCGAGGTGTCTGACACCCTGGGGAGACGGTCGTCAGCTTGCAGGGCGTCTCAGAGGGTGTCAGACACCGGCCGCCAGTTTGCTGAGGTCGAGGTGTCTGACACCCTGGGGAGACGGTCGTCAGCTTGCAGCGGCGTCTCAAAGGGTGTCAGACACCGGCCGCCAGATTGCTGAGGTCGAGGTGTCTGACACCCTGGGGAGACGGTCGTCAGCTTGCAGCGGCGTCTCAGAGGGTGTCTGACACCGGTGCCAGCTTGGGCGGTCGTACGCCCTACAGCTTGGCGACGGACACCTCGGTCGCCTTCACGAATGCCAGGACCTCGGTGCCGACCTGAAGGTCCAGTTCCTTGACCGAGCGGGTGGTGATGACCGACGTGACGATGCCGGCGGGCGTGTCGACGTCGACTTCGGAAACCACCGGGCCAAGAATGATTTCCTTGATCTTGCCGCGGAACTGGTTGCGGGCGTTGATGGACTGGATGCTCATGGTGTTGCTCCTGAAAGGTGAGGATGGCGCCGTGGCGGCGCCGGGTTGTGCATGCCGGCCCCCGGCGTCAGACCGCGAGCCTCAGATGCCGGATCTGGATGACAGGCGCTAGCGGCCTGCCGTCCGGACCCGGCGTGTCGGGTTGTCCCAGCGCGGCGCGCAGCACGCGCGACTCCAGCGCCGTGAAGGCGGCCGATCCGCGCACGCGCGGCCGCGGCAGGTCCACGCGCACGTCCAGCGTCACGCGGCCCGCGCCCAGCACCAGGACCCTGTCGGCCACGGCCACCGCCTCGGCGGCGTCATGGGTCGCCAGCACGGCGGTGAAGCCTTCCCGGCGCCAGGCGGCTTCCAGTTCGCCCTGCATGCCGATCCGGGCCAGCGCATCCAGCCGGGCCAACGGGTCGTCGAGCAGCAGCAGGCCGGGCCGATGCGCCAGCGCGCGGGCAAGCGCGACGCGCTGGCGTTGGGCTTCGGTCAAGCTGGCGGGCCAGTCGTTGGCGTGGCGCGCCAGGTCCACCTGCCGCAACGCAGCATGCGCCCGGTCGCGTTCGGGCAATCCCAGGGCGACGTTGTCCAGCACGCGCTTCCACGGCAGCAGGCGCGCATCCGCCAGCAGCATGCGAACACGATGATCGGGCCCCCACAGCGGAAAGTTGTCGAACAGCACCGGCGAGCGCTGCGGCGCGCCGCCGTGCTCGCCCGTCGGGCTGGCTTCGCCCGCCAGCAGCCGCAGCAGCGCGCGCTTGCCGCTGTCCGCACGCCCCACCACCGCCACGAACTCGCCGGCGGCGATGTCCAGATCCAGCGGGTGCAGCACGTCGCCGCCATCGCGCCCGGCCAGCTTGCGCAGCGTCACACGCAGGGGTGCGGGACGCGCGGCGTCCTCGTCCGGCGCGTTGTCCCGCTCGGCGCCACCGGGCGCCTGCAGGTGCTGGAAGAGTTCGAACTCGTTGGGGTGGATGAACATGGCGGCCTGCTGGCGAATGCGCCTGCGCGCGGCCCTAACGGGCCGCCTGCAGCTTCTGCTGGTAATCGGTCTTCACGAAGCCGGCGAACGACTTCTCGGTGATCGCCAGAAACTCCGGCGACGCGTAGGCCGCCGCGATGTCCTTGACGAACGGCTTGTCGCGATCCGCCGTGCGCACGGCCACCAGGTTTTGATAAGTGGGCGTGGTCTTTTCCAGCGCCAGCGCCTCGGTCAGCTTCAGGCCGGAGGCCAGCGCGAAGTTGCCGTTCACGAACGAGAAGTCGGTGTCTTCGAGCGAACGCGGCAATTGCGCGGCTTCCAGCGGGATGAGCTTGACCTTCTTCACGTTGACCGCCACGTCCTTCTCAGACACCTGCAAGGGGTCGTAGCCGTCGCGCAGCTTCACCCAGCCCAGTTCCTCCAGCACGACCAGCGCGCGCGCCTGGTTGGTGGGGTCGTTGGGCAACGCCACGCTCACGCCGTCGGGCGCCGCGTCGACACTCTTGTACTTCTTGCTGTAGATGGCGATGGGCGCGGTCGGCACCTTGATCAGTTCCGACAGATCAAGCTTGTTCTTGGCCGCGAAGTTCTTCAGGTAGACGATATGCTGGAACGCGTTGGCGTCCAGCGCGCCCTGCGCCAGCGCAAAGTTGGGCTGCACGTAATCGTTGAACTCGACGATCTTGACCGTATAGCCCTGCTTTTCCAGGATGGGCTTGATGCCCAGCTTGATCTGATCGCTGTACGGCCCGGCCGTCGCGCCGAACACGATTTCCTTCTTCGCGGGATCGGCCGCGTGGGCGGGGCCACCGAAGGCCAGCACGGTCAGCACGGCAAGCGTTGGGGCCAGGAGATTGCGAGTAAGCGTCATGAGCGTCCTTTGAAGTCAGCGTTTGTCGATGCGTCGCGCGACGGTATTGCCGGCGAACTGGATGATCTGCACCAGCACCACGAGCAGCGCCACGGTCAGCACCATCACGTCGGTCTGGAAGCGGTAATAGCCATAGCGGATGGCCAGGTCGCCAATGCCGCCGCCGCCCACCACGCCGGCCACGGCCGAGTAGGACAGGAAGCTGACGGCCAGCACCGTCAACGCCAGCACGAGGCCCGAGCGCGCCTCCACCAGCAGCACGCGGCGCACGATCTGCAATTCCGACGCGCCCGCGGCATGCGCGGCTTCGATCACGCCGCGCGGCACCTCGCGCAGGCATTGCTCGACCAGCCGCGCGAAATACGGAATGGCCGCGAAGGACAGCGGCACGGCCGCGGCGACCGGCCCGATGGAAGTCCCCGCAATCACCCGCGTGAACGGCACCAGCGCGACGAGCAGGATGATGAACGGAAACGACCGCACGGTATTCACCGTCCAGCTCAGCAAGCGATGCAGCACCGGACGGTCCAGCGACTGCCCTGGCCCCGTCAGGAACACCAGGATGCCGAGGGGGCCGCCCAGCAGAATCGACGCGGCCAGCGCGATCGCCAGCATCAGAAAGGTCTGTCCAACCGCCACGCCCAGCTCGGGCAGCAACTGCACAAAGGTGTCCAGCATCATGCGACCTCTTCATAGGGATGGGTGGCTTCGCGGATCAGTTCGCGGCCCAGCGGCGAAGACAGATGCACGTTGGCGCCCGAAATCTCGGCCTGCTCCAAAACCTCGCCGTTCTCCATCACGGCCACATGACGGCACAGCGCACGCACCACGGCCAGTTCGTGCGTGACGATGACGATGGTGACGCCCAGGCGCTTGTTGATGTCTCGCAGCACGCTCAACACGGAGCGTGTGGTCTCGGGATCCAGCGCGGAAGTGGGCTCGTCGCACAGCAGCACGGCAGGCTCGCTGGCGAGTGCACGCGCGATCGCCACTCGCTGCTTCTGGCCGCCCGACAACTGCGCGGGATGGCTGGCTGCCTTGTCGGTCAGCCCCACGATCTCCAGGCAGTCGCGCACGCGGTCAGCGATCTGCGTCTTGCTGCGCCCGCCGTGCACGCGCAGCGCAAAGGCCACGTTCTCGAACACGGTCTCGTTCTGCAGCAGGTTGAACTGCTGGAAGATCATGCCGATGTTCTGCCGCGCCGACCGCAGGTCGCGCTTGGACAGCACGGTGAGTTCGGTGCCGGCCACGCGCACGGCGCCTTCGTCCGGCCGCTCCAGCAGGTTGATGAGGCGCAGCAACGTGGACTTGCCCGCGCCGCTCTTGCCGATGATGCCGAACGTGTCGCCGGCGCGGATCGACAGCGACACGTTGCGCACGGCGTCAAAGCGTCCGGCACGCGTCGCAAACGACTTGCTCACCGCATCCAGGCGGATGACGGGCTGCGGCACGGCGGAGATGTCGGAAATATCGGTCATTGCGGTTGCATCAGGAATAGGCGGTGGGTTCTGGCGCCTGATCGAGCAGCGCGTACCGCCCCAGGTCGCGGATCTTGTAGGAGACCGGGTCATGCAGGGTGTGGACACGCGCGTTGCGCCAGTAGCGGTCGTAGCCGTAGCGCGCGGCGGTGGCGCTGGCCCCGGTCACCTCGAACAGTTCCGAGCCCACCGCCAGCGCGGCGCGATGCGCGAGCACCTTGGCCTGTGCACCGGAAACGGCGACCTCACCGCGTTCTTGCGCCGTGACCGAGGGTCCGCGCGCCAGCGCGGCGTCCACCTTCAATCCAGCCAGGTCGGCCAGCGCCTCTGCCGCCTGCACGCGCAGCCAGAATTCGCCAAAGCGCTCCTGCACGTAGGGATCGTCGACATGGCGCTCGACGCCGGACGCGAACCAGGGCCGCGCCTCGTCGCGCACATAGCGGCGCGCCTCGTGAAAGGCGCCGCGCGCGATGCCCAGATAGAGATTGGTCATGATGAGCTGGGCCACCTGCGAACGCAGCGTGGCGCGGGCCGTTGGCGCGACGCCCGGCGCCTGCAGCACCTGGATCGCTTCCAGACGCACGTGATCGAAGCGAACGGTGCCACTGTCGGTCTGACGCTGGCCGAACGCATCCCAATCTGGATTGACGGTGATGCCGTCGGCCTGCGTGGGCAGCGCGGCGATCAGCGCGGTACCCGACGGCTTGTGCCAGGCCGAGAACGTCAGCAGGTCCGATCCGACCGAGCCGGAGCTGAAGCTTTTCACGCCGTCGATGCGGTAGCCGTCCAGCTCCGCGCGGGCGATGACGCGGCGGTCCAGCGGATTGAGCGCGTTGCCCCAGAAGAGCTGGCGCTCGGCGGTGGGCGCCAGGAAGTAGGCCTGCTGCTCGGGCGTGCCGTACAGCAGCACGCCAGCGACTTGCAGATGATGAAAGCCGAACACGTGCGCGAGCGCGCTGTCGACCTCGGCCAGGCGGCGCACCGCCGCCAGCACGGTCGACCAGTCCGCGCCCGTGCCGCCGTATGCGGTGGGAATTGACAGGCGAAGCAGGCCGCTGGCGCGGATGCGTTCGCGCTCAGCAGCCGCATGACCGCCCGCGCGATCGCGTTCGACTGCGGTGGCGGCCAGCTCGGCCGCCAGGGTTTCGAGCGCGCCGGCGCTGGCGTCTTCAGCGTGGCGCGCTTGGCGCAACTGGGAAATCTTGGCCATCAATCGATCCTTGAAAACAGTTCGGGCCGATGCGCGGGGCTCCAACGCAGCAGGTGGCGCGCAAGCAGATGCACCAGCGCATGGGATGCCGCGCTCATCGCGGCGTACAGCGCAATGCCGAGCACCAGCAGGTCGGCGCGCGCGGCGAGACGACCCTTCTCGGCCAGCAGGCCAACGCCTGACGGCGCCGCAAACACTTCCAACGCCACCAGCATCAGCCACGCCAGCCCCACGCCTTGCCGCAGCCCCGTCAGCATCGACGGCAACGCGCCAGGCAGGATGACGTGCAGGAACAGCGACCAGCCGTGCAGGCCATGCGCCCTGCCCGTGGCGATCAGCCCGGGATCCACCGCGCGAATGCCGCGCACCGTCTGGCGGTAAATCGGGAAGAAGGCGCCCAGCGACAGCAGCGCCAACCGGGCCGTCTCACTCACGCCGAGCCACAGCAGAATGAGCGGCGCGAACGCGAGAACGGGCACGAGGCCCAGCGCTTGCAGCAAGGTGTCGGCCTGTTTGCCGGCGCGCCGGGCGGTGGCGTTCATCGCACCAAGGATCAAGGCCGCCCCGCCTCCCAGCACGAGGCCTGCGAGCACGCGCAGAAAGCTGGCGCCCGCATGGCTCCACAGCTCGCCGCTGCGCGCCAGCGCCACCGCGGCGGCGGCAACCGTCGATGGCGCGGGCAGCAGTCGGTCGGACAGCCAGCCGGCCTGCGCGGCGGCCTGCCACGCGGCGAGGGCCAGCAGGGGGGCCAGGAGTCGAGCCAGCACGGGCGACGGCCAACGCGCGGCCCGCAGGTTCGGGCTGGGAAGATTGTTCGGGGCAGGCATCAGCTTGCCGCTTCCTTGGGCACCAGCTCGGTCGCCATGACTTCGCCGAAGGGGCCAGTGAGCACGGTGCTGCCGGGTTTGCGCTCGCCCTTGCCGGGCAGCAGCGGAAACACCAGTTCGGCAAAGCGGTAGGACTCTTCCAGGTGCGGATAGCCGGAGAAGATGAAGGTGTCGATACCGAGGTCGGCATACTCCTGGATGCGGGCGGCGACGGTTTCAGGATCGCCGACCAGCGCGGTTCCGGCGCCGCCGCGCACGAGGCCGACGCCCGCCCACAGGTTGGGCGAGATCTCCAGGTGCGAGCGGCCGCCGTTGCCGTCCGTCAGCTTGCCCCCGTGCAACGCGGCCATGCGGCGCTGGCCTTCGGAATCCATCTTGCCGAACGCGGCCTGCGCGGCCTGCACGGCGTCTTCACTGAGATGGCTGATGAGTTCGTCGGCTGCGGCCCACGCCGCCTCGGCAGTCTCGCGCACGATGACGTGCAGCCGGATGCCGAATCGCACGGTACGCCCGTGCTGTGCGGCGCGGGCGCGCACGTCGGCGATCTTGCGCGCGACGGCATCGGGCGGTTCGCCCCAGGTCAGGTAGACGTCGAGCTGTTCGGCCGCGAGTTCATGCGCGGCTTCGGACGAGCCGCCGAAGTACAGGGGTGGGTACGGCGTCTGGACGGGCGGATAGATGACCTTGCCGCCCTTTGACACGAGCTGCTCGCCTTCGAAGCTGAAGCCTTCGGCCTGGTGGCTGTTTTCAAGAATGCCGCGCCAGATCTTGAGGTAGTCCGCGGTAATGGCGTAGCGCTGGTCATGGCTGACGAAGACGCCGTCGCCTTCGAGCTCGCCGGGATCACCGCCGGTGACGACGTTGACGAGCAGGCGGCCTTCGGACAGGCGGTCGAAGGTGGCGGCCATGCGCGCGGACACTTGCGGCGAGCTGACGCCGGGACGGATGGCGACGAGGAACTTCAAGTTGCGCGTGGCGCCGATGAGACTGGAGGCAACGACCCACGCGTCTTCGCAGGATCGCCCGGTGGGCAGCAGCACGCCGTCATAGCCGAGCGTGTCGGCGGCGACGGCGACCTGGCGGAAGTAGTCATAGCTGGCGGCGCGCGCGCCGCGGCTGGTGCCCAGGTAACGGGAATCGCCGTGCGTGGGGATGAACCAGAAAACGTCCATGCTGAAACTCCGGATCAGACGCTGAAGCCGCCCGCGAGGGCGAGGCGGCCAAGGTCGTAGGCTGGGTGGACGGCGCCGGCGCGCGGCTGCACGTGTTCGGACAGACGCTCGACGGAATCCTCGAGCCGCCCGCGCACGTCGTCGTCAATGTCGGCGTTGCCCAGCTCGTCGAGCCGCACCTGTTTGTCGGTGGCGTAGACGCCGGCCAGGATGTGCCGCGCGCCAAGCGCGGACAGCACGGGCTTGAGGCCGTATTCGAGGGCAAGCAGATGCGCGGGACTGCCGCCGGTGGCGATGGGCAGGACGACCTTGCCGGCAAGCGCCTTTTCATCGAGCAGGTCGAGCACGGCCTTGAGTCCGCCGGAGAACGACGCCTTGTAGACGGGCGTGGAGATGAGCACGGCATCGGCGGCCGCAACCCGCGCACGCAGCGCGCCGGCGGCCGCGCCGGTGTAATGCCCTTCGATGAGTTCTTCGGCCGGAATGTCGCGCAGGCCGAGTTCGCTGATGCCGAGTCCGCGTGCACGCAGGATCTGTGCGGCGTGACGCAGCAACGCGGAGGAACGGGACCGCTGCGACGGACTGCCGGCCAGGGTGAGGATGCTCATGGTGGTCTGCCGGGACGCTGCGTTAGAAGGCGGGAACAAGCGAGCCTTTGAATTCGCGCTCGATGTAGGCGCGGACTTCGGGCGATTGGTACGCGGAGACAAGCTTCTTGACCCAGGGCTGGTCGCGGTCTTTGGTGCGCACGGCAATGAGGTTGGCGTAGGGGCCGTCGGCGGCCTCGCGGCCGATGGCGTCGCGGGCGGGGACAAGGCCTGCCTGTTCGGCGTAGTCGTTGTTGATGGACGCAGCGGTCAGATCATCCAGCGACCGCGGCAGCTGCGCGGCATCGAGCGCAATCAGCTTGATCTTGCGGGGGTTGGAGACAACGTCAAGCGGTGTGGCGGTGTTCTTCTGCTCGGCCTCAGGCTTGAGAGTGATGAGTTTGTAGGCGGCAAGCAGACGCAGGGCGCGATTGCCGTTGGAGGGGTCGTTCTGAATGCCGACGGAGGCGCCTTCGGGAAGCTCGTCCAAGGATTTGATCTTGCGGGAGTAGAAGCCAAGGGGCGCGGTGACGGTGAGGCCGACGGGCACGATGTCGAAGCCGCGTGCCTTGATCTGGTTGTCGAGGAAAGGCTTGTGCTGAAAGGCGTTGGCGTCGAGGTCACCGGCGTTCAGGGCGGCGTTCGGGAGTTGGTAGTCGTTGAATTTGACGAGCTTGATCTGCAGGCCATCACGGGCGGCGACTTGCTTGACGACGTCGAAGATTTTTTCGGCGGTGCCTACGGAGATGCCTACTGTGATGGTGTCTTTGCTGTTGCTCTGGGCTTGTGCGCTTGTGGTGAATGCGAGCGTGAGTGCGGCTGTGGTCAGGAGGCGGAGCAAGGGGGCCATGTTGATTGGTGTCCGATGAAGTGAATGCTTGATGAGGTGATTCTGTCATCGGGATTTGTGGCCGAAAAATACTTAGTCGATATGAGGTTATGTGTGCAAAGGGTGTGTTTGTTAGCGCGGATGGTGATTTGAGATTGCTGATGGAGGATTGGGTTTTTTAGACGCCCGGCGCGGCGTGGGTACAGTGATTGAGTTCTTAAGACGTCCGGCACGGTGGCGGCCCGGACTCTGGCAATTCAAGTCTTCAGGTCGCTTGGAAGATCAGCGTGCTTGACGTTTTTGTGTGGAACTCTTCGGGCCAGAAGCATCTTGCGGTGCCCGTCTCCGTTCGGCCGCGCGGGCGGCCTCCGGAGACTTACGCGGTGTCTTGCGGGGTGGCGATGGCGCTTCGCGTGTGGCTGCATTTGGTCTAGGTGTCTGACACCCTGGTGAGATTCGCTTCATACCAAGTGCGTCTCCCAAGGGTGTCAGACACCAGCAGCGGCAGATGCACTCTCCAAGTTCAAGCAGTGACGCTGAGAATCGTCATTTGAACTCCCGTGCCCGATGGGCGGCGGGAACTGGTCGGCAAGTTGTGGCTGAACGTCGCCGCGCCGCCCATCATCGCCCCTCCCTCCGTGACGGCGGGCCATTAGCAAACCAATCAGCACCGGCGCGAAGCGCACAACGCCACGACGACACACCGGCCCGATGCTGGGTTGCCGCCGCCCGGGCGGCAGCAACCCGGCGGCCCCGCAGATTTCCTGCCATGACCACAGGTCTTGCAGCGCGCATACCAAAGACCCTAGCAGCACGGCGTCGCGGTCCCCGTGGGCGCGAGCGCCGTCGATGCGCCCGAGGGAATCTGAAGGGAAGGCCGAAGGCCTGGACGAAGATGACAACGGGGCAGTCCGGAGCGAAGGCTCCGGACCGCCTCTGATGAGACCTACGAAGATCTGATGCAGCCACGAAGATCTGACGCAGCCTAAGAACCCTGCCTCAGCATCTCAAACCAGCACGCCCCCAAATCCAGCCCCCACATGTCCCTCAGCCAATCTCCCCCTCCCCTCCCCAAACAACTTCTCCCTCAGAGACCCCTCCGCATACGCCCGCTTGTACGACCCGCGTTCCTGCAATTCCGGCACCACGATGTCGATGAAGTCCGAATAGCATTCCGGCGTCACCGTCCGCGCCAGGTTGAATCCGTCGATATCCGTTTCGGCCACCCACGACTCAAGTTCATCCGCAATCTGCGATGCGCTGCCTACCAGCGCCGGATATCTGCCCCCTAGCGCCATGTCGGCGAGCAGGTCGTTGACCGTGCGGTCGGTGCGGGCCACAGTCAGGTTCCTGACGGCCGATTCGATCGCGTTGTTCTTCACGTAACGGATCGGCTCGGTCGGCGCATAGCGCGAGAAGTCGATGCCGGTAGAGCTGGCGTAGTGGGCGAGGCCCGCTTCGGGGTTGGCGTAGCGCAGGTATTCCGCGTGCTTCTCGCGTGCCTCGGCTTCCGTTCTACCGGGCACCACCGTCACGCCCATGAAGAACTTGATGTCGCGTGGATTGCGGCCTTCGCGGGCGACCGCGTCTCGGACGTCGGCGACGAGTTTGCGTAGGCCTTCCTTGGTTTGGCTTGAGACGAACACGCACTCGGCATGGCGTGCGGCGAAAGCCTGGCCGCGGCCGGAGGAGCCGGCCTGGTACAAGACCGGCGTGCGTTGGCGCGACGGTTCGGAGAGGTGATACCCCTGCACGCGGTAGTACTTGCCGGTGTGGTCCACCGGGCGCACGGCGGCGGGGTCGGCATAGAGGCGGGCGCGTTTGTCGGCAAGCACCGCGTCGTCGGCCCAGCTGCCTTCCCAGAGTTTGTAGGCAACCTCCAGGAATTCATCGGCGCGGTCGTAGCGTTCGTCATGGGCGATCTGTTCTGACAAACCCATCGCGCGCGCCGCGCTTTCCAGATAGCCGGTAACGATGTTCCAGCCGATGCGGCCGTTGGTCAGGTGGTCCAGCGTCGAGAAGCGGCGCGCCAGCAGGTAGGGCGCTTCGTAGGTCAGGTTCACCGTCACGCCAAAGCCCAGATGGCGCGTGGCAGCGGCCATCGCGGATACCGTGAGCAGGGGGTCGTTGACCGGAAGCTGGATGGACTCGCGCAGCGTGATGTCGGCCGAGTCCTGGTAGACGTCGTACACGCCCACGATGTCGGCTAGAAACAGGCCGTCGAAGAGGCCGCGTTCCAGCAGCTTGGCCAGATCCGTCCAGTATTCCAGGGTCTTGTATTGGGTGGACGTGTCGCGCGGATGCGTCCACAGGCCGTGGTTGATGTGGCCAACGCAGTTCATGTTGAACGCGTTCAGGAGGATTTGCTTTTTTGCCATGGCGAGCCGCTCCGGCGTATCAGGTGGTGCCCACGCGCGCGGGCGGGACGTCGTTGAGGTAGTAATTGCCGACGGCGTGCACCTTCCAGCGCACTGGGTCGTGCAGGGTGTGGGTGCGGGCGTTGCGCCAATGGCGGTCCAGGTTCAGGTGGTCCAGCGTGGACTGCGTACCCGACAGCTCGAACAGCTTGGTGCCGGCGGCGAGCGACGCCTCGGTGGTGAGCGCGCGGGCCTCGGCCACGGCGATGGCGGCGGCCGCGATGTGTTGCGGGGTGGCATCGGCAGTGGCCGTGTCCAGTATCCGGCCGGCGCGCGCCACCAGGGCGCGGGCGGCCTCCAACCGGACCGACAGGCGGCCGAATTCGCTGATCGTCAGCGGATCGCGCCGTGCCTCGTCGACGCCGGCGTCGATCCACGGCCGCGAGCGTTCGCGCACGAAGTCGACGGCGTCGGCCAGCGCGGCCTGGCCGAGCCCTAAGTCGATGGCGGCGTGGATCAGCTGCGCCAGCGGCTTGATCGTGTTGGCGGGCGCAGACGGATCGGCAAGCAGCAGCACGTCTTGCCGCGGCACCGCCACGTCCTTGAAGACCACCGTGCCGCTGCCGGTTACGCGCTGGCCGAAACCGGACCAGTCGTCGATGACTTCGACGCCGGGACTGTCGCGGCGCACGAAGGCCAGGCGCTGGATGCCGTCCTCGTCCACCGTGGCGGTGGGGATCCACTGGGCATAGAGCGCGCCGGTGCAGTAGAACTTGCTGCCGTTGATGCGCCAGCCGTCCTGGCCATCGGGCATCAGGCGCGTGCGGCGTTCGGCGGCTGTGCGTGTGCCAACCTCGGCCAGCGCGTTGCCGAAGCGGTCGCCGGCCAGCGCACGCGCGTAGAAACGCGCCTGCTGGTCGGCGTTGCCGTTCACGCGCAGGACTTCCAGCGCGTAGTAGTGGTTTTGCGGAATCTGCCCCAGCGAGCCATCAGCGCGCGAGATGATGGCCGTGACGGCGGCGAGCGTCACGCACGACACGCCGGCGCCACCATGCTCGCGCGGCACGGTGATACCCCACAGGCCAGACTGAGAATAACGCTCCAGTTCCGGCAGCGGCAGGCGGCGTTCGCGGTCGCGTGCCGACGCCTCTTCGGCGAATTCGGCGGCCAGCGCGTGGGCGGTTTCGATGGCCTGCGCGTCGTTCTGGATGAGGGCGGCGCGGCGGGGCGCCAGCGTGGACACGTTCTGATGCGGCATGAGGTCAGATCCAGGAATGGCGGTTGGGACGCTCGCCGTTCAGCACATGGTTGCCGATGGCGTGGTACTTCCAGCGCACCGGGTCGTGCAGCGTGTGCGTGCGCGCGTTGCGCCAGTGGCGGTCGAGGTTGAACTCGGCCAGCGACGCAAGCGAGCCCGAAAGTTCGAAGAGTTTTTCGCTGGCGGTAAGCGCGATCTCCGTGGACAGCGCCTTGGCGCGCGCCACCACGATGGAGGCGGCTGCCACGCCGTCCGCGTCCAACTCGCGTCCCGCAGCGTCATCCAGATGTTGCGCGGCCTCGGTCAGCAGCGCCTCGGCGGCATGCAACTCGATGTGCAGGCGCCCCACGTCGGCGATGACGTACGGGTCCTGCGTTGCGCGTTCGACGTTCGCCTCGACCCAAGGGCGTGAGCGTTCACGCAGGAAGGTCACCGTGTCGTTCAAGGCGCCCTGCGCGATGCCGGCGTCGATGGCGGCCTGCATCAGCTGCGCGAACGGTCCAATCAGCACGGGGCTTTCCTGCACGGTCCAGGCGGGCAGGATGCTGTCGGCTTCCACGCGCACGTTGTCCAGCAGCACCGTACCGCTGGCCGTGGTGCGCTGGCCGAAGCTGGACCAGTCGTCCACCACCGTCAGCCCCGGCGCGCCGCGTTCCAGCACAACCGTCACCAGCCTGCCCTGCGCGTCCAGCACCTTGGACGGGATCCAGTGCGCGAACAGCGCACCGGTGGAGTAGAACTTGCGGCCGGTGAGGCGAAAGCCGTCGCCGTCGGGCACGAGGCGCGCCTGTATGTCGCGGGTGTGACGCGTGTGGCGTTCGGGGCCCGCATTGCCCAGCCGGCGCCCCGCCAGCACACCGTCGTAGTACCGCCGCTTCTGCGCTGGCGATCCGGTCAGGCGCAACAGATTCAGAAAGCCGAAGTGATTCTGTGGAATCTGGCCCAGCGACGGATCCGCCGCGCTGATGATGCGAAAGACCTCGGCCAGCGTGACGTGGGACACATCCGGCCCGCCGAATTCACGCGGCACCGTGATGCCGCCCAGCCCGCTCGCCGAATAGCGCTCGATCTCGCGCCACGGCAAACCGCGCTCGCGGTCCCGCCGCGCCGCGCCCTGCGCGAAGTCGGCGGCCAGCGCATGCGCGGCGTCGATGGCCTGCGTGTCGTCGGCAATGCGAGCCGCAGGCACGACCCGCGGCGCGTCGTCGATGTCGTGCGTGGTGGAAATGCTTGAAGCTTGCGGCATGGAATGCCCCGGCGTTGAGAAGACATGCAGCCTACGTCGCGGCCATGGCGCAGCGGAAGAACTGATTTTGCATTGGCTTATTTGAAATCGGCATATGCGGCCGAACACTGCGCGTGCCCCTGTTAGAGGGACGCGGCGCGCATATCCAAATCACCAAAGAATGTTTGTGGCGGGCATTGGCGCTTGCTTAGAGTCGAGTCTTTCCGCCAACCATCTTGCAGCCGCCATGCCCGAACTGGATCTGCCCTTGTCCCTGCATTACGACGGCGCGCTTGAGGCGCAGCTGTTTGACGAACTGCGGCTGGTCGTGGCGCCGAACATTCCCGCCGCGCGCATCGACGCCCCGCGCGACCTGGCGAATGCCGAAGAGCGCGAGGCCGCTGGCCGCTACGCGGTATGGAACACCGTACATGACCTCTTCATCACGCAGGTTGCCGCGCATGCCATATCGGGCCTCTTCGACGACGACGTCGAGTTTCAGTTCGCGCTGGCGCGCCAGCTGGGCGACGACGCCGCGCACGCGGAGTTCTCGCGCGGACGCGCCGCGGTGCTGCTGGGCGCTGACCCGCTGCCCCTGGTCGAGGATGGCGTGCGCGACGCATGGGACCTGATCGGCGGCTTTGCGCCACGCAATTGGCAGAACTTCCTGGCGTGGCAGTTCCACTACGAGCACTACATCCTGGCGCGCCTGTTCGTGAACCGGCGCACAGCGCAGGTGCTGGATTTCGGCCACCGCGAGTTCGGCGAGAACCGCATCCTGCCCGACGAGGAAGCGCACCGCATCCGCATCACGCAGTGGTGGCTGAACAAGCTGGAACGCGCCGACCCGGCCCAACGTGAAGACTGGGTGGAAGGCCTGATTCAGGCCGATGAGGACGCCCAGCGCATCCTGGGTCCTTATCTGCGCGACTCCTGGCAACTGAATCAGCGCGCCACGCATCTGGACACCCGCAACCACGTCGCGCTGTACGACGCGTGGCGGCGCGAGCTTTTGGCCACGCTGCTGCGCCGCGATCCGTCGGATCTGCCGGCGTTAACCAGCCTGGCGGCGTGAACCCGCACACCTCTCCCCCTTCTCTGCACGACGCATCCTCTTTCCACGCAAGGACACCCCGATGACGCAGTCTCTCCCCCCCGCCGCGGACGATCAGGACCAGCCCGCCAGCCCGTTGCGCCGCTGGCTCATGGGCGCCGCGGCGCTGATGGGCTCGGGCGCCCTGTTTCCCAACGTGATCTTCGCGCCCGCGCACGCCGACACGAACAGCCTGCCCAACACCGTGGACGGCGCGGTGCGCGGCGGCGTGCTCAATGCAGTGGTGCATCCGGAGCCGCCCACGCTGGCGTTCTACCTGAACTCGTCCACGCCCACGGGGGCCGTGGTGAGCAAGATCTTCGACGGGCTGGTGGAGTACGGCCCGGACCTCAAGCCGCGTCCCGTCCTGGCCGAAAGCTGGACCGTATCGGAGGACGGCAAGACCATCACCTTCAAGCTGCGCCAGGGCGTGCTGTGGCACGACGGCAAGCCATTCACATCGGCGGACGTGAAGTGGTCGGCTGAGGAAGTGTGGTTGAAGCACGCGCCCAGCGCGCGCCGCGTGTTCCAGTACCTGCAGAAGGTCGAGGCGCCGGACGATCACACCGTGGTGCTGCACCTGTCCCAGCCCACGCCCGTAGCGCTGAACGCCATCGACTCGCTGGGCGCGCCGATCCTGCCGCGTCATCTATTCGAAGGCACGGACATCCAGAACAATCCGTACAACAACAAGCCGATCGGCACCGGTCCCTTCGTGTTCAAGGAATGGAACCGCGGCAACTACATCGTGCTGGAGAAGAACGAGAAATACTGGCAGCCGGAGCGCCCGTACCTGGACCGCATCGTCTGGAAGATCATCCCGGACGTCTCGGGCCGCGCCACCGCGCTGGAGACCGGCGGCGTCGCTTACGGCGAGCGCAATCCGGTGGCCTTCACCGATGCGACGCGTCTGTCCAAGGTGCCCAAGCTGGCGGTCGACACGTCCGGCTACAACGGCTTTGCCGCCTGGCTGTGGCTGGAAGCCAACCTGCGCGATCCCATCCTGTCGAACCTGAAGGTGCGCCAGGCCATCGCGCACGCGGTGAACAAGCAAGTGCTGGTCAAGACCGTGTGGAACGGCTATGCCGAACCGTTCGTCAGCCCGGTGCCGTCGCTGGTAAAGCCCTATCACAACCCCAACGTGCAGCAATATCCGTTTGACCCGGCGCTGGCCGAGAAGCTGCTGGACGAAGCCGGCTACCCGCGCAAGGCCGACGGCTGGCGCTTTGCGCTGACGCACGACTACATCCCGTTCGGCGACGACTACCGCCGCACCGGCGAGTTCGTGCGCCAGGCGTTGCGCAAGATCGGCATCGACGTGACGCTGCGTGGGCTGGACCTGGCGACGTGGACGCGCAATGTGTTCACGGACTACAACTTCCAGCTCATCAGTTCGTGGGGAACGGTTCTGATCGATCCGCAGTTGGGCGTGGAGACGCGCTACTGGAGCAAGGCAGAAGCCAAGGGTACGCCCTGGTACAACGTTTCCGGCTACAAGAACGCCGACATGGATCGGGCCATCGAAGCCGCGCAGATCGAAACCGATCCGCAAAAGCGCATCGAGCAATACAACGAGGTGCAGCGGCTGGCACAGCGTGATCTGCCGCTGATCGGGCTGTTCGAGTTCCGCTGGTTTGGCGTGTGGGACAAGCAGGTGCGCAACGTGACGGACGCTTCGTCCCATTCGCGCAACAACTTTGCCAACGTCTGGCTGGGCAAGGCCTGACGGCCGGGGAAAGATCGCCATGTCCCTGCGCCTGCCCCGTCCGCTGCGCTACCTGCTGCAGATCCTGTTCGTGGTGGGCGTCACCGCGATTGCCAACTTCTTCCTGCTGAAACTCGTGCCTGGTGATCTGGTGGACGTGATCGCCTCGGAAAACAGCGGCATCACACCCGAGCACGTCGCGCAGTTGCGCCAGGCCTATGGCCTGGACCAGAGCGTGTTCGCGCAGCTCGGCTATTACCTCAAGAGTCTGCTGTCGCTGGACCTGGGATATTCCTTCCGTTATGGCGAGCCGGTGTCAGACCTGATCTTCAACCGGCTGCCCGCGACGCTGGCGCTGATTGGCACGGGATTGGCGCTGTCGGTGGCCGTCGGCGTGCTGCTGGGCGTGCTGGCCGCCCGGCGTCCGCAGGGCATTCTGGACACGCTGCTGTCCGGGCTGGCCACGGCAGGCTATTCCGCGCCCATGTTCTGGACGGCGCTGATGCTGATCGTGGGCTTTGGCGTGCATCTGAACTGGCTGCCTGTCGGCGGGATCCGCGATGTGGGCGCGGCGCACCAGGGCTGGGCGCTGTGGGTGGACTATGCGCGCCATCTGGCGCTGCCGGTCACCACCGTGGCGATCTACTACGTGGCCATCTACGCCCGGCTGTCGCGCGCGTCGATGATCGAGACCCTGCAGGAAGACTACATCCGCACCGCGCGCGCCCGCGGCAACGGCGAGGCGCGCGTGATCTGGCGCCATGCCCTGAAGAACGCCATCCTGCCGGTCATCACGATGCTGGGTCTGCAAAGCAGCGCGCTGCTGGGCGGCAGCATCGTGGTCGAAACCGTGTTCGCGTGGCCGGGACTGGGGCAGTTGTCGTTCGAGGCCATCGCCAGCCGCGACGTCAACCTGCTGCTGGGCATCCTGCTGATGAGCGCGGCGCTGGTCGCTCTGATGAACATAGCCGTCGACGCCTGCTACGGCCTGCTCGACCCCCGAGTGAGAAAGACATGAAAGCACCCGCCCTTGCCGCGCTGCGCCTGCTGCGCACGCCTTCGGCCGCTGTCGGCGCGGTCATTCTAGCCATCGTGATCGGCGCGGCGGCCAGCGCCTCGTGGCTGTTTCCCGACGATCCGCTGGAGATGGTCGGCGCCCCCTTTACCTGGCCCGGCGAAGACGCCGAGTTTCCCGCAGGTACCGACCTGATGGGCCGCGACATCCTGGCCGGGCTTTTCCACGGGGCGCGCGTGTCGCTGCTGGTGGGCGGCGCGTCGGCCGCGATCGCGCTAGGCATCGGGCTGCTGGTGGGCGCCTTTGCCGGCTATGCCGGTCCGCGCACCGATGCCGTGCTGATGCGCATCACCGAGCTGTTCCAGACGGTGCCCTCGTTCCTTCTGGCGATCGTGCTGGTGGCGATTCTGGGGCCGTCACTGTCGACCATCATCTTTGCGCTGGGCATCACGTCTTGGACCGGCATCGCGCGGCTGACGCGCGGCGAATTCATCTCGCTGCGCGAGCGCGAGTTCGTGCGGGCCGCGCAGACGCTGGGCGCCGGCCACGCCCGCATCATCTTCCGCGAGATCCTGCCCAACGCCCTCCCGCCCATCATCGTGACCACCGCCGTGCTGGTGGCCCACGCCATCCTGTCCGAAGCGGGGCTGTCCTTTCTGGGACTGGGCGATCCCAACGTGGTGAGCTGGGGCAGCATGGTCGGCGCGGGCCGCGAGGCGCTGCGCACCGCCTGGTACATGACCGCGCTGCCCGGCCTGACCATCATGGCGACGGTGCTGGCGCTGAACCTGCTCAGCGACGCCATCAACGATGCGCTCAACCCCAAACTGCGCCGCCGCCGCGTGGCGGCACAGCCCGCCGCCGCCGGCCAGCCGTAAAACCGATTCCCGACATGACCACGCTGATCGACATCCAAGGATTGAACGTCGCCTTCCCCGGCCACCAGGCCGTGCGGAACCTGGACCTGCAACTGCGCGCCAGCGAAACGCTGGCGCTGGTGGGCGAGTCCGGCTGCGGCAAATCCACCACCGCGCTCGCGCTGCTGGGGCTGTTGCCGCGCCATGCCAAGGTGCAGGGCCGCGTGCTGTTCGAGGGCCAGGACCTGCTGGCGCTGCCGGAACGCCGCCGCTGTGCGTTGCGCGGCGACCGCATCGCCATGATCTTCCAGGAGCCGATGACCAGCCTGAATCCGGTGCTGACCCTGGGCGACCAGATTGGCGAGGCGCTGCGCCTGCACCGCGGCGCGTCCGCCCGGGCGGCCCGCGCACGCGCCATCGAACTGCTCGACATGGTGCGCGTGCCGGAGCCGCAGCGCCGCGTGGACGACTATCCGCATCACCTGTCCGGCGGCCAGCGCCAGCGGGCGATGATCGCCGCCGCCATCGCCTGCCAGCCCGCGCTGCTGGTGGCCGACGAGCCCACCACCGCGCTGGACGTGACGGTCCAGGCGCAGATCCTGAAACTGCTGGACGACCTGCGCGGCGAGTTGGGCATGGGGCTGTTGCTGATCACGCACGACCTGGCGGTGGTGGGCGAATGGGCTGACCGCGTGGCGGTGATGGTGCAGGGCGAAAAGGTCGAGGAAGGCGCGGCCTCCGCGCTGCTGGGCCAGCCGCGCCACCCGTATACGCGCGGCCTGCTCGGCGCATCGCTGCGGCTGGACGACGCCACGCACTACAGCACGCTGCGGCTGCCGGAGATTCGAACCCGGCTGGATCCTGCGTCGGGCAAGCCGGTGTTTGGACTGGTGACGCCGCCGCGTGTCCCGGCAGCCGCCAACGACCCCGCCGCGAGCGCCAGCGGTCCACTGCTGCAGGTACAGGACCTGCGCGTGCAGTACCGGACGTCCCGCGGCATCACCACGGCGGTCGATGGCGTGTCGTTCGAGATCGCGCCGGGCGAAACGGTGGGCCTGGTGGGCGAGTCGGGCTGCGGCAAGTCCACACTGTCACGCGCGCTGGTGCGGCTGCTGCCGCCGGCCTCGGGCCGCATTCTGCTGCGCGACGAAGACACCACGACGCTAGATGCCGGCCGGCTGGCCGCCTACCGCCAGCGCGTGCAGATGATCTTTCAGGATCCGTACGCGTCCCTCAATCCCCGGCACACCGTGGCGGACATCCTGGAGGCCGCGCTGCGCATCCATCGCGTGAAGGATCGCGTCGAGCGTCGCCGCCGCATTCACCACATCCTGGACGCCGTCGGCCTGCCGCGCGAGGCGCTGGCGCGCTATCCCAGCGAGTTCTCGGGCGGCCAGCGTCAGCGCATCGGCATTGCCCGGGCGCTGGTGCTGCGCCCGGCGCTGGTCATCTGCGACGAACCCGTGTCGGCGCTGGACGTGTCCGTGCAGGCGCAGATTCTCAACTTGCTGGTCGACCTGAAGGATGAGTTCCGCCTGTCGTACCTGTTCATCTCGCACGACCTGTCGGTGGTCCACTACCTGGCGGACCGGGTGCTGGTCATGAATGCGGGGCGGATCGTCGAGGAAGGACCCAACGCCACGCTCTGGCGCGACGCCCGCCATCCCTACACGCGCAGTCTGATCGCCGCCCTGCCGCGCGGGCTGGAGCCGGGGGACGAGGCGCAGCGGCGTATCGCCTGACGCCGCCGCACCCTCCTCCCGCGTGCCCCCCGGCCCACTCCTCCATATGGGGGCTGGTTTGCGCCTGCCCGCAGGCCTATACTGGATTCGCCGTTGCTGGACATTCCTTTACCTAAAGGAGAGGCAACATGTACAGGCACTTGCTCATCGCTGTGGACGGTTCCCTGCTGTCCGAGTCGGCATTCAAGCGCGCGCTCGTTTTCGCCAAGGAAATGGGCGCCACCATCACCCTGCTGCGCGCTATTCCGGAAGACCACCTGCTGGTTTATCAGGCCGAAATGCTGGGCGCCACCGAAGGACATCACACCGACCAGGCGCGCAAGAACGCGCAGGCCTATCTGGACGGACTTGAGACCGAGGCGCGGCACGCGCTGGTGCCCTGCGAAGCCATCGTCATGGTGAATGACCATCCGCACGAGGCCATTGTGGAGACGGCGCAGAAAACCGGGTGCGACCTGATCGTGATGGGATCGCACGGGCGGCACGGCATGACGGGCTTTTTGCTGGGGAGCGAGACGCAGCGCGTGCTGGCGCGCACGCGGCTGCCGGTGCTGGTGTATCGGTAGGCTAAGTCTTCGTTGTTCGTTATGCCGAGGCCAGCGCGTGCTGGAACGTGAAGCTGTCGGCGTACACGTGGTCCAGGCTGGCGCCGCGTTCGGCCAGCAGGCTTTTGGCCTGGCGGATCATTTCCGGCGCGCCGCACAGGTAGAAGGCATGTTCCGACAGGTCGTCGTGGTCTTCCAGGACGGCCTGCTGCACGTAGCCGCGGCGTCCCTGCCAATCGGGTCCCGCGCGCGACAGCACGGGCACGAAGTTGAATTCGTACAGACGGCCGGCCCAGCTTTCTATCTCGTCGCGGATATACAGGTCCGCTTCGGTACGCATGCCCCAATACAGGGTGACGGGCGGGCAGTCCTCGTTGTCCAGCAGCGATTCCAGAATCGCCTTGATCGGCGCAATGCCGGTGCCGGTCGCCATCATGACGAGCGGGCGCCAATCTTCCTCGTGATAGCTGAAGACGCCAAGCGGCGCCTCGATCTCCACGGGCGCGCCTGCGCTGGCCTGTCCCAGCCACTGGTCCGTGTAGCGGCCGCCGGGAATGCGCCGGACATGGAAGTCGATCAGGTTGCCGGCGGGCGCCGAGGCCATGGAGAAGCTGCGCGTCTCGCCGTCGGGCAGCACCACGTTCATATACTGCCCGGGCACGTAGTCCAGGCCCTCGCCGGGCAGCGCCAGCGTCAGGTGGATGACGTCGTCGCAGTAGCCGTCGATGCGGTGGATCGTGGCGGGGATGCGGCGCGCCTCGGGAAAGACCTGGCGGCTGCTGGCCACGCTGATGCGCAGGTCGCCCATGGGATGCGCCTGGCACGCCAGCGCGTAGCCCTGCTCGGCCTCTTCCGGCGTCAGCGCCATCGGGTAGTCGTCGTACCGGACAGTGCCCGACTCGAGCTTGATGCGGCACGTGCCGCAGCCGCCGAACGTGCATTCGTGCGGCAGCTTCACCGCCGACCGCTCGGCGGCCTGCAGCACGGTTTCGCCCGCTTCGACGTCGAAGGCGGTCTCGGTTTCCAGAATGTGCACGCGGTATGCCATGGCGCCCTCGCCTATTTCTTGATGTCCGCTTCCACCAGCACCTTCATGCCGCGCGGCTCCAGCAATTCGCCCAGCGCGGCCAGTGCCGCAAGACCCGCTTTGGTGTCCTGCTCGCCGTTGCCGCCGCTCAGGCCCACGCCGCCGATCACCTCGCCGTTCACGACGATTGGAAAGCCGCCGACGAACACCGCGAACTTGCCGTCGAAGCTCCACTGGATGCCGAAGGCTTCGTTGCCGGGCAGCGCGGGGCCGTTGGGCGGCGTATTGAACAGGTGGGTCGAGCGCTTGTGCCCGGCAGCGGTGAACGCCTTGTTCCAGGCGATCTGCGGACCCGTGATGCGGGCGCCGTCCATGCGCTCCAGCGCAATCGGATAGCCACCGTCGTCCACGATGCAGATCGACTCCAGCACGCCGATTTCCTGCGACTTGGCGATGGCAGCGCGCACCATGACGCGCGCCTCTTCAAGTTCCAGCCGATAGATCTGTTTCATGTGCAAAGCCTCTGTGGATGGATGAGCCGTCAGCCGGCGCGGTAGACGGTTTTGATCTGGGTGTAGAACTCCAGGCCCACGCGGCCCGATTCTCGGAACGTCGAGGTGCTGGAGTGCTTCAGGCCGCCGAACGGCGCATTGATCAGATTGCCGGTGGTGGTGCGGTTGATCTTCACGGTGCCGGCCTGGATGTCCCGCGCGAAGCGGTGCGCGTAGCGCGCGTCGGTGGTGGCAATCGCGGCCGACAAGCCGTATTCCGTGTCGTTGGCCTGCGCGATGGCGTCGTCATACCCGTCGACCTCGATCAGCGCGATCACGGGGCCGAAGATCTCTTCGCGGGCAATGCGCATCTGCTGCGTCACGCCGGCAAAGAGCGCGGGCGTCACGTAATAGCCGCGGTCAAAGCCGGGGCCCGTCAGGCGATCGCCGCCGTGCAGGTGCTTGGCCTCCTGCTTGCCCAGTTCGATGTAGCCGAGCACGTTGTCGAGCTGGCGGGCGGTGGCCAGCGGACCCAGGTCAAAATTTCCCTCAAGCCCGTTGCCGATGGTCAGCGTCTTGATCTTGGCGAGCAGCTTTTCCGTATAGGCCTGGCTGACCTTGCGGTCGACCAGCACGCGGCTGGTGCCGGTGCACGCCTGTCCGCTCAACGAGAAGCCACCCTTGACCGCCAGGTCCACCGCGCGGTCCAGGTCGGCATCGGCCAGGACGATCAGCGGGTTCTTGCCGCCCAGCTCCATCTGCGTGCGGGTCGTCAGGCCCGCCGTCCGGTGGATCTGCTCGCCGGCGGCCGTGGAGCCGGTGAAGGAAATGGCCCGCACCTGGCTCGCCGCCGTAATGGCTTCCCCCACCGCGCCCGCCGGGCCCGTCAGAAAGTTCAGCACGCCGGCGGGCAGGCCGGCGCGCACGAAGGCCTCGGTCAGGCGATAGCCCGACATTGGCGCGTCGGACGAGGGCTTGAACACCACCGTGTTGCCCATGATGAGGGCCGGCGCGATCTTGCGCGCCGGAATCGAGATGGGGAAATTCCAGGGGGAAATGACCGTGACCACGCCCAGCGGCTCGCGCTGGCTGTAGACGATCATGTCCGGGTCGTCGTTGGGGTAGGTCTCGCCCGTGAAGGATTGGCCTTCGACCGCGTAGAACCGGATCGTCTGCGCCGAGCGCAGCACTTCATCCTTGGCCAGATTCAGGCCCTTGCCTTCTTCGCGGGTCAGCTCGCGGGCAATGGCGTCGGCGTTGTCTTCCAGGTGCTGGGCGGCCCGGAACAGGATGGCCGCGCGCTTGGAGATCGGCGTGTCGCGCCACGCGGCAAAGGCCGCTTCGGCGGCCAGCACGGCCTGCCGGGCGTCTTCGGCGCCGGACGCCTGGAAATGCCCGACGACATCGTCCGTATCGGCCGGATTGCGGTTCGGGGCCGTCTTGCCCGTAGCGCTGGGCGTCCAATTGCCGCCGATGTAGTTCAAAAAGGGTTGCTGCGAGAGATCGTCCACGGGAGCGCTTCCTTGATTGAGTCTGGGCCGGCGTGGCCGGGCGCGAGGCATCTGGGCCAGTTTCAGCACATTGTATACTTTAATCACTGTGCGGCGATCGGTGGAAACCCCACCGCGCCGCCAGCAAAAAGGCTCCCGCGCGGGAGCCTTTTTGCATTCGGGCGGGGCTTTCAGCTCCAGATCAGCACCGCGCAGATCGTGGAGACGAAGAGCGCCAGCAGTACGGGCAGCAGCAGCGCGCGCACCAGCGACAGCACGTTCACCCGCGCAAACCCCGCCACCGCAATCAGCGACGACCAGGCGATCAGCGTGCCGCCGCCCGTCCACACGGCGCCCATCTGGCCGACCGCGGCCAGCGTCGCGGGGTCCACCCCGACGACCGGACCCAGCGCGCCGGACAGGGTGCCGGTGAGCGGCAGGCCGGCAAAGCCGGAGCCGTCGATGCCGGTGATCATGCCGACAAGCAGCACGCCGAAGGCGACGAGGAAGTGGTTTTCCGGAATCAGGTGCTGCGCGGCGGAGATCACTTCGAACAACAGGCCGGGCGCCTGCGCCGCCGGCACGCCCAGGATCTGGGCGGCCGTCTCATTGGCGCCCACGAAGAAAAAGCCGGCGATGGGCAGCACGGAACCCATTGCCTTGAAGGCGAACACGAAGCCGTCAGTGACGTGCTCCGGGCAGACGTCCAGCATCTTGCGGGGACCTTCGGCAGCCAACGTCACCAGCATCATCACCACGAACGCAACGCCGCCGACCAGCGCCGCCGCATCGCCGCCGCGCAGGGCGGGCAGCGACGGGAACAGCCGGGGCAGCACCATCACGGCGATCACCGCCAGGAACGCCAACGGCGTCACCACGGCAAACACCTTGGACCAGCGGATGCGGCGGCGCTCTTCGTCGCTCAGCGCGGGGCCGGCAGGCAGGGCGGGATCGGCGCCCATCGTGCCGCGAGCGAGTTCGGCCTTGTCGAACGAGCCAGCCTGTTCCATGCGCGCCAGACTGCCGTCCTGCGCACGGGCCTGCCAGGCCGACAGCAGCGCCGGATCGGCCGGCACGATGTGACGGCGCACCAGCAGGTAAGCCGTCACCAGCGCGATCGCGCCGGTGATCAGCGACAGCACGAGCGCGCGGTCGGCCACCACGGCGGCGCTGACCGCCGCTCCCGCCGCCTTGGCGCTGATGCTCGGCGCCACGCCGATCACGTAGTCCGACGACAGGGCCATGCCCTGCCCCGCGATGGCAATGGCCATGGCGCCGGCCAGCGGCGGCAGCCCGGCCGCGATGGCCGCCGGCAGCAGGATGGCCGACACCAGCGGCACGGCGGGCGTCGGCCAGAAGAACAGCGAGATCACATAGGTACAGAGGGCGATGATCACGAACGACGAATGCCCGCCCCGCATGACGCGGCGAAACGGCTGGACCATGCGCACGTCCGCCTGCAGCGTCTTCAGGGAGTTGAGCAGCGCCGTCATGAACGTGATGACCAGAAAGATGTTGAAGAGCTCTTTGGCGGCGACGAAGCTGGCGGAAAAGATGCCGATCAGTCCGCTGATCGGATTGCCCGTGATCGCCAGCACGACCAGGAACGTGCCGGTGACCGAGGGCACCACGACATTGGCTCGCAGGATCATCGTCAGGATGATGGCGGCCACGCTGATCAGGTATATCCAATGAGCGGCAGTGAGCACGACGTCGGATTGCATGCGCTATTCCCCTTGAATGCGTGGCTGTTGGGTCGCCACCGTCGGTATACTATATTTCGTTATGAGGCATACCAACCGAAATATGCACCGCCTAGGGAAACCGATAATGCGGGTCTCAGCCTGATTTTTAGCTGAAAAACAAGGGATTACCCTGAAGTTTCCGAAATCTCCTGGCATCGTGGGATTTCATCGATAGACTATCGTATACAGAAATTACAACGCCCTTAGACATGTTGTCTTCCCTGGCAAGCACCGATCTGTGGCATTACGCCGCCATGGCAGCCGTCGTGTTTGGCGCGGCCGTCGCACAAGGCGTGGGCGGCGTGGGGTTTGCGATGTTTGCCGCGCCCGTCGCGGCCATGTTCTTCCCGCAACTGGCGCCCGGCCCGCTCCTGACCCTGGGCGGCTTCATTTCGCTCTTGACCGCCCTGCGCGAACGCGCCGCCATCGATTGGCCGGCCGTTTCCTACGCGCTGGCCGGGCGCGCCGTCGGCACGCTGATCGCGATCTACGCCATGGCGCGCTTTGCGCCCCAGGCGCTGGGCTTGCTTTTTGCCTGCATGATCTTGGTTGCCGTCGCGCTCAGCGTGGCGGGGCTGAAGTTCTCCGCAACGCCGGGCCGGGTCTCCGGGGCGGGCGTGGCCTCGGGGATCATGGGCACGATGACGTCGGTGGGCGCCCCGCCCATCGCCATCGTGCTGCAGCACGCCGCGCCGCCCCGGCTGCGCGCCACGCTGGGCATGGTGCTCTTTCTGGGATCCATTTTTTCGCTTGCCATGCTGGCGCTGGCCAAGCGTTACACGGGCTACCACGCCGGGTTGGCGCTCAGCCTGGCGCCGTTTCTGCTGGCCGGTTTCGCGGTCTCCAGCCGCCTGCGCACCCTGCTGCCTCCCCGTGCTGTGCGCGGCGTGCTGCTCGTGGCCTGCGCCATGGGCGCGGTGGGCGTGCTGGTGAAGTCATTCTGGGTGCACTGATGCGGCAAACCGCCAGCGACGGACGGCTACACCCGGTAATACAATGCCGACTATATCCATTACGCCAAACCTGCTCGCCATGACAACTTCCCCCGTCAGCCCGCAAGCCGTCGAGACACAGCATTCCTCCCCGCTGAAGATCGGCGAGCAGCATCCGCAGTTGTTTGCCGTCATCCGCGACAAGCTGCGCGAACGCATCTTGAGCGGCGAATTCACACCGGGCGACCGCCTCGTGGAAGGCCGTTTGTCCGAGGAAATGGGCGTGTCCCGCATCCCGGTGCGCGAGGCGTTGCGCGCGCTGGCCGCCGAAGGCCTGGTCACGATCGAGCCGCGCCGCGGCGCGTCCGTGTCGGTACTGTCAGACGCCGTGGCCTACGACATGGTGGAAGTGCGCGCCACGCTGGAAGGCTTGAACGCCAAGCTGGCCGCGCAGCGCCGCGACGAAAAGACGGTGGAGCGCCTGCAGGCCTTTTTACGCGAAGGCACGGAAGCGGCGCGCGACGAGAAGCTGGACAAGTTCCTGGCGCTGAATTCGCAGTTCCACGAAATGCTGGCCACGATCGGCGGCAACGTGGTGCTGACCGACCTGATGCGCTCGCTGCGCGACCGCACCGCGCTGCTGTTCGCGCCCAGCAACATGCGCCGCGCCAAGCAGAACTGGGACGAGCATTCGCAAATCTTGAATGCCGTCATTGCAGGCAACGGCGACCTGGCGGCGCTTCTGGCCAGCCAGCACGTGCACAACGCGGCCAAGGGGTACACCGAAGCGCAACAGCCGCCGCAGCAGGCGTCGGTGGCCTGAGCTCCTGAGCGCCGGAACACTGACGAGCGGCTGTCCCCGCCATCAGGTCATCAGGTCGTGACCTTCTCCACCGCCCCCGGCGCCGCGCCCACCACGATCCCCTTGCCGTTCTGCACCACCCACGACACCTTCACGTCGCCATTCACAAACGTCTGGCAGGCCATGCGGTAGCCGGCCTCGAAGTCTTCCGGCCGCAGATGCTTGCGCTCCTTCGGCTTGATGGCGTCGGTGTTTTCCAGCCCCTCTTCGATCCGGCACTTGCAGGTGCCGCACAGGCCGCCCCCGCACTTGAACGGGATGCCGCCCTTTTCCTTGAGCGACACGCGCAGCAGGTTGCTGTTTTCCGGCGCCGTGGCGACCATGCCGCCGTTGGATATGAACGTGATCTGAACCATATAGTCAGTGCTCCGCGGCGCGCGCGCCGGACCGCAGCGTCAGCGTCGACGCCATGCTGCCAAAACGCGTCAGGTGCGCCAGCTCCTTGCGGGCCGCGTCCACTGACGAGAACTTCTCCAGAAATTTGGACGGCACGTGATTCACCACGTAGGGCGGCGTTTCCTCGGTGACCACCAGCTTGATCTCACGTTCCAGGCGGGCAATGCTGAACACGGCCAGCGCGCGCCCGTAGAACACGTAGTCATAGGTCTCGATGATGTCGGCGCCGTCGCCCGCCTCGGTACGGAACACCCCGGGCTTGGAGGTCAGGATCACATAGGTGGATTCGGTCGCCATCATGCCTCCACGTCCTGGGACAGCTCGATGTCGCTGCTGAGCCAAAGCTGGCACGCCAGCCGGTAGCCCTGGTCGACACGATCGCCCAGCTGCTTTTTTTCCTTCCAGTTCACCGGCGGCAGATGCTCGGCCCCGGCGATGATGCGGCACGCGCACTTGGCGCACTTGCCCATGCCGCATTCGTAGCGCAGGTGCGGAAACGGAAACTGCTTGATGCCGGCCCGCACCACCAGGTTGGTGTTGTCCTTCACCACGTCGGTGTAGGTCTGGCCGCCTTTATGAAACACAACGGTAGGCATGAGGTCTTCGTCCAGGTTCTGCGGCGCGGGCACCGCCCGGGCGTGCCGGGCGGGCCGGGTGGGTACGTGCGATCAGGCGGCAAGGCCCAGTTCGGGCAGCTTGATCTCGTCCTGCACGTAGTCGGTATAGAGCGCCGTGGTGTACAGCAGCCGCATCTGCGCGCCGATCTCGCAGATCTTCAGGCAGCGCTGTTGCAGGTCCACCGTGTTGGCGTGCTCCAGCACGATCTGGTAGCCGCGTTCGCCGTGGATCTCGTCGGACACGATGTGCAGGTCGAAGAACTCCACTTCCTCATCGGTGAAGCCGTACTTCTCGCGCAGGGTCGGCGTCTGCTTGCGGTAGATGGACGGCACCTGCGATTCCAAGCCCACCACCAGGCCTGCCACCGCCACGATCGGATCCTCGCGCATTGCCACGGCATAACACCAGCTTTGCAGCGCGCGGGTCGTGGGCGACATGTTGTCCGGATTGGTGACCCGTTCGCGGGTGGTGCCGCAGGCTTCGGCAAAGCGGATCAGCAGATCGGTATGGCGGTCGCCACCGATTTCCTCTTCGTACATGTTGGCCAGCAGGAAATCCTTGGCCTCGGTGTAGGTGTCCGGGGTGCGGGCGTACAGGTAGCCCAGGTAGTCGGCGAAGGGGCCGACGTAGTGATAGTGGTTTTCGGCCCAGCGCGACAGATGCTCGCGGCTCAGCTTGCCCTCGGCCCAGGCGATCGAAAAGGGCGATGCGTTTGCGCTCTTGCCCTTGATCGCGTTTTCCAGCGCCGTGCGGAATTCATCTCGGTTCATCAGTTCTGCCATGACTCGCTCCAGGTCCAGTGGGAGAAATTCCAGGCCTGTCTCAGCCCGGCCATGATGAACATTGTATACCGTCTACTGTTTTGGACCGCTAGGGCAATCCCGAGGTAAGCCCATTAAAGAGGGACAGTTTCAAACAGATCAAGCACTTGGCCCCCTCAAGGCCAATTGGACCGAGACGCGTCGACGGCGTACAATGAATACAATTTCAACGCAATACGGAAATACCATGAACACCCGCCACCCGCTGGGCGACGCCCTGATCGGTCAACAACTGCTCACCCACTACGCCCGCCGCGACGCGGTGCGCCACGCGACGCCGCTGTTTCCGTCGTCCTGGGCGGAACTGCTGGCTCCGTTCCGCAATGCCCGTCTGCAACCGCTGCGCGCAGCCGCACCCGCCGCGCGCACGCAACGCGACGACACGGTCTGCCAAGCTGGCTGAAGGAAAAGCCAGGGACTGAACGCCCTGGCTTGAAAAGCCCGGGACGCCTTCCCGGGCTGGCGCTACGCCGCTAGCGTCTCGCGCGCAGACTGGCCTGCATCCGGGCGTTTTGCAGCGCCACGCTCCGCTGACGGCGGGCGTTGCCGCCCGCGAGCGCCAGCACGATGGCAAAGCCCACGGTGTAGGCCAGCACGTCCCACCAGTCCGGCACGCTGCCGAACACCACGCGCAACACCGGCTGCTCGATGCGCCAGCCGAAATGCCGCGCCAGGTACTGGCCCAATTCGACCGCATAGCCCGTGAACAGCGCGGCCAGGGCCAGCGGCAGCACGCCCGCGCGGACGAAGCTGCGGTACAGCAGATAGGCCCAGCCCACCGCCACCACGTCGCCCACGAAACCACGCAGGAAGGGATAGGGCGCGCCCACGGTGGCGATCAGCGCCAGCACGGCGGTTACGGCAAGCAGGGCGGCGAACGCGCGCCCGTTGAAAGTCAGGGTCATTGAATCAGCAAACGTAAATAGTGAAACAGGGTGGGGCGTGGCGACTGCATCAGCGGCGCCGCATCGCCCGCGCCCAGGCCGGTAACAAGGCCAGCGCGCAGGTTACCGGAAAAGCGCGTGCCGCCCTCCTCGGCCGCCAGCCTTGGGCGTACCATTGAGCGACCCCGACCCAGCCCAGAACGGGCGCGATCCTCGCGTCCGGCCACGTTCCCATGCTGCAGCCCGTTTCGGCTTCGACCGACCTGCCGGCGCCCCCCCCGGCCGCGCCCGCGCCTGTCCTTCAGGTCAGCACGCTTTCCCCACTCGCTTTCCCCGCCTTTCGCGTCATCTGGATCGCCAACCTGTTTGCCAATCTGGGCACCTGGGCGCAATCGGTGGCCGCGGCGTGGGTCATCACCACGGAGCAGAGCAGCCCGCTGATGGTCGCGATGATCCAGGTGGCGGCGGCGTTTCCGCTGGTCGCCCTGTCGATCCTGACCGGGGTGCTGGCTGACAACCACGACCGCCGCAAGGTGATGCTTGCGGGCATGCTGCTGGAGCTGGCGGGCGGCGTCTTCATCACCATTCTGGCCTTCGCGGGATTGCTGCACCCCATCACGCTGATCGCATCGGTGTTCTGCATCGCCATCGGCAGCGCGGTCGTCACGCCGGCGTGGCAGGCCGCCGTGGGCGAACAGGTGCCGCGCGAGCACGTCGGCAGCGCCGTGCTGTTGAACAGCGTCAACTTCAATGTGGCGCGGGCGGTGGGGCCGGCCATCGGCGGCCTGCTGCTGGGCGCGCTGGGCACGTCCTGGGTCTTTCTGCTGAACTGTTTCTGCTACGGCGGCCTGATCTGGGCGATCTGGCGCTGGAAGCGCGACTTGCCCGTGCGCCGGCTACCGCCCGAAGGCCTCTTCGAAGGCGTGGTCGCCGCGCTGCGCTACACACAGCACTCGACCGTGACGCGCGTGGTGATGCTGCGCTCGTTCGCCTTCGGCCTGTCGGCCAGCGCGCTGTGGGCACTGCTGCCACTGCTGGCGCACGAGCACGAAAGCGGCAGCGCGCTGCTGTACGGCTACATGCTCGGCGCGTTGGGCGTGGGCGCCATCCTGGGCAGCGTCCTGGTGCGCCGGGCGCGCGCGGCGTGGGGATCCGGCGGCCTGATCAGCGTGGCCGCCGCGCTGCTGGCCGCCTGCCTGCTGGCGCTGGGCCTGACCGATACGCTGTGGGTCGCGTTTCCGGCGCTGCTGCTGTCGGGCGGCTGCTGGATCGGCGTGCTGGCCACCTACAACACGACCGTGCAGCTGCTTGTGCCGGACTGGGTGAAGGCGCGCGCGCTGGCGCTGTACCAGACCGCGATCTTTGGCGGCCTGGCGGCGGGCTCGTTCATGTGGGGCCATTTCGCGGGCACGATGGGCGTGTCCGGCGCGATGTCGGCCGCCGGCATCGTGCTGGGCGTCACCGTGGCGCTGCTGTACCGCTCGCGCCTGCCGGAACAGGTGGACGCGCGATCGCTCACCCGCGCCGACGACACCGAACCGGCCCTGGCCGACGCTGGCTTCAACACGCAGCGCGGCGCGGTGCTGGTTGCGGTGGAATACCTGGTCAATCCGGACAAGCTGGCCGCGCTGATCCACGCCGCCCGGCCGCTGCGCCTCTTGCGGCTGCGCAATGGCGCGCAGCAGTGGCAGCTGTTCCGCGACCTGGAGCGCGAAGGCGTCTGGCGCGAGGTCTTCCTGGTGGAAAGCTGGATGCAGTACCTGCGGATGATCGACCGCATGACACTGGCCGACAAGATGGTGCTGGACGAGGTGCGCGCACTGCACGCGGGCGACAAGCCGCCCGTGGTGTCGCGCAACGTCAGCTACCTGGCCATGAACGAGGCGCAGGGTTTCTCGCTGCGCCGCGCCCCCGATACCCGATGACGCGCGAGGTCCGACCATGCTTACCTCTTTGTGGCGCAACTGGCGGGCCTGGCGGCGTGGCGGGCCGCAGCTCGACGTCATCCTGTCCTCTGCCGATCCCCAAGCCCCACTGGCCGAACGCAATCTGTGGCTGGTCGATCTTGGCCGCTGGCTGAACCGGCCGGACGGCGAACCGGCGCAGGACGACGGGCGCGACCCGCGCCATGCCCGCCTGCGCTACCTGCTGCAGGTGCTGGAACGCAATCCCACTGTGGCGGCCCGCACGGCGGCCACGCTGCGCTCGGTGCTGGTGGACAACGACCCCACCGCCCTCCTGTGCGATACCGGCGTCGCCTCGCGCCCTGGATTCTGGGGTGAGTTCTGGCGCCGCATCGTGGCCTGGATGCTGCCGCCGACCGTCAATCAGGGCGATATGTCGGGCCTCTTCACGCTGCTGTTTCGCCGCGCGGGCGACGCGCAATGGATCGAGTCGCTGGACGACGAGACGCTGGCGCGCGTGCGCGCGTTGCTGCGTCTGGAAGCGCACAGCTTGGCGCAGGCAGCCGATGCGTTGCCTGCCCCCACGCCGGACGCGCTTGCCCAGCGGCTGGATCAAGCGCTGACCAGCAGCATGCAGGTGCTCGTCAGCCAGGTACGCGCCGTCGGGCTTAGCCAGGACATCCGCTCCCGTGTGCCGGGCCACGTGGACGAGTCGCCGTTCTTCACGCTGGAGGCCACGGCAGCAGAACTGTTCGACAGCACGCCGGACACACCGCGCGAGGTGGTGGGCCAGCGCCTGAACGTGCTGCGCGCCTTGTTGGACGACTGTCGCGCGGCGGGTGACGCCGTCTACGAGGAACTCAAGCGCAATGGCGTCGCGGTCGACGTGGTCTACCAGATCGAGTGCATGAAGCTGCGCCTGGCGCGCATCGAGCTGCTGCTGGGCGTGTGGATCGATCCGACGCAGCGCCACCGGTACGCGTTCCTGATCGCCGAGCTGATCCGCTGCACGCTGGCGCGCGGCAGCATCCGGCACTTGGCGGCGTCGTCGCTCGCCCAACTGGCGCGGCGCGTGATGGACCGCAGCGCCGAGACCGGCGAACACTACATCGCGCGCGACACGCTGGAATACATGGACATGGTCAAGGCATCCATGGGCGGCGGCTTTGTCGTGGCGTTCACGGTCTATGTGAAGTTCATCATCACGTCGGCCCACCTGGACAAGTGGGTGGAAGGCCTGCTGAACGCGCTGAACTACGCCGGCAGTTTTCTCGTGATCCAGTTCGCGCATTTCACGCTTGCGACCAAGCAGCCGGCCATGACGGGACCGGCGCTGGCCCGCCGGCTGGACGCGGCCTACTCGCCCGACGGGCGCGAGGCATTCGTGGACGACACGCTGGCGATGTTGCGCTCGAACGCCGCCGCGATCGCGGGCAACCTGGCCGTGGTGTTTCCGCTGGCCTGGGCGATTCAATGGCTGGCAATGCGGTTCCTGGAGCAGCCGCTCATCGATGCCGACAAGGCGCATGACACGCTGCAATCGCTGTCGTTCTGGGGACCGACCCCGCTGTATGCCGCGGTGACCGGCGCATTGATCTGGGTGTCCAGCCTGATCGCCGGTTGGGCCGACAACTGGTTCGCGCTGCATCGCGTGCACGACGTCATGGCGTACGGCCGGCGCACCCGCCACCTTCTCGGGGCGCGCGGCGCCGTGCGTTGGGCGGGCTTCTGGCGGCGCAACGTCTCGCAGATCGCCGCCAACGTGTCGCTGGGACTGATGCTGGGCCTGCTGCCGGCACTAGTCAGCGCGCTGGGATCGGAGCTGGAGGTGCGCCATGTGTCGCTCAGCGCCGGACAGATCGCGGCCGCAGTTGCAACGCTGGGCTGGGAACTCGTGCATACGCAGGTGTTCTGGCTGGCCGTGGCGGGCACCGCGGCGACGGGCGCGCTGAACGTCATCGTCAGTTTCGCGCTGGCCTTCAACGTGGCGCTGGCGTCGCGCGGGATGGGCCGCGACGATCGCATGTCGTTGACCGCTGGCGTGCGCCGCCGGATCCTGCGGCGCCCGGCAGCGCTGTTCTGGCCGGTCAAGCCGCGAGCGGCGCCTGTCGAGTCCTGATGCGGCGCGTGAATGCCTGACCGGGCGTGGCCGCAACGCCGCGCGATCAGAACGTGATCGTGGCGGTGACGACGTCGCGGTAAGTGCCGGGCCGGGGCGTCGTCTGCGCAGGCACGCGGCCATACACCGTGAAGGTCTGGTTGGCGCCCGTGCCCACGCCCGCCCGCGGCCCGCCGCCCGAGGCATCGCCCCAGACGGTGCCGTAGGCCGCGTCCTGGTAAAGCTGATAATTCACCGTGTCGGCGGCGGTCGTGTGCTTCATCTTGCGCGCCAGCACGTTGCCGGCGACCGAGCCGCCGTTCAAGGCCACCGAGAAGGCGTTGGCGTTGGTGCATCGGACGGTGATCTGGCTGTTGGCCGTGACCGCGGCGTTCAGCACGCCGCGCGGGGGAAACGCCATGTCCGTCGCGTTGATGGTGCAGTTCTTCTGCACGGTCGTGCGCACCACCAGGGGTATCGTGATGCGCTGGGTCGGCGCCGCCAGCGGGCAATTCGACAGGCCCGACAGCAGGCCGAACAGCACGTCCAGCGTGCCAGTCGTGGCATAGGTTTCGCTGTAGACCGTGTTGGCGTTGTTCACGGTTCTCACGGTGGACTGCCCGCCCGGAAGCTTGCCGTAGAACCGGAAGGTGGTCGACACGTTGCCGCCCCCCAGCAGCGGGCCGGTCATCGTCTGCGACGTGGGTTGCCCGGCGGTCGCCGCGCCCCAAATCTGGGTCCGCGCCGCGTCCGTGTACAGGTTGTAGTTCATGCGGTTCGTGCCCGCGCCCAGGGCGCGCGCCGCGATGGACGGACTGGTATTGCCCACGCCCAGACTGAAGCACAGGCGCGCGCCGATGGCGAGCAGCGAGAAATTGCAGGTCACGGCGACCGTTCCGTCCGCCACCGTGTCCCCCGGCAGCAAGGGGTTGACCGTACCGAAGTCCAGCGTGGCGGTCGTGCCCGCCGACAGCGCGCAGGTGTTTGCCTGCGCGGTTCCCGCGTACCCCGCGCATGCGCACAGGGCGGCCAGCAGCAGTGCGATCCTCATGGTTGCTCTCGTTTGAATGGCTCGCACACGATCGGTCCCAGCGTCGGTAGCGGATCGGCATCCGAGCGCGCGTAATCGAACACGGCCTCGCACGACACGCCGCCCCCGCGCACCCGCAACCGGTTGGTGGCCCCCACGTCCTCCACGAACGTCAGGCCGTCGTAGCCCACCACCGTGCGCTTGCCGCTCTCGATGTGGGCGACCTCCGCCCCGACCGGCACGAAGGCCCCGTCCGGCAGGGTCAGAATCACCGAGGCCGCGTCGTACTTTTCCACCTTGAACGTGGTCAGCACGCCGGCGCCGGACTGCGGCACGACGACCGCCCGCGTCGAGTCCAGCCGCACGTCCACGGGCAGGTCTTCCGGGTCGATGGAGATGCGGTTGGTCTGGTAGGCATTCAGGTCCGGCACCAGCAGGTGGCCGCTGCCATTGGTGCGGCCCAGCCGGCGGTTTTCGTGCAGCACCGCGACATCGGCCGTACCCTCGGTGGAGACCAGCGCGAAGCTGTCGTTGATGCGGCGCGACGGGATCACGGTGCCGTCCATCATCACCAGCGACCCGGACGCCTGCACCGACGCCTGCGTCCTGCCGCCGTAGTCCTGCACCAGCCCGCTCACCAGCCCGTACTGGCCCAGATACTGGAGCTGGCCCTGGTTGAGCTGCATGCCGCCGCTGCGGCCATTCTGCACCGCCCACCCCCAGCCGCCCTCGTAAGGCACGCTGCTCTGCGCGCTGACGCTGTAGGTGTCCTCGCCGGCTTGGCGGCCGATCGACACGCCGGCCTGCGCGCGCTCGCCCAGCATCACCGCCAGGCCCAGGAACACGCCTTCCGAATTCGATTGCGAAAAATCCTTGTACGCGCTCAGCGTCAGGACCACGCGGCTGTGCAGGTTGGCCGTGTACGAGGCCGACCCCACCTTTGCCATCGGCACGTTCGGCATGCGGTAGCCGATGTAGCTGAGCGCCACGCTTTGCGAGCGGCCCAGCGGCATCGACACCGTCACGCGCTCGGTCTGGCGCGGCACCGGCGCGTCCTCGCGCGAGCCCAGGTCGCCATAGTTGCCGATCAGGCGTGTGGCCTGCGTATCCACGCTGAATTCCGGCCGCACGTACTGGTAGCCCAGGCTCACCTGTCCGCCGCTGAAGTCGCCCGCGCTGCCGGAAAGCGAGCCGCTCAGCACGCCCAGCTGCCCCAGCTTCACCATCGCGCCGGCGCCTGCGTTATACAGCCCCGGGCCGGCCTCGGTGTGCGCCTCCAGGGTCAAGTCGTCTGTGTAACCATAGCGGCCCGACGCGGTCAGCACCGGCTTGCTGTCGTAGTCGAACGAGCGCACGCTGAACTGGCGGCGCACAAAGCCCGCCTCGACCGACCAGCTGGACAGCCCCGCCGCCAGCATCCGCGGGTCGATGTACAACGGCACCGACGTGCTGACCGTGCGGCCCAGCGCGTCGCGCGTGATCAGCGTGGCCTGGCCCGCGCCGGTGATGCCCGGTATCTGGTTGACCACGAACGGCCCGGGCGGCACGTTGCCCGAATACTGCTGCACGCCATTGACGAACAGGGATACCGACGACGGCACGACCGACGACGCGCTCAGCGACGACACCGGAAACGTGACCAGGTCCGGGCGCAGTGCAAAGTTGCGGCCCCATTGAACGCCGGCCACGCGCACCGACCGCGACCAGTTCAGCGACGAGGTGATGGTGTCGCCCAGGCGCAGCGTGCGCAGGGTCTCCTGGTCCGATCGCGTCCAGAACGTGTCGTAGCGCACGTATTCATCACCGCGCCCGCCCAGATACGCCGTGCCGGAATTGCTGAACACGCCGTTCGAATCGAAGTAGCGCTGTTCGGAATACAGCGACAGCCCGTACTCGTAGTCGGTCTGCGCATAAGCGTCGTAGTTCACCACCACGCCGCGCCCGGCCGTCGCGAGCGGCGTGGCGGGCAGGCCGCGCGTGTTCACCTCGTACGGCATGCGCAGGGAGTCGGGCAGCACCAGGTCCACCGTCTGCGCCGCCGGGTTGTACACGTAGCGCAAGCCCGCCACGGCATCCAGGCTGACTTCGCGCGTATCGGGCATGCCGATCGCGGACAGGTCCACGCCCAGCGATCGCAGCGCGGCGCCGCTGACGGACAGGCGCCCGTGCGTGTCGTGAAAGCGCAGCAGCTGGGATGTGTTCACGCCGTTGATGCTGACCTCCAGGTACACGTCGCGCTCGGCGATGCTGCCGAACGAGACCAGTTGATCGGGCGTATCCGCCGCCAGGGCCGGCGCACCCAGCAGGAAGAGTGCGAGACCCAAGGCGCGTTGCCCGCGGTGACGGGTAGCGCGCAATGCCATAGACTGCCCTTCTGTGGTTGCCGGCGGACCATGCGGCGCACCGGAACGCGGTCATGCTGTCAACGCGGACTGACGGTGACCATGTCGCCGTTGATCATTGCCCTGATCTTCACCGGCCCGGCTGCGCCCTGCTTACCCGGGATGTTCCATTGGCGCGCACTGTTGGCCAGCGCATAGCCCAGCAGCCCCTCCATCTCGGCCACCGGCTTGCCTGCCGCATTCAGGATTTGCAGCGCGGCCACCTGCGCATAGCGGCTGCCGCTATTGGACAGCCGCACCACCCAGTCGCCGCCTGACCGTTCCACGCGCCACGCAAGTTCGGGCTCGGGAGACGGCGTCATGCCCGCCACGAACACCGGCACCGAATAGCGCAGGCGCAGCACCACGCCGTTCACGCCGGGCGATGACGGATCCGGAATCTCGTCGATGATCAGCCGAAAGCCCTGCTGCAGCGGCGGCGCGTCCTTGGACACGCGCACCAGCCGCACCAGTTGCTCGCCGCCCGGCGGCACCTGGATGATGGGCGGACTGGCCTGGATGACCTCTGTGGGCGACAACACGTCATCGCCATCCGCCTGTTCCCAGCCGTAGATGCGCACCTGGCCATAGATCGGCGTGGAACCCGGATTGCGCAGCATGATGCCGCTTGCCCCTTGCGTGGGCGCAAGCTCGACCAGCACCGGAGAAATCTGCAGGGCAGCCGCCACCGCTGCGCCGCCACAGCCCGCCAGGCAGGCCGCGAGCAGCGCCCGTAAAAACATCCGCATCGGGCGGCTCCCTTAGAAGTAGACCGTCGCGGTGACCGTGGAAGAGTAGGTGCCAGGCGCGGGCGTGGTCTGCGCGGGCACGACGCCGTTCACCTGGATGGGCTGCGCGGCGCCGGTGCCGGTGCCGCCTACCCGGGCCGCCACGTCGGCGTCGCCCCACACGACCGTTGTGCTGCCCGGTTTGTAGAGCTGGTAAGCCACCGTCGCGGTATTGGCGCCGGCGCCGCTCATGAACCGTTGCGTTTCCGTCGAACCCGTGCCCGTACCCGCATTAAGGCCAACGGTATACGGCGTGGTATTGCTGCAAGTAACGGAAAGATTGGTATTGCCGGTGACCGCGGTATTCAGCACGCCCTGGCTGCCGAAATTGAGGTCAGTCGCGGAAATGACGCAATTGGCGGTAATGGTGAGCGTGACGTTGAAATTGGCGGTGGCCGTCTGAGCGAGCGCAATGCCGGGCGCCGCACCACCGATAAACAAACACAAAGTCGCTGCGCGAATGGTCGAGCGTTTCATGAAAAATGCCTCCACGGTATACGGTTGCACCATCAATCTTGCTGCGGATAATCGTACGTCCAAATATTGGTATGCGGCACCAAATAGTTTCTTATTCAGGGGGTATTTATTACGATTATTAACGAATCAGCCCGGAATATCGCACTGCAGTAATTGATGTCTCCTCTGCGACGACCCGAAATTTCGTTGTACATATTGTTGTGATTGAATTTTCTGAGCAGTTTCATTACGTGACAATTGCGCGGGGATTATCCAAACCGATAATCACGGCACGCTCGGGGTTCAAGCAGGCAGACCGCATTAGAATCTGACCCTACGACTCCGGACGCTTTGCCCGGACGCCCCTCGCAGCGCAGCCCATTCATGCTCTCGTTCTCCCGTAGTACCGTCTATCCGGCCGGCGTCGGCCTGCCCGCCGCCGAACGCCTGGGCGCTCTCATCGCCGTCATGCTGGCGGTCTGCATGGCCAGTCTGGACACGGCCATCGCCAATACCGCGTTGCCGACCATCGCGCGCGACCTGCAGGCCAGCGAGGCGGGTTCGATCTGGGTGATCAGCGGTTATCAGTTGGCGATGGTGGCGGGCCTGCTGCCGGCGGCCGCGCTGGGCGAGATCCTGGGACACCGGCGCGTCTACATCGTCGGGCTCGCGGTGTTCACGCTGGCCTCGCTGGCAAGCGGCCTGGCGCCTTCCCTGCCCGTGCTGGTGGCCACGCGCATCCTGCAGGGGCTGGGCGCGGCCGGGGTGATGAGCGTGAACGGCGCGCTGCTGCGCTTCATCTACCCCTCGCACATGCTGGGCCGCGGACTGGGCTTGAACGCCATGGTGGTCGGACTGTCGTTTGCCGGCGGGCCGACCGTGGCGTCGGCCATCCTGCTGCTCGGGTCCTGGCACTGGCTGTTTCTCGTCAATTTCCCCATCGGCATCCTGGCGGCGGTGCTGGCCCTGCGCGGCCTGCCCGACACCACGCGCTCCGGCCACGGGTTCGACGGCTTGGCCGCGCTGCTGTGCGCCATGGCGCTGGGGCTGCTTGTCCTGGCGACCAATGAACTTGCGCACGGCGCGCCGTGGCCGCGCGTGGCGCTGGAAGGCGGTCTGGCGGCCGCCAGCCTCTGGCTGCTGATGCGGCGCCAGGCCGGCCACCCCGCACCCATCCTGGCGGTGGACCTGCTGCGCCGCCCCTTGTTTGCGTTGTCCGCAGCCACCGCGGTGTGCGCGTTCGCCGCCCAGGCGCTGGCCTTCGTGTCGCTGCCGTTCCTGTTCCAGTCGGTGCTGGGCTACAGCCAGGTCCAGACCGGCTTTCTCATCACGCCATGGCCCGTCGTCGTGGCCTTCATGGCGCCGATCGCGGGGCGGCTGTCCGACAGTTATCCCGCAGGCATGCTGGGCGGCGTGGGGCTTGCCCTTCTGGCGCTGGGCATGGCGTTGCTGGCGCTGATGCCGGCCGACCCGTCGGTGCTGGACATTTCGTGGCGCATGGCGATCTGCGGCGCGGGCTTTGGCTTTTTCCAGTCGCCCAACCTGCGGGCCATCATGACCTCCGCCCCGGCGTCGCGCGCGGGCGGCGCCAGCGGCATGATCGGCACGGTGCGCCTCTTGGGACAGGCCACGGGCGCGGCCATGGTCGCCGCGTGTTTCAACGTGTCGACCACGCACGGCGCCATCGCCGCCCTGTGGCTGGGCGGCCTGTGCGCCGGGCTGGCCTGCATCGCCAGCTTTGCCCGCCTGCGGTTCGACGCGAGTGAACCGGTACAGACGCCGGCGTCGCGCTGACGCGCCGGCGGTCCAATGACAACGTAATCACGCAACACTGTTGCCGTTCATGTCGATATATTCAACCGCACGGACGTCATATTCGTAAGATGTGCAACATCCGCTAAATATGGTTCTGGCGGGGCCGTTGTCCTTATGCAGGCTTGCTGCACCTTTGGGACGACGCGCATGACACAGTTTCTGAAAGACATCACCATCCGCCGCATGATCCTGGGCACCTTGCTCGTGATCAGCCTCTTCATCGCCGGCTTGTCGGCCATCAGCGTCCATGGGCTGCGCAGCGCCGGCGAAGCGCTCGCAGCCAGCAACGAACTCCTGCACGAGGTGTCCGCGCTTTCCCGCGTCAACGACCAGATCATGCGCGCCCGGCTGCGGCTGTCGCGCCAGCTGGAATATGTGGCCGAGGGCCAGAAGGATCAGGCCGCGGCAGAAGGGCGCAGCATCGACACGGCGCTGGCCGAAGCCAGAAAGCAGCAGGCGCAGTTCATCGAGCTGGCCCGCCGCGACGCGCCGGCGGCGCTGCTGGACGCCATGCGTTCCGGCTTTGATGCGCTGGCGGAGGGCATTACCGTGCAGCGCCAGCATCTGGAAGCGGGAGCGGTGGACAAGGCCCGCGCCCAGGCGGCCGGGCCGGTCGTCACAGCCAGCCGCAGTTTCGGCAAAAGCATGGAGGAATACGAGGCGTACGCCAAGGCACGCGAAATCCAGCTCTGGGCCGACGCCGACGCGAACCGCAGCCAGGCCTACGTCGGCATGGGCGTGGTGCTGGGCATCTGCCTGCTGCTGCTGATCCTTGGCGACCGCTACGTCGTGTATTTCGTCAAACGTCCGCTGGATTCGATCAAGGGCCATTTCCAGCGCATCTCGGGCGGCGACCTGACCACGCCGATTCCGTCGTTCGGCAAGAACTGCGTGGGCCAGATAATCCCCTTCCTTCAGGAAATGCAGGCCAGCCTGGTGCGCACCGTGCATGCCGTGCGCGACGGCGTGGTCGAAATCAACACGGGCTCCAGCGAGATCGCGGCGGGCAACCAGGACCTGTCCAGCCGTACCGAACAACAGGCGGCGTCGCTGGAGGAAACCGCGGCCAGCATGGAGCAACTGCTGTCCACCGTGACCAGCAATGCCGAAAACGCCCGGCTGGCCAACGAAATGGCCAGCACCGCGTCCGAGGTGGTGCAGCGCGGCGGCGACGCCGTGCAGGCTGCGGTCAGCACGATGCGCGAGATCGCGCAGGATTCCAGCCGCATCGAGGACATCGTTGGCGTGATCGACGGGATTGCGTTCCAGACCAACATCCTGGCCCTGAACGCGGCGGTGGAAGCGGCCCGCGCAGGCGAGGAAGGCAAGGGCTTTGCCGTGGTGGCCGCCGAGGTCCGGTCGCTGGCCCAGCGCAGCGCCAGCGCCGCCAAGGAGATCAAGCAATTGCTCGATGCCTCCGGCGCCACGGTGCAGGCCGGCTCGGCGCAGGTCGAAGCCGCGGGCCTGACGATGACCGAGATCCTGGAGACCATCGAACGGCTGACGATGCTGGTGAACGACATCGCCACCGCGTCCAACGAGCAGGTGACCGGCATCGACCAGGTCAATACCGCCGTCACGCAGATGGACCAGGTGACGCAGCAGAACGCGGCGCTGGTCGAGGAAGCGGCGGCGGCCGCGTCGTCGCTGGAAACGCAGGCCCAGCGGCTGCAGTCGGCGGTCAGCGCATTCCGACTGCCGGCGCAGGGACAAGGCGCCGCGCAGCAGGCGGTGCCCGCCTACGGCCAGCCGGCGCTGTTGCCGGCCTGATGGCGGCATGCCCGGGCGCGGGCGCTGTTCCTGGCGCCCGTCCCGGGACTATTCCTTCACGTAGCAGGGATACAGCGCCTGCTGCGCCCGCGACCGGGCGGGGTCCACGTCGAACGCCACGATGGACTCCGTATCGGTGCTTTGCGCCAGCGGCTCGCCCCCCGGCTGGAACGCAAACGCCACGCCGCCGAACACCTGTCCCTCGGGCGTGCGCCCGGCACGGTTCGAGCTGACCACATAGCAGCCGGACACCAGCGCGGCCATGGCGCCGGCGGTCAGCCAACGGCCGCGCGACGCGCCGCTGGCGCGCGGCACGACGATCAGCTCGGCCCCATCGCGGCCATAGCGGCGCGCGCGTTCGTTGAACATCAGCTCGGTGCACAGCAGCACGCCGACGCGAATGCCGCCCACGTCGGCGACCTCGAACCCGTCCCGCGCACTGTGAAACCAGGCCGCCTCGAAAAAGCCCGGTTCCTGCGGAAAATACTGTTTGTGATGCAGCGCCGCATAGCGCCCGTCCTGCAACGCGAAGGCTTCATTGGCAAGCCGCTCGCCGGCGGACACAGGGCGTGAAGACACGATGGCAGGCACGTTCAGCGCCGCCAACGCGGCAAGACCCACCTCGTGGATGCGCACCGACTCGGCGGCCAGCGCGGCGTCATAGGACGGCGACGCCGCCAGCCAGGGGCCGAACGGCATCTCGTTGGTGACCAGCAGGTCAGGCGCCAATTCGTCGATGCGACCGGCGATGCCTTCCCAGTTCGCGCCTTCCGGCATCAGCCCCGCCGGGCCTTCCATCATGCAGATCCGCATGCACACCCCTTTTTCGAAGCGCCGTTGATGCGCTGTTGTCTTGGCTTTGGTGGCGCTGACGCGTTGTTTACAGCCGCGCGGCGCGCATCAGACCGCGCGCGGCGACAGTTCAATGACACACGCGTCGATGCCGTGTTCCGCGCTAAGACGATACTGGCCAAGCCAGTCCCGCCCTTCGGCGTGCAGGCAATCGTAGCGCGAGGCCAGCCGATGCTGCGCGCCGTCCAGCTCAACCGTCAGACCGTCACCGGCATTGAACACCAGCACGCTCGACGCGCTGCTGTGAAACACCCAGGACTGCGCGCCGCGCACCCATTGCAGGCGGGCGTGCCACCGGCCGGGCGCGTAGATCAGATTGAAGTCGCGGATCGGGCCGTCGAGCAGACGGCACGCCACCTGCGCGTCGCCGGAAAACGCATACGCCGTGCGCGGCGCCAGCGGCGGCTGGCGCTGCCCGTCCACCGTCAGTTCGATGCCGTGGCCTTCCAGCACGGTGATGATGCGCTGGTAGCCGCCAAAGGCAGAAAAGCCGCCATCTTGCGCCACATCGGCCAGCGAAAGACGCCAGCCGAACGACGCCGTATTGCCGCCGGGGTTGCAGGCAACTTCCTGGGTCGTGCCCCCGCCATTGCGCCACGGCATGCGGGGATAGTCCGCGGCCCGGTACAGCCGCACGTCGGAGGGGGTCATGGTCACGGATGCGTCCTTTAGGATCGGGCGGAAGACAGGCGAAATTATAGGTGCCCTGGACGCGCCGCCCCGGAATCCGTATACTCCCCCCCTGTATCGAATCGGAGCCTGCCGTGCCGCACTCCCCAGACGAAAAGAAACGCGTTGTCACCCGCTTGCGCCGCATTCAAGGGCAGGCGTTAGCATTGGAACGCGCGGTGAACGAAGGCACGGAATGCGGCGCGCTGCTGCAGCAGCTCGCGGCGCTGCGCGGCGCCACGAACGGCCTGATGGCCGAAGTGCTGGAGAGTCATCTGCGGGAAACGTTCCTGCAGTCTGCTCAGAAAAGTCCGCCGGACCCCAGGCCCGAGACCGAATCGCAGATCGATGACCTCATGCGCATCGTCCGTTCCTATCTGAAATAAACCCATCTACGTGGAGCATCGCTATGAAATCACGCGCAGCAGTCGCATTCGGCCCCGGCAAGCCCCTGGAAATCGTTGAAATCGACGTCGCGCCCCCGCAGCGCGGCGAAGTGCTGGTGCAGATCACGCACACGGGCGTCTGCCACACGGACGCCTTCACGCTGAGCGGCGACGATCCCGAAGGCCTGTTCCCCGCCGTACTGGGTCACGAAGGCGCGGGCGTGGTGGTGGAAGTGGGCGAAGGCGTGACCTCGCTGAAACCCGGCGATCACGTCATTCCGCTCTACACGGCCGAATGCCGCGAGTGCAAGTTCTGCCTGTCGGGCAAGACCAACCTGTGCCAGAAAGTGCGCGCCACGCAGGGCAAGGGCGTCATGCCGGACGGCACGTCGCGCTTCAGCTACGAAGGCAAGCCGCTGTATCACTACATGGGCTGCTCGACGTTCAGCGAGTACACCGTGGTCAACGAAATCTCGCTGGCCAAGATCAACCCGGCGGCCCCGCATGAAAAGGTCTGCCTGCTGGGCTGCGGCGTGACGACCGGCATCGGCGCGGTGCACAACACCGCCAAGGTCAAGGAAGGCGACACCGTCGCGGTGTTCGGGCTGGGCGGCATCGGCCTGGCGGTCATCCAGGGCGCGGTGCAAGCCAAGGCCGGCCGCATCATCGCCGTCGACACCAACCCGAACAAGTTCGTGCTGGCCAGCGCCATGGGCGCGACCGACTGCATCAATCCCAAGGACTACGACAAGCCCATCCAGGAAGTCATCGTCGAACTGACCGACGGCGGCGTGGACTTCTCGTTCGAATGCATCGGCAACGTGCACGTGATGCGCGCCGCGCTGGAATGCTGCCACAAGGGTTGGGGCGAGAGCATCATCATCGGCGTGGCCGGCGCCGGTCAGGAAATCAGCACGCGTCCGTTCCAGCTGGTGACGGGCCGCGTGTGGCGCGGTTCAGCGTTCGGCGGCGTCAAGGGCCGCACGCAACTGCCGGGCATGGTCGAAGACGCGATGAGCGGCAAGATCGATCTGGACCCCTTCGTCACCCACACGCTGCCGCTGGACCGTATCAACGAAGCCTTCGATCTGATGCATGAAGGTAAGTCGATCCGGACGGTGATCCACTACTGACGTAGGCGTTCTCACGGTAGACGCGTTCGGTATTGCCGACGAAGGTCGCCAGCGAGAACTCCTTGAGCGCCGTGCTGCGCGCATCCACGCCCATGGCGTGCAGCACGCCGCGGTTCGCCAGAATTTCCGACAGCGTCCGGGCCACCGATTCCGGGGACCCGGGCGGCACGATCCAGCCATTGCGGCCTTCGGTGACGTTTTCCGTCAGACCGCCCACGCTCGTCACGATGACCGGCTTGCCCGCGGCCATCATCTCGCGGCACGCGAACGAAATCGTCTCCAGCCGCGACGACAGCACAAACCCCACATCCAGTGCCGCCAGCACCGGCTCGACGTTGTCGAGCATGCCGGTGAAGACCACCTGATCCTGCATGCCCAATCCGGCAACCTGGTTGAGCATGTCGTCGCCCGGCATCGCGCCCGCGATCAGGATGGCGACCTGCTCGCGCTGCCCGGCGGGCAGCAGGGACACGGCCGCCACCATGTCGATCCAGCTCTTGTAGTCCGCCGTGCCGGCATTGCTGCCGATCACCAGCCGGTCGCGCAGCGCGGGCGGCAGAAAGCGCGTGCGCGCGTTGACGGTTTCCGTGCGGCAGGCCGGACGGTACTTCTGGGTGTCCACGCCGTTGTGCACCACGCGCAGATCTTCGTTGCGGAACACCGATTGCCGCATGCGCCGGAACGTGTGGCTGCACACGCAGATGACACGGTTGGTGCCCCACTTGGCCCGCACGCGCACGCCCAGGCTGTTGGCGTCGCGGTCGTTGTGCTGCGTATACACGATGAACGGGCGCTTACGTCCCATGCCCATGGTGGCCAGCATGCACAGCCGGTGATCCGCGGAACCGTTGACGTGGATGACGTCGAACTGTTCCTGGCGCACCAGGTGGCGCAGGCGGCGCAGCGCGGCAAGCTGTTCGAACAGGCTGCCCTTGAATTCGAGGTCAACGGTGCGCAGGCCGGGCAGGGCCTCGGCTTCGGCCAGCAGCCGGCTCTTGCGCGGCGCGCCGACCATGACCTGCGATTTCTGGCACAGGATACGCGCCAGCGACATCACGTACGTCGTGTGGCCGCCGCCATCGCCCTGGTGGAAATTGGTATAGAGGATCTTCATGATTCGGGTCTCGTCGGCGGTTGCAGGGAGGGAGCTTCAAGCAAACAACTCCAATGCCGTTTTTCAAATACGTCGTCGCCCAGCCGGCTCAGCAGCGACAGGTTGTAGACCTGGACGCCCCGCGCCCGCAGTAGCTTGCCGGCCTGCCGGAACGCGGGTTCGATGTGTCCCGCAAACTGGCGGTCCAGCGCGGTAGGCAACTGCGCGCCGGCGCTTTCATAAAAACGCGGGCCCGCGGTGGCCGTCAGATCCAGGCCATGCAGGTAGACCGTCTTTGCGCCCAGCCACGCCAGCAGCTGCAAAGCCGTGTAAGCCACCGTCCCGCCGCCAAACAGGCCGCGGGCGGCATTCAGACTGAAGCCGTGGGCGTGCATCGGATGATGCGCATCGAACAGCACCAGTTCCTCGTCAGCGCGCAGTTGCGACTCAAGCGCCTGCGGTTGCGCGCGCGGCCGCTGCGCGCGCTGGTGCACTTCCTCGAACAGTGCGATGCGGCAGCGCACCGCCCGGTCGTTGAACAGCAGCGCAATCCAGCGGTACACCTCGGGCGTCACAAACAGGATCAGATCCTGCGCCAGCACCTCGGCCACCAGGTCGCGGCGTTTCTTCACAAACCCCGCGTCGAGCATGGCGTAGTAATCAAACCGCAGCGCCGGATGACGGGCGCGCAGGGCAATCGAGCCATTTACGCCCATCACTGAGCGCATCCGGCATTGGGTGTAATCAATCTGCGCGACGGAGGGGCCGCTGAGGATCAGGTGCGCATCGCCGCCGATGCCTCGCGGTAATTCATCCAGCGGGAGGGTCGCCGGACCCCGCACGCCATGCACATCGCAACCGGTCAGCCGCTCCGGGCCGTCGCGGCGCACGGTCACGAAGGGCCAAAGCGTTTCGTTGTGACGGTCCTCCCTGGACCGCGTGTAGCGATACAAGTAGCGCAGCCCTTTGGTCACGGGGCGCGAGCGCAGCAAGCGGGGGACGAGCGCAAGACGGTGCATGATGGTTGCGCGAGTACCGCGGCGTAGCCTTACAACAGCCTGATTCTACGCAGCGCCCTCTGGGAAAACGCGAGGGGATTATGTGAGATGTAACCCTTTGAAGATTCAGTCAATCTGCCCCCAAATTTGCGGGCGGCAGCGTCCGCTACGGCCCCTTCTTTCACGCGGCGGAAAAAAGGCGATTCCCCCGCGAGGATGCCGATGCGGCACATCGGCCGGCCTCGTGCCGATGGCGTCCCCCGAACGTACGACCCGTTGGCCGCCGATTACGTTTTGCGCCAAAGAAGTCGTCGTCTGATATCGTTCCGGCATCCTTCCCCGCTTTCCAAGTCCCCTCAATGAGCGCCATCCGCCCCGACCACCCCGACCTGCAGGACGCCATCGCGGATGCCATCAGCACCGCCACGCGGGGCGCCGGCCGCGTCAACATCCTGGTCGCCGGCAAGACAGGCGTCGGCAAGAGCACGCTGCTCAACGCCGTGTTCCGCGGCGATCTGGCCCGCACGGGCGCGGGCAAGCCCGTCACCCAGACCACCCAGGAATTCACCCGGCCCGGCCATCCGCTCACGATCATCGACACGCGCGGCCTGGAAGTCGGCGACTACGAGCAATCGCGCGCGCAGCTTGCCGAACTGATCCAGGAACGCTCGGCGTCGGACGATCAGGACCGGCACCTGCACGTGGCGTGGCTGTGCATTCAGGACAGCAGCCATCGTGTCGAAGACGCGGAAATCGAACTGTGCGACATGCTGGACAAGGCCGGCATCCCGGTCGTCGCGGTGCTGACCAAGGCGCGCAAGAACAGTCCTTTCGTCGAAGACGCGCGCAAGCTGTTGCCGCGCGCCAGGCAGGTCGTGGCGGTGCGCGCGCTGCCCGAATGGATCGAGGAGCTGGACGCCGAATTGCCGCCCATGGGGCTGGACCGCCTGATCGAGGTGACAGCCGAACACGTGCCCGAGGCGCAGCAACGCGCCTACGCCAACGCGCTGTCCACCCGCAACAAGAAAGCCCTGGAAGTAAAAAAAAAGCGGGCTGAGATCGAGGTGAACGTGGCCGCCGGTCTGGCCGCCTCGGCCGCCGCCGCGCCCATTCCATTCTCCGACGCCTTTGCGCTGGTGCCGATCCAGGTCGGCATGATCGCCAAGATCGGCATCACCTTCGGCATGGAACTGAACACCACCGCGATCACCACGCTGGTGACGTCCACGCTGGGCGCGTCGGCCGCCACGCTCATCGGCCGCTCGGTCGTCTCGGGCATGCTCAAGTTCATTCCGGGCGCCGGTAGCGCCGTCGGCGGCACCATCGCCGCGACCACCGCTGGCGCCATCACCAAGCTGCTGGGCAATGCCTACATCGCGGTGCTGCACGACTTCTGCCTGAAGAATCCGGGCAAGGACATCGACGTCCCGATGATCGCGCAGGCATTGAAGCAACGCGTCAAATTTTGATCGCGGGCCGATGCAATTAATTGAGTTTGTGCGACACGATTCGATAGATTGGTCTTTTTCGTGACAGTAAGGTAAATATTGCCGGCTTCACGACGTAAATCCGTATAACCCCTAGTTCTTCAGGGCACATCCGCGCAGGCGCGTTGTCCCAACGCGGCCGGAGCGCGAGCCCGCCGCCTCCAATGATCCTCGCCAATTCCGACGTCATGTACCGCCACCTGGTGCAAGGCGTCGTCGACTACGCCATCTACATGCTCAACCCGGATGGCATCGTCGCCAACTGGAACGCCGGCGCGCAGCGCGCCAAGGGCTACACCGCTGCCGAAATCGTCGGCCGGCACTTTTCCTGCTTCTACACCGAGGAAGACCAGGCGCGCGACGTGCCCCAGCGCGGCCTGGCCACCGCGCGCGAAACCGGCAAGTTTGAAGCCGAAGGCTGGCGTGTGCGCAAGGACGGCTCGCTGTTCTGGGCGCACGTCGTCATCGACGCCATCCACGACGACTCGGGCGCGCTGATCGGCTTTGCCAAGGTCACGCGCGACAACACCGAACGCCGCGAACGCGAGCAGCAATTGTTGAGGGCCAAACAATTGGCCGACCACTACAACAGCGAGCTCACGTCCATGTCGTCCTTCCTGCAGGCGGTGGTGTCGCACATTCCGTCCTGCGTGCTGGTGCTGGATGCCGTGTCGCGCAAGTTCCTGCTGGCCAACCGGCAGGCCGAGGAAACCTTTGGCGGCAAGCCAGGCGGCCTGGAGGGCAAGACCGCGAAGGATTGCCTGCCCGACCTGGTGTGCGCGTTCTTCGACCGCCTGACCAACGACGCGCTGCGCTCGGACGGCGCCATGCGCGAAGAGGAAGAGGAACTGGCCACCGCGCGCGGCCCGCGCACGCTGCACACCAAGACGCTGGCGTTTCACAGCAACGACCCGCGCTCGCGCTACGTGCTGCTGATCGCGGACGACGTCACGGACGAGAATGCCGCGCACGCGCAAGTGCGCTACATGGCGCACCACGACACGCTGACGGGCATGCCCAACCGCCGCCTGTTCCGCGACCGGCTGCTGAGCGCGCTGGGCGCAAGCTGCGACCGCTCGACCGCGGTGCTATGCCTGGACCTGGACAACTTCAAGTGCGTGAACGACACGCTGGGCCATCAGTCCGGCGACGAACTGCTGCGCCTCCTGGCCAAGCGCCTGCCCAAGCACCTGCGCGAACAGGACACGCTGGCGCGGCTGGGCGGCGACGAATTCGCCATCGTGCTGCCCAACATCGCCGAACAGGACGACGTGCGCAAGCTGGCCGAGCGCCTGATCGAAGCGGTGCGCCAACCCTTCGAGATCGCCGGGCACACCGTGCCCGTCAGCGTGAGCATCGGCATCGCCATATCCGAATCGCAGGCCCTGTCGGCCGACCACCTGCTGCGCTACGCCGACATGGCGCTGTACGAGGCCAAGCGCAACGGCCGCAACTGCCTCGCGTTCTTCGAGCCGGAAATGGAAGCCGCCGCGCTGCGGCGCCACGAGGTCGAGATGGATCTGCGCCAGGCGATCATCTCGCATCAGCTGCAGCTCTATTACCAGCCCATCACGGACGTGAGCCACGTGCGCATCGTGGGGCGCGAGGCACTGATGCGCTGGCAGCATCCAAAGAAGGGGCTCATCATGCCGCAGGACTTCATCCCCATCGCGGAAGAAACCGGCCTGATCCACGAACTGGGCGCCTTCACGCTGCACGAGGCCTGCGTCGAAGCCATGCGCTGGAACGACCATGAAACCGTGGCGGTCAATCTGTCGGCCAGCCAGTTCACCAACGGCGCGCTGGTGTCGCTGGTGGAGTCCGCGCTGGCCAAGTCCGGCCTGCCCGCGAGCCGTCTGGAACTGGAGATCACCGAATCGGTGCTGCTCGCCAATTCCTCGGGCAACCTGGCAACGCTGCACCGCTTGAAGGAACTGGGCGTCAAGGTGGCGCTGGACGATTTCGGGACCGGTTACTCGTCGCTCGGCTACCTGCGCACCTTCGAGTTCGACAAGATCAAGATCGACAAGTCGTTCACGCAAGACGTCGAATCCAGCCGCGAGGCGCTGGCCATCATCCGCGCCATCAACGGCATCGGCCGCAGCCTGGACATCCCCACGACGGCCGAAGGTGTGGAAACACCGGCGCAATTGGAACGTCTGACGGCGGAGGGCTGCTCGCACTTTCAGGGGTATCTGCTGGGCCGTCCGGTATCGCACGGCGACGCCGCCGCCGATACCGCGCCGGCATAGGCCACATCCGGCGCGACCCCGCGAAATAAGACGTCTGCGGCGCGCGCCGCAGACCTATACTTTGAAAACACCGGCCGCGATGCGACGCGCCATCGCGCCGGTGTGTTGCGCCTGGCGCGCCGGCTGTTCAAGCACGCAATGCCTTTGCAGGCATGCGCGGGGAGAGCCCCATGACACGCAAGTACATCGATTGCCGCGAGTATCCGAGCGAGATGAACTGCTCGGTGGCCTTGTCCGCGGACTCGGACGAGGAACTGCTCGAAGCCGCGGTGCAGCACGCCACCACGGTGCACAAGCACGCTGACTCGCCCGAACTGCGCTCGCAGCTCAAGTCCCTGTTCCACAACGGCACACCGCCCGCCGAAGCGCCCCGCCGAGGCTGACGGCATCGTCTGCGGGCGCGGCGGGCCGGAATTTTCTATCCGGTTCGCTGCGTCCGCCTTCCGTCCCCGTGTTGCCATGCGTCACGCTGACCGCGCGCTATTCGTTCTGACCGGCTTCGGCGACCCAGCACAGCGTGTTGACCAGCGCCATCTGCTCCGGCGTCTGGCAGCGCACCGACAGCAGGGCGGGGCTGGCGACCAGGATCGCCAGCGCCTTGGCCCGCGATACCGCCACGTTCAGGCGGTTCCTGCTGAACAGGAATTCCATGTCGCGCGGCATGGTCTCGCCGCTGGAGGTGGCCATGGAAATGATCACCACCTGCGCCTCCTGGCCCTGGAACTTGTCGACGGTACCCACGCGCGCGCCCTCGGGCAGCGCCTGCCGCAGCGTGTTGACCTGCACGTTGTAGGGCGACACCACCAACACGTCGTCGGGCGTCATCGGCACCGCGCGCCCGTGCTTGTCCAGATAGCGCTGCCGCATCAGGCTGGCGTATAGCGCGGCCACTTCGCGCGCCTCTTCGTCGCTGGACTGCGCGTTGCCCTCGTGCACGACCGGCACGTACCGGATGCCGCTGGCGGCCAGCGCGTCGGCGGCATCCGCGCCCAGCACCAGGCCCTGACCCGCCGCCGATTCCGCCGCGCGCAGCCGGCCGTCGTAGATGGCGTCGGAAATGAAGCCGCAGATCGCCGGGTGCATCCGGTACGAGGTGTCCAGGAAGATGCCGCGATCGGCCGCGATGGTGGCGTGGCCGTTCAAGAGGTATTCCAGCGTGGATTCGCCCGAGCGGCCGGGATGCGTGCCCTTGGTCGGCTGGCCAAGCTGCATCTGGTCGCCCAGCAGCACGATGTTGCGCGCGCATTGGCCCAGCGCGACCAGGTTCGCCAGGCTGACCTGACCGGCCTCGTCCACGAACAGGTAGTCGAACTGCTGCTGGAAATCGGCCCGGCTGAAAAGCCACGCCGTGCCCGCCACCAGTTGGTGGCGCGACAGATCGATTTTGTCGTTGGCAAAGACGTCTTCAATGAAGTTGCCGTTGAAACAGGAGTCGTCACCCTCCTTGCCCGACTTCTTGGCGCCGGTGAACGCCAGGCCCGCCTCGCGCGCCGCCGTTTCCAGGCCAGAAAGCAGGTTGTTGATGGCGTGATGGCTGTTGGACGTGACCGCGATGCGCTTGCCTTGACGCAGCAGGTTCACCAGCACGCGCGAGCCGGTGTAGGTCTTGCCGGCGCCGGGCGGCCCTTGCAGGAAGAGGGTGGTCCCGTCCATGCGGCCGACGATGTCCACGACCTGATCCAGCAGCTTCGCGCCCGGGTCGGCCAGCGCGGTGCCGGGCGGCACGCCGCCGATGCGCGGCGGCTCGTGCTTGAGCAGCGCGTCCACCGCGCGGAACGGCGTGCTGGCGCCATCGTCCGACGCGAGCAGCGCGTCGCCGTAGCGGAACATGGCGTTGGCCAGCTCGTCGATGCTGACCGGCTTGCCCGGCCCGAGCGACAGGCGCTGCGGCGGCGTCGCCTTGCGCGACATGGTGAAGGTGGCGACGCCCGCCGTAGGATCCACCGTCAGCCGGCTGATCGCCGGCCCGCCGCGCACGTCCGTACAGGCCGACCCGGTGCGCAACTTGGTCTGCTGCGGCGGGAAACGGTAGGTGTAGCGCAGCGACTGCGCCACCGGTTCCGGCGCCACGGTGTCGTCACGCGCGAGTCCGGCCAGGCATTCGTTGTCTTCCACCAGTTCGGCCTCGGTGGCCTCCATGCGGGCAAACATGGCCCACCATTCCGGCTTCTGTTCGCGGCGATGAAAGTCCAGCAACTGGTATACCAGCGCGCGATAGCGATCGCGCTCGGACCAGTCCAGCTCGTCGGCGGGCAGGGAGCCAAGCAGCGCGGCGCGGTACGGTTCCAGGCGCAGTTCGGCCGCGGTCTTTTCGCCGACCTGGAACCGGGCGGCATCGATCTGCTGCTGCGTGTCGCGGCGGTTCGCCCAGGGCATGCCGTCGGGACGCAGCGCGCATAGCCATTCGCGCAGCTTGTACGTGGACAGCACGTCGTCGCGGTTGTAGTCGGCGATGTCCTGCAGCAATTGCGCCTCGCCGGTGCGCTTCCAGCGTTCGTAGTAGACGATGCTGGCGCCGGCATTGGTCACGCCGCCCGCGCGCTGCGGCAGGTAGAAGTGTTCGATGTTCTTGATCGAGTACCCCGGCTCGGACACGCGCACGCCTTCGCGCACGACCTGGTACAGATCCACCAGCTTGTTCATGCGCAGCAGGTTGTCGACCTCGGCCTCGCGCGTGGCGTGTACGGACATCAGCTTCTTGATCGCCGTCGCCTCGTAGGGCGCGTAGTGGTAGATGTGCGCATCGGGATGGCGGTGCAGGCGCGCCACGACGTAGTCGATGAAGGCCTCGAAGGCCAGCTTCTCTTCGCCGCGGTTGTGCGCCCAGAACGGCACGAAGCGTTCCTGGCCGTCGTCGATGACATACAGGCCAAACAGGTATTCCAGCCCGCCTTCCTCCAGCGGATCGCCTTCCATGTCGAAGAACATATCGCCCGCGTCCGGCTGCGGCATGCGTTCGAAGCCGCGCAGCGAGGTGTCGTCCGGGTCCTTGGCGATGCGGTCCCAATGGCGGCCGCCGTCGGTCCGGGCGCGCAGCTGCAGCGCCGCCTGCGACCGCAGCTTGGAGAGGATGGCGGGTTCCAGACGTGCGACCGCCGCATCGGGCGGCAGCGTACCCAGTTGTTCCAGCGTGCGGATGCCCTGGCCGTTCAGCTTGCGGATCTGCTGCCGCGTGATGTTGGCGACCAGCGACAGGTGATCGTCGTCCGCGCGGCGCGTCTTGCACAGCGGATCCCAGCGGCACTGGGCGCATTTCTCACAGGGGTCGGGATACGTTGACGCAGCGTCCCGCTGATCGACGTGCGCCTCGAAGCGGCGCATGACCTGGCGGAAGTAATGGGCATAGTCGGCCACGCGCAGCGACACCTCGCGGCCGCTGCCCAGCACCACGTGCATGTGCAGCGGCGCCGCGCCCTGTTCCAGGCCCAGGAGCCAGGAATAGAACGAGAGCTGGATGGCGAACTTGGCGCGCGCCGACCGCGCCAGCTTGGTGTCGCTGGCCTCGTAGCTGTAATCGCCCAGGCGCGAAGGCCGCCCGGTCTTCAGCAGGAAATCGGCATGGCCGATGTATTGGCCATGCCGAAACGCCGCCTGATAGATGACGTCGGCACCCTCTGCCATGGCCTCCCGCGTGCGGGCCATGCGCGCCGCCAGCCCGCCGCCCGCGTCACTCACGTCCACGATGTGCCGGCCGCCGGCACGCAGGCGCTCGAGATACGCGCGCTCGTGGTCCAGCCCTTTCTGCTGGATCAGTTCGAGCTGTTCGTCCTCTTGCCCGGCCGGCAGCGGCGATTCGAGGTTGAGCAGATCCAACGTGGTCAGATGCTCGCATTCCAGGAAACCGACCAGGTCGGAAGCGGAAAACAACAGGCGGTCGCCGGTTTTTTGCATGGTGCGTATAGAGGCCGGACGCGATTTGCGGAGGCCAAGAATAGCAAAAGAAGGATCCGGACATTATCCGGCGAATAACCGCGTAATCGGCTGAAATCTGTTCCGATTAATTCAACCCTCAAATGTCCAAATGCGGTTTCATAATCCAGGCTGTTTCAGTAATTGGAAGCGACATGCCTGGTTTGTTCGATTTGATTATCTGCAGCCTTGATCGCGCCGGATTTTGCGGCCTCTTTTGCAGTGGCGGGCGGTTCGCATGAAACTTCTCACCCTCGATATTTCCGATTCCCTGGTGCAGACGCTGCGCGCGGCGCGCCTGATCGTCGTGCTGACGGGATCGGGCCTGAACCCCGCCAGCCGCCTGCCGCAAAGCCGCGATGGCATGCGCGGCCTGTGGGCGCGCTACGACGCCGCGGCGCTGGCGTCGGCCGCGGGCTTTCAAAACGATCCGTCGCTGGTGTGGGCCTGGCATGAGGAGCGGCGGCGCCGGGCGCTGCTGGCCACACCCAACGCGGCGCACCGCGCCATCGCCACGCTGGCCGAGCACGTGCCTGGCACGTTTGTGGTGACGCAGAACGGCGACACGCTGCATGAACAGGCGGGCAGCCCGCGCATCCTGCATCTGCATGGCCGGTTCGACCAGCCGCGATGTTCGAGCTGCGGCATGTCCCACACGCTGAGCGCCCCGCCGGAAAAGCCTGCGCGGCATGGCCCGTATCCCGCGCCGCCCGCCTGCCGCATCTGCGGCAATCTGGTACGTCCGGGACGGCTGTGGCACGGCGAGGCGCCCGCGCCCCCCGTCTGGCGCGTCGCCAAGGGACTGGCTGCCAACGCCGATCTGGTGTTGACGGCCGGCACGTCGTGCCAGACGTCCGCGGTGGCCGAACTTTGCTACGAGGCAGTGGGGCGCGGCGCGCAGCTCGTGCAGATCAATCCCAATCCCACGACGCTGGATCGCGTGGCCAGTCACTGCATCCGGGGCGCGGCCGAGAAAGTGCTGCCGCTGCTGCTGGCGCGCGCCTGGCCTGGCGGCTGAGCCCGTGGCCGGCGGATTAGAGGTAGCGGCGCGCCAGTTCGCGGGCTTCGCGGGCGAAACGCTCGCGGATGACTTCCGGTTCCAGCACCTCGATCGAGGACGCGTGCCCGTGCAGCAGCTGCCACAGCATGACCGACGGGCGCACGGTGGCGGTCAGCGTGAAGCCGTGCTCGTCCTCGTCGATCATCTGGTCCGCCGAGAGCCAGAACTCGCGCAGCGGATGCCGCTGGCGCCGGCCATCGTCCAGCACGGGTTCGGCGGCATGCAGCCGGATGCGGGTTTCCTCGCCCGGATCGAAGTTCAGGGCTTCTTCGCGGCGCACGTAATCCTGCAGATCGAACGTGGGGTCCAGGTCGGCGGCCTCGTCCAGCAGCCGGACTTCCGACAGCCTGTCCATGCGGAACAGGAACCGCCTGCCCGGCTGACTCGCGCCCCACGCCACCATGTACAGCACGCCGGCGCGGTCGACCATCGCCAGCGGCGTCATGACATATAGGCGGTCGGCGGGGGCCTTCTCGCCGAAGGGCGTATTGCGAAACGACAGCTTGCGGTTGTAGTACAACGCGCCGCTGACCTGGCGGTAGACCTCGGCAGGCACCGTGGGCAGCACGGTGGGATGGGTGCCGTCGATGCGCAGGATCTTGCGCGCCCAGTCATGCGCCGGCCCGATCGCGGGCTGGGACCGGTGTGTTTCCAGATAGCGCCACGCGCTGTCGAACGTGGTTGCCAGATCGTCCAGCACGACGGCCGGCAGGTGGCGGTCGGCCACCTGCTTGAGCGCGCACATCGCCATTGCCATGTTCGCGTTCATGTTCTGAATGTGGAAATCGGTGCGCCGCAGGGTGCTGTACCAGAGCTTGCCGCGCGTGGCGCCCACGCTGCCGACGCTATCCAACTTAAGCAGCGTGCGGCGGATCTGCTTGTCGTCGGGCACCGGATTCTGCAACGCGGCCAGCCGGTCGCGGATTTCCGCCATGCCCATGCCCATCGCCATTGCATCGGTTTCTTCGTTACGAACATACGGCAGGATGCGCAGCAGGTTGTCGACGAGCGTCTGGTTATGTCCCATGGCAGATACAGCAAATTAACCCGTTAAATATCGCCCCGCATTCTATCTGCAAAAGCAGCCAATAATGATTTGCCGCATTCCAGATAATGCGTCCGGCGCTTTGGCCGCGCACTTTGTATTATGTCGGTTGTCCCAAAAATAAAATGGACATACGACAACCTGCCCGCCAGCGGTCAATCGGTTACGATGTCCGCGAGCGGGACGGGGCGGCCAAACAGCCAGCCCTGGCCCACGGCAGCGGGCTGGCGGGCCAGCAGATAGCTGGCCTGCGCTTCGGTCTCGATGCCCTCAATGATGAGATTGATGCCCAGCTCCCGCGATATCGCGATGACATGGTCGACGATCAGGGTGCCCGCGTCCTCGGCGCCGATGGCGCTGGTGAAGCTGCGGTCCAGCTTGATCGCGTCGGCCTGCATTTCGGCCAGATAGTTCAGGTTGGAATGGCCCGTGCCGAAATCGTCAATGAACACCTTGAAGCCTTTGCCGCGCAAGGCCTTGACCATCGCCAGCACGTGGCCGTCGGACAGCGGCGTGCCTTCGGTGATCTCCAGCGCCACGTTGGCGGGCGTCAGGCCGCGCTCGCTGACGGCGTCCAGCAGGAAATTCCGGTAGCCCGCATCTTTCAGGTCCGCCGCCGACACGTTGATGCTGACGTAGAGTGCGGGATCGTCGCGCAGACGCTCGTGCAGGTCGCGCAGCGCCCGCGACGTCACCAGCCTGGACAGCGCGCGGCCCAGCCCCATGGCTTCGGCCAGCGGCACGAACAGGATGGGCGACACGTCTCGGCCCCGGGCGCTCCACCGCGCCAGCGCCTCGAAGCCCGCCAGCTGCCGCGTGGCCAGCTGACGCAACGGCTGGTAGTGGACCTGGATGTCGCCGCCCAGGATGGCCTTGCGCAGCTCGCTCTTGGCACTGCCCGCGTGTATGCGCCACAGGACGCAAAGGCCCGCCAGAAAGGCGAGGGCCAGGGCGCCAACCACGGACAGCACCATTGCCGGAAGCTGGAACCAGGCGTCGGACCGCAACCGCGACACGACGCAGATGTCCGGACCGCCGTCCGGCGCACACAGCGAGGCGCGCCGTTCGGGCGCGAAACCCAGGTCATCCTCGTTTTCGCGCGGCATGTCCAGGTCGTGCGCGCGGCCGAAACGCCGGTACACATGGTCGCCATCCCGCGTCACGATCTTGGCGTCGATCCGGGAACCCGGTTCCGGAAAGCCGTCGAACGCGCCCGGCGCGGTGAACACGATGATGTCGCGCATTGCCGCCATGTCGCCGATGATGCGGCGGTCAACGATATTGGCGGCGCCCACCCAGAGCTGCAGCCCGCTGGTCAATGTGAAGGCCGGCGGCGGCAGCGTCAGGGGATCGGGCAGCTTGCCCCAGGCCGCGGAGCAGCGCAGCATGCCGCCCAGCGTGCGGCCGATGTCCCGGATGTAGGTGGAATTGAAGAGCAGCACGCGCAGGGTCGCCACGTCCGCTTCCGAACATAGCGCGCCGCCCTGGGTGGCCGCTGCCATGAGGCGATGGCTTTCCTGCGCCACCCGAAGCGCGTGCGCAAGCAGCCGGGCGTTATGCCCGGCGAGTTTGTCGTCGGCCTGGTTCAGTTCGATCTGGCGTCCAGCCAGCACCCCCGCGAGGAATCCAAGCGCCGACAACAACAACACAAAAGCCGCAATTCTGGAACGTGACATGGGGGACCGGTGCACATGGGCGGCGCGTTGCATGCAATTCTGCGCGTAAGGCAATGTAACCGAACTTCCAGGTGCTTAAACCGCAAATTCGCCCCTCCTGACCCGCTAATTGTGGCTTTCGGAAATGGACGCATTGCTAGGAAGGCGGCCGGGCGATCCGCGCCACGCGGCCTCCGCGAGACCGGATCTACGGGGAAACCCGATATAAAACTTTGCGCGACGCCCATGATCGCGCGTTATGCACAGGTGCGATTTCGGCCGCGCAATTCCCTGGGTTTTCCCATGCAGATCAAGGCGTTGGGAAGCCGAGAGGGGTCCGGCAATGCTGCCCGCCAGGCGGCCGGACTGCGGTATCGGACCGGTCCGCGGCCGGGCATGCTTGCGCCTTCGGCCTAGAACGCGCACCTCCCCCGCGCGGCGGCCCCCCCGCAAGAATCTGGAGACCTTCGTGAACCCCTCTTCCCCGTCCCGCAAAATGGGCCTGGCCGTCGCCCAGATGGGCGCCGTCAATCTGGCCGACACCCGTGCGGTGGTCGTGCGCCGCCTTGTCGAGATGATGCGCGAAGCCGCCGCCCGCCAGGCGGAGTTCGTCGTGTTTCCCGAGCTGGCGCTGACGACCTTCTTTCCTCGCTATTGGATGGATGACGCCGAAGCGGTGGAGCGCTATTTCGAAAAAACCATGCCCAATGCCGACGTGCAGCCGCTGTTCGACACGGCGCGCGAGCTGGGCATCGGTTTTTACCTGGGCTACGCCGAGCTGACGCCGGAAGGCCGCCAGTTCAACACCGCCATCCTGGTGGACCGCAGCGCCAAGATCATCGGCAAGTACCGCAAGATCCACCTGCCGGGCCACTCGGACCACAAGGTCGACGCGCCTTTCCAGCATCTGGAAAAGAAGTTCTTCGAAGTCGGCGACCTGGGCTTTGGCGTGTGGGAGACCAACGACGTCAAGATCGGCATGTGCCTGTGCAATGACCGCCGCTGGCCCGAGACCTATCGCGTCATGTCGCTGCAAAGCGCCGAGCTGATCGTGCTGGGCTACAACACGCCGTCGCTGAACATCCACTGGAACGAGCCCGCGCACCTGCGCACCACCACGCACGAGATCGTGCTGCAGGCCAGTGCCTACCAGAACGCGGTGTGGATTGGCGCGGCCGCCAAGTGCGGACATGAGGACGGCCATCACATGATCGGCAGTTCGATGATCGTTGCGCCGTCCGGCGAGATCGTGGCGCGCGCCAGCGGCGAGGAAGACGAAGTCATCACCGCGCGCATCGACCTGGCGCTGGGCCAGACCTTCCGCGACCACGTCTTCAATTTCGCCAAGCATCGCAGCCCGCATCATTACAAGCTCATCGTCGAGCGCACCGGCGCGGGCGACCCGCTGCCCCGGCCCGACGTGGACTGACGCCGCACGCCAGCCGAGTCAACCCGATTGCCCGCGACATCGCGGGCAATTTCTTTTGGCAGCGGCCGCTCGCACGCTGCTAGACTGCCCCAGACTCCTTGATAGACCGACCACGCAGGCAACGATCCGATGCGCTTAATCGACACCGACCAGACCCGCAACGCCCTGTCCTTCGACACCGTCATTCCCGCCCTGCGGGACGCCTTCCGCGAAGACGCCACGGTGCCCGCCCGCCACGTGCACGCCATCCAGTCCGGCAACGCGCACGGCACCTCGCTGATCATGCCGGCGTGGAGCGACCGCGGCTACTTCGGCGTGAAGATCATCAACATCTTCCCCGAGAACACGCATCAGGGCCTGCCGGGCCTGCACGCCACCTACAACCTGTACAGCGCCACCACGGGCGTGCCGGTTGCGCAGGTCGACGGCGATATCGTCACCGTATACCGCACCGCGGGCGCGGCGGCGCTGGGCGCGGACTATCTGGCGCGCGCCGATTCCCGCACGCTGCTGATCGTCGGATCCGGCCGCATCGCCGGCCTGGTGGCGCAGGCCATGCGCACGGTGCGCCCGATCCAGCGCGTGCTGGTTTGGAATGTGCGCCCGGCGGGCGCCGAGGCTCTGGCGGCAACCCTGCGCGAGCAGGGCTTCGATGCGCAAGCGGTCACCGACCTGCAAGCCGCCACCGGTCAAGCCGACATCGTCAGCTGCGCCACGCTGTCCACCGAACCGCTCATCCACGGTGCGTGGCTGCGCCCCGGCACGCACCTGGACCTGATCGGCAGCTTCAAGCCGGAAATGCGCGAGACGGACCCGGCGTGCTTTGACGGCACCACCGTGTATGTCGATACCGACGAGGCGCCCACCAAGTCCGGCGACCTGCTGTCGGCATTTGACGCCGGCGTGCTGACGCGCGAAGGCATCCAGGGCAACCTGCACCAGTTGACCAAGGGCGAGACCCCCGGCCGCCGCAACGATCAGGAGATCACGGTGTTCAAGGCAGTGGGCAGCGCGCTGGAAGACCTGACGCTGGCGACGCTGGTGTATGAAGCCGTGAAGGAATGATGGCAGTTGGTGCTTTACCCATAAATCAAAGGAGACAACGCATGACGCAGGCACGTTCCATCCAGTTGACCGAGTTTGGCGCACCGGAAGTCATGCGGCTCGTCGACGCCGACCTGCCGCCCCCCGGGCCGGGCGAGGTGCAGTTGCGCCAGACGGCTATCGGTTTCAACTACATCGACATCTATCAGCGCGCGGGCAAGTATCCGCTGCCCACGCCGACAGGCCTGGGGCATGAAGCAGCCGGCGTGATCGAGGCGGTGGGCGCTGGTGTGACGGACCTGCGCGTGGGCGACCATGTCGTCTACATGAACGCGGGCGTGGGCGCCTACGCCAACCGGCGCAACGTGCCGGCCGCCAAACTGGTGAAGATCCCGGCGGGCATCTCCGACGAAGACGCAGCCGCCGTGTTCTTCAAAGCCATGACGGCGCAATACCTGGTCAAGAAAACCCATGCGGTCCAGCCCGGCGACATCGTGGTGGTGCACGCTGCCGCGGGCGGGGTCGGACAGATTCTGAGCGGCTGGGCGCATGCGCTGGGCGCCCGGGTCATCGGCACGGCGGGCTCGGCCGCCAAGTGCGAGGCTGCGCGAGCAGCCGGCTGCGATGTGGCCATCGACTACACGCAGGAAAACTGGGTGGAACAGGTTGTGGCGGCCACGGGCGGCAAGAAGGCGCGGGTCGTCTACGACTCCGTGGCAAGGCACACGTTCATGGGGTCGCTGGACTGCGCCGCGCCGTTCGGCATGGTGGTGCTCTTTGGCGCGGCATCCGGCCCGGCCCCGGCCATCGATCCGGAGTTGCTGAACAAGAAAGGCTGCCTGTTTCTCACGCGCCCGTCCGTGTTTCCGCACAACGCCGACACGCAGACGTTCCGCGCCAATGCGTCGGATGTTTTCGACGCCATGCGAACCGGTGCGGTTCGCGCGGCCATCGGGGCGCGCTATCCGTTGGAACAGGTCCAGGATGCCCACCGCGCTGCTGAAAGCCGCGCGGTCACCGGCGCCATCGTAATCACCCCCTGATCGGCGGCGAGGGGGCCGGCGCCGCGCGAAGGTCAGGCCCCCGCCAGCTCCATCGGCAGATGCTCGCGCATGATCTCGATGAAGCGCCGCAGGCGCGCCGGCTGAAAGCGCGATGGCGCATAGACCAGGAAGACGGGCAGGGCGTCCGCGCGCCACTGCGGCGCCAGGTGCACCAAGCGGCCGGCGGCCAGATCGCCCTGCATGGCCCAGGCCGACCCCAGCGCCACGCCCAGCCCCTGGATGGCCGCGTTGCGCAACGCATGCAGGCCGTCGGTGGACAGCCGCGGCTGGATGTCGAAGCACTGCCTTTCCCCGCTGCCGCAATGCGTCAGGCTCACTTCCGTGCGATAGAAGGTGCGTAGCGCCAGCCACGGCAGGCGCGCCAAGTCTGAGGCGTCCTGCGGCACCGGTCCGCCCGCAAGCAGGTCCGGCGAGGCGACGACGATGCGCGGCACCTCGCCCAGCTTCACGGCAATCACCGAGGGATCCGTCACGGCGCCCACACGAATCGCACAATCCACGTTTTCTGCGATCAGATCCGGCATGCGATCGTGCAGCAGCCATTCCACCCGCATGTTCGGATAGCGCTTCAGGTACTTGGCCAGCGGCTCGATGAACTGATCCTGGCCGAACACATGTGGCGCCACCACGCGCAGCATCCCGGCCGGATCATCGTCCGCGCCGCGCACCTCGCTTTCGAAGGACTGCCAAGACGCCAGCAGCTCCTTGCCCCGCTCGTAGCAACGCTGGCCGTCTTCGGTCAGGCGGATGGCGTGGGTGGAGCGCTTCAGGAGCCGCACGCCCATCGTGCGTTCCAGCAGCTGCAGGCGGCGGCTGACGGTGGGCTGGGTGCCGCCCATCTGGGCGGCGGCGGCGGACAGGCTGCCGGCCTCGACGATGCGTACGAAGGTTTCGATCAGCAGCATGCGGTCGGTGCCGGCTGCCACGGGGAGGGCGGGGGTGGTCATACGCCTATCGTATAACGCATGTACCCGAAGGTCGGCTACCAAAACCCCGGCGGCAAGCCCAGAATTTGCCCCGTACTCAAAGCCACCGGACACCACCATGTCATCCCCCACTTCCCACCCCTCCCTATCGCGCGGCCTGGTCTTCCTGCTGGCCGTGGGCGCCGGCCTGGGCGTCGCCTCCCTTTACTACAGCCAGCCAATGCTCGGCGTGCTGGGCGCGGACATCCACGCCAGCGCCGAAACGCTCGGCTGGATTCCCACGCTGACGCAACTGGGCTACGCCTTCGGCATCCTGATGCTGGCGCCGCTGGGCGACCGCTATGACCGCAAGCGCATCATCCTGGTGAAAGCCGCCGTGCTGGCCCTGGCGCTGCTGCTGGCCGGCGCGTCGCCGACGATCGGCCTGCTGCTGGCCGCCAGCTTCGCCATCGGCCTGTCCGCCACGCTGGCGCAGGACATCGTGCCGGCCGCAGCCCACCTGGCCCCGGCCGACCAGCGCGGCAAGATCGTCGGCACCGTCATGACGGGCCTGTTGCTGGGCATCCTGCTGTCGCGGGTGGTCAGCGGCTTTGTCGCCGAGCAGTTCGGCTGGCGCATGATGTTCGCGGCCGCCGCCGTCAGCATCGTGGCGCTGGGCGCGGCCCTGTGGCGCGGTCTGCCGCGGTTCGAGCCGACGACGCGGCTGGCCTACAGCGCGCTGCTGGGGTCGCTGCTGACGCTGTGGCGCCAGCACCCCGGTCTGCGCCGCGCCGCCACCGCGCAGGGTCTGCTGTCGCTGGGCTTCAGCGCCTTCTGGTCCACGCTGGCCGTGATGTTGCACGACGCGCCGTTCCATCTGGGCGCGGGCGCCGCCGGTGCGTTTGGCCTGGCCGGCGCGGCAGGCGCCCTGGCCGCGCCGCTGGCCGGCCGCGTGGCCGACACGCGGGGTCCGCTGGCGGTCGCCAGCCTGGGCGCCGGCCTGACGATGGTGTCGTTTGCCGCCATGATCTTCCTGCCCTTCCTGCCCACGCACGCTGCGCTGTGGCTGATCGGCGGCGCCGCGGTCGGCTTCGACCTGGGCATCCAGACCTCGCTGATCGCGCATCAAAGCATCGTCTACGGCATCGACCCGGCCGCCCGCAGCCGCCTGAACGCCATCCTGATGACGGGCGTCTTCATCGGCATGGCCGCCGGCGGCGCGCTGGGCAGCCTGGCGCTGGCCCACTGGGGCTGGACCGGCGTGACGCTGACGGCAGCAGGCGCCGCGGCCGCCGCGCTGGCCCTGCGCCTGTGGCCCGCCAGCAACCGCAACGGCGATGCCAGCCGCTACGCCGCGTGAGGATCGGGCCGGCGTCTCGCGGCGCCGGCCGTTCCCGCTACACCAGCACCGACACCGTCTGCGTGTTGGTGTATTCCAGCAGTCCGTCCAGCGCGTTTTCCACCCCCACGCCAGACTGCTTGTGCCCGCCAAAAGGCACGTCGGGGGACATGACGTGGATGTGGTTGATCCACACGGTGCCGGTCTCCAGCCGCCGCGCAATCGATTGCGCCAGCGCCACATCCTTGGACCACACCGATCCCCCCAATCCGTACTCGGTATCGTTGGCGCGGCGGATCACCTCGTCGATGTCGCGGTACTTCAAGAGCGGCAGCACCGGCCCGAAAGCCTCCTCCACCACGCTGCGCGCGTCGTCGGGCGGATTGTCCAGGATGGTTACCGGCACGAAGTAGCCCTTGCCCTCCGGCACCTCGCCCCCCGTCAGAAAGCGCACGCCGGTCCGGTGCGCGTCGGCGATCAGGTCCTTGACGCGTTCGAACTGCGCGCGGTTCTGGATGGGACCAAGTCCGGTGCCGGGCTGCGAACCGTCACCCACGACGACGCTGGCCGCCTCGCCCGCCAGCGCGTCGGCGAAGGCGTCGTAGATGGACTCGTGCACATACAGCCGCTTGGTCGCCAGGCAATACTGCGAAGAATTGCGGAAGGCGCCCCAGAACAGCTTGGCGGCCGTTTCCTTGACGTCGACATCGGGCAGCACGATGGCCGCGTCGTTGCCGCCCAGCTCCAGCGTCACGCGCTTGAGCCGGCTTGATGCGCTTTGCATGACGCGGCGCCCGGTCACGGTGGATCCGGTGAAGGCGATCTTGTCGATGCCGGGATGCTCGGTCAGCCACGGCCCCAGGCGGTCGCCGCCGCTGACCACGTTCAGCACGCCGGGCGGCAGCAGGTCCCGGAACAGTTCGCCCATCTTCAATGACGTCAGCGGCGTGTACGGCGAAGGCTTGAGCACCACCGTATTACCGGCCAGCAGCGCCGGCGCGATCTTCCAGATGGCGAGCGTCATCGGAAAATTCCACGGCGCAATGGCGGCAACCACGCCGATGGGCACGCGCCGCGTCTCGAATCGGTGGCCCGCGCCGCTGTCGTGATGTTCCACCGGCAGGTCGCGCGCGGCAAAGGCGCGCAGCCATGCGACGCAGCGGCCAACCTCGGCGCGCGCGTCCGCGTGCGGCTTGCCTTGCTCGCGCGTCAACAGACGCATGAAGCCGTCGGCGTGTTGTTCAAGTTCATCGCCCAGCTTGCGCAACGCCGCCTGGCGCTCGCCGATGGGCCGGTCGCGCCACAGGCCGAACGCCGCGCGGGCCGCCGCGATGGCGGCGTTCAGCTGGTCCAGCGACGCATCGGGCGCGGCCGCGATGCGCTCCTCGGTGGCAGGGTTGAGCACGTCGAAGGTCTGCGGCGACGTTTCCGCGCGGCCGTTCACCGTCATCGTGTAATCGGAATCCAGATTGATGCTCATGGTTGTGTTGCCTGTTCAAGAGTGACCGGGGATGCATGGGGTTTCGTGCCGGCGGCGGGACCGAGCAGCAGCCGTCCCACCACGCGGCCCGCGGCAAGATCCGCCAGCGCGGACTGCGCGTTATCCAGACAGCGGCATGCGGTGGGAATGGCAACGGGCCGGCGTTCGCGCACCAGCGCCATCAACGCGCGCAGTTCGTCCAGGTTGCCGATATACGACCCTTCGATGCTGATGGCGCGCATGGGCGCCAGCGCGGGCGACAACGTCAGCTCCCCGCCAAAAAGACCCACCAGGATGAGCTGGCCGCCTTTGGTCAGCAGATCCAGGCCCAACTGCACCGTGCTGGCCGCGCCCACGCAGTCGATCACGGCCCACACCGCGCCCGCCGCCTGCCGCACCTGCGCGGCGGCATCGGCTGCGCCGGCGTCGATGGCCGCATGCGCGCCCGCGGCCAGCGCGGCGCCCCGGCGCGCGCCGTCCGGCTCCACCACGACGACGTTGCCGCAGCCCATCGCGCGTAGCAGCGTGACGCCCATCAGCCCCAGCCCGCCCGCGCCGATCACCACCACCGATTCCTCGGCCAGCACGTCCTGCGGGATCTTGAGAATGGCACTGTACGTGGTCAGGCCCGAGCACGCATAGGGCGCGGCCTGCTCGGGGCGCAGCTCGCCGATATCGACCAGATAGCGCGCGTGCGGCGCCACGATGTGATCGCTGTAGCCGCCGGGGCGGAAGATGCCCAGAAAGCGCGGCGATGCGCACAGGTTTTCACGGCCGCGGCGGCACACCTTGCAGTCGCCGCAGCCGATCCAGGGATAGACGAGGTAGCGCTGCCCCGGTTGCACGTTTGCGGGCACGTCCGGCCCGGTGGCAACCACTTCGCCCACGGTCTCGTGGCCGAGCGTCAACGGCAGCGACACACCGCGTTGCTGCATGCTCAAGCGCTTGCTGCCGCCCAGGTCATACGAGCCTTCCCAGGTGTGAATGTCGGTGTGGCACACGCCCGCGGCCAGCACCCGAAGCAGCACCTCGCTGCCTTGCGGCGCGGGCGTGGGGCGTTCGGCGCGCGTCAGCGGTTCGCCAAATGCCGTGACCTGATAGCTGATCATTCCGCGCCCCCGGACTTGGCCAGCGCGCAGCCGCCCTTGTCGAGCGGACGGAACGCCACGTTGCCCGGAATCACCGCGACCTGGTTGTACAGGTCCCATTCGCCCTTGGAGTCCGCGGGCTTCTTCACTTCAAACAGGTACATGTCGCGCACCACGCGGCCGTCCACGCGCAGCTTGCCATCCTTCGTCATGAAGTCGTTGATCGGCATCTCACGCATTTTGGCCATGACGGCGTCGGCGTCCTTGGTGCCCGCGGCCTTGACCGCGTTCAGGTAGTGCGTGACGGCGCCATACGTGCCCGCCTGCGTCATCGTGGGCTTGCGGCCGACCTTGTCCTGAAAGCGCTGCGACCACGCGCGCGTGGCGTCGTTCTGGTCCCAGTAGAAGGCTTCGGTCAGCAGCAGCCCCTGGCCCAGCGGCAGGCCGATGGATTTGACGTCGGACAGGAACGCCAGCAGCGCCACCAGGCGCTGCGAACTGCCGGGCCGGCCGATGCCGAAGTCCGCGGCCTGCTTGATCGCGCTGATGACATCGTTGCCGCCCAACGCCAGGCCGATGATGCCGGCCTTGGAGCTTTGCGCCTGCAACAGGTACGAGCTGAAGTCGGGCGTGTTCAGCGGCGAGCGCACCGCGCCCAGCACCTTGCCGCCGTTGCGCTCGATCACCGCCGATGCATCGCCCTGCAGCGCGTAGCCGAACGAATAGTCCGCCGTCATGAAGAACCAGTTCTTGCCGCCCTGTTCCGTGACGGCCGCACCGGTGCCGTTGGCCAGAGCGTAGGTGTCGTAGGTCCAGTGCACCGTGTAGGGCGAACACGCCTTGCCCGTCAGTTCGGACGTGGATGCGCTGGTCACCATGACAACCCGTTTCTTTTCGCGGCCCAGTTCGCTGATCGCCAGCGCCAGCGCGGACGTCGGCAGGTCGGTGATCATGTCCACCCCGTCCTGGTCGAACCACCGGCGCGCGGCGGCGCTGGCGACGTCCACCTTGTTCTGGCCGTCCGTGAAGACCAGCTCGATCGGCTTGCCCAGCACCGAGCCGCCAAAGTCCTGAACCGCCATGCGCGCGGCCTCGACCAGCCCCTTGCCGCCGATGTCCGAGTACGCCGAACTCATGTCGGCCATGATGCCTATCTTCACGGGGGCCGCCGCGTTTTGCGCGTGCGCGCCGCTTGCGGCCAGGATCGCGCCCGCCAGCGCGAGCGTCAGTTTGGGGATTGCCATGGACTTGTCTCCGTTATCGGTTTACGCCGTCTTTGCGGCGGTGTGCGTATTGCTCCGGGGAGCGTCCTTTTGTATCGTAGGCACGCGATTTCGCCTTCGTCCAAAGCGACGATTTTTCGCGCGTATCGCGGGTTTTCCCGCAACGATCCCCGCAAACCGCAGTCCCTGAACAGGCAGCCCATGCGTCATTCGTTCTCGATGGAACAGGCGCTGGCCAGCGGCAAGCTCAATGCCCCGGCCGCGCATGGCGACCATGTCGCCCGGCTTGCGCTGTGCGAGGCGATCTGCCGTCCGGAAGGACCCAAGGTGGTGGTGGCGCGCGGTCCCGCAGGCTACGGCAAGACCACATTGCTGGCGCAGTGCCAGGCGCGTCTTCAGGCCGGACCGATGCGCACCGCCTGGCTGACGCTGGACCGCGCCGACAACGACCTCTCGCGCTTTCTGCGTTGCCTGATGGCGGCGCTGGGCACACTGTCCGGCGGCGCAAGTCCGGCGTTCGCAGCCCGCGATTCGGAGGACACGCTGGCGCTGGCGCTGGTCGAGGCCGTGGCGTCGCACGAGGCGCCGTTTGCCCTGGTGCTGGACGAATTCGAAGCCATCACCGCCCCCGCCGTGCTGGACCTGGTGCAGGACCTGATCGGGCGCCTGCCCGCGCACGGCCGGCTGTTGATCGGCTCGCGGCATTCGCCCGGCCTGGCGCTGGGCCGGTTGCGCGCGGCCAACCAGTTGCTGGAGATCGACGCCGCGCAGCTGTGCTTTTCGATGGACGAGGCCACCCAGTTCTTTGCGCGCCGCCAGCCCATGCTGACGTCCGCCGAAGTCGAACTGCTGCATCGCAAGACCGAGGGCTGGGCGGCCGCGCTGTGCCTGGCGTCCGCCTCGCTCGCGCGGCAGCCGTCCGCCGCCGCGTTCATCGAACGGTTCTCCGGCAGCGACCAGTCCGTGGCCGACTATCTGGCGCAGGACGTGCTTGCCAGCCAGACGCCCGCGCTGCGCCGCTTCCTGCTGCGCACCAGCATTCTCAAGCAGCTCAGCGCACCGCTGTGTCAGGCCCTTGTGCCCGACATGGACTGCGCGGACCTGCTGCGGCAACTTGAAGACGGCCACGTGCTGCTCACGCGCACCGCAGCCGACGAGCGCCATTACCGCTATCACAGCCTGTTCGCCAGCTACCTGCAATCGCAGCTGCGCGCGCAGGCGCCCGGCGACATCGCACACCTGCATCTTGCGGCCTCGCGCTGGTACGAGACGCAGGGCCGGCCCGTACCAGCGATTGACCACGCCATCGACGGCGGCGACTTCGGCCGCGCGCTGGCGCTGTTGCAGGCGCACGCAGAGCCGCTGCTGGCCGAGGGCCGGATGCGCCTGCTGTCGCGCTGGCTGGGCCAGCTTCCCGCGGCAGTGCTTGCCACCCGTCCGCTATTGCAGGCCATGCAGGTGTGGGCTACCTGTTTCACGCGCGGCCCCAGCGAGGCCGCCGCGCTGATGGCTGACCTGAAGCTGGCCGGCAGCGCCGACCCCGCGGTGCAAGCGCACGTGCGCGCGCTGCAACCCCTGCTGTTGTCGATGATGGATCGCCAGGAGGAAGCCTACGCCGCCGGCATGCCCAGCGTCGCGTCATTGGGCGACGCGCTGTCGTTCACCGACACCGCGCTGGCCAACGCCATGGCCAACGTCAGCGCCGTGCTGGGCCGCTACCACGAGGCGCGCGCACTGCTGGACACCGCGCGGCGCGCGCAAAGCCGCAGCGCCAGCACGTTCAACCTGATGTACTCGGAAGCGGTCGAAGGCATCATCGACCTGCAGGAAGGGCGCATGCGCCAAGCCGGCGCGCGCTTTCGCATGGCGGTGCGGGCCACGCGCAAGGGCGCTTACGGACAGGCCAACGGCAACGCATGGGCCGGCGTGCTGTATGCCGCGTGGGTGTACGAGACCGGCGACCTCGCGCAGGCCGCGCGGCTGCTGCAGGTGTACGTGCCGCTGGGCCGCGACGTCGGCCTGCCGGACCACCTGATCCTGGGCTACCTGATGCAGGCGCGTGTGGCCTTCTACGAAGGCGATCCCGAGCAGACCTTCTACCTGCTGGGCGAACTGGAATACCTGGGCCATCAGCGCGGCCTGCCGCGCATCGCGGCCAGCGCCCGCGTCGAGCGCGCGCGCGTGCTGCTGATGCAGGGCCATCCGCACGCCGCGCGCGACGAACTGCTGCGCGCGGACGACGCCGACCTGTGGCGCCGCGTGGAAGCACTGCGGCTGCCGGCCAATGACCTCTTGTATCCGCGGCTGGGACGATTGCGGTGCGCGGCTTTTGACGGCGATCCCGCCGCCGCGCTGCGTGAACTGGATCAGGACATCGCAAAGGCGTTGGCCGCTCAGCGCGTGCGGCGCGCGTACAAGCTTCAGCTGTTTCGCGCGGTCACGCTGGCGCGCATGCAGGACGATGGCGCGGCGGCGGCGCAGCTTGCGCCGCTATTGCACACGGCGCAATCCGAAGGCCTGTGCCGCGTGCTGGTGGACGAGGGCGCGGAGCTGGCCGGCCTGTTGCAGCGCCATGCCGCGTCGCCGGCCGGCAGTGCATGGCTGGCGTCGGACGGCGCGCGCGCGTGGTGGCAGCGCTACCTGGCGCAGGCCCGTTTGAACCCGGCGGCGCCGATTGCCCCCGTGGGCGAGGCGCCCGGCGTGGAAGGCCTCACGCCCAAGGAACTGCGCGTGCTGCGCCTTCTGGCCGAGGGCCATTCCAATAGCGCCATCGCGCGGCAACTGTTCGTGTCGGAGAGCACCGTGCGCACGCACCTGCGCCACCTGAACGTCAAGCTCAGTGCGGACAGCCGGACGCAGGCGGTGGCGCGGGCCCGCAGCGCGGGCCTGCTGTGACGTACCCCGTGACGCACTCCGTGGCTTACTCCGGCGTGTTGATCTGATCCGCCGTGATGATCTCGGCGACCAGCACCTGCCCCGGGCCATCCAGGTAATACTCTTCCTTGGCCGGTTCGCGCAGCTTCATGTAGGCGTCTTCGCCGATCTGCATGGTGTGGCCAGCGGCCAGTACGGCGCCGCTTTCCAGCATGTAGCTCATGATGTTGTTGAACATGGTCGAGTACATCTCGCCCTCGTCATGGCCCGTTGCCAGCGCCGCAAAATCCGGCAGGCCGAACGCATCGGCGCCATAGGTGCGCATCCACACGCCCTGCACACCTTCCACCTCGTATTTCACGAAGCCGCAATACAGCATGTTCAGCGGCAGCGTGCGCAACAGTTCCATGCTCTCGTCGCCCAGCGACTCGTCGGCAAACACGCCGGCGGACAGCGACGTGTGCGCATGCTCGTTCAGCACCGCCAGCGCCTTGAAATTGGCCAACGCCCCCGCCACTGCGGCCAGCGCCACGTACTGCTCCAGCGGATCGGTTTCGTAGCCCGCGTAATACAGGATGATGTGACTCACATGCGCGCGGACCTCATCCTTCAACGCGGCCGGATAGTGCGACGGCGCCACGCAGGTTTCCAGCGCGTCCTTGGGATAGGGCGCATTGAAGCCCACCAGCCGCACGACGTGCTTGTCCCAGCCGGCCATGCCCAGGAATTCCGGCATGTCGTGCGCGATTTCGGCGCGGGCGTCCTTCATGGTCGGGTGGTAGGCGCGCAGCGCTTCAGCCAGCGCCGACTCGGAAATCGCCAGCGGCGCGGCAAAGAGGACTTGCAGGCTCAGCGGTTGCGCGATGTCCGGATTTGCCAGCAGGGCGGTGGAATCCGTGGGGTCGGCGGCGCCGGTGGGTTCTTCCTTGCGGCCGAAGAAACGGGAGAAGATGCTCATACGTATCCAAGGTTCGAAATAAAAACGGGGACAGTATAAGGACCCCGCCGGCGCATTCATCGCCGAGGTCGCCATTGGATACATCTTCGCGGGCCGGCTATTCCTCGAATCCGCGCGTCCCAACCGTCTCGACCACGAAATCAATGAAGGACTTGATGCGCGACGAGATCGCGGTGTTCCGGTAGTACACCGCGTTGATCGGCTGCCGCTCTTCCAGCAATTGCTTTACAAACAGCGGCTGCAGCGCGCCGCTTGCGCGGTCGCCGCGCGTCATGAAGTCGGACAGGCACACGATGCCGCCGTCGTTCAGCGCAAGCTGGCGCAGCGTCTCGCCGCTGTGAGCGCGCACCTGCGGCTTGATATGCACCGGCTGCCCGTCCGCATCCAGCAGCGGCCATTCGTTCAGCGGTTCCAGTTGGGCAAAGCCCAGCAGCACATGCGAGGCCAGATCCGCTGCGCGCCGCGGCGTGCCGTGCCGCGCCAGATAACCCGGGCTGGCCAGCACACGCACCCGGCTCGTGCCCAGCGCCACCGCGTGCAGCGACGAATCCTTCAGCCGCCCGATGCGAAACGCCAGGTCGGTGCGCCGCGCCAAGAGGTCGATGTTGCCTTCGTTGCTGGTGAGCTCCAGTTCCACCTGCGGATAGCGCTTGCGATAGGCCGGCACCAGCGGCGCGATCACGTGCAGCATGAAGGGCGACGCCGCATCCACGCGCAGGAGGCCCGCGGGCTGGTTGCGGCGCAGGTTCATCAGCTCTTCGGCCTCCTCGACCGACGCGATGATCCGCCGCGCCTGCTCCAGGTAGGCCTTGCCTTCTTCGGTCAGCGCCAGGCGCCGGGTCGTGCGCCGCATCAGCGTGGTTTGCAGCTTTTCTTCCAGCCGGCTCATGGTGCGGCTGGTCGCGGAGATGGTCTGGCCCAGCACGTCGGCGGCGGCGGTGATCGAGCCGCTGTCCACGATGGCGATGAAGACCTGCATTTCGTCGAGGGTCGTTTTCATATTTGACGTTTTATCAAAAGTATTTCGCCCATACCGGTATTTTTCCGCAAGGATGCGGCAGGCACACTACGTCCATTCCCGAACGCCGCACGTTCGGCCACGCACACCCCCAGGAGTTTTACATGAGCATTCCCGCCTTTGGCGTTGGCACCTTCCGTCTGCAAGGCCAGACCGTCGTCGATTCGGTGCGCAACGCGCTGGACGTCGGCTACCGCGCCATCGACACCGCCCAGATCTATGAGAACGAAGCCGACGTCGGCCAAGCCATCGCCGAATCGAACGTGGCCCGCGAAGACCTGTTCATCACCACCAAGATCTGGGTGCCCAACTACGCGAAGGACAAGCTCGTCCCCAGCCTGAAGGACAGCCTGGCCAAGCTGCGCACCGACTACGTGGACCTGACGCTGATCCACTGGCCCGCGCCGGACAACGGCGTTTCCGTGGACGAATTCATGACTGCGCTGGCCGACGCCAAGTCGCAGGGCCTGACCCGCCAGATCGGCATTTCCAACTTCCCCATCGCGGAAACGCGCGCCGCCATCGCCGCCGTCGGCCGCGATGAGATCGCCACCAATCAGATCGAGCTCAGCCCCTACCTGCAGAACCGCACGCTGACCGCCTTCCTGAAGGAACAGGGCATTCACGTCACCTCGTACATGACGCTGGCGTACGGCAAGGTGCTCAAGGATCCGGTCATCGGCCAGATCGCGCAGCGCCACGAAGCCACGCCCGCGCAGGTCGCGCTGGCCTGGGCCCTGCAACTGGGCTATGCCGTGATCCCCTCGTCCACCAAGCGCGAGAACCTGGCCAGCAACCTGCTCGCCCAGGACCTGCGCCTGACGGACGAAGACATGGCGCAGATCGCCGCGCTGGAACGCAATGGCCGCGAAGTCAGCCCGGAAGGGTTGGCCGCAGCGTGGGACTGAACCGAAGGGGACCGAACCATGCACACGACTGATCCGCTGTTCCAACCCCTGGCGCTGGGCAGCCTGACGCTGCCCAACCGCATCGTCATGCCGCCGATGACGCGCTCGCGCGCCACGCAGCCGGGCGACTGCGCCAATGCGCTGATGGCGCGCTACTACGCGCAGCGCGCCAGCGCCGGCCTCATCGTCAGCGAAGGCACGTACATCTCGCCGATGGGCAAGGGCTATGCCGGCACGCCCGGCCTGTGCACCCCCGCCCAGGTGGCCGGCTGGCGCGGCGTGACCGACGCCGTCCACGCCGCCGGCGGCCGCATCTACGCGCAGCTCTGGCACGTGGGCAGGCTAAGCCACACCAGCCTGCTCGGCGGGCAGGCGCCGGTGTCGTCCTCCGCAATTCAGGCAGAGGGCGTCAACGTCTTCATCCAGAACGAGGACGGCAGCCCCAACTTCGTGCAGGCCTCGGCGCCGCGCACGCTGTCGGCCGCGGAAATCCAGGCCATCGTCGAGGAATACCGCCAGGCCGCGCGCAACGCGATCGCCGCGGGGTTTGACGGCGTGGAGCTGCACGCGGCCAACGGTTATCTGGTCAACCAGTTCCTGGATTCCGAGGCCAACAATCGTACCGACGCGTACGGCGGCTCACTGGAAAACCGCATCCGCTTTCTGGATGAAGTGGCCCGCGCGCTGGTCGAGACCCTTGGCGACCCCGCCCGCGTCGGCATCCGTCTGGCGCCGCTCACGACGCTGAACGGCTGCGTGGATGCGGACCCCGTTGCCACCTACACGGCGGCCGCCAAGCGCCTGGGCGAGATCGGCGTGGGCTACATCCATATTGCGGAAGCCGACTGGGACGACGCCCCCGACATGCCTCTGTCCTTCAAGCAGGCGCTACGCCGCGTCTATCCCGGCGTGCTCATCTACGCCGGAAAGTACACGGCCGAACGCGCACGCGATGCGCTGCAAGCGGGTTGGGCGGACCTGATCGCCTTTGGCCGCCCGTTCGTGGCGAACCCCGACCTGCCCGAGCGCCTGCGTCACGACGAACCGCTGGCCGAGCATGACAGGAACACCCTGTTCGGCGGCGATGCGCGCGGGTTGACGGACTATCCGGCGTTCAATGCGCGGCAGGCGCCGGCGTCATGATTGCGCCGGCTCGCGGGACTGCTGCTTGGTCTCCCGCATGATCGCCACGAAGGCATCCACCGCGGGATTCCGGTGATCGGGATGGCGTGCGGCGGCCAGTTCCGCGCGGAAGGCCCCGCGCCCCCGGATGCCCACGTACGCGAGGATATCCATGCGCATCCGCGCCAGCGACGCGGGCACCACCGCCGCGCCGAAGCCCGCTTCGACGAGGGTCAGAATCGTGGGGATCATGCTTTCCTGCACGATGTTGGCGGGCTTGCCCGCCGCTTCGACCATCTGCCGCAGCACCTGGCTGAAGTAGCGCGACCGGTCGCGCGCATAACCCACGAGCGGCAGGTCCAACACTTGCTCCATGGTCACCCAGCGCTTGCTCGCGAGCGGGTGGCCGCGCCGTAGCGCGAGCACCATCGGCTCGGAAAACAGCGGCAAGGGTGACAGGTCCGCATCCGCAAACGGCGGGCGCAGCAGCGCCAGATCCAACCGCCGCTGATGCAGCGCCTCGGGCATCTCGCTCGAATTCATTTCCTGCAGGTCCAGCACCACGCCGGGGAAACGCTGCCGGAACACGAACAGTGCCTGCGGCACGTTCGAATAGGCCGCGCTGGGCGTCAGGCCGATTGTCAGCTGGCCGGCTTCGCCGCTGGCCGCCTGCCGCACGTGCCGTACCGTGGCCTCGTGCTCGACCGCCATCTGCCTGATCCGGCGCTGCAGCTCCGCGCCGGCCGCGGTCAGCTTGACCGTGCGCGTGGTGCGTTCCAGAAGCTGCACGCCCAGCTCTTCCTCGAGCTTGCGCACGCTCTGGCTCAACGGAGGCTGACTCAAATGCAGGCGCTGCGCCGCGCGCCCGAAATGCAGCTCTTCGGCGACCACGGCGAACACCTGGAGCAGACGGCTGTCGATGAGCATTTATTTTCCTGGCGAATCAATAGCGGGAGAATAAGGTATTAGACATCCTAATGGCGGCTTCCTACTATGCGCTCACAATCAACGGGCCGGGACGACGGCCTCCATGACAAGGGAAATGCCATGCCTGCTGCCTCCTTCACCCTCACGTTCCTGGCCGGGGCCTTTGCCGCCAGCCTGTGCCTTGCCTCACCCGGCGCCCTGGCGCAAGCGGCCTATCCCAACCAGGCCATCAAGTTCATCGTGCCGTACGCGGCGGGCGGCAGTTCGGACACGCGCTCGCGCCAGTTGGCCCAGAGACTCAGCGATTCGCTGGGCGTACCCGTCGTGGTCGACAACAAGCCGGGCGCAAGCGGCAACATCGGCACGGCGCAGATCGCCTCGGCAAAGCCGGACGGCTACACGATCGGTCTGGGCAACTTTGCGCCCATGTCGGTCAACAAGGCGCTCTATACGATGCCCTTCGATCCGGCAAAGGACATCGCGCCCGTGGCCCTGATTGAACTGGGCCCGATGGCGCTGGGCGTCAGCAGCAAATCTCCCTATGCCGACCCGGCCGCGCTCGTGCGTGACGCCAAGGCCAATCCCGAAAAGCTCAATTACGCGTCCACCGGCGCGGGCAGCGCGTCGCACCTGAGCACCGAGCTGTTCAAGGAGCAAGCCGGCGCGAACGCGACCCACGTGCCCTACCGCGGTGGCGCGCCCGCCGTGAACGACCTGATCGCCGGCAACGTGGACTTCTACATCGAGCTGCCCAGCCTGTTCCTGCCGCACGCCTCGGGACCCGATGCCCGCATCAGGATCCTGGCGGTGGCTGCGGACAAGCGCGCGCCGGGCCTGCCGGACGTACCCACCTTCAAGGAGCTGGGGATGCCCGATATGGTCGTCTCCAACTGGTTCGGCGTCATCGCCCCGGCGGGCACGCCGCCCGATGTCATCAAGACGCTGAATGACCACATCAACCGCGCCCTGCAGGACAAGCAGTACCGCGCCGTGGTGGAGTCGCAAGGCGGTGAGGTGGCAGGCGGCACGCCGGAACAGTTCCAGGCCTTCATCGCCAGCGAAAACGCGCGCTGGACGCAGCTCATCCAACAGAAGCAGATCAAGGTCCAATGATGCTGGCAGCGCAGGAAGCCCTTGCCCGAAGCAAGGCGGGGGATGCGCAGGTCCAGGCCTGGGTCTGCCTGGCCGATGAAAGCGCGGTTGCCCAGTCCGGGACGGGCGGGCTGGCGGGCGCGGGGTTCGGCGTAAAGGATGTGATCGACGTCGCGGGCCTGCCCACCCGCTCGGGCTCCGCCGCTGAGTCGGCGGAGCCCGCGCGGCGAGACGCGACCTGCGTGGCGCAGTTGCGCGCCGCTGGCGCCATGCCCATCGGCAAGACCGTGACCGCCGAGTACGCGTATGTCACGCCGGGGCCGACCCGCAACCCGCGCAATCCGGCGCATACGCCGGGCGGCTCGTCGAGCGGATCCGCGGCGGCGGTCGCCGCGGGCATGGTCGACATGGCGCTGGGGACGCAAACGGGCGGTTCCATGATCCGCCCCGCCGCCTTTTGCGGCGTGGTCGGCTTCAAACCCACTTTCGGCCGGGTGCATCGGCAAGGGATGCACGTGCTGTGCGACTCGCTGGACACCATCGGCTGGTTCACGCGCGACGTGGAGCAGTCCCAGCTGGTGGCCTCGGTGCTGCTGCCGGGCTCGGCCGCACCGCGTCCCGATCGCGCGCCGCGCGTCGCACTGGTGACCGCAAGCGCGATCGGCGACCTGAGTGACGCCGCGCGAACGGCGCTCAATGACTGCGCGGCAGTCCTGCGGGAACAGGGCGCCCACATTACCGCGCCGGAAGTGGATGGGGATCTGCAGACACTGCTGCACATCCATTCGCAGACCATGCTCGCCGAATTGGCGCGCGGCCTGCTGCCGGTGGCGCTCGGCGCGCAAGGCAGCTTGCTGTCGCCGGCGCTGCGTGCGGCGGTGGACCGAGGGCTGGCGATTCCGTACGCGGAGTACGTGGCGCTCCAGCACCGCCGCGTGCAGCTGGCCCGCGAGTGGCAGGCGCGTTTCGGCGACGTGGACTTCATCATCACGCCCAGCGCCCCGTCCGAAGCGCCCGAGGGGGTGCGATCCACCGGCTCGTCCCTCTTTAATCGCATATGGTCGCTGTTGGGTTGGCCGGCACTGCATCTGCCGACGGGCTGCGCGGACAATGGCCTGCCGGTCGGCGTGCAGTGGGTTGCGCGGACCGACGAAGACCAGGCCTTGCTCGGATGGGCGCGGCAACTGCATTGCGTCATCAGGGGCGCCTTTTTGAGCGCGCCCGAGAGAATTCGGGATTAAGCCCTAACCAATTGGTATGGGTTTGCGGCCCGACGTGGCCGGAATGAAAGGATCGGGCCCTACACTGCCTCATCGCAGCGCGCGGCCCGATGCGCCGGCGCACCACCCGATGGGAGCCCGTCCTGGCATGAACGATCCAACGCCCGATGATCCGTCCTGGCTGCGACCGCGGTTTCTTCTCGCGGTGGTCCTGACCGGCCTCTTCGCAGGGCTGGGCGGCATGCTGCTCGGCATGCTGCTGCACGCCGTCCAGCACCTGGCCTACGGCTACGGCGGCGGCCAGATCATCAGTCACGAAACATTCCTTGAAGGCGTGCAGGCCGCCAGCGGACCTCGCCGCGTGCTGGCGCTGGTGCTGTGCGGCCTGGCGGCCGGCGGCGGATGGTGGATGATCTATCGCTATGGCCGTCCCCTGGTCAGCGTCAAGAAGGCGGTGTCAGACACCACGCAAGCGATGTCCCCGGCGACGACCATGGCGCACGCCATCCTGCAGATCGTGACCGTCGGGCTGGGCTCGCCACTGGGCCGCGAGGTCGCCCCGCGCGAAGTCGGCGCGCTGGCCGGCGGCCGGCTGGCCGCGCTGCTGCGGCTGCCGCCCGCGCAGCACCGGATCGTCATCGCCTGTGGCGCCGGCGCGGGGCTGGCCGCCGTCTATAACGTGCCGCTCGGCGCGGCCCTGTTCGTGCTGGAGGTGCTGCTGGGATCGTTCGCCTGGCCTGCGGTGGTCGCAGCGCTTATCGCCTGCTGCATTGGCGCGGTGGTGGCCTGGGCGGGACTGGGCAACGACATCCAGTACGCCGTGCCCGCCATGCAGATCAGCGCCAGCCTGGTGGCCTGGGCCATCGTTGCCGGCCCCCTGTTCGGATGCGCGGCCCACGGTTTTCAGCGGCTGACGGCCGCGGCGCGCGCCAAGGCCGCCCGGGGCTGGCATTTGCCCGTGGCCTGCCTGGTCAATTTCACGCTGCTCGGCCTGCTTGCAATCTATCTGCCCGCGCTGCTGGGCAACGGCAAGGGCCCGGCGCAACTGAGTTTCGACAATGAGCTGACCATCGCCCTGGCCGCCACGCTGGCCGTGATGAAGGTGGTTGTCGTCGCCTGCACGCTGCGCGCGGGCGCGGAGGGCGGTTTGCTCACCCCCGCCATCGCCGTCGGCGCGTCGCTTGCCGTCGTCCTGGGGGGGCTGTGGAGCATGGCCTGGCCCGACTCGCCGCCCGGCGCGTTTGCCGTGGTGGGCGCGGCCGCCTTTCTGGCCTCGTCGATGCGCATGCCGCTGACCGCGGTGGTGCTGATCCTGGAATTCACCCGGGTCGACCAGGCCTTTCTTGTTCCCATCATCGTGGCGGTGGCCGGCTCGGTGCTGACGAGCCGCTACTGCGCGGCCCGCCGCGACCGGCTTGCCGCCGCCCCAGCCGCCGCCGCGCGCAACGCATCCTGAAGTTCCCGGAGACCCGCATGACCCAAGGCAAACCCATTGGCATCCACCGCTACGACGCCCCGGCGGGCGGCTGGGGCGCCCTGAAGGCGACCGCGCAGGCGGTGGCCAACCAGATGCGCATTGCCGAAGCGCCCGTGCTGCTCCTGCGCACCAACAAGCCCGACGGCTTCGATTGCCCCGGCTGCGCCTGGCCCGACAAGGCGCATACGTCCACATTCCAGTTCTGCGAAAACGGCGCAAAGGCCGTCACCTGGGAAGCCACCCGCAAGCGCGTGACGCCCGAGTTCTTCGCCGCGCACACGGTGACCGAACTGCTGACCTGGACCGACCACGACCTGGAAAACGCGGGCCGCCTGACCCATCCGCTGGCCTACGACACCGCCAGCGACACCTATCAGCCCATCGAATGGGACGCCGCGTTCGCGCGCATCGGCCAGACGCTTGCCAGCCTGCCCGACCCGGACATGGCAGAGTTCTATACGTCAGGCCGCGCGTCCAACGAAGCCGCATTTCTCTTCAGCCTGTACGCCCGAGAGTTCGGCACCAACAATTTCCCCGACTGCTCCAACATGTGCCACGAGGCCACCAGCGTCGGACTGCCCAAGGCCATCGGCATCGGCAAGGGCACGGTGTCGCTGGACGACTTCGACAAATGCGACCTCATCATCTCGATGGGACACAACCCCGGCACGAACCATCCGCGCATGATGGGCACCCTGCACGAGTGCGCGCGCCGTGGCGTGCCCATCATCGTGTTCAACCCGCTGCGCGAGCGCTCGCTGGAACGCTTTGCCGATCCGCAGGACCCGATCGAGATGGGCACCTTCGGCTCCACGGCCATCGCCTCCACGTACTACCAGGTCAAGGTCGGCGGCGACGCCGCCGCGCTCAAGGGCATCATGAAGGCGCTGATGGACGCGGATCGCGGCGGGCGCAACACGCTGGACCACGAATTCATTGCGCGGCACACCAACGGCTACGAGGCCTTCGCGCAGGACCTGGACGCCACGAGCTGGACCGACATCGAACAGGCCAGCGGCCTGCGCCGGCGCGACCTGGAACTGGTGGCCGAGGCCTATGCGCGTTCCAACGCCACCATCGTCACCTACGGCATGGGCATCACGCAGCACGAAAAGGGCACGAGCAACGTGCAGCAGATCGCCGCGCTGCTGCTGATGCGCGGCAACTTCGGCAAGCCGGGCGCGGGCATCTGTCCCTTGCGCGGGCACTCCAACGTGCAGGGCAACCGCACGGTCGGCATCACCGAGAAGATCGACAGCACCATGTTCGACCACGTCGAACAGACCTTCGGCTTCCGGCCCCCAAACCGGACCGGCCATGACGCGGTCGAAGCCATGAAGGCGATGGCTGCGGGCCGCGCCAAGGCGCTGATCTGCCTGGGCGGCAACTTCGCGGTCGCGCTGCCCGACACCGAGGCCTGCGAGCGCGGCATGCGGCAACTGGATCTGGCCGTGCATCTGAACACCAAGCTGAACCGCTCGCACCTGTTGATCGGCAAGGCGTCGATCATCCTGCCGGTGCTGGGCCGCACGGAAAGCGACGTGCAGGCGGGCGGCGCGCAATCGGTCACGGTCGAGGATTCGATGTCGATGGTGCATGCCTCGCGCGGCAAGCTTGTGCCCGCCTCACCGCACCTGCGTTCGGAACCGGCCATCATCGCCGGCATGGCGCAGGCGACGCTGCCGCACAGCCGCGTCAATTGGAAGCACCTGATCGAGGACTACGACCGCATCCGCGACCTGATCGAAAAGATCTACCCGGATTTCCGCGACTACAACGAACGCATCCGCATCCCCGGCGGCTTCCGCCTGCCGCTGCCGCCCACCGAGCGCATCTGGAAGACGGCGTCGGGCAAGGCCGAGTTCATTCCGTTCGCGGGCCTGCGCGAAGATCCGGATATCGTCGAAGGCAACATCCTGCGGCTCACCACGCTGCGCAGCCACGATCAGTACAACACCACCATCTACGGCCTGGACGACCGCTACCGCGGCGTGTTCGGCCGCCGCGACGTGCTGTTCATGAACGCGTCCGACCTGGCGCGCCACGGCATTGCGCACGGCGACGAGGTCGACATCATCACCAGCCTGCCCGGCCAGACGCACCGGCGGCTGCGGCTGACGGCCGTCCGGCACGACATCGCGGCGGGCTCGGTGGGCGCGTACTACCCCGAAGCCAACAATCTTTGCCCGCTGGATTACCAGGACACGGCCAGCGGCACGCCCAGTTACAAGTCGATCCCGGTGCGAATCCAGAAAGCGGCCTGATCGCCGCAGCATGCGTCCGGCGGGCGGCGCGAACGCCGCGCCTCATCCCTCTGGACGAGCGCAACCGGGGCCAGATGATGCGTAAGCACCATTGCACATTCAAGGATTAATACTTTCGGCTACTAGCGAGGCGGATGAGGTCCGCATATATATCCCTGGAAGGGGCGCCGCATCATCGTCGTCATGTCGTCTTGCCAAGAACACCCGCGCCCGTGCCCAGGAGACCATCGATGGCACGATGTCCGTTTGCGACGTGGCGACCCATTTCCGGCTCGTCCGGGCCTCATCTTGGCGGCCCCTTCAAGATCGTCCATCACACCACGGAAGGCAGCACCGCGCAGGGTGCGATGGATGCGTTCCGCCGCAACCGTTCCGACCCCCACTTCACGGTCGACGCCACCACCATCTTCCAGCACGTCGACACCGCCGAAGGCGCGCGGGCGCTGCGCAACGATGCGGGCGGCGTGCAGACCAACCGGGATTCGGCGGTGCAGATCGAACTGGTGGGATTCGCGCATCTGCCCAAGGACAGCCGCGCGCTGACCAACGTGGCGCGCCTGTGCCGCTGGATCGAACAGCAGCACGATATTCCCCGCAAATGGCCGTCGGGCCGCCCCTTGCCCGCCAAGAACGGCAAGGATCCGGGCGGCCATAACCGCGACCCGGCCATCTGGGATTCGGCCAGCGGCCACTTCGGCCATTGCCACGTCCCCGAGAACTCCCATTGGGATCCCGCCTATTCCGCGGCGGAAGCCGACTTCATCCTGGCCGCCACGTTTTCCGAAGACGGCGCGCTGGTGTCGCCCGCCCCGCCGCCGCGCCCCGCTGCTCGCCGCGCATCCAAGAGCGCGACGCCCTCCTCGACCATGCCGGACCACGGCGTCAACGCGGTTGGTATCCACGGCTACCTGAACGATCTGGCGGTGCAGACGCTGGAGCCACCCGGCATGCCGGTCGCACGGCGGCGCGCGCCCGCCAAACGCTCGGGCGCCGTGCTGCGTGCCGGCGCCGCAGGCAAGACCGCGCGGCAGGCGCCGCAGGCCAGCATCAACGCCGGCAGCGTGCTGTCGTTTGCATCCGGCTTGCAGGAACAGGAACGCGGCGATGTGCTGTATTCGCTGCAACTGGCGCAACGCGCGGCCAGCGCCGCGCATGACCGATTCACGCAGTCGCAGGCCTGGTATCAGACCTACGTGGAAGTGCTGGAAAACCTGGGCTGGACCAGCGGGCAGATGAGCTTTACCCATCACGAGGAAGACGAGCGCGAATTCCGCATGGATCAGGTGGCCGTCGACCTGCTGCTGGCCGTCGCGCGGCGCGATCAGCTGGCGGTGCTGGACCAGGCCGTGGCCGCGCTGGGCCAATTGGCCGAAGACGACGACACCGTGAGGCTCTTCGACTTTCACGCGTCGTCGCAGTCGGGCGGCAACTTCCAGCTGGGCGCGGTGCAGCGCGATCGCGGCGGCGGGCTGTCGATGGCGCTGGGCGCCTACTACTTTCGCGCCGTGGACAGCCGCAAGCGTTTCCTGTTTGCGCAGTGGGGTGCGCGCCAGGTGAACTTCTGGGCCTGCGCGCAGCGCCTGACGCTGAACGCCGCCCTGTATGAACAGCTGCGCGACGACGTGCAGGCCAAGCTGGCCGCCGACGCGCCCCGCTACATCGCCAGCTTGAAGCTGGCGTCCTAGCCGGCCGCCGGCATTGGGAGAACGACATGGCGACCCGAAAGGCGGCAGCGCGCACGGCAACCAAGTCCACGCCAAAGAAGAAGAGCAAGCGCGTGGCGCAAGCGTCCGCCGCGGCCCCGGAAGATCCGGCCCCGAAGGCCCGCAAACGCCGCAAGCAGGATGATGCCCCGTCCGCGCGGCCCTTCGAGCGGTCCGCCAAGCCCGATGCCTTCGACGCGCGCGACATCCTGTTCCGGCCCAACATTTCCGTCACGCCCAAGGTGGAGATGATTCCCGTGATGGGACTGACGGTGAAGCACCAGGGCGAAACCTCGGCCTGCACGGGCTTTGCGCTGTCCACGGTGGTCGAATACCTGCTGCGCAAATCCGAGCGCGATACGCGTCCCGCGATCTCGCCCTACATGCTGTATTCGATGGCGCGGCGCTACGACGAGTTTCCGGGATCGGTCGACGACAGCGGCTCCAGCCTGCGCGGCGCGTTGAAGGGCTGGTTCCGGCACGGCGCCTGCGCCCAGGGCTTGTTCCCCACCATCGACATGCCGCCGGCGGCCAAGCGCCCCGAAGACGACTGGTGGCTGGACGCGGTGAAGCGGCCGCTGGGCGCCTACTACCGGATCGACACCCGCAGCATCGTCGAGATGCACGCTGCGCTGAACGAAGTCGGCATCCTGTACGCCAGCGCGGGCTGCCACGACGGCTGGGACGACGGCCACGGCGTCACGCCGCACGAGGACGAGCCCACGCCCGTCAGCCGGCCGTTCTGGGTCATCCCATCCACCGGACAGGACATGGCGATGCAGGGCCACGCCTTCGTCATCGTCGGCTACACGCAGGACGGCTTTCTGATCCAGAACTCGTGGGGCGAGGAATGGGGCACGTACGGCATGGCCGTGCTGACCTACGACGACTGGCTGCGCAACGCAATGGACTGCTGGGTCGTGCAGTTGGGCGTGGTCACGCACGAGCACGATCGAATCGCCAACAGCATCAGCCTGCGCACGGAAGGACAGAAGGTGACCCTTGCCGCCGGCAAGGTGCTGCGCGACCGCGAGCTCACGCCTTTCATCGTCAACGTCGGCAATAACGGCAAGCTCAGCAACAGCGGCGCCTTTCGCACCACGCCGGACGACCTGCGCGCCATCGTGGACGTCCACATGGCCGCCGCGCGCGAGCGCTGGAACCTGAAGGACAAGCCGATGGACGTCTGCGTCTACGCGCACGGCGGCCTTGTCGGCGAGAACGACGCGGCCGAAGCCGCCGCCGAATGGATCCCGCTGCTTTACGACAGCCAGATCTTTCCCGTCTTCCTGATGTGGGAAACGGATTTCATCAGCACCGTGAAGAACATCATCCGCGACGCAGCGAGCAACGTGCCGCGCTCCACCGGCGGCATCGGCGAGCGGCTGGAACGCTGGTGGAACCAGCGGCTTGAACGTTGGCTGGCGCGCCCCGGCACGGTGATCTGGGGTGAGATGAAGCAGAACGCCGAAGCCATGAGTGAGCCAGCCATCAATGGCGGCGAAGAGGCCGCGATGATCCTGCTGTACAAGCACTTCAAGATGCATGTCGCGCGTGGCCGCGTGCGCCTGCACATCGTGGGCCATTCGGCCGGCGCCATCGTCGCCAGCCACTTCGTCAAGCGCCTGACGGCGGACGGCGGGGAGCTGGAATCGCTGAGCCTGATGGCGCCCGCCGTCACGATGAAAACCTTCCAGGATCTGGTCGTGCCGCACCTGGGCAGCCGCGTGAAGCGCTACCAGCAGTTCCATCTGTCGGATCGCGCCGAAGAGGACGACCCGACCTGCGGACCGTACCGGCGCTCGCTGCTGTACCTGGTCAGCGAATCGTTTGAAGGCGGCACCACCACGCCGCTGCTGGGCATGGAACGCTACTTTCGCGAGGCGGCCATTCCGTGCGATGCGGTTCACGTCTCGCCGGCCGGCAGCCCTTCCGCCACCGCCCGCGTGGCGCCGGTGGCCTCCAGCACGCATGGCGGATTCGACAACGACAAGGGCACACAACAGCAGGTCATCGCGTTCATCAAGCGTTGACGGCGGGTGAAGAGGTCTTGTCATGACAGAGATGGAGCCAGAACCCTATCCCGACGCGCCGGCGCTTTCCCAGGACGGGGCGCTGCGCGAGTTCTCCCTTTTTGGCGAGCCCGCCGAGGTTGCGCGCGTGCTGTCCCAGGTCGGCGTGCCTTGCCTCGTGCTGGCCGCCACCGGCGAGATCGTGGCGGCGAGCAGCGTGCTGCCGCTGGCGCGCGATGCGCTCGTCGGCCGCCACGTCAGCCAGGTCTACGGTCTTGCCAAGCCGCTGCGCATGGGAGACGGCCCCGTCGACGTCGTGTATCGGCGCGCCGGCAGCGCGCGCGTGCCCGCGCAGCTCATTCCGCTATGCACCTTGGACAGCGGCGAACTCATCGTGCTGGTCAATGACGGCATGCCGTTCCGCGAGGCCGAGGCCCACCGTTTCGAACGTACCCCCTACGCCGTGTTCCGGCTGGACATGCAGGGCGTGATCCGCTTCGCCAACCCCGAGGCCGCGCGCACGCTGGGCCTGCCGCGTGACGCCCTGTACGGCACCCGGCTGGCGGCGCATTTCCGGCCGTCCGACGGCGGACCGGTGCAGCGCGCCATCGTGCGCTGCATGGAGGACACGGAAGGCGATGCCATGGTCGCGGTGACCATCGCCATCCCGGTGCCGGACGACGCCGACCGGCAGTTCGAGCTGGTCATGACGCCCGATCCCGCCCCCAACGGCCAGCTGCTGGGCGTGATCGCCGTCATCCAGTCGCGCACGCTGGAATCCGCCCGCGACGAAATCCGGCGCATCGCCCTGGACCCCGCGGTCGGCGGCTGGCGCACGAAGCTGGACCGCATCCTGGAACAGATACGGCGGCTCATCCCGTTCGAACATGCGGTCTTCGGCATCTACGGCAACGACGTGTCGCTGTTTCGCGCGATCGCCGTGCGCCCGGAAGGCGTGGAGCTGTGGCCCGCGCGCTGGATGGACCTGCCGCCCACGATACGCGCCTTCCTGGATTCCGGCCGAACCTGGGTCGACGAAATCGGCACGTTCGTCCGGAAGAACATGCCGGAACCCGGCAACGAGGTCGTGCGCTGCTACCAGGACCTGGGCATCGAGGCCTCCGTCACGCTGCCCGTGACGCGCGCGGGCGGCTACAGCTCGGCGCTCAGCCTGTGTTCGCGCCAGCCGGGCGCATACGGCGAACGCCATCTGGAGATGCTGCGCGCCCTGGACCTTGAACCCGTGCTGATGCGCTTTGAAAAGGAACGCGACGACGAGCGCGCCGAGTTTGCGGATTCCCTGCGGCGCAAGGTGATGGCCGCCGCCTCGCTGCGCCAGGCCGCCGACGAGATCATCGTCCAGCTCGCGCAGCATTTCTTGTGGGAACACGTGGCGCTGTATCGCGTCAACCGCCAGGAAGACAGATTCGAGGTCGTCACCCAGCACAGCCTGGCGCCGGCCTACGCGCTGCCGCCCGGTTATCAACAGCCCACCGACAAGGGCATGCTGGGCGCCACGCTGGCGCAAGGGCGCCTGCTGGCGGTGGACGACATCGGCAACCCGGTCTACGCGCAGCACGGCTACGGCGGACCGAAGCGGCCGCTGCGCTCGGCCATGACGGTACCCATCCATCTGAACGGCCGGATACGGTGGCTGCTTGATGTGGAATCGTCGGTCTCGCACGCCTTCAAGGGCCCGGATATCGGCGACCTGCTGCAGATCATCGCGTCGCTGGAAGAGGGTCTGGCCCAGCATCTGCTCAGCCAGACCAAGCAAAGCCTCATGGCGGAGACCGAGCAGGCCGTGGTGTTTGTGGGACGCGAGGGCGCCGTCATCGAGATGAACCGCGTGGCAACCGACATGCTGGGCGCGGAACCCCGCCGCGGGCGCAGCCTGACCGAATCGCCGTCGATCACCGACTACGCCATTGCGGGCGACGAAGCGACGCTGGGCGTGTTGACCTCCTCCTTTACCGTCAAGCGCGAGCGCATCGAGCTGTTGGACAGCACCGGCCAGCCGCGCTCCGTGCTGGCCACGCGGACCGACCTGGATCCCAGCCTGGACATGTCGATCTGGTTCTTCACCGACATCGCGGATCTGGGCTGGGCGCGCGACCTGCGCTATCTGCGCGAGACCGTGGCCGAGGTGGCCCGGCAGACGCGCACCTCGTTGTCGCTGGCGTGCAGCCTGACCTCGCAGACCGTGCTGCTGCACGACGACGCGCGCCAAGGCACACCGGCGGAAGTCGTCGCCGCGCAGGCCCAGGACCTGAGCCAACGCATCGTGGCCGAGATCGGCAAGGCCGACATCACATTTGAGCGGCTGGCCGGCGCCAGCGAATCGCGGCGGCGCACGCGCGCCACGCACAGCGACGTCGAACTGGGCGCGCGCCTGCAGGACGTGGTGACCGCCTTACCCGCCCGCGACCAGCGCCGGATCGCGCTCACGAACCACACGGCGTCGCAAGACGGCCCGGCCGTGTCCGGCGATGCGCAGGCGCTGACGGCGGCATTCCGCTCGATGATCGACTACCTCCTGCGGTGCCGCAACGCGGATGACGCCCGTGTCACGGTGGACCTGGACACCGGGCCGGACGGCTGCACGATCCGCTTCGGCCTGAGCGAGGAGCAGATGTGGGAGTCCGATCCGCCGGCGCATGCCGTGCCCGACGACGCCTTGCTCAACGCCGAGCGCGCCGCTCACGACGGCGCCAGCATCGCCATCACCCAGATCCAGGAAACCGTGATCGACCACGGCGGCGCGCTCGTCACCGACCCGCCGCTGTCGGATGCGCCGCTCGCGCCGCCGCAGGCCTACGAGTCCGTCACGCCGCCGTGGCGCGCGTTCACGCTGATCCTGCCGCTGCGGGCCGGCTAGGCCATCCGGATCATGAGACAGCCATCATGGAACAAGACGCCGCCGGACCGAACTTCATTCTGCTGGCCAGCATGAACGACGAGCATGAGGACGACTGGGCCAACAACCTTGCCCAGTTGCATCGCCTCGTCCAGCAGTACCCCGCGATCGCGCCGTTCGTGGGCGCCGAGCTACGCCGCCGCACGTCGCTGGAAAGCGCCAAGACGCAGATCGAATCGTGGGACCTGTCCACGCCCCGCATCGAACCCCGGCTCGTCATCATCGACGCGCGGCTCGGCTCCACCGCCAGCAAGCGCGGCAAGCCCGGCGCGGCCGCCGTCGAGCTGCTGGAGTGGATCGCCGCGCGTTCGCCGGTCCCGCTGCTGGTGCTGGCGGTCGACCCGCCCGAACTGGTGCAGCGCTACGTGCTGGAGCGCCCCGAGGTCTTCATGTGGACCAACGACGCGAAAACCGGCGTCAACAGCGGTGCGGAGGTCGCCACCGTGCTGACGTGCCTGACGCCGCTGGCCCCCAAGCGCCGGCGGCGGCTCATCATCCGCGTGGGCGAGCACTCGATCACCTACCGCATCCAGATGGGGCGGCACGAGTATTCGTCGCAGGACATGCCGTACAAGGAGCGCGACCGGATCTCGGCGCTGGTGGGCCGCATCGAGACGTTCAGCCCCTATCTGGGCGAGACCAAGGCGCCGCAATGGCTCAAGGACCTGAGCGGCGTGGGCGAGGACGTGTTCAGCGCCATGGTGACGCACAGCCTGGGCGCGCCGGTCGCCAAGCTGATTCAGCGCGCGCGCGACGAGGAAGTGTCGCCGGGCGCGGGCGCGTTCGCGGGACTGGACCTGCGCTTCGAATTCAACCTGGCCAGCCAGGAGGTGTCGCGCCTTTTCAACCTGCCCTTTGAAATGGGCCGGGAATTCGGCGCCGACAGCGGCCGCTACCTGTGTTTGGAACTGCCGATGGCGCGGCGTCTGCATCTGGACGGCACGGCGCCCGCGCCGCGCTGGGAGCCGGACGCGCGCACGCCCGGGCAGCCAGTGCGGATGCTGTTCATGGATGCCAGCTCGGTGTTTGGCACCGTCACCTTCCGGCGCGAGGACGGCGGCCCACCGTTGCCGTCGATGGAATTCGGGCCGCTGCAGTCCGTGGCCAAGGAACGCGAGCACCTGGCCGAACTGGCCGCGCGCGTGCCCGGGCACCTGATCATCGACCACGTGCGCGCCGCGGACGAGCCCGGGCTCGTTGGCGCGGACCTGCAGCGCCGCATCGAGGAACGCCTGCGCACCGGCAACTACGACATCTTCCACTTCGCCGGCCATTCGGTGTCCGAAGGCGAAAGCACGATGCTGGTGCTGCCCGGCGAGGACGGCGAAGCCTGGCAACTGTCGATCCGGCTGATCGGCCAGTGGATGGAAGCGGGCAAGTGCAAACTGCTGGTGCTGTCCTCGTGCAGCGGCGCGTCGGTGCGCACCGCGCTGGAAGTCATGCGCGCGGGTGCGGCCGGCGTGCTGGCTTTTCGCTGGCAGGTCGAGGAAGAATCCTGCGCGCGCTACATCCAGCGCTTCTACGACGTGTACCTGGATGCGGCGCAGCCCAAGGACCTGGCGGAGGCCTACCGCTATGCGTGCAAGGCCGCGCAGGGCGACGCGGGCGACCTGCCGACGTGGGCATCGGCAATGGCCATCGTGCGCGACTGAGCGGGCAGCGGCCACGCCGCACAAGGAGCTGACATGGACGGTTTATTCGGGATGCTGCGCGGCATCGGCAACAAGGCGGCAAGCGGCGACGGCGCGGGCGCGCTGCTGCCCACCGTGCCCGCGGGGCGCAACTTCTACGCGGAGATCGAGCCGCCCGGCGGCACGCCCGCGCTGGCCGCCGGCGTCACCGGCGCCGCGTTCGTGCCCGGCCAGTGCTACTTCAGCGTCCGGCTGGTCGAAATGCGTCTGTGCGACGCGGGCAACTATCTCAGCCAGTTTCTGCCGCTGTGCACGTTTTTTCTGCGCTATGGCGCGGACGGCGCGCGGCGCGAGATTCCGTACATCGTCGGCTACGACCTCATCCAGCAGGCGCTGGGCGCGGCCGCGCCCGATGCCGGCGCTCGCCGCGTGGCGTTTCGCGACGTCTATGTCGCGCGCAATGTCCCCTACGCCAGCGACGGACTGGAGATGTACGCGGCGCTGTGCCGCTTCGCCGACAGCAGCCTTTCCCGCGGCATCCTGGATTTCGTGTCCACCGCAGTCACGATGCTGGGCGGCCCGGTGGGCGGCGCCATCGTCAAGACGGGCGAAAGCCTGCTCACGCCGCTGGCCAAGCTGTTCGGCACCGACGGCGTCAGCGTGCGCTTCGGCGTCTACGACGGCGACGCGCTGCGACGCAGCGGCTATCGCGTCCTGGCCGGCGCGGACTCGCAGGACAAGCTGTCGGGACTGCAACTCATCGACGGCGTGCTGCACCGCCAGAACGCGGCCGGCAAGCCCGAGCCGGTGAACGACGTGGATTATCTGGTGCTGGCCTTCGAGCAGCGCGCGACGCTGGGTGCGGACATGTTTGCCGCGGCCACCACGCTGCCGTTCCATCACCTGTGGAAGGACGTGTCCAAGGGCCTGATCGGCAACGACGCCACGGCCGCCAGCGCCGCCTACCAGTCCCTGTTGATTGCGGTGGCGGAATCGCCGCTGCTGATCGACGCGGACCGCTTCGCGCTGCTGACCGCCTATGCCGCGCAACGCGGCGCGTGGGAAGCTGCAAGCGAACGGTCGGGCCTGCGGACCCGCAGCGGCGGCAAAAGCCTGGCCACTGCGATGACCGACCGCGTCAACGCGCGGGGCAAGGCCGATCCGGTGGCGGAGCTGCTGAAGGCGGCCAAGAAGCACATCACGCCGCCGCCCGTCCAAACGGAAGGAACCGGGCCCGCGCCAAAGGTGCTGGACGACGATGCCGTCGCGCAGACGGTGTCGAGCCTGACGAAGACGCTCGGCGAAAAGGGGGGTGCGCCGGCGCCCGGCGTCCTGTCGCGCGCCACACGCGATTTGCTGTCCATCATGCTGAGCGACCCGGCGTAGCGCAGCACCCGGCGTCGCGTATTCCCCGGACTAGCGCAGCTCCAGCGTCGCCCCGATCACGCGCATCGTCGGCATCAGCTGGCGCCACGCATCCTTGGGCATCGCCGCCGGCCGCGTGAGCTGCGCGGCCGCCGGGTTTTCCAGCAGGTTGCCCTTGCAGGCGAACACGATGCTGTTCGTCATGTCGTCGTCGACCACCTCGAACATCGACGAGCCGAACGCGTCGCGCACGCGGTCCAGGTATTCGTGGTGCATGGGGTGATTGACGTGGAAGTTGATCACCAGGATGCCGTCGTCGCGCAGCGCGCGATAGCAGTCGGCATAGAAAGCGGTGGAACACAGGGCGTCCGGAATGCCGCCGGCCACGAATCCGTCCAGCAGGATCACATCGGCCTCGTCCGTCAGCCCGGCCAGGTGCTGCGCTGCATCGGCCTGGACCACCCGAAAGCGCTCGCCGTCCGGCGGCACCATGAACGCGTCGCGCAGCGCGATGACGGCGGGATCGATCTCGACCACCGTGGTGCGCGCCCCCGTCAGATAGCGGTGGCAGAACTTGGGCAGCGATCCGCCGCCCAGGCCCACCATCAGGATGTCCGCCGGTTCCGGCTTGAACAGCACGAAGCCCATCATCATCCGCGTGTATTCGATCTCGAGCGCATCCGGGTTGAGCAGCGACATGCTGCTCTGGATCTCCTGCTGCGTGAAATGCAGCGTGCGCCGGGTGCCGGCATTCTGGATAAAGGGGCGGTGCGGGGCCGCCGGCTCGTCGGAAACGGGCGAATCGGCGGGAACAGGAACGTCGGACATGGGCGCAGGTGCAAGGCGAAGAATCCGCAGAAGATACCACTGCCGCGCCCCCGCGGCCCGTGCTGCTTCACACCAGCATCACCGGACAAGGCGAGTGCGCCAGGATCCGCCCGCTGACCGAGCCCCGGATGGCGTTGACCAGCGGGCTGTGATGATGCGAGCCAATCACGATCGCCCCGGCGTCGATCTGCTTCGCATACTCGACGATCTTTTCCGGCGTAAAGCCGACGAACTCGTGGCATTCGTGACCGACGTTGGCGGCGCTCAGGATGCCAACCACCGATTGCATCGCCTTGCCGCTTTCCTCGTGGTGCCAGGCGGCGATGTCCTCCTTGTCGATGAAGGACTTCACGTCACCGCCCACGTCGGGTTCGCAGTGCACCACGTGCACGACGAAATCGCGGTTGAGCAAGGGACTTTCCACCAGAAATCGGGCTGCCGCATCGCTGTGCAGCGACCCGTCGGTGGCAAGAATGATCGTGTTCATGGCAGACCTCCGGTTCGTGACTTCCTGGCCTCGGTGCGCGCGGGCTTATGCGCGCCCCGTCCGGGCATCACCCAGCTTGCGCCAACCGACGCCAGCAGGATCACGCCAACCACCCCAAGCGACCAGTGCACCGGCACGTGGACCCATTGTTCGGCAAGCATCTTGCCGCCAATGATGACCAGCACCGACGCCAGGCCGTACTTCAGATAGTGAAACCGCGCCACCATGTCCGCCAGCAGGAAATACAGCGCCCGCAGGCCCATGATGGCGAAAATATTGGATGTGAAGACGATGAACGGATCGGTCGTCACCGCAAAAATGGCGGGGATGCTGTCCACGGCAAACACCACATCCGTCGCCTCGATCACGATCAGCACGACGAACATCGGCGTTGCGTACCGCAATCCGTCGATGCGCACGAAGAACGACTGCCCGTGATAGTCCTTGGTGATCCGCATGGTGGACCGCAGAAAGCGCACCAGCGGGTTGCGCGCGATGTCCGGCTGGCGGCCCGCGGTGAACAGCATCTTCAGCCCCGTGAAGATCAGGAACGCGCCCAGCACATAGAACAGCCACACGAACTGGGACAACAGCCACACGCCGGCCAGGATCATGCTGATCCGCATCACGATGGCCCCCAGCACGCCATACAGCAGCACGCGCCGCTGCAACTCCAGCGGCACCGCGAAGTACGTGAAGATCAGCGAAAACACGAACATGTTGTCCACGGACAGGGACAGTTCGATGAGGTAGCCGGTGTAGAACTCCAGCGCTTTCTGATGCGCGACAGCCCGGCCCAGCGTGGCGTCCAGATACCACCACATCAGGCCGCCGAACAGCGTGGCAAGCGTCATCCAGGCCGCCACCCAGCACAGCGCCTCGCGCGAGGACACGCGGTGTGCGCGGCGCCCGCCGAACGCATACAGGTCGAGCGCCAGCACAATCAGCACGAATCCCACGAACCCCGCCCACATCGGCAGCGTCGCAAAGGTTTCGACCCGGTTCATGAGAGGCGCCTCCTTCCATCGCGCCGCGACCGCCGCGCCATGGGAAACACGTACTTCCATCGCACAAGGCCAGTCTAGTGCGGGGCGATTCCTCCAACAATCCGCATTATGATGACCCGATAGTCAGATTTTTTGGATTGATCAGCCATGGTCACTCTCAACTACAAGCATCTGCGCTATTTCTGGACGGTCGCCAAGGCGGGCAGCATTGCCCGCGCGGCGCAGCAACTCCAGCGCACGCCGCAATCGATCAGCGGCCAGATCCAGGAACTCGAATCCACGCTGGGCACGGAGCTATTCCGTCGCGCCGGGCGCGGTCTGGAACTGACCGACGTGGGCCGCCACGCGCTGCAGTATGCGGACCGCATTTTCACGATGGGCGACGAGCTGCTGGACGACCTGCGCGAGCGGCCGGCGCGGCGCGCGCTGGAATTCAAGGTAGGCGTGGCCGAGGGGATGCCCAAGGCGATGGTGTACCGGATGATCGAACCCGCATTGCACCTGGACCAGGACGTGCGGCTGATCTGCCGCGAAGGGCGGCTGCCGTTTCTGCTGGCCGATCTGGCGGTGCATCGCTTCGACATGGTGATCGCGGATCGCCCGATGCCGAACAATCTGAATGTGCGGGGGTTCAGCCATCTGCTGGGGGAATGCGGGCTGACGTTTTTTGGATCGCGGCCGTTGCTGGAGAGCCTGCCAGGGAAGTTTCCAGCGCTGTTGGACCAGGCGCCGTTCCTCTTGCCTGGCGAAGACGCCGCCATCCGGCCGCGGCTTTTGCAATGGTTCGATGAGCACGATATACGGCCGCGCATCGTGGGGGAATTCGATGACAGTGCGCTGATGAATTCCTTTGGACAGACGGGAACGGGGCTGTTCGTGGCGCCGTCGGCGACGGCGGCGTATCTATGCAAGCAGTACCGCGTGCGCGCTATCGGGCACGCGGCGGACGTGAAGGAGCAGTTTTACGCCATCACGACCGACCAGCGGCTGGAGCATCCGGCGGTGGTGGCGTTGAGCCGTGCGGCGCGGGAGGATATTTTCGGACGTCCGGCTACAGGAACGACTTCGCGTGCTTGAGGACCTGATCGCACGCCTTGCGGGTCAGTTCCTCTTTCAGCCCGCCGCCGCTCAGGTCGACGGATTTGCCGTCGCTGCCGTTGAGCAGGCCTTGGAGGCCGGCCAGGTATCCCGAATCCGATTTGGCCTTCTGGGTGGAGCCGCCGCCGATCTTGCCCATCAGCTGATCTTTCAGGGCTTGCGCGTCGCCGCCGGCGAGGTAGTTGTTCTTCATGCAGAACTCGAGCACGCCGGCGGCGTTGCCGGCGGAGGCGGGGCTTAGCGATGACAGCGGGAGGCTGTTGCCGAGGCCTTGCAGGATGCCGCCTTGGGTTGAACCGCTCTGAGTCGACCCGCTCTGGCCCGCGCCCTCCATCTGTCCCTTTACGGCATCGAGCCACTGCGCGCTGGCGGTGCCTGCGTAGCCCTGCGCCGCGATGAGGGCGGCGGCGGCGGCTAGGTGGCGGTAAGGGATCTTCATGACTTGCTCCTGGTGCGGTAAATAACTGCGGCCATCGTAGTGGCGCAACGGCGAAAAGCGGCACGCGGGCAGGGCATGTAATGCGACAAATGATGTGCGTGCGGCTACCGTCCGCCGTGGGGCCGTAGCAATTGCATTCGTAACGTCACGGCTTTGATACTGGTGTGATGGGTCAGGTTGTCGAACGTCGCAGAGGCGGCGGGTGTGGTGTGTGGGTGGGCTTCGTGAGTTGTTGATCTTGCTGCCGCGAGGGATCTTCGTAGGTCGCCCGAGGCCGCGGTCACCATGGGCACGATCGCCCACGATTGCGGTCCGGAGCCTTCGCTCCGGACTGCCCCGTCGTCATCTTCGTCCGCCTTCGGCTCCCTTCAGATTCCCTCGGGCGCATCGACGGCGCTCGCACCCACGGTGACCGCGACGCCGTGCTGCCAGGGCCTTTGGTTTGCGCGCTGCAAGACCTGTGTGCAGGGAAGGAGATCTGCGGGGCCGCCGGGTTGCTGCCGCCCGGGCGGCGGCAACCCGGCATTCGGGTGTGTGGGCGTCTTGGCGGTGTGCGCTGCGCGCTTGCGGGGTGTTGTGCTGCAGCGCAGCGCCTACGCTACTATTTCGCACTGACCTCGGGAGCGGCTGGCGTGCTGCCGCCGCATTCATGATGCGTCCCGTGCCATCTACTTCGTGAGAACCCTTGATGTCGTCCGTCGAATTTCAAGATGTCTTCGTCCCGGCCGCCGGCGGCCAGCTTTTTGTGCGGCGCTGGACGCCCGCTGCTTCCGCCACGCCTGCCGGCAACGGCGTGCCGATCGTGTTGATGCACGATTCGCTGGGATGCGTGGAACTGTGGCGCGACTTTCCTGAGCGGCTGGCGGGTGCGACGGGCCGCGAGGTCATTGCCTACGATCGCCTGGGGTTCGGCCGGTCCGACCCGTACAAGGGCACGCTGGGCGTGGACTTTGTGGTGCGGGAGGCCATCGAGGGGTTCCGCGCGGTGCGCGAGGCGCTGGAGCTGGATCAGTTCGCGGCATTTGGGCATAGCGTGGGCGGCGGCATGGCGATTGCCAGCGCGGCGGCGTATCCGCAGTCGTGCCGCGCGCTGATTACCGAGTCTGCGCAGGTTTATGCCGAGGAACGCACGCTGGAAGGCATCCGCCAAGCGCGCGAGTCGTTTGCGCAGCCGGGACAGCTGGACCGCCTGAAGAAGTATCACGGCGAGAAGGCAGCCTGGGTGCTGAGCGCGTGGATCGACACCTGGCTGTCGCCGGACTTCGCGGACTGGACGCTGGATCCGCAGCTGGCGCAGGTGAAGTGCCCGGCGTTGGCGCTGCACGGCGACAACGATGAATACGGTTCCACGGTGCACGCCCAGCGCATTGCGCAGTTGGCGGGCGCGCGGCCGGTCATCTTCGAGAGCTGCGGCCATGTGCCGCACCGCGAGATGCCCGAGCAGGTCCTTGCGGCCGTCTCGGGCTGGCTGCCGCGCGCCGGCTGAGCGGCTCGTGGTGTCGCGGTGTGACGCGTTGGCGCGTTACAGGCGCGTGACGCGGAGGACCGCGTCGGCGAACGCCTTCGGCGCCTCTTGCGGCAGGTTGTGGCCGATGCCGACGCCCACGTCGATGTGCTGGTATTTGCCGGTGAACTGGCCGGCGTAGGCGGCGGGTGGGGGATGCGGCGCGCCGTTGGCGTCGCCTTCCATCGTGATCGACGGAATACCGATCTTGGGCAGTTGGGCCAGCCGTGCCTCGAGCGCGTCGTATTGCGTCTCGCCCTGCGCCAATCCCAACCGCCAGCGGTAGTTGTGCACCACGATCTCGACGTGGTCGGGGTTGTCGAAGGCGCGCGCCGATCGCGCGAACGTCGCGTCGTCAAAGCGCCATTGCGGCGAGGCCAGTTGCCAGATCAGCTTGTTGAAGCTGTCCACGTTGGCGGCGTAGCCGGCAGCGCCGCGCTCCGTGGCGAAGTAGAACTGGTACCACCATTGCAGTTCGGCCTGCGGCGGCAGCGGTTTGCGGTTGCCTTCCTGGCTGCCGATCAGGTAGCCGCTGACCGACACCAGCGCCTCGCAGCGCTCGGGCCACAATGCGGCCATGATGCACGCGGTGCGCGCGCCCCAATCGAAGCCGGCGACGACCGCCTTGCGGATCTTCAGGGCGTCCATCAAGGCAATCATGTCCACGGCCACGACGGCCTGTTCGCCATTGCGCGGGGTGTCGGGCGACACGATCCGGGTGGTTCCGTAGCCGCGCAGATGGGGCACGATGACGCGGTAACCGGCGGCCGTCAGGCGCGGAACGACGTCGATGAAGCTGTGGATGTCATAAGGCCACCCGTGCAGCAGGATGGCGACGGGGCCGTCGGCGGGGCCGGCGTCCACGTAGCCCACGTCGAGCGTGCCGGCGCGGATCTGCCGGATGTTGCTGAACGTGGGGACAAGGCCTTGCGGGGCCTGCGCTACGGACTTGGCGATTGCGTTGCCGCCGAGCGCGAGGCCCAGCAGGCTGGCGCCCGCCAGCGAAGAAGTGGTTCCCAGCAGGCGGCGCCGCTGGACGTTGACCGGTTCCGACATGGTGATGCTCCAGAAAGTCTTGTTGAAGGGGACATGACTGCTGGACGTCACTGTGGCGCAGAGCGCCGGGCGTTGGGTGTCGGCATGTACGCGCCGCGCGGGCGGATACACAACGACATAAAAAACCTGCGAACCGCGCGCTGCGAGGGCTGGAGGCGGCCGGGCGGCGCCTTTACTATCACTGCTAGCCGGCACACCCCGCCTGCCGGGGGATGAACCCGCATGAGCACTCGATCTGCAGCAACGACGTCCGCCCCCCGTTCGCGCCGCGTGCTGCCCTGGACAGTGGTGATCCTGGTGGCGCTGGGCCTGGCGCTCTACGGGCCGATTCCCCAGCTTGAGCACTATCACGACTTTGCCGACAAGCGCGCGTGGCTGGGCATCCCCAACGCGGGCGATGTGCTGTCCAACCTGGGTTTTGCGGTGGTCGGCTGGTATGGCTTGGCGCTGGTCCTGCACTCGCGCCGCCACCCTGCGCTGGATGCGATCCGGCCCGGCTACACGGTGTTCTTCCTTGCCCTTTTGCTGACCGCCTTCGGGTCCGGCTGGTATCACCTGGTGCCGGACAACGCGCGCCTGATCTGGGACCGCCTGCCCATCGCGCTGCTGTGCGCCGGCATCCTGTCCGCCGTGTGGCGCGAAACCGTGGGCGACGGCCGCTGGGTCGACGTGCTGTGGACCGCGCTGGCGGTGGGCAGCGTGGCGTGGTGGTGGTACACCGATCACACGTCAACGGGCGATCTGCGTCCGTACCTGTTCGTGCAGTTCATGCCGCTGGTGCTGGTGCCGCTGCTGCAATGGCGCAACGGCACACCCATGCGCGAACGGCTATATTTTGGCGCGGCGATCGGGTTCTATGTGCTGGCCAAGGCTGCCGAGCTGCTCGATCATCAGATCTACGACACGTTCGCGTTCCTCAGTGGCCACACCCTCAAGCACTTGTTTTCCATGGTGGCGGGGCTGATGGTGACGCTGAACTTCGCGCATCGCAAGCGCGAGGCGGATGCAACCGTCCTCCCGTTCCCGCCGGCCTGAACCGTTACCGCTTGCGCGGCGGCACCACCATGAAGCCTTCCTCGAACTGCCTGACCGCCTTCTGATCGCCCTGGATCGTCCACATGGAAGGGGTCATGCCGGTGTTGTCCGCCAGCACCGCGCGCGGCGGCGACGCTTGCGGCGATATTGACGCTGCCGGCTGATAGGCCGACATGATCCGGCTGACGTAGTTGCGCGTCTCTTCAAAATTCGGAATCCGGTTGCCGGCGCGCTGCACGGCGCCTTCACCCGCGTTGTAGGCGGCCAACGCCAGCTCCAGGTTGCCGTCGTAGCGGTCGAGCAGGGCGCGCAGATAGCGGCTGCCGGCATCGACGTTCAAATCCAGCTTGCGCAGGTTGGCCTGCAGCACATCGTCCGTGCCGGGCACGCCATATTGGCTGCCGGTCGCGGGCATCAGTTGCATCAAACCGACGGCACCCTTGGGCGACACCGCCCGCGTATCGAAGCCCGACTCCGCCTGTGCCACCGCGTGCAGCAGGGCGTAATCCAGCCCGTGACGCTGCGCGGCCTGTTCCAGCGCCTTGCGGACTTCTGGACTGGGTTCGGCGGCACGGCGCGCGCCGCGGCCGCCTGCCGACATATCGCGGAACAGCAGCCGGTAGCTGTCGTCGAGCGCGGTGGGCGCAAAGTGCGCCATGCCTTGCGCGTCGAACGACACGTAGACATCGGCGGCAAGGGTAGCGGCGGCGGGCAGCGATAGAAACACCGCGCCCAGCCAGCGGCGGCTTCGCAGAAGAAATGCGGACATGGGAGCAGGAATCAGCCACGGCGCGCTTCAGCCGCCAGGCTATCGGATCAACAGAACGAAGCGAATTCTACAAGAATAACAATCATTCTTATTTACAATAAGATTAAATCTTGTTAACTTTTAGCCCGTTGCTGTTGCGATATGAATCGTGATCCCATAAGCGCCTGGCTCGAAGGCGCAAGCCACACGGCTTACCGGGATGAATTTCTGATGCGTGCGGCATGAGAAGTTCGGCGACAAACGCTGGCGGAATGAAGTCACACGCGAGCGAGGAAATTCATGCGGATACTGTTAATCGAGGACGATAGCAAAGTGAGCTATTGGCTGGCCAGCAAGTTCCAGGCTAGCGGCCACCAATGCGTGCCCGTCGACTCCGGCGAGCAGGCGCTGATCGCCCTGGACCGTCAGGTGTTCGACATTGCCGTCCTCGACCGCATGCTGCCGGGCATCGACGGCATCGAGGTGCTGCGCCGCCTGCAAGGCCGTCCGCACCCGCCCGTCATCATCCTGTCCGCCGTCGACCAGGCCTCGGATCGCGTCGAGGGGCTGCGCGCCGGTGCGCAGGACCACATCGGCAAGCCCTTCGACTTTCTGGAGCTGATGGTGCGCATGGAACTGCTGGTGCAGCGGCACGACGCCACGCCGCCCAACACCGCGCGCCTGTGCGTGCAGGATCTGCAGATCGACCTGCTGCGCCGCAAGGTCACGCGATCCGGCCGCGAGATCAGCCTGACCGACAAGGAATTCCTGCTGCTGCGCACGCTGGCCGAGCACGCCGGACAGACCGTGCCGCGCGGCATGCTGCTGGAGAAGGTGTGGGGCCTGCAGTTCGATCCGCAGACCAACCTGATCGACGTGCACGTCTCCAAGCTGCGCTCGAAGATCGACAAGGACTTCGCGCAGCCTTTGCTCAAGACCGTGCGGGCCATGGGATACGTGCTGAGCTGATCCGATGAATACCGTGCCGTTCGATTTTCCTGAGACCTTGCGGGCGCTCAGGCAGGGACCGTTTTCCCGCCTGTTCGGTTCATGGCGCACGTTCTGGCGCGACGGGCGCGTGCCCGAAGCCGCGTCGGAACCGCCGCCCACGCGCACCACCAGCCATTTCCGCTACACCGCGTGCTTCGCGTTCATCTTCCTGCTGGTCACGCTGGGTTCCATCGCCTGGGGCCAGAATCTGCTCGAGCACGTCATGGTGCGGCACGTGAAGGACATGGTCGCCGCCGAGATCCGCGCGCACCAGACGCTGAGCAGCCGCGACAGCGCCTCGGACCTGGCGCGCGCGCTGCGCCAGCGCGAAGCCGCCGTGCCACGCCGCGAGCGCGCGATCTCCGTGCAGGCGGCGGACGGCAGCCTGCTATACGGCGCCGGGGAACTGCTGTCGCCGCTGATGTGCCGGGGCGGGCAGCAACCCTGCCGCGGCTGGCTGCGCGCGTCGCTGACGACGGGCGAAGGCTCCAGCGAATGGCTGGGCCACGCGTCGCTGCTGCCCGACGGTGGCCGCTACGTCATCGCCTACGACATCCTGCCGATGCTCAACCGCATCTATCCCGTGCCGCTGGTCGTGGGCCTGAGCGTCTTCACGGCGCTGCTGCTCAGCCTGGGCGCGGGTCTGCTGTTCAGCATCGGCGCCGCCAACCGCGTCACGCGCATCCGCCAGACGATGGCGCGGTTTGCGCGCGGCGACCAGAACGCGCGCGTGTCGCTGCATGGCAGCCAGGACGAGTTCGACGAACTTGGACACGACGTGAACCAGGCGCTGGAACGCATCGGCTTCCTGATGGAAGAGGTGCGCAATGCGACCAATCACATCGCGCACGAGCTGCGCACGCCGCTGACGCGCCTGCAGCAGCGGCTGAGCAACGCCGCCGAGTCGATGCGCAGCAACCCCGCGGCGGAAGCGGAGATGGCGCTGGCGGAAGAAGAGGTCCGGCGCATCCTGTACCTGTTCCGCACCGTCATGCGCATCAGCGAGGTCGAGACGGGGCGCTGCCATCACGAGCCCGCCGAGCTGGACATCCGTGTCCTGCTGGCCGATCTGCACGACTACTACGACGTGCTGGCCGAGCAGCGCGGGCTGGTGCTGCAGACCCGCATCGAGGACGATCTGCCGTTGATGGGCGACCGCGCGCTGCTGTTCCAGGCGCTGGTGAACCTGGCCGACAACGCCATCAAGTACGCGCCGTCAGGCACGGTGGTCACGCTGCTGGCGCGGCGCCGCGGCGCCTGGATCGAGCTGGGCGCCGCCGACGAGGGCCCCGGCATCGACGCCGACCAGCGCGGCCAGGCCGTGCAGCGTTTCCGCCGGCTGACGCGCGACCGGACGATCTCGGGTCATGGCCTGGGCCTGGCGCTGGTGCACGCGGTGGCGGCGCTGCATGGGGGGTCGCTGGTGCTTGCCGATAACGATCTGGACGCGCATGACCAGGAAGCGCGCGCCTCCTCGCGCGGCCTGCTTGCCGTGCTGCGCCTGCCCTGTAGAAGCGCGGCCGGCAGGAGTTCCTGAACGAGTCTTAATGATTCGCGGGTTGATCGCTAGCTGCAAATGAATCCTAATATCGTCTGCGCAATGACGGCTGTCAAAGCCTTCGTTTTTTCCTTCACGACGATTCTTTTTTGGACTTTTCCGTGACCTCCCGCATCCAACAATTCCTTCGTGACGAAAGCGGCGTGACCGCAATTGAATACGGCATCCTCGCCGCCGCCATGGCCGCCGCCGTGGGCGTGATCTTCGGCTCCGACGGCGCCTTCATCACCGCGCTGCGCGACAAGTTCGGCGCCATCGCCAGCGACATCACCGAAGCCGGCACCGACGCCCGCTCGGGCGGCTGATCGCCGGACGTTTCGTGGCGTACTCCCTGCCCAGCATCATCCTCCTGCCGGCCCTGGCCTGGGTGGTGGTGTCCGACCTGCTGTATCGCCGCATCAGCAACCGTCTGGTGCTGGCGTTGCTGCTGGCATGGGTCGCCTATGCCGGATGGACGCTGGCGCAGGGCAACCCCGCGCTGCGCGCATCGCTGACGACCGGCATCCTGGCCGGCGCGGGCGTGCTGGTGGCCGGGTACTGCCTCTTCGCGATGCGCTGGATGGGCGCCGGTGACGCCAAGCTGATGGCCGTGCTGTGCCTGTGGCTGGGCGAACACACCTTCGTCTTCCTGATCGTGACCGCCCTGGCCGGCGGCGCGATGGCCCTGGCGCTGCCGCTGCTGCGCGCGCTGGAACGGGCGCTGGCGCTGTTCCTGATGCGGATCAACGTCTGGCTGTCCGGCCTTGTCATTCCCACGCCGCACGCCCTGCGCGACGAGCCCATGCAAGGCATTCCCTACGGGCTTGCGATTGCCTGCGGCGCGGTCTTCGTGCTCTGGAGCGCCAGCTAGCTTTCACCCAGGCACGACCATGCGCCGACGGCGCGCCATCAGGGGTCAATGCGCACCTTTGATGCAATTGAAAAGACAAATCACTCCTATTTGCTATGAAGACCCGATCATTGATCCTGCTTGCCTCGGCGATCGCGCTGGCCGCGGGAGCGGCCCTGGTGGGCCGCGCGCTCATGCGCCCGCCGCCTCCCGTGACCATCGTCAAGCAGGTCGAGGCGCCGCGTTCGCCGGTGCGCATGGTGCTGTCGGCGGCCGGACCGCTGGCGCCCGGCGACTTCGTCGCGGGCCGCACGCTGGCGTGGCGCGAACTGCCGGCCGGCGAGATCCGGGCTGAACACTACACCGCCGACACCGACGAGGAACGCCGCAAAGTCGAGCGCACCGTCGCCGGTTCCACGCCCCGGCGCGCCCTGCAGGACGGCCAGCCGCTGACGCGCGACGGGCTGGTGTTCAGCGGCGATCATGGCTTTGTCGCCTCGGTGCTCAAGCCCGACATGCGGGCCGTGTCGATTCCAGCCAGCGCAGTCACCAGCAACTCCGGCCTCGTGTCCGCGGGCGACCGGGTCGACGTGATCCTGCACTTGGAACGCGACACGAGCCAGCCGCCCCTGCCCGGCCAGCCCGACACCTCGTTCACCGCGCTGGCGTCGCAGACCATCGTGCGCAACGTGCGCGTGCTGGCACTGAACGGCAACCCGGCCGGCATCGCGCCCGCCAGCAATGCGGCCGCCGACGCCGCCGCCGCGGACAAGAAGGCCACGCCGCCACGCAATTACTACGAAAGCCTCACGCTGGAAGTCACGCCCCGCGATTCCGAGCGTCTTGCGCTTGCCCGCGAGGTGGGTCTGCTGCAGCTGGCGTTGCGCAGCGCGCAGGCCGATACGGTCGACCAGCCGCATGACGTCGTCACCGCGGTCACGCGGGTCAACGACGCGACGGACATCTTCAACAAGCCGCCGCGCCAGCCGGTCGTGGTGCAGACGTTCAAGGGCGAACAGCAGAAAGCGCAGACCTTCGACAAGGCGGCGCCGCAAGCCGCGTCCGCCCCGCAACCCGCCGCCCCGTAAACCATGCGCCCCCAACGCCTGCCCGCGGCGCCGCCCGCGCTTCCCATTGCCCCTACCTCCGTTCACGCCATGATTCACAAGCAGCCCCGCCGCGGCGCGGCCCTCCTGTTGCCCCGCCTGTGTCTGGCCGCGCCGCTGTGCCTGACCGGCGCCAGCGCGCTGGCGGCCCCCGCCGCAGTGCCGAACGAGCGTCCCGCGGTCGACGTCAAGAACAACCCGACGGCGTTGCCCGCCAACCTGAAGAAGATCGCGCCGACCGGCGAAATCACGCTGCACGTGCGCGAAGGCCAGTTGCTGAAACTGAAGTCCGATGCGGCCAAGGTGCTCGTGGCCGACCCGCGCGTCGCCAGCTTCCAGGTGCCGTCACCCAACAACATCTTCGTCTTTGCGCAATCGGTCGGCACCACGACGCTGTACGCGCTGGATGCGCAGGACAACGTCATCGCCGCGATCCGCGTCGTGGCCGAACACGATCTGTCCACGCTGCGCGCGCAGATCCTGCGTTCGGTGCCGGGCGCGGACATCGAGCTGGAACCGTCGCTGAACAACCGCATCATCGTGCGCGGCAACGTGCGCACGCCGATCGAGGCGCGCCAGATCGTCGACCAGGTGCAGGCCTATCTGGACGGCACGTCCGCCGGCGCGCAGGGCGGCGGCGGGGCGCGCGGCGCGGGCAACACCCGCGACGGCGTCATCAACCAGCTCAAGGTGGAGTTGTCGTCGCAAATCAACATCCAGGTGCGCGTCGTGGAAGTGTCGCGCACGCTGTCGCACGAACTGGGATTTGACTGGGCCGCCACGCTCAATTCCGGCAGCGGCGCGTGGGGCATCATGACCGGCAGCGCCGCGCGCGGCTTCGCGCCCGCCACCGACACCATCAATCCGTCGCTGTTCGATTCGGTCACGGGCAAGAACTTCTCCAGCCTGATCCCCGGCCGCACGACGTCGACCTTCGCGGCCGGCGGCATGACCACGCGCGGCCGCTTCACCATGGGCGGCCTCATCTCGGCGCTGTCGGCCGAGGGCTTCGCGTCGGTGCTGGCCGAACCCAACCTGACCGCGATGTCCGGCGAAAGCGCGGCATTCGCGGCGGGCGGCGAAGTGCCGATCGTCATCATCACCAACAACAACGTGCAGATCGACTTCAAGTCGTACGGCGTGATCCTGCGCATGACGCCGACGCTGCTGTCCGCCAACCGCATCAGCTTGCACATCGCGCCGGAAGTCAGCGAGCTGACGGAAGACGGCGCGGTCACGCTGCAAGGCATCTCGATCCCGGCGCTGAAAGTGCGCCGCGCCGACACCACCGTGGAACTGGCCAGCGGCCAGAGCTTTGCGCTGGCCGGCATGCTGCGCTCGACGCAGGCGCAGACCGTGTCCGGCGTGCCGGGGCTGAGCAGCATTCCGCTGCTGGGCCGGCTGTTCGAACACGAGGTATCCGCCAAGGACGAGACCGAGCTGGTCATCCTGGTCACCGCAAACGTCGTCGACCCCGTGGCGGCCGGCGAACTGCAGGTGCCGGGCCAAGGCCTGGCCGGCATCGACGACCTGCTGCCGCCGCAAGCCCCCATCGGCTACCTGTACTGATCGCGCACGAGACACGCCATGGACTACGCCAAGACCCCATCCCCGAATCGGCGCGCGCTGCGCCGCCTGATGCCTGCCGCTTCGCTGCTGCTGGCCCTGCTGCTTACCGGCTGCGGCACGCAGTTGAACGACATGCGCGCCAAACGCTTCGGCGCCGGCCAGGCCGCCAATACACCGACCGTGGCGCCGCGCGCCGTGGCGCTGGCGCTGCAGGCCGCACCGGACGGCAACGGCCTGACGGCCGACTCGCTGAACGCGGCCAATGAACTGCTGACGCGCCAGGGCCGCATCGACGCGCAGGTGCTGACGCTGACGCCGTTCAACGCGCGCGGCGAAGCGCTGGCGCAACGCCTGGCGCAGGCCCTGGCCCGCAGCGGCGCGCGCGCCCCGCGCGTCGAGTCCGTGCCGCGCGACGCGCAGCGCCTGGCTGACGCCGCGCAGGCCGGCTGGGACCTGGAACTGCAATCCGAAGCGCTGACCGTGCAGGCCACGCGCTGCACCGTCGCCAAGCCCAACGACTGGACGATTCATCCGTACTACGGCGTCGGCACGCTGGGCTGCGCGAACCGCGCCAACCTGGCGCGCATGGTCAGCGATCCGCGCGACCTGTCCCGGCCGCGCGCGCTGGAGGGCGCGGACGGCAAGGCGGCCGCTGGCGCCATCGACCGCTACCAGACTGGCGAAATCCGCGACCTGATCGACATCGACTTCGACAACTGACGGCCATGAGCAACACGACACCGACCCGCAACGGCGCGCCCACCCCGGGCCCCGCCGTCTTTGCCGCCCAGGCCGACCTGGCCGTCATCGGCGAACAGCTCGTCCGCCTGCAACGTCCCGCCTGCGCGCTGCAAGCGGGCGGTCCCGCCGCCGCGGCCGCCTGGTGCGCCGCGAATCCGCTGCCCGGCGTGCTGCTGGCCGACATCACCGGCGAGCCGCACCCGATCGCGGCGCTACTGGAGCTGGCGGCCCTGACCGGCCCCGCGTGCCGCATCGTCGCGCTGGGCGACAAGCAGGACGTGGACCTGTACCGCCAGCTGCTGCAGGCCGGCATTTTCGATTACCTCATCAAGCCGCCACGCCTGGATGTGCTGGCCGACACGCTGGCACGCGCCGACGACGATGCGCCGCTCGGACAGGGCGGCGCCGCGCGCGCCGGCCGTTCCGCCGCCATCGTGGGCGCGGCCGGCGGCCTGGGCGTCAGCACGCTGACCGCCTCGCTGGGCCTGTGGCTGGCGCATTCGCGGCAGACGCCGACCGTGATGGTCGACTTTGATCGGCGCAAGGGCGACCTGCCGCTTCTGTTGGGCCTGGAAGCCGACGCCGGTCTTGCCAGCCTGCTGTCCGCCCCCGACATCGACCCGCGCCTTCTGCAACGCACGCTGCTTGCCGCTGGCCAAGTGCCCGCGCCGCAACAGGCGCAGCCGGCCGCCCGCCTGCAATTGCTGGCCCAGCGCCCCGGTCCCGAAACGCCTTTCGACCCCGAGCGCGCGCTCGAGATCGGCGGCGCGCTGTGCCAATGGTTTTCGCTGTCGCTGTGGGATCTGCCGTCGCACCGTCCCGGCGGCGCGGACGAAGTGCTGGCGCATGCCGACATCCGGGTCGTGCTGACCGAGCTGACCGTGCAAGGCGCGCGCAACACGCATCGCCTGCTTGCCGAGCTGGGCGAAGGCGGCGCCAACCAGCGTCTGGTGCTGGTGGCCAGCGACGCGCGCCAGTCACAGGCCGCCGCGCTGACCGCAACGCAGTTCGAGGAATTCGTCGGCCGGCGTATTGACCAGCATCTGCCCTACGCAGGCCAGGCGCTGGCCGCCAGCCTCTTGAAAGGCCCGCTGTCGCCGCAGGCCGCGCCCGCCTATGCCCAAGCCGTCGCGCAGCTTGGCGCGCGCATCCTCGGCCTGCCCGCGGCCGCGCCCGCCGCCGAGCAAGGCGCGCTGCAACGGCTGCGCGCCTGGCTGAACCGCTCGGCCCCGGCCGGACGCGCGGCGCGCGCCTGATCCCTGCCAGACACGACAGACCGACATCATGCTGCCCCGCCGAAAGCCCGCGCCTTCCTCCTTCCCTTCAGCAGCCGCCGCCGCGCCGGCCATTGCGACGCCCATTGTTGCCGCTACGGCCATCCCGTCCCCGGCCGCCGCGCAGCCTGCACCCACGCCCACCGCACCCGCCGCGCCGGCCGCCCGGGCACCGCAGCCCGCCCCGCGCCCCGTCGCCGTTGCCGCCCCGCCCAACGCCGAAAGCACCGCGCAGCGCCGCGTGATCCGCAACGAGCTGTTCGAGCTGATCGACCCGCTCAAGGCGGCGGCCATGCCGCGCGACCGGCTGCAGGCGCAGATCGACGCGCTGATCCGCCGCATCTGCGACGAGCAGCGCCTGCAGCTGTCCGGCCAGGAAGAGGAACTGATCGCGCGCCAGATGCTGGACGAGATGGTCGGCGTGGGTCCCATCGAGCCGCTGCTGGCCGACGACTCGGTCAACGACATCCTCGTGAACGGCGCCAACCAGATCTTCGTCGAACGCTTCGGCAAGCTGGAGCTGTCGTCCATCACCTTCATCGACGAAGAACACGTATTCAACACCGCGCAGCGCATCGCCGCCCGCGTGGGCCGCCGCATCGACGAAGCCAACCCGATGGTGGACGCCCGCCTGCCCGACGGCAGCCGCGTCAACGTCATCACGCATCCGCTGGCGCTGGACGGCACCACGATCTCGATCCGCAAGTTCATGCGCCGCGACCTGTCGCTGGAATCGCTGGCGACGCGCGGCGCGATGTCGATGGACATGGCCGTTCTGCTGCGCCGCGCGATGGAAGCGCGGCTGAACATCGTCGTGTCGGGCGGCACCGGCGCCGGCAAGACGACGCTGCTCAATGCGCTGTCGCAGAACATCAGCCCGCTCGAACGCATCATCACCATCGAAGACGCGGCCGAGCTGCAACTGCAGCAGGCGCACGTCATCCGCCTGGAAACGCGTCCGGAAAGCGCCGAAGGCGGCGGCCGCGTGGACCAGCGGGATCTCATGAAGAACGCGCTGCGCATGCGCCCGGACCGCATCATCCTGGGCGAAGTGCGTGGCGGCGAGTGCTTCGACATGCTCCAGGCCATGAACACCGGCCACGACGGCTCGCTGTGCACCGTCCACGCCAACACGCCGCGCGATGCCCTGATGCGGCTGGAAAACATGGTGATGATGGCCAACATGCAATTGCCGCTGGCCGCCATCCGCCGCCAGATCGCCAGCGCCGTCGACCTCATCGTGCAGATCGAGCGCATGCGCGACGGCGCGCGGCGCGTGGTGTCGATCATGGAAATCTGCGGCATGGAAGAAGAGGTGATCCAGACGCAGGAGCTGCACGTCTTCCGCTCGCGCGCCGGCTCGACGGCAACGCAGGTGCTGGGCGAACACACCGGCAGCGGCCTGCGCCCGAACTTCTACACCGAGAAGTCGCACCTGTTCGACCAGGATCTCGCCTGACGGCGGCAAGGCAGCGCGGACATGCTCGACCTCTTCACCCTGCTCATATTCCTTCTGGTGTTCATCGGCTTTTTCGCGGTGCGCGCCAACAGCCGGCGCCAGCGCCGCGAAGACGCGATGGCCGCCCGCTTGGCGGCCCTGCGCCTGCAGATGCAGCGCGAGAGCGGCCTGGCGGCCGCCGTGCTGCAATCGCCCGATTCCATCGCGCTGCCGGGTCAGGACGACCTGTTGCCGCGCTGGCCGTGGCTGGGTCAGCGCCTGGCGCGCCTGCGCGACGGTCTCCGCGCGCTGGGCTGGCTGCCCAAGCTGCGTGAGCGCATCCTCATTTCGGCCGCCGTCGCATTGATTGGCGCCCTGGCGCTCGTGCGCATGACCGGCACGCCCTTCGTCCTGGCGCTGCTGGCCGCGCCGCTGCTGTGGGTGGCGCTGTGCTCCATGCTTTATCAACAGGCCATGACCAAGCACCTGGCCGCGCTGGCACGCAGCCTGCCCGAAGCGATCGACGGCATCACCCGCATCTGCCGCTCGGGCGTGCCCCTGCAAAGCGCGTTCGGCATTGCCGCCGATCACCTGCACGGCCCGCTGGCGCCCGAGCTGCGCGAAATCGAGAACTGGCTCAAGCTCGGCGTGCCGCTCAAGCAGGCCATGCAGTCGTCCGCCCAGCGCGTGCCGCTGCCCGAATACCGCTTCTTTGCCGTCATCCTCATCATCAGCCAGGAATCGGGCGGCCGGCTCGGCGACACGCTGGAACGCCTGTCCGCCACGCTGCGCGCGCGCGCCGAACTGGGCATGAAGGTGCAGGCCAAGACGTCTGAGGCGCGTGCCTCGGCCAAGATCGTCGCCCTGCTGGTGCCGGGCGTGCTGCTCTACATGTACCTGAACTCCCCGGACGACTTCCGCTTCATGTTCAACGACGCGGCCGGCGTCAAGGTGATGATCTACGCCGCCGCCAGCGTTGGGCTGGGCCTGTTCATCACCCATCTGATGGTCAAGCGGATCCGCTGACCTCGCCCCGCGACTAGCTGCCATGCCCCTGTTATCCGATCCCCTGGCGCCCCTGCTGCTCCTGGCCTTCATCGCCGGCATCGTGCTGGCCGTCTGGCTGCTGCGCGCCGAGTCGCGCCGCAATCCTCTGCACGAACGGCTGGGCCGCCGTGGCCGAGGCGCCATTGAGAGCACGGTCTCCATCGCGCTGGACTCCAGTTCGCCGCTGTCCCCCGTCGCCCAGAGCATCGCCACCTTCGGCATGAAGCTGGCCGGCACCGAACAGGACCGCCTGGCCACCGAACGCCTGCTGGCCCAGGCCGGCTGGCGCCGCCCCGAGGCCAGCGGCCTTTTCATGGCCGCCAAGTACGGCAGCGGCGTCGTGCTGTGCGCGCTGGCCCTGTGGCTGCTGACCAGCCCGCAGACACGATTCGGCCTGACCGGGCTGGCCGTGGGCCTGATCTCGCTGTTCGTCGGCACCACCTTGCCCGAAGTGCTGGTCAAACTGCGCGCCGGCCGGCGTCACGAAGCCCTGGCCCGCAGCATGCCGGACGCGCTGGACCTGATGGTGATCTGCGCCGAAGCCGGCCTGCCGTTTCCGCGCATCCTGAAGGTGGTGTCGCGCGAACTGGCCTTCAGCGCGCCCGCCATGGCCGACGAACTGGCCTTCACCAGCGCCGAGCTGCAACTGCTGCCCGACCGCGCCGCCGCGCTGCGCCACCTGGCCGACCGCACGCGTGTCCCCACGATTGAAAGCATGGTGGGTTCGCTGGTGCAGGCCGAACGCTATGGCACGCCGCTCGCGCAAGCGTTGCGCACGATTGCCGAGGAAAGCCGCAGCCGCCTGATCCTCGAACTGGAAGAGAAGGCCGGCAAGCTGCCCGCGCAGCTCAGCGTTCCCCTCATGACCCTCATCCTGCCGCCGGTGGTCGCCATCGTCGCCACGCCCGCGCTCATGCGCGTTATCCGGACCCTGATGCAATGATCGCAACGCTTCCCCTGTTCCCGCTGCCCGCCATGCGCCTGACCCGCGCCGCCGGCGTCCTGCTGATGGCCGCGATGCTGAGCGCCTGCAGCACGTTCACGAAGACCGATTCCGCCGCCGCGCCCAGCAGCCGCAACCTGTTGACCCAGTCCAGCGGCAACACGGCCTCACCGCGCCCGCTCGCCAGCAACGGCGACGCGGCGGCCGAAGGCCTGAAGCTTGCGCGCCTGTTGCGCGACCAGGGCCGCTACGAAGGCGCGGCCGGCGTCTACGCCCAGCTTGAACAGCGCGGCAGCCTGAAACCGCTGGAGCTGCTGGAATACGCCAGCGTGGCCGCGCCCACCCAATCGCCGCGCGACAACCTGGCGTTGTTCGGCCGTGCGCGCCGCGCCCTGAACGAAGCCGGCACGACGCTCACCCCCGCCGCGACGGTCACGCTGTGCAACGGCCTGGGCCGCGCCCGCATGGCGCTGGGCCAGCGCGACGCCGCCCTGCAGGACTTCGACTGCACGCTGGCCGCGGACCCCAACAACGTCGCTGCGCTGAACGCCAAGGGCGTGCTGCTGGACGCCAGCGGCGACCACGCGCAGGCCCGCAAGCTGCTGGCGCACGCATGGGAACTGGATCCCTCGGACTTCCGTGTCCTGAACAACCTGGCGCTGTCGCACCTGGCCAGCGGCGACGCGCAGGAGGCGATCCGCCTGCTGACGCAGGCCGACGCGGTCCAGCTGCCGACGCTCAAGCTGAACCTTGCCTTCGCGCAGGTGCTGCAAGGCGACGAAGGCGCGGCCCGCAAGACGCTCGAAGGCATCATGGCGCCCGCGCTGGTGCCGCAGGCGCTTGCCGACTTCACGCAGCGCCGCCAGCGCATCCGCGACGGCGCGGCGGTGGGCAACGAACTGATGGCCGCCAGCCGCCACGTGCTGCTGCTGCGCGAGAAGGAGGCAAACGGCAATGGTTGATCACGCTTCCGGCGCGCGCCGGTTCCTGCGCGGCCAACGCGGCTCGCTGTCGGTCGAGGCCGCCTACGTCCTGCCCGTCGTCATCGCCGCCGCGATGATGTTCATGGAGCTGGCCAACATTGGGCTGACCATCAACATGGGCGCCAGCGCGCTGGAACGCGCCGTGCAGCAGTTCCGCCAGGACGGCGCGGCGGGCATGCAGGACGGCGGCGCCATCGAGTCGCTGGTGCGCACGCGCATGGTGGCGGCTTCGCACAACTACCTGGACGACGAGAACATCGCCACCGTCGAGGTCGAACGCTTTGCCTCGCTGGACGCGATGGGCGGCGGCGCCGAGGACGAGACGCAGGCCGCGGCCCTGACCAACGTGCCCGCGTGGCGCATCGAGGTCGACGTGCGCAAGGACTTCATCACGCCCCTGCCGCGTCTGCTGGGCGTGGACAGCGGCGCCTTCCGCTACCGCTATCAGCAGGTGCTGGCCTACCTGCCGCAACGCAACCAGGAATCGCAGCCGTGACCGCCGCCCCGCGTCCGCCCCGCCACGCAGCAGCGCCGCGCCGGCGCCAGCGCGGCGCGCTGGCCGTGGAAGCGGCGCTTGCCCTGCCCATCCTGCTGGGCGTCGGCATGATCGGCGCCGACATGCAGCGCATCCACAGCGAGCGCATCCGCGTGGAGAACGCAGCGGGCGCCATGGCCCTGAACATCGCGGCGCAACCCGTCCTGACCGCCGCCGGCGTCGACGTGCTGGCGCAGCTTGCCATGCAGGGCCACGAAGACATGCAGCAGCTCATCATCCTGAACGTGCTGGAGTCCGGCCGCATCGCCTGGGCGCTGCAACGCGGCGGCGCAAGCGACCTGTGCGACGCGCCGGCCTCCGGCGGCCAGTACACCGGCGTCCTGCCGCAAGACCGCCCCGACACAGGCGAAAGCAACGTCGACAACAGCACCATGTCGATGATCGTGGTGAAGGCTTGCCGCGACACCGCCGACATTTCCATCTGGGCCGGCATGCCGCTGCCCGACCTGCTGCAGACGGCCGCCGTCTTCCGCGCCACCTCCCGAACCATCACGCTGGATGAAACGCTGCGCGCCGAAAGCGTCGCTTCCGGCCTGGCCTACGCCCAACCATGAAGCAACGTCCCGACCGCGTCCTCTCGCTGGCCCGCCAACGCGGCGCGTCCGCCGTATTCCTGCTGCTGTTGATCGGGGCCGTCGCCGCCCTGGCCGCCTATGCCTCGGACGGCACGCGCATGACTGCCGACGCCGCGCAGCTCAAGCGCGCCACCGATGCGGCGGCGCTGGCGTCCGCCGCGGCCTATGCCAAGTCTCGCGACGCCAACATCCAGGAGATCGCCGAACGCTACGTGGCGGTCAACCTGGGCATGGACCGCGCGCAACTGGGCCGCGCGCTGTCCGTCCGGGCCGAGACCATCACCAAGAACGACATGCCCGGCACGCGCGTCACGGCGACATTCGAAGCCGCAAGCATGCTGTCGCAGACGCCGGACCAGGCCGTCACGGTCGCGTCGGCCGCCGTGTCGCGCCAGCGCTCGCTGGAAGTGGCGCTGGCGCTGCCCAACTCGCTGGGCGAAGACGCGAACAATCTGGCCGCGCTGCGCCGGCTGGGCAAGTCGTTTGCCGCGCGCCTGCTGGAAGACGCCGACAGCGCCTGGCTTGCACTGGTGCCCTATAGCCAGGCGGTCAGCGTCTACGATCCCGCGCAGTCCAACCGCATCCGCAACTGGAGCAAGCCGGGCGCGCTCAACCCCATCGAACTTACGTCGTTGTTCCGCTCGGGTTACGCGGGCCTGGCCGACCGCCGCATTCCCGACCGGCGTGCCAACCTGCTGTGCATGTACCGCGGCCTGAACCGCGGCGACAACTACTTCTGGACCGAACCGCCCTCCGGGCAATTCGGCGTGTACTACCGCCACGACCTGCCCGAGAACGGCAGCCCGGGCGCCCCGCCCATCCGCTGGATCGGCCCCAATCCTTTCTTTGGCCAGGCCAACGGCGTGAACGACACGCGCTGGATGGTCGCCGACCGCGGCTGCCCCCACGCGGCGCTCCTGCCGCTGACCAACGACCAAGGCAAGATCGGCGAACGGCTCGACGAAATGAGCACGCGCTTCAACACCAACCATGCGATCGCGATGGGCTGGGCCGCCATGGCGCTCGCGCCGGCGTTTCGCGGCGGCGCCGGTTGGGGATTGGAGGACGATCTGCCCCGGGACTTCGACGACGGCACGGGCGATCGCGTCAAGGCCATCGTGTTCCTGGCCAATTCCACGGGCCAGCGCTGGTTCGACACGGACTCCTACAACGCCTACGTCGGCCAGAAGATCGATGGCGATTCGGACAACGGCGGCGGCGAGGACAACGTCGTGACCGAACGCTTTTCCCGGCTGTGCAGCAGCTTCCGCGCCCGCGGCCTGAAGTTCTACCTGATCGTCACTGGCAATGACGAAGAGACGGACGAAGACGGCCAGATCCGCAGCGCGTCGGACTTCCGGCGCATCGCAGGCCCCGGCCTGGCCGTCTGCGCCGAAAAGGGCTCGGACCAGATCTATCTGTCCGGCAAGGACTTCACGGTCTCCGAAGGCCGCATCCAGAGCCGGCTCGACGACATCGTCGACGAGCTGCGCCAGCTCGCAGCACTGACCACGCTCGTCGAATAAGCCTATCCACGCCTCCTCACATTCGTTCCAGGACTTCCATGACTTCCCGCCGAATCCCCACGCTCCGCCGCCAGGCACTGGCCCTGGAACCCCGCTTCCTGCTCGACGCAGCCGCCGTGACGACGGCCGTGGACGTGGCCGCGCAAGCCGTGCCGCCGACCGAGACGGCGCCTGGCGTCGAGGCGACGCCGACCGAAGCCACCGTCGTCGTCACGGACAGCAGCGACACCTTTGCGCCGGTCGACCTGTTCAGCGGCGTCGACGTTCACGCCCAGACGAACGGCGCGGACGAACTGACGCAACTGGTCGTCACGGTGGATCGCAGCGGCGCCAACCAGGCGCTGGTGATCGACGGCAAGACCATCGCCCTGGAAGGCGGCAGCGGCACGACCCGCGCCGACGGCGGCTACGTCTACACCGTCGCCGTAAACGGCAACACCACCACGATCACCCTGCAGCTCGACGCATTCGCGCCGGAGCCGGCCAGCGTCAAGGCGCTGATTGACGGCATGGCCTACAAGATCCTGGACAAGTCGGTCGAGGGCGGCAAGGTGTCCGTCTCGCTGAAGAGCCTGTCCGACGCCGGCGGCGAAACGACGGACCTGTCCGCCCTCACGGCGACGATCGACATCGACAGCCGCATCAACGTGGCGCCCGAGGTGAAGGGCGACCTGCTGCAGGAAGCGGATCACTTCGGCACGGGCAGCCTGGCCGGCGCCACCGAAGTCGCCTATTCGGCCGACAGCAAGTTCGTCTACGCGGCGGGCAGCAACAATACCCTGTCCATCTTTGCCGTGGATGCGGCTACCGGCTTGCTCAGCAAGACGCAGGAACTGGCGCTGGCGGACCTCGGAACGGTCAATCACCTGGTGGTCAGCGGCGACGGTAAGTCGGTCTACACGATCTCCAGCAACGGCAACCTGATTCAGTTCAGTGTGGATGCGGCCGGCAAGTTGAGCCATGCGGCCACGCAGTCGGTGGGCGGCGGGTCCACCGGCGGATTGGCGATCTCGGAAGACGGCACGCGGGTCTACGTGGACGCGTCGAACAACTTTGGCCGCGAGGCGCGCGTCTACAGCCGCGACACCGAAACCGGCGCGCTCACGCAGATCCAGCGTCTGGACGCCGTGCGCAACGCCAGTCTTGCCACGGCCGGCGGCTACGTCACCCTCATTCACAGCGGCGCATTGAGCGGCGCCAACCACACGCTCAAGATCTATCATCGCGGCGCCGACGGCACGCTGATCCATGTCGATAGCATCCTGCTGGACAGGACCGGGCAGGATGCCGTCGACTACGCGATCAGCATGTCCGCCGACGGCAAGCTGCTATTCGTGGGCGAACCGGGCGCCAAGAACATCTCGGTCTTCCGGCTTGGCGCCGACAACCTGCTGACGCGGGTGGGCACGGTAGCGAGCGACAACATCGGCAGCCTGGCGCTGAACGCGGACGGCACGCTGCTGTATGCCGCCACCACCGGCGGCACCGTCAACGTCTACGCCGTGTCCAGCGACGGCGGCCTGACGCTCGCCGGCAGCGCGGCGGGCAAGACCAACGGTGCGGATATCTCGCTGTCCCAGGACGGCATGTCGCTGGTGGTGGCCGGCAACGGCCTTACCCGCTACACGACGCTCCAATCGCTGACGCTGGGCCAGGACACCGTTTTGGGTGACCGCGTCAGCCTGTCCGACCGCAACTACGATCTGCTCGATGGCGGCGCCGGCAACTACAGCGGCGCCAGCGTGACCATCAAAGCTTCCGTGGCGGGCGGCGTCTTCGGCTTCGAGGGCGGCGACGGGCTGTCCATGGCAAACGGCGTGATCTCGCGCGGCGGCGAGCCGATTGCCACCTACACCGTCAATGGCGACACCTTGACCCTGCGCTTCACCGGCGACGCCACGACCGCAATCGCGAACCAGGTGCTGCAACAGGTCAGCTACGGCAATTCGGCCGTGACGGCGGGCACGTTCATCACGTTGACCGTGCAGGCCAATGACGGCGCGCTGAACAGCGATGCCCTGACGATCACGCTGCGCACCAACACGGGACCGCAGATCGACACCGGCGCCACCGGCTATACGCCGGAAACGATCATCACGGAGAAGGACTACCACCTCGTCCTCCCCGAGAATCTGTTCCGCGACGCGGACGGCGACCGGATGATCTGGCGCGTCACGGGGCTGCCCGCCGGAATCAGCTTCGATCCCGAAACCCGCACCCTGTCCGGCACCGCCCTCGCTGCCGGCACCTATCCCATCAGCATCACCGTCACCGATGCGTACGGCGCCAGCGTGACGCTGAACCTGAACTTGGAAGTGGCCCAGATCGACAACCGCGCGCCGGTGGTGAACGGCAGCGCGCCGGCGTCATTCGGGCAGGCCACCGTGGGACAGGGTGGTTTCAGCGCTGCACTGCGCGCGGACATGTTCTCGGACATGGACAGCCGCTACGGCGACACCCTTGCCTGGAGCATCGTCGAGACGCTGCCGGCTGGCCTGGTGTTCGACGCGGCCACGCGCACGTTGAGCGGCACGCCCACCACGCCCGGCGACTACATACTGACCGTGCGCGTCACCGACAAGGACGGCCTGACGGCGGACCACAAGATGACGCTGCGCGTCGTCTCGGCCGCCGAAGCCGCCAACAGCGCGCCCGCGTTCGACATCGACGGCAGCGACCTCACGTATACCTCGGACGGCCGGATCAACGGTTTCGACCAGTACGTCTATAGCGTCGAGGTGTCCGACGACGGCTACACCGTCATCGTGCTCGGCAACGGGACGAACAACCATACGGTCTCGCCCGCAGGCAACAGCACGCTCAGCGTCTTCACGCGCAATCCGAACACGGGTGAACTGACGCTCGTGCAGCGCTTCGTGCAGGGCGCCGTGAACGACGGCAACGACGCAAACGGCATCGAGATCCAGGGCCTGCTCAGCGCCGCCTCGGCCGTGTATTCCGCCGACGGCAAGCACGTCTATCTGGTGGGCCAGAAGGCCGCTGGCGGCAACTATTTCCTGACGGGGTTCAACGTCAACGCGGATGGCACGCTGACCGCCAGCAGCCAAAGCGTCGAGCTTGGCAGCGTGCAGATCAAGCAGCTCGTGACATCGCAGGACGGCCACCTGTACGGTATCGCCGGCAACACGCTGTACGCCTATGGCATCGGCGTCAACGGCGAACTGACGGTGTCGGGCGTGTACGACAACCAGCCCTTCAGCACCGCGTCCGCCATCGAGGTCGACGCGCTGGGCCGCGTGTTCGTCGCGGGCACCAACACCCTGACGATCTACGCCGCCAATCCGGACGGCAGCCTCACGCAACTGGTGACCCGGACGGGCGACGTCGGCAACTTCGCGCGCAGCATCGCGGTGTCGGGCGACTACATCTACGTGTCGGCGGGAAGCAATGGCATCCTGACGCTGCGTTTCGATCCGATCGCGAAGACGGTCACGAAGGTTTCTTCTGTGGGCTCGCAGATGTGGGGCTTGGAACTGTCGGCGGACGGCAAGACCCTCTACGCCGGCGGCCTGACCGGCGCCCTGAACGTCTACAGCATCGGCGCCGACGGCGCGCCCACGCTGGTCAAGACCATCGCCCACGAAGGGGCCTCGGGCAACTATCGCGCCTTCCGCTTCGGCATTTCCCCGGACGGATCTTCCATGTATGTCGGCGGCTTCTACAATGCCGCCGGCCTGGGGCACATCAATATCGAAAAGGCGCTTACGGGCGCCTACACCGAAGGCCAGACGGTAAAGCCAGCCGCAGGGCTGACGTTCGGAGACGCCGACTACGACGCGCTGGAGAACGGCGCGGGCGACTACAACGGCGCCACCATCACCATCGTGCGCGACGACGGCGCCAATGCCAACGACCGCTTCGGCTTCGACAACGCCAACGGCCTCACGCTGGTCGGCACCGAAATCCGCCTGAACGACGTCAAGATCGCCGACTTCACCAGCGCGGGTGGCGTACTCACCATCGCCTTCACCGGCCAGGTCAGCACCGTCACCGCCAACGCGGTGCTGCGGCAGGTCACCTACACGAACGACAGCAAGGATCCCGGCGCCGCCATCCGCCTGAAGGTGCAGGTGCGCGACCAGTTCGCCAGCGGCGTCGACAGTGTCCTGCTGGCGCTGACGGTCGCGCAGGTCAATGACGCCCCGGTCGTCGTATCCACGCCCGCCGACACGAAATACAGCCCCGGCAGCGCGGCCGTCGGCCTGTTCGACGGCACCACGATCTCGACCGTCGAGCGCGGTCAGACGATCGCCGGCCTGACCTTCACCGTGTCGCCCGCGGCCGATGGCCCCAACGAGACACTGACCGTGGACGGCACCGCCATCGCGCTGGTCGCCGGCAACGGCACGACCGCCTCCGGCCACGCCTACACCGTCACCATCGCGAACGGCGTGGCCACGGTCACGATCACGCCCGCTGCCGGCATGACGGGCGACCAGGCCGCCGCGCTGATCGACGGCGTGGCCTATGCCAACCAGGCCGCTGCCCCGACGACGGGCGAGCGCAGCATCACGCTGACCGCCGTGCGCGACAGCGGCGGCACCGACAACGGCGGCAAGGACACCGCCGAACCGGACGTCGTCGCCAAAGTGACCGTGCAGTTCGAAGCGCCGGTTCTGACGACGCCCGTCGATTCGGTGGGTTTGAATGAACTGATCAGCCAGCTTGCCGACGGCGCGCCGTCCACGGCACTGGAAGGCGTGCTTGATGTCTTCGAGGTGGACGGCAAGTTCTACCTGCTGCGCACCACCACGGAATGGAACATCGACGCGATGGCCGACCTGGAGGTCAACACGCTGTACGTGCTTGAGCGCGGCGCGGACGGCACGCTGCATATCGTGCAGGCGATCGGCAACAGCGATCTTGGCGCGCTGGCCGGCGCCGCGGACCTGCGTGTCTCGGCCGACGGCAAATCGCTTTACGTGATTGCCAACCAGGGCGTTGTGCTGTTCACCCGCGATACGGCGACGGGAACGCTCACCGCGCACGGCGCCTTTGGCGCCGACGTCCTGACCGAGTACGGCATGATCCGCGACGTACTCGCCACCGGCGGCCTCGTGTACGCGACGGCGGGCGACAATCTGCTGGTCTTCCAGCAGGACGGCGACACGCTGACGCTGATCCATACCTATACCGACAACGACGACACCGGCCTGCAGCTTGACGGCGCCAACGCGCTGACGCTGTCCGCCGACGGCCGCTTCCTGTTCGTGGGCACGTCGGGCGGCGGCACCCTGGCCAGCGTCTTCTCGCTGGACCCCAGCGGCGTCCCGACATTCGTCATGGCGGCCCAGGGCAAGGACCCTGCTGCGTCGGACCAGTTCTACTACACGCAGACGCTGACGGTTTCGCCGGACGGCAAGACGCTCTACGTGGTCGACTTCGACAACAACCAGCATCGCCTGCACACCCTTGCCATCGGCAGTGACGGCCGGCTCACCGCGCTGGCCACGACCCTGCCGGCCGGCGAGGTCAAGCAGATCGTCGTGTCGCCGGACGGCTCCGCCGTGTTCGTGATCGGCGCCGACCGGATCGGCGTGTACAGCCGCGGCGCGGACGGCGTGCCCGTGCGCGTCGGCGAGATCTCGGGTTACGGCGACCCGTTCGGGGACGGCCTGAGCTTTGGCGAGATCCGCAGCGCCACGCTCAGCGAAGACGGCACGAAACTCTATCTGACCGGCCAGTTCTCGTTCGACGACGGCGTGCTGGTGCTGGACCTGAAGCCCGCCGCCGCGCACTACACGGAAGGGTCGACCCCCGTGGCCATCCTGCCGTCGGCCACACTGTCCGATCCGCAGCTCGATGCGCTGAACAACGGGCAGGGCGATTACAAGGGCGCCAGCATTGCGGTGGAACGCGCCGCTGGCGCGCACGCCGATGACCAATTCGGCTTCATCAGCGACGCCAATCTGCGCCTGGACACCGCCAGCGGCCAGATCCTGTTGAACAACGTCGCCATCGCGACCTTTTCACAGGCGAACGGCGTGCTGACGCTGACGTTCATCGGCCCCGTCAGCCAGGCCGATGCGCAGAACGTGCTGCGCCGCATCGCGTACAGCAACGCCAGCAACGATCCCACCCGCGACGGCGCGACCATCACCCTGCGCACCACGCTGCACGATGGCGACGGCCATCAGGACGAACTGCTGACCGAGATCGAACTGGAAGGCGTCAACAATGCGCCGATCATCGACACCACGCCGCGCAATCCCACGTTCCCGGCTGAAGGCGAACCGGTCAAGCTGTTCGAAGGCACCACGGTCGACACGGTGGAATCCGGCCAGAACGTGGCCCGCGTCATCGTCACCATCAGCCCCGCCAACGCGCAGGACATCCTGGGCGTGGACGGCGGCAAGATCCGGCTGGACAAGGACTCCAACGGCCCGCAGACCACGGCCTCCGGCTTGCAGTACATGGTGACCATCGCCGACGGCGTCGCCACCGTGACCCTTTACCTGAACTCGTCGGGCGAACGCGCCGCGCAGGTCATCGACAGCCTGACCTACGCCAACACCGGCAGCCCGCTGACCGGCACGCGCACGATCAGTCTGACCGTGCAGGAGTGGGACACCGTCAATGGCTCGACGGATGCGGATGACGCGGCAACGGTCACTCTGGCCGGCCCGGCCAGCCCCAACACGCCGCCCACCGTCACCGGCGGCGGCGACGTTTCCTCCACCGAACGCGCCGATGCCGTCCCGATCGCACCCGATGGCGTGATTGCCGATGCGCAGATGGACGCCTTCAACGGCGGCGCGGGCAACTACGACGGCGCCGTCCTGACGATCACGCTGGGTGCGGGCAAGAGCGCCGCCGACGCGCTGGGCTTTGAGCCGGGTCACGGCCTGACGCTGGAGAACGGCGTCCTGAAAAAGGACGGCGTAGCCATCGGGACCGTCTCGCAGGCCGACGGCGTGCTGACGATCCGGTTCAGCGACGCGGCCGGGTCCACGCCGACGCAGGCCGACGTGCAGAATACGCTGCGCCAGATCACCTACGCGAACAGCAGCCACGCGCCCGCGGACAGCGTGGCCATCAGCGTGACGCTGACCGACCAGCGCGGCCTCGCCTCGGCCGCAATGGACTTTTCCATCGACATTACGGCCATCAACGATGCGCCGGTCGTCGATGCCGATCCGGTGCTGTCGCTGGGCGACCTGACGCACGTGCAGGATCTGACCACGATTCCCGGCTTGGACAAGCCCACCGCCAGCGCCGTGTCGCCCGACGGCACGCGTGTCTACGTAGCCGACGGCAAGGGCGCCATTGCGGTGTTCAGCCGCGACGGCGACACCGGCTCGCTGACCTATGTGCGCACGCTCGCAGCCGCCGGCAATCTTGCGGGCATCAAGGAGTTGGTGACCTCTGCCGACGGCAAGAGCCTGTACGCCCTGCGCGCCGACGGCAACGCCATTGGCGTGTTCGGTGTTGCCGCCGACGGCACGCTAACCCACCAGGCCACCATCACCAGCAACTACGAGCTGGATGGCGGCAGCCTGAGCGACATGAAGGGCATTGCGCTGTCCGAAGACGGCAAGAACCTGTACCTGATCAACAGCTACGGGATCGCCTACTTCAACCGCGACGCGCAGTCCGGCGCGCTCACGTATGTCGGCGCCATCAGCGGCGATATGAACGCGGAGCCGTTCCTGTGGCAGCCCACTGACATCGCGGTACGCGGCGATCTGCTCTTCGTGGTGACCAACGCAAGCTCGGGTTCGACGCTGATCGTCTACCGCCGCGACGGCAGCGGCGCCTTGTCGGTCCTGACGCACATCCAGGGCGGCGGCACGGACGCGGCCGGGCAGACCGTCTCGTTCTCCAACCTGCAGCACATCGCGGTCAGCGCCGACGGCAGCACGATCTTCGTGTCCAACAGCCGCACGTCCTCGTTCAACGGCTGGACCGGCGAATATGAAGTCCAGGAGAACCCCCAGGCCATCGACGCCTTCCGCCTGAACGCGGCGACCGGCGCACTGACGCATCTGGGCACGCTAGCCGGCAGCCAGACGGTGGAGAGCATCGCGTTGTCCGCGGATGGCAAGGCGCTGTTCGTGACCCTGGCCGACGGCACGCTCAACTATTACGCCACCGCCAGCCTCAGCCTGATCGCCTCGCAGGGCGGGTTGGACGGCGCCGGCCAGATTGCGGTGTCGGCCGACGGCGGCGTGATCGTGGTGGGCAACGGGCTGGACGTCCTGAATGCCCCGTCCGCCGCGCAGCCGGTCTACGTCGCCGAGGGCGATCCGGTCCCATTGGCGCCCACGCTTGCGCTCAGCGACGCCGAACTGGATGCGGCGGACAGCTACCGTGACGCCAGCGTGACGTTCAGCGGTCAAACCGGCGATGTTTTTGGCTTTTTGGCAGGCGACGGCTACACGATTGCCGGCGACGTCATCTCGTTCAACGGCCAGCCCATCGCCACGCTGACGCAGACCGGCGCCGCCGCCACGTTGCGCTTCACCGGCGCCGTCGACCGCGCCCAGGCCAATGCGCTGCTGCACCGCGTGACCTACGCCAGCACGGACGCCACGCCTGGCACGCGCAGCGTCACGATCACGCTCAATGACGGCGACATCGCCAGCGCGGGCTATGACGTGGACGTGACCGTTCGCCTGGCCAACCAGGCGCCCGTGTCGGGCACCGATCCGTACATGCCCGACACGGTGCTGGCCGGACGCAATTACTCCGTGACCCTGCCGGAAACGCTGTTCAGCGATCCGGAGGGCGGCAGGCTGACGTGGAGCGTCAGCGGCCTGCCCGCGGGGCTGACCTTCGATCCCGCCACCCGCACGATCTCCGGTGTGCTTGCCGCGCCGGGACAATTCACGGTGGTCATTACCGTGACGGACGCGGAAGGCGCCTCGGTGTCGCGCGAGGTCGTCTTTGAGGCCATCGAGCCGCCGAACACCGCGCCGGTCGACAGCGGCATGGCGGTGTCGCCGGGCGTCGTCCGTGTGGGCGAGCCCTACGCGTACACGTTCCCCGCCGGTCTTTTCACGGACGCTGACGGCGATGCGCTCACGTGGCAGATCACGGGTCTGCCGGAAGGTCTGACCTTCGATCCGGCGACCTTGACGATACGCGGGACGGCGACGGCCGCGGGCAGCCTTGCCGTGGTCGTGAGCGCCACCGATGCGTCGGGCGCCAGCGTCTCGCGCATCATCACGCTGACGGTCGCCACCGCGCAGACGGAGCCGAATCCGGGCACGGGTCCTGGCACGAGTCCTGGCACGCCCCCGGGCACCAATCCGGGAACGCAGCCCGATCCCAACGCCAACCCGAACCCCGGCACGCCTGCCGACGTGCCGCCGCCGGATCTGAGCGCGTGGCAGCGCGAGCCAGTGTCTGCATCCAGCACGGATGCCGGGGCCTCGGACGACACCCAAGACGACGCGTTCCGATCGCTGCGCCAGGCGCTCGGCGGCATTCCCGCCGCATCGGGCGACGCGTTCAGCGTCCCCTTCCGCGACGGATTGACCCCGCCGCCGCAGTGGACGTCGACGGCGCTGCTCGATGCCCTGCTGGCCGATTCGCTCGAACGCCGCGACGCCGACGCCGTGCGCCCGTTCACGATGGACGCGGCAAACGGCGTCCGCTCGCCGCTCGTGGTCCTGGCCAGCCCCGACGCACCTGGACTCTCGTTCTCCAGCGCCGCGCTCACGGGCCTCTGGCGCGCCGACGTGGCAGGCAACCGGCAGACCTACGCCTTGCCGGCCGGCCTGATCCGCAGCAGCGGTGCCATCGTCTCGCTGGCGTTGCGCATGGCGGACGGCTCCGAGCTGCCGCCGGGTGTGCGGCTGGACGCCGCGCGCGGCCTCATCGTGGCGCCCGGCCTGGCCGACGCCCAGACGCTCTCGCTGCAACTGGTGGTCCGCACGGCCAGCGGTGAAGCCCGCGCCATCCCGGTCACCGTGTCCGCGCAACGCGTGGGCGCCTGGCACGGCGCAGATGCCATCGCCGCACGCGACGACGTCCCCGCCGCCGACAAGCCCGCACTGACCCAGCAACTGCGCCACAGCGCAGCGCACGACGTGCTGGATGCGGCACGGCAGTTTCTCGCTTCCCTGGACGACAGCGCCGCGGGCGGCGCCTCCGACACGGCCGCCGGCGCCCGGCAGGCCATCACCATCAATGCAGCAAGCTGATTCCAGATATGACTCTTACCTTTGATTCCGCCAAGCCCATGCAACATCGTGCCCGCCGCTTCGCCCTGACCGTGCTCGCCACGGCCGTTCTCGCCGGTTGCGCCGTCGCGCCGCCCGAGAAGCTGAGCACGCAGGACCTGCTGCAGCTCGATCAGGCCGACCGCGGCGCCATGTTCGCGCAGCAAGAGCCGGTGACGGGTCCGATCACGCTGGACGAGGCCATCGCCCGCGCCGTCAAGTACAACCTGCAGCAGCGCCTGGCCCTCATGGAGCGCGCGCTGGAAGACGACCTGACCGACGTGCAGAAGCAGGGCATGCTGCCCAAGCTGACCGCCCGCGCCGGCATGCGCGCCCGCAACAACGATTACGGGTCGTCCAGCGAATCGCTGTCCACCGGCACCCAATCGCTCGTGCCCTCCACCAGCCAGGAGCGCGACACGCACACGGCCGACCTGCAACTGACGTGGAACGTGCTGGACTTCGGCCTGAGCTACTTCGGCGCCAAGGCCCAGGGCAACAAGGCGCTGGCCGCCGAGGAGCGCCGCCGCCGCGTCGTGGCCGACATCATCCGGCAGACGCGCACGGCGTACTGGAACGCCGTGACCGCAGAACGCCTGAAGGACCGCGTGTCCTCGACGCTGGCCGAAGCGCGCCAGACGCTGGAATACGCGCGCCAGACCGAGCAGAAGCGCCTGGTCGCGCCCATCCTGGCGCTGCGCTATCAGCGCGATCTGCTGAACATGGTGCGCCAGACCGAGGCGCTAGACAACGAACTGGCGCAGGCCAAGGCGCGGCTCGCGACGCTGATGAACCTGCCGCCCAGCGCGGATTTCCAACTTGCCGCGCCGGACGCCGCCACCATGGCGCCGCCCGTGCTCGCCTACGAACTGCAGGACCTTGAAGCCCTGGCGATGGTGCGCCGCCCCGAACTGCGCGAAGAAAGCTACCTGGCGCGCAACGCCGTGCTGGAAACGCGCATGTCGCTGCTGCGCCTCTTGCCCAACGCGTCGCTCTTTGGCGGGCTGAACTACGACAGCAACAAGTACCTGGTCAACAACAGCTGGGCGGACGCCGGCATGCAGGTGAGCTGGAATCTCCTGAGCGTGCTGTCGTGGTCCTCGATAACCCGCGCCGGCGAGTCGCGCGAACAGGTCGCCGAACTGCGCCGCCAGGCCTTGCGCATGACGGTGCTGAGCCAGGTCCATATCGCCTGGCTGGAACGCCAGCGCGCCGAGACCGCTTTCCGCCGCGCCAACGAACTGAGCCGCCTGCAGGACGCAATCCAGGTGCAGACCGAGAACGCCGCCCGCAGCAGCGCCGAAACGCATCTGGAAGTGGTCCGCGCGAAGGTCGAGACCCTGCTCGCCACGCGCGCCCGCGACCTGAGCTACGCCGAACTCGTCAACGCCCAGAACACGATCTACCAGGCCGCCGGGATCGATCCCCTGCCCGAACGCATCTCCGATGAAAGCCTGGCTGGTTTGGCGCACGACATCGCCGAGACCAACCGGCAGATCGAGCGCGGCCACGTCGACATTCCGCGCCTGGCCGTGGCCCCGCAAGCCATCGACACGAACGGACAGGCCATCGCAACGCCGGTGATCGACCCCGTTGCGTCCGTGACCGAACCCGCCGCGCCGCCCGCGCTGCGCACCGTGACCGGCAATCTGTGGAGCAGCGTTGGTTCCGTCGCCAGCGCCGACAGCGCGGACAACCAATCGGTGAAAGCGCGCTGACATGCCGATTCTGCAAGCCTCCGTATCGCGGCGCGGCGCGCGTCTGCTGCTGGCCGCGGGTCTGGCCGTGTCGGCCGGCGCCGCCGCGCAAACCCCGCCGCCCGCACCCATGACGGCCCCGGCGGCCGACACCGCCCGCGCCCAACTGGTGGCCGCGCGGCGCGCGGTGATTTCCAGCAGCCTGTCCGGCAAGATCGAAACCCTGCCGTTCCGGGAAGGCGACCGGTTCAAGAAGGGCGACGTGCTCGTCGCCTACGACTGCGCCCTGAACCGCGCCCGGCTGGAACGCGCCGTGCTGGCCGAATCGGCCGCGCGCAAGAAGCAGGCGGTCGCCGAGCAACTGGAGGCGCTGCGCTCCATCAGCCGTTCCGACGTCGAGCAGGCACGCGCGGCCGTCGCCGTGGCCCGCGCCGAGAGCAGCGCCGAAAGGGTGCTCGTGGACCGCTGCGCCATTGCCGCGCCGTTCGCCGGCCGGGTCGGCGAAACCTATGCGCGCGCCGCGGAAAGCGTGGCCGAAGGCGAGAAGCTCGTCAGCATCTACGACGACTCCGCCTTCGAACTGGAAGCGATCGTGCCGTCGCGCTGGCTGGCGTGGCTCAAGCCCGGTTCGCCGCTGCGCGTGACCGTCGATGAAACGGGCCGCACGTACGAAGCCTCGGTCTCGCACATCGCGGGCGCTGTGGACCCGGTCAGCCAGTCGGTAAAGATCATCGGCCGCCTCGCTGACGCGCAGAACACCGCCGCCGAACTGCTGCCCGGCATGAGCGGCAGCGTCCGCGTCGACCTCCCCGCCTCGGGAACACCGTGACGGACACCGCTACACGAGAGAACCTGCTGGCCGCGCTGCTCCAGCTGGAAAAGCACGCGCGCGCCTGCGCGGACACGCAGGCGCTGGCGTTCCTGATGGTCAACGACACGCATGCGCTGGCGCCATACCGGCAGGCGGCGCTGTGGCTGCCGGGCGCCGGTGGCGACGGGGTCATTTCCGCGCTGTCGGGCCTGGCGGTGCCGGACCCCAACGCACCCTATACCGTGTGGCTGGCCGGCCTGCTGGCCAGCCGCGCGCGCGAGGGCGCAAGCGGTCCCTTTGCCCCGACGCCCGACGAGCACCCGATGTGGGCGGAGCATCTGCCAGGCCACGGCCTGTTGCTGCGCCTGCCCCAGGGCGATGCAAAGGGAGGCGACGGCCTGCTTGCCTTATGGCGCGATACGCCGTGGACGGGTGCGCAGATCGCCGTGCTGGGTCTGCTGGCGGACGCCTACGCCCACGCATGGCGCGCGCTGGCGCCCACGCAGCGCACGGGCCGCGCGGCCACCTGGTGGGGCCGCCTGCGCCATGGAGACCGCCGCACGCGCTGGTGGCTGGCGCTGGGCGCGGCGGTCATCGGGCTGATGTTCGTGCCGGTTCGCCAGTCAGTGCTTGCCCCGGCCGAAGTCGTGGCGCGCGCGCCCATGGCCGTGCGCGCGCCGCTGCAGGGCGTGGTCGACCAGATCGCCGTCACACCCAACCAGCCCGTCGAGAAAGGACAACTGCTGGCCGCGCTGGACGTGCGCGATCTGGAAGGGCGTCTGGAGAGCGCACGCCAGGCGCTGGCAGTTGCGGACGCCGAACTGCGGCAGAACCAGCAGCAGGCGCTGGTCGATGACCGCAGCAAGGCCACGCTGGCGCTCGCACAAGGCAAGCGCGCACAGGCCGCGAGCGACCTGGACTTCTATGCCAAGGCGGTGGCGCGCACACAGCTACGCGCCGAGCGTGACGGCATTGTGCTGTTCGATGACCCGGCCGACTGGATTGGCAAGCCCGTGGCGCTGGGCGAACGCATCATGATGGTGGCCGACCCCGCGGACGTCGAGCTGGAAATCCACCTGCCCGTGGGCGACGCGATTGCGCTGCCGGCCGAGGCGCCGATCCGGCTCTTTCTGAACACCGCGCCGGCCGATCCCTTGTCCGCCACGCTGTTGCGGGTGGGCTACCGCGCCGCGCCCACCGCCGAAGGCGCCATGGCTTATCGCGTGCGCGCCCGCCTCACCGACGAGGCACTCGCCACGCAGCCGCGCGTCGGCCTGAAAGGCACCGCCAAGCTGTACGGCGAATCCACGCCGCTCTACGGCTACCTGCTGCGCAAACCCCTGGCGACGCTGCGCGTATGGCTGGGACTGTAAGCGGCGCGCTGCCCGCGCTGCGCGAAGAGCTGCTGCTGCATCGCGCGCCGCCCAACCACGACGGCTCGCCGGCGTGGACGCTGGAGGACCCGGGCCGTGGCTTGTTCTTCCAGATCGGCTGGGCGGAAGCCGAGATGCTGGCGCGCTGGCGCCTGGGCAGCGCCGACGCAATCGCAAATGCCGCGGCCGGCGAAACCACGCTGGACCTCAGCGCGGACGACGTCGAGGACTTTGCCAAGTTCCTGCAGGCCAACAGCCTCGTGCAACTGCGCGGCCCGGACGCCATCGCCCGCTACGCCAAGGAGGCGAACGCGCGCCGCAGCAGCCACTGGCTTAAAAGCCTGATGCACCAGTACCTGTTCTTTCGCATTCCGCTGGTGCGGCCCGACGCGTTCCTGACGCGCACGCTGCCCGCCGTGCGGCGCCTGTTTCTGTCGCGCGCCTTCCTGCGGCTGACGGTGGCTGCGGGCGTGCTTGGACTTTTTCTCGCGGCGCGCCAGTGGGACCAGTTTCTCCACACGTTCCTGCATTTCTTCACGCTGGAAGGCGCGCTGGCCGCCGCCGTCACGCTGGGCGCGGCCAAGGTGCTGCATGAACTTGGCCACGCGTACGCGGCCAAGCATCACGGCTGCCGGGTGGCCACCATGGGCGTGGCGTTCATGGTGATGTGGCCGGTGCTGTACACCGACAGTTCGGGCGCGTGGCGGCTGTCCAGCCGCCGCAAACGTATGTCCATCGGCGCCGCGGGCATGCTGGCCGAAACCGCGCTGGCCGCGTGGGCCACGCTGGCCTGGAGCTTCCTGCCCGATGGCGTGCTGCGCAGCGCGGCGTTCACGCTGGCCACGACCACCTGGCTGCTGACGCTGGCCGTCAACCTCAATCCGCTGATGCGCTTTGACGGGTACTTTCTTCTGACCGACGCCCTGAACGTGCCCAACCTGCAGAACCGATCCTTCGCGCTGGCGCGATGGAAATTGCGCGAGTGGCTGTTCGGGCTGGGCGATGCGCGGCCCGAAGTCTTCGCGCCGTGGCGCGAGCGCACGCTTATCACCTACGCCTTCTGTGTCTGGATCTACCGCTTCTTTCTGTTCCTGGGCATCGCCCTGCTGGTGTATCACATGGCTTTCAAAATATTGGGCCTCGTGCTGTTCGCCATCGAGATCGTGGCGTTCGTGCTGAAGCCCATCTACACCGAACTTCGCGCCTGGCGCGAGCGCCTGACAAGCCGACCTGGCGGCGGCTGGAACCGGCGCAGCCGCATCACCGCGGGCATAGCGCTCATCGGCGTGCTGGCCGCCGTCGTGCCGTGGCGCACGCGCATCGAGGCCCCCGCCCTGATGCACGCCGCGCAGCAGGCCCGCATCGTCGCGCCCGCCGGCGCCCGCATTCAGCGCATCGACGTACACGCTGGACAGGCGGTCAGCGCCGGCGCGACGCTGTTCGTGCTGGACGCGCCCGACATGACCCACGAGATCGCTTCGCTGACGCGCCGCATCCAGGTGCTGCAATGGCAGCAGTCATTCCAGGCCATGACCCGCGACACCGCCGCCGCCGTGCCGGTTGCCGCCGGTGAACTGCTGGCGGCACGCGAACGCCTCGAAGTGCTGTCTCGCCAACGCCAGCAGCTCACGATCCGCGCGCCGTTCGACGGCATCGTCGCGGAACTGGCCGAACCTCTCGCGGCAGGAGAATGGATCGCCGAAGGCGAATGGCTGGCGTCGCTGGCCGACCCGTCAGAGGCGGTCGTGCAAGCCTATGCGTCCGAAGAGGATCTGCACCGGCTGCGGACCGGCGGGCACGCGCGCTTTCTGTCCGAAGATCCCGGCGAGGCCGCCGTCGCGCTGGTCGTGTCCGACATCGCCGCCACGGCCACGCGGCGTCTGGCCGCCGCGCCCGAACTCAGCTCCACGCATGGCGGCGCCGTGCCCGCCATGCAGGCGCCGCGCGGCGAGGCCCGGCCCGACCCCGAGTCGCAGGGCCTCGTGCCGGAACGCGCGGTGTATCGCGTGATCCTGCGGCCTGCGGATGCGTCCAACGCCACCATGCCGCGCCTGCAAGCCATGCGCGGCACGGCCGTCATTGAAGGCGATGCCGAAAGCCTGCTGCTGCGCGCATGGCGGCGCGGCGCGGCGTTGCTGGTACGCGAAACCGGCTTTTGAAGCGGCACATTTCTTAAGCATCTTTAACGTGTCATTCGGCAAGCCCCGGGGAATAATAAGACTCATCATCATCCATCACCGATGGATCGCCTTCACCCATCACCCACACCGACGATGACCACCGAAACCCTCGAACGTCCCTCGCTGTCGCAGCGCCTGAAGCACGAAACCGCGGCGCAGCACGAACGCATGCACCGGCTCATGGAGCGCGGCGCACCGTTCGCCAGCCGCGACGCCTATGCCCGCTTCGTCGCCGCGCAATACCTCTTCCAGCGCGACGTCGAATTCCTGTTCCAGGACGACGCCGTCAAGCAGGCGGTGCCTGACCTGGAAGCACGCGGTCGCGAAGACGCCTCGCTCGCCGACCTGCGCGACCTGGGCGCAGCCGCCCCCGAAGACGGCATCGCCAGCATTGGCGTGACCATGCCCGAAGCACTGGGCTGGCTGTACGTGTCCGAAGGCTCGACCCTGGGCGCCGCCTTCCTGTTCAAGCAGGCGCAATCCGACCTGGGTCTGTCGGCCGACTTCGGCGCGCGCAACCTTGCCGCCTACCCCGATGGCCGCGCCACCGTGTGGCGCCGCTTTGTGGCCTCGCTGGACAGCGACACGCTCGACCCCGCGACGCACGACGCCGTCATCGCAGGCGCCAACGCGGCCTATGACCGTTTCGGCGCATTGCTCGAACGGCACTTCGAACTCGGCGCATGACGCCTCGCAAACCGTGGGTGCGGGCGCTGTATCTGGCGCTCGCCGTCATCAGCATCGCGCTTGCCGTCGCCGGCGTCTTCATCCCCGGCCTGCCCAGCACCGAATTCGTCCTGCTGGCCTCCTGGGCCGCCGCACGCAGCTCACCGCGTTTGCATCGCTGGCTGCATGAGCACCGCTGGTTCGGCCCGATGCTGCACAACTGGCACAACGGCCGCATGGTCACGCGCCGCGCCAAGGTCATGGCCACGGTGTCGATGACGGTCTGTATGGTCGTGATGACACGCACCATTCCCCATCCGTGGGTCGTCTGGCCGCTGTGCCTGACGATGGTGGCGGTGCTGGTGTGGATATGGCAACGGCCCGAGCCGCCAGGCACGCAGCGCGGCGAACCTGCTACCGTGCCTGCTTGCCAGCAGGCACAACGTTCGTGAGCCTGAAGCAAAAAAGGTAGGCCACGCACCGTCACGGTGGCCTACCAAGGCCGACATCGTTGCAGCCTGCTCATTGCAGGCCACTCATTGCAGCCCTCTCGTTGCAGCCTGCTTACTTCGGCATCAGCACGGTGTCGATGACGTGGATGACGCCGTTGTCCGCCACCACGTCGGTCTTCACGACCTTCGCGTTATCCACCATGACCGTCCCGCCGTTGACCGTCACCGTCAGCGGGCTGCCTTGAACGGTTTTGACCTGGCCCGCCTTCACGTCCTTGGCCATCACCTTGCCCGGCACGACGTGATAGGTCAGGACCTTGGTCAGCGCCGCCTTGTCCTTCAGCAACGCATCGAGCTTGTCCTTCGGCACCTTGGCAAAGGCCTCATCGGTCGGCGCAAAGACGGTGAACGGACCGGGGCCCTTCAGCGTATCCACCAAGCCGGCGGCCTGCACGGCGGTCACCAGGGTGTTGAACGACCCCGCGGATTTGGCGGTGTCGACGATGTCGGCGGCCTGCGCGGTGCCCAGCGCCAGGGTGAGCGAAATTCCTGCCAGAAGACGTTTCATGATTGACTCCTTGTCCCGTGAATATCCGCAAGAAGCGGGGTTGCACAAAGCGGCGTTGACACGGAAAGTGAACCGCTTGAGGAGAAAATTTACGCGCCAGATGGCTTCTCGTCCACGTTTTGAACCGCTATTATCAAAACATATCGGTTCAATCTCGGGTCATTGAAAACCATGGAATCCAAGCAATCGGACGACGGCCGCGTCACCTACCGCAGCGGCGTTGCAGCGCGTCTGGCGGGGCTGTCGCCCGAGACCCTGCGCGTCTGGGAACGCCGCTACGACCTGTCGGGCGCCGAACGCTCCGCGCGCGGCCAGCGGTTGTATTCCGCCGAACAGGTCCGCCGGCTCAGCCTGCTCAAGCAACTGGTCGATCAGGGCCACGCCATCGGCGTGCTCGCGCCCATGTCCGTGGATCAGCTGCAGGAACTGGCCGGCGCCGCCGCGCGCCAGCCCAAGGCGCAGGGGCCGCTAAGACTGGGCGTGGTCGGCGCCAACCTGGCGCGGCGCATCGCCGGCAGCGGGCGCGATGGACTGGACGTGATCGTCCAGCACAGCTGGCCCCACCTCGAACAGGTCGCACTCGCACCGCAGGACGCCCGCGTCGAGGTGCTGGTAATCGAACAGTCCGAGCTGCACGAGAGCGCCTTGCCGCTGATCGTGGCCGCCGCGCAGGCATGCGGCGAAGCTGCCGTCGTGGTGCTTTACCGGTTCTGCGCCAGCGCGACGATCCGCGCGTTGCGTGCGCACGGCTGCCTGGCGGCACGCGTTCCCGCGGACACCGGCGAGCTGCTGCAGTTGTGCCGTTCGGCGCTGGCGGGCGAGCGGCTGCCCACCGCGCCGCAGCCGCCGACGCTGGAGCTGCGCTTTGACGAGCCTGCGCTCTTGACCATCATGGCGTCCGGCAGCGGCCTAGCCTGCGAATGCCCGAAGCACCTGGCCGACCTGTTGCTGATGGTGGGAAGCTTTGAACGCTACAGCGTCCAGTGCGCGTCCCGCAACGAAGACGACGCGCAACTGCACAGCGACCTGGGCCGCGCCGCGGGACAGGCGCGCGCCATTCTGGAAGTCGCGATGGAACGGCTGGCCAGAGCGGAAGGGCTGCCGTTGCCGGCCAGTATGCCGAAGACGGAAGCCCAAAAGAAAACGCGCTGAGGGCGGCCGCAAGACCCTGCCCTCAGCGCGTGGCGTGTTCAAAGGACAAGCCGGATTCATGCCCGTTGCCGTTCTGGCATCGGCATGAACCGGCCCCGCACCATGCGGCTTAGAAGCGCGTCATCAGTTTGAACATGCCCGACTGCTGACGGTTGCCGCCGCCAAACTGCGCGTCGTACGCCACACCAGCCGTCGTGTTGCGCGTGATCGCCACTTCGGCGCCCAAGCCCAGCACGGCCGCATTCTGCGCGATCGGCACGCCCGACACCGTGAACGTGCTGCCGCCCTCGAAAGCCAGCTTTTGCGTGGGTTTGACATCGCCCATCGCATGGCGCCAGCCCACCGTGGCCGTCAGGCGGCCCGGCGCGCTGTCGGTGCCGATCAGCATGGCGCCGCGCAGGCCCAGCGTGGTGCTCGTCACGTCGTCGTTGCTGCCTTCGCCACGCAGGGCCGCACTGCCGCCCGTCTCCTGGAAGTCGCGCGTGCGGACCTGGTTCCATGCCACGCCGGCAAAGGGTTCGATGGCGTAGGCGTCGCCCAGCGGCAGCTTGTAGCCCAGTTCCGTGAACACCTGCGTCGAGGACGCGTTATAGGACGACTCGAGGCGCTGGTTCAGGCTGCCCGCCGCCACGTTGCGCTTGGAATCGATCTCGTGCCAGGTATATGCCGCGCCCACCATGAAGCGCACATGTCCCGGACCGGCTTCGAAGTTCTTGCCGCCGAAGACCGTTGCGGTGTAGCTGTCCACGCTCATGCGCGACGACACGTCGGAGATCGAGTTGTGGCTGCCGGTGTAGCCGACCGCGCCGCCCAGGCGCCAACCGCCGCCCACGTCGCCGTCACCGCCGACAAAGAGACCGCCCGCGGACTGATGCACCGTGGACGCATTGCCGTCGCCGCCGAAGGTGCTCCAGTTGCCGAAGGCCTGCGCCCAGATCGGCGACGCGCCGCTTTGCGGCAGCGCGTCGGACGACGAAGCGCCCAATTGCGCGGTCGGCCGGCCCGCGCGCATCGGCGCATCCAGATTGCCGCGCAGATGCGACAGCGGCAACGTGGTCACCGCGTCACCCTGGCCTTGCAACACGCTGCCGGTGCTGGCGTACGCTTCGCCGGACAGTTGCTTCAAGGCCGCGCGCGCCTGCTCGGGCGACATGGCCAGCACAGCCGCCGTCACCTGGCTCGCGCCAGTCGTCTTGCCTGCGCCGTTGCCGCTGGCGATCAGCGACGAGTCGGCGCCGGGCGCGGCGGGTTGCGCGACGACCGGCGCGGATTCGCTGCCGGTGCCGGCCGTTGCCGAACCATTGCCCGTCGTTGCGGAACCGTTGCCCGTCGATGCCGAGCCTTCGCCCGCCGGTGCGGAACCATTGCCGGCAGATGCCGAGCCATTACCCGCCGAGGCGGAGCCATTGCCTGCGGAAGCCGAACCGTTGCCCGTGGAGCCCGATCCATTGCCCGCGGGCGCCGAACCATTACCGCTCGCAGGCGGCGCTTCCTGATCCAGCGCACCGCCCACGTTCGTTTCGTTCTCCGAACCGCCCACGCTGCCGATCGGCACGTCATTGCGCGAGAGCGTCATGAACGCGTTCTTCGCGTCATAGCTGAGCGACGGGGTCAGGAACGCGTAGTTGCTCGACACGCCCGTGAAACGACCTTGAATGCCGCCGTCCGCCGTCAGGATGTTGTACGTCGTGCGCGGCGCGTAGTTGCCATTGGGACCCACGTGCGCGACCGTGCCATCCAGCGTTGCCACGCCGGTCACGTGGATGCGGTCGCTCAGCGTGCTGGTCGGATCGGCGTGCACGCGATAGATCGTGTCCTGGCCGAAGTTGAGGTTGCCGTTCACCGTCAGCGTGCCCATCGGCGTGCCGTCGTTACCCGGCGAAATCACCGCCGTGGGGTACAGGGTCGTGCTGCCCACCTGGCCGATACCTGCCAGCACCACCTCGCGGCCGATATCCATCGGGCCGTTCAGCTTGCCGTTGATCTCCAGTGCGCCATCGGCGATGAAGATGGGACCGGTCAGGTTGCTGCTGTCGCCGTTCAGGATGATGGAGCCGACGCCGGTCTTCACAAAACCTTCCGTGCCTTGCAGCGGGTTGTCGATGATGTCGACGAACCTGCCGGCCGCATACGTGCCGTCGCCCACGACGATCACGGGCGGGTTGCCGCCGGTGCCCGCCAGCGTGATCGGCGCGCCTTGCAGGCGATACCGGTCCGTGGCGAACTGCAGGCCCGACACGCGCACCGGACCGGCGCTGCCGTCCACGGTGACCGTACCCGCCGCGCCCGTGAAGATCGCGTAGCCGCCGCTGGGCAGGGCGCCGGTGGCGTTGGTCGGGCTGCTCCAGTTGCCGCTCGCCGCGGTCCACGTGCCGCTGCCGCCACCCGCGTTGGCCGCCGAGGCCACGCCGTTGCCGTTCCACAGGTTGGTCGTGCTGGGGCCCAGGACCAGGTTGATGTGCTTGTCGCCGGTCAGCGTCTGGATCGTCGCGGCCGGCACCGAGTCGCCGGAGACCGTGCCCAGTGTCAGGCCGCTGCCGCTCAACGTGCCGCCGTACGACATGATGCGGTAAAAGCCCGCGTTGACCCCGTGCGTGCTGACCTTCACGTTCAACGTCGCGTTGTTCAGGGCAACGTTGCCGCCCACGGTGATGTTGTCGCCCGTGCCGGGTTGCGTGATGGGCAGTCCGGCATAGCCGGTTTCAAAATCAAAGACGCCATTGTTGATCGACAGGTTGCCATTCACCACGAGATTGCCGTTGGAAACGCCGGTGGGCGTGTCCACCCAATAACCCGGCGCAACGCGAGAATTTCCCGTCACGTTCAAATCGCCACCGATCGACCCGAAACCCGCCACCGTGCCGTTCGACATGGCATTGACGTTGCCGCCGATCGCCACGCCCGCACCGCCGCCATTACCGCCGATAACCGCCGTGCCGCCGTTGACATCAATGCCGCCGGGAAAGTTGGCCGACCCGTCAAACACCTGCGTATTGCCCGACCCGATGGTCAAGTCCGCAGCGGTGACGTTCCCCACATAGGTCGCGCTCAAGGCGAGCGTCGCCGTCAGCCACTTTTTTGTGCCGTATGCCAAAACTTCAATCCTCCGGATTAATCGAGCTTCCTTTCACACATTACCGATATGTTTAAAAAGTATCGGCAAGTAATAATGCAGCCGGCGTGAATTTAGGGTCAGCTCTCGAAAAAAGGAGGCACTGTATAACGGTTCTTTTTACGTCCCCGTTAATAAACGGGGTTATATCCCGTTAATTATCAAAATAGGTCTACGGCATACGACCGATATTCGTAGGCGAGTGTGCACACGGGTTATCCGAAGTATTTATTTTTTGATTGCGGATACCATCTCAAAGCACTATCAGGGGGCTTTTGGATACCATCCCTCGCCCGGCAAACGTGGTTTGGCGGCGCGCAATTTGCACGGAAACGGGTCACAAAATGACACGACTGATGCAGCAGCCATCAACTTCGTGATTAATTGAACGGACGGCGCGCGCCCTCAGGCCAGCAGGCGTTTCACCCGGCTGATTAACACCGCGAATGCGGAAGCCTCATGGATCTTCAACGCTTTCGCACCGCAACGCGGACACTGCGTGGCAATGTCGCGCCCCGCTATCAGCACGTCACTGACCGGCGCGGACGTCTTGGACCAATTGCATTGAGGACAGGCCTGAGTAAACGGCTTGGTGCGGACGGGCATATGCGGTATTCAAAAATTTGATGGAGCAGGCATTTCGAAAAAATCGGCTTAGCGTTAACGGCAGGACTGCGACATCTCTTAAGATGTTGCGCCGCGTGAATCCCGCAGCACAAGCTTCCACCACGTCTGATCCGGCACTTTGCCCGCCGCGCCTCGCGCCGTCGCCAGCCGCTCCACCGACCGCTTCAATCCGCCATTGCGCTGTGCAAGCTGGCGTATCCGCTGCAACTCGTCCCGGCTTTGGGCCGCCAGCAGGTAGGCGCGCAACGCGTCAAACGGTGGCTTGGTTTTCCCGCCGGAATCTGGCGTGTCCATGCTCTTTCCCCCCTCAGGCGGGCGAGGCGCCGGCCATCGCCCCAGGCAGCGGAAACGTCACGTTCAGGCACACGCCACGTCCGTCGGCGCCATCCGCCACGGTGACGCGCGCATGGTGCGAGCGGGCGATTCTTGCCACCAGGGCCAACCCGAGCCCGCTGCCGTGGCTTGGCGCGCCCGGACCGCGGTAGAACGGGTCAAAGATCCGCTCGCGCAGCAGCGGAGTGATTCCGGGGCCGTTGTCCGATACCACCAACGTAACGCTGTCCGCCGCCCACTGCAACGCCACCCTGATCTCGCTGCCGTCGCCGCTGTACCGGCCGGCGTTGTCCAGCAGATTGCGCACCAGGATGCCCAGCGCATCGACCTGACCCAGGATCTGGCCCGGAACGGCATCCACGGTGAGCTGCTGGCCGCGATGGACGAACGAGCCCTGCATGTCCCGCAGGACGAAGCCCACCACCGCAGCAAGGTTCACCGGCTCAAGCAGGATGTCGTTCCTGTCGGTGCGCGCCAGGTCCAGCAACTGCTCGACGATCCGCGCGCTGCGGCGGGTCGTCTCGGCGATCTTCTGCATCAGCATCTTCGCCTTCACGGGATCGTTGACGCGATACGCCGTGTCCGCGTAGACGGCCAGCACCGCCAGCGGCGTGCGCAGCTCGTGGGCAGCGTCGCCGATGAATCGCCGCTCGTTCTCGATAAGCGTCACCACCCGCCGCTGGCGCTCGTTGATGGCCCGTATCAAGGGCCCCACTTCGGCGGGCACGGTCAGCTCGTCAACGGTCACGCCGTCGGTCACGCTGGCCTGCGCAATGTCCTTGCCCGCACGGCCCAGCTTGCGCGTCGAGCGGCAGACCACGAACATCGTGACGCTGCCGATCCCGGCAAACATCAGCAGCGTGATGATCGAGCCCAACTCAAACCGGTCGGCCAGCCCCGCATAGAACGCGCGCGTCGGCGTCGCGGCAACGATCTCGAAGCGGGCCGTCTCGTCCAGTCCCGCATAGACGCGCCAGGTGTCGCCGCCAAAGTCGACGCACGAGAACCCGATGGAATTGGCCTGCGCCATCCGCGTCCGGGGCGCGTCCGTCGACGCCAGCACCAGCCGATTCGTCACGCGGTCCCACACCTGGATCTCGGTCTTGCCGATGGACTGGCGCAACAGGAAGGCGGGCACCGGCAGGTCCCGGCGGATGTCCTGCGTCACCGGCACCATCGCCAGAAAGAACGCGACGCTGTCGACCACCGCGTTCAGCTCGTGATCGCGCGCCCCGGACTCGGTCCGCGTCAGGCTGTTCCAATACAGGCCAAACTGCACCAGCCACGACACCAGCAGCGCGCTGAAAATGCCCAGCAGAATCTGCGCGCGCATCGAATTCGTGACCCGCCGCATCAGCCGCCATCCCGGGCCAGGCGATAGCCTTGGCCGTGCACGTTTTCGATGGCGTCCTTGCCCAGCTTTCGCCGCAGGGCGTGGATGAACACGGCGATCGTATTGCTCTCGCCGGGGCGGCCGGCGCCGTAGAGATGCGCGCGCAGCTCTTCCGTGGACACGAGCCGGTCTGGGTGCCTCACCAGCATCTCCAGCGTGCGGAACTCCTGCTCCGACAGTCGGGTCGGCACATCGTCGACGAAGGCCTCGCGGCGCCCCGGGTCCAGCTTCACGTGACGCCAGGCCAGCACCTTGTCGCCCGACGCGCCGCTGCGCCGGAGCAACGCGCGCATGCGTGCAAAGAGTTCCGTGGGCTCAAACGGCTTGATGACGTAATCGTCAGCGCCCAGATCCAGTCCCTTGATACGGTCGCTCAAGGCATCCCGCGCGGTGATCAAGATCACCGGCACCGCGTCACCGCGCCGGCGCACAAAGCGCAGCACGTCCAGGCCCGACCCGCGATGCAGGCCGATATCGAGCAGCACGATCGTGAAGGCATGTTCCAGGAGCAGCACCTTGGCGGCGTCGGCTTGCTGCACCAGCGTCACCGCAAAGTCCAGTTCCTCCAGGGCCAGCGTCAATGCGTCCGCGAACATCGCGTCGTCCTCGACCAACAGCACCCGCATATCCGTGATCCCCTCTGTGGGCCTTGGCAGCCTCTGCGCGGCGCGGCGTGCTTGCCGCGCGTGCCGCATCATAAAAGGTCAGCCGCCGGCTCAAGCGTGGGCAGGCGCGGCCAGCGCCAGCGGCTCGTAGCGCGCCCCCGGATGCGCCGCCACGGAGCGCCGCTCCGTCTTGAAGCGCGCCACCGCCTGCAGCAGCTCCTTCGCCTGCGTGGCCATCGCCCCAGCCGCCGCCGCCGATTCCTCGACCAGCGCCGCGTTCTGCTGCGTCATCGTGTCCATCTGCGACACCGCCACGTTCACCTGTTCGATGCCGCTGGTCTGCTCCGCCGAGGCCGAGGCGATTTCCACCGTCACCTCTTTCAGCCTGGCCACCGCGTCCAGCACCTTCTGCATCTGCTCGCCCGCAGTGGCCGCCAGCGCCTCGCCGCCTTGCACGGCGCGCTTGGAGTTCTCGATCAAGCCCTTGATCTCCTTGGCCGCCGTCGCGCTGCGTTGCGCCAGCGCGCGCACTTCGGTGGCCACCACCGCGAAGCCCCGGCCCTGTTCGCCGGCCCGCGCGGCCTCCACCGCCGCATTCAGCGCAAGAATGTTCGTCTGGAACGCGATGCTGTCGATCACCGACACGATCTCGCCGACGCGCTCGGCATCGGTCGAGATCGCGCCGATCGCGTCCACCACCTGGCCGACCACGCGGCCCGCTTCACCCGTGAGCTGGCTGCAGTCCACGGCAAGACTGCTGCCGCTTGCCGCGTTGTCCTGGTTCATCCGCACGGTCGAGGTCATTTCCTCGATGCTGGCAGCCGTTTCTTCCAGCGAGGCGGCCTGTTCCTCGGTGCGTTGGGAAAGGTCCGCGTTGCCTTCGGCAATCTGGGCGGACGCCGTCGAGATGGACTCCGCCGCGCTGATGATGGTGCCCACCGTCGTCGCCAACTGCATCCGCATCGTCTCCAGCGAATACATCAGGCTCGACCGATCGCGTCCGTCCAGCGTGAGCGCCGTCGTGAGGTCGCCGCTGGCAATGGCGCCGGCCAGCTTCTGCGCATCGGCGGGCTCGCCGCCAAGCTGACGGAGGATGCTGCGCGTGACCAGCCACGCCGACAGCACACCGGCCAGCACGGCGATCGCCATGATCACGATGATTGCATTGCGCAGGCTTGCCGACGTCTGCGCGGCCTGCGCGGCCGATTCGTCGCTGAGTCTGGATTCCAGGTTGGCAAGCGCCATCAACTGGTCGAGCCAGGCGTCCTGCTTGGGACGCAGCTCTTCACGCAGGATCCTGGCGGCTTCCTGCGCATTGTTCTGCCGCCCGGCCTCGAGGGCGCGCATGTAGATCGGCGTCGCCTCCTGCTCCGCGCGCCGCGCGGCGGCGAACAGGTCGGTTTCCGCGGGAAGCGTCCCTTGGTCCTCGGCAAACATCCGCGCGAGCCGCTCGCTGGCTTCGCGGTATTGCGCCGCCATGTCCTGCGACCGGGTGATCTCGTTCGCCACGGCCTGAGCGTCCGTCTGCAGCACGATGTTGCGCACCACGATGGCGCGGCTCTGCACCAGATCCCGCATCTGAAGCGCCAGCTTCAATTGCTGGTTGTTGACGGACACGATGTCGGACATCGCCTTGTCCAGCGTCTTCACCGCATACAGCGACAGGGCGCCAAGCACCACCAACGCCAGGACCAGGAAGAGGAAACCGATAGCGAGGCGGGACCTCACTTTCATGGCTGCAAGATTCATCATTCGCCTTTGTTGTGATCGACAACCGGCTCATGATTATTCGCGCTGTTGCAGCGCGGGGCCCGTTGACAGGGTCCGCGCCGGCTGACGAGCGCGACTATAGCGAGGCAAGGATTAACGAATCGTTAATCCCCGCCAGGGTCAGAAGTTATGCCGCAGCCCCAGCGCAATCGTCTGCGGGCTGGCGCCGGCGGTCACGCCCAGGTCGTTGATGGCAAAGTCGTAGGCCGCGTTCGAGCGGTTCTTGATCTTCGAATAGTACGTATACACGGACGTGCGCTTGGACAAAGGCTGCTCATAGCCGATCGTGTACTGGACCGCGCCGGTCTTCTCGCCGCTTCGCACATAGCCCACCCGTTGCGTGGACGGCCCGGTGCCATTGGCGGCGTACCCGACGGATGCGTTGAGGCTGCCGGTGCCCAGTTTCTGCACCACGGACACGTAATAGCCCTTGCGGCGCAGATCGCCGGTGGCCGTCTGGTAGCGCAGCTGCTCGAAGACCAGATTGATCGTGGTGGTCGGAAACGCATATGAGGCGCCCAGCTTGAAGGCGTCGTCGTGCGAATCGGCAAGCTGGTAGTTCTTGTGGAGTTCGTACGCGGCCACCAGCGACAACGGCCCTTCCTTGTAGCTAGCAGACCACGAGAACAGCTGCGGGTCGCGCGGGGTCGTCATCCGTTCCTGCGGCAGGCCCCACGTGAACCCCGCGCTCAAGCCGTTCCATTCGGCGGACCGGTAATGCAGCGAGTTCTTCTGGCGCCGGTCGAAGGAACTGGTGTTTTCGATATTGCCCGTGCTGGACGCCGAGCCGTTGCCCATCAGCGCCATGTATCCCGCCGTGGTGGGATAGTACGGATCCATCTTCATGGTCGACTCGGTGTAGGCCGTGTGCCAATTGCCCAGAAAGAACGTGCCGTAGGGCGACGCCAGCCCCAGGCGCGTGTTCCGGCTGGCGATCTCGCCTTGCCCGGTGTTCAGCGCAATGCCGCTTTCAATCTGGAAGATCGCGGACAGGCCGTTGCCCAGGTCCTCTTCGCCGCGCAGGCCGAACACAGACCGATTGTTCGTCATGCGCGCGCCGGAGCCGGCATTGTCGCCGCCGCTGATCCAGGCGTATTCCAGCGCCGTGTTGAGCCGGCCGTATAGCGTGACGGATGACTGCGCCATCGCGCTGCCCGCTACGCCACACAGCGCGGCCATCGCGCATCCACCAACCAGAACCCGTTTGCGCGCTTGGCGGCGAACCTTCATCTCATGCTCCTGTGCTTTCCGTGGGAATCCTGCGCGATGAACCCATGGGCACGGGATACGAGCGACCCCGGAACTGCAAGGCAGCACGCAAACCGCAAAACGATACGCGTGCATGCGGCGCCAGCGCCATTCGTCGATGGTATAGGGTCACAACCCTAATGTCGGATTGCGCCCCACTGGCCGCCATGGAAACCTACCCGCCACGAAATTAATCGAGGAGAGTGACATGGCTTCGCGTCGACAAGTCCTGGGAGCGGCGTCTTCGCTGGCTTCCGCGTTTGCGCTCAACAGCATGTGGGCAGGCCGGGCGAATGCCGGGTCGCAGAACCAACCCGGCACGCCGCTGGCGGATGGCCCCCCGGAAGTGATCTTCTACAACGGCCGCTTCACCACGCTGGACCGCGCCAATCCGGAAGCGGGCGCCGTCGCCGTGAAGGCTGGCAAGTTCGTCGCGGTGGGCAGCGACCGGGAAGTCCTGCGCCTGGCGGGATCGAACACCCGGCTGGTGGACCTGAAAAAGAAAGGCGTCCTGCCCGGGCTCTATGACAACCACACGCACGTCGTGCGCGGCGGCCTGAACTACAACATGGAGCTGCGGTGGGACGGCGTGCGGTCGTTGGCGGACGCCATGGAAATGCTGCGCCGGCAGGTCGCCAACACGCCCGCGCCCCAATGGGTGCGCGTGGTGGGCGGATTCACCGAGCACCAGTTCATTGAAAAGCGCCTGCCGACCATCGAGGAAATCAATGCGGTCGCGCCGGACACTCCCGTGTTCCTGCTGCATCTGTACGACCGCGCGCTGCTGAATGCCGCGGCGCTGCGCGTGGTGGGCTACACCCGGGACACGCCCGACCCCGAAGGTGGCCAGATCATCCGGGACTCGAACGGCAATCCGACGGGCCTGCTGCTGGCCAAGCCCAACGCCACGATCCTGTACTCCACGCTGGCCAAGGGTCCGAAGCTGCCGTTCGACTATCAGCTGAACTCCACGCGCCACTTCATGCGCGAGCTGAACCGGTTGGGCGTCACGGGCGTCATCGACGCCGGCGGCGGCTATCAGAACTACCCGGACGACTACGCCGTTATCCAGAAGCTGGCCGACGACAACCAGTTGACCGTTCGCCTCGCCTACAACCTCTTCACGCAGAAGCCCAAGCACGAAAAGGAAGACTTCCTGAACTGGACGTCTTCGGTGAAGTACAAGCAGGGCGACGACTATTTCCGCCACAACGGCGCTGGCGAGATGCTGGTGTTCTCGGCCGCCGACTTCGAGGACTTCCGCGTCGAACGGCCGGACATGCCGCCGGAAATGGAAGGAGAACTGGAAGAGGTCGTGCGCGTCCTGGTCCAGAACAAATGGCCCTGGCGCCTGCACGCCACCTACGACGAAACCATCACGCGGGCGCTCGACGTCTTCGAGAAGGTGCATCGCGACACGCCGCTCACCGGCATCAACTGGTTCTTCGATCACGCCGAGACGATCTCGGACAAGTCGATCGACCGGATCGCCGCGCTGGGCGGCGGCATTGCCGTGCAGCACCGCATGGCGTACCAGGGCGAGTACTTTGTCGAGCGCTACGGCGCGAAGGCCGCGCAGGCCACGCCCCCGGTCAAGCGCATCCTTGAAAAGGGCGTGAAGACGTCCGCCGGCACGGACGCCACCCGCGTCGCGTCCTACAACCCGTGGATCTCCCTGTCGTGGATGACCACGGGCAAGACCGTGGGCGGCATGCCGCTGTACCCGCACGAAAACCTGCTGGACCGCGAGACGGCGCTGCGCATGTGGACCGAAAACGTCGCGTGGTTCTCCAATGACGAAGGCAAGCGCGGCCGCATCCAGGTGGGCCAGTTTGCCGACCTGATGGTCCCGTCCCAGGATTACTTCACGGTGGCGGATGAAGAGATTTCGTTCCTGACGTCCGACCTCACCGTGGTGGGCGGCCGCGTGGTCTACGGCGCGGGCGACTTCGCGCCGCTGGACGAGAACGCGCCGCCGCCCGCCATGCCCGACTGGTCTCCCACGCGCCTGTTCGGCGGCTATGCCGCCTGGGGCGACCCGGAAGGCGCGGGACGCAATTCGCTGGACTACAAGCGTTTTGCCGCCGCCTGCGGTTGCGCCACCGCTTGCGGCATGCATGGACACAGCCACGCCAACGCGTGGGCCTCCAGCGTGCCGGCCTCGGACCAGAAGTCGTTCTTCGGCGCGCTGGGTTGCTCGTGCTGGGCCGTGTAAAGGACTGAATCCATGTCGAGCATTTCAACCTCGCTGACCGGCCTTGCGCGCCCCATTCTCGGGGGCCGCGTGGCCCGCTTTGTCGCCTACCTGGGCTTGTGCGCGGCGTATCTGCAGGGCGGATTGGTCAAGCTGACCGATTTTCCCGGCGCCATTGCCGAAATGACCCATTTCGGGCTCACGCCCGCGCCGTTCTTCGCCGTGGTCGTGATCGCGCTGGAGATCATTGCCTCGCTCATGATCCTGATCGGATGGCACCGCTGGATCGGCGCATTGGGGCTGGCGATCTTCACCCTCATCGCCACGTTCGTCGCCCTGCAGTTCTGGGAAATGCCGCCCGGCCAGGCGCGCTTTTTCGCTGCCAACTCGTTCTTCGAACACCTTGGGCTGGTGGGCGGATTCCTGCTCGTGATCTGGCAGGACCTGAACGAACGGCGGTAACAGCCTTCGCAGTGCCCGTCGCGCCGGCCGCACCGCCGTTCCAACGGGCACTGCGTCTTCAACGCTCACCTTGCACATCATGGAACAGACACCCGTATCTCCCCGATTCACCGGCCTCTTGGGCTTTAACGCGGGATACGTCGATACGGCGGGGTTCCTGGCGTTGAATGGCCTGTTCACGGCGCACGTGACCGGCAACTTCGTCACGCTGGGCGCCGCCTTCGTCCACGGCACGACCGGCGCCTTCGCCAAGCTTCTGGCCTTGCCGCTCTTCTGTGCCGTCGTCGTCCTGACGCGCCTGTGTGCGTCCAGCCTCGCGGCCGCAGACACGGCGATGTCCAAGCTCATGTGCGCGAAGGTGCTGCTGCTGGCCGCCGCCGCCGCCGTCCTCGTCGCCTACGGACCGTTTCCCGACAGCGACGCGCCCTTCGCCGTGACGGGCGGCATGCTGCTGGTCGCCGCCATGGGCATCCAGAATGCGATCCAGCGCATGCACTTGGGCAGCGCGCCGCCGTCCACCCTCATGACCGGGACCACCACGCAGGTGATGATCGACCTTGCCGACCTCTGCAAGGGCGTCTCCGGCGAAGCCCGCACGGCCGCCGTCGGCCGCCTGCGAAAGATGTTGCCCGCCCTGGCCGCCTTTGCGACCGGCTGCGCCATTGCCGCGCTGCTGTACTGGGCGTCCCTCATGTGGTGTTTCGTCCTGCCGCCCATCGTCGCCGCGCTGGCCACCCTGGGCATCAAGCGCGCCCCCAACTGACCCTACTTGAGGGGGGACGCGCCATACCTTCGAACAATGTCGAAATGCGAACGTTTCACATATTCTGACGTTCTCGTCAAAGCCCCCCTCTGTTTCAACCCTCCAGGTGATTTTCATGTCCCAAGCAAAGCTCGAAGTCCTGACCCCGCAGAACAGCCAGATCATCTTCATCGATCACCAGCCGCAAATGGCCTTCGGTGTGCAGTCGATCGACCGCCAGACGCTCAAGAACAACGTTGTGGGTCTGGCCAAGGCCGCCAAGGTCTTCGGCGTCCCGACCACCATCACCACCGTCGAAACCGAGTCGTTCTCGGGCTACACGTACCCCGAACTGCTGGACGTGTTCCCGAACCAGAAGGTCCTGGAACGCACCTCGATGAACTCGTGGGACGACCAGAAGGTGCGTGACGCGCTGGCCGCCAACGGCCGCAAGAAGGTGGTCGTTGCCGGCCTGTGGACCGAAGTCTGCAACACCACCTTTGCGCTGTGCGCCATGCTGGAAGGCGAGTACGAGATCTATATGGTTTCCGACGCGTCGGGCGGCACGTCCAAGGAAGCGCACGACATGGCCATGCAACGCATGATCCAGGCCGGCGTCGTCCCTGTCACGTGGCAGCAAGTGCTGCTGGAATGGCAGCGCGACTGGGCCCACCGTGACTCCTACGATGCCGTGATGGAAATCGTCAAGGAACACTCGGGCGCCTACGGCATGGGCGTGGACTACGCCTACACGATGGTGCACAAGGCCGGCCAGCGCACGCAGACCGCCCACGACGCCATCGCGCCCGTCGCTGCGCCCGTCATCGCCCGCTGATGCCCCCCGGGCCCGCAGCCGCTCTCGCAGCGGCCGCGGGCCTTTTTGCTTTCTCCCGCAGCCTGCCCCGCCATGACGCCCGCCGACACCCGCCCCGCCGACGCCCAGCCGTCCTCGCCTTTCGCCTACTCCGCCTTCTCCGTTATCTGGATCGCCACCGTGCTGTCCAACATCGGTACCTGGATGCATGACGTAGGCGCCGGATGGCTCATGACCTCGCTGTCGCCGTCGCCCATGTTCGTGGCGCTGGTGCAGACCGCGGGTGCGCTGCCGGTCTTCCTGTTGTCGCTCCTGGCCGGCGCGCTAGCCGACACGATGGACCGCCGCAAGTTGCTGCTGATGGTGCAGATCGCCATGGGCTTCATCGCGCTGGCGCTGGGCCTGGTGGTCTGGTTTGGCCTCACGACGCCGTGGGTGCTGCTGGGCTTTACGTTGCTGATGGGCATTGGCACGGCGCTGTCGGCGCCCGCTTGGCAGGCCATCGTGCCCAGCCTCGTGCCGCGTCCGTCGCTGCAGCAGGCCATCGCGACGAACAGCGTGGGCATCAACGTCAGCCGCGCCATTGGCCCGGCGCTGGCCGGCGTGCTGATCACCAGCCTGGGCGTGGCGATTCGAGAAGCGCCTGCCGCGCGAGCAGCTCATCCACGCCATGCGCGCCGGGCTGCGCTTCGCGCTACACAGCAAGCCGCTCAAATCGACGCTGGTCCGTGCCGTCGCGTTCTTTCTGTTTGCCAGCGCCTACTGGGCCTTGCTGCCGGTGATCGTGCGTCAGGTGCTTCAGGGCGGCGCCTTGCTCTACGGCATCATCCTGGGCTGCGTCGGCGCGGGTGCCGTGATCGGCGCCATCGTGCTGCCGCCGCTGCGCAAGAAGCTGGGTCCGGACCGCAGCGTCATGGCCGGCACGCTGGGCACGGCGCTCACGCTGGTGGTGTTTGCGGTGGTGCCGCATCCCGTCGTCGCCGGCGCGTTCAGCTTTCTGGCGGGTGCGTCGTGGATCATGGTGCTGACCTCGCTCAACGTGTCCGCCCAGGTAGCGCTGCCCGACTGGGTGCGCGCACGCGGCCTGGCGATCTTCGTCACGGTGTTCTTCGGCTCGATGACCGCCGGCAGCATGATCTGGGGACAGACCGCCGTGCGCGCCGGCGTCCCGACGGCGCTGCTGATCGCGGCCGCGGGCTCCGTCATTGCAATGGTGCTGACCCGCAAGGCTCAACTGCAACTGGGCGCGGAGCTGGACCTTGCGCCGTCGATGCACTGGCCCGAGCCCCTGATCGACCAGCAGGTGTCGCATGATCGCGGTCCGGTGATGATCACGGTGGAATACCTGATCGACCCGGCGCGCGGCGCGGACTTCGTGCAGGCCATGCATCATGCCGGCGCCGAGCGCCGCCGCGACGGCGCATACGCCTGGGGCATTTTTGAAGATGCCGCTCAGCCCGGCCGCTACCTTGAGTACTTCCTGGTGACGTCGTGGCTCGAACATCTGCGCCAGCACGAGCGCGTCACGCATGCCGACGAAGACCAGCAGGCGGAAGTCCGCGCGTTCCATATCGGCGACACGCCGCCGCGGGTGTCGCACTTCGTGGCGCCCATCCCGCAATAGGCCGCCAACGCAGATGACCCGGCGTTGCCCGCACACACCGTTACAAGAGAAGAATGATTCCTGACTAGAATTGCGCCGACAGGGATTTTGATGCCGCGCGCCGAGAGGCCGCAGCTCAGGTGTGACATGGATAGCGCTCCTCGCTTCGAGGCAGTCAACGGAGCCCGTTTCGAGGTTCTGTGGGTGGATGGCGACCGGGTCTTCGGACGCGGCGCCTCGAAGCTTGCCGTCTGGCTCCGGCCGAACGACAGCTCGGAATGCGCGCGGCACCTGCTGGAGCAGGAATACGGCCTGCGCGACTACCTGCATCCGGACTGGGCCGCGGTCCCGACCGAGCTGGCGCGCGTGGGCGGCTCCACCGTCCTGTACCTGCAGGATCCCGGCGGACAGCCGCTGGCCACGCACCCCACGCGCGCGATGCCCGCCCCGATGTTTCTCCGTTTCGCCATCGAGGTGGCGATGTCGCTGGGGAAGATGCACAACGCCGGGCTGATCCACCGGAATCTCAAGCCGGCGCATATTCTGTTCAATGAACAGAATGGGGCCGCTCACCTGACCGGATTTTCGTTCTCCACGGCGCTCGGCGCCTATCAAGCAGCGCCCGCCTCGCCGCCAGGCGATATCGTCGGCACCCCCGCCTACATGGCCCCCGAGCAGTCCGGCCGCTCCGGCCACCGCGCCGACGCGCGCTCCGATCTGTATTCGCTGGGGGTCGTCTTCTACGAAGCCTTGACCGGCGAGCTTCCCTTTCAGGGCGAATCAGCGCTGACGTGGCTGCACAGCCATACGGCGCGCGTGCCCGTGGCGCCGGCCGAGCGCGACGGCGGCATCTGCGCCGAGCTGTCGGCCATCGTCATGAAGCTGCTTGAAAAGTCGGCGGACGACCGGTATCAGACGGCGGAGGGGCTTGCCGCGGATCTTCAGTACTGCCTGTCCCGGCTGACGGCAGGCCTCGGCGCCGCGCCCGACTTCGTGCCGGGCCGCTACGACCACCCGGGGCGCGTGCGCGTGCCGGCGACCCTGTACGGCCGGGGCACCGAGCTGGACATCCTGCTCGGCGCCATGGGCCGGGTGGCGGGTTCGGGCCGCGCCGAGGTGGTGCTGATCTCCGGCGAACCGGGCGTCGGCAAATCCATCCTCATCGAAGAGCTGCATCGCGTCGTCGGCAGCCAATACACCCTGCTCGCAAAGGGCAAGGGCGATCCCCACAGCCACGCCGGGCCGTACGCCGCGCTGGTCGAGGCGGCACGAGGCCTGCTTCAGTCCGTGCTTGCCAAGAACGAAAGCGACCTGGGCGAATGGCGGGAAAAGCTGCGCGTGGTGGTATCCGCGGGCGGCGACAGCCTGCTCGCGTTGATCCCCGAACTGGCGCTGATCGTGCCGGACGCGTCGGGCCTGCTTGCCGAAGGCGACGCCAAGGCGCGGTTGCGCCTGGCCTTCCAGCATCTGTTCTGCGCGTTCTCGTCGCCCGGCCATCCGTTGATCCTGTTCCTGGACGACCTGCAGTCGACCGACGCCGCCACGCTGCGCGTCATCGAACAGCTTGCGCAGACGGATCTTCAGAACATCCTGGTCGTGGGCGTGTATCGCGCCGAAGCGATGACCGCGCGCCACGCGCTTGCCGCCTTCATTGCCAGCCTGCGCGCCAACACGATTCCCCTGACCGAGATCGCGCTCGACAACCTGCCGGAGCACGATTCCGCCCGCCTGATCGCCGATGCGCTGCAAAGCAGGTCGCCGTGGATCGATCCGCTCGTCAGCCTGGTGCAGGCCAAGACGGCCGGCAATCCGTGCTTCATGCTTCGCTTTCTGGCCACGCTCTCGGCCGAGGGGCTGCTGCACTACGACCCGCGCCGCCAACGCTGGATCTGGGATGCGGACGCCATCCGCGAGCAGGCCTTTACCGACAATGTGGTCGGCATCATCATCCAGCAGGTCGAGCGTTTGCCGCCGGACAGCCGCGACGCGCTTCAACACATGGCGTGCCTCGGACACGATGCGTCGCTCGGCAAGCTTTCCATCGCGCTGGACTGGCCGCGCCTCGACGTTGCCACCGCGATGCGCGAATGCGAGCGGCAGAGCCTCGTGTTCCGGGCCGGCGACGTGTACCGCTTTCCGCACGACCGGGTGCAGGCCGCCAGCTATGCGCTGATTCCCGAACGGCAGCGCGCCGCCACGCACCTGGCGATCGGCCGGCGGCTCGTGCAGGACCTGCAACCGGAACAATTGAAGGCGCACGCATTTGAACTGGTCGATCAGTTCAACCGGGCATGGCAACTGGTCCACAGCCCGGAAGAACGCGTCCGGCTTGCCCACCTGAACGCCCTGGCCGGCGCGCTGGCCAAGGACACCGCGGACTATTCCGCGTCCATCCGGTATCTGGAGGCCGCCTCGGCGTTCCTGTCCGAGGACGGCAGGCAGCATCAACCGGCGTTGGCCTTCACCATCGAGATCACGCGCGCCGAATGCGAATTCCGCAATGGCGCGGTGGCAAGCGCCAAGCATCGGCTGGCCCGCCTGGGACAGCGCGACGGATCGTTGCCGGAACTGGCCCGCGTGACGCAACTGCGCGTGGAAGTGTTCATGGCGCTGGGCGAACGGCACGAAGCCATACAAGCCGGACTGGATTATCTGCGCCGCGCCGGCATCGACTGGACGGACAGTCCGTCCGATGAGGCCGTATCCCGCGAATACGCCGAGTTCAATGCGTTGCGGGCCGGGCGGCCCGCGGCCGCGCTGCTCGGTTTGCCCTCGATGGAGGACGCCGAGGCGGAAGGCACGATGGGCGTCCTGACCGCGTTGCTTCCCCCCGCCTGGACGCTCTTTGCGAATCTGCGCGAGCGCGTCATTCTGCGGATGGCAAACCTGAGCCTGCGGCATGGCAATACGGATGCGTCCAGCCTCGGCTACGCGTGGCTGGGCATGATCCTGGCCGCACGCACGGGCGACTACGCAGACGGCTACGCCTTCGGCAAGCTGGGCGTCGACCTGATCCAGCAGCGCGCGCAGGTCCGCTTCAGCGCGCGGGTCTATCAGGTCTTCGGCGGCCAGATCGTCCCGTGGTCGCAGCCGATCAGCGAGGCGCGCGACCTGCTGCAAACCGCCTTCGAGCTGGCGAGCCAGCAGGGTGACTGGACCTATGCGTCCTTCGCGCTGAACAGCCTGGTCACACACACGCTTGCCACCGGCGGCCCGCTGAACACCATCCGCGCCGACGCCGGGCGAGGCCTGGCGTTCGCGCGCAAGGCCGGTCTTGAAGTGCTGGACCGCTATACCTCGCAGCTTCAGCTGGCCAAGATGCTGCAGGGCCTCACGCCACAATTCGGCGTGCTGGACGACGCGGGTTTCAGCGAGGCCGAATTCGAACGGCGGATCCAGGCCGAGCCCGGCCGCAATGTCACGGCGTGCTGGCACTACCTGCGCAAGCTTCAGGCCCGGGTATTCGCCGGGGATTTCACCAGCGCCGTGCGCGCCAGCCAGAACGCCTCGGCGTTCGTCTGGACGTCGCTCGCGTTCGTCGAGGAGATGGAATTCCACTTCTACTCCGCGTTGGCGCGCGCCTGGTGTCCCGTGCCAAAGTGTCCGTCGGAACGCGCCGCGGCGCTGGCCGCCGTAGAGGCCCATCTGGAGAAGCTGCGTCCGTGGGCCGCGTCCAGCCCGTCCAACTTCCAGAGCCAGCAGATGCTGATCGACGCCGAAGTCGCGCGGCTGCACGGCGATGTCCTGGACGCGATGCAACGCTACGACGACGCCATCCATTGCGCCAGCGATCACGGCCTCGTGCATGTCGAGGGCCTGGCCAATGAGTGCGCCGCGCGCTTTTATGAGGGCCGCGGCCAGCAACGCATTGCGCACACCTATCTGCAGCATGCGCGCGCGTGCTATCAGCACTGGGGCGCGTCTGGCAAAGTGCGGCAGATCGACGCCTTGTACCCCACGCTGTTCGTGGACCGCCGCGGCGCCACGCACGGCTCCACCATCGAAACCCCCGTGGAAAGCCTGGATCTGGCCACCGTCATCGACATCTCCCGCGCGCTGGCCAGTGCGCTGGATCTGCAGACGCTGCTCGACATGCTGATGAAGATCGCGCTGGAACAAGCGGGCGCCACGCGCGGCGTGCTGGTCCTGCAAAGCGGCGGCGATCTGTATGTCCGCGCCATCGCAACCACCTCCGGCGATTCCGTCGCGATCAGCCAGCGCCCGCAATCGCTGGACGAAGCTGGGCTGCCGCAGCAGATCGTGAACTACGGCTGGCGGACCGGCGAAACCATCGTGCTCGACGACGCGTGGGCGACGGGCGCCTTCACCGGCGACCCTTATGTGCGCGCCGCGCGGCTGCCGTCGGTGTTGTGCCTGTCGTTGACGACGCAGTCCAAATCCATCGGCGTGCTGTACCTGGAAAACACCTTGGCGCGCGGCGTGTTTGCGCCGCACCGCACCGCCGTGCTGCGCCTGCTGGCGTCGCAGGCCGCCATTGCGATCGAACGCGCGCGTCTGTACCGCGATCTGGCGCAGCGTGAGGCCCGGATACAGCGTCTGGTCGAAGCGAACATCATCGGCATCTGGTTCTGGCGCACCGACGGACAAGTGCTGGAGGCCAATGACCTGTTCCTGTCCATGACCGGTTACGGCCGCGAGGACGTCAGCGCCGGCCGGTTGCGGTGGACGGCGCTGGTGTCACGCAGCGGCGCGGTGACGCTGGATGAACTGTTGCTGCGCGAGACCGCCGAGCCGGTCGAGACCGAGCTGATCCGCAAGGACGGCCGTCGCGTGCCCGTGCTGCTGGGCTCCGCGCGGTTTGCCGCTGGCGACAACGAGGGCGTGTCGTTTGTCCTGGACCTGTCCGAACGCAAGGCGGCGGACGCCAAGATGCAGCAGATTCAATCGGATCTCGCCCACGTCACCCGCATGACCACCGTCAGTTCGATGACGGCGTCCATCGCGCACGATGTCAGCCAGCCGGTGTCGGCGGTTTTGACCGAAGCGCAGGCCGCACTGAACTGGATTGCGCGCACGCCGCCCAACACCGAAGAAGTCGCCGAGTCGCTGCGCCGCATCGTGCGCAGCGGCCAACGCGCCGGTTCGATCATTTCGGGGGTGCGGGCGCTGATCAAGAAGGCGCCGGCGGCCTTTGCTCCGATCGAAATGAACGGGCTCGTGAAGGAAACACTGGCGCTGCTGCGCAGCGAGCTCAATGTCAGCGAAATCGAAGTCATCCTGGATCTGGCCGATGCGCCCCTGCACACCCAAGGAGACCGCGTCCAGCTCCAGCAGGTCCTGCTCAACCTATATGTCAACGCGGCCGACGCCATGAAGCACGAGCCGTCCGCGCGGCAGCTGACCGTCGTTACCCGGCATGCGTCAGACGGCGACGTGCTTGTCGAGGTGCTGGATACGGGCAGCGGCATCGACGCCGCATCAGTGAAGAAACTGTTCGATCCTTTCTTCACCACCAAGACCAAGGGCCTGGGAATGGGTCTTGCCATCTGCCGCGAGATCATCCAGTTGCATCACGGCCAGATGTGGGCGCGGCCCAATAGCCCGGCGGGCGCGGTGTTCTACTTTTCGCTGCCCGCGCAGGCGTGAGTCATTCGCCGTCGCCCGCCTCGTCATCGCCGCGCGATGGCGGCGATTGCAACGCTTGCGCGGCGACGCGCGGATTGACCTTCATGATCATCTGCACCAGCTGGGCAAAGCTGCGCGCCTGCATCTTCCGGTAGGCGCTTGCCCGGTGCGCCTTGACGGTCACTTCGCTGATGCCCAGTTGCTCGGCGACTTCCTTGTTCAAACAGCCGGACGCGATCATCTCGATCACCTGCTGCTCGCGTGCGGTCAGCGAGCGATAACGCTCCAGAAGCGTCTCGAACTCCTGCTCCTTGGCGCGGCGCGCGACGTCCGACTCCAGCGCGCGGTGCACGGAATCAAGAAGACGCTGCTCGGAAATGGGCTTTTCCAGAAAATCGATGGCGCCGGCCTTCATCGCCTTGACCGTCTGGCGAATGTCGCCAAATCCTGTGACCACCACGATGGGAATGTGATCCCCCAGTTCGCGCATGCGCGCCTGCAACGCCAGGCCATCGCCATCCGCCAACTGAAGGTCCAGGATCAGGCAGGAGGGCACCTGCGGACGCGCCGCCGCCTGAAACGCGCTGATCGAATCGAAGGTTTCGGCGTGGATCCCGATGGACGACAGCAAGCGAAACAGCGAGTCGCTGACCTCGGCGTGATCGTCCACGATGTACACAATCGCAGAGGGCGCGCCGGATTTTTGAATGTTCAACGCTATGACTCCTTGCGGGGCGGACTCGCTTCGGTTTTTTCTTGCCTCGCGACCCGCGAAGGGCAGCCACCAAGTACGAAAGCGGAGATTTTAAGCGTTGAGAATTGTCCCCCTTATTTGCCGGCCGGCGCGGTCACCCCCAACGCCACCCCATCGCGCTGCGGATCCGCGCCCCCCTGCAATACGCCGGTCATGCGCGACACCACGTGCGGCGCCGCGAAGGCATAGCTTTGATAAGCGCGGCTGATCGCGTGTCCTTCCTGCGCAAGCACGCCGGTCACGTAGCGCGGAATGCGGTTGGAAACGTCGATCGCGTTGCCGGTCACCGAGATGCGTGGCGCGGCCACTGCCTCGAACGCGCTCATGCCGAAATCCACCAGGTTCACCACGGTCTGCGTCAGCGCCGAGGCAATGGCCGTGCCGCCGGGCGCGCCCAGCGCGGCCTGCACCTCGCCGTCGCGAAACAGCAGCAGCGGGCATTGCGAACTGGTGCGGCGCTTGCCTGGCCCGATCGAGGCCGCCCGGCCCGGCCGCGGGTCAAAGCCGCTAAGCAGGCCGTTGTACAGCACGCCCAGGCCATCGGTGATGATGCCCGAGCTCGTGCCCAGGCTGTGCGTCAGCGTGGCGGCGTTGCCGTCGGCGTCGATCACGCAGACCTGCGTGGTGTCGCGCGGCTCCGCAGCGATGCCGGGCGCCAGCCGGGTGAGTTCGGCAGGCAGGCGCGCCCGGATGCGCTCGGCAATCTCCCCCGCGTGCTCGCGCGACAGCAGCCGCGCCACCGGCACCTCCACGAACTCCGGGTCACCGATCAAGGTGTCCTTGTCGATCGTCACCCACTTGAGCGTCTGGGCCAGCAATTCCAGATACGCCGCGCTGTTGTGGCCCAGCGCAGCCACATCGAACTGCGCCAGCACGTGCAGCGCCTGAATCAGCGTCAGGCCGCCCGCCGGCGGTGGAAACCCCGCCACCTGCCAGCCGCGATAGTCGCCCCAGATCGGCGCCGCCTCGGACACCGCGTACGCATTCAGATCGGCCAGCGTCAGCAGGCCATCATGCTTGCGCATGTCGTCGGCGATGCGGCCGGCGATCTCGCCGCGATAAAAGTCCGCCGCGCCTGCACGCGTCAGATGTTCCAGCGTCGCCGTCAGATCGGGATTGTGCAGGCGCTCGCCGGGGCGCTTGAAATTGCCGTCGGCATCCAGGTACACCGCGCGCCCGGTGGCCGACAGCGCAAGCCGCTCGCGCGTCTCCAGCATGCCGCCGCGGGCACGGTCGAGCGCGCCGTATTGGTACATGTGCGGGCGCACCACCACGCCGTCGCGCGCGTGCTGCAGGGCCGGCGCCAGCGCGTCGGCAAAAGACCAGGTGCCGTAGCGCGTCAACGCATGATCCAGGCCGGCCAGCGTGCCCGGCGTGCCGATCGATTGATAGCCCGCTTCGTTGACGTTGCCCTGGACCACGAAGGCGTAGCCGTCGGGCGTTTCGTTCAGCGGCAGATGGGCCCAGATATCCGGCCGCGCCGCAGCCGGCGCGCGGGCGCAGAAATCGACGCAGGTATGCACGCCGCGCCCGGGCAGCGCAACCTGCAGCGTGCCGTACCCCGCAATGCCCGCCATCATCGGATCCACCACGCATTGGGTGAAGGCCGCCGCCACCGCGGCGTCCACCGCGTTGCCCCCATCCATCAGGACGCGCGCCCCGGCCTCTGCGGCCTCGGGCTGCGCGGCGCAGATCATGGCGCGGCGCGGGCTCATGCGACAGCCCCGGAGGCCTCGCGCAGCGCCACGATGAAGGCGTTCAGACCCGCATCGCGGTCGGGCTCGTTGGCGCTCAGGTAGCGCGGCTCGGGGTAGGCGGCAAGCTGCACCACCGCCAGTTGCGCGCGGGTGTCGATGAAGATGCGTTGGCCGGAATGGCCCATCGCCATCATCGCGCCGTCCTCGCGCAGCCACCAGCTGTAGCCGTAGGCCGTAAGCCCCAGCGCCTGGCGCTGTGCGGTGTGCAGGTCGGCCGGAATCTGGAAGGCGGGGGTACCGGATTGCGCCACCCAGCCCTCGGGCAGGATGCGCTCGCCATTGACCACGCCATCGTCGAGCACGAACTGCGCAAAGCGGCCGATGTCGCGCAGCGTCATGCCGGCGCGGCTGCCGCCGATCTCCTGGCCGTCTTCGGATTCCAGCGTGTAGAAGCCGTCGAACTCCATCCCGCAAGGCTGCCAGATGCGGCGCGACATGTAATCGGCCAGCGTGCCTCCTGTCGCCGCGCTCAGTACGGCGCCCAAGAGGTAGGTGTCGCCGGTGTTGTAGTGCCAGAAGCGTCCGGCGTCGTGGGCGCGATGGCACCCGCGCAGCAGCGACAGCACGCCGCCCGGCACCTTGTCGGCCAGCGACTTGCTGTATCGGTTCACGTCGGACGCCTTGTCCGTGTAGTTCTCTTCCCACGCGATGCCCGACGACATGGTCAGCAGATGCCGAACCGTGACGGCGTCGTAGGCGCAGCCGGCCAGCGCCGGCACATAGGCGGTGACGGGATCGTCCAGGCTCTTGATGGCGCCGTCGTGCAGCGCCGCGCCGGTCAGCATCGCCGTCATGGATTTCACGGTCGACATGGTGGACCAGCGTTCCTGCGGCTGAAAGCCCAGCCCATAGCGTTCCAGCACGATGTGGCCGCGGTGGATCGCGATCAGGCCGGCCACGTTGTTGCGGTCCATCAGGTCGCCCACGCCGAGGGTCTCGCCGTCCTGCGTATAGCGCACGTCGATCTCGGGCGCGCGCGGCAAGGGCCGGGGCGTCGCGCCGCGATGGATGGTGCGGGTGGCGAACAGGCGGTCGACGATGCGGTAGCCATACGACTGCAGGCAGGGCGGCCACAGCAGGAAGTCTTCCCCGCGCGGCAGGTGTTCAACGGCCTCGGCCAGCGGCGGGGTGGGGATAGCGTTCATGAATGCCTCAAGAAAAAACCGGGCGCGAGGCCCGGCACGGATCAGTCGTTGCGGATGCCGAGGCGCTTGACGATGGGGCCCCAGACCTCGGCCTCCGTCTTCATCGATTGCGCCACCGATGCCGCGCCAAGTTCCTTGGGCGGCGTCATGTAGATCTCGTCCATCTGCTTGCGAACCGCCGGGTCCGCCCAGAACTTGCGCGTGGCCTCGGTAAGCCGCGTCACCACTTCCGGCGGCGTGCCCTTGGGCGCCATCAGGCCGTACCAGGCGTCGCCCGGAAAGCCTTGCACGCCAACTTCCGCGATGGTGGGCACGTCGGGCAACTGCGCGACGCGGTCTGCGCCGAAGATCACCAGCGGCACCGCCTTGCCGGTCTTGACTTGCGGCACCCCGCCGGTCAGCGCGTCCGCCGTCAGGTCGATCTGGCCGCCGATCAGGTCCATCATGGCCGGCGCCGCGCCCTTGTAGGGCACGTGCGACATCTCGATCTTGAAGTGCTCAGCCAGAAACGCGACGTTCAGGTGCGTGGAGTTGCCGATGCCCGCCGAGCCGTAATTCAGGTGGCCCGGGCTGGCCTTGGCCTTCTTCACCAGGTCGTCCACCGACCGGATGCCGGTGGCGGGATTGGCCACCAGCACCTGCGAGGTGCCGGCGATCTTCGTGACCGGATCGAAATCGCGCGTCGGGTTGTAGGCCAACTGCGAGTACGTGAACGGATTCACCGACATGTTGGACGTGCTGCCAAACAGCAGCGCATAGCCGTCCGCCGGCTGCTTGGCCACGAACGCGGCGGCGATGCTGCCGTTGGCGCCGGGCTTGTTCTCCACCACCACGGTGCCGCCGATTTCCTTGCTGGCATAGGCGGCCCAGGCGCGCGCCAGCGCATCGGCCGCGCCGCCGGCCGCCACCGGCACCACCACCGACACCGGCCGCGCCGGCCAGTCCGCGGCCGAGGCCGGTGCGGCAAAAGCGAGGACCAGCGAGCCGGCCGCAGCCAGGCCCATCAGCCGTTGAACGACGCGGGAATTCGACTGCGGAAAGGGCAAATCGCGGGCCATGGCCAGTGCTCCAGATGAAATCGGACGTTGAAGACCCGCATTCTGGTAGCGCTTTTTCATTACGTCCAATGCATAATTCATCATCAAACCATAATCAGCGCGTAATAAAACCAGGGGACGCGGATGAATCTTCAACAGCTCGAACACTTCCTCGTCCTGGTCGAAACCCGCTCTTTCAGCCGCGCGGCGGCCAAATTGCACCTGACGCAGCCCGCGCTCAGCCGCAGCATCCAGGCGCTTGAAGACACGCTGGGCGGACGCCTGCTGGAACGCGACAAAGGGAAAACACTGACGGCGCTGGGTGAGCTGGCCATCGTGCGGGCACGCAGAATCCGCGTCGAGCTGGCCGAATTGCGCCGCAGCGCCAGCCTGCTGGCCGACTACGCGGGCGGCACGCTGCGGCTGGGACTGGGCCCCACCCCCACCGCAATCCTGTCCCTGCCGCTCTTGCGCGACATGAAGGAACGCTACCCCGCGATCAAGCTGCTGCTGAGCGGCGGCACGCCCGAGATGCAGGTCCAGGAACTGCGCGAAGGCGCGGTGGATGCCCTGGTGGTGCATCGCAATCACATCCCCGCCGACCCCGACCTGCACCTGCGCTTCTTTCCGCGCACCCCGCTGGGCTTCGTGGTGCGCGCCGGCCATCCGCTGGCGGGCAAGAACGGCCTGGATTTCGACGCGCTGCGCCGCTACGCGGTGGCGGCCAGCGGCCGCGCCATGAGCGACGAGGTCATGCACCGGCTCAATGCGTACTTCGGGCCGCCGGTCCACTTCATCGACGCGATCCAGTACCAGTCGAACGACATCCAGGCGCTGGTCGACCTGGTTCGCACCACCGACACCGTCTTCTTTGGCGTGCTGCGGGTGGCGCAGCCGGCCATCGCGCGCGGCGAACTCGTGCATGTCGACGTGCGTCCGGCGCTGGAGCTGTCGTCGCAGTTCGTCTTCGTGACACTCGAGGGCAAGACCTTGCCCCCGGCGTTGCTGCGGCTCAGCGAGCTGTGCATGCGGTACATGTCAGGCGCCGAGGATCCGCAGCCTGACTGATCACTTCTTCTTGTTGCAGTCGATCACGTTGGCGTGCTCGATGATGTCGTTCTTGTCGGTGAACAGCGTGATGTTGCAGAAGTAATCGATCACCGTGCGATTTTCCGTGTAGCCCACCTTGCGATAGACCGGTTCACTGCTGACCGGCATCTGGCCGCTGACGCCCTGGCCGCCGATGGTGACCGAGGTGGTCCTCTGCCCGACGTATTCAACACCGGTCTGCACGAACACCTTCTCGTCCGTGGTGTGGGTCTGCACGCGGTTCCACGCGTAGAAACCGCCGCTGCCGTAGGACGAAGGACCCATGCCCTGATCCGGCCTGCCAAACAGCTTGAACGCGTTCTTGGCCGGTTGGCCCACCAGCTTCTGGGCCGCGACCTCAACGTCGTTGGGTGCGGCGGGCTGCATGGCGCAACCGCTGAGGGCCAGAAGCGCGAGGGCCAGGCAACCGTGCTTGAGTGACGGCATCGGGACAGACTCCTTGAGGAGATGAAGGGACGCCAAGCATACCCGCTTATGCGTCCCCGTTAGATGTCCCGCTTCGTAGCGTTCGCCGCAGTCGCAGCCGCTGGCTGACGCGCCATCTCGATGAACGCACGCTGGTAATCAAGGGCGTCATCGGCCTCACGCGACCCCAGAAAAATCTGCTTGGCAATTCCGCGCGGGCCCAGCCGCACCGGCACCAGATCCATCTTGACCGCGTACTCCTCGACCAGCCAACGCGGCAGCGCGGCCACGCCGCGGCCGCTGGCCACCATCTGCAGCATGATGTCGGTGGTCTCGATCGCCTTGTGCCGCTTGGGCGTGACGCCGGCCTTCAAGAGGAACTGGTTGTAGATGTCCAACCGCTCGATATCAACGGGATAGCTGATGAGCACTTCCTGCGTCAGCTGCTCTGGCTTCACATACGCGACTGACCCCAGCGGATGCCCCTTGGCCACGACCAGCACCTGCTCGTAGTCGAACACCGGTTCGAACTTCAAGCCCGGCTTGAACAGCGGGTCGGGTGTGACCAGCATGTCGATCTCGTAGCCGAAGAGCGCGCCGATGCCGCCGAACTGGAACTTCTGCTTCACGTCCACATCCACGTCCGGCCACGCGGCCAGATACGGCGCCACCACCTTCAGCAGCCATTGGTAGCACGGGTGGCATTCCATGCCGATGCGCAGCGCGCCGCGTTCGCCCTGGGCAAACTGCCCCAGCCGCTCTTCGGCCAGGTCCAGTTGCGGCAGCACCCGATTCGCCACCGCCAGCAGATATTGGCCGGCCTGCGTCAGGCGCAAACGCCTTCCTTCGCGCAGCCAGATATCGGTGCCGAGCTGCACCTCCAGCTTCTTCATGCTGTGGCTCAAAGCCGACTGGGTCAGGTTCAGCACGCCTGCGGCGGCCGTCAACGAACCTTGTTTTTCGACCTGCTGGACGATGCTCAGATGGATACGCTCAAGCATTCTTATGATCTAGATTCATGGATTTGTGAAATAAAACCATTTTACGTCATGGATATTGATATTTAGCATTGCGTTCTTGTTTGCCGCTGTGTTCCGCACGTTGACCTGATCAACACGCACGTTCCATGGCAAGTCGACCCCCTCCGTGCCGATTGGCGCCATGGAAGCAAAGATGACACACCCCCTTCGCCTGGTCGCCGTTTCCGGCGGCATGCAACGTCCCTCCAGGACCACCGCCCTGGCAGAGGAACTGCTGGCGCTGATCGCCAACGAAATCCCCTGCGAACCCCGGCTGGTCGAAATGGGCCGGATCGCCCCGCAGCTTGCCGGCGCGACGTGGCGATCGAACTTGCCCGACACGGTCGAGCGCGAGTTGGCAGCGGTCGAGCAAGCCGATGTTCTGGTGGTGGCAACGCCCGTCTACCGCGGCTCCTACACCGGCCTGTTCAAGCACTTCTTCGATTTCATCCACCAGGACGCCTTGATCGACAAGCCCGTCCTCTTGGCCGCCACCGGCGGCAGCCAGCGCCACGCGCTGGTCATCGACCACCAGTTGCGGCCATTGTTCAGCTTCTTCCAGGCGCGCACCTTGCCGCTGGGCATCTACGCCACCGACGAGGACTTCGTCGACTACCGGCTTAAGAACGACGCGCTGATCGAGCGTGCCGGACTGGCCGTCCAACGCGCACTGCCGCTGGTCGAACTGACCCGTCAGATGCGAGCCGCCGCGGCCGCAGAAGCCATCGCGGCCTGAAATCCCCGTTTATCGCAGCACTTTCGCATCCGACCATCATGAACAAAGACTTCACCTTCAGCATCAAGAGCCTTCGCTTTGATGAAAACTATCAGCCGTCGGACAGCACGCGCATCACGACCAACTTCGCCAACCTGGCCCGAGGCGAAAGCCGCGAGCAGAATCTGCGCAACACGCTGAAGATGATCGACAGCCGTTTCAACGACCTGGCGCATTGGGACAACCCCACGGGCGATCGTTACGCCGTCGAGCTCGACATCATTACCGCCGAGATGACGCTGGGCGCAAACGGCAACGCCAATGCGTTTCCGCTGATCGAAGTGTTGAAGACCAACATCGTCGACAAGAAGACCGGCAACCGCATCGACGGCATCGTCGGCAACAACTTCTCGTCCTACGTGCGCGACTACGACTTCAGCGTGTTGCTGCCCGAATACAACGACAACAAATCCACGTTCAGCACGCCGGCCGATTTCGGCGACCTGCACGGAAAGCTGTTCAAGCACTTCGTTGAATCCGAGGCCTACAAGGCGAACTTCAAGAAGCCGCCGGTCATCTGCATCAGCGTCTCCAGCAGCAAAACCTATCACCGCACCGACAACCACCACCCGATCCTGGGCGTGGAGTATCAGCAAAGCGAGTTCTCCCCGACCGACCAGTACTTCGAGAAGATGGGACTGCAGGTGCGCTACTTCATGCCGCCGAACAGCGTTGCGCCGTTGGCGTTCTATTTCCAGGACGACCTGCTGGGCGCCTACACCAATCTGGAGCTCATCGGCACCATCAGCACGATGGAAGCGTTCCAGCGCATCTACCGGCCTGAAATCTACAACGCCAACTCCGCGGCCGGTAAGCGCTATCAACCGAGCCTGAAGAACCAGGACTACTCGCTGACGCAGATCGTCTACGACCGCGTCGAACGCAGCCAGCTCGCCGTCAAGCAAGGCAAATTTGCCGAGGCGCACTTCATCAAGCCGTACAAGCACGTGCTCGATCAATGGGCCGCCAGCCACTCCCACCCATAAACCGAACACAGACGGACACCCCGCAATGAAAAAACTTTTGCCCACCTCGACCGCCGGCAGCCTGCCCAAACCCTCCTGGCTCGCCCAGCCCGAAAAGCTCTGGTCGCCCTGGAGCCTGCAAGACGAACAACTGATCGAGGGTAAGCAGGACGCCTTGATCCTGGCCCTGAAAGAACAGGAACTGGCGGGCATCGATATCGTCAGCGATGGCGAACAAACGCGTCAGCACTTCGTCACCACGTTCATCGAGCACCTGGACGGCGTTGATTTCGAAAAGCGCGAAACCGTCCGCATCCGCGACCGCTATGACGCCAGCGTGCCCACCGTCGTCGGCGCCGTCAGCCGCCAGAAGCCCGTCTTCGTCGAAGACGCCAAGTTCCTGCGCCAGCAGACCAAGCAGCCGATCAAATGGGCGCTGCCCGGTCCCATGACCATGATCGACACGCTGTACGACGCCCACTACAAGAGCCGCGAAAAGCTGGCCTGGGAATTCGCCAAGATCCTGAATCAGGAAGCGCGCGAACTCGAAGCCGCCGGCGTCGACATCATCCAGTTCGACGAGCCCGCCTTCAACGTCTTCTTCGACGAAGTGAACGACTGGGGCGTCGCGACGCTGGAACGCGCCATCGAAGGCCTCAAGTGCGAAACCGCCGTGCACATCTGCTACGGCTACGGCATCAAGGCCAACACCGACTGGAAGAAGACGCTGGGTTCGGAATGGCGCCAGTACGAGGAATCGTTCCCCAAGCTGCAGAAGTCCAGCATCGACATCGTCTCGCTGGAATGCCATAACTCGCACGTGCCCATCGACCTGATCGAACTGATTCGCGGCAAGAAGGTCATGGTCGGCGCCATCGACGTGGCCAACCACACCGTCGAAACGCCGGAGGAAGTCGCCAACACGCTGCGCACGGCGCTCAAGTTCGTGGATGCCGACAAGCTGTATCCGTGCACCAACTGCGGCATGGCGCCGCTGCCGCGTGCGGTGGCCAAGGGCAAGCTGAACGCGCTGAGCGCGGGTGCGGAGATTATCCGCCGCGAACTGGCGCGTTGATGATGCAGGCAGCAAGCGGCGCGGCGGGATAGCGTCGCTGCGCACAATGAAAAAGGGGTTCGCTCATTGTTGAGCGAACCCCTTTTTTTGCGCCGGGCGACCATGGATCCCAAGCCAACCCGCCAACCCACGCCGGGATTACCCGTAATAAGAAAAATCTCTCAAATCAGCGGCCAATTGTGATTACTTGCCGCCCAAACCCGCGTGCTAATTTTTCCCTGCGTTTCGAAGATCGATTCATAACACTCAAGGGAATCACACCATGCACGCCGTGGGAAAAGCAGGCCGCAAGGCAGGGATGGCATCGTCCGTTCGCAGCACGTTTCTGAAGTTGTTGGCGCCAGCGCTGATCGCCGGCATGGTCCTGACCGGAGCCGCCGCGCCCGCTCAGGCCGCGGACTTCCCGGGTGACAAGCCCATCAGCCTGGTCGTGCCTTTCCCCGCTGGCGGCGGCACCGACTTCATCGGGCGCCTGCTCGCCTCCGAGATGGGCAAGGCGCTCAAGACCACCATCGTGGTTGAGAACAAGGGCGGCGCCAACAGCAACATCGGAACCGCCTATGTGACCCAGGCGCGGCCCGACGGTCACACGCTGCTGGTGTCGGGCGTGGGCATCGCCACCAACCAGGGCCTTTACAGCAAGCTGCCCTACAAGCTCGATCAGCTCGACCAGATCGCGATCCTCGCCTTCGGCGCGGACGTACTTGTGACCGCGCCCGGCTTTCCGGCCAAGACGCTGGCCGAGTTCGTGGCACTGGTGCACAAGGAGCCCGGCAAGTACTCCTACGCCTCATCGGGCAACGGCACTACCGGCCATCTAGGCATGGAAATGCTTAAGCAGCGCGCCAAGCTCGACATCATGCATGTGCCGTACAACGGCGGCTCGGCCGCCATCAACGACGTGCTCGCGGGCCGCGTCGACGTGCTGTTCGTCAATCAGGACACGGCGCTGCCGCACGTGCGCGCCGGAAAGCTGCGCGCGCTTGCCATCGGCAGCGCCAAGCGCAATCCCACCTATCCCGACACGCCCACGGTGGCCGAAAGCGGCTATCCGGGCTTTTCCTCCGAATACTGGTTTGGCCTGTCCGCCCCGGCCGGCGTGCCGGCGCCGGTGTTCCAGCAACTGTTCGAGGCCACCCGCACCGCCATGCAGTCGCCCGCCATTCAGGAAAAGCTAGGCGCCGTGGGTCTGGTGATTCCGCAACTCACGGATCGCAAGCAATTTGTGACGCTGGTGGATGCCGAAGTAGAGAAGTGGGGCGAGGTAGTACGGGTGTCGGGCGCACGTATCGATTGATATCTGACGCCACACGGTCCGGGCTAGCCGAGCCGCGTGCGAAGACCTGACGCCAGATCGGGGCCGCTTGCGCGGCCCCGTTGTCATGCTCCGCCAGCGTGGCCCGGCGCGGCGTCGATGGGCGCCAGGAAGTTAAGTCGCGTGAGCGTGTCGCGCGTGATGTCCACGATCGAATCGATATGCGCACCGTGCGAGGCCGTCAGATACGAGATGTAGAAGCGTGCCGGCGGGATCGGCGGATCCGCGGGCAGGGCGCGCAACACGCCCATCGTGAGCATGTCCTGCAGCAACGGCACCGGCAGGATGCCGATGGCGTGGCCAGCCGCGATCAGGCGCGATATCAGCGCCAGCGAATTGGTGGTGCTGGGCCCCGACATATCGACGCCGCCCGAGGCCAGCCAATTTTCAACCACGGTGTACAGCGTGGAAGGCGGCGAGTGCGTGGCGATGTGATGGCCGCGCGCATGCTCGGCGCGAAACGGATCGGCCGTGATGTGCAGCGTGGGCGAGGCCACCCAGTGAAACGTCATCCAGCCGATGAACACGTCGGTGATGGTGTCGCCCGTGGCCGGATTCGTCAGCAGCGCCATGTCCAGCTCGCCCGCGTTGAGCTTGCTGTTGAGCACCGATCCCACGTCCACCGTCATCTCCAGCGCGAGCGAGGGATAGTGTTCCTTGAGCTGCGCGATCACGGCGGTCAGGCCCACATTGGCCGAGCACTCGTCCGCGCCCAGCCGCAGCTTGCCGCCCAGGCTGCGGTCCTTGCCAAAATGTTCGAGCTGGCGCGTGCTGTGCAGCGCGCTCTCGGCGTGGCGCAGCGCCGATTGGCCCACGTCGGTCAGCGTCACCCGCTGGCGCGAGCGATCAAAGAGCTGCACCTCGAGCGCGCCTTCGAGTTCGCGGAGGCGTGCCGAGACGGCCGGCTGCGTCACGTGCAGATGGCGCGCGGCCGCGTGGATGCTGCCCAGCTTGGCGGTCCAGTAAAAGGCCTCAAGCTGGCTTAGGGTAATCCGCATGATAAGAACTCTTTTTCAAACTGCGCCGAAACTTTGATTATTGGCCCGGAAAGCCCGCGTGATACCTTTTTTTCACCGGCTTCCGAGCCTTTTTCATTGTAGTGAAGACGACACGATGTATCTGATTCATCCCATGCCCGCGCCGTTGCCGCCCGAGGATCTGGCACTGCTGCTGAAGGCGGAGCCGGCCACCATCGGCCACTTCCAGACCACCGGTTTCATGCGTGGCGACATCCGTGCGCATCAGCAGGACGTGCGCATCGCCGGGCCGGCCGTGACGGTGCGCATGCCCGGCAACGATGGCGGCATTCTGCACCATGCGATGGCCTGCGTGCGCCCCGGCGACGTGCTGGTGATCGACCGGGCCGGCGAGGCCGTGACGGCGGCCTTTGGCGGCGCGATGGCCTACGCCGCCAAGCAGGCCGGCGTGGCCGGCATCATCGTGGACGGCCTGGTGACCGACCTGGGCGAATTGCGCCAGCACGGCATGCCGGTGTGGTCGCGCGGACCTTCTCCCATCACCACGCGCCTCTTGGGTCACGAGGGCGAGTTCTGCGGCACGATTCATTGCGGCGGCGTGTCGGTATGGCCTGGCGCGGCCGTGCTGGCCGACGAGAACGGCGTGCTGGTGCTTGATCGCGCAGCGGTGCGCGCCGCCACACAGCAAGCCATCGACTTTCAGACTCAGGAACAGACCACCCTGGCGCGCCTGCGCGCCGGCGAGAAATTCCCCGACATCGTGGGCTCGCGCGCGCTGATTGAACGCGCCATCGCAGCGGCCCAAGGAGCAAACACATGAGCATCGACCTCGACGTCACCGACCTCGCACAGCGGCTGCGCCGCCGCGAGCTGCGATCCGAAGCGCTGGTGAGCGACTTCCTTGCACGCATCGCCGCGCTCGACGGCTGGCTGCACGCCTATGTGGCCGTGTACGCCGACGAGGCGCTGGCCGCCGCGCGCGCAGCCGACCTGCAATTGGACCAGGGCATCTGGCTCGGCCCGCTGCACGGCGTGCCGATCGCGCTGAAGGACCTGATCGACATCGCAGGCCATCCGACCACCATCGGCTCGCCGATCCACGCCAATACCATCGCCTCGCGCACGGCCGACCTGGTGCAGCAGTTGCAGCGCGCCGGCGCCATCATCCTGGGCAAGACCCACATGGTGCAGTTCGCCATGGGCGCGTGGGGTCCGAATCAGCACATGGGCACGCCCCGCAATCCCTGGGATGACCGCGTGCACCGCATTCCCGGCGGATCGAGCAGTGGCTCGGCCGTCGCGGTGGCCGGACGCCTGGCTCCGGCCGCCATTGGCACCGACACCGGAGGCTCGGTGCGCGTGCCCGCCAGCTACTGCGGCATCACAGGCTTCAAGCCGACCGTGGGCCGCATTTCCGCACGCGGCGTGGTCACGCTGAGCCAGACCCTCGACAGCGTCGGCATTTTCGCGCACAGCGCCGCGGACGCGCGCGTGGTGTTCGACGCGCTGACGCCGGCCGCACCGGGCGAGTGGCGCGAGCCCCTCGACGCGTCGCGCTTCGGCATCGCCGGCGTCACGCTCGGCCGTCTGCCAGAGGCCTTCCTGACCGACGTCACGCCCGCCGTGCGACGCGCCTATGAAGAATCCATCGCGCTGTATCAGAGCCTTGGCGCGCAGATCGTGGAAATCACGCCGCCCGCCACGCTGTCCGAGTTCAAGGCCGTGACGGGCGACATCATGATGACCGAAGGCGTGGCCTCGTTCGAGCGCGAGATGACCGACCTCGACCTTCCCGTCGACGACTCAGTGCGGCCGCGCCTGCTTGCTGCCCTCGGCGTGCCGGCGCTGCGTTACCTCGCTGCGCTGCGCGAGCGCGACCGTCTGCAGGCGGCGATGGAAGCGCGGCTGCAGGGCGTGGCGGGGCTGCTCACGCCCACCACGCTTACCACCGCGCTGCCGCTCGACGAGGTCGATCACGGCAACGCGCCGGTGCACTACACACGTATCGGCAATCTGTTGCAGATGTGCGGCGTATCGGTGCCCAACGGCCGCGACGACGCGGATCTGCCCACCGGCCTGCAGATTCTCTGTCCGGGCGGCGAAGACCGGCTGGCGCTGTTCTTGGCCGAGGTGTTCCAGCGTCATTCCGATTGGCATCGCGTGCGCGCCGATACCCGCGCACCGGCGACCGCGGCATAACCCGATGCCGTGGCAGGGCGCGCGCGGCGCGCGCGCCCATACACAAACAGGGGGAAAACATGAAACGAAGCATTCTGGCGGCGCTGCTGGCGGCCGTCGCAACCTCGTTCGCCGCGGCCGGATCCGCCCGCGCCCAGACCGCTGCCTTGCCCGAGACCCACTTTGCGGTCGTCGGCGGCGGCAGCCACAACTACACCTTCGGCGCGGTTGAAAAGCCGTTCTGGGAAAAGACGCTACCCGAGGCCTCCGGCGGCCAGGTCACAGCCGAACTGATCGGCCTGTCCGAGAGCGGCCTGAAAGGCCCCGAGATCGTGCGCCTCATGCGCGCCGGCGCGCTCGACGTCGGCATGGGCGTGTTCGCCTTCGTCAGCGGCGACGACCCCACCTTCGAGGGGGTGGACCTGCCCGGCATGGCGACCGACTACGCCACGGCGCGCAAGATGGTGGCGGCCTACCGGCCGGTGCTGGAACAGCGCATGCTCAAGCGCCACGGCGTGCGGCTGCTGGCCACCGTGCCGTACACCGCGCAGGTGTTTTTCTGCCGCGCGCCGGTAAAGACCTTGGCCGATCTGAAGGGACGCAAGGTGCGCACCCGAGGCAGCAACATGGCCGAATACGTGCGCGCGTTGGGCGCCTCGCCGGTGACCATACCGTTTGCCGAGGTCATTCCCGCGCTGCAGACCGGTGTGGTCGATTGCGCGGTGACCGGCATCGGCTCGGGCAACGCCGCGAAGTGGTACGACGTCGCCAAGAATCTGTATCTGCTCCCCATCGACTGGTCTATCGGCTTCTACGCCATCGCCGAACGCCGCTGGCAGAAGCTGGATCCCGCCGTGCAGCAGTTCATGCTCAAGGAGGCGCAGGTGCTGGAAGAGCGCCTGTGGGACGAGACCGGCCGCGAGGGCGACTATGCGCTCGCCTGCAACACCGGACAGGGCGAATGCCGCATCCACACGCAGGCCGACATGCAAGCCACCGCGCCCTCCGAAGCCGAGCGCGACACATTGCGCGAGGTGGCCACCGAGATGGCGAGCCGCTGGGCGCGGCGCTGCGGCGAGGAATGCGCCGCCAACTGGAGCGCGTCCGTGGGCCAGGCCCTGGGCGTGACGCTGCGCTGAACTTCAAGGAACTCTCATGACGACAGAAACGCATGCTTCGTTACGCCTCATCGAGCGCGTGTCCCGCATAGGCGCATGGCTAGGCGGCCTCGGGCTGCTGCTGGTGTCCTGGCTCATCGTGGCCGACCTGATCGCACGCAAGGTCGCGGGCGTCTCGCTCGGCGGCGCCGACGAGCTGGCCGGCTACACGCTGGCGGTGGCCAGCGCCTGGGCCTTTCCCATCACCTTGCTACGCCGCTCGCACATCCGGGTCGACGTGGTCTACACGCATCTTCCCGCCAAGACGCGCGTCGTGCTCGACCTGTTCGCGCTGGCTTGCCTGGGCCTGTTCGTGGGCACGCTGACGTGGCACGCATGGTTCGTGCTGGCCGACTCCATCGCCTTCCAGTCGGTGTCCAACACGCCGCTGCAGGTGCCGCAATGGATCCCGCAATCGCTCTGGTTCGCCGGCTACGCGTTCTTCCTGCTCACCATCGTGGTGCTCGGCGCCAGCGCGCTGGGCCGCGTGATGCGCGGCCGCTGGCAGGCGGTCAATGCGCTGATCGGCATCCACTCGGTGGAAGAGGGCATCGAAGAAGAAACCGCCGACGCACCCGTACCCGCGCGCACGCAACCCCAGGAGTGAGCCATGCTGATAATGACGATTTCCATGCTGCTCGGCCTCCTGGCGCTGAGCGTGACCGCGGCCGCCACCGTGGGCCTCCTGGGCATGAGCCTGGCCGGCGTCTATTCCCCGCTGAAACTGACCAACGCCATCGGTGAACTGGCCTGGGGCACCAGCGCCGAATTCCTGCTGGTGGCGATTCCGCTTTATGTCCTGATGGGCGAGCTGCTGGTGCATTCCGGCGTGGCCGGCCGCATGTACGGCGCCGTGTCCAAGTGGGTGTCGTGGCTGCCGGGCGGACTGATGAACGCCAACATCGGCGCCTCGGCCCTGTTCTCGGCCACCAGCGGCTCAAGCGTCGCCACCGCCGCCACGATCTCCACGCTGGCGCTGCCCGAACAGCGCAGGTCGGGCTACAACGCGCCGCTATTCCTGGGCTCGATCGCGGCCGGGGGCACGCTCGGCATCCTGATCCCGCCGTCGATCAACATGATCGTGTACGCGCTGATCGCCAACGTATCGGTGCCCAAGCTCTACCTGGCCGCCACGCTGCCCGGCATCCTGCTCACCGCGCTCTTCATCGCACTGATCGTGGGCCTGTGCCTGTGGCGTCCGGGCCTCGCCGGCAAACGCCCCACGGTGAGCTGGGCCGAACGCATCGCCGCCCTGCCGCACCTGGTGCCGCCGCTCGCGATCTTCGCGCTGGTGATTGGCGTGATCTACGGCGGCATCGCCACCGCCAGCGAGTCGGCCGCGCTCGGCGTGGTGGCCGCCACCCTGCTGTGCGCCTACAAGCGCGTGCTGACGTGGGAAATGCTGGGCCGCGCCTTCGAAGCCACACTGCGCACCACCGGCATGATCATCCTGATCACGCTGGCCGCGTTCTTCCTGAACTTCGTGCTGTCCTCAATCGGCCTGACCACCTTGCTGGTCAATGCCGTGACCAGCCTGGACCTGCCGCCGCTGGGCATGATGCTGGCCATCATCCTGTTCTACATCCTGCTCGGCTGCTTCATGGACACGCTTGCCATGCTGGTCACCACCGCGCCGCTCACCGTGCCCATCGTCATGGCGCTGGGCTACGACCCGGTGTGGTTCGGCGTGCTGCTGATCGTGCTGTGCGAAATGGGCCAGCTCACGCCGCCGTTCGGCATGAATCTGTTCGTCGTGCACAGCGTGCGCGGGCAGGGAAAATTCATGGATGTGGTGGTGGGCGTGCTGCCGTTCCTGGCGATGCTGTTGCTGATGATCGTGCTGTTGCTGGCAGTGCCGCAACTGGCGCTGTGGTTGCCGGGAAAGATGGCTACGCTTTGAGGGCGGGGCTTTGCCCCGCCCAGGGCATGCCCACCTTCAGTGACTGATCATCCATGGCCGCGCGCCAGCGAAGGTTTTTCCGCCGTCAGCGGTCTGGCGCGTTCGGCCCGCGGCATTCGCGCCGGAGCAACAACCGCACCCCATGCCGTGGCCCGCACGGGTGCTGCGGGGTTCGTGGGCCGCGCGTTCGTTGACGGCGCGGGCGCGGTTCATTGCTGACGACAGCGCCGAGACTGCTGGCGCCCCGCTGACACAACGCTCGCAGGCGACACCGCATTCGGGGCAGGACGCAAGGTCACGCCATTGCGACAAAGGCCTCAGCACAGAGAACTCGCCGCAGTCCTGGCAGCGATAGTCATAGAGCGGCATGCGGGGCTCCTCAAAGGTCTTTGGCGATGGGCATGTCCATGCCACGCTTGATCTGCGGCACGTCGCCCAGCGCATTGGGCTGGATGTCGATGTCGAAGATCTCGGTCGGCAGCCACAACGTCGCGCAGGCATTGGGAATGTCCACCACGCCGCTGATGTGGCCCTGCACGGGGGCCGTACCCAGGATCGAGTACGCCTGCGCGCCCGAATAGCCAAACTTCTTCAGGTATTCGATCGCGTTCAGGCAAGCCTGGCGATAGGCAATGTGCACGTCCAGATAATGCTGCTTGCCGCCTTCATCGACCGAAATGCCTTCGAAGATCAGGTAGTCCTTGTAGTTGGGCGTGATGGGGCTGGGCTTGAAGATGGGATTGCGAATGCCGTACTTGGCCATGCCGCCCTTGATGAGCGACACCCGCATATGGACCCAACCCGCCATTTCGATGGCGCCGCAGAAGGTGATCTCGCCATCGCCCTGCGAGAAGTGCAGGTCGCCGACCGACAGACCGCCGCCTTTGACGTAGACCGGGAAGAACACCCGGGAACCGCGCGACAGATCCTTGATGTCGCAGTTGCCGCCGTGCTCGCGCGGCGGCACGGTACGTGCGCCGGTGGCGGCGGCGCGATCCCGCTCGGCGCCCTTGAGCTTGCCCATGTGCGCCGTCTTGGGCGCCGGCGGATTGGCCAGGGGCGGAACGCGCTCCGGATCGCTGTCTATCAGCTTCTGTTCACGCTCATTCCACTTATCCAGAAGTGCCTGGTCCGGCAGGCAACCGATCAAGCCCGGGTGGATCAGGCCAGCGAAGCGCACACCAGGGATATGGCGCGAGGTCGTGAACATGCCTTCGAAATCCCAGATCGATTTCTGCGCGGAGGGGAAGTGTTCGGTCAGAAAACCGCCGCCATTGTTCTTGCTGAAAAAGCCGTTGAAGCCCCACAGGCTTTCCTGCTTGGCGCCGATATCCAGCAAGTCCACCACCAGCAAGTCGCCGGGCTCGGCGCCTTCGACGCCGACCGGGCCGGACAGGAAGTGCACCGTGGACAGGTCCACGTCGCGCACATCGGAGGCATCGTCATCATTCTTGATCGCTCCGCCGGTCCAGTCGTAGGTTTCCAGCACGAAATCATCGCCTGGCCTGACCCACGTCGCCATGGGGATATCCGGATGCCAGCGATTGTGCACGCCTTCGTTTTCGTAGGGGGATTGGGCCAGGTCGACCTTGATCAGGGTTTCAGGCATGTCATGCTCCTTTGAGTGGAAAACGGCTTCAGACAGACAGGTATTTGCTGATCGTCTTCTCGTCAACGCGCTCGCGCGGGTCTTCGTGCACGAAGCGCCCCTTGTCGATCACGATGAGCCGATCGGCGATCTGCATGGTGAAACTCAATACTTGTTCGGACACCACAATGGCCAGATTGCGCAGTTTGCGGATTTCCAGCAGGCTGCGGGCGATGTCCTTGATGATGGACGGCTGTATGCCCTCGGTGGGCTCGTCCAGCAGCAGCACACGCGGGTTCGTGACCAAAGCGCGGGCGATGGCAAGCTGCTGCTGCTGCCCGCCCGACAGGTCGCCGCCACGCCGGGCACGCATGTCGTGCAACACCGGAAACAGGGCGTAGATGTCTTCCGGTATGGTGTTGCGCAGTGCCCGCCCGCGCATCCCGGTGCGGATGTTTTCCTCGACGGTCAACGTCGGAAAGATCATGCGGCCCTGCGGCACGTAAGCCACCCCGCTGCGCACGCGCTGGTGGCTCTCCAGGCGCTCCAGCGCCTTACCGTCCAGCGAGATCGAGCCATGCAGGGTGGGCAGCATGCCCATCATGGTCTTGAACAGCGTGGTCTTGCCCATGCCGTTTCGGCCCATCACGGCGACGATTTCACCGGAAGCCACGGCAAGGTCGACGCCGTGGATGACTTTGCTTTGGCCATAGCCTGAAACCAGGCCAGCGATATTGAACATATTGCCTCCTGGCCTCAATGGCCGAGATAGACTTCAATGACGCGTGGATCGGACTGCACCTTTTCCATGCTGCCCTCGGCCAGCACCTGGCCTTGATGCAGCACCGTGACCTTGTGCGCGATGTTCTTGACGAACTCCATGTCATGCTCGATCACGATGAGCGATCGGTTGCGGCTGATTCGATTGAGCAGTTCGGCGGTGCGCTCGCGCTCGGACACGCTCATGCCGGCCACCGGTTCGTCCAGCATCATCAGCTCGGGCTCCTGCATCAGCAGCATGCCGATTTCCAGCCATTGCTTCTGACCGTGCGAGAGCAACTCAGCCGAGCGGTCGAGCTGGTCGGCCAGAAAAATCTCCTCCGCGACCTGCTCGACCCGCTCAAGCACGGCCGGACTGCGCCTGAAGGTCAGCGCGCCCAGCACGCTGCGACCGGCCGGGAACGACACCTCCAGGTTCTCGCGCACGGAAAGGGTTTCGTAGATGGAAGGGGTCTGGAACTTGCGGCCCACGCCGGCGCGCACGATTTCATATTCGGCCAGGCCGGTCAGCTCCGTGTCCTTGAAGCGGATGGAGCCGGCGGTGGCCTTGGTGCGGCCGCAGATCAGATCCAGCAGCGTGGTCTTGCCGGCGCCATTGGGACCGATGATGACGCGCAGCTCTCCCTGATCGACATAAAGATTGAGGTCATTGACGGCGACGAAGCCGTTGAACGAGACGGTCAGGCCCTCGATGTACAACGCGAACGCTGATAGGTTCATGCTGCCTCCGCGGCGCCATCCGCCTGCCGGCGCGATGCTTTGCGCGCCAGCCGCTTCTGGGTGTATTGGTGATACAGACCGGCCAGGCCATTGGGGAAGGCCATCACGACGGCAATGAACAGGCCGCCCATCAGGAATAGCCATAGCTGCGGGAAACTCTCGGAGAAATAGCTTTTGCCGAAGTTGACCAGCAGCGTGCCGTAGACCGCCCCCAGCAGCGACAGGCGGCCGCCGACCGCGGCGAAGATGACCATCTCAATGGAAGGCACGATCCCCACGAAGGAAGGCGACATGAAACCGACCTGCAGGGTGAACATGGCCCCGCCTATGGCCGAGAACACGGCGGCCACGCAGAAGACAAAGACCTTGAAGCTGGCGACGTCATAGCCCGAGAAGCGCACGCGTTCTTCCTTGTCGCGCATGGCCATCAAGAGCTTGCCCAGTTTGGACGAGAGCAGGTAGCGGCCAAACAGGATGCAGGCAAACAACAGCACGCCGCTGATGAAGTACAGCGTCAGCCGGGCGCTGTCCGTGCGGATATCCCAGCCCAGCAGCGTCTTCAGATCGGTGATGCCATTGACGCCGCCGGTCCAGCCTTGCTGGCCGATGATGAGGACAGACAGGATCAGGGCCACGGCCTGCGTCACAATGGCGAAATAGGTGTCGCCCACGCGGCGTTTGAACATGGCCACGCCCAGGATCAACGCCAGCAGGCAGGGCAGCACCGGCACCGCCATCAATGTGAACCAGAAGCTTTTGAACGGCACCCAGAACCAGGGAAGCGAGGTCAGCTGGTTCCAGTCCATGAAGTCAGGGATGCCGGGCGTGGACTGGATCTTGGTGGCCTCCGGCGTCGAGGCTTCCAGCTTCAGGAACATGGCCATGCAATAGCCGCCCAGACCGAAAAACACGCCCTGGCCCAGGCTCAGGATGCCGCCATAGCCCCAGCACAGCACCAGGCCCAGCGCGACAAAGGCATAGGACAGGTATTTGCCGATCAGGTTGAGCCGGAAGACGTCCAGCCCCAGCGGAAACACCACAAAGAGCAGCAGCGCCAGGATCGCCAGCCCGGCCAGCCCTTCGCGCCCACCCACGACATTGCGGAAGAATTTCTGCATGATGCGCTCCCTACTTGCGTACCTTGATGCTGAACAGGCCTTGCGGACGCAGCATCAGAATGATCACGATGGCCGACAGGGTCAGCACCTTTGCCATCGAACCCGTCATGAAGAACTCCGAGATCGATTGCGTCTGCGCGATGACGAAGGCCGACGCGATGGTGCCAAAAAGGCTGGCCGCGCCGCCGAACACCACTGTCAGGAAGGTGTCGACGATGTAGAGCGAACCGCTCGTGGGGCCGGTGGAACCGATGGTCGTGAAGGCCGCGCCGGCAATGCCTGCGATACCGCAACCGAGCGAGAACGTCACGCGGTCCACGCGCTTCGTATCGATGCCGACCGCGCCGCTCATGGCGCGGTTCTGCACCGTGGCGCGCACATGCAGGCCCCAGGTCGAGCGGAACAACGCCAAGAGCAGCGCGCCCGTCAGCACGATGCTGATGGACATGACGAACAGACCGTTGATCGGGATGTCCACGCCGTCCAGCGGTTGCCAGGAACCCATCAGCCATTCAGGCAGCGTGGGGCTGACTTCACGTGGACCGAACAGCGAGCGCAGCGTCTGCTGCAGCACCAGCGACAAGCCCCAGGTCGCAAGCAGCGTGTCCAGCGGCCGGCGGTAGAGATGACGGATCATCAGCCACTCGACCAGCCACCCCAGGCTGAAGGTCACGGCAAAGGCCAACAGGATGGCGACGAAGAAGTAGGCCGGCATCAGGCCGGGCGCGTACTGCTGGACCAGTTCGGAACAGAGATAGGTGCAATAGGCGCCCACCGCCAGGAACTCGCCATGGGCCATGTTGATGACGCCCATCTGGCCAAAGATGATCGCCAAGCCCAAGGCCATCAGCAAAAGCACACTGAAGACCGATAAACCGTTGAAGCCCTGCATCAGCAGGATGGCCCCGAGATCGGAGAAGGATTCCATGGATGGCTCCCGGCAGTGAAGAGGCGCCGAGCGGGGCGCCCGGATCGAGGTGATTACTGATAGCCCTTGGGGAAGGGATCGGGCTTGATCAGCTCCGGGGTCTCGAAGATCACGTCAAACTGGCCGTCCTTGCGGATCTGGGCGATCCGGGTCTTGCTCCACAGGTGGTGGTTGGGGTCGATCTTGACGTAGCCTTCGGGCGCCTCCTTGAATTCCAGGCCGGCCGAGGCGGCGACCACCTTGTCGACATCAAAGCTGCCGGCCTTTTCCACGGCCATCTTCCACAGCCAGGGTCCCAGATAGGCTGCCTGGGTCACATCGCCGATCACGGCGTTGGCGCCGTACCTGGCCTTGAAGGCTTCAACGAATTTCTTGTTGTTGGCATTGTCCAGGCTCTGGAAGTACTTCATGCACGACCAGAAACCCTCGGCGTTCTCACCGCCGATCCCCAGCAATTCATCTTCGGTCACCGAGATCGTCAGAAGCTTTTGTTTGCCGCTCGTGACGCCAGCCGCCTTGAGCTGTTTGTAGAAGGACACATTGCTGCCGCCCACCACCACGGCGAACACGACATCGGGCTTTTTCAGCTTGATCTTGTTGATCAGCGAGCCGAATTGCGTGTGACCCAGCGGGTAGTATTCCTCGCCGACCACTTCGCCCTTGAGCACGTTCTCGATATGCTTGCGCGCAATCTTGTTTGAGGTGCGCGGCCAGATGTAATCGGAGCCGATCAGGTAGAACGAGCGCGCCTTCTGCTCGCGCGCCAGCCAGTCCAGACTGGACAGAATCTGTTGCGTGGCCTCCTGGCCGGTATAAAAAACGTTCTTGGACTGCTCCAGGCCTTCATAGAAGGTCGGGTAGTAGAGCAGGCCATTTTCTTTCTCGAACACGGGCAGGACCGCCTTGCGCGAGGCCGACGTCCAGCAGCCGAACACGGTGGCGACCTTGTCGCTGACCAGCAGTTTGCGGGCCTTCTCGGCAAAGGTCGGCCAGTCGGAGGCGCCGTCTTCCTGAACGATCTTGATCTTGCGGCCCAGAATGCCGCCCATGGCATTGATCTGCTCGATCGCCAGGCGTTCGGATTGAATCGACCCCGTTTCGCTGATGGCCATGGTGCCGGTCGCCGAGTGCAACTGGCCTACCGTGACCTCGGTGTCGGTAATGGCCAGCCCGGTGGTGTTGATGGCCGAGGTGGCCGGGGCCGCCGCGCGCGACAGCGCCGGTATGGTCAATAGCGGCAGGGAGGCAAAGGCCAGGGCCAGACGCCGGCGCGAAGGCAGCTCCGGAGCGTTATCAAAAGGGGTTTTGCCAGACATCGATGACTCCTCAATGGATCACGACCAGGGAAACCGAGCATGCGCGGCACATGCCGCAGCCCGGAGGGTGAGGGCATACTAGGAGCCGATGACGCAGTGCAACATACGTTGATTGACGTAGAGGCAGGCGCGCCCCCGGGCGTTACAACGGCAACTACGTTCAATGACGTATCCCCAACGCCCCCCGGAGCCCGATTTGTCTGCCAGCGCGCCTCAACGCATCGTCAAGATCCGCCGCGACTACAACACCTGGGTCGCCAATGAGACGCTGGAAGACTATGCGCTGCGCTTCACCCCGGTGTCGTTTCGCAAATGGTCGGAGTTCCGCGTTGCCAATACCGCTCTGGGCGCCGTGTCTTTCCTGGCGCTGGAAGCCATCGGCGGTGCGCTGGCGCTGAACTATGGCTTCATCAATGCCTTCTGGGCCATCGTTGCCGTGGCCCTGGTCACCTTTCTGACCGGTTTGCCGATTGCCTATTACGCGGCGCGCCACGGCCTGGACATGGATCTGCTGACGCGAGGAGCTGGCTTCGGCTATATCGGCTCGACCATTACCTCGCTGATCTACGCCTCCTTTACCTTTATCTTTTTTGCGCTGGAGGCGGCCATCATGGCGCTGGCCATCGAACTGGCCACCGGCTTGCCGCTGTCGATCGGCTATCTCCTGTGCGCCGTGGTCATCCTGCCCATGGTGGCCTATGGCATTACCTTCATCAGCCGGCTGCAGTCCTGGACGCAGCCGATATGGCTGGTGCTGCTGCTCTTGCCCTATGCCTTCATCGCCTTCCGTGATCCTGAGGCGTTGCAGGAGTTCCTGCGATTTCCGGGCTATGACGGCCGGGGCGGCAGCTTCAATCTGCTGATGTTCGGCTCGGCGGTGGCGGTGGCCGCCTCGCTGGTGACGCAGATCGGCGAACAGGTCGACTTTCTGCGCTTTCTGCCCGAACGCACGGCGGCCAACCGCAGACGCTGGTGGCTCGCCCTGATCTGCGCGGGTCCGGGCTGGATCCTGCCGGGCGCGGCCAAGATTCTGGGCGGCGCCTTTCTGGCCTGGCTGGCCCTGTCCCTGGGCGCGCCCGCCGACAAGGCAGGGGACCCCACCCACATGTATCTGGCGGCCTATACCTATGTCGTCAGCGATCCCGGTCTGGCGCTGGTTCTGGTGACGGCCTTTGTGGTGGTCTCGCAGGTCAAGATCAATGTGACCAATGCGTATGCCGGCTCGCTGGCCTGGTCCAACTTCTTTGCGCGCATCACGCACAGCCATCCGGGCCGGGTGGTGTGGCTGGTATTCAACGTGCTGATCGCCGTGGTGCTGATGGAAATGGGCGTGTTTGGCGCGTTGGAACACGTGCTGGCGGTGTTCTCGCACGTTGCGCTGGCCTGGATCGGGGCGTTGGTGGCGGACCTGGTGATCAACAAGCCGCTGGGTCTGTCGCCGAACCGGATCGAGTTTCGCCGCGCCTATCTGTATGACATCAACCCGGTCGGCGTGGGCAGCATGCTGATCGCCATGACACTGGGCTTGCTGGCCTTTGCCGGCGTGTTTCCGGGCACAGCAGGTGCGCTGGCGCAGGCGTTGTCGCCCTTTGTGGCATTGCTGGCGGCCTTTGTCTGCGCGCCGGTCATCGCCTGGCGCACGCGCGGTCGCTACAACCTGGCGCGCACGCCCGTCGATGTCGCGGGTTCGGATCACGTCTGCGTGATCTGCGCCAACCGTTTCGAGCAGCCCGATATGGCGCATTGTCCGGCCTATAACGGCGCCATCTGTTCCTTGTGCTGCACGCTGGATGCCCGCTGCCAGGATCGCTGCAAACAGCAGGGGCGCTTGAAGGATCAGGTGCAGGCGGTCCTGGGCCGGCTGCTGCCGGCGCGGGTCACGCCGCTGGTGCATAGCCGCCTGGGCCACTACCTCTTGATCGTGGCGGGGATGGGGACGCTGCTGGCCGGCATTCTGGGCCTGATCTACTACCAGGAGGTCGCCAGTCACATGCGGGCCGGCCTGGACCCCTCGGGTTTGCGGCCAACCTTCCTGAAGTTGTATGCCGCCTTGTTGCTGATCGGCGGCGTGGCGGCCTGGTGGCTGGTGCTGGCCCATGAAAGCCGGCGCGTGGCGCAAGAGGAATCGGATCGCCAGACCCACTTGCTGCTGCGCGAAATCGAGGCGCACAAACAGACTGACGCGCAGCTTCAACAGGCCAAGGAAGCCGCCGAAAGCGCCAATCTGGCCAAGAGCCGCTTCATGGGTGGCATGAGCCATGAATTGCGCGCGCCCTTGAACAGCATTCTGGGCTACGCGCAGATTCTGCTGCGCGACCCGGGCTTGCCACCCGCGCGGCGTGAGGCCATCGATGTAATTCATCGTAGTGGCAAGCATCTGATCGGCCTGATCGATGGCTTGCTGGACATCGCGCGCATCGAGGCGGGCAGGCTCAGGCTGGAGAACAGCGAACTGCGCCTGCCGGAATTTCTGGAGCAGATCGTGCAGATGTTCCGTCCACAGAGCACGCTCAAAGGGCTGACCTTCTGCTATGAAGCGGCGGAACTGCCATCCATTGTGCATATCGATGAAAAGCGGCTGCGGCAGATTCTGATCAACCTGTTGAGCAATGCGCTGAAGTTCACCTCGACAGGACTGGTGTCGATGCGCGTGAAATCGGCGGCGGACATGGTGCTGTTCGAAGTGGCGGACAGCGGCCGAGGCATACCGGCCGAGGACCTGGAGCGCATCTTCCTGCCTTTTGAGCGCAGCTGGGCGGCGGCCGAGCAGGCCGATTCCGGCACGGGCCTGGGCCTGACCATCTGCCGCATGCTGACCGGCATCATGGGCGGCGAGTTGACGGTGCGCAGCGCCGTCGGCCGCGGCAGCGTGTTCACGCTCAAGCTGTTCTTGCCGGAGGTGCGCTCGCCACGCAGCGATGCCCGGCCGTCGGGGCTGGTGGTGGGCTATCGCGGCGAGCGGCTGCGGATCCTGACAGTCGATGACCAGCCTTCGCAGCGGCGCCTGGTCTGCGACCTGCTGGAGCCGTTGGGCTTCGAGGTGCACGAAGCGCCGCATGGCGCGGCTTGCCTGGCCTGCGTGCATACGCTGCGGCCCGCCCTGATATTGATGGACGTCTCGATGCCGGAAATGACAGGCTGGGAAGTCTTGCGGTGCTTGCGTGATGAAGGCGTGGCCGTGCCCATTGTGATGCTGTCGGCCAATATCCTGGGGCTGGATCCGAAAGACCCGGCGCAGCGCGGGCATAACGCGTTCATTGCCAAGCCCGTGATGTATGAGGATTTGCTGAGCCAGCTCGGCCGTTTGCTCAAGCTGGACTGGCAGGTGGCGCAGGTGGAGGCTGCGCGGCCCGCGGAGGATCTGCATCGAGTGGCGCTGGAGCGCGAAGATGCCGAGGCGCTACTGGAACTGGGGGCCATGGGCTACATCAAGGGCATCCACGCCAAGCTGGAAGAGATACAGGGCCGCCGAGCCGAAGCGCGAGAATTGACCGCGCATCTGCGCGCGCTGGCTGGCGAGTTTCAACTGAATGAATTCAATCAGGTGCTTAAACACCATGTGCAGCGTCACCATGCCCACGCCCGATAAGAACCTCGTCATGCTGGTCGATGACGCGCCGGACAACCTGAAAATGCTCTCCACCGCATTGGATGCGGCGGGTTATCAGGTGCTTGTGGCAATCGATGGCCAGTCGGCGATAGAACGCGTGGATTTCGTGGTCCCGGATATCGTGCTGCTCGATGCGGTGATGCCGGGGATGGATGGGTTCGAGACCTGCGCGCGCTTGAAAGCGCATCCGGCGGCGGGAGATGTCCCGGTGGTGTTCATGACGGGCCTGACCGAGCCCGAGCACGTATTGAAGGCGTTCCGAGTCGGCGGCGTGGATTACGTGACCAAGCCGTTGGACACTGACGTGGTGGTGGCCAGGCTGCGAACCCATTTGCGCAATGCGCGCAGCCTGACGGCGGCCTTCGATGCGATTGATGCGGCGGCGCGCGCAGTGGTGGCGCTCGACGCGCGCGGGCTGCCCATCTGGAAGACGGGCAAGGCTCGGATCTGGTTGGCGGCGTACTTTGGTTGCGCGGAGGATGCGGCGGAGCTGCCGGCGCCCTTGGCAGAATGGGTGGCACGCAATCTGGCGGCCGGACCGGCGGCTGAACCCTTGGTGATGGTCAGCGCACGAGGGCGTTTGACCTTGAGTCTGTCGGCATCACGGCGCAGCGGCGAGACGTTGCTACTGTTGCAGGAGACGGCGCCGTTGGCAACGGCTTACGGTCTGACGCCGCGTGAGGCCGATGTTTTGCGCTGGCTGGCCAAGGGAAAAACAAATCGGGATATCGCCGAGATACTGGGCATGTCGCCACGAACGGTGAACAAACATCTGGAACACATCTACGTCAAACTGGGCGTGGAGACGCGCGCCGCGGCGGCGGCGCTGGCGGTGCGGCAGGGGGAGGCCTTTTAAAGCGCTTGGCGTTACCGCATCTCACGGAAATTCGACGTCGCCGCGAAAGATCGAACGTCTATGCAGCTCAGACAACTTGAGAAACCCGCCTGGCAAGATCCCCCTTGAGCAGCGCCGCCAACTGGATCAGACCATGCGTCAGGCGAGCTCGATCAATCGCCCCTCCCAACGACACACGAAGCGCCAAGGGACTGAACGACCCCGTGGAAAACGACGCCGAATCCGTGACACTCACACCTTGTTCAAGCGCGGTTTGTATAAGCCGGTACAGATCGATATGGCCCGGCAACTGCAGCCAGAGGTGCAGCCCATTCGGGTCGGCCTGAATATCCCCCGGAAGGATCGATGCCGCGATAGCTTGCCGATGGTGCAGCTCACTCCTGACCTGCGCCATCCATTGAACCGCAGCGCCCGTCTCGATCCACGTCGATGCCATTTCCGTCATCCAGGGCGTGGGCATCAGCGCCAGCGAACGCAGGGCGTCAAGCACGGGCGTCAACGGCTCGCCGGCAGGTACGACCAGGTAAGCGGTTCGCAAGCCGGGCGCGATGCATTTCGATAGCGTCGACACGTAGTAAACGGGCGCCGACGCCGTGTCGGCAGCCAACGAATACATCGTGCTTGGCGGCCGCTCGGCCAACAGCCAGTACGGATCATCTTCAATGACGGGCAGCGCATACTTCTTTGCCACCTGCAGCAGCTCAGTTCGCCGCTCGGTGGACAGCGTCAGCGCGGTCGGGTTTTGAATCGTCGGATTCAAATACAGCATTGCCGGGCGATGCTTTTGGCACACGCGCTCGAGGTCGGCGGGATCCATGCCGAATGCATCCGACTTCACCCCGACGGCCACCCGCTGCAGCAAGCGTGCGGCGGCCAGAAAGCCAGGGTAAGTCAGCACATCGCACGCAATCGCATCCCCGGCCTGGCTCCTGGCCAGAAGCAGGGCCGCAATGGCAGTTTGCGCGCCGGGGCAAACCACGATCCGATCCATGTCCGTGCTGCCAAGCACCGGCCGCAACCATTTCGCCCCGGCTGCACGATGTCGCGCGTCCCCCGCACCCACGTGATAGCTCATCAGATCCATCGCGCTTGCCGCGACCTGCGTCGCGCCACTGCCTTGCGCAAGCATGTCTGAAAACGCTGCGCTGCTGAGCAACGGCGGGATGTTCATCCCGAGATCGATCGTGCCGCCCGTTGCCGACCCGGAATAGGCCACGTAAGTCCCGCCCGCCCCCTGCGCCTCCAGAATCCCTTTCTGGCGAACTTCCGAGTAGGCCCGCGTGACGGTCGTGAGATCGACGCCCAATGCCTGGGCCAGCTCACGCTGCGTGGGCAGGCGGTCGCCGGGCCGAAGCACACCGTCCTCCACCGCGGTGACGATCTGCGTGGCGATTTGCTGATATCGGGAGCCCGCACCGGCAGTAAGGGGCCGCACCCACGACATGCTTGCTTTTTTCAGGCGACGCGAGAGAGCCATGTCTGATCTTCTTCCAGGGATTTTGGCCGCTTCCGCAGGTGGCAATCACCTACGGGCCGGGCAATTCAACTTCTTGTATGGATTTTGGCGGTAGAATTCGCAATCTTGTATGGATTTTAGCACTCGCTCCGCGTCCTCCTGACCCCGTTCAGCGTCCACGAGTAGCGATCAAGCTGCTGAAGCAGCGATTTGAGGCAATGATGAATTTCTGGGTTCCTTTAGTCTTCGGCATATTCAAACTCGGCGTGCTGGCCGTGTGCATGTTCCTCGCCATCAAGTCCCATCGCGAAGGCGCCAGAAAAGAGAAGGAGAAGAAGGAGCTGGAGCGCCTGGAAACCCTCAAAGCGCTGGCTCAGGAACCTTGAGCACACCAGCCTCACCCTGAGAGGGATGCCCAGGATCGCATCCAGGCAAAAAAAATGCGGCTCGAGTGAGCCGCATTTGATATCAGGAAAACTTAGATTGGCTGTGGCGCGACGAAGTGAGACACCTTCGGCGGCGCATCGCCGATGTGGAAACCGCGCACTTCGGCCTGTTGGTCCGCGTCGGCATGGGTCACACGCTCATGCTGGCGCAGGTGCTCTAGCCACGACGTCACCAGGAAGTACTCAAGGTAGCGGCCAGGCTGCGCCGCGTCTTCGAAGATGCCCCACGCGTAGGCCCCATCGCGGCGGCGCTCGGCGCCGGCATGCTGCATGGCCTGCACGAAGTCCGCGCCGCGCGCCGGGTCGATCAGGTATTCCACCGTGATCATCACCGGACCGCGATCATGCGACACGTGCTGGTCGATCAGGGGTTCGGGCCAGTGCATCGACGGCGCAAGGTCCAGGTCGGCGCCCAGTTGCAGCTTGGCCTTGCGGGTCAGCAGCATCGCGATCACCGAGCCGGCGGCGGCGATCAGCATCGCGGCGGGAACGCCGGCATGCACTGCAGCTTGGCCCCAGATCATGCTGCCCGCGGACATCGAGCCGAAGAACACCGTCACGAAAATCGCCAGGCCACGGGCACGCACCCAGTCCGGCAGGGCAACCTGGGCGGACACGTTCAGCGAGGTCAGCACCATGATCCACGACGCGCCGGCCAGGAAGCTGAACGCACCGGCCACCACGGGATGCGGGATCACCGCAAACACCACCAGCGTGAGCGCCGTGCCCAGCGTGCCGGCCATGACGCTGCGGTCCGGACCCAGCTTCTTGCGCAGCGGCGGCAGCACCATCGCACCGATCACCGCACCGGCCCCGACGCAGCCCAGGATGATGCCGTAGAGCATGGCGCCACCCTGTAGCACCTGACGCACGATCACCGGCAGCAGCGCCCAGTAGGCGCTGGCAAACAGAAAGAAAGCGACGGCACGGACCAGCGTGGATTTGAGCGGCTTGCTGTGCAGCGCAAAGCGCAGGCCGGCACGCATGGCATGAAACAGCTGCTCGCGGGGCAGACGCTTTTCGGCGGCAACCGGCGGCTTCCACCAGATGAGCGCGGCCACAACCACGATGAAGCTGACCGCGTTSACAAAAAACGGAATCGCCACGCCCAGGCTGGTGATCAGCACGCCGGCCAGCGCCGGGCCAATGGCGCGGCTGACGTTGATGCCCACGCTGTTCGTCGCGATGGCCGCGGGCGCCGACAGCGCGGTGCCGATGCCCATCAGCAACGTAAAGCCCAGCAGCACCCACGGCGTCGTGAGGCCAAACCACACCACCAGGCCCAGCGCCAGGGCGATGAAGCCCATCGCGATCTGCACCATCAACAGCAGCTTGCGCCGGTCCATCGTGTCGGCCAGCGCGCCGGCCAGGAGCGACAGCAGGAACACGGGCAAGGCGCCCGCCGTCTGCACCAGCGCCACGAACATGGGCGATGGCGACAACGACGTCATGAGCCATCCGGCGCCCACGTCATGCATCCAGGTTCCGATGTTGGACAGCACGGTGGCAACCCAGATCACGGAGAAGGCGGAATAGGCAAAAGGCGAGGACGGCTGGGCGTCGGCGGGGCGGGTGTCGGCGGTCGTCATGGGAGGCTCCGGGGCTGCCGGTCGATACAAGAAAAAAAGCCCGCGGCATCGGCCGCGGGCCTGGGATTTAGCGAGCGATGACAGGCGCAGCGACGGGCGCGATAGCGTCGTGGGCGGTCTGCGTGCGCTGGCTGGCCTTGTGCACCATCGTGTAGGCATAGTCCACGCCCATGCCGTACGCGCCCGAGTGCTCCTTGACGATCTCCATCACGGCATCGTACGAATCGCGGCGGGCCCAGTCGCGCTGCCATTCCAGCAGCACTTGCTGCCACGTGACCGGCACGACGCCAGCTTGGATCATGCGTTGCATGGCCATGTCATGCGCTTCCTTCGACGTGCCGCCCGACGCGTCGGAGACCATGTAGATCTCGTACTCGCCTTCCAGCATGGCGCACAGCGCGAAGGTGGTGTTGCAGACTTCGGTCCACAGGCCGGCCACGATCACCTTCTTGCGGCCGTTGGCGGCGAGCTGGTCGCGCACCTTCTGGTCATCCCACGAGTTCATCGAGGTGCGTTCCAGCACTTTCTTTTCCGGGAAGACATCGAGCAGTTCGGGGTAGGTGTATCCCGAGAACGACTCGGTTTCGACGGTGGTGATGATGGTCGGAATGTCGAACGCCCTGGCGCCCTTGGCCAAACCCACGACGTTGTTCTTCAGCGTCTGGCGATCGATCGACTGCACGCCGAAGGCCATTTGCGGTTGATGATCGATGAAGATGATCTGGCTGTTTTCGGGGGTCAGCACTTCGAGCTTGGCGGTGGAGTTGGTCATGTCAGTGTCCTTGAAGAAGTAGGTTTGGGGTGTTGCTTGCAGCGCGTTGCTGCGATGAACAGAACTATATTCTTCGGGACAATCCGCCGGTAGATGGCTATTTTTGCCTTCATCGTTCTTTTTATGGAACGATGACCGGCCACAGGACTGCGCAGCGACGGTTCGGGGCAACATGGGTATCATCCGCAGTCCTGCCGCTCAGACCGGCTTCAGCACCCCGCCTCCGATCCCATGCAATGCCCTCGCTGCAATTGGCAGAACCCGGCCGCCAACAAGCTGTGCTTCAGCTGCAAAGCCGTACTACCGGTTACTGCCCAGGCGGCGCCCGCCCAGCGCCCCGGCCCGGGCGGCGACGCCCCCGTCTTTCCCAGCATCTGGGCCCGACTGGCCGCCACGGCGATTGATGCCGTCGTCATGGCGACCGCGATGGTCGGTCTGTCCATGGCCGCTTCATACACCTATCAGGGCCTCACGGGAGTAGACGGGCCCACGCTGCTGGCAATAGCCGGCGGGCTGCTGGGCTTGCTGCTGCCCGCCTTGATGGACGCCTGGGGCAATGGCTCCCCAGGCAAACGTCTCTTGAAGCAGCGGGTGGTGACGCGCAAGGGCAGCTCACCGGGACTGTTGCGCTCGATCTGGCGCCATATCCTGAAGTATTCGCTGAACCTGGCGTTACCCGGCATCTTCCACCACATACAGCAGGCGGTTTTTGGCGAGCGCGCCATGCACAACTCCCTCGCCGGCACTCATGTGGTGTCCAGCCAGGCCAATCCCCGGGCCGTGCTGCCCGCGCTGGCTCGGGTCCGCGCCGTCACGGGCGCCGGCCGTTTTCTGTTCATCGTGTTCGGCATGGTGGGGCTGGTCCTGGCCGGCATGGTGATCGCGGTCGTCGCCCTGGACAAGGATGACGCAGACAATCCGCTGCGCGCCGACGTCATACGCCTGGATCTCGTGTCGGATCCCGTGCGCCTGCTCGCGGAAAGCCACTATCAGCGCACCAAAACGTTTGCGCCCGACATGGCCGCGCTCGGCGTGACGCCTGAATCGCTGCGAACCAGCGGGTTCAGCAAGCTGGAGATGAATCCCGTCAACGGCGTGCTGCGCTTTACCATCGCGGGCGATCCGGGCACGGCGGATTCGCCGTCGCTGGGCGGCAAGCACCTGGTCTATCTGCCCGAGCTGAGGTCCGAAAAGAAGGGCGGCGGCGTGCGCCGATGGCAATGCGGCAGCGACGACATCCCGCGCGAAGACCGCCCCTACAGTTGCCGTCACGAAGCAGGCGCCCTGGCGCGCTAATCCGATCTTCCGAACAGAGAACCTTGCGCATGTCCAGCCTGATCGAATCCATTCACCGCGCCGATGACGGCGGCGACCTTGCCCAAATGCTTGCCTTGTGCGAACAAGGGCTGCGCGAACAGCCGGATCTCGCCGTCATGTGGGCACTGCGCGCCCGCTATCACGACCAGCGCCGCGCGTACGCACAGCGTGACGCAGACCTGGACCGCGCGTTGGCGCTTGATCTGCAATGCAGCGACGCCATTCGCTTGCGAGTCACCGCGCTCTACGACGCGGGCCAACAGCAGAACGCCTGGCGCCTCCTGCGCGAGGCCCTGACACGTGCGCCGTCGCACTTCGGATTGCTGATGGCCGAGGGCTATCTGTTGATCAACGACGGTCAACTGGACGACGCCATTGCAAGCTGGACCCGCGCCTCGCAAATACGCCCATTCGCCGCGGCGCCGCATTGCTACATCGGATCCAACCTGCATAACGCAGGCCGCTACCAGGACGCTTTGCCCTACCATCAGCGCGCCGTCGCGCTGGCGCCCAACAACGGTGGCTTTCTTTACGACGCCGGCAACAACTACCGCCGTCTCGGTGACCTGAACAACGCCATCGCGATGTTCGACCGCGCCCGCGCCATCCTGGGCGAGGAGAACGCGATCCAGCACAATCGCGCCTCGTGCCTCCAGGCGCTCGGACGCCATGAGGACGCGGTCGAGGAATGGACCAGCCTGCTGCGCCGCGAACCCGACTGGGACTGGCCCCTGGAGGGCAAGGCGCGCTCGCTGCATCGCCTGGGCCGAGGCGACGAGGCGGCGCCGCTATGGCGTCGCCTGGACGCGCTCTCGGACAGCGGCTGGGAAGGCCGCAAGGAGCAAGCCCGCGAGTATGTGCGCAGCGGCGACCCGGAGTTGGCTGAACAGGCATTGCAGGGCCTGGACCCGCTGTCCAGCGACGACGACCAGCTGCTGTTCGTCGCCGGCAATGCGCAGCGCGACCAGCGCCGCTGGGAGGCCGCGCTGACCTATTACCTGCGCGGCTACGAACTCGCGCCCGACAACGACTTCCTGCCCGGCAATGCAGCCGACATGCTGAACAGGCTGGAACGCCACGACGAAGCCTTGCCCTTGTCCGAGGTCGCGATCTCGCTGGATCCCGATTGGCTGAAGTGGCGCCGCGCACGCATCGAGGCGCTGACCCACTTGGGGCGCGCAACCGAGGCCGTGACCGACGCAGACCAGGCGATGGCGCGCTGGCCCGACAGCGGTCCCCTGCACGCCGAACGTGTCAATGCGCTGATCGCCGCCAGCCGGTATGAGGAGGCGCTTGCAGCTTGCGACCGCCTTATAGCGCTGGATCCCGACTACCGCAGCTGGGCGCTGTTCTCACGCGGAGAGATCTACGGCCACATGAAGCGGCATGCTGAATCGGCGCTGGCATTCCGCCAAGCATCCGCCTCGTACCAGCAGAACGGCAAGCCTCAGTTCCAGGAGCTGTCGATGCAGAATGCGCTGGCTGCCGAACAGGCCGCGGCCGCGCCACGTGGAATCCTCGGCCGACTGTTTGGCCGCAAATAGGTGTCGAGATTCATTGCTTCCCAGGTTGAATTCACGCGCCGCAAAGCTAAGGAATGAAATCCTAAAGGCAAGCGCCTGGGCGAAAAAAAGGGTCGCGGAACGCGACCCCCTCACGACTTAGCGGCAAAAAAAGATCAGCGACGATGAACGAACGTGGGGCGCGAAGGTTGAATGCTCGCGAAGTTCGAGTCGCCGAGCTGCCAAAAGCAAGAGCCGTCTGTCCCATGGGACAGACGACGTCAGGATGTCTCAATGTACCGATCCTGGAGGCAGTTAACTGGAGGGTGATGCCGCTCACGCTTTTTTATGCAGCGAGAGCACATCTACCCCTCAAAGTCCGCACGTTTATGGAGTGGGCAATTTCGCTTGCTTGGCAAGCTTGATCTGACCCTCAACTCCGACCCGCTGTCTTTCAGACGTGCACGGCATGCACGGCCTGACCGTGTGGCGGCATCGCCACGCGAACCCGTAGAGCGATGAAGAGCGCAGCGAGGATCATCACGCCTCCTGCCGTCACAAAGACGCCGATCACTCCGCCGAATCCGAACACCATGCCACCCAGCGCGGCCCCCGCTGCGATGGACGACTGCACGCATGCAACCACCATACCTCCAGCCGTTTCAGCCTGATCAGGAACCGCTCGCGCGACCCAGTTCGACCACGCCACTGGGACACCTCCGAAGGCGAGCCCCCAAAGCGCGACCAACAGCATCAGCCCGGTCTTGTCCACAGGAAGCCAAATCATGGCCAGGGCCGCGACGCCGACCAGCGCAGGCATCCAGACGAGCGTGGCGCGCAGGCTGCGCTCCATTATCCAACCCGCAACCAAAGTCCCGACGAAGTTGGCGATACCGAAGCCAAGCAACATCAGAGACAGATCCTGTACGTGGATATGCGCAACGTTCTCGAGCGCGGGACGTATGTAGGTGAAAAGTGCAAACTGACCCGTGTGAGCCAACACGCATCCGGTCATGCCCGCTGCAATGCCAGGACGTCGAAGCAACTCCAGCACCGTCGCAGTCTGCAGCAATTTGCGCGGCGCCATTCGGGGCAACGTGAGCACCTGGAAAAGGAGCGTAACGATGCCCACCGCGGCGGCCGCCAAAAAGGCGCTGCGCCAGCCGTAGAGTTCACCCAGGTAGCTGCCGAGCGGCACGGAAACAACCGTGCCCACTGCGATGCCACTGAAGATTATTGAAAGTGCGCGTGGGACAAGCCTGGCCGGAACCAGGCGCATCGCAACCGCAGCCGCCATTCCCCAGAAACCACCCAAGGCAAGGCCCAGAAGGACTCGCATCGCCAACAGCATCGGCAGGCTCGAGGAAATCGCCACCAGCAGATTGGAGGCGATCATCAATACGGTGAACCCAAGCAAGACCAGTCGGCGATCAAACCCGCGTGTCAGGCGCGGCACCAACAAACCGGCGAACAGCGCCACAACGGCAGTTACGGTGACGGCTTGGCCCGCAAGGGCCTCCGACACACCAAGATCCGCTGCCATCGGGGTCAGCAGGCTGGCGGGGAGGTACTCCGCAGTAAGCAACCCGAACACGCCCATCGCAAGAGAAAAAACGGCTACCCACGCCGGCGTGTTCACCTCCTGAGCCACTGCATCCTTCACATCACTTCTCATTTCAAACAACTCCTGAATATCTCAGGCAGGAAGTCTAGGGCCGCATTCCAGGATGATCTATGATAAAAAGTCCTGAGTTTTTAACCGAAACACCTGAAATGATAGAAGGCCGCTCCTTCGTTCTGTCATCCGACCTCATCAGTGAGCTGCTGACAGGCATGCGGTTGCGCGGGGTGCAGTACCGCCGCGTTCAAACCGGTCCATCGTTCGGCTTCGATTTCGACGCCAGGCCTGGATACAGTTATTTCCACTACCTCGCGGTCGGCAACGCAGTCCTGCGTGCGCATGACGGTGCAGTTCATGAACTCACCGCCGGCAGCGCCGTGTTTTTGCCGCAAGGCGGCGGACATCAGCTCCTTTCGGATCCGAACGCCTCTTTCCAACCGATCGACACGTTCGACGTGGCGCCATTGGGCGAGGCTGTTAGTGGGGTCGATACTTGCCCCAGTACACATTCGACGCCCAGCGCCGTCCTCTTCTACGGCTGCATGGAGTTCGACCTAGGCGGTATGCAGGGACTGGCAAAGCTAATGCCGGATGCCATGTTGGCCGATACGGACGGGACGAAGTATCCCGGCTTGCGCGAGATCCTGGACGCCATGAAGCGTGAGATATGCTCTGGCCGCATCGGCTTCGCTGGCATCCTGGCGCGGCTTGCCGAAGTGGCGGCAGCGATGATCACGCGTGGGTGGATTGAATGCGGTTGCGAGAGCGCTTCCGGACTCGTAGCTGCCTTGCGCGACCCCCGTCTCGCCCGCGCCATCTTGGCGTTACATCGCTCGCCCGGTAAGGAGTGGACAGTCGCGGAGCTGGCTGCAGAATCGCATGTTTCTCGATCGGTCTTTGCCCAACGCTTTCAGGCGACCCTGGGGGTTCCGCCTCTGCGCTACGCGACAGAACTCAAGATGCGCCTCGCCAACCAATGGCTGACTCAGGACAGGCTGTCGATCGACGCAGTGGCGCATCGTCTGGGCTATACCTCGCAAGCTGCGTTCAGTCGGGCGTTCAAGCGCATCAGCGGCCAATCGCCTGGCGCGACGCGGCGAACGGCGGCATAACCAGCACACTCTTCTTTGCATGCCCGATGTAGAAATCGGCCGCGCGAGCGGCCGGTTGTACTTTCACGAGCGAGATTGCGACAAGGAACAGTAAATGGCGGGAGAACGATGCTGTTCACGCTGCGACCGACTTTATTCCCCGTTTTCACACCGTGAAGTACCGGATTAAAGTTCGCTTCGACGGCACAAAATAAGCCATTGATTTTACGAGTTTTTACTCAATAGCCTCGCCTTCCGTGAAGTTCGATGCTCGACCTTCGTTGGCAATGGGGCAAAGGATTTTTGAATCAATGTTCGCTCGGGACACTGAACCAGAGTTCGAAGTTGCGTACCTGTCCCGCAAAACTCCGGCCAGAAGACCAAAAGTGCAACGCGCCGAGTAAATGCACGGCCTGGGGATGACCGCTGTCGAGCGAGCGACTAAAATTTCCCAAGAGCCTTGGTCCCATCCTCGCGAGACTCAACATGCCCAAATACCGTGAACTCAGACTCGAAATAACGCCGGCACTTCACACCCTTTTGGAACGCGCTGCGGCACTGGAAGGCAAGACGTTAAAGCAATTTGCCGCACTAGCGTTGCGGCGAGCCGCAGAGGCAGCGCAGCCCACGGGGGACGTGGTTCATCTGTCCAAGCAGGCTCAAGAGGCTTTCGCCCGAGCCTTGCTCAGCCCAGATCCGCCAAATTCGGCCCTCAAGAAGGCGCTTCTGAATCACAAAAGGCTATTTGGAAATTAGCCTTCTAAACGCATGCGCGGCGCCGTTATCTTCAGCTGCTTCAAAAGGGATAACGCCGGACGTCGATGACGTCACACAGCGCAGTGTGCGCGCTTCGACAAAGATTCCACGACAACAGCTCCTAATAGCTTGTCACCGAAATGGCTTCCCCAGCTTGCCGCTCTTAGTGAGGACGCCCGACCGTCGCAAAGCTTTCAGCGTTTCTTCAATTCCAATGTCGTAGGGATTTCCCACCGGAACCTGAAAGGTGAGGACTTTTATTCGTCCCGGTAGGCGTCGCTTTCGCAGCGTAGCCTCCTCGGTCGATTTGGCCGAGCCCGGCGGATTCGAGGTTTCCGACGAAGCAACCGGCCCAACCCTCGAGTAGCGCGCAACGGTTCTAGTGAGGAGCTTGGCAGTCGCCATGATGAGCTCGTAATGGACCCGGCCATAAGTAGTATCACTCTAATAATAGTATGCGCCATATCGGCGCTGCAAGGACGACCACTACCACAGGTCACCACACCTACCTCGCCCCAGATCCAACAACTTTGCGGCGAAAGGCGAGCGGGAGAGTTCGTGTGAGGCTCTCACATCTAACCGCCGTATCTGATACCCACGAAGGACGAGGGGCTTCGCCTACCTCCGGCTTCACAAGGCCCCGGCTAAACCAGCTGGTTTGGCCGCCTGATTGTCCGGGAAATACGACCCGTGACGCCCCTATTGGACCTGAACGGAGTAAAGTGCTTTAACCATTTTGAGGGTGACTACCGTGACCATCCCAAGTCGGCGCACTACGCGATTGAAACAACTGCCGGTTGTTAAGGCTTTCCGAGCTAAATCACTCAGCTGGCGTGGCTTGATTCGTGCCCTATCAAAGGAAGGGAGATTGTTAGTGGTCAACCAACGCAAGCCTGAAGCGGTGATCCTTTCCATTGCGGAATACACGCGATTGGTTGAAGCGTTGCAGACCGAGCATCTGGGCGTGCCACGTCCATTGGCCGAATTACGCCGGCGCTGGGACGAAAAATTGGCCTCGTTGAACGAGGAGGGTGCAAGTGATCGCCTGCGTTCGGTGATGCGGACGCCGGGGCAGCTTGGTGGTCGGGTGAAAGCAGGCTTGACGTGTTGAGCCTTCGGCAGTCTACGTCTGCGCCCGAATCAGTCCAATCAGGAGACCAGAAGGCCGACGCGGCCTTCAAGTCGCGGTCCCGACACCACGAAATGGAGCCACTCCCTTTGGGCGATGCTGCCACGCGCACCACAAGATTCCTGGCTGAGCTAGTTGGCGACCTCGAGACAGTCAACGGTATATGCTCGAAATGCCCGGAAGGGATTTCCCTTGAAGAGAATTTCGCGGGGTGGGAGCCGAGTCCGAAGCCGCTGGTCCACGTTTTCCTTGTCGCACATCAAGGCATGGCAGCGGATACCGCAGCGCTACAACTTGCCCTGGTTCTGGAGAACATACTGAACCGGCCCCAGGGAACCGACAGCTTGATGCAGATGTGGGTGACAGTTAGCAGCGACGTCAAACTTTCACGTATCCAAGACCACTTCCGCCTCGTCGCCGATTGCGCCTGGGCAAAATTTCAATTCACCTCAGCTCCAAGTTCTGTCATTTCAGTCCAAACCACAAATATGTCTGCGCTTTTAAAAGGCGCAGCGGCCAGTCGCTAGGCTGAACAATAAGGCCTCGCAGCCCCGGTTGCGGCGGCAGCGTGGACCGCAAAGTTCCGACCACCGTATCCCGATGGAACTCTTTGTTTAGAACGACCTGAAGCTACGTCCTGGGCCGGGCGTCACGTGGGCTGGTCGAGGATAAAGTGCTGCCGAGTCCGGCCTTCTAATTCTGCTGCAGCAAGCCAACGTGGATAACGCCTTGCCCTGTCCATGTTTGTCCCGTCGCCAGACGATACAGATATCGTGAGCACCAGCACGCTCATCTTGGCACGCACCACGCTTTCCTGTTTTTCGATCGGCGATACAAAACGGTAGTGTTATTATGACCCACACTGGACACGCTCTAAACCACTACATGCTGACGCATCGAAGGAGCAAGTCATGAGCATTGCCTTTATCACGGCTATCCTCGTCGTTGCGGCGCTCGCCTCGCTAATTGGCTATATCAACGTCAAAGAGCGCCTGATCGAAAATGGCGATTTGAAGCGTTAGATGTCCAATCTGCGCGCATAGGACGAGCACAGACCGCAGGTGTGCTGAGAGCCCCGTTTTTCGATTCGGGGCTTTTTCTTGTTCGTATGCGCTTTGGTCATGGTTGCTGTCTATTTGACCGCTAGTTATACGATGACCACTCCGCGCGCTCAGACGCATCGGACTAAACACCACTGCGCTACACCACGAGTCCCCGCGTCCGGCTGCCAACATCGCACCCCATCGCGTTGAGAGCCAGAGGTACATAAGAGAACGGTCATCCGAATGGCTCCTGCTCAGCACGTTCGTCACTAAAAACCGCAAGCTTCCCACAGTTCAGTTTTGTACCCAAGAAGCGACAAGGTCTCGGTGATAGGTTGTACCACCTCGCAACTACATAGCTTTCCTACGAACGCGCGTGCGTGGTTCACCCCGAGAAGCTTCGCTGCGCCTACGCCCATCCAAAGCCGCTACAGGGAGAGATCGCCAATGACAACCAAACGTTGCGCTCACTGCGGCGTCCTGTTTCAGGCTCGGCCCCAAGTTCCCCACCAGATGTACTGTTCCGCCAAGATCTGCCAGCGAGCCCGAAAACAAAGTTGGCAGCAGGAAAAGCTTCATAACGACGCCGCCTATCGGGCTAATCAGCGCGATGCCCAACGCGCATGGCTGGCGCGTCATCCAGACTACTGGAGAGACTATCGCGACACCCATCCTGCTTATACAGAACGCAACCGAGACCGCCAACGAGTAAAGCAACCCGATCAATCGGCGCCAAAGCTTGCAAAAATGGACATGTCGGGGCCTCTCTCTGGCATTTATCAACTCCGGATCCTTACCTCGCATTTCCTCGCAGACCGTGTCTTTTGGATCGTCGAGCTCGTTCCTGCCGGTGAGCAGCGCTCTTGCAAAAAAGACACTTGCAAATAGATGACTTGATCGACAGGCAGCTAACGACTCTTTACCGTCGTGATGACGAGAGAGCTACGGCCTGCCAGACCATCATCAGTGAAGTTCAACGAGCTCCCTCAGAGCCAGCCTCAGGATTTCTTCTCTCGAATCCTGATGAAAGCCTCCAATCGCTCCTAATGCCGAATCACATGCCAGCGGCAACGCCCGACATCGGTACCCCACAACCACCGGCCAACGTGCGGGCGGCCGAGTACGTGCGCATGTCGACCGATCACCAAAAGTACTCGACCGAGAACCAGTCAGAGAAAATCCGGGAGTATGCAGAGCGACATCATTTGGAGATCGTACGAACCTATGCCGACGAAGGGAAGAGTGGCTTACGCATGGACGGCCGACAAGCGCTCCAACAGCTTATTAGCGATGTCGAATCACGCAACGCCGACTTCCAAGTCATCCTCGTATACGACGTCAGCAGATGGGGAAGATTCCAGGATGTAGATGAAAGCGCCTACTACGAATACGTTTGTCGACGCGCAGGCATCCAGGTTGAATATTGCGCGGAGCAATTCGAGAACGACGGCTCGCCGGTATCGACCATTGTCAAAGGCGTGAAGCGCGCGATGGCCGGGGAGTACAGTCGAGAGCTATCTTCCAAGGTCTTCGCAGGCCAATGCCGCCTCATCGAGCTAGGTTACCGGCAGGGAGGGCCAGCGGGGTTCGGTCTGAGGCGCATATTGATCGACCAAGTGGGTTCAGTAAAGGGGGAGTTAACCCGCGGCCAACACAAGAGCCTCCAGACTGATAGGGTCATCCTCATGCCCGGATCCCCAACAGCGGTTGCAACCGTAAATCAGATCTACCACTGGTTTGTCAATGATGGAACGTCTGAACTGGAAATCGCAATTCGTCTCAATGCGCAGGGAATTCCGACCGATTTAGGCCGCGAGTGGACAAGGGCGACAGTGCGCCAGGTTCTCAGCAATGAGAAGTACATTGGCAACAACGTCTATAACAGGGTTTCATTCAAGCTTAGAAAGCTTCGGGTCTTCAACAAGCCAGACATGTGGATCCGAAAGAATGGAGCGTTCGAGGCCATCGTTCCCAGCGAGCTCTTCTACACGGCCCAAGGAATTCTTCGTGCACGAGCGCATCGGTACAGCAACGAAGAACTGCTGGAAAAACTGAGTAGCCTCTACCATCGGCGGGGATACCTTTCCGGCTTGATCATTGATGAGACCGATGGAATGCCGTCCTCTGCAGCGTACGCACACCGCTTTGGCAGCCTACTTCGCGCCTACAACGCCGTTGGCTTCACTCCCGATCGAAGCTATCAGTATCTCGAAGTGAATCAGTTCCTGAGACGATTGCACCCAGACATCCTCAGCCACACCGAAAGCATGATCTGCGCCTTGGGCGGAGTCATTCGACGAGATCCCACGACGGACATGCTAGATGTGAACGGCGAGTTTACTGTCTCTCTGGTGCTGGCACGTTGTCAGACACTTGGGACGGGTCATAGACGATGGAAAGTTCGGTTCGACACGAATCTAGCTCCAGATATCACGGTCGCAATACGTCTCAATGACAACAATCAGCATCCACAAGATTACTACCTATTGCCTCGCGTGGATGTCTGGTGGCCAACGCTCAACCTTGCCGACCACAACCGAGTCGAGCTTGAGAGCTATCGATTTGACGATCTCGATTACCTCTACGGCATGGCGGAGCGTAGTCGTCTGCGGCGGGCAGCATGACAATGGATCAACCCCTGCCCGACCTGCGAATGATCCCGCTGACACTCATCGACGTGCTCAACCCACGGGAACGCGACAATCGCGTCTTTCAAGAGATAGTGACAAACATTCGCGACATTGGCCTGAAAAAACCCATCAGCGTCACACCGCGTATTGGAGCCGACGGCACATCGCGATACCTGTTGATCTGTGGCGAAGGCCGCTTGAAAGCGTTTCGGGCTCTGGGAGAGAGCACTATTCCTGCGCTAATTGTCGATGCGAATGACGAAGATGCTTTCATCATGAGCCTGACTGAGAACATTGCGCGCCGCAAGTATCATCCACTTGAGCTATTGAGAGGAATAGAACGGCTTCAAGATCAGGGCTATGACAAGCGCGCAATATCGGAGAAGACCGGGCTCGGGGCTGATTACATCCAAGGAATTCTTTACCTTCTTAAGAACGGTGAAGAACGACTATTGGCTGCTGTAGAGACGGCCCGAATTCCGCTCAATGCGGCCATCACTATTGCCGGCGCGGGCAATGATGATAAGGCCATTCAGGCAGCTCTGCAGGACGCGTACGAGTCCGGGCAGCTACGCGGCAACCAACTCATCCAGGCCCGACGCGTCATTGACCGGCGTCGCACCTTCGGCCGCACTATCTCCCACGGACGGTCCCAGACCAAAAGCACGGTTACCTCCTCAAGCATCGTCCGCAATTATCAGCGCGAAGTGGAACGCCAAAAGCTATTGATAAGGAAAGCAGAATTCTCTCAGCAGCGATTACTTTTCATTGTTGAAGCTCTTCGAGAGCTTCTGAGCGACGAGAACTTCATAAATCTGCTTCGAGCTGAGAACTTAGATACGCTACCGAAGTATCTTGCGGAGAGGGTCTGGCCCGGAGGACATACGGCATGAGTATCCTTGGTTTTATCCCAGAGCCCATAGAACTACCCTTCGAAAGAATCTTGCCATCACACAAGATTTCGGAAGGCATTCTTGACACGCGAAAGTTTAAGCAGATTGTTTCTTCAATCGAAGAGGTTGGGCTGATCGAACCACTTACGGTCGGCCGCGCGGTACCGCCCGGTGATCTACACGTCCTCTTGGACGGGCACATTCGCATTCTTGCTCTCAAGCACCTCGGCTTCACAACTGCCCCATGCCTCGTTGCAACAGATGAAGAAACCTATACGTACAACAATCGCCTTAATCGCATATCGTCTGTGCAAGAGCATGTGATGATCCGACGAGCTGTTGAACGTGGTGTCCCTAAGGAACGGCTAGCCAAGGCGCTAAGCTTGGACATCTCGTCAATCGTCAAGAAGATGAACCTGCTTGATGGAGTCTGCAGGGAGGCTGCGGAGCTTCTCAAGGACCAACACTTCTCTGCCAACCTTAGCGGTGTTTTACGTAAGTTAAAACCCACACGTCAGATCGAATGCGTGGAACTGATGGTAACGGCAAACAACATGACTGTGGCCTATGCACAAGCGCTACATGCCGCCACTCCGAAAGAGATGCTCGTGGCGGAGTCAAAGCCCAAGAAGATCCGGGGCCTAACACCGGAGCAAGCCGACAAGATGGAGCGGGAAATGAGCAACGTGTTCGGTCAGTTCAAGTTGTGCGAACAATCGTATGGGCAAGACATCCTTAACTTAGTTCTCGCCAAAGGATTTTTATCAAAACTACTTGGCAACGCCGCGATTCACCGATACCTGGGAAAGCACCAGCAGGGCATGCTGACCGAACTCGAACGCATCGTTCAAACTGTCTCGCTGGAAGAGAAATGACTACCCAGAAGAGTCCTACGATCGAATCGTAGCGCCTCTAAATTTAATTAGTCTCGATTTCGAGAAGCGCTTGGCGTAGGACGATCAAGCAACGTCGCAGCGAAGGCAATCTGTTCCCAAATGTGGGCGCCTGGCAATTCTGGGCTAGGCGATTCGATGGCAAGGCAAGGGAGTTACGCCTGGCTTCATAGCGCAGCGTGAGCAGCCAGCAAACCAGGAGCGCGGCCATACTTTGAGATAGACTGTGTAGGCCCCCAAAGAAATACTCGCTTCGACTAAATTCTACGTCTCAGCCGAGATGCGCTGTCAATCAGAGAATGGACTGTCCGTGGTGGTGCCTTGGGTCGCGGCACCCGCTTTGGCGAAGGTTGAAGATCTATCTCAGGCAAAGCACATTGTTCACCGACCGGCACAGCCGATACCAAGGCGCGATTCGCCATAACGCGTTCTGTGTATTTCGCTCTCGCATCCTCCACGCCTCGTGCTTGCTCGCCAGACATTGCAACTGGGCTTTCGTAGTCAATCTGCCGCTTGCTTTTCTCGTACTTGTTGAGTGCCATCTCCACTTGCTCTCGAGAGATGCAGTATTGGGGTGAGTGGTATGAAGCAATAATGTGAGGCCACGCCACCCGCCGTTTGCGCTGATTCCAAGCAATTCTGAATGCGCCCTGCAGCAACAGCACGACAAATCTCTTAAGGCCTGCCGTCATGTCGAATATTGGCGTTGCCCTTAGGGCAAGGTCTTCGTCCAGATAGCTACATAGCACTCGAGAGCATTCCATCAGGTAACCCGTCCAGTCTTCCGAATCAGGCGGATCCGGACATAGCTGTAGCGGATTCGCCAAGAGACGCTGAGCGATCTGCGCATGCGATTTACTCAGCGACCGCCAAAGACTGTGATTAGCAATGTAGACGAAAGGGACTCCGAGCTGTCTTAGGTCGAGTAACGTCTTAGTAATACGGGTCGTACGATCGCTTCCGACCATAAATTGCATCTCATCGACCAAGATATGCGAAAGTCCATTTCGATAGGCAATCGCCGCTGCCGCTTTGAGCACAACAGCATGTCCAGCCTTGCGCATATCTGCCTCACCCTGCCCCAGGAATGGGACCAATGACTGAATCACGCTTTCGTGCGGGTTTGCAGTGACGAGCCAGGCTCCTTGTAGCGGTATGTTTTTATGGTGGTCCACGTCAATCGTGCAATCGTCTGGCATGAGGCGCAGAAAGGCCTTGGCAAGCTGGGATTTCCCGACTCCGGCCGGGCCTAGCAAGCAGACCGCCGGGCTTGAAGAAGCCGTGTCGTAGATCGGCGAGTACAGGCGCCCGGCGTACTTTTCGCGGTCCGAATAGGCAAGCTTGGCATGCCCCATCGATCGTTCAAGTAGGTACAGCAGGATCCATAGCTCCTGCGCCGACGGTCGGTAAATTCGGCTTAGCGCCATACCTACCTCTACTTCGACCACACCGCCCGGCTCCTTTTCCAACCCGTCGATCACATCGGGTCTCACCTCCACTCTAGCCCTTATGTTGTCCAGGGAGTTCAGGCCCTTAAATCGCGTTTGCCACGGATTTTCAACGATGCCCACGACTCTTCCCTTCAAGTATCGCTTTCATTTGGCTTGACTCTTCGCGTGAAGCGCGCTCGCCTACCTTACGCCGGCCTTTCTTGATGATGCCATCCGACCAACGCTTCCCGGTTTGCCGTTCGTATTCGGTGTGTTGCTCAGCTATGACGGCGGACGCATTTATTTTCTGAATTCGTCGTCCTTCTTTTTTCAATCGCTTGAACTCGAAGAGATCAACCTGCGAGAGATAAAGTTGACCTGGATCGTCCTGAATGGGTAGGGTCCCGTCGACCTCGACCAATCCCCGCGGGGTTTCAACCCACATGTAACGCATACAAAACGGCAGCACGTAACCAAGAAGGGGGGGCGATCCAGCAGTCCTACCAAAAACACCACTTTCTCGGAGAGCCGGCGAGTCATAGCGCAACTCGTTGTAGTTCAACCCGTCACGATTCACTTTCACGTCCACTTTCTGCAAGTACGCCCTGACCGCGTCTTCGAAGCGGACTTGCTTTGCGTCGGTGCGTGCGCGCCCGATGAGGAACTTAGCCATTGCTCTTGGTGTAGGACGAACTTGGTCTCGAATCATTTCTGGCGTAATTCTGTCGTCGGCGGAGGAGGCTTCGTTGTCGGCAATGGCTCTTCGGATTTCCCGCACGGCCATGTGTACCGGATCTAGTTCGCCGTGAACGATCTGGTTTGGCTCTTCCGATGACAAAGACCGAGGATGCGACGATTCCACCGTTGCCTTCGATTGCCCTGCACCTGATGGGGTGAGTTCACTGAACGCCCATGGGATATGTTCGCCCTGTTCTTTATTTAGCGGTTCCAGGCTGAGAGCTGCTGCGCCAGGTCCCCGATCAACAATGATCCCGCCGGGAAGCCCGCAGCCGGGCCAGGTATCGTCATCGATGTCAATCCCGAAGAGGCTGCAGAATATCTTCTTTCCAATCGCCATGCTAAATAGCATCGCGTTGTATGCTGAACTTCTTTCTGCGCCAAAAGAAAATCCAATACCGCAGACGTAGCCGGTTGTCCCGCAGATCCCTCTTACTACGCAAACGCTATCCAGCACTTTTTGGCCAAAATAGGATCGCGGCCGGTCAACACAGTGATAGGCGTCGGCTTCAACGACCTCCATGAAGTTTCGTAACGGCTGGGAAAATTTGCCTCTCGATGGTTGGTATACCCTGCGTGCCCGATTGTTACCATAACGTTGTACGTTAAGCGCCTCCTCTCCGACGTGCTTCTTCACGCAACGCGTGTATTGGTCCAGCGAGGGGAAAGGGATACCTGGCTTCGGAACGAAGATCTTGCTACCGTCGGGGCGCTCGACCGCCGTACATCCAAAGTATCGCGTGGCGGCTTCCCTATAGATCTCTGCGAGGGCCTTTCCCGGAGACCGTAGTGCCTGGTAGGAGTATGCAATCCTTGCCCTCGTTTCTTTGTCTACCCTAATTCTGTCGTGAAGACCCGCAGTCAAGGACCGGCGCCCGTAGGGAATATCTCCGGATTTACTCAGCCTATCCCAGCGTCCAATTTGCTGATAGTTCGGAAACAATGCGTAAACGGTCTGCCCGAAGCAGAGGTAGGCCAGAAACCAAAAACGTACACGGCGCTGCGTCTGGCCGATCGCGACAGCATGCGCGTTGATGACCAGGTGGGGCGACGATGCGGAAAAAATCTTGATCAACATTTCTGGGCGAAGTAGCGGTTGGATATGCAGTAATCTTCTATGTGCGCGCTCCAGGTTGCTGCGCTTTTTGTCCGACCGATCTTCATCAATCTGAAGCAAGTTCAATCCCTCGCTGCCCCAAAGCCCCGGCGGTAATGTGTGCCCGCCTTTCTTCGCCGAGACTTTTCCAGTTAGGAGACCTCGTTCAAATTCACTTTTTGGCAGCGAGACCAGCTCTCCGCACCATTCCTTCCCTTGCTTTCGGAAGAATGCGAGCCAGACCCGATCATCTAGGGTAGAACTTCGCAGGAAGTGATACGACACCGTGGAGACTAAGCCTGCGAAGCCTTCCGGGATCAGCAGTTCTGAACCTATCTGCATGGCTCACCTCTCGAACCAAGATGCATACATGTCCAGCACATCCATACGCTCGGGATGCATAGGCTTGTCAATCATGATCGGACGATACAAATCAACACGAAGCTCTCGCCGCCAGATGGCCTGATACAGCACAGTCAGCACCTCCTCCTGCGAGCAGGAAAAGGCGTTCACCATCTTAGGAATATGGTGCAAGATTGCCTCACGAGACAGCACGCATAGCTTGAAGCGCTCGACCAGCTCAGCTCGTATCTCTGACGGCAAATCATCCGGCAAGTGATCAGCTCGAATGAGCATGGCCAGGTTGAACTTCACCGTTTCATTCAGCAGGTCTTCACTGACGCGAACGGTCTTGATACCCGCGCACGCGAAGTACAGCTCCTCCAGACGATGTCGGTCCTCTGCACGAGCTGCATGCTCCTCGGCCTTATTGGGCTGTCGACACGTTTGAAAGGACGTGCGCTTGAAGTCTTCACTCGTCTTCTTGACGGTCCAGTTCACGCAGTAAGGGCCTTCTTGATCTCTGAGGAACAGGAGGAGATCACCAATGTAGGGGAACGGAACCCGCTCGAAAGTCGAGCCTCCATCCGTACTTGGCACGGTCATGAGAACCACCGGATGGCGCATCAGTAGTCCCAATCGCTCGGCGACCAGGACAGTTCCTTCAAGGCGTGGGAGTGAGAGCCCCCTTCCTTCAGGGTGGGCAGCCAACGGATGCGCGGTTGGGACTGTCGATAGCGCGTGCTGCTCGTGTAGATCGAACAACCTTGGTTGATACAGCGCCAGGACCGTCGCGTGGAACTCTGCACGAGACATGCAGTGGATTGCACGTCCCAATGCCGCAGCGCGAACCATAGAGGGACGGCTTCGTGTCGGCGCCTCGTCCCTTGTTGCCCGCATGGACGGCATATAGTCAGGTCCCCATCCGGGAGGATCCTGACGTGAATTGATAATGGCTAGCCGCTCTGCGCTAACCAGGGCTTTTCGGCTCATATAGTTTCTCCATATCTCTGACGGTGAAGTCATAATCAATGGAGAAAATGCACATATTCGTAGGCACGAATGTATCCCGAGCCACACTTGACAAAGTGCAGCCCATCGATCAAGATGGGCCTACGTTCCACACGTACGCACATCTTTTTGGGGCCAGTTGCTCTTGCAGGAGCAACTGGCCTTTGTGCAAGTTCTCCGTTCTCTCTATTTCTTACGTGATTAATTCCTCCAGCGATTGGTTGGTTTTTCTTGCACGGAGCAATAGATGCCCCTCCCGCGCTTGATACGGGCGCGCGGCAAAAAATACCTCTAATAGGCTCATGCGCCGCGCCCCCAATCCCCAATAGCGCTAGGGGGGGCCAGACTCTCCCAGCCGATTAGCGCCGGAAAGAGGTATGACGCACACCGGCGTAGCCACCAGATATGGCGCCGGCGCAAGTATCGTTGAAATTTTGCCACAAATATTCCTCCACGCTGCAGACGGAAACTCTCAACGATTTATTTTTTCCTAAATGGGGTTTTCCTCATTACGCGACTTTCATTTATTATCGTGCAATCCCCTTTTTAAATGGGGCATGGGTTAAAATAACATCAAGCACCTGGGTTAAAACAAAAACCTTTCACTACGCAGTACTAACAAAGCAAGCTGCATATAAAATCATCCATGATTGACCATAGGGCGAGTCATGGACGATTTATGGCCACTGCCAATTTCTGACTGGATTGAGGACGAAACCTTATTCAGCCTATGCAGTCGGATTCACGTTTTGACTGGGAACGTGTTTTCGCATGCAACGTCTCAAGTCTTGTTTGGCCATCCGAAGCGCGGTACCCAACATGATTTCCCAACTCACCTCAGCTACTTTGAGCATGTGACAGGAGGGCAGTTGGGCAACGCCTTTGAGCTAGTTGGCCGGACCCTGCTCCCATACTTTCTTTCTTGGAAGCCTCCTTCCATTGCGGAGCGGGCAATTAGCCAAGCTTGTAGCGGCGGTGTCGGCGCGATGAAGTTCCGTCTGGGAATAACGTCGAGCCGCTTCCGCGCTCACTTCCCTCTGAAGGCTTGTGACGAGTGCATGGCTCACGATCTCAGCACTTTCGGCGTCACGTGCTGGCATCTACAACATCAGTACCCCGGCGTTTGGATGTGCGCGACGCACTCGCGCCCACTGCGTGAATCGCAAGTCAAATCCACTGGCGTAGGGCGATTCCTTTGGGTCCTTCCAACAGAGCAGGTACTGGGTCCAACCCCGCGCCTACATGAAGCAACAGCGCGCTCGTTACTGGCCTTAGCCAAGCTGACCAATGACGCGATCACGGACATGCCTCCTGGCGGATGGCGGCCCGAAGCCTTGGTGCATGCTTATTCCACGGCCATCATCGGCGGAGATTCGATCGCCCGCTCTCAGCTTATGCGAGAGTTGGGCACTGAATTTGCCCGCTACGTCGCACCCTTGCGTGTGATTCCGGAGCTTAAGCCGCTTGCCCTGGATGCAAAACAAGGCCTCTCTCAGATCCAACCTGTCCTGAGCGGTCGGCGTTGGATCACGCACCCCTTGCGCCACTTCGCACTAATTCTTTGGCTTTTCTCTGACTGGAAGACGTTCAAGGTGGCCTACTCTTTAGCGAGCGATTTGCCGATTGAGAATGATCAGCCTGCCCAGGGGACACCTTCCACAGCGACCATTGTCGGGCGTCAACACGAATTGGCCGCGGCACTTTCTCGCGGCGCTTCGGTTACAGCAGCCGCCAAGATGGTGGGCGTGACAGTGAATACGGCCATCGCATGGGCTACCAAAGCGGCGATGACAACACCCCGACGGCCCAAACGAACACAGGAACACACACGAAAGCTGATCATCCAAGCCCTAAAAAATGGCGATGGGAAGTGCGAGATCGCCTCTCGTCATGAAGTGACAGTGCAGACTGTCACTCGAATCCTTCTAAGCGAGATAGGACTACAGGAACGGTGGCATGAGGTCGTAATGCGAAAACGTCAGCTCGCTGCTCGTCAGGAATGGACTACAGCAATGCAACAGAATGGCGATGCGTCACGGAAAATGTTGCGTGCGATCGCACCTAGAGCCTTTGCGTGGTTATACAGAAATGACCGCGCCTGGCTCATAGAGCAACAACTCCTAGCCCGTCCTTCAGCACCACGCAAACGCCAAACCGTAGACTGGGATAGTCGCGACGAAGCCCTTGCGCGGTGCGTCGAACGAACAGCGCTTGAGCTGTACCACCGCGATCCCCTCAGGCGGATCACGCTTCAACAGCTCTATCAAGCGATACCGGAGTTAAAGCGCCGTTTGGGTCAACTCAGTCACCTGCCCCTTACTCGATCCAGAATCGATCGCGTGACTGCCAGGGCCCGTCTCGGAAATCAGGACCCGCACCTTCTCTAGCTGCCACATCGAAAATGCAGCCTGCTTGCTCCAATTATGCATTTATGCATAATTGAAGCATGGAACATTCCAGTTTTCGCGCCCAAGCCCGGAGCCTCTCAGCGCGCTTCCGAGAAGCAGGTATCACGCAGCTCACGCTATCTATGGCATTGGGCGTGCCCCAGAGCCAAATAAGCCGAGCACTGTCTGGAAATCTTGCAAAGCCAAATCTTGTTTTTTCAGAACTATGCAATTATGCAATTCTGAACTTGGACAGGCGCGGCAAATTCATGGCCCTCGAAGACACAGCTCTTCGCGCAGCGATTGAGGAGGTGTGGGACGGAACGGTGGCCCACGCAAACGCCTTAGCCGCAGTGATACGAAGCCTGTCTTTGCTCAAACCTGCCCAAACAAAGGAGGAGCGGAAGAGATGATCGCTGTGATGCCGATGCCCGGTGAGTTCTTTGCTGGCCACTATGCGCGATTCGCGCGCCTCAACCGGCCGTTGACGAACGGTAAGTGCCTGCCTCGTGCAATGCCGCGAGCCCAACCCGGAAAGAACGTAAAGTTCCTCAATGGTCATCTGCAAGTCGTCGCTGAGCATTCGCAGATGTCTCCGGAAACATATTGGCGTCAACATACCCTACATCCACTGGTCGAGCTATGCCGCGTAAAAACGGTCGGCGGAGAGGTTCAATGGGAGCCTGGCGCCACAGCCCAGTTTCCGAGCCGAGAATGCTGCGCTTCCTCCATTCCTAGGCTCTGCCCGAAGTGCATAAGCGAGGACCTTGAGACCTATGGGTTTTCATACTGGCGGAGGTTTCATCATATCTGCGGCGTGGACATGTGCCTTCAGCACGAAAGCCCGTTGCGGACAAGTCGCGTCATGAACGACTTCACTCTCCAACCAGCAAATCATCTGTCTACGTCCGTGGCCTTAGAGCCAGCATTGATTCGGGCAGCAGAGCATGGGGTGATCAGAAGGTACCACTTCATTGCACAAGCCATCCTAGGAATGGCTATCGCGGGCTCTCTCTCATCTATGAGCCAAGGCGTGCGCGACCGTCTGCGGACTATTTGGCAAGAATCTGGAGCCCAGATCTCATTGCTCGACCTCCTCACACGCCTGGTGCCTTCGACATGGGCTGAGCAGTATTTCCCGCACCTCATGGGCGCGGAGGCAGTTCGACACCTCCGCTGTTCGTTCGACGCACTAATGCGAGGTAGGGCGCCGGGGAAGCTCGTGGCGCTCATACTGGCTGCAACAAGCCGGCCCGCGAATGGAGACTCGGCGGCCCTATTGTTCGAAAGCTGAACACGACAATCAATTTGTGTCGCAAATCAGCGGTGTCAGCCAATTTCGAGTAGTCGAGAAGACTCGCTGCAGGCACAAGCATGCTCAAGTCCTGAACTCTCACTCAACATGTCCAGTGACTTCCCAGGACCACTGGTTGGCGCATATGCGAACTGACCTCTGTACCGGCAATGCAACGCTGCCCGATCAAAAAAAGGCCCGCTCTTCATCATACTCTTGCCCGCTAGCGACCGCCGAAAGCGCAACGAGCAGTAGAGAACGGACTGCTGCCAACTGTGCATTGCCTCCACCGGGCGACAAGGCAAACGCTCCTACGCTAGGCAAGCGATGAGGGGAACCTCCCCCGAGTGCACTCGGATGCCGGACAAAGAAGTTCGGGTTGGGAGGCACATCATTGCCGCCTGCTCCATCCCCAGGGAACAAAACATATGCACCGCGGGAGCCCAAAATTCCCTCACGATACGTGTGCATCTTAAAAAGATCCTCCTGCTTGTGCACACGACTCAACTCATCCTGATAGTCAGCACTCGGAGCATCTTGTTCTTCGTTCTCAGTGTCATCAAAGAGCTCCTCCGTTTGCTGCCGCTGCAGTCGGTACTTTGCGTCAAAATGCAGCCAATGAGCGACTGAATTCGGCGCTGCCTGTGTGATTCTTACGCTGAAATCAGGCGCAAATGACGAGGTGTAGCTGCCTTCCCAATTCAATTTGGGCGTTTTGGAGCGCACAAAACGACGGTTATAGAACAAGGAAACGCGAGCCTTCTGGCCATCTGCGGCGGTGAATTCAAAGCGACACTCGCTACGTTGCCCTCTGGAGAGTTGGACACGCAAACCATCGGCTGACACCGAGAGGAAGTTTCCCCCTCCCTTCTCTGCGCAGACTCCAAGTAGGATCTCCCGAAGCATGAAGAAGCACCAATATTCATAGATTTGGTTGACCGGACGAATGTCGCCCACTAAACCGTCCGCGATCTCCGCTCCTTGCTTCCAGGCTAGGCCCAATGACATCCGAAGCGAAAGGTCATAGCGCAGTAGATCCTTGTAGCCGCGTTTGCGAAGAAGCGTTTGAGAGTTGGTCGGAATCTGCGCAAGCGGGCCCACCTCCCGCCACATGGAATGCTGCAACGTATCATCGAGAGCCATAGACCAGCCCCTTGCTTCCCGCGCTGACGCCTTTCGACCTCTACGCTGCATGCCGCCTTCTATACGGCGCGCCAATAAACTGCAATGCTCTAAGAAAGCTTTGACATAGCGGTTCTCAGGGGTGTCGCGCGACTCGAAACTCTCCCGCTGCGGAAGTAGCGACGGGGTATAGCCGCGGAACAGTCTTGCCAAAGGCCCTCCGCGACAAAGATCAGAATATTCGACACCGTCAGCTATAAGCTCCGAATCAGCCTCCACTATCTCGCTAATAGCCACTGTCTCGACGCGCTCGCGCATGCTTCCATGAGGGTCGGATAGGATTTCCTCAAGACTTGCAGGCAGGTTCGCAGCACTCATAACGTGGCGCATCAAGAAATGCAGCGCCGCCTCGTTAGTTGCCAGCACTTCCGCCTGCTCGAACGAAAGCGACACTGGACTATCGTAGGAAAGCAGGAGCTCCGCGGCCTTTTCGGCTAGGCTGTCGAGCAAATCCTTGAATTCCTCGAAGTAACGCAATTTGCGGCATGCAATTTCGGCACGCAGCTCACCGCCGAAAACAGGACTTAGATCGAGCACACCGGCTTGTGACCGCAGTCGCAACTGTCCCGTCACCAGCGTTCGGCCATCTACTTCCTTCCAGCGTCGCGGAGGATCAGATGCGTAGGCGTTTGAAAGTCGCTGCGCAAAGGGCCATGCAGGATTTTCGGAAAGTCGCTGGCGCGCCTCATCAAGCGGAAATGGTGCAAGCACATCCACGTAGTAGTCGGTGTCTTCGCGAAGTTGAAATTTCTCGAAGAGGTGGCCCGCATCGCGCCAACACATGGGAGGAATTCCGCCAGAGAGCACCTGGCCTTCTTGGACTTCAGCTTCCCCAGACAGTAGAGACTCAGCTTCGATCACGGCCACAAGTGGTCCCGCTGCTCCAAGCGCAGCTTCGATGTCGATCCAACAACCCGCGCCCAAATCAAAACGTGCGCGATGCAGCGGAACGTAGCTCATCTCACCTCACGAAGGAGACGTAATTCCGCGACAAAAGCCGAGAGTGCATTTCCTGGAGTTTTTGCCTGCATCGAAAGAATTCCTTGCCTGCGGGTAGTACTAGAGCCTCATCGGACTCGATTCGAGTCGCGAGCTCCGCCCCGATAGAGTATTTGGCGGGCGGATGCGAGTCTGCATGACCGCCCCCTAGAAACGAGTGTAGGGCCTTCAAGCTGTCACCCAGCGCCGAACGGTTTCCGTGGATCTTGGGAAGAACCTTTTGGAATAGAGCTCGATCCAAACCTTCCACCCAACTATCCATCGCGGCGGCAGGCGTCGCGCCATTCGCAATCTGCGCCTTCGTCCACACATGCATGTAGGCGTGCACTTCCTTGACCACTCGATAACCGAACTCGAAGCCAGTAGGAGCGAGTAGCTTGAAGCACCCGTCCAGCGCATGCAGTGTTAGCGCTTTAGCGGTATCCACGTCCGCCTGCGGCACGCCTTGCTTGGTAGCCAGCAGGTTCAATACATCAGCGGGGTTCGAGCCTCGCAACTCGCCTTCCTCACGCTCGTCAATCGCCTCCCGTAGAAGCTGATCTGCCTGGATCAAATCGATCTGAGTGTCGGCGGTTTCGCCTTGAACATATTGGCTCGGTGTCAAGGCCCTCACTTCCAACACATGCGCGCGATCCAGCACCTTCGGCGAAAACATATAAGTCGTTTCGTCGATATTCACGGTTCCCACGTAGAACAGGTTGTGAGGCAACTTCAACGGCTGGTCATTGGTCACCAAAAGCTTAGCTGATTCGGCTTCGGCGGTGGTCGCATCCTCAAGCTCCAACAGCTCGCTAATAACGGCGACCGAGTGCTTGTCGATGATCGGCGCGCTCTCGCCATCCTCGAGGATCGACGATGCCTCCATGAGTGACAAAAATGGGGCAAAGTAACGCTCAACGTGCGATAGGTTCATCTCGTCGAACACCAGAAAATGCGGAATGCTCGTGGAGTTCGGATGGCAAGCTCGCAAGATAATCCGCAAGGTCTCCGTGATCTCGTAACTCTCGTTGGTTTCTGAGCCGTCTTCGCGAGTCCGCAACTGGCCGAAGGGCGTCCTGAATCCCAAGAGCTTTTTCGGTGATGTCCAATCAGGCCCAATCGGCACCAACTGAAAAATCTGACCCTGTACCTGGGCGTCGTAGTTTTCCTGCAGTTGTTCGGCAAGACGCAGCGTGGATCGCGATTTTCCCGTGCCCGATGCTCCGGTGAGGATGACAAAAGGTTTGGCCGCGAGCGCTGTCACTAAGTCTAGGGAGCTTAGTTTTCCAGTCGGTTCGGCCGCTTCCACCGCTTCCGTTGGAGGCAGAGCTAATCCCATCAAGTACATCTCAGGAGCGGCGGGTTCGTCTTGAAGATCAGCTTCGGCAATCTCGCCCAGGGAGTCGTCAAAAAGGGCTGTAATCTCTGCTTCGTTCAACTGATAGTCGGAGACAAATTGATCGCGCAAGGCCCGGAAGCGGGACGCCGGCGTCGCCGCAGTTCCGATGAGTGGATCCAAATCTACCTTGCGGTAGTTCCAAACGGCGGTTTCACCCAAGCTGGGGCGATCAACTCGCGCCGCCTTCAACAGCAGTGCCTCAAGATGTGCCTCATGCCCGGCTCTGAGCCCAGCCCGGCGTGGATCGTCAGTCGTGAGCTCCACCACGTTCTGCCAAGGGTTCCCGCCGATGGTAGAACCTGTTCCGTTCGAGATATATTTTCCGCCGCGAAATCCCGCACGACTGGCTTCTCGGGAAACAAACACATTGAAGATCTGTTTCTCAGCACCAATCGTTATCGTATTGTCCAAGCTGACCCCAGCGAGCTCCTTGGTTGCTTGAAGATAGGGTGCCTGACTTTGCGTGATGGCAACATGCGGAATTTCGGCAAGGGCGAGGGTGCGTTTCAGGATCAAGAAATCCATTAGCGCCGCTTTTGCACGCGTTTCAGCTAGTGCTGCGATGCTTGCTCGGATACGAGCCGCCGTCAGGTACCTTGCCATCTAAGCTTCCTTACTGTTCTTGAGTGCTAGCTCAGCTCTGCCAAGTGCTCAACCATTGCCTGGCAGAATTCCTTCTTGATATCGATACCGATTGCCCTAAATCCATGCTTTCGCGCGAAACTCAAGCTGGTTCCGCTACCTCCAAATGGATCGAGGACAACGCCACCCGCCGGTGTAGTCGATAGTATCGGAATACGAACGAGCTCTTCCGAAAAGCGAGCCTTATGTGCATGGCTTCGGCGAGCGGGGGGGATTTCCCAAGTGTCCTGGGGCGGCAGAATGCTCCCACTTTCGGATTTACGGCCGACTGCAACCTTGTCGAAGTAATACCAGCGCGACTTGACCAAGTGAAACATGTACTCGTGCGACATCGAGCACCTGTCCCGCACTTGGTCAGGAATCGGGTTGGGTTTCACCCATACATTATCGTTTCGAACGATCCAATCCTTGTCCTGCATGGCTATGGCGAAGCGATGGGGTATTAGAAGCAGCTGCTTAGGTTTGCAAAGGAGACCGTCGCCTGAGCGATCTTGAGGCCGAAGACCAAAGCGCCGAGCGCTTTGCTTGGATTCTCCACTCTTGTGCTCACCCTTACCACTCCAATATGTGTCTCCCAGATTGACCCAAAGGCTACCGTTTTCTGCAAGGACGGGCTTGGCGGCATCAAAGCACGAGACGAGTTGGTTGATGAACTCGCGGGGATGTTCCTCCAGTCCAATCTGCCCCTTTTCTCCATAGTCGCGCTGCCCGTAAAACGGTGGGGACGTGACCATGCAGTTGACCAAAACGCCAGCCTTTGCCAAGTGCTTCATGGCCTCACGCACGTCCATGTTGAAGATCAGGACATTGTCGTCGGCATAATATGCTGCCTTGCGTAATGCGGCATTCGCAAACGATTCGGCACTCGCCACTTGCGGAACAAGCGCCAGGTTAGCCTTTGTGGGTTGAGGTTTCTTGTTGGTCGTCTTGCGCTTCTGTGATTGTGAGGGGCTCTGTTTGGCGGATGACTTCGAGATCGCTTCCGCGATCTCGAGTGACACCGCGGGCGGTTCGCCCGCGTAGGGGGAATCTCTTCGCATACTCATTTCGTCGCTGCTTCTACAGCAGCTCTAGCTTGGCCCTTGCCGCCTGCGTGCACTTTGGGCTTGGACTTAGAGGGAATCGGGATATTGTTACTTTCGCAATAGTGGGCGACCAGGACTTCTAGCATGTTCACCATGCTCCGTTGGTCATGATCTGCCGCTGCCTTTAGAGCTCGCTTGAAAGAAGGCGAGACCCTCAAATTGAGGGTGTCACTCTTGACGTCGTTAAATTTCATAGCGCCCCGCAATTGCCTGTGCAGTGCAGGCAGTGTAATACACCTTGGGGGTGTTCGCCCACACCAGGTTCCCAACGAGCCTGCGGCGTCGCTCCCCCTTGTTCCGACATGCAATGAGCGGCGGTCGCATCCTACTTGAAGGGCACGCATAGAGAACGACATGAATCAAGGCGCAACCAAGCGTGTGGTTCGCCCAGCGGCGACCGCGCCGAATCATAGTTGGTCAATGGACTTTGTGGCGGACGGCCTACGCTCGTCGAAGCTCGGCAGGTCCAGCGCGCTACACAGCAGGGAACCCATCATTCAGAAGGCATCAGGACGAATGAACTCCAAACCTGTAATTTCGGACGCGATGCCGTACACGAACTGTCCTGGAGCGGATTTGATGAACTCCGAGAGAAGCCAGTTGTGATTGACGTTGAAGTGGCCTGAAAATGCTATTGGGTCATACCGGCTTAGTTCGCTGAGGCGATGCATTGCAGCGTAGATCAGCACGAGCTGCGAGTTCACAAGCTTGCTGTGATCGACCACAGATTTCTTCAAGTACCATCGATTCTCTGAGGAATAGATAGGAACGACGCGTCGTCGTATGGTCTTGTGATATTTTTTGAAGTCCACGATGCTGCTCTCTATATCATGCCCAGACCACCGAAAGCGTCGCTTTCTACGAATGAAGTGCTTGCTGCCCTCCTCGAACAGCTCGAAGCCCGGTTGAATCAGGCGCTCCGTGTGTGCATTCACGTAGCGTCGATCAATTTCGGCTTGAAACCAAGCCTCGCGAGAACCGTCTCGCCGCATAAAGCAATTGCCAGTCAGCGGAATGAAGAGCTCCGTTGCACTACGGTACGATAAGCAGTACGCGCGGTGTATGAAAGGCATCTGCCAGAAAAGATCCTGCAGGGTGAACGCTGAGCCCGCATTGTTTGGTTCAACCAAATAACTACAAAGTGCAGGAAGCACGCCGGCCCCTTGAAAGTCGACGACCTCATTTGCCAGCGATTTCCGTCCTGGCTCCGCGCGCCCGCCTACCCCATGGTTCTCCGCAAAAACTTGACCCTTTGCCGACAGCAAAGCCTTCGTTGCGTTAAGAAAACAGTAGTACGTTGTTAGTGGCGCCGCGAGATCGGGAAGCGTCTTTGAGGCATCGAAGAAATGTTTCGACTGTTCCCAGTAGAAAAGCGCATTCTTCTTATGTTCCCGCTTCAGCCAAAGAGAGACAAAATCCCAAGGATCAGAGCAGAGAACGCGCTGCGTGCGGAAGTCAGGGTCGATTAGAGACCCGTGTAGACGGACACCCTTACCCGCAATATGAAGTTTGTGTGCTGGCACTAGTCAAGAACCTATGCATCGATCGGGACGTATCACTACTGACGGATTCTAACCGTAGGTTTTAAGTTGTAAAGATATCTATCACCAAGTAGGCGTATGCACAATTCGGCTGATTCCCCTCAGAAAGAGAAGCTAGGCCATGAAAATACGTCGAACTGGATAAAGGTCCGATGAAAAATAGACCGCAATTAGCGGTCTATTCGGTGAAGAAGCCCTAAATTGAAGAGCGTTCGGCGCGAGCGAACTCTATTCCTCGAAAGCGAACTTTAATCACGCTCATCAACCGCCGCCCCGCTCTCCCGCCTCACTCCACCGTCACACTCTTCGCCAGATTCCGCGGCTTATCCACATCCGTACCCCGCGCGCATGCCGTGTGATACGACAGCAACTGCAGCGGCACCGTGTGAAGAATCGGCGACAGCTTGCCGTAGTGTTCCGGCATGCGGATCACGTGCATGCCTTCGGCGCTCTGAATCTTGCTGTCGGCGTCGGCAAACACATACAACTCACCGCCACGCGCGCGCACTTCCTGCATGTTGGACTTCAGCTTTTCCAGCAGTTCGTCCTTGGGCGCGATGGTGACGACCGGCATGTGCTCGGTGACCAGCGCCAGCGGGCCGTGCTTGAGTTCGCCGGCCGGGTAGGCTTCGGCGTGGATGTAGCTGATTTCCTTGAGCTTGAGCGCGCCTTCCAGGGCGATCGGGTAGTGCATGCCGCGGCCCAGGAACAGGGCGTTTTCTTTCGAGGCAAAACGGTCGGCCCAGGCCATGATCTGGGGTTCCAGCGCCAGCACCGAACCGATGGCGGACGGCAGGTGGCGCAGGGCCTTCAGGTGCTCGGCTTCCTGCTCTTCCGTGAGGTTGCCGCGCGACTGCGCGAGCGTCAGGGTCAGGAGGAACAGCGCGGTGAGCTGGGTGGTGAAGGCCTTGGTCGAGGCCACGCCGATTTCGACGCCGGCGCGCGTGATGTACGACAGCTTGCACTCGCGCACCATGGCGCTGGTGGACACGTTGCAGATGGTCAGCGTGTTTTCCATGCCCAGCGATCGGGCGTGCTTCAGCGCGGCCAGCGTGTCGGCGGTTTCGCCGGACTGCGAGATCGTGACGACCAGCGAGCGCGGGTTCGGCACGCTGTCGCGGTAGCGGTATTCGCTGGCGATTTCGACGGCGACCGGGATCTTGGCGATGGATTCGATCCAGTACTTGGCGGTCAGGCCGGCGTAGTAGCTGGTGCCGCAGGCCAGGATCAGCAGCGAGTCGACTTCCTTGAAGATCTTGAAGGCGTCGTCGCCAAAGAGTTCAGGCGTGATGGACTCGATGTCTTGCAGGGTGTCGCCGACCGCGCGCGGCTGCTCGAAGATTTCCTTCTGCATGTAGTGGCGGTAGGGACCCAGCTCGGCGGCGCCGGTGTGCACGTGCACGGTGTGCACTTCACGGTCGACGTTCTTGCCGGCGGCGTCGACGATCCAGACGCGCGAGAGCTGCAGGTCGACGACATCGCCGTCTTCCAGGTAGATGATCTGGTCGGTCGTGCCGGCCAGCGCCAGCGCGTCGGACGCGAGGAAGTTTTCGTTCTGGCCCACGCCCACTACCAGCGGCGAGCCTTGGCGCGCGCCGACCACACGGTGCGGTTCGTCGCGGCAGAACACGGCAATCGCATACGCGCCATGCAGGCGGCGCACGGCGTTCTGCACCGTTTCGAAGAGGTCGCCGGAATACAGGTGATTCACCAGGTGCGCGATGACCTCGGTGTCGGTCTGGCTCTCGAAGACATAGCCGACGGCTTGCAGCTCGGCGCGCAGCTCGTCGTGGTTTTCGATGATGCCGTTGTGGACGAGCGCGATGCGCGGCTCGTCGTTGCCCAGGTGCGAAAAGTGCGGGTGGGCGTTGTGCGTGGCGGGCACGCCATGCGTGGCCCAGCGGGTGTGGGCGATGCCGGTGAAGCCTTGGACCTTGTCCTGCGCAACCTGATCGGCCAGCTCGGCCACGCGCTGCGTGCTGCGCGTGCGGCGCAGATGGCCGTCGGCGTAGACGGCGACGCCGCAGGAGTCATAGCCGCGGTATTCCAGGCGCTTCAGGCCTTCAACGAGGATCGGGGTGATGTCGCGCTGGGCGACGGCGCCAACAATGCCGCACATAGGAGTGACTCCGGGTAAGTTCAGTACGGACGCATTGTGCGCGCCCCTTCAAGAAATTTGATTTCTTTATGTTGGCCATTTTGGCATTTAATTCCCTTACATAAGTGTGATTAAATTATCTTTCGTCCAAGTGACAGTTTTGAATTAATCATGCAAAACACACCAAATCCGCTGCCCGAACTCGATGATCTGGACCGGCGCATTCTTGAACAGTTACAAGAAGACAGCTCGCTGACCAACCAGGACCTGGCCGCGCGCGTGCACGCGTCGCCCCCGACCTGCCTGCGGCGGGTGCGGCGATTGGTGGAAGAAGGAGTGATCGATCGCCAGGTGGCGATCCTGTCGGCCGAGAAGCTGGGCAGCACGCTGACGGCGATCGTGGAGATCACGCTGGATGTGCAGGCCGCCGAAAGCCTGGACGCGTTCGAGCAAAGCATGCTGACCGAACCCGCGGTGCTGCAGTGCTACCGGGTGTCGCCGGGTCCGGATTTTGTGGTGATCGCGCAAGTGAAGGACATGCCGGCGTACCACGCGCTGGTGCACCGGGCGTTCACGGCGCAGGCCAACGTGCGCAATGTGCGCACGTTTTTTTCGGTGCATCGCGCCAAGTTCGAGACGCGGATCGATGTGCGGGGTTGAGGCGCGGCTTTAGAACAGCCGCAGAGGCGGTTTACTTGCGACCCACCAACCGCTCAAACTGCGCCAGATAGCGATTCCCCATCTTCTGCACGTCATGCTCATTGCGCACGTACTCATACGCGCGCTCGGTGACCTCATGACGAAACGCCGCGTCATCCAGGCAACGCGCCATGCCGGCCGCCATCGCCTGATGATCACCCACGGCGCATAGCACGCCGCGGCCGTCGGCCAGGCTTTCCTTCAGGCCGCCGGCGTCGGTGGAGACGACCGGCACGCGTTGCAGGAAGGCGTCCAGCACGCTGCTGCCCAGCGCTTCTTCCTCGGAGCTCATGACGAAGACATCGAGGATGCTGTAGAAGTCTTCCACGCCCTTCCTAAAGCCGGCAAAGCGGTAGACGTCTTCGATGCCCAGCTTGCGGGCCTCGTCCTTGGCCTGCTGTTCGCGATCGCCGCCGGCGCCGAAATGCAGGAAAACGAAGTCGCGGCGCGTCTTGGCCAGTTCACCGACGGCGCGCACGAGCGTGACCGGGTCCTTGTCGCGGATCAGGGCCGCGGAGGTCGCCATGACCTTCTTGCCCTGAAGGTCGAACTCGCGCACCAGGTTGGCGACGTTCTCGGCGTTGATCTGATGGGGTTCGACGGCGCTGCGGATGATGACAGGTTCGATGCCCAGGCGGCGCGGCTCGCCCGCGGCCATCTCGCTGATGGCAACAAACAGATCCGTGTGGCGCCACTTGTAGCCGGTCTTCCATTCGTCGCCCGGCTTGACCACGAACGACGTGCGGCGCGAGAACACCACCGGCCGGCGGTGCAGCCATTTGGTCAGCACGGCCCACGTGATGGTGTTGGCGGTCTGCGCGTGGATGATGTCGTAGCGGCCGGCGCCGGCCAGAAACGCAAGCTGTCCGGGCACGTTGCGCACGGTGTGTGCGACAAATCCTTCCTGGCGGGCGCGCTCGGCCAGCGGCGCGCCTTCGCGGCACATCACTTCGACGTCATGGCCCGCCTTGCGGAAGGCGCGCATGCAATACAGCGTCTGGCGTTCGCCGCCGCGCCAGCCTTTTTCGAAGTTCAGTTGCAGGATCTTCATGCGCGGCCGATGCCCGAGTATTCAAAGCCCAGGCCGCGCACGTCGGCCGGCGTGTACAGATTGCGGCCATCGATGATGAGCGGCGTCTTGAGCAGCGCCTTGACGCGATCGAAGTCGGGCGCGCGGAAGACCTTCCATTCGGTGGCGATGAGCAGCGCGTCCGCGCCGTCCAGCGCGTCGTACATGTCGGTGGCGAAGCTGACGCCTTGATGGCCGGCCAGCACGCGGCCGGCTTCGTGCATGGCCACGGGATCGTAGGCGCGCACTTCGGCGCCGCGGCGCGTGAGTTCGGCGATGACGGTCAGGCTGGGCGCCTCGCGCATGTCGTCGGTGTTGGGCTTGAAGGACAGGCCCCACAAAGCGATCTTGCGGCCGCTCAGGTCTTCGCCAAAGCGCGCGACCAGCTTTTCGGAAAGGCGGAACTTCTGCGCGTGGTTCGCGGCTTCGGCGGCCTCGATGACGCGCATCGGCAGGCCGTGTTCGGACGCGGTGTTGGCGAGGGCTTGCACGTCCTTAGGAAAGCACGAGCCGCCGTAGCCCGCGCCGGGATACAGGAAGTGATAGCCGATGCGCGGATCCGCGCCAATGCCGCGGCGCACCTGTTCGACGTCGGCGCCCAGCACTTCGGCCAGGTTCGCCATTTCGTTCATGAACGAGATGCGCGTGGCCAGCATGGCGTTGGCGGCGTACTTGGTCAGCTCGGCGGAGCGCACGTCCATCACCATCAGGCGGTCGTGCGTGCGCTGGAATGGCTCGTAGATGCGGCGCATGACGCCGATCGTGTAGTCGTCGTCCGCGCCGACGATGACGCGGTCCGGACTCATGAAGTCGTTGATGGCCGCGCCTTCCTTCAGGAATTCCGGATTGGACGCCACCGTGAACGGCAGATCCACACCGCGCTCGGCCAGTTCCTTGGCGACCGCGGCGCGTACCTTGTCGGCCGTGCCGACGGGCACCGTGGACTTGTCCACGATCAGCTTGCGAGAGGTCATGTGGCGCGCGATGTTCTGCGCGGCCGCCAGCACGTACTTGAGGTCGGCCGAACCGTCTTCGCCAGGCGGGGTGCCCACCGCGATGAACTGGACATCGCCGAATGCCACGCTCTGCGCGACGTCATCGGTGAAGTGCAAGCGCCCGGCCTGCACGTTGCGGCGCACCAGGTCTTCGAGGCCCGGCTCGTAAATGGGGATGCCGCCCTGGCGCAGCAGCGCGATCTTGGCCGCGTCCACGTCCAGGCACATGACATCGTTGCCCATGTCGGCCAGGCACGCTCCCGACACCAATCCTACGTAACCGGTACCCACGACCGTGATTTTCATGCCTGTGCGCCTTCAAATAGGTAATCTTTGCGCCCGGAAAGTGAAACCGGGCGCCGGCCGCCATTATAGAAGCGGCCCGCGCCCGGGGGTCCGAGCGGGTTTCAAGCGGCAGTAGCGGCCCCTAGGCCCGCAGTTTGTTGAAGCGGACGGTGTTGACCACCACGGCCAGCGCCGCGCACACCGTGCCCAGAACCAGAGCCAGCCCTGGTCCGTGGGCCGCGCTGACGCTGAAGGCGATGGCCACCAGCGCGGTGCCGAAGCTCTGCCCGAAAACACGCGTCGTGGCCTGCAGGCCGCCAGCCGCACCGCTGCGCAGCCGGGGCGCGGCAGACAGCAGCGCGCGGTTGTTCGGCGTCTGGAAAAAGCCGAAGCCCACGCCGGCCACGAACATGCCGGCGATGACGGGCCAGTTCGACACCGTGGACGGCAAGAGCGCCAGCCAGAGCATGCCCGCAACCATCGTGGCCGCGCCAATGCCGCTGAGCGTGGCGGCGGAATAGCGGTCGGACAGACGTCCGGCCAGCGGCGCGATGATGGCCGTGCCGACCGGCCACGCGCCCATCAGCAGGCCCACTTCCAGATAAGGCCGGCCAAGCACCTGCTGGAAGTAAAACGGCAGCGACACATAGGAAGCCATCTGCGCGGCAAAGGTGCAGGCCGACGCGCCCACCGCAAACGCCAGCGGCCGGATGCGCAGCAGGTCCACCGGCACCAGCGGCGCGGTCTGCTGGCTGGCGCGCCGCACCAGCACCAGACCCGCCACCGCCGAGATCGCGACCAGGCCGATGCCGCGCAGCAGGTCCTCGCCCATCATGTCCACGCCGGAGATGAACACGCCCAGCGTTGCCATGCAGAGCAGCGCGCTGACCCAATCCAGCTTGACGTTGTTGCGGGGCACTTCGGGCAGATGACGCAGGCCGAACATGGCAAGCGCGCAGATCGGCAGGTTGACGGCAAAGATCCACGGCCAAGGCGCCACGGACAGGATCGCCGAGCCGATGGTGGGGCCAAGCACCGACATCACTGCCACCGTGGTGGCGTTGATGCTGATGCCCCGCCCCAACATCTTGAGCGGATAGATGTTGCGCACCAGGCCGCCGAACATGCACATGAGCGTGGCGGCGCCCAGCCCCTGGAACACGCGCGCGGCGGTCAACTGCCACAACGTGCCGGCCAGCGCGCAGCCCAGCGAGGCCAGCGTGAACAGCACCAGCCCGAACGTGAACATGCGGCGAAAGCCGATGCGCTCGGCCAGCGCGGACAGCGGCAAGAGCGCCATCACGACGGCCAGGTTGTAAGCGTTGACGATCCAGACCGCCTGCGCGGGCAGGGCGTCGAGATCCTTGGCGATCGTGGGCAGCGCCACATTGGCGATGGTGGTGTCCAGCACCGACAGGCTGATGCCCGTCATCACGGTGGCCGCCGCCCAGTACCGGCGCGGCGCCGGCAAGCCGTCGGGCGGCGCGGGCTTGGCCCCGCCCCCCGCGGCCGCCTCCTGTTCCTGCGTCACGACTTCTTTACCGGGCGTTGCCATCCGTCAACGGTGATCTGCTTGGGACGCGACACCGTCAGCTTGTCGGCCGGTGCGTCGCGCGTGAGGGTGGTGCCGGCGCCCAGCGTGGCGCCGCGGCCGACGCGCACGGGCGCGACAAGCTGCGTGTCCGAGCCGATGAAGGCGTCGTCTTCGATGACGGTGCGGTGCTTGTTGACGCCGTCGTAGTTGCAGGTGATGGTGCCCGCGCCCACGTTCACGCGCGCGCCGATATCCGCATCGCCGATGTAGGCAAGGTGGTTCGCCTTGCTGTCCGCGCCCAGCACGCTTTTCTTGATCTCGACGAAGTTGCCGACGTGGCTGCGGTCGCCCAATTCGGCGCCGGGACGCAGGCGGGCGTAGGGACCCACGCGTGCATCGCGGCCCACTTCGGCCTGCTGCAGGTGGCTGAAGGCTTCGATCTGCGTGCCAGCGCCAACGCTGACATCGCGCAGCACGCAATGCGGGCCCACGCGCACGCCGTCGGCCAGCGACACCTGGCCTTCGAAGACGCAGCCCACGTCGATGAACACGTCGCGGCCGCAGGTAAGCGTGCCGCGCACGTCAAAGCGGGCGGGGTCGGCCAGCGTCACGCCGGCTTCGAGCTGGCGGCGGGCCTGCTCGGCTTGCCAGCGGCGCTCCAGTTCGGCCTGCTGCACGCGGCTGTTCACGCCCAGCGTTTCCCATCCAGCGCCCGGCTGGGCCGCGCCCACGGGCACTTCGTCGACCACGGCCAGCCCAACCACGTCGGTCAGGTAAAACTCGCCCTGGGCGTTGTTGTTGTCAATGCGGGTCAGCCAGTTCTTCAGCTTGGCGGTCGGCGCGCTGAGGATGCCGGTGTTCACTTCCTTGATCTCGCGCTCGGCTTCCGAAGCGTCCTTGTGTTCGACGATGCGGCACACGTTGCCGTTGGCGTCGCGCACGATGCGGCCATAGCCGGTGGAATCGGCCAGCACTTCGGTCAGCACGGCGGCGCCCTGGCCGCGTGCTTCCAGCAAACGCTGCAGCGTTTCCGGCTGCACCAGCGGCACGTCGCCGTACAGCACCAGCGTGACATCGTCCTTGCCATCGCCTTCCAGCAGCAGCGGCACGGCCTGTTGCACGGCGTGACCCGTGCCCTGTTGCGGTTGCTGCAACACGAAATGCAGGTCGGGTTGGCCTTCGAACGCCTGCTTGACGCGATCGGCGCCATGGCCGACCACCACGATGATGCGCGCGGGCTTCAACTGGCGCGCGCTGTCCAGCACGTGCGACAGCATGGGTTTGCCGGCCAGCGTGTGCAGCACTTTGGGAAGGTCGGACTGCATACGTTTACCCAGTCCGGCGGCAAGAATCACAACATTAAGCATAAGTTCCAGTAGGTTGAGAGACGGGCGGGCGGCCTTGCGGCCGACCCGCGTGTCGATTGAAGGATGGGTTCAGGGCTTGCCGTCGGCAGGCCCGTTTTTCTTGGTGGTCTTGGCCGTGCGCTTGGTGGCGGCCGGCTTGCGCGCGGCGGCGGGTTTGGCGGACGGCTTTCCGGTCGTGGCGCGCGGCTCGGCCGACGCCTTGGGACTCGCGGGCTCGGCCTTGGCCTTTGCGGCGCCGGCAGCACCCGGTGCCTCCGGCGTGCCGGCGGGCATGGACGCGGCGGTGGCGGCGGCGATCTGATTGAACTGCTGTTGCAGCAGGTCCCACCACGCCTTGGACGCCGACTGCGCCGCGGCGCCCATCTGCTCGCTCATGGCGGCGGCCGATTCGGGTCCCGCGCCGGCGGATGCGCCCGTGCCTTCCGGGTTGATGCCGGACTGCGCGCCGGCGTTTTCCTTTTCCTTGGCAGCGGTCGCGCTGCTGGACGGCGCAGACCCTGCCGGCTTCGCAGCGGGCTTCAACCCCAGCGCGACTTCCAGCGGCGACGGCGCGGCGCCATCCTGGCTTGCGCCCATATCCATCCGCGATGCGCTGTCCACGAAGGCGCGCAAGGTGCTGATGGTGGAGCGCTGCACCTCCATGCCCTGGATGGTGCTGGAGAGCATGCTGAGATTCATGCGCAGCCAGTTTTCCACCGAGCGGAGCTCGGCGATGCGGCGGTCCAGGTCTTCAAGATTCATCGGCGGCGCCATGGGCAGGCTGCTGGCGAGGCCGCCGGGTCCGGTCAACCCGGCCCACGCCTGGCGCATCATCTCCATGCTGGCCAGCAGCGGATTGCCCGACAGATCAGAGCTCTGGCCCATGCCGGGCAGGACGAACGGGTTGTTGTATTGGTCGCTCATTCCAGGTCTCTCCATAGTCGGGTGTTTGCTGCCGGCGGCCGGGCTCACCCGGGCAGCAGTTGATTGTTCTCCACGCGCACGTGGTCGCCGGAGGCGAACGCGAACGGCTGCGCGCTACGGAACTGGCGCGTGCTGCCGTCATTCATGCGCACTGTGAGCTCATAGTGCGTCACTGTTTGTTGCTGTCTGATATTACGCTCAACTTCACGGCCTGCCAAAGCACCGCCGACCGCGCCCAGCACCGTCAGCGCCGTCTTGCCGTTGCCTCCGCCAAACTGATTACCCACAACGCCGCCAGCCACGCCGCCGGCGATGGTGCCGACCAGATGGTTGCTGTCGTCCTTGGTGGGCACCTGCACCTGGCGGATGGTCTGGACCACGCCGCAGGTCGCGCAGGCGGGCTGCGCGGGCGCCGCCGCTGGACGGGGAGCCTGAGCGGGCTGCGATTGCTGCGCCTGATGCATCTGACCGGCGGGCCTGCCCGCGCCCGGCGGCGCGGTGTTTGCGGCCGTGTTCGTGGCGGTGGCGGGTTCAGCTGCCGGCGCCGGCGCCAGGTTGGCGTCCTCGGGCCCGGCCTCGGCGACGGCGGCTTCCGCGTGCGGATTGGCCGACGGCGACGGCAGCCAGCCCAGCACGGCGGCCACGCCCACCGAGCACATGACGATGACGGCGATCGCCGCGGCGGCAAGCAGCGGATGCAAGCCGCGGCGCGGCGACGCGGAAGAGGTCGAAGTATTCATGACGATGCTCCATCGTAACTAACCGGCAGTGGTATAGCACCCGCGCGCGGTTTCGGCATGTTGCGATGGTGACCCTTCATTGCAGGGCAGATGGAGGGTGGACAGGGTGGGGCATTCGTGGACAATAGGCCCATGGATTCGATCACGCTGACCCAACTGGAACAGGCAATCAACTACTGGCGCAACACGTCGCCCTCGGTGGGAGAAGAGTCGCGCCTGTGCCCCGAGGCAGCCGCGTTGGCCACCCCCTACGCGCTGATGATCATCGGCCATCAGCGCGAAATCGCCGCCACGGAACTCGGCGAAAAAGCGCGCGCCGCGCTGGCCGCGTGGGCGGCTGCAAAGGTCTGAGCAGGCTGACGGCCAGTGTCGCATCAACCCCGCAGCTATCCCCGCAGTTATCCCTTCAGCAGCGCCTGGATGTCATGCGTCAGGGCATCGACCCCGACATTGTTGTTGGCCAGCACGCGCGATTCGCCCTTGCCGTCCAGCAGGTAGAACGCGGCCGTGTGGTCCATCGTGTAGTTGCCGTCCTTGGTGGGCGCCTTGGCGTAGTACGCCTTGAACGACGCCGCCGCCGTCTTCACCTGGTCGGGCGTGCCGGTCAGCCCCAGGAATCGCGGGTCGAATGCCGTGACGTACTGCTTGAGGACCTCGGGCGTATCGCGCTCCGGGTCCACCGAGATCAGCAGCACCTGCACGCGATCGGCGTCCGGACCCAGCTTCTTCATGACTTCGGTCAGTTCGGCCAGCGACGTGGGGCACACGTCTGGACACTGCGTGAAACCGAAGAACACGACCACGACCTTGCCGGAAAAGTCCGACAGCTGGCGCATCTTGCCGTTGTGATCGGGCAGCTCCATGGCGCGGCCCAGTTGCGTGCCACTGATGTCGCTGCCCTTGAAAACGGGTTTGCTATCGCCGCAGGCAGCCAGGGCGGCGGCGACAGCAGCAGCTGCGCCCAGTCGCAGGGCCAGCCGGCGGCTGGCGGAAAACACGGACATCAACAACCTCCAGGGGATCAGCGCAGCAGGCCGACCCAGTGGTCCACCAGCAGCGCGCCAAACAGCAGCGCCAGGTAGAGAATGGAAAAACGGAACATGCTGCGGGCCAGCTCGTCGCTGTACGCGCGGTAAAGCCGCCAGGCGTACGACACGAACATGCCGCCCAGCACCAGGGCCGACAGCAGGTAGAGTTCGCCGCTCATGCGGATGGCGTAGGGCAACAGCGTGGTCGCCATCAGCGCCAGGCTATACAACAGGATGTGCAGGCGGGTGAACTGGTTGCCGTGCGTCACCGGCAGCATGGGCAGGCCGGCCTTGGCGTAATCGTGATTGCGGTAGAGCGCCAGCGCCCAGAAGTGCGGTGGCGTCCAGATGAAGATGATGAGGACCAGCACCCAGGCTTCGGCCGGCACCGAGTCCGCGACCGCAGCCCAGCCCAGCGCGGGCGGCATCGCGCCCGACAGGCCGCCGATCACGATGTTCTGCGGCGTGCGCGGCTTGAGGATGATGGTGTAGATGATGGCGTAGCCCACGAACGTGGCGAACGTCAGCCACATGGTGAGCGGGTTGACCATGTGGTACAGCACGAACATGCCCGCGCCGCCCAGCAGACCGGACAGGCTCAGCACCTGGAAGGCGGAAATGGTGCCGCGCGCCGTGGCCCGGCGCGCGGTGCGCAGCATGCGGGCGTCGACTTCCTGTTCGATCAGGCAGTTGATGGCGAAAGCGGCGGCGGCCAGCAGCCAGATGCCGATCGTGCCAAACAGCACACGGCGCATGTCGGGGATGCCGGGCGCCGCGAGGAACATGCCGATCACGGCGCAAAACACCGCCAGCTGCGTAACGCGCGGCTTGGTGAGAACGAGGTACTGGCGGAGCAATCCGGATTGAGGAGCGGCAATACTGGTCATAGTGGACCTCATTTTAAACGCGCACCAAATTGGGGTCGTACCGCCCCACCGGCTCGCGGCCGGCCGACGCCAGCCGCACCATCAATACCACCGCCGCCAGCGTCAGGCCAGCGGCGCCCCCATTGTGCAGGACGGCGATCAGCAGCGGCCACTGGAAGAAGATGGTGGTCAGTCCCGTGAAGAGCTGAGCTGCCAAGAGGGCCAGCATCAGCGTGGCCGGGCCGCGCAGGCCGGGCTCGGCCGCGCGCAGCCGCCACGCCAGAATGCCCAGATAGACGAACACCACGAAGGCGAAGTTGCGGTGCACCCAGTGGATCGCCGTCAGCGCGGGCTGCGAGATCATTTCGCCGGAAGGCAGTTCGCCCAGGCCCCGGATTACGGAATAGCCGCCATGGAAGTCCATTTCCGGCACCCATTGCCCGTGGCAGGTGGGAAAGTCCATGCAGGCCAGCGCCGCATAGTTGGTGCTGACCCAGCCGCCTAACGTCACCTGCACCAGCAGCAACCCGAAGCCGACCGCTACCCAGGGTTTCCAGCGCGCCGCCTGGGCGCTTACCGGCAGGTGCGGACGCTCGCGCGAAGACAGCCAGGTCATCAGCGCCAGCACCGACAGGCCGAAGACCAGGTGCGCGGTCACGACGGCGGGCATGAGCTTGTGGGTCACGGTCCAGGCGCCGAACGCGCCCTGCACGCACACGGCGACCAGCGTCGTGATGGCCAGCGCGGGCGAACGGCCCAGTTCGCGGCGATAACGCCACGCCATGTAGACGATGCCGATGATGAGCATGCCCAGGATGGCGCCGACATAGCGGTGGATCATCTCGATCCAGGCCTTGGACAGCGTCACCGGCCCGAAGGGCATGGCCTGCGAGGCCTCGTGGATGTCGCCCATCGCGCCGATCGGCGTGACGCTGCCGTAGCAGCCGGGCCAGTCCGGACAGCCCAGGCCGGAATCCGTCAGGCGCACGAAGGCGCCGAACATGATGAGGTCCAGCGTCAGGAACCAGGTAAAGAAGACGAGCTTGCGATAACGCGCTTTGATGCGTTCCATATTCAAATCAAAAACCTACATTCAACCAATGCGCGAGTTATAGACGAGCTTGCTGATGTCCTTGCGCACCCGCACGCCATCCGCCTCGGCGGGATACTGCATCATCAGGTTGCCCAGCGGATCGATCACCCAGATCGGATCCTGCAGGCCGGGCTGGCCGGCGGCCGTATCGCGCGCCAAGAGGAACCGCGCCAGCTGATCCGGATCCACGCGCACCATCACCGTGCCCTTGTAGGCCTCCAGCACCTTGTCCGGCACCACGGCATCGTCCGTGATGAACCAGACGCGCGCCAGGCGATCCACGTTCTTGCCCTGGCTGGCGTGGCTGTTGCGCGTGATGAAAAGCTTGCGCGCGCAGCTTTCGGGGCAGGCCGCGCCGTCGGCGGCCACCAGCAGCCATTTGCCCTTCAGGCTTTCCAGATCGAAGGGCTTGCCGTCCAGCGTGGTCAGGCGCAGTTCCGACGCCGCGGGCATGGGCCGCTGCGGCGACAGCAGCGTACCGTAATTGCTGGAATCGCTGGGCCACCACTGCGGGTTCATGTAGACCACGAACGCCGCGACGATGGGCGCCAGCGAGCACAGGAACACCAGCACCATGGGTGTCAGCGAACGCTTGACTGCAGGCTTGTTGGTTGGAATGTCGCGAGCCACTTTTTATCCTGGAATAGCGTTGGTCATCTGCGCGCACGCATGCGCGCCTGGGCCTGCTGGTCCACGCGCTGGCGTGAGCGGCGGATGGCGCCCCCCAGCACCACTAGCCATGCAATGGCGGCAATCGCGCCAAAAGCGAACCACTGTACCGCGTACGACGTGTTCTGCTGGAAATCGACAGAGGGCTGGGGCCAGTCGCGCACCAGGCCGTCGTCGACCTGGCCGCCCTGGCTCAGCACCGTGGGCAAAAGATTCAGGCCGGTCGCGCGGGCATAGGCGTCCAGCGGCAGATTCTGCACCTGCGGCACCGCGGCGCCCGCCACCGGCAGCGCCGCGGGCAGGGTGGAGGTTTCCGTGCCGCTCAGCGACCACAGCTCGAACATGCGCGGCACGCGAACGGACAACTCGCCTTGCACGGTCTGCACGCCCTCGGGCGTGGCCGGCAGTTGCGGTTCGCCCTGGCCCTGGATGACGCGCGGCAGCCAGCCCCGCAGCACCAGCACCGCGCGATTCGTGGCCGCATCCAGCAACAGCGGCGTGGCCAGCCAGTAGCCCGGCCGGCCCTCATGGTTGCGATTGTCCAGCAGTACACTGAATTGCGGCAGCCACGTGCCGCTTGCCTGTGCCACGCGCCACGCCGTCATGTCGGCGGGCGGCGTGGACGGCGTCAGCATCAGCGGCGCTTGCTTGCGGCCCGCTTCGATCGCGGCCAGAATGGCGCGTCGCTCATCGCTGCGGCGCAATTGCCATTGCCCCAGCGACACCAGAACCATCACGGTCAGGCCAAGCAGCAGTAGGGCGGCTACCGTGTAGCGGGTGGAATGCGGTCGGGACATCTGTCGTTGCTAAATCTGAATAGTCGGGAGACCACAATGCGCGTTTTCGTCGTTCTGGCCTTCATCGGGATACTGGCCAGTCTGGCATCCGCCCTGGTCTACCTGATGCGGGACAAAGGTACCACCAACCGCACGGTCAACGCGCTGACGGTCCGCATCGGCCTGTCGGTCGCCCTGTTCCTGTTCGTGCTGTTCGCCCATTACATGGGCTGGATCGAAAGCACCGGTTTTAGATAGGCTGCGCGGGTCCCGGTTCCCCGGACCCTGCGCCGCGCCCGCTGGCGCGTCCCGCCAGATGGCCCGAAAGCGCGACGGACGCCGGCTTGCCGCCCGGTCATCCCTTCGCGCTTTCCCGTGCCGCTGCCGCAGCCGGCGCCGCCGGCCACAGCTTGGACCACGCAGTTAGAACCAATACACGAACAGGTAAAGGCCCAGCCACACCACGTCGACAAAGTGCCAATACCAGGCCGCGCCTTCGAAGCCGAAGTGATGGTCCGCCGTGAAATGGCCTCGGATCAGGCGAATCAGGATGACCGTGAGCATCGTGGCGCCCAGGATCACGTGGAACCCGTGAAAGCCGGTCAGCATGTAGAACAGCGACCCGTACGCGCCCGAGTTGAACTTGAGGTTCAGGTCCTGGTAGGCGTGGATGTACTCAAACGCCTGACAGGCCACGAAGACAAAGCCCAGGATGACGGTGGCCGCCAGCCAGAACTTCGTCTTGCCGCGGTGGTTTTCACGCAGCGCATGGTGGGCGATGGTCAGCGTGACGCCGGAGCTCAGCAGCAGGGCCGTGTTGATCGTGGGCAGCCAGAAGGGGCCCACGGTCTGGAAGGGTTCCACCACGCCAGCCGGGCCGAAGTTCGGCCACGCTGCCTGGAAGTCCGGCCACAGCATAAGGCGGTGATCGATGTCGCCCAGCCACGGCGTCGTGATCGTGCGCGTGTACCAGAGCGCGCCAAAGAACGCTGCGAAGAACATCACCTCGGAGAAGATGAACCAGCTCATGCTCCAGCGGTACGAACCGTCGATGCGCTTGCTGTTCAGGCCCGTCTCGGATTCGTGGATGGCGTCGCCAAACCAGTAATACATGACGATGATGACGCCGATGAACCCCACCAGCACGGACCACTTGCCCCAGTCCACGCCGTTGACCCAGGCCGCGGCCCCCAGGCCCATGAAGAGCAGTGCCACGGCCATGCGCACGGGATGGCCCGAGTCGGCGGGGACAAAGTAGTACGGTGCCTCTTTACCTTGAACCGAGTGGCTTGCACTCATGGCTTTCTCCCTGGTACAGATTTAGATTTAGGTAATTCAAGTCAGGCTGGAAACGGCCCAACGAACAATTAAAACCAGCACAGTCACAAAGATTGCCGCTGCCAGCAGCCCGGCCACGATGACGTGGACCGGATTGAGCTTGGCGCTGTCCTCACGGTAGCCCGCGCCCTTGCGCACGCCGAAGAACCCCCACGCCACCGCCTTCATCGTCTGAAGGAAACTCAGCTTGCGCTGAGACGTTTCGCGAAGGTCGTCGCTCATGACCAGGCCTCTAGCCGACGGCCTTGCCGGTCAGCAAGGCCGAACCGCGGATCACCGTCCAGGCAAACACAGCAACGACAAAAACCAGAAGAACCAGTCCTGCGATCTTGTTACGGCGGCGCTGCTCGGGTGTCATTGCTGTGCTACCTGAAACATGGATAGGGATTTACTTCACTTCGGGCGGCGTTTCGAAGGTATGGAACGGCGCGGGCGACGGCACCGTCCATTCCAGTCCTTCGGCGCCTTCCCACGGCTTGGCCGGGGCCGGTTCGCCCTTGCCCATGTAGCAGCGCACGATCGCCCACAGGAAAATCAGCTGCGACAGGCCGAACCAGAACGCGCCGATGGTGGCGAGCTGATGGAACGTCGTGAATTGCGCGGCATAGTCGGCGTAGCGGCGCGGCATGCCGGCCAGACCCAGGAAGTGCATCGGGAAGAAGGTCACGTTGAACGAGATCAGCGTGGACCAGAAGTGCAGCTTGCCCAGCTTTTCGCTGTACATGCGGCCCGTCCACTTCGGCACCCAGTAATAGGCGCCGGCAAACAGCGCGAACAGCGAGCCGGCCACCAGCACGTAGTGGAAGTGAGCCACCACGTAATAGGTGTCGTGGACCTGGATGTCGATGGGCGCCACCGACAGGATCAGGCCGGTGAAGCCGCCCATCGTGAACACGAAGATGAAGCCGATGGAGAACAGCATCGGCGTCTCGAACGTCATGGACCCGCGCCACATCGTCGCGACCCAGTTGAACACCTTCACCCCGGTCGGGATGGAGATGAGCATCGTGGCGTACATGAAGTAGAGCTGGCCGGTCACCGGCATGCCCGTCGTAAACATGTGGTGCGCCCACACGATGAACGACAGCACGGCGATGGAGGCGGTGGCGTACACCATCGAGGCGTAGCCGAAGAGCTTCTTGCGGGCGAACGCGGGCACGATGGCCGACACGATACCGAACGCCGGCAAGATCATGATGTAGACCTCGGGGTGCCCGAAGAACCAGAACACGTGCTGGTACAGGACCGGGTCACCGCCGGCGGCGGCATTGAAGAAGCCCGTGCCGAAGTGGCGGTCGGTCAGCACCATGGTGATGGCGGCAGCCAGCACCGGCATCACGGCCAGCAGCAGGAACGCGGTGATCAGCCAGGTCCAGCAGAACAGCGGCATCTTCATCAGCGTCAGGCCGGGTGCCCGCATGTTCAGGATGGTCACGATGATGTTGATCGCGCCCATGATGGACGACGCGCCCATGATGTGGATGGCGAAGATGGCCAGGTCCATGCCGGGGCCCATCTGCAGCGACAGCGGCGCGTACAGCGTCCAGCCCGCGGCGGTGGCGCCGCCCGGCACGAAGAACGAGGCGGTCAGCATGATCGCGGCAACCGGCAGCAGCCAGAAGCTGAAGTTGTTCATCCGCGCGAACGCCATGTCCGACGCGCCGATCTGCATCGGGATCATCCAGTTCGCGAAGCCCACGAAGGCCGGCATGATGGCGCCGAACACCATGATCAGGCCGTGCATCGTGGTGAACTGGTTGAACAGCTCGGGGCGGAAGAACTGCAGGCCGGGCTCGAACAGCTCGGTGCGCAGCAGGAGGGCCAGCGTGCCGCCCTCAAGAAGCATGACGAACGAGAAGATGAGATACATCGTCCCGATGTCTTTGTGGTTCGTGGCAAAAAGCCAGCGGCGCCAGCCCGTGGGCACGCCGTGGTGGTGGTCATCGTGACCGTGGCCGTGGCCCGGCGACACGTGGTCTACAGTGACGCTGCTCATGATGGACTCCTTCCTGCTGAGTGCCAGCCCCGTCCAACGGGGCGGCAGGGTATCTCTGACTAAACGGAACCGGTTCTACGGTGAAGGAACGGCGCGCGCGCAATCAGCGCGCGGGCGTGATGTCCTTCGGAAGAACCGTCGGGTCCTGCCCCTTGCCGGCATTGCTCCAGGCATGGCGCGTATAGCTGATGACCGCTGCGATCTCGACATCGTTGAGCTGCCCGCCAAACGCCGCCATGGCGGTGCCGGGCTTGCCCTTCAGCACGGTGTTGATCTGCTCCCCCTTGGGGCCCAGAACAACCTTGTCTCCGTCGAGCGGCGGGAAGGAACCGGGAATGCCCTTGCCGTTGGCCTGGTGGCAGGCCACGCAATTCGCCGCGAAAACCTTTTCGCCGCGGGCAACCAGTTCAGCTTCCGTCCACTCTTTATTGGGATCGTCGGCGTTTGCCGCCATCTTCTTCTTTTGGTCTTCAACCCACTTATCGTAGTCGGGCTGCGCCAGGACTTCCACGACGATGGGCATGAAGGCGTGGTCCTTGCCGCACAGTTCCGCGCACTGGCCGCGATAGATGCCAGGCTTTTCGGCGTTGAACCAGGTGTCACGCAGGAAGCCGGGGATGGCGTCCTGCTTCACGCCGAAGTCCGGAACCATCCACGAGTGGATGACGTCGGCTGCCGTGAGGACGATGCGGACCTTCTTGTTGGCGGGGACGACCAGGTGGTTGTCCACTTCCATCAGATAGAACTCGCCCTTGGGCTCGCGGTTCTCGATCTGAGCGCGCGGCGTGGAAAGCGTGGAGAGGAACTTGATGCCGGCGGCCGAGCCGTCCAGATATTCGTAGCCCCACTTCCATTGATAGCCGGTGACCTTGACGGTCAGATCCGCGCTGGAAGTGTCCTTCATGGCGACGACCGTCTTGGTGGCCGGCAGCGCCATGGCGATGACGATGATGAAGGGGATGACGGTCCAGGCGACTTCGACGCCCAGGTGTTCGTGGAAGGTCGCCGCCTTGTGGCCGCGGGACTTCCGGTGCGCCCAGATGGAGTAGAACATCACTCCGAAGACGCCGATGAAAATCACAATACAGATCGTGAGCAGCAACCAATGCAGCCACATGATGTCGCGCGAAATCGCGGTGACGCCTTCATGCAGGTTCAGCTGATTGACCTTCGGACCGCCGGGCATGTTTTGCACCTGGGCACCGGCCACGCCGCCAATCAGCATCGCACAAGCCCCCAGTATCCCTCTCCACTTCTTCATGCTTACCTCGAAATACGGCGCGAAGGCCCATTTGCTGGTGGCGGAAGTCACCGGAATACGGGCAACACGCAATTATTAGATGGCAGGGCGATGCAGGGAGATAGAGCGGCCCTGTCGTTCCCTCTCGAAATCACAAAGAAACTGGCGGATTATAGCGGACGCGCAAACAGATGTAATTTAGTGCTCTTGAATTCATGCGGCCCGCCCCCATGTGCGCTCGCCCCTTGACTGCGGGCCGTAAACCGGGTGGCTTAAAATCGCCAGCAACCTCATCTCCTTGGCGCCACAATGCAAAAGCAGTTGCCCGATTTGTATGCCGCCCTGTGCGCCCGCGCGCAGGAGCCCGCCCCGGAAGGCGCGCGCGCTCTATATATAGCGGGGCGCCGCTGCGGCTGGGCCACGCACGCGGCCTGCGACGCGCTGCGCGATGCGCCGCAAATGCGCGCGGACGACGCCGCACTTCGCATCGGCGAGGGCCTTGCCCCCGGCAATGCGCTGAACACCGTGCTGGAACAGGCCGCGGAACTGTTGCGCCAAGCCAACTGCCTGCGCGGCTGGCGCGATGAATTGCTGGACGTTCTGGATGGCGACGAGGCGCTGGGCGTCATCGAACGCGCGGCCGTGCGGCCGCTGGGTCTGTTGACCAAGGCCGTGCATCTGAACGCGTGGACGCCCGACGGCAAGCTGTGGGTCGCCCGGCGCTCGCTCAGCAAGTCAACCGATCCCGGTATGTGGGACACACTGGTCGGTGGACTGGCGGGAAGGGGCGAGGACTTGGAACTGGCGCTGGTGCGCGAATGCGGCGAAGAAGCTGGCCTGGACGAACCCGACCTTGCGCGCCGCACGCCGCTGCGCACGATCCTGCGCATCCACCGCCGGCTGCCCGAGGGCTATCAAGTTGAAGACGTGCTGACCAGCACGTGCATCCTGGCGCCTGACGCGCGGCCCGCCAACCGTGATGGCGAGGTCATGGAAATCGCGACCGTCGACATCGCGACGGCCTTGCACCATATCGCCGAAGGCGAGTTCACGCTGGAAGCCGCCCTCGTGCTGGTCGAGGACATCATGCGGCGCCAGGCCGCCGGCGACATCTCGATCTGAATCGCTGAACCGGGCTGTGCCCGCGGGGCGGGCCCAGCCACTTCCAATGACATTTGCCGGCACGCGCGCGATGGCGCCCCCGGCAGACTACGTCTAACGGGACGCCGGTTCCGGCGCTCCCAGCACGGGACCGCCTGGCGCGGCGGGGCCCGACGCGTCGGCGCCCGACGCAGCGGCGCCCGACACATCATCGCCGTCCGCAGGCTCGCCGCGCAGCTCACGCGCCGCCCGCAGATCCTCGGCTTGCGGCGGACCGCCGGCGCCCGCCGCTTCTGCGGCTTCGGCCGCCTGCGCCGGACTAGGTCCTGCGACCGGCGCGGGCGTGGCCGCCGCCGCCGCGGAGGCCTGCGAAAACTGCTTCCAGACTTCAATCGCGCGCAACCGCTGTTTGGCCACCACCTGGATGCGGTCACGCAGGTTTTCGTCGCGGGCCAGCAGCGCATGGAAGTCGCGCGAAGACAGCATCAAAAGCTTGCTGTACCCCAGCGACGTCACGTCCGGCGTCAGTTGCTCTTCGCCCAGCAGGCCCAGCTCGCCAAAGAATTCGCCGCTGCCCAGTTCGATCATGGTGTTGTCGGGCAGATGGACCGCCACCGCGCCTGATGCCACGAAGCACATCTCCTCGCCGTGCCGCCCCTTGGTGAGGACCCGCTGGTCCGGCAGGGCCAGGCGCGGCTTGAGCAGCTTGCTGATGGCACGCAGCGAATCGGGCGACAGGCCTTCAAAGAGCGGCACGCGCTTGATGAGTTCGGCCGCGCTCATTTCGATGTCCAGCGGCGGATGCTTGTCGATGTGCGCCCAGCGGCTTTTCAGTTGCTCGGTCAGGTCGGCATAGACTTCGCCGCTGATCAGGAACTGCTCAAGCATGTCGCGGTAGCGGATGCGTTCGAGCTCGCGGGCTACTCGGCCCAGATAGCTTTCCTGCAGCCATTGGGCGTACGACGGATATTGCAGGTTCAGCGCCTGCATGGCGTTTTCGATCAGGTCCAGGCGTCGCTGATGCAGCGACACGATGCGCTGCGTGGCCTCTTCGCCAAGCAGCGGCGTGATCTGTTCGCGGGCAAAGCCGATCAAGCGCTGCGCGACCGACCGCTTGCTCATCAGGTTGGCAAAGCGTTGGCCAAGCTCGCGCGCCAGCCAGCCTTGAAATCCGAATACGTAATGCAGCCGCAGCGCCAGCCGGAAGCCCGTCGAATAGCGGACGTCGGCGGCAATGGCGCGCTCGAAGCCCTCCACGCCGCCCAGCCGGATCGCGTCTTCCAGCCGCTCGGCCCGCGCCAGCAGCGTTTCGGCCATGCGCCAGTCCACGATCTGCGCCTTCAGGATGTCGAAGAACATTTCCTCTTCGCGCTGCGCCACGATGGCCAAGCCAACGGCCACGCGCTGCTCGTCGGTCATCTGGCTGACCCGGCCGTCGTGCACGCTGGCCAGGCTGGCGTCGAACACCGCACGGATGCGGTCGCGCACTTCGTTGCCGATATGCTCGGCCTTGGCGACTTCCTCGGTCTTGCCCTGCAGGTCTTCCAGCGCCACGGCCAGCACCTGGTTGCGGATGGTGCGCTCCACGGGCGACAGCTGGTTCAGCCCGAGCATCCGGATCAGCGGCCGCAAGCTGATGCCGTTGACGAACAAGGTCATCAGCACGAACCCGGTCGTGGCTACGGCAATGAACTGGCGCGCCTCTTCGGGCACGCCGGTCTGTTCGGTCACCGCTAGCGCCAGCGCCAGCGACACGGCGCCGCGCAGTCCGCCCCACAGCATCACCACCTTGTAGGGATTGCTGACCTTGGTGCCCAACCGCGTCAGGCCCAACAACGGCAGCAGTCCGAACACCACAATCCCGCGCGCCACCAGCGTCACGACGAACACCACGCCCACCAGCACCAGTTCCTGCCAATCGGCCGCGGCCATCAGCTTGGGGATCAGCATGGCGGCAAACAGGAAGATGAGGGAATTGGCCCAGAAGCCAAACTGCTCCCACGCGCTGGACAGATGCTCGAAGGTGGTGGGGGACATGCGCGTGCGGCCGGTGGACCCCACCACGAGACCCGCGATCACGGTGGCGACCACGCCCGAGACATTCAGGTAGTGCTCGGAAATGAAGAAGGACAGATAGGCCAGCGTCAGGGTCAGCGTGATCTCGGCCGTGGGAAAGCCGCGCAGCCAGGCAAACAGGAAACAGGCCAGGCGCCCCATCGCAAAGCCGGCCACGCCGCCGCCGATGAAGTGCACGATGAAGTCGTTGAAGATGCCGCTGACGGACAGCTCGCCCTTCCCGCTCAGCACCGCCAGCAGCACGGAATACAGCGCGATGGACGCCGCGTCGTTGAACAGGCTTTCGCCCTCGACCAGCGTGGTCAGTCGCTTGGGCGCGCCCACTTCGCGAAAGATGCCGACCACCGCCACCGGATCGGTCGTGGCCACAATGGCGCCGAGCAGCAGGCACACCACCAGCCCGTAGGGCGAGATGGCGTCCAGCGTTACGCCGACCACGACGGTGCAGACAACCACGGCCACGATGGCCATCATCAGGATCGGACCGATGTCGTCCATCAGCCGCCGCACGTTCATCGACAGTGCCGTCTCAAAGAGCAGCACCGGCAGGAACACCATCAGGAAGGTCTCTGACGAGATCTCAAAGCGCTCCAGCGAATCGAGAAAGTCGCCGATCCAGGCGGGCGCCCAGCCGTGCACGTGAATGACGATCCCGAGCAGACAGCCAACGATAGCGAGCAGCACCGAATAAGGCAGCTTGACGCGGCCGGCCAGGGGCGGCATGAAGCAGACCAGCGTGAGCAGGCCCGCAAGACCAAATACGAGAAAACCAACATCCATGGGTAGCGCCGCGTCCCGATCGTAGTGCGTATGAGAAGTTCCACAAGAATAGCGGCTTTTTTCCGGCGCTCGCGGGCGGGACGTGACGGGAATCGTGGAGAATGCACGTTTCGTTACCCCAATGGACGCTTGCGATACGTGCCGCGCCATGTTTTTTGGGTAATGTGGCATCACGCGAACTTTTGCAGGAGCGGCACGTGGCACGCATCCACACCTTGACCCGGCGCCACGACGCGCCCGCGATGCTCGTCCAGTTGACCGATAGCCATCTTTTCGGCGAGCCCGAAACGTCGATGCTGGGCGTCAATACCGACGCGAGCCTGCGCGCCGTACTGCGCCAGATCGAGGCCGACGGCAAGCATCCCGACCTGCTGCTCGCCACGGGCGACCTGTCGCAGGATGGCGAGGCCGCAGGCTACCAGCGCTTTGCGCGCATCCTGTCCGAATCGGCCGCGCTGGATCGCGCGACCATCCGCTGCCTGCCGGGCAACCACGATCAACCGTCCGTCCTGCGCCAGGAATTGTCCGACTGGTCGATGCCGGTGACGGACGTGGGCGCATGGCGCATCGTCACGCTGGACACGACGGTGCCCGGATCGAACGCAGGCCATCTGTGCAACAGCGAACTCGACATGCTGGAAGCGGCGCTGGCCCAGGCGCCCAACCGCCACACGCTGGTGGCGATGCATCACAACCCGATGCAGATCGACAGCCACTGGCATGACTCGATGATGATCGACAACCCGCAGGCGCTCTTCAAGCTGCTGGCGCGGTTTCCGCAGGTGCGCGTGCTGCTGTGGGGCCATGTGCACCACGAGTTCGACCGCCGCCGCCACAATCTGCGCATGCTGGCCACGCCGTCAACGTGCTTTCAGTTCAGCATCCGCGACGGCAAGCACATCGTCGACAACATGGCGCCGGGCTACCGGTGGATCAAGCTGTATCAGGATGGGTCGATGGCAACCGGCGTGCGCCGCGTGCAGGACGCGCTGTGGCACACCGCGCTGCAAGCGCCAGACAGCGCGCGCGCAGCTTGATCTGTTTGGGGGCTGCGTGCGATATGCGCGCTGCGTTCCAAATGGGGCTGCGTTTTATATATGGAGGCTGCGTTTTGGATGTGCGCTGCGTTCCGAGCGCGCATAAAAAACGGGGCACCGATATGCTAGGTGCCCCGCAAGCATCCGTCTCATAGGGGAGGGGAAAGAGGAGAAGCCGAGACGGATGACAAGACTGCTAACCGAAGTTCGCGGTCTACATGAAGTTAGGCGGCGCCTTCCTCATTAAGTTTCTGCGAACGCAGAAAATTTGCCCCCGAATTTGTATCAATTTATTGGCCACCTGCCGCCAGGGATACCCGCTGCAAGAAGCGCGGATGTCACACGCCAAAGAAAAAGGCCGCAATGTGCGGCCTTTTTCGTGCGCGGAGCAGGAATCACGAAGCGAGGTTGCCGCGCATCTTCTTGAGCGCCGCCGCTTCGATCTGGCGGATGCGTTCGGCCGACACGCCGAACTCTTGCGCAAGCTCGTGCAGCGTGGCGCCGCCGTCGTCCTGCAGCCAGCGGGCTTCGACGATGCGGCGCGAGCGCGGATCCAGCGCTTCGAGCGCAGTGGTCAGGCCGGCGCTTTGCAGATGATCGCGCGCGGCGCGCTCCAGCACGCGCGTGGGTTCCTGGCGGCCCTCGTCGGACAGGTAGGCGATCGGCGCGTAGCTGTCGTCGTCATCGTCCTGGTTTTCCAGCGACATGTCGCGGCCGGACATGCGGACTTCCATTTCGCTCACGTCTTCGTGGCGCACGTTCAGCTCGCGAGCGATGTGGTCGACCTGATCCGGGTCCAGGGTCTGGCCGTCGGGACGCATGCTGCGCAGGTTGAAGAACAGCTTGCGCTGCGCCTTGGTCGTGGCCACCTTGACCAGCCGCCAGTTGCGGATGATGTATTCGTGGATTTCGGCCTTGATCCAGTGCACGGCGAACGACACCAGGCGCACGCCGCGCTCGGGGTCGAAACGTTTGACGGCCTTCATCAGGCCGACGTTGCCTTCCTGGATGAGGTCGGCGTGGGGCAGGCCGTAACCCAGATACTGACGGGCCACGGACACCACAAGACGCAGATGCGAAAGAATCAGCTCGCGGGCGGCGCCCAGGTCTTCCTGGTCGCGCAGGCGGCGGCCGAGTTCTGTTTCGCGATCCGCGGACAACACCGGCAGGCGGTTGACCGCGGAAATATAAGCGTCGATCGTACCGAGAGCGCCCGGATTGGCGATGGCCAACGCCAGAGCGTTGCCGGAGGCGGTCAACGAGGTACTGGGTTGCTTCATAGCGGGGGTCTCCGGATGGCGAGATAACGACATGAATTCGATGTTAGCACTCAAGTAATAGGAGTGCTAATTCGACTGTTGCGACGCGTCAAAGTTTCATTCCTGTAGCGCGTCCCCATTTATTCGGTGCGCCGGGAGCCCTTCACCATCCCAGGCGCTTCAGCCCTTCGGCGGTGGCTTCGCCGTCCGGACGGATGAAAAGCGCGCCGCGCGGGTCCATGAAGACCTGGTAGCGGGCCCCGTCGAACAGGGGCATGTAGGCGCCGCTGCCAAATTGGACATCGACAAAGGGGAACCAGTTCGGAAAACTTTTCTTCAGGGATCCGAGGTCCGGCGCGGGCCAGTCATCGAGGGGATGCACCGAACGCGTGGCCGTGGCTTCGCGGGCGGCGTCGCTGTAGCGGCCCGACAGGCGCTCCAACCGGTACAGCGGCGGCACGCCCGCCATCAGCGCCGGCAGTTTCCAGCGCACGACACGGGCGTCGATCTGCCATTGGTCGCCGTACAGCACATATTGCTTGTCGCCGATGCCCGGGGCGTTGGCGTTGACCTGAAACTGGCCCTCGGCCTGTTGGCGGATGTCGATGCGGGCGACCGGCTGGTCGGTGGTCAGGCGTACGAACTGTACCAGCGACAGCGCGAGCAGGCCCGATACGCACCCCAGGCACACCAGCAGCAAGCCACACGCGCGGCGGATCGGCCGGAACTGGAACATGCGGCGACCGCGCTCGTCGCGAGGGCCGCCCCGGCCCAGCAGCATGACGATGCCGGGCAAGAGAACGATGACGGCGCCCAGCAGGATCCAGGCGAAGGGAGCGATTCCGTTGATCAAATCAGGCGTTCCTATTCAAGCCGCCGCGGTGTGCAGCGCGGCGGGCGCAGGAAGCCGCCACCCGCCGCGGCAGGCTTCCCAGTATAGAAGCGCGTCTTCAGGCGCCCGGTTTTCCAAGCCGCTCGACGTGAAACCGGATGTGATCTTCGATGAACGTCGAGATGAAGTAATAGCCATGGTCGTAGCCGGCCTGGCGGCGCAGGGTGAGCGGCTGTCCGGCGGCGGCGCAGGCGGCCTCAAATACCTCGGGATACAACTGCTCGGCCAGGAATTGGTCGGCGTCGCCCTGGTCGATGAGGATGCCGCCAGGGAAGGGCTGCTGCAATCCGCGCATCAGGGCGGACGCATCGTAGGCCGCCCAATCCTCGGCTTGCGCGCCCAGGTAGGCGCCGAAAGCCTTCTTGCCCCACGGGCATTGGCTGGGCGCCGCGATCGGCGCAAATGCCGAGACCGAACGGAATTTGCCGGGGTTGCGCAGCGCCAGCACCAGCGCGCCATGGCCGCCCATGGAGTGACCAAAGATGCCGGTCCGCGAGGCGTCGCCCGGCAGCGCGCCGCCGGTGACGATGGCGTGTAGCTCCTGGGTGACGTAGCTGTACATGCGGTAGTGGTCGCGCCATGCGGGCGTGGTGGCGTCGACATAAAAGCCGGCACCGGTGCCCAGGTCCCAACTTTCTTCCTCGCCGGGCACGCCGGCACCGCGCGGGCTGGTGTCGGGCGCCACCAGCATGACGCCCAATTCCGCTGCCAGCCGCTGCGCCCCGGCCTTGATCATGAAGGTTTCTTCGGTGCAGGTCAGGCCCGCCAGGTAGAACAGCACCGGCACCGGACCGTGCTCGGCCTGCGGCGGCACATAGACCGAAAAACGCATGGGCAGGCCGATCTCGGTGGAGTCGTGGCGGTAAAAGCGCTGCGTGCCGCCGAAGCACCGATGCTGCGAGATGAGTTCGAGGGACGCGGCCATTGACTTGCTCCGGTAGAAAGAGGGGGAAAGCGGGGGGTAAAACGTCGGTGGATTAGGGGAATCCACGGTGCGACGTTCCGTCGCCGAATGTTAACCTGCCCCTCAATGAGCGCCCGCCACAAAAAAATACGATTCCGCGCTCAGATTGTGGTCACGGGACTTGACCAGCGCCCATCGTGGCACTATTTATATACCGTGAGTGAAGACAACCCGTTCTTCCTGATACGCAAGCCCTGACACTATGGCCCGTCTGCCCCGTCTGTATGCCCCTGGGCTGCCCCAACTGGTGCAGGCCAACTTTATTCAGCCATTGGCGGCGCCATCGCAACCTGCGCCCGCCGACATCCTGAATCAGCTCGCCACGTGGCTGGGCGAATCGGCCCAGCGGCACCGGGTATCGGTGCACGGCTGGCTCCTCGCCAACGACCGCATCCTGCTTCTTGCCACGCCGGCCGACGAAGAAGGCCTGCCCCGGTTGATGCAGACGCTGGGCCGCAATCTCGCGGCACGGCTGCGCGGCGGCCGGGTGTTCGCGGGTCGATACCGGTCCGCCTTGCTGGAACCCGGCGCGTGGGTGCTGCCTTCGCTGGTCTGGCTGGAGACGTATCCGGTTCGCAGCGGCGCCTCGCAGGATCCCGATTCGTGGCCGTGGTCGTCCGCGTCCAGCCATACCGGCAACACCAGCGCCGCCCCCGCGCAATGGCAATCCGATCACGCCGATTACTGGGCTTGCGGCAACACGCCTTTCGACCGGCAGGCCAATTACCGCAAGCGGCTGCAAGATGGGCTGTCGCGCGAGGAAACCCAGCGCATCGACCAGGCGGTCTCTGGCCAGTGGGCGCTGGGCGGCCCCAGCTTCATTGCCAGCCTGGCGCACACCGCCAGCCGGCGCGTGGCGCCCGGCCAGCGTGGACGCCCGCGCAAGAAGCCCGCCGCGGCGCCCGCAGACATCGAGTCCAGTCCGCCGGCGCCAACGCCCTCCACGCCGCCGGTCAACAATTCCTAATCCCCGACCCGCCATCTCGGCGGGTTTTGTTTGCCTGCCTCCGGCGTCACTGTGCCGCTTTGCAGCAGAAGGACTTCGGTCGACCCGAGAGACCTGCGCGCCCACGCGCGAGCCCTGACTTGTGTCGTCGCGGAACCCTCGTCCCAATACCGTGCGATTTCGCCACACTCGACGTTGATCCCAGACAGAAAAAACTCCCTTTTAAACGGGGACGTATAACATCAGTTTGCACCGTTTCAGGCCCTTGGATCAGTGTGGCAAACCACCTGCCCCAAAGACAGTCAATATCGGCGCGGCTGTTGCTGTGTCCCCATATTTATGCACTATGACGGAGCACTGATTTAATTAGGGTCGCACCCTATTTGTTTCTGTTGCGCCCTACTGCCGTCGGGGGTATTGTCCGACTCCTGCACTGCAACATTAGACGCAGGCCCACTGCGGAGCGCGCCATGCCCCAAATTACCAAGACCGAATCCTGTCCCACCTCCAAGGCAGTACCCGTCGATGCCAGCCGCATCGGCCTGCCTTCGGCCCAGGGCCTGTACAACCCCAAGAACGAACATGATGCCTGCGGCGTCGGCTTCGTTGCCCACATCAAGGGCAAGAAAAGCCACGCGATCATCCAGCAGGGTCTGAAGATTCTGGAAAACCTGGACCACCGCGGCGCGGTCGGCGCTGACAAGCTCATGGGCGACGGCGCGGGCATCCTGATCCAGATCCCCGACACGCTGTACCGCGACGAACTCAGCCAGCAAGGCATCATCCTGCCCCCGCCCGGCGAGTACGGCGTGGCCATGGTGTTCCTGCCCAAGGAAACGGCCTCGCGCCTGGCCTGCGAACAGGAACTCGAGCGCTCGGTGCGCGCCGAGGGTCAGGTCGTGCTGGGCTGGCGCGACGTGCCGGTGGATGTCGACATGCCCATGTCGCCCACCGTGCGCGACTGCGAACCCGTGATCCGCCAGCTGTTCATCGGCCGCGGCGCCGACGTGATGGTGCCGGACGCGCTGGAACGCAAGCTGTACGTCATTCGCAAGACCGCCAGCCACGCCATCCAGAACATGCACCTGGCGCACGGCAAGGAATACTTCGTGCCCTCGGCCTCGGTGCGCACCGTGGTCTACAAGGGCCTGCTGCTGGCCGATCAGGTTGGCCGCTACTACCGCGACCTGGCCGACACCCGCACGGTGTCCGCGCTTGCGCTGGTTCACCAGCGTTTCTCGACCAACACGTTCCCCGCCTGGCCGCTGGCTCACCCGTACCGCATGATCGCCCACAACGGCGAGATCAACACGGTCAAGGGCAACTTCAACTGGCTGCGCGCCCGCGAAGGCATGATGCAGTCGGCCGTGCTGGGCGACGACCTGAAGAAGCTGTACCCGATCGTCTATGAAGGCCAGTCGGACACCGCGACGTTCGACAACTGCCTGGAACTGCTGGTGAATTCGGGCTACTCGCTGGCCCACGCCATGATGATGATGATCCCGGAAGCCTGGGAACAGCACACGCAGATGGACGAAAGCCGCCGCGCTTTCTACGAGTACCACGCCGCCATGATGGAGCCGTGGGACGGCCCCGCCGCGGTCGCGTTCACCGATGGCCGCCAGATCGGCGCCACGCTGGACCGCAACGGCCTGCGTCCCGCCCGCTACCTGGTCACCGATGACGACATGGTCATCCTGGCCTCGGAAGCCGGCACGCTGTCGATTCCCGAAAACCGCATCGTCAAGAAGTGGCGCCTGCAGCCGGGCAAGATGTTCCTGATCGACCTGGAACAAGGCCGCATCATCGACGACGCCGAGATCAAGCTGCAACTGGCCAACAGCCGTCCGTACCGCCAGTGGATCGAACGCCTGCAGATCAAGCTGGAATCGCTGCCCGCGCCGCGTCAGGTCGCCGTCGCCACGCAATCGTCCGTGTCGCTGTTGGACCGCCAGCAGGCGTTCGGCTGGACCCAGGAAGACTACAAGTTCATCCTGGAACCCATGGCCGCGAGCGGCGAGGAAGTCATCGGCTCGATGGGCAACGATGCCCCGCTGGCCGTGCTGTCGGACCGCGCCAAGCCCTTCTACAACTATTTCCGCCAGTTGTTCGCGCAGGTCACGAACCCGCCGATCGACCCGATCCGCGAACAGCTCGTGATGTCGCTGGTGTCCTTCATCGGTCCCAAGCCGAACCTGCTGGACATCAACAACGTCAACCCGCCGCTGCGTCTGGAAGTGTCCCAGCCGGTGCTGGACTTCGCCGCGATGGCGCAGATCCGCGACATCGACCAGGTCACGGGCAAGAAATTCCGCAGCTTCGAGCTGGACATCACGTATCCCGCCGCCTGGGGTCCCGAAGGCATCGAAGCCCGCGTGGCGGCCCTGTGCGCGCGCGCCGTCGACGCGGTGCGCAGCGGCTACAACATCCTGATCGTGTCGGACCGCCTGGTCGACAGCGAGCGCGTGGCCATCCCCGCGCTGCTGGCCACCTCGGCCGTGCACCAGCACCTGATCCGCGCCGGCCTGCGCACCAACACGGGTCTCGTCGTCGAAACCGGTTCGGCCCGCGAAGTGCACCACTTCGCGCTCCTGGGAGGCTACGGCGCCGAAGCCATTCACCCCTACCTGGCGCTCGAATCGCTGGGCAAGATGAATGACCCCGAAAAGGCCGTGAAAAACTACATCAAGGCGCTGGGCAAGGGCCTGAACAAGGTCATGTCCAAAATGGGCATTTCCACGTACATGTCGTACACCGGCGCGCAGATCTTCGAAGCCGTCGGCCTGCAGAGCGCCCTGGTGAACAAGTACTTCACCGGCACCGCCTCCAACATCGAAGGAATCGGCATCTTCCAGGTCGCCGAGGAAGCGCTGCGCCAGCACCGCGCCGCCTTCAGCGCCGACCCCGTGCTTGCCAACGACCTGGATGCCGGCGGCGAATACGCCTATCGCGTCCGCGGCGAAGAGCACATGTGGACGCCGGATTCGATCGCCAAGCTGCAGCACGCTTCCCGCGCCAACAACTACCGCACGTACAAGGAGTACGCGCAGATCATCAACGACCAGAGCCGCCGTCACATGACGCTGCGCGGCCTGTTCGAGTTCCGCTTCGACCCGTCGCGCGCCATTCCGCTGGACGACGTCGAGCCGGCCAAGGAAATCGTCAAGCGCTTTGCCACCGGCGCCATGTCGCTGGGTTCGATCTCGACCGAGGCCCACTCGGTGCTGGCCGTTGCCATGAACCGCATCGGCGGCAAGTCCAACACCGGCGAAGGCGGCGAGGACGAACTGCGCTACCGCGCCGAAATGCGCGAAGGCAAGAGCACCATCAAGGACGGCGACACGCTGGCCTCGGTGCTGGGCACGGACCGCATCGAAGCCGACGTCGAACTCAAGAAGGGCGACTCGCTGCGTTCGAAGATCAAGCAGGTCGCCTCGGGCCGTTTCGGCGTGACCGCCGAGTACCTGTCGTCCGCCGACCAGATCCAGATCAAGATGGCGCAGGGCGCCAAGCCCGGCGAAGGCGGCCAGTTGCCCGGCCACAAGGTGTCGGAATACATCGCCAAGCTGCGCTACTCGGTGCCGGGCGTGGGCCTCATCTCGCCCCCGCCGCACCATGACATCTACTCGATCGAAGACCTGGCGCAGCTCATTCACGACCTGAAGAACGTCAATTCCAAGTCCTCGATCTCGGTCAAGCTGGTGTCCGAAGTCGGCGTCGGCACGGTCGCCGCGGGCGTGGCCAAGGCCAAGGCCGACCACGTCGTGATCGCCGGCCATGACGGCGGCACGGGCGCATCGCCGGTGTCGTCCATCAAGCACGTGGGTACGCCGTGGGAACTGGGTCTGGCAGAAACGCAGCAGACGCTGGTGCTGAACCGCCTGCGCAGCCGCATCCGGGTGCAGGCCGACGGCCAGATGAAGACCGGCCGCGACGTCGTCATCGGCGCGCTGCTGGGCGCTGACGAATTCGGCTTCGCGACCGCGCCGCTGGTCGTCGAAGGCTGCATCATGATGCGCAAGTGCCACCTGAACACCTGCCCGGTGGGCGTGGCCACGCAGGATCCCGCGCTGCGCAAGAAGTTCCAGGGCAAGCCCGAGCACGTCGTGAACTTCTTCTTCTTCATCGCCGAGGAAGTCCGCGAAATCATGGCCCAGCTCGGCATCCGCAAGTTCGACGACCTGATCGGCCGCGCGGATCTGCTGGACATGCGTTCGGGCGTCGAGCACTGGAAGGCGCAAGGGCTGGACTTCACCCGCGTGTTCCACCAGACGGTGTCCGACGCCGAAGTGCACCAGACCGAAGAGCAGGACCACGGCCTGGCCGGCGCGCTGGATCACCTGCTGATCGAACGCAGCAAGCCCGCGCTGGAGCGTGGCGAGAAGGTCTCGTTCATCGTGCCGGTGCGCAACCGCAACCGCACGATCGGTGCAATGCTGTCCGGCGCCGTGGCCTCGCGCTACGGCCATGACGGCCTGCCCGACGACACCATCCACATCCAGTGCAACGGCACCGCCGGCCAGAGCTTCGGCGCGTTCCTGGCGCACGGCATCACGATGGACCTGGTGGGCGAAGGCAACGACTACGTGGGCAAAGGCCTGTCCGGCGGCCGCATCATCGTGCGCTCGCCCAACGACTTCCGCGGCTTCGGCCCCGACCACATCATTGCCGGCAATACCGTGCTGTACGGTGCGCTGGCAGGCGAGGCGTTCTTCAACGGCGTGGCGGGCGAACGCTTTGCCGTACGCAACTCGGGCGCGGCCACCGTCGTGGAAGGCACCGGCGACCACGGCTGCGAATACATGACCGGCGGCACTGTCGTCGTGCTGGGTTCCACCGGCCGCAACTTCGCGGCGGGCATGTCCGGCGGCGTGGCGTACGTCTGGGATCCGGACCGCACGCTCAAGCATCGCGTGAACCTGTCCATGGTGGAACTGGAATCGGTGGTGCCGCATGCCGAGCAGCAGTCGCTGAACAACATCGACATCTGGCACAGCGCGCAGCGTGGTGGCGAACGCGAGACGGACGAGTCCATCCTGCGCCGCCTCGTGGAAGACCACTTCCGCTACACCGGCAGCTACCGTGCCCGCGAAATCCTGGGTGACTGGGAAGCCTCGCGCGGCAAATTCGTGAAGATCATGCCGACGGACTACCGCCGCGCATTGGGTGAAATGTGGCGTGCAGCCAACCCGCAACAACTGGCTGCGTGAGGGATACCATGGGAAAAATCACTGGATTTATGGAATTTCAGCGTCTGCAGGAGGCCTCCGAGGCCCCGCAGAAGCGGCTGAAGAACTGGCGCGAATTCGTGCTGCACCTGACGGACGATCAGGCCAAGCAGCAGGCGGCGCGCTGCATGGACTGCGGCATTCCGTTCTGCAACAACGGCTGCCCGGTCAACAACATCATCCCGGACTGGAATGACCTGGTGTACAAGCAGGACTGGCGCCGCGCGCTGGACGTCCTGCACTCCACCAACAACTTCCCGGAGTTCACGGGCCGCATCTGCCCGGCGCCCTGCGAAGCCGCCTGTACCTTGAACATCAACAGCGACGCTGTCGGCATCAAGTCCATCGAGCACGCGATCATCGACAAGGGTTGGGCCGAAGGCTGGGTGGCGCCGCAAGTGCCGGTGCGCAAGACGGGCAAGAAGGTCGCCGTCGTGGGCTCGGGACCTGCCGGCATGGCGTGCGCGCAGCAACTGGCGCGCGCGGGCCACTCGGTGACCCTGTTCGAAAAGAGCGACCGCATCGGCGGCCTGCTGCGCTACGGCATTCCCGACTTCAAACTCGAGAAGCACCAGATCGACCGCCGCATCTCGCAGATGGAAGCCGAGGGCGTGGAATTTGCGCCGTCGACCTACGTCGGCGATCCGAAGGATCCCGTGGCCGATGGCCTGACCGTGCGCACGCCGAAATCGCTGATGGCCGAATTCGACGCCGTCGTGATGAGCGGCGGCTCCGAGACGCCGCGCGACCTGCCGGTGCCGGGCCGTGAGCTCGACGGCGTGTACTTCGCCATGGACTTCCTGCGCCAGCAGAACAAGGCCGTGGCCGGCGACCGCCTCACCAACCAGACGCTGGCCAAGGGCAAGCACGTGGTGGTGATCGGCGGTGGCGACACGGGTTCCGACTGCGTCGGCACCAGCAACCGTCACGGCGCGGCGTCGGTCACGCAATTCGAACTGATGCCTCAGCCGCCCGAGTCCGAAAACAAGACCATGACGTGGCCGTACTGGCCGCTGAAGATGCGCACGTCGTCCTCGCACGAGGAAGGCTGCGAGCGCGACTGGTCCGTGACCACCAAGCTGCTCAAAGGCGCCAACGGCAAGGTCGAAAAACTGGTCGGCGCGCGCGTCGAATGGTTCAAGGACGACGCCACCGGCCAGATGAAGATGCGCGAGGTCGAGGGCTCCGAGTTCGAGATCAAGGCCGACCTGGTGCTGCTGGCCATGGGCTTCGTGTCGCCCGTGCAGAACGTGCTGGACGCGTTCGGCGTGGATCGCGATGGCCGCGGCAACGTGCGCGCCAACACCGACGACTACCGCACCAATGTAGAAAAGGTCTTCACCGCCGGCGACATGCGCCGCGGCCAGTCGCTGGTCGTGTGGGCCATCCGCGAAGGCCGCCAGTGCGCACGCTCGGTCGATGCCTATCTGATGGGAAGCAGCGAACTGCCGCGTTGATCGCATCACGACCTATGAACGCCGTCGGACGCCTTGCGCGCCGGCGGCGTTTTTTTATTTGTCGTTGCGGTTAACCGCAGCTGTTGCGGCATAACCACTCTTCGAAAACGGTCTTTTCACGATTTGACACACGTCAAGCACGGGGACGGGGCGGTCTGAGAACCTGTCGTCTCACCCCACACGGAAAGATCGGAGAAGAAAATGTTTTCGCTGAACGGGCGTATCCGCGCCACCGCCATTGCCGGTTTGATCGCTGCCGGCGCCTTTGCCGCCCCCGCCCACGCCCACGAAGCTGGCGACGTGCTGTTCCGCGTCGGCGTCACGCAAGTCCGCCCCTCGCAAAACAATGGCACGGTGCTCGACGGCAGCGTCAAGCTGGGTGTGAGCAACAACGTGCGCCCCAGCTTCACCCTGGCCTACATGGCCACCCGCAACATCGGCATCGAACTGCTGGGCGCCTGGCCCTTCCAGCATGACGTCAGCGGCAGCAACCTGGGCAAGATCGGCTCCACCAAGCAATTGCCGCCCACGCTCAGCCTGCAATGGCACATCCTGCCCGACAGCATGATCCAGCCGTACATCGGCGTCGGCATCAACTACACCCACTTCTTCGACACCAAGGGCGAAGGCGCGCTGAAGGGCTCGAACCTGAAACTGGGCGATTCCTGGGGCGTGGCCGCGCAACTGGGCGCGGACATCAAGATCAACGATCGCTGGTTCATGAACGCCGACATCCGCTACATCGACATCAAGTCGAAGGTGACGCTGGACGGCGAACGCGTCGGCACCGCGCGCATCGACCCGTGGGTGGCCACCGTGGGCGTTGGCTACCGTTTCTGATCGCTGACCTGAAGATGCGCGCGGCCTCGCGCGCATCGCTCAAGCCTGCGGCGGCGCCAGCCGGCTGCGCAGTGCCTGCAACGCCGGCGTGTCGTCGTCGGCGCGCCAGACCAGCTGGGTAAGCGCCTGCCCATGAGGCCCGGACAACGCGCCCACGCGCACTGTCTGCTCCGCCCCCAGCACCGCCAGCACCGAGCGCGGCACGATTGCCACTCCGGTCCCGGCAGCCACACACGCCACAATGGCGTGATACGACGCAAATTCCATCACCTTGCCGGGCGCAATGCCCTCCTGGTTCAACCACGACTCCAGGATGCGCCGGTACGAGCAGCCCGCCGCAAAGGCGATGACGCTGCGGTTGCCCAGGTCTTTTGGACTGCCGATCGGATCCCACGCCAACGGCGAGATCAGCGCCAATTCCTCCTTGAACGCATCCATTGCCGCCAGGCCTTCCGCGGGGAAAGGCTGCGCCACGAAAGCGGCCTCGATCTCGTAATTGCGCACCTTGGCGGCCAATGCGCCTGACGTGCCGGTCACCAGTTCAATGCGTACCTGCGGCCAGGCCGCGTGATAGGCCGCCAGGATGGGCGGCAGGCGGGCGGCCGCCGTGCTTTCCATGGTGCCGATGCGCAGCACGCCCTGCAGGGCGCCTTCCCGGACGGCCGCTTGCGCCTCGTCGGACAGGCGCAGCAGGCGGTCGGCGTACGACAGCAGCACGCGGCCCTGGTCCGACAGCACCAGCCGGCGGTTCTGCCGGCGAAAGAGCGGCGTTCCCAGCGAGGATTCCAACTGCTTCAGGCGCGTCGACACATTGGACTGCACCCGGTTCAGATGGGCGGCGGCGCGCGCCACGCCCCCCTGATCCGCCACCGTCTTGAAAATCTGCAGCGCGTCGAGATCCAAGTTTCTCATTTTGGGAACTTACGTTCTTAATAATTCACTATTCAAGATATTAGTACAGCCGTAGAGTAGGCTCCATGTCAACGCCTGCTAACCCTTCCCCCCACCCCTCGGCCAGCGCGGCCAGCCTGGCCTGGCCCGCGGCGCTTGCGCTGGCGGCGGCCATGGGCATCGGCCGCTTCGCCTTCACGCCCGTCTGGCCGTTGATGGCGCAGGAGTCCGGCCTGTCGCTGGCACAGGGCGGCTGGATGGCTTCGGCCAACTACGCCGGGTATCTGTTGGGCGCGCTGGCGGCGATCGTCTGGCCCGTGCGCCGGCTGCGCGCCACGCTGGCGGCCAGCCTGGCCGCCGTGGCCGCGCTGACGCTGGCCATGCCGCTGCTGCACAGCGTGGCGGGCTGGTCGGTGCTGCGGCTTGCCGCGGGCTATGCCAGCGCAAGCGCGTTCATCTGCGTGGTCGCATGGCGGCCGGTGCCCGCCGGCGACCCGCGCGAGGCCACGGCTTCGGCGGTAACGTATGCCGGCGTGGGCGCGGGCATTGCACTGACGGGACTGGCCTGTCTGGCCCTGATGGCCTGGGGCGCAAGCGCTGGCGTGACCTGGACCGCGCTGGGCGGCCTGGCGCTGGCGCTGTCCGTGGCCGCGTGGCCCGGGCTCAGCCGGCAATCGCCGCCGGTCCGCCGGGCGGCCGCCGACGCGCCGCAAGCCCGCCTGCCGCGCGGCATCGCCGCGCTGTCGCTGCACTACGGCGTCTTCGGGGTCGGCTACATCATTCCCGCCACCTTCCTGCCGGCCATGGCCAAGGAGATCTTTCCCGACCCGGCGATCTTCGGCTGGGCGTGGCCGCTTTTCGGCATGGCCGCGGCGCTGTCCTGCCTGCTGGTCCCGCGGCTGGCGCGCGGTCGCGACGACAGACAGGTGTGGCGCGGCGCGCAGGCGCTGATGGCGGCCGGCATGCTGACCGTGGCGCTCTGGCATCACATCGCTGCCGTTATCGTCGCGGCGCTGCTGGTCGGCGGCACGTTCATGGTGATCACGCAGGCGGGCATGCTGACCGCGCGCCGCCTGTCGGGACCGGCGGCGCCCCGGGCGGCGGCCATCATGACGGCGGCGTTCGCGGCCGGGCAGATTCTGGGGCCGTTGCTGGCCTCGTGGGCCGCGCGCTGGGGCGCGGGCCTGCCGCAGGTGCTGGCGGCCAGCGCGGCGCTGCTGGCGGTGTCGGCCTGGGCGCTGGGAAAAGTCACGACAGATGGCAATGGCGCTGGGCATAATGCCATCGGCCCTTCGGGCCAACCACACAGCAATTAGAAAGCAGGTAAAGAGGAGTCCCCAGCATGAAAGCACTACGCCCCCTGATCGCCGCCCTGGCCGCCACCGCCGCCCTTGGCGGCGCTGCCCAAGCCCAGACCGGCGAGTGGCCCGCCAAGCCCGTCACCATGATCGTGCCCTACGCGCCGGGCGGCTTTGCCGACACCCGCGTGCGCCTGTTGGCGCGCAAGCTGGGCGAATCGCTGGGCCAGCCGGTCGTCGTCGAGAACAAGGCGGGCGCAGGCGGCGTGGTCGGCACCAATCTCATCGCCAAGGCGGCGCCGGACGGCTACACGATCGGCACGGGCAACCTGGCCCCGATGGCGGTCAATCCGTCGCTGATGAAGGAAATGCCCTACAACCCGCAAAAGGACCTGGCGCCGATCATCCTGATCGAGAACAGCCCGCTGGTCCTGAGCGTGAACAATGAATTGCCCGTCAAGACGCTGGCCGACCTGATCGCGCTGGCCAAGAAAGAACCGGGCAAGCTGACCTTCGGCTCTTCCGGCGTGGGCGGCGCGCATCACCTGTCGGGCGAGATGTTCCGCGAGCAGGCCAACATCGACATCGTGCACGTGCCCTACAAGGGCGGCAGCCTGGCCGCGACCGACCTCATGGGCGGCCACATCGCGATGATGTTCGAAATGGGCTATTCGGCGCTGCCCGCCATCCAGGGCAAGAAGATCCACCCGATTGCCGTTACGTCCGCCAAGCGCCTGGCCGTGCTGCCCGACGTGCCCACCATGGCCGAATCCGGCCTGCCGGGCTTCGAGTCCTACAACTGGCAGGGCATCGTGGCGCCGGCCGGCACACCCGCGCCGATCATCGCCAAGCTCAACGCCGAGTTCAACCGCATCCTGAAGGACCCGGATGTGCAGAAGGCCATTGCCGACACCGGCAGCCAGGCCGGCGGCGGCACGCCCGAGGAATTCGCCGCATTCATCAAGACCGAAAGCGACAAGTGGGCGCACGTCATCAAGGCTGGAAACATCCAGCTTCAATAACCTCCCAGGAGTTTTCCCATGGCTACCCCTTTGATTGAATTGCTCAAGCTGACCCATCCCATCATCCAGGCGCCCATGGCGGGCGGCGCCACCACGGTGGACATGGTGGCCGAGGCATCGAAGGCGGGCGCCCTGGGATCGCTCGGGGGGGCCTACATGACGCCCGAACAGATCGAAGCGGCCGCCGAAGCGATCCGCGCCCGCACGGATCGCCCGTTTGCCATCAACCTGTTCGCCTCCGTGCCGCACGAGCCCATGCAGGGCGATGCGAGCAGGATGCTGGCCCTGATGGCGCGGTACCACGAGCAACTAGGCCTACCCGCGCCCGAGGCCCCCGGCCCGCAGGCCGACCCGCTGCCGGGCCAGCTCGAGGCGGTGCTGCGCATCCGGCCCGCCGTTCTCAGCTTCACCTTCGGCCGCCTGCCGGCCGCGGTTTTGGCCCGCTGCCGCGAGCTGGGCATCCTGACCGTGGGCACGGCCACCACCGTCCGTGAGGCCCAGGCGCTGGAGCAGGACGGAGTCGACGCCATCGTCGCGCAGGGCGCGGAGGCGGGCGGCCACCGCGGCACCTTCCTCGATGCATTCGAGGCGTCGTTGATCGGCACGATGGCCCTGGTCCCGCAGGTGGCGGACGCCGTCTCGGTGCCGGTCATCGCGTCGGGCGGCATCATGGACGGGCGCGGCATCGCGGCCGCCCTGGCGCTGGGCGCTGACTTCGCGCAAATGGGGACGGCCTTTCTCACCACGGACGAGTCCGGCGCCAGCGACGCCTACAAGGCCGTCGTGTCCGCCTCCCGCGCCGAACAATCCCGGATCACCCGTGCCTTCTCCGGCCGCCCGGCGCGCGGCATCGCCAACGCCTTCATGCGGGACGCGGACGCTCTGGGCAGCGACATCCTGCCGTACCCCCTCCAGAATGCGCTGACGCGCCCCATGCGCACCGCCGGAGGCAAGAGCGGCAACATCAATGTCCTGTCCCTGTGGGCCGGCCAAGGCGCGCCGTTGGCACGCAGGGAGTCCACGGCGGAACTGATCCAGCGGCTGGCCCGGGAAACGGCGGCGGCGCAGGCGCGTCGCTGAGCGCTCGCGGCGGCTCGGCCCGGGAGAGGGTGTCTGACACCCGGGTGAGGGGCATGTGAGCTGGGACCGCGCTTCAAGGGTGTCAGACACCCATGGAGCAATGCCAACGCCTGCCAGCGCCAACGCGGGCACCGCCAGATTGTTCCTGAAGCCGAAAACACTGTTCCACGCGCGGTGGCTTCAATTGTGATTGCACAGCGTCGGGCTACAATGGCGCCTCGCCGCCGGGAGCGAACGCTTACGCTTGTCCCCGGCTCTGAGTAACAGGGCGCTTCCCGACGCAGCCTGTCTTGTCCGCGCCGGCCAGGTTCTCGGTCCCGCGTGTCGACACGACAGCAGGGCAAGCTCCGCCGCCGAAACTCCCTTTCGTTGCCCATGCCCGCTCAAACCAGCAGCACCCCGGAATTCGCCCTGCGCCTGGAAGGTGTGGCGCTTGGCTACGGTGATTTCACCGTCTTGCGCGATATTTCCATGGACGTCCGGGCCGGCCAAGTGGTGGCGGTCATGGGTGGCTCCGGGTCCGGCAAGACCACGCTGCTGCGCGCGGCCACCGGCCAGATCACCGCCCAGCAGGGCCGAGTCCTGGCGTTTGGCCAGGATATCGGCACGGCATCCCGCGCCGACGTGCAATCCCTGCGCAAGCGCATGGGCGTGCTGTTCCAGCAGGGCGCGCTGTTCACCGACCTGAACGTCTTCGAAAACGTGGCCTTTCCGCTGCGCGAGCACACGCGCATCGGCGAGGCCGAACTCACCGACCGGGTGCTCGACAAGCTGGACGCCGTCGGCCTGCGCGCCGCCGCCCACCTGAAGGTCTCCGAAATCTCCGGCGGCATGGCACGGCGCGTGGCGCTGGCCCGCGCGGTGGTGCTGGAGCCCGAACTCATCCTGTACGACGAACCCTTCGCCGGGCTGGACCCTATCTCGCTGGGCATCACCGCCCGCCTGATCCGCAGCCTTGCCGACCGGCTGGGCTGCGCCTCGGTGCTGATCACCCACGACGTGCAGGAATCGTTTGCCATCGCGGACCAGGTTTACCTGGTGGGCCGTGGCCAGCTGGCCGCCGCCGGCACCCCGCAAATGCTTGCCGCGTCGCCGGACCCCTACGTGCAGCAATTCCTCAAGGGCCAGCCCGACGGTCCGGTCGCGTTCCAGTATCCCGAAACGCCCGCCTTCCAGAAGTGGCTGTCGCAACAGAAAGGGCGCAAAGCATGAGCGCTTCCAATAACGCCATCGCCGGGCTGGGCCACTGGGTGCGCGCCCGCGTCGCCGGCATCGGCTACTTCACCCGATTCTTCTGCGCCATGCTGGCGCGCAGCGGCATCGCACTGTCGCGGCCGCGCCTGGTGTCGCAGCAGGTCCACTTCATCGGCAATTATTCGCTGCTGATCATTGCCGTTTCCGGCATGTTCGTGGGCTTCGTGCTGGGCCTGCAGGGCTACTACACGCTGAACCGCTACGGCTCCGAGGAGGCCCTGGGCCTGCTGGTGGCCCTGTCGCTGGTGCGCGAGCTGGGTCCCGTGGTCACCGCGCTGCTCTTCGCGGGCCGTGCGGGCACCTCGCTCACGGCCGAGATCGGCCTGATGAAAGCGGGCGAACAGCTATCGGCCATGGAAGTCATGGCCGTCGACCCGATACGCCGGGTGCTGGTGCCGCGCCTGTGGGGCGGCATCATCGCCATGCCCATCCTGGCGGCGGTGTTCTCCATGGTGGGCATCCTGGGCGGCTGGGTCGTGGGCGTGCTGCTCATCGGCGTGGACGCGGGCGCCTTCTGGTCGCAGATGCAAAACGGCGTCGATGTATGGAAAGACGTCGCCAACGGCGCCATCAAGAGCGTCGTCTTCGGCGTCACGGTGACGCTGGTGGCGCTTTATGAAGGCTGGCAGGCCAAGCCCACTCCCGAAGGCGTTGCCCGCGCCACCACGCGTACCGTGGTCGTGGGCTCCCTGGCGGTACTCGGGCTGGACTTCCTGCTCACCGCCTTGATGTTTGGAAATTGATACGGATCGATCATGTCACGCGAAAAAACCGACTTCTGGGTAGGCCTGTTTGTATTGCTCGGCGCGATCGCGCTTGGATTCCTGGCGTTGCGCGCCGGCAACTTGAGCACGTTTTCCTTTGCCCCGACCTATACCGTGACCGCCAACTTCGATAACGTAGGCGGCCTCAAGGTGCGCGCGCCGGTCAAGAGCGCCGGCGTGGTGGTGGGCCGGGTCACGGGCATTTCCTTCGACGACAAGACGTTCCAGGCGATCGTCTCGGTCGATCTGGAAACGGCCTACCAGTTCCCCAAGGACTCGTCGGCGTCCATTTTGACCTCCGGCCTGTTGGGCGAGCAATACCTGGGCCTCACCGCCGGCAGCGAAGAAGATAACTTTACCGACGGCGGAAAAATCCGCTATACACAAAGCGCCGTGGTCCTGGAGCAGCTGATCAGCCAGTTCCTGTACGGGTCGGCGGAAAAGCAAGGCACGACCGCCGCGCCGGAATCGGCCCCGAAGGCGCAGGATTAAAGGCGCGGCACCATCAAGCCGTTACAACGCTGCGTCTCGCCGTCGCGATAACAAAAGAATTGTTGATAGGGATACCCGGATCATGAATAAGAAAGCTATTTCCCGAATTGCCACCGTCGCAGCGGCGGGCGCGCTGATGGCCGGTTGCGCCGCCCCGAAGAATCCGGACCCGCGCGACCCCTGGGAAGGCTTCAACCGCGGCGTCTACCAGTTCAACGACACGGTCGACCGCGCGGTGTTCAAGCCGGTCGCGCAGGCCTACACGTTCGTGACGCCGCAGCCCGTTCGCAGCTGCATCCACAACATCTTCAGCAACGTCGGCGACCTCTGGTCCGGCACCAACAGCTTCCTGCAGGGCCGCGGCCACGACTTCGTCAACACGCTTGGCCGCTTCCTGTTCAACACGACCATGGGCGTGGGCGGCTGCTTCGACGTCGCCTCGGCCAATGGCGCACGCAAGATCCCCAACGACTTCGGCACCACGCTGGGCGTCTGGGGCTTCAGCCAGGGCCCGTACCTGGTGCTGCCGTTCTTCGGCGCCTCCAGCGTGCGCGACGGCGTCGGCCTGGTCGGCGACCTGTATGGCACCACCTACGGCTACATGGGCGTGGACTCGATCGACAACGTCCGCCTGCGCAATTCGCTGTGGGGCCTGCGCATCGTCGACACGCGCGCCAACCTGCTCGACACCACCGACACCATCGACCGCGTGGCGCTCGACCCGTACAGCTTCGTGCGCGACGCCTTCCTGCAACGCCGTGCCGCCATGGTGCTGGGCCACCGCGTCGATGACGAAGGCTCGCTGCCCAACTACGAAGACGACGGCGACGACACCCCCGCCGCGCCTGCGCCGGCCCCCGTGCCTGCGCCGCAACCCGCGAACAAGTAAGCTGAGGCCTTGCGCTTTCGGTACTGAAGGAGATTTGATGCGATTTTCCGTTCCCTCCCTGTTGCAGCGGCTGATGTTCGCGGGCCTGCTCGGCCTGTCCGCCGCCACGGCCGCGTCGGCCGCACAAGCCAAGCCGGATCCCAACGGCCCGCCCGAACAATTCGTGCTGGCTGCCGCCAACGAGGCCCTGGATGTCCTGAAGGCTGACGGCGCGGTCCGGGCCGGCAACACCGCCCGCATCAACCAGGTCGTCGACCAGCACATCCTGCCGTACGTCAACTTCCAGAAGACCACGCGCCTGGCCGCCGGCCGCTACTGGCGCCAGGCCTCCGAGCAGCAGAAAACCGCGTTGGCCGAAGCCTTCCGCGGCACGCTGATCCGCACGTACAGCGGCGCGCTGACCCGCGTCACGTCCAGCACCACCATCACCGGCCTGCCGTTCCGCGGCGATCCCAAGGCCGACGACGTGGTCGTGCGCACGCTGATCAGCCAGTCCAACAGCCAGCCGGTGGGCGTGGATTACCGCCTGGAAAAGACGCCGCAGGGCTGGAAGATCTACGACATGAACGTCGAAGGCATCTGGCTGATCGAGAACTACCGCAACCAGTTCGCCCAGCAGATCAACCAGAACGGCATCGACGGCCTGATCCAGGCGCTGAACCAGCGCAACAAGTAAGAATCCGCTCAGGCTCAGCTCGGCCCGGCGCGCCCCCTCGGGGGTATGCCGGGCCGATTATTTTGGGGACGCAACACCCGCCGGCCCCATCGCCACCGGGGCCATCCCCGGCTCCCGCCACATCGCGCTTATATAATGGTCAATTCGCTCTTTTCGGGCCATATCCCCCCGTCATGTCCGCCGTCAGCCTAGAAAACGTCTCCAAGATCTACTCGCCGCGCCAGCGCGGCTGGCAGAAGCTGCTCGGGCGCACGCCCCGTCCGGGCTTTCAGGCACTGGACAACGTCAGCCTGAATATCGAGCACGGCGAATTCTTCGGCCTGCTCGGCCCCAACGGCGCGGGCAAGACCACGCTCATTTCCATTCTGGCGGGCCTCGCGCATGCCACTGCGGGCCGCGCCACCGTCTGTGGGTACGACGTCGTGGCCGACTACAAGTCGGCGCGGCGTGCGCTGGGCGTCGTGCCGCAGGAATTGGTCTATGACCCGTTCTTCACCGTGCGCGAAACGTTGCGCATTCAGTCCGGGTATTTCGGCCTGCGCAAGAACGACGACTGGATCGACGAGATCCTGTTCAACCTGGGCCTGGCCGACAAAGCCAATTCCAACATGCGCGCGCTGTCGGGCGGCATGAAGCGCCGCGTGCTGGTGGCGCAGGCGCTGGTGCACCGGCCGCCTGTCATCGTGCTGGACGAGCCGACCGCGGGCGTGGACGTGGACCTGCGCCGCACGCTGTGGGAGTTCATCTCGCGGCTGAACCGGGCCGGTCACACCATCATGCTGACCACGCACTACCTCGAAGAAGCCGAGGCGCTGTGCAATCGCATCGCCATGCTCAAGGGCGGGCGCGTCGTGGCGCTGGACACCACCCAGGCCCTCCTGGCCCGCGTGGGCGGCGTGGACCTGGAAGACGCCTTCGTGCGCATCATGCACCAGGACGACGAGCCCGGCTCGCGCGCCCTGCAACCCGAAGAGATCTCATCATGACCCAGCCCGCCACGTCTGCCGGCCAGCCGCTGGTGCAGCCCCGCCTGGACGCGGGTTCCGGCTTTCCGACCCTGCTGCGCAAGGAATTGCTGCGCTTCTGGAAGGTCAGCTTCCAGACCATCGCCGCGCCCGTCATCACGGCGCTGCTGTACCTGCTGGTCTTTGCCCACGTGCTGGAAGGGCGCGTCACGGTGTACGGCACCGTGCCCTACACGTCGTTCCTGATCCCGGGGCTCATGATGATGAGCATGCTTCAGAACGCGTTCGCGAATCCGTCCTCGTCGCTCATCCAAAGCCGCATCACCGGCAACCTGGTCTTCATGCTTCTGCCGCCGCTGTCGCACCGCGACATCTTCGGCGCGTACGTGCTGGCCGCCATCGCGCGCGGTCTCGCGGTCGGCCTGTGCGTGTGGGCCGTGGCGCTGTTCTTCGTGCCACTGACGCCCGCGCATCCGCTGTGGGTGCTGGTCTTTGCCGTGATGGCGTGCGGCATCATGGGCACACTGGGGCTGGTCGCGGGCCTGTGGTCCGAGAAATTCGACCAGCTCGCGGCCTTTCAGAACTTCCTGATCATGCCGGCGACCTTCCTGTCCGGCGTGTTCTATTCCATCCATACGCTGCCGCCGTTCTGGCAAAGCGTCTCGCACTGGAACCCCATCTTCTACACCATCGACGGATTCCGCCACGGATTCTTCTCGGTGTCGGACGTCTCGCCCTGGCACAGCCTGGCGGTGGTGACGGCGGTGTTCCTCGCGCTCTCCGCTTACGCGCTGCGGCTTCTGTCCAGCGGCTACAAACTCAGGAACTGACGTCCATGCTTCCCACTCCCGCGCAAGTCCGCCAATACATCGCTGACGGCCTGCCCTGTGAACATCTCGACGTGCAGGGCGACGGTTCGCACTTTGACGCCGTCATCGTCAGCACCGCCTTCGAAGGCAAGCGCCTGATCCAGCGTCACCAGCTCGTCTACGCTGCGCTGGGCGACCGCATGAAGGCCGAGATTCACGCCCTGTCGATGCGCACTCTGACCCCGGCCGAATACCAGAAAGCGGGCGAATGATGGACAAGCTACGCATCACCGGCGGCGCGCGGCTGCACGGCGAGATCACGATCTCCGGCGCCAAGAACTCGGCGCTGCCGATCCTGTGCGCGGGCCTGCTGACTGCCGACACGCTGGTTCTGTCCAACGTGCCGCGCCTGAACGACACCGGCACCATGCTGCGTCTCCTGGCCCAAATGGGCGTGCGCGCCGAGCGTGCGGACGACGGCGTGGTCACGCTGCAGGCCGGCAACGTCGACAGCCTGGAAGCGCCTTACGACCTGGTCAAGACGATGCGCGCGTCGATCCTGGTGCTGGGCCCGCTGGTCGCACGCTTTGGCGAGGCCCGCGTCAGCCTGCCCGGCGGCTGCACCATCGGCCAGCGGCCGGTGGACCAGCACATCAAGGGCCTGGCCGCGCTGGGCGCTGAAATCAGCATCGAGCACGGCTTCGTCGTGGCGCGCGCCAAGCGCCTGAAGGGCGCCTCCATCCGCACCGACATGGTCACGGTCACCGGCACGGAAAACCTGCTGATGGCCGCCGTGCTGGCCGAAGGCCGCACCGTGCTGGAAAACGCCGCGCGCGAACCCGAAGTCGTGGACCTGGCCGAACTGCTCATCAAGATGGGCGCCCGCATCCAGGGCCACGGCACCGACCGCATCGTCATCGACGGCGTCGACCGCCTGCACGGCGCCGAGCACCGCGTCATTTCCGACCGCATCGAAGCGGGCACCTTCCTGTGCGCGGTGGGCGCAGCCGGCGGCGATATCCTGCTCAAGAACGCGGATGCCGGCATCCTGGGCGCCACGCTGGACAAGCTGGCCGAAGCGGGCCTGACCATCGAGACCGGCCCGGACTGGATCCGAGGCGCCATGGACAAGCGTCCCAAGGCCGTGGGCTTTCGCACACACGAATACCCGGGCTTTGCCACCGACATGCAGGCTCAGCTGATGGCGCTGAACGCCGTGGCCGACGGCACGTCGGTCATCGTCGAGACCATCTTCGAAAACCGCTACATGCACGTGCAGGAACTGCGCCGCATGGGCGCCCAGATCGACATCGACGGCCACACCGCCATCGTGCGCGGCGTGCCGCGCCTGTCGGGCGCCACGGTCATGGCGACCGACCTGCGCGCCTCGGCCAGCCTCGTCATCGCCGGCCTGGCCGCCGACGGCGACACGCTGGTTGACCGCATCTACCACCTGGATCGCGGCTACGACCAGATGGAAGTGAAACTGCGCGCCCTGGGCGCGAACATCCAACGAGTTACCGGCAAGGAACAGGCTCAATGAGCAATGCCTCCGTCACCCCCCTGACCCTGGCGCTGTCCAAGGGCCGCATCTTCGAAGAAACCATGCCGTTGCTGGCGGAAGCCGGCATCGACGTTCCGGAGAATCCGGAAAGCTCGCGCAAGCTCATCCTGCCCACCAGCGATCCCGGCCTGCGCCTGATCATCGTGCGCGCCTCCGACGTGCCCACCTACGTGCAGTACGGCGCGGCGGACCTGGGCATCGCCGGCAAGGACGTGCTGATCGAACACGCCAAGGAACAGCCCGGCGGCCTGTACCAGCCCATCGACCTGAACATCGCCAAATGCCGCCTGGCCGTGGCCGTGCGCAACGGCTTCGACTACGAGGCCGCGGTCCACCAGGGCGCGCGCCTGCGCGTGGCCACCAAGTACGTGCAGTCAGCCCGTGAACACTTCGCGGCCAAGGGTGTGTACGTGGACATCATCAAGCTGTATGGTTCGATGGAACTCGCGCCGCTGGTCGGCCTGGCCGACTGCATCGTCGACCTGGTGTCCACCGGCGGCACGCTGCGCGCCAACGACCTGGTCGCCGTGGAAGACGTCATGCCGATCTCGTCGCGCCTGATCGTCAACCAGGCCGCCCTGAAAACCCGCGGCGACCGCCTGCAACCGCTGCTGGACGCTTTCGCAAGAGCCGCCTCCCGCAACGTCTGATTCCCGCCCGCCGCGCCCGGCGCGGCGGCCGATACCGTTACCCGCTTTGCTCCATGACGCCATGGCCCTGATCAATCGTCTCGACTCCCGCGATCCCGGTTTCAAAACCGCCCTGTCCACGCTGCTGGCCTTCGAGGCCACCGAGGACGAATCCATCGACCGCGCCGCCGCCAGCATCCTGGCCGACGTGCGCGCCCGCGGCGATGCCGCGCTGGTGGAATACACGCAGCGGTTCGACCGCATGCCGGACGCGGCCGTCCATACGCTGGAGATCCCCAAGGCCGATTGGCATGCGGCCCTGGCCGCGCTGCCGGCCGCCCAGCGCAATGCGCTGGAAGCCGCCGCCGACCGCGTGCGCGCCTACCACGAGCGCCAGCGCGCCGAGACCTGGACCTACACCGAAGCCGACGGCACGCTGCTCGGCCAGCAGGTCACCCCGCTGGACCGCGTGGGCCTGTACGTGCCGGGCGGCAAGGCTGCTTATCCGTCGTCCGTGCTGATGAACGCCATCCCGGCCAAGGTCGCGGGCGTGCAGGAACTGGTCATGGTCACGCCCACGCCGGATGGCGTGCGCAATCCCATCGTGCTGGCCGCGGCCGCCATCAGCGGCGTGGACCGCGTGTTCGCCATCGGCGGCGCGCAGGCCGTGGGTGCGCTGGCGTATGGCACCGATACCGTGCCGGCCGTGGACAAGATCGTCGGCCCGGGCAACGCCTATGTTGCCGCCGCCAAGCGCCGCGTGTTCGGCGTGGTCGGTATCGACATGATCGCCGGCCCCAGCGAAATCCTGGTCATCTGCGACGGCAAGACGCCGGCCGACTGGATCGCCATGGACCTGTTCTCGCAGGCCGAGCACGACGAACTGGCGCAGTCCATCCTGCTCTGTCCCGACGCCGCCTTCATCGAGGAAGTCGAAGCGTCCATCGCCCGCCTGCTGCCCACGATGCCGCGCGCCGACATCCTGCGCGTCAGCCTGGCCAACCGCGGCGCGCTGATTCTGGTCCGCGACCTGGAAGAAGCCTGCCAGATCGCCAACGACATCGCCCCCGAGCATCTCGAGATCTCCACCGAGCAGCCCGAGGTCTGGACCGCCCGCATCCGTCACGCCGGCGCCATCTTCATGGGCCGCTTCAGCTCTGAAGCCCTGGGCGACTACTGCGCCGGCCCGAATCACGTGCTGCCCACCTCGCGCACGGCGCGCTTCTCGTCGCCGCTTGGCGTCTATGACTTCCAGAAGCGCTCCAGCCTGATCCAGGTTTCGCACGCCGGCGCCCAGACGCTGGGCCGCATCGCCGCCGAACTGGCGCTGGGCGAGGGCTTGCAGGCGCACGCCGCCAGCGCCCAGTACCGGATCGACAAGCCATGAGCGCAGCTCCGGCGGATGGCGTCGCCGGCCGCGTCAAAGGCACCGTCCGGGCGGACATTCGCGAGCTGGCGGCGTACCCCGTCGCCCATGCCGAAGGCTGCATCAAGCTGGACGCCATGGAATGCCCGTACGAGCTGCCCGAAGCCGTACGCGACGACATCGCGCGCGCCGTCCGCGACACGCCGCTGAACCGTTATCCGTCCGCCGACCTGTCCAAGCTTGAGGCCGCCGTCAAGACGGCCTTCGGCGTGCCGGACGCCGCGGACGTGCTGTTCGGCAACGGCTCGGACGAACTCATCCACCTGATGGTGCAGGCGTGCTGCAACTCGGGCGACGCGGTGCTGTCGCCGTGGCCGTCGTTCGTGTACTTCGACATGGCGGCCCGTTTCGATCACGCGCATTTCGTGGGCGTGCCGCTGACCGCGGACCTGAGCCTGGATCTGCCGGCCATGCTCGCCGCCATCCGCGAGCACCAGCCCAAGCTCGTGTTCCTGGCCACCCCCAACAATCCCACCGGCGGCCTGTGGTCGCCGGAAGACGTGAACGCCATCATCCAGGCCGCGCCCGGCCTGGTGGTGATCGACGAGGCCTACCAGCCGTTCGCGGACTACACCTGGATGCCCCAGGTGCTGGATGCGCCTAACGTCGTCGTCATGCGCACGGTGTCCAAGATTGGCCTGGCCGGCCTGCGCTTCGGCTACCTGGCCGGGCATCCCGCGTGGATCGCCGAGCTGAACAAGGTGCGCCCGCCCTACAACCTGAACGTGCTGACCCAGGCGACGCTGCTGGCCGTGCTGCGCCACAAGGCCGTGCTGGACGAACAGGCCGCCCGGCTGCGCGCGGACCGCGAACCGCTGGCCGCCGCGCTGGCGCAATTGCCCGGCGTCAGGGTATTCCCTTCCGCCGCAAATTTCATTCTCGCCCGCTTTTCCGGCAAGCTCGACGGCAACGCCGTGCATCTTGCCCTGAAAGCGCGCAAAATATTGATTCGCAACTTCTCCAATGCCCACCCGCTGCTGGCCGACTGCCTGCGCATTTCGGTGGGCACCCCGGCCGAGAACGCCGCCTTGCTATCCGCCCTGCAAGAGATCTTGAGTGCTTAATATGCGTACCGCAGAAATCACCCGCAACACCAACGAAACCCGCATCCGCGTGGCCATCAACCTCGATGGCACCGGCAAGCAGACGATCGACACGGGCGTGCCCTTCCTGGACCACATGCTGGACCAGATCGCGCGCCACGGCCTGATCGACCTGGACATCAAGGCCGAGGGCGACCTGCACATCGACGCGCATCACACGGTGGAAGACGTGGGCATCACGCTGGGCATGGCCATCGCCCAGGCGGCGGGCACCAAGGCGGGTCTGCGCCGCTACGGGCATGCCTACGTGCCGCTGGACGAAGCGCTGTCGCGCGTCGTGATCGACTTTTCCGGCCGTCCTGGCCTGGAATACCACATCCCGTTCACGCGCTCGCACATCGGCAGCTTCGACGTGGACCTCACGCGCGAATTCTTCCAGGGCCTGGTCAATCACGCGCTGATCACGATGCACATCGACAACCTGCGCGGATTCAACTCGCATCACCAGGCGGAAACCGTGTTCAAGGCCTGTGGCCGCGCGCTGCGCATGGCCCTCGAAGTCGACCCCCGCATGGGCGACGTCGTGCCTTCCACCAAGGGCGTGCTGTAACGCACTGCTGTAACGTACGCAATCCACTTTCGCACCGCACCAGGCAGACAGAAGTGACCACTATCGCCATCGTCGACTATGGAATGGGCAATTTCCATTCCGTCGCCCGCGCCCTGAAATACGCCGCGCCTGACGCCGACATCCGCATCTGCAACCAGCCCCAGGAAATCGCCGCAGCCGACCGCGTGGTCTTCCCGGGTCAAGGCGCCATGGCGGACTGCATGCGCACCCTGAACGAATCCGGCCTGCGCGACGCCGTCGTGCGCGCCGCTCGCGAGAAGCCCCTGCTGGGCGTCTGCGTGGGCGAACAGATGCTGTTCGACTCCAGCGAAGAAGGCGGCACCGCCTGCCTGGGCCTGTTCCCCGGCGTCGTGCGCCGCTTTTCCGGCCCCGGCTTTGCCGACCTGATTCCCGCCGACGACGAGGCCTGCCTCGCCGACGCGGGCGGCGCGGGCCTGGTCGACACCCGTCCTGAGCGCCTGAAGGTGCCGCACATGGGCTGGAACAAAGTCCGCCACACCCGCTCTCACCCGATCTGGGACGGCATTCCGGACGACTCGCACTTCTATTTCGTCCATAGTTATTACGCCGACCCGGCCGATCCGGGCCTGACGGTTGGTGAAACCGATTATGGCGTCGCCTTTACCTGCGCGGTGGCGGCAGCTAACATTTTCGCGGTGCAGTTCCACCCCGAAAAAAGTGCCGAGCACGGTTTGCGCCTGTATCGCAATTTTGTAGACTGGCAGCCCTAGGCCTCGAGCCGCGTGCGCCAGCCCTTTCAACCCCATCTTTTTACTCGCTGCCAACCATGCTGCTGATCCCCGCCATCGACCTCAAAGACGGGCGTTGCGTTCGCCTGCGCCAGGGTGACCTGGACGATGCAACGGTGTTCTCCGAAGACCCCGCCGCCATGGCCACCCGCTGGCTGGACCAGGGCGCCCGCCGCCTGCATCTGGTCGACCTGAACGGCGCCGTCGCCGGCAAGCCCAAGAATGAGGCGCCCATCAAGGCGATCCTGGACGCCGTCGGCGACGACATTCCCGTCCAGATCGGCGGAGGCATCCGCGACCTGGACACCATCGAACGCTACCTCGACGCCGGCATCTCGTACGTCATCATCGGCACCGCCGCGGTCAAGAACCCGGGCTTCCTGCAGGACGCCTGCGGCGCCTTCCCAGGCCAGATCATCGTCGGCCTGGACGCCCGCGACGGCAAGATCGCCACCGACGGCTGGAGCAAACTGACCCGCCACGACGTGCTGGATCTGGCCAAGAAGTTCGAAGACTACGGCTGCGAAGCCATCATCTACACCGACATCGGCCGCGACGGCATGCTGTCGGGCGTCAACGTCGAAGCCACGGTCCGCCTGGCCCAGCACGTGCGCATTCCCGTGTACGCGTCGGGCGGCATCGCCGGCATCCAGGACATCGAGGCGCTGTGCGCCGTCGAAGAAGAGGGTGTCGAAGGCGCCATCCTGGGCCGCAGCATCTACGAAGGCACGCTCGACTTCCAGGCCGCGCAGGCGCGCGCCGACGAATTGGCAAAATGACCACATCCAGCAGCACCCCCGGGGCCGGCGCGTCCGCGCAGAACGCGCTGACCCGCCGCATCATTCCCTGCCTTGACGTCACGGCCGGCCGCGTCGTCAAGGGCGTGAACTTCGTCAACCTGCTCGACGCGGGCGACCCCGTCGAGATCGCCCGCCGCTACAACGAGCAGGGCGCCGACGAACTCACCTTTCTGGACATCACCGCCACCAGCGATGGCCGCGACCTGATCCTGCCCATCATCGAGCAGGTGGCGTCGCAGGTCTTCATTCCGCTGACCGTGGGCGGCGGCGTGCGCCAGGTGTCCGACATCCAGCGCCTGCTCAATGCCGGCGCCGACAAGATCAGCATCAACAGCGCCGCGGTGGCCAATCCCGACCTGGTTCGCGCCGCGTCCGACTACCACGGCTCGCAATGCGTGGTCGTGGCTATCGACGCCCGTCGCGTGTCCGCGCCCGGCGAACCGGCCCGCTGGGAAGTCTTCACGCATGGCGGCCGCAAGGCCACCGGCCTGGACGCCGTGGCGTGGGCGCGCCGCATGGCCGCCTACGGCGCCGGCGAAATCCTGCTGACCAGCATGGACCGCGACGGCACCAAATCCGGCTTTGACCTGGAACTGACCCGCACCGTCTCGGACGCCGTGCCGGTGCCCGTCATTGCCTCGGGCGGCGTGGGCAACCTGCAGCATCTGGCCGACGGCGTCACCACCGGCCGCGCCAGCGCGGTGCTGGCCGCCAGCATCTTCCATTTTGGCCAGCATACCGTCGGCGAGTGCAAGCACTTCATGGCCGAACAGGGCATCGCCGTACGATTGGACTGATTATGAGCAACGAACCCACCTGGATGGCCGACGTCGTCTTCGACGAAAACGGCCTCATTCCCGCCATCGCCCAAGACGCCGAGAACGGCCAGATCATGATGGTGGCCTGGATGAACCGCGAATCGCTGGCCGAAACGGCCGCCACCGGCCGCGCCGTCTACTGGTCGCGCTCGCGCCAGCGTCTGTGGCGCAAGGGCGAAGAATCCGGCCACGTCCAGGAAGTGCACGAACTGCGCCTGGATTGCGACGGCGACGTGGTGCTCTTGAAAGTCCACCAGGAAGGTGGCATCGCCTGCCACACGGGCCGCGCAAGCTGCTTCTTCCGCCGCCTGGAAGGCCAGACCGATCAGGCGTCCTGGGTCACGGTGGATCCGGTGCTCAAAGACCCGGAACTCATCTACAAATGACCGATCAGACCCTGACCGCGGCCGACATCCTGGCCCGCATTGCAGACACCCTGGAAACCCGCCGTCCGCAGAACGGCGGCGATCCTTCCGCCTCCTACACGGCCAAGCTGCTGGCCAAGGGGCCGGACGCCTTCCTGAAGAAGATCGGGGAAGAAGCCACGGAACTGGTGATGGCCGCCAAGGATGGCGTCCCCGACCGCATCGTCAGCGAGACCGCCGATCTGTGGTTCCACTGCCTGGTGGCGCTGACGCATTTCAACCTGCGGCCCGAAGACGTGCTGGCCGAGCTGGCCCGCCGCGAAGGCCTCTCGGGCCTGGTGGAAAAGGCAAGCCGCCCGAAAGACTGACCACGGAAACCACACCCATGAGCGACAACTGCCTTTTCTGCAAGATCGCCGCTGGCGAAATCCCGTCCAAGAAGGTCTTCGAGGACCAGGACTTTGTTGCATTCCACGATATCAATCCCGCCGCGCCGGTACATTTACTGCTGATCCCCCGACGTCATGTCACATCCATGCAGGATATTACGGGCGAGGACGCAGATTGGTTGGGTAGAATGATGTCGTTGGCGCCGCGGCTTGCCGCCGAGAACGGTTGCCGTCCGGGCCCTGATGGCGGATTTCGCATCATGATCAATTCTGGCGTCGAAGGCGGCCAGGAAGTCCCGCACCTGCATTTCCACATCATCGGCGGCTCGCGTCCCTGGAAAGGGCGCGTGGCCCCCACTGCGTAATTCGGAGAATCATCATGGGTAGTTTCAGCATTTGGCATTGGTTGGTCGTCCTGGTCATCGTTGCGCTGATTTTCGGCACCAAGAAACTTCGCAACATCGGCGGCGATCTGGGCGGCGCGGTCAAGGGCTTCAAGGACGGCATGAAAGAAGCCAACAGCGACAAGCCCGCTGAACCGGTCACGCAGCAGCGCGTCGCCGGCGACACCATCGACGTGCAGGCCAAGGAAAAGTCCAACTCCTGAGCGCCAGCCAGTCTCCCTCCGGGCCAGCCCTGAACGGGCCGGCCCTTATTGCTTCAATTCCCAAGCGGCCGTCGAATGTTTGATGTCAGCCTCACTGAACTGATGGTGATCGGCGTCGTCGCCCTGATCGTCATCGGCCCCGAACGCCTGCCCAAGGTTGCCCGCACCGTCGGCCACCTGCTCGGGCGCGCGCAGCGTTACGTCAATGACGTCAAGTCCGATATCCAGCGCGAAATCGAACTCGACGAACTCCGCAAGTTCAAGACCGAAATGGAAGACGCGGCCCAGGGCGTGCAGCAATCGCTGAACGAGACCGGTGCCTCGCTGCAGGAACCCGTGCAGCAATTCCGCGCCGAACTCGACGAAGTGGCCCGCGAAGCCAGCGGCAAGGCCACGTCGGCCGTTGCGCAGGCGCCGGTGACTGCCCAGGTTGCTGACGCGTCCGACGAGCCCGCGCGCACGATCGCCCCCCCCAGCCAGAACCACAATCTGGATCTGGACCTGCCCGCCGCCGAGCCCGCACCGCGTCCGGCCGCCGCCCCTCAACAACCCGCCCCGGCGCCCAGCGCGCCCGCGGCTGACGTCGCCGCGCCCGCCGCCAAGCCCGTCTCGCCCTCTGGAACTCCGTCGTGACCCAGGACGCAACCCAAGAAGAAGGCCAGCAAGAGACCTTCATCTCCCACCTGGTCGAGCTGCGCACCCGCCTGCTGCGTGCCGTTGGCGCCGTGGTGGCCGTATTCATCGTGCTCTTCATTTATCCCGGCGCGTCGGCCATCTATGACGTGCTGGCCGCCCCCATGCTGGCCTCGCTGCCCGAAGGCACCCGCATGATCGCCACCGGCGTCATCACGCCCTTCATGGTGCCGGTCAAGGTCACGATGATGGCCGCGTTCATCGTGGCGCTGCCCGTGGTGCTGTACCAGGCATGGGCCTTCGTGGCCCCGGGGCTGTACCGGCACGAAAAGCGCCTGGCGCTGCCGCTCATCGTATCCAGCACGTTCCTCTTCATCGCGGGGATGGCGTTCTGCTATTTCGTGGTGTTCCGCACGGTGTTCCACTTCATCGCCACGTTCGCGCCGCAGTCCATCACCCCGGCGCCGGACATCGAGGCCTACCTGAGCTTCGTCATGACGATGTTCATGGCGTTCGGCATCACCTTCGAGGTGCCCGTGGCCGTGGTGCTGCTGGTGAAGATGGGCGTGGTCGAACTCTCCAAGCTGAAAGCCGCGCGCGGCTACGTGGTGGTGGGCGCGTTCATCATCGCGGCCGTGGTCACCCCGCCCGATGTCGTCAGCCAGTTCATGCTCGCGGTGCCGCTGTGCCTGCTCTATGAGGTCGGGCTCATCTGCGCCCGGATGGTCACACCGAAAGAGGGTGCGCCGGCAGACGACGCCGCCGACTCCCTGACCGAACGCCACTGAAGCCGGTTGGCCGCAACGCAACGGCAAGGCAGATAGCAACCCAGACGGTCCGCATAAAAGCGGACCGTTTTACCTTGTCGGCCCATGACTGCAGTCCTACATTGCAGTCATGTCGCTCTCCCAAAGACTGCGCGCCCTCATGCGGTGGCGCGGCATCCATAGCCAGAACCAGCTTGCGCGCCTGTCGGGCGTGCCGCAGTCCTGCATCCACCGCATCCTTACGCGCGAAGACCGCTACTCGCCGGCCCGCAACACGCTCGTGCGGCTGGCGCGCGCCCTCGGCACCAGCGTGCCGTGGCTGACGGACGGCGTGGTGCACGCCTCCTCGCCGAAGGCTGGGGCTGGCTCTGGAACTGGGTCTGAATCTGGTTCCGCGGCGGGCTTTGGCGCTGGGTCCGGCCCTGGGTCGGGAACCTCACCCGGCCTGCAGAACGCCGCGGCCGACGGCATGGATGGCTATTGCGCCGAAATCTGCGCGCGGCTGGCGCCGCAACCCGACAGCACCAAGCGCCTGATCCTGGCGTTGGTTCGCGAGCTCTCCAGCAAACCCGACACCGCCGCTGCCCGCGCGGCGGCGCGCAAATGCGCTTAGCGCGGCTTGCCCGGCCGCGTCCCCATCACAACGCCCAGTTCCGCCGGCTTGCCGCTGCGCAAGATGCCCAGCGTGGCCCGCTGGCCCGGCGGCACCTGCGCAATCTCCGACAGCAGGCCGGTCGTGTCCGCCACCCGCTTGCCATTGACCGACTGAACGATATCGCCCACCCGCAGGCCGCCGCGCGCGGCCGGACCGTCGCGCATCACCCCGGCAATGATCACGCCCGCCGCATCGCGCGGCAGCTCGAAGGCCCGCGCCAGTTCCGGCGTCATGTCCTGCGGCTCCACGCCCAGCCAGCCACGCTTGACCGCCCCGGTCTTGACGATGTCGTCCATGACCTTGCGGGCAATTTCAATCGGCGTCGCAAAGCCGATGCCCATCGATCCGCCGGATTCCGAATAGATGGCGGTGTTGATGCCCACCAGGTTGCCGTAGGCATCGACCAGCGCGCCGCCCGAATTGCCCGGATTGATCGCCGCGTCGGTCTGAATGAAGTTCTCGTAGGTGTTCAGGCCCAGGCCATTTCGGCCCAGCGCCGACACGATGCCCTGCGTGGTGGTCTGGCCCACCCCAAACGGATTGCCGATCGCCAGCACCACGTCGCCCACGCGCAAGCCCTTGTCGGACGCCAGCGTTGCGGCGGGCAAGTCGCGCAGCTTGGACAGCTTAAGCACCGCCAGATCGGTGTCCGGATCCGCCCCCACCACCTTGGCGGTATCGCGCCGCCCGTCGCGCAGCGCCACCTCGATCGCGTCCGCGGCCTGCACCACGTGGTAGTTGGTCAGCACGTAGCCGTCCGCATTCACGATCACGCCCGAGCCCAGGCTGGTCGACGCCTCGCGCCGGCTCACGCCCGGCACCTGCCCGAAAAGCTGGCGCAGCACCGGATCGTCGGGCAGCGGAATCAACGGCACGTTCACGTGCTTGGTCGTAAATACGTTCACCACCGAGGGCGCCGCCTTGGCCACGCCATCCGCGTACGACACCGCGCCCACGTCGCCGTTGGGCGCGCGTCCGGCCGCGGCGGTGGCCGGCGGGACCGTGCCGGGTCCGTTCACGCGCAGCAGGTCGGGCCGCAACGTCGTCACCACGAATAGAATAGCCAGGCAGACCGTGACGGCCTGAGCAAAGATCAGCCAATATCGGCGCATGTTTCTGATAGGACTAGCGATGAATAAAGTGGACTCCCGCGTCCTGGCCAACTGGCTGGACGACACCCTGCAGGCGGCCCGTTTCAAGGACTACTGTCCCAACGGGATGCAGGTGGAAGGCCGATCCGAGGTCGGACACATTATCACCGGTGTGACGGCCAGCGAAGCATTGCTGCGCGCTGCGGTCGACCGCGGCGCGGATGCCGTGCTGGTGCATCACGGCTGGATGTGGCGCAACGAAGACCGCCGCGTCATCGGCACCCGCCGCACACGCATGGCCCTGACGCTGAAGAACGACCTGAACCTCTTTGCCTACCACCTGCCGCTGGACGCGCACCCGACGCTGGGCAACAACGCGCAACTGGCGCGCGTGCTGGGACTGACGCCGGCGCGGCGCGACGACGGCGCGCCGCTGACCTGCGGGCAGGACGGGCTGATCTGGCTGGGCGAGGCCAGCGGTGTGCAGACGCTGGGCCAACTGGGCGACCGCGTAGCGCAGCGCCTGGGCCGCCAGCCGCTCGTCGTGGGCGACCCGGACCAACCGCTGGCGACAATCGCCTGGTGCACGGGCGGCGCGCAAGGCATGATGAGCGACGCCGTGGAGGCGGGCGCCGGCGTCTACATCACCGGCGAAGTGTCCGAATCCACCGTACACCTGGCGCGCGAAACCGGCGTGGGCTTCATCGCGGCCGGCCACCATGCCACCGAACGCTATGGCGTGCAGGCGCTGGGGCAGGCCGTGGCCGAGCAATTCGGCATCACGGTCGAATTCGTGGATATCGACAATCCGGCCTGAACCCGGCCTGGATAAAAGCAAAAGCGCCCCGAGGGGCGCTTTGTGGTTTACGGCCGCTTGAGCAGATCGCGGATTTCACGCAACAGGGCCACGTCTTCCGGCGTCTTGGCCGGCGCCGGCGCTTCCTCCTGCTTGTTGCGTGCCTTGTAGATGGCCTTGACCATCCAGAAGATCACAAGCGCCAGCAGGACGAAATTGATGATGATCGTGACGAAGTTGCCCCAGGCAAAGACGTTGGCGCCGGCCTTGGTCAGATCCGCATAGGTCATCGGGCCAGCATAGCCCTCGGGCATCGAGAGCACGAGGAACTTGTTCGAAAAATCGACCGATCCGCCAAGAATGAAATTGACGAGCGGCATGATGATGTCCCGAACCAGCGAGTCGACAATCCTGCCGAACGCCGCACCGATGATCACACCAACGGCCAAGTCGACCGCGTTGCCCTTGACCGCGAAATCTCGAAACTCTTTGACGAAACCAGTCGTTTTGCTCATAAATCCGCTCCATTCGTGATACGCCTGGGGTAGGCTGGCCTATAATACGCGGTTGCTATGTTGTTACATATTCCCGCGAACCCGATGCCGCAGAAGTGATGCTACTCGTAGAGCGGGCGCATCAACAAGGATAGGAAGATGAGTCAGGATACGCTGGTGCATGACGATGACGGTGCGGTTGATCCCAACCTGCCACCTGATCCTTCGCGACGTTTCTGGGTTACCACCGCCTGTGCTGTGGGCGGCGTAGCAGGTGTCGCAACGGCAGTGCCGCTTGTGAGCACGTTTTCCCCCTCCGAAAAAGCCCGCGCGGCAGGGGCGCCCGTTGAAGTGGATATCGGCGACATTCCCGTCGGTTCCATGAAAACGGTCGAATGGCGCGGCAAACCGGTCTGGATCATGCACCGCTCGCCCGAGCAGCTGGCCGGCCTGAAGGCACTGGATCCCCAGCTCGCCGACCCGCAATCCAAGCGCCCCGGCTTCACGCCTCCCTATGCCGAAAACGAAGCTCGCTCGCGCAAGCCCGAGATCTTCGTCTGCGTCGGCATCTGCACCCACCTGGGCTGCTCGCCCACCGCGCACTTCGAAACGGGTGGCGGCGGCGGTCTGGGCGCGGATTGGCAAGGCGGCTTCCTCTGTCCCTGCCACGGCTCCACGTTCGACCTGGCTGGCCGGGTCTTCAAGAACAAGCCCGCCCCCGATAATCTCGAAGTTCCGCCGTACCAGTACCTCACCGATACCCGCATCATCGTGGGCGTCGATGAAGACAACAAGGCCTGACGCTCGCGTCGCGCTTTTTTCCCGATCTACGTAAGTAAGAACAATACGCCACGTATAGAAGGAGCCGTTACATGGCTGGCGAGAAAACCGTCGAGACGACAGGCCTGTTGGGCTGGCTGGACCGGCGCTTTCCGGTGACATCCACCTGGAAAGCCCATCTGTCCGAGTATTACGCACCCAAGAATTTCAACTTCTGGTACTTCTTTGGCTCGCTGGCGCTACTGGTGCTGGTGTTGCAGATCGTGACCGGCATCTTCCTGGTCATGCACTACAAGCCGGACGCCGAGCGCGCGTTCCAATCCGTCGAATACATCATGCGCGAGGTCCCGTGGGGCTGGCTGGTGCGCTACATGCACTCGACCGGCGCGTCGATGTTCTTCGTCGTCGTCTACCTGCACATGCTGCGCGGCCTGCTTTACGGTTCCTACCGCAAGCCCCGCGAACTGGTGTGGATCTTCGGCGTCGCGATCTTCCTCTGTCTGATGGCCGAAGCATTCTTCGGCTACCTGCTGCCCTGGGGCCAGATGTCGTACTGGGGCGCCCAGGTGATCGTGAACCTGTTCGCGGCCATTCCGTTCATTGGTCCTGAACTGTCCATCTGGATCCGCGGCGACTACGTCGTGTCCGATGCCACGCTGAACCGCTTCTTCGCCTTCCACGTCATCGCCATTCCGCTGGTTCTGATCGGCCTGGTGGCGGCTCACCTGGTGGCTCTGCACGAAGTCGGCTCGAACAACCCGGACGGCATCGAAATCAAGCAAGGCCCGAAAGACAAGTACGGCCGCCCGAAAGACGGCATCCCATTCCATCCGTTCTACTCGGTGCATGACCTGGTGGGCGTGGCGGGCTTCCTGCTGGTGTTCGCGGCCATCGTGTTCTTCGCCCCGGAAATGGGCGGGTACTTCCTCGAGTTCAACAACTTCATTCCTGCTGACTCGCTGAAGACGCCTCCGCACATCGCGCCGGTCTGGTACTTCACGCCGTTCTACTCGATGCTGCGCGCCACCACGGATGAATTCACGTGGGTGCTGGCGGGCGCGTCGGTGCTGGGCGCCATCGTGCTGTTCGCCAAGAGCAACCTGAAGGGCTTCATGCGCATCGCCGTCCCCGGCATCCTGATCGTCGTCGCCGTGCTGCTGCGCGCCATCGACGCCAAGTTCTGGGGCGTGGTGGCCATGGGCGGCACGGTCGTCATCCTGTTCTTCCTGCCCTGGCTCGATCATTCGCCGGTCAAGTCGATCCGCTACCGCCCCACGTGGCACAAGTGGATCTACGGCATCTTCATGGTCAACTTCCTGGTGCTCGGCTACATCGGTACGCAGCCGCCCAGTCCGCCGTTGAACCTGACGTCGCAGATCGGCACGCTGCTGTACCTGGCCTTCTTCTTCCTGATGCCGGTATGGAGCCGCCTGGGCACGTTCAAGCAAGTGCCCGACCGCGTCACGTTCCACGCCCACTGAGCCAACGAGAATAACGGACTAACCATGATCAAGAAGCTGATTGGTGCCGTGGCCTTGATGCTCACGTGTACCGCAACCTTTGCCGCCGGAGGCGGGTTCCCGCTGGACAAGGCGCCTTACCGCGTCAACGACATGGCGTCGCTGCAAAACGGCGCCAAGCTGTTCGTCAACTACTGCCTGAACTGTCATAGCGCATCCTCGATGCGTTACAACAAGCTCCGGGATATCGGCCTGACCGACGAACAGATCAAGGAAAGCCTGCTTTTCTCCGGCGAAAAGATTGGCGACATGATGCACGTCGCCATGACGCCGAAGGACGCCAAGGCCTGGTTTGGCACGACGCCCCCGGACTTGTCCGTGATCGCCCGCGCCAAGTCCGTGAACGCCGGCCCCTCGGGCTCCGACTATCTGTACACCTACCTGCGCACGTTCTACCGCGACACGTCGCGCGCCACGGGCTGGAACAACCTGGTCTTCCCGTCGGTCGGCATGCCGCATGCCCTCTGGCAGGAACAGGGCCCGCGCGAGCTCACCACCGTTGCCGTTCACGAAGTCGAAGGCAAGGAAGGCGCGCCCAAAACGTGGGAACGCGTCACAACGGTGTACGATGCACAGGGTTTTGCCACGGTGAAGACCGAGCCGTTAGCCAATCACCATGGCCATGCCACCTTTGATGCCAAATTCAAGGCCGCCAACCCGGCCCAAATCGCAACATACGACAACGACGTCGCTGATCTGACCGCATTCATGTCCTGGATGGCCGAGCCCGTCCAGACACTGCGCGTCCGCATCGGCGTCGGCGTCATGTTGTTCCTGCTCCTGTTCTTCTTTGTTACGTGGCGCCTGAATGCCTCGTACTGGAAACACGTGCGCTAACCGTAACGCCCCGCCAGGTTCCCCAGCCACCCCGTCTATTGGGGACGGAAGAGGCGGATAGGGCTGTAAGCCTATCCTGCCTGGCAATTGGGGCCAGCGCCTGCTAGATTTAGGCGCTGGCCTTTCGTTTTTCATAAAGGACTTACCGCCATGATGGTGCTCTATTCCGGAACCACGTGTCCGTTTTCGCAACGCTGCCGTTTCGTGTTGTTCGAAAAGGGTATGGATTTCGAGATCCGCGACATCGACCTGTACAACAAGCCCGAAGACATCTCGGTGATGAACCCGTACGGTCAAGTGCCCATTCTGGTCGAACGCGACCTGGTTCTGTACGAGTCGAACATCATTAACGAGTACATCGACGAGCGCTTCCCGCACCCGCAGCTCATGCCCGCCGACCCGGTCATGCGCGCTCGCACGCGTCTGTTCCTGTACAACTTCGAGAAGGAACTGTTCGTTCACGTCTCGACGCTGGAAGACCGCAGCGCCAAGCCCGACGAAAAGAAGCTCGCCAACGCTCGCCAGAACATCCGCGACCGCCTGGCCCAGCTGGCCCCGATGCTGCTCAAGAACAAGTACATGCTGGGCGAGGAATTCTCCATGCTCGACGTGGCCGTCGCTCCGCTGCTCTGGCGCCTGGACCACTACGGCATCGAACTGCCCAAGAATGCGGCTCCGCTGCAAAAGTACGCCGAACGCATCTTCTCGCGCCCGGCCTACATCGAAGCGCTGACGCCTTCGGAAAAAGTGATGCGTCGTTAAGGCTGGCTGTGTAATGGGTGAAACTTCGACCAAACCGTATCTGATCCGCGCGTTGCACGAATGGTGCACCGATAACGGCTACACGCCGTACATCACCGTGCAGGTCGACGAGCACACCATGGTGCCCGTCGCCCACGTGCGCGACGGCCAGATCACGCTGAACGTGGGCACGCTGGCCACCAACCGTCTGGTGCTGGGCAATGAATTCATCGAATTCCAGGCCCGCTTCAGCGGCGTGACCGAAAACGTCTACGTCCCCGTCGGCGCCGTCAGCGCCATCTATGCGCGCGAAACCGGCGCCGGCATGGGCTTCGAGGTACAGCCCTACGAGCCGCCCGAGGCAGGCGCCCAAAGCGCCACGCCGAACCCCGCCGCCCCCGAGGGCTCGGATGCCAATCCCGCCCCCGGAGGCGACGATGGCGACGACGACGAACCCAAGCGCCCGCGCCTGACCATCGTCAAATAACGACCCCACGAGAGGGGCTGCATTTTTTTCATTACAATGCAGTCCCTGCGCGTGCCCCGGCACGCTTCGCCGGTGTAGCTCAGTTGGTAGAGCAGCTCACTTGTAATGAGAAGGTCGAGGGTTCGATTCCTTTCACCGGCACCAGAGAAATACCCAGCAAAAAGGCCGATTCCATGTGGATCGGCCTTTTTGTTTGTGGGGCGGCTCGTGCATGGCGCGCATCCGCTCCCGCTGTCTTTGTTACCCCAACGCCGGCAACAGATTAAACAGCAGCACCATCACCAGCCCCACCACCGACACGATCGACTGCACGACCGAAATCGTCTTCGTGGCTTCGCCCATCGTCATGCCGAACGATTCCTTCACCATCCAGAATCCGGCGTGGTTCGCGTAGTTGAAGAACAGCGAACCGCAACCGATGGAAAGGGCAAGCAGCGGCAAATTCAGGTTGGGGTCGGCACCCGCCAGCGGCGCCAGCAGCCCCGCAGCGCCCACGATGCCGACCGTGGCCGAGCCGGTGGAGACCGACAGCAGCATGGCGATCAGCCAGCCCAGGATCAGCGGCGGGAAGGCGAACTGGTGGGTCAGGTGCACGATGGCGTCTCCGACCTTGGCGTTCGTCAGGACCTGCTGGAAGGCGCCACCGCCGGCGATGATGAGCATGATGCCGGCGATCGGCTTCAAACTCTGGCCCAGCGCGCCGCGCAGCTTTTCCGGGTCGCCGCCGCGCATGAAAACCAGCGTCACGGCCGCGAACAGCACGCCCAGCAGCATGGCGACGACAGGGTTGCCCAGGAAGGCGGCCACGTGCGTCACGCTGGAGTCCTTGGGCAGCAGCATTTCGGCCACGGCATGAACCAGCATCAGCAGGGCGGGCAGCAGCGCCGCCAGCACGCCGAGCCCGACGCTGGGCGCATGCTGGCCAGCGGGGCTGTCGGTGGAGGCGGTGAACTGTTCAAGCAGAGCCTCGTCCGGCCGGGTCGTCATGCGCGGGGCGATGAAGGCGCCATACAGCGGGCCGCCAAAGATCATGGCCGGCAGGGCCGCGATGAAGCCGTAGATCATGGTCGGGCCGACCGTGGTCTTGAGCGTGGCGATGGCGGTCAGCGGGCCGGGATGCGGGGGCACCATGCCGTGCATGGCGGCCAGCGCCGAAATCACCGGCACGCCCACGTAGACATAGGCCGAGCCCTTGAACCGCGCCTGGCTTTCCAGCTTGCGCGCCACGCTGAAGATCAGCGGCAGCATCACCACCAGGCCCACTTCAAAGAACATGGGGATGCCGATGACGAACGCCACCAGCGTCATGGCCCAGGGAATCAGGCGCGGAGAGGTGTGGCGCAGGATTGCATTGGCCAGGCGCTCGGTGGTGCCGGAGTCCGCGAGGATCTTGCCCAGCATCGCGCCCAGTGCGATTACCACGCCCACGGCGCCCAGTGTCTTGCCGGCGCCGTCGGTCAGGCTTTTGACGATGGCGCCCGGGGCCATGCCCGTTGCAAAGCCGACGCCGATCGACACTATCAAGAGCGCCAGCAGCGGATGCATGCGTATCCGCGAGACGATCAGTGCGACCAGGACCAGAACGCTCACCAGGGCGGTGAGCAGCAATTGAATGTCGAACGAAGACATATGAGAACCCAGAAAAATCGAGAGAGGTCGCGAGCCCTCTGTGCGCCATGATACGGGATCGGGTTGACGGCAAGCTTGAAAAAAAGGGCCGGTTTCGGCTGCCGAAAGCCGCTTTTTCAGGCCGCTTTGCATTCTTCCGATTTTTTGTGCATAATTCGCCCCCTCTACCTGTTCCCCGATAGCTCAGTCGGTAGAGCGACGGACTGTTAATCCGCAGGTCGCTGGTTCGAGCCCAGCTCGGGGAGCCAAGAATTTGCAGTACCGCAGTACCCCTAAAAAAGCCCGCAACCTGTTTGCGGGCTTTTTGCATTGGGGCGCAAGTTGCCAACCTCCGCGCATCGCGTAGCATCACCCGCATCTTCCGCACCTTCCGTCCCTGCACACCGATGCGTTCCTCGCGATCCCTGCCGCCTCTGGTATCCCTGCGCGCCTTCGAGGCCGCCGCGCGGCGGCTGAGCTTTTCGCAGGCCGGAGAAGAGCTGTTCGTCACGCAGAGCGCGATCAGCCATCACATCCAGCGGCTGGAAAAGGAATTGGGCGTGGCGCTTTTTGAACGGCGCACGCGCGCCGTCGCGCTGACCGAGGCCGGCCAGGCCTACTACGCCCGCGTGCACGCGGCGTTCGAGCTGCTGCGCCAGGGCACCGAGGAACTGCGCGCGCCCGAGCCCGCGCGCCATACGCTGCGGATCGGATTGCTGGCCTCGTTCGCCACGCGCTGGCTTGCGACGCGCCTGCCCGCCTTTGCCGCCGCGCATCCCCATATCGATCTGCAATTGCAGCCCGACATCGCGCTGGCGGATGTTGCGGGCGGCGAGGTCGACGCCGCGATCCGCTATGGCCGCGGCGGCTGGCCCGGCGTGCGCAGCACATTGCTGATGACGGAACGCTTATCCGTCGTGTGCGCGCCCGCGCTCGTGGCGGGCCGAAAGCGGCCGAAGACGTCCGCCGACCTGCTGCGCCACCCGCTGCTGGTCTCCCACGCGCAGCAGCAGTTCGAGTGGGACGCGTGGGCGCACCGGTACGGACTGGATCTGGGCGCCGCCCGCACGGTACGGCTGCATGACTACAACATCGTCGTCGAGGCCGCCCTCGCGGGGCAGGGCCTGGCGATGGGCCGCGAAAAGCTGATCGCAGCGCACCTGGCGAGCGGGGCACTGGTTGAGGCGCTGCCCGGCGCGGTGCTGGAAGATCCGCGCATCGGCTGGTGGTTCGTCACGCCCCGCGGCGCATTCAGCGAGCCCGTTCAGGCGTTGCACCACTGGCTGGCACAGACCGCAGCCCAAAACACGGATGTCTGACACGTATTAGTTTTACTCATACGTACCGAGCAAGAATTGATTGGTCATGTCACGCCGCGCCCGATAGCATCAGGGCAGCGTCAAGACGCGCCTTCCCTTTCTTTCATAGGTGATTCGATATGACCCGCAGCATTTCCGCCCGCGTTGCCGAGCTTGGCCTGGTTCTGGAGGCCGCCGCCGCCCCGGCCGCGAACTACGTGCCCTTCGTTCAGGAGGGCAACCTGCTCTACATCTCCGGCCAGATCTCCCGCAAGGACGGCAAGGCGGCCTACCTGGGCCAATTGGGCCATCAGGTGTCGGACGCCGACGGCGTCGAGGCTGCGCGCGCCAGCGCGCTGGGCATCCTGTCGCAGATCGCCGCCGCCACCGGCGACCGCCTGGACCGCGTGGCGCGCGTCGTCAAGCTGGGCGTGTTCGTTGCCAGCGCGCCGGACTTCAATCGCCAGAGCGCCATCGCCAATGGCGCTTCGGACCTGATGGTCGAGGTGTTCGGCGACGCGGGACGCCATGCCCGCAGCGCCGTCGGCGTCGCCGCTTTGCCGCAAGGCGTGTCGGTGGAAGTCGAGGCCGTGATCGCGCTGACCCCGGCCTGATGACCGCCGCCTGATCGCAACAACAGGATTTGCCATGACCGCCCCCCTGACCCCGAGCGCCGTTCAGGCGTTGCGCGCCCTCACGCCCGGCGCGCAAAGCACGATGCACTTCAATCACGCCGGCGCGTCGCTGCCTTCAGAAGCCACGCTCCAGGCCATTCATGCGCATCTGAAGCGTGAAGCGGCGCAGGGGCCGATGGAGGCAGGCGTGACGGCGCGCGACCTGACCGAAGCGGCCCGTTCGCTGGCGGGGCAGTTACTGCACGCGCACGTGGACGAAATCGCCTTGACCGGCGGCAACTCGCCCGGTTGGGGCGCCGCGTTTGCGGCGCTGCCGCCATGGCAGCCCGGGGACCGCATTCTGGTCGGCCGCCACGAATGGGGCGGCAACCTGGCCGCCATGCGTCTGATTGCGCAGCGCGCGGGCGCGACGCTGGAGACCATTCCCTCGGACCACAGCGGCTGCGTGGACGCGCAAGCGCTGGAAGCCATGCTGGACGACCGGGTACGGCTGATCGCGCTGACCTGGCTGCCGGCCAACGGCGGCCTCATCAACCCGGCCGCAGCCATCGGACGGGTCGCGCGCAAGCACGGCATTCCGTATTTCGTGGACGGCGCGCAGGCGGTGGGACAGTTTCCGATCGACGTGCGCGAGATCGGCTGCGACGTGTTGAGCGGCGCCGGCCGCAAGGCGTTGCGCGGACCGCGCGGCACGGGGCTGCTGTACGTGCGGCGCGACTTCCTGGATCGGCTCACGCCCGCCTTCGTGGACACGCATTCCGCGCCGCTGGGCGCGGACGGCGAGCCCGTGTTGCGCGCCGACGCCGCGCGTCTGGAATCCGCGGAGAACTCGCTGGCGCTACGCTGCGGCCTTGCCAATGCCCTGCGCGAAGCGCTGGATGTGGGCCTGGACACTATCCGCGCCACCATCGACGCCAACGCCCAGACGCTGCGCGCCGAACTGTCGGCCATTCCCGGCGTGTCGGTGCTGGACCAGGGCCGCGACAAATCCGGGCTGGTCGCCTTCAACGTCGCCGGGCACGACGCGGCCGACGTGCAGCGTGCGCTGGCCGCGCAGGGCATCACCATCGGCAGCAACGGCGTGCCCTACACCCCGCTGGACATGCAGGCCCGTGGTCTGGACCGTGTCGCGCGCGCGTCGGTGAGCTATCTGACCAGCGCGAACGAAATCGATCGGCTGCTGGACGCCTTGCGCAAGCTGGCCGCATAGCGCGCGCGTAAACGCGGCGTCCACGTGCGACAGCCGCGCGGCGGCGAACAGGACCCGTGTTACGCGGTCTTGCCCGCCACGCCCGCACGCTTCGTAAAGGGCGACCATTTCGTGAACACGAGCAGGTTGCCCAGCATCACCAGCGCCAGGCCGGCGAACGCGTAGGGCGTCCAGCGGTAGCCTTCTACGATGGTCGAAATGCTGAGCGCAACGACCGGAAACAGCACCGTGCAATAAGCGGCCCGCGCCGGGCCCATGCGGCCGACCAGCGTCAGGTAGGCGGTAAAGCCCACGACCGATCCCAGCACGGCCAGATAGAGCAACGCGCCCACATAGACCGGCGAGGAATCGAAGCCGAACGGCAAGCCCGCCGCCACGCAGCCCGCCAGCAGGATCCCCGCGCCATACAGCATGCTGTACGCATTGCCCGTCAGCGGCCGGATGCCGGCGCGCTGCTGCAGGGACGACAACATGTTGCCCGTGGAAAAGCAGAGCGTGCCCAACAGCGCAAAGCCCAGCCCAAGCAGCGTCTCGTGGCTGGCCTCCTGGCCCGCCAGTTCCGGCCAGAACAGCAGCACCAGGCCGCAGAATCCCAGCGCGCCCGCCGCCATGACGCGTGGCGAGATGCGGGTGCCGAACCAGATCCGCGCATTGAGCGCGTTCCACAGCGTGGCGGCCGAAAACACCACCGACACCAAACCGCTGGGAATCCATTGCGTGGCCGAATAGAAGCACAGGAAATTCAAGCAGAACAGGCACAGGCCCTGTCCCACGCACAGCCAATGGCCGCGCCGGTCCAGCTTCTGCAGTTTGCGCGTGGCCAGCAGCGCCACAAACAGCAGCAGCCCCGCCAGCGCGAAGCGGTAGAAGATCGACACGGGGATGGCTACCACGCCAAGCTGCAGCTTGATGGCGATCCAGGTCGTGCCCCAGATCAGGACAGTGAGCAGATAAAGAAAGAGATTCATGATGCGATGAGCGCGGGCCATCCACGCGAAGATCAGATACGGACACCGGCAGCCACCTGACGCACCGGGCAGCCAGTGTGCGCCCCGATGCCACACCGCAATTGCCGGTTCTTGCGCTTTTGTCCGGATCGGGCGCGTCACGCGCGCGCGAACGCAGTAGCATTCCTTCCCATGGGCAACACCGCTACGGCCCCGGCCGATTTCTCCGTATTCCGCACGCTGTCGCGCTCGACCGCGACGCTGCAGCGCGCCGCGTCGCTGGGCGAGGGCATGGCGATCTCGCAATGGTCACGCACCGCCCGCGAAACCCTGGGCTACGAAACGCCCGGCCACCACACGCTGTCGCTGTACCTGCACGGCGGCGATCGGTCGTTTCGCGTAGGTCAGGACTCACTGCATGGCGGCGCGGGCAAGTTCTGCGTGCTGCCCGCCGAGCACCATTCTCGCTGGAGCATGAACGACAACGTACGGTTTCTGCACCTGTACATCGCGCCGCAGCGGCTGGCACGCGAAGCCGTCATGCGGCTGGACTGCGAACCGCGCACGCTTGAACTGCGCGACCGCACCTACATCCAGGACGACTCGCTGATCGACGTCTGCCGCCGGCTGCTGGGCGCCGACTGGAACGCACCCGCCGACCGCCTGGCCGCCAGCAGCGCCGCCGAAACCGTGCTCCACCATCTGCTGATGCAGGGCGTCGCGCGCAAGACTCCGCAACCCGCGCGTGGCGGCCTGGCGCCCGGCGTGCGCCGGCGCGTGATGGATTACGTGGACGCGCACCTTGCCGATCCGCTGACGCTCGACGAATTGGCCGGGGTTTCCGCGTTGTCCACGTATCACTTCGCCCGCATGTTCCACGTTTCGTTCGGCGAACCGCCGCACAGCTGGGTGCGGGGCCGGCGTCTTGCCCGCGCCCGTAGCCTGCTGGCGGCCGGCAAGGGCGACCTGGCCAGCGTTGCGCAGGCCTGCGGGTTTGGCAGCGCCAGCCATCTTGCCCGCGTCTTTCGCGACGCCATCGGCGTCACGCCGGGCCAATACCGCAGCGCACACGCCTGGCACTGACACCTCTGATCCGGCATCACGCCGGCCGCGGCGCGCGGTCTACAATGGCGCATCGCCCTAGCGGCTCACTCGGCCTCACCCGGCCACCTCCCGCCTGCCCCGACGCGATGCCGCTTCCGACCTCTCGCGATATTTCCCCCTTCATCGACAGCGCCGGCCAGCGCCCCTTGCGCGCGCACTGGCTGGCCGAGCTGATCCGGCTGCGCGAAACGCACTGGGGGCCGCTTGAAGACGCGCAAGCGGTGCGCCAGGTACGCCAGCTCGATGCCGACCTGCCGTCGCGCATCCTTGCCCGCGCCGCGCTGCTGGCGCAACGCGAAAACCTCAATCCCCTCGTCGACGCCTGGCGCCGCAGCGCCACGGTCATGCTGGCCGTGCTGTTCGTGCTGGCGCTGGTTTCCGGCGCGGCCGCCGCGGCGGGTGCGTTGGGCGATGGCACGCGGCCCGTCAACGTGCTGTGGGCCGTGGGCGCCCTGCTGGGGCTGCATGCGCTGACCTTCCTGTTGTGGCTGGCAAGCTTTCTGCTGCGGCCCGCGGCCGTGACGGGCTTTGGGCGGCTGTGGCTCTGGGCCACGCGCAAGCTGGCGCGCGGGCCCGATGGCGCGCTGGTGCCGCAGGCCTTCCTGAATCTGCTGTCGCGCGCAGGCGCCTTGCGCGGCCTGTTCGGCAGCATCAGCCATCTGCTGTGGCTGACCGCGCTGTGCGCCGCACTCGCAACGCTGCTGGCGGTGCTGTCCACCGCCAGCTACCGCTTCATCTGGGCCACCACGCTGCTCGCACCGGACACCTTCGTGTGGCTCACGCAGGCCATCGGCTGGCTGCCCGCGCATCTGGGCTTTCCCATGCCCGACGCCGCGACGATCCGCGCCAGCGACGGCACGCAGGTCCTGCCGGCCAGCGCGCAGGCGCAATGGTCGCTCTGGCTGATCGGCGTGCTGGTGGTCTATGGCATCGTGCCGCGTCTGATCGCGGGCGCGCTGTGCATCGCCGCCACGCTGCGCGCGTTGCGCCGCGTGCGCATCGATCCCGCGCTGGCGGGCTTCTCGCCCCTGCGCGACCGGCTTGAACCGCCCGCGCTGTCCACCGGCATCGACCGCCCCGTGGACCCCCTGCACGAACCGCGCGTGCGTGCCCCCGCGCTGGACGGCCTGGGCGGGCAGCCCGTGCTGCTGGCGCTGGAGCTGCCGGCCGATCTGACGTGGCCGCCCGCGGATCTGCCCGACACCATCCGCCAGGCCGGCAACCTGGATACGCGCGAAGAACGCAACCGCGTGCTCGATGCGCTGGCCCAGTCGGCGGCCTCGCGCTTGCTGATCGCCTGCGACGCGCGCCAGACGCCCGACCGGGGCACGCTGTCGCTGGTGGCGGACCTGTCGGCCCACGCGGGACAGACGCGGGTCTGGCTGATCACGCCGCGCGCAGGCGACGGCACTCCTACCGAACCCCGCGCCGAAACCCGTGCCGGCCTCTGGCGCGATCGCCTGCTGTCGCTAGGCCTGACCGCTGACGCCATCCTGCAGGCGCCCGTCGCGCCGCTCACCTGGCTGGAGTCCGGTCATGGCTGACCCGCTCATCAAGATCGCGCTCGTCGGCCACACCAACACCGGCAAGACCTCGCTGCTGCGCACGCTGACCCGCGACACCACGTTCGGCGAAGTCGCCGACCGCCCCGGCACCACGCGCCACGTCGAAGGCGCGCGCCTGCGCCTGGACGGGCGGCCCGTGCTGGAATGGTTCGACACGCCCGGCATGGAAGACAGCATCGCCTTGCTGGAATACCTGGAACGCCTGGATCGCCCCGGCGAAAGACTGGACGGCCCGGCGCGCATCCGCCGCTTTCTGGACACCCCCGAAGCGCATGGCCGCTACGAACAAGAGGCGCGCGTCCTGACCAAGATGCTCGACTGCGATGCCGCGCTCTACGTCATCGACGCCCGCGATCCGGTCCTGGGCAAGCATCGCGATGAACTCGCCATCCTGGCCGCTTGCGGCCGGCCGCTGCTGCCGGTGCTCAACTTCGTCAACGCACCCGCACACCGCGCCGACGCCTGGCGTGACGCCATGGCCCGGCTGGGCCTGCACGCGGTGGTCGAGTTCGACACCATCGCGCCACCCCTCGATGGCGAGCAGCAACTGTATGCCAAGCTTGGCGTGCTGCTGGACCGCCATGCCGGGGCGCTGGCGCGCTTGTCCGACAGCCTTGCCGCGCAACGCCGCGAACGCCACGCTGCCGCCTACGAACTGGTCGCCGATCTGCTCATCGACGTGGCCGCGCTGCATGTATCCAGCGCGAGCGACGAAGCCGCGCTGGCCGCCGCGTCCAGCCAGCTGCGCGATCAGGTGCGCCAGCGCGAACAAACCTGCGTTAACGCGCTGCTCGCCCTTTACAACTTCCGCGCCACCGATTTCGCCGACGACGCCTTGCCCTTGCAGGGCGAACGCTGGGGCATGGATCTTTTTCATCCGCAAGCGCTCAAGGACATGGGCGTGCAGGTCGGCATGGGTGCGGCCGCAGGCGCCATGGCCGGCGCCGCCGTCGACCTGATGAGCGCGGGCCTCAGCCTGGGCACCGGCATGCTGATCGGCGCGGCCGCTGGCGGCTTGTGGCAAGGCGTCGAAAAGCTGGGCAAGCGCGTCGCGGGCAAGCTGCGCGGCTATCGCGAGATCAGCGTCGACGATGCGGTGCTGCGCTTGCTCGCATTGCGCCAGCGGCAGTTGATCGAGGCGCTGGAGCGCCGTGGTCACGCGGCCCGCGAACCGTTGCGCCTGGACCTGCCGGCCGATGACGCATGGCGCAAGGGCCCCTTGCCGGATGCGCTGAAGGAAGCGCGCAGCCGGCCCGAATGGTCGGCCCTGGGTAAACACTATGAAGACAGCGACCGCCGCAAGCGCATGCTTCTCGAATTGGCGAAAACCCTAGCCTCCGCGCCGCTCCCGGCCGAATGACCGGCGGCCCGCGCGCCCCGCAGAACGCACCATTCACGGCATCCGGCAAGCGCGTGATTACCCCAATCCAAAGCAATTGACGCTTAAACGAATGCGTCGATAAGATTCGATCTGCATCGACGCAGGTCCGTCCCCGTCATGCCAATCACAAGGGGTCGGTCTATCGGTTCCAGCAGCAACGCCATGCCCCGGATCCCTTTGGGGCCGGGGCCCTGTCACTTCTGTCGCGCGATCTGCGCACCACACGGAGCATGAGGGCTATGCGTACTTTTCCCCACTTCAAGCAGGCGGCGCTCGCCGCTGCCGTGGCCGCCTCGCTGGCCTTCAGCGCCGGCGCGGCCGCCAAAACGCTGCACTGGTCGTATCAGGGCGACGCCACGTCGATGGATCCGATGGCGTTGAACGAGACCTTCACGCTGGGCTTTCAAGGCAACATCTACGAAACGCTGGCCGGCTACGACGGCAACCTGAAACTCACGCCGCTGCTCGCGGAAAGCTGGGAGAACCCCGAGCCCACCAAATGGGTCTTCAAGCTGCGTCGCGACGTGAAGTTCCATGACGGCTCGCCGTTCACCGCCGACGACGTGATCTTCTCTTGGAAGCGCAGCCTGACGCCGGGCTCGGACATGAAGGGCTACGGCGCCAAGGCCAGCGACATCAAGAAGGTGGACGACTACACCATCGAAGTCACCACGCCCACGCCCAACCCCATCCTGCCGCGCGAATGGGTGTTCCTGTACATCATGAGCAAGAACTGGGCGGAAAAGAACAAGACCACCGAGGCCACCAACGTCAAGGGCGACAACCAGGGCAACTACGCCAATCTGCACGCCAACGGCACCGGCCCGTTCATGCTGACCGAACGCCAGCCCGACGTGAAGACGGTGCTCAAGCGCTACGGCGGCTACTGGAACAAGAACATCAAGACCAACATCGACGAGGTCATCTTCCAGCCGATCACGCAGGAAGCCACGCGCGTGGCCGCGCTGATCTCGGGTGAGATGGACGTCGTGCAGCCCGTCCCGGTGCAGGACTGGAAGCGCCTGGAAGACGCCAAGGGCGTCAAGCCGCTGACCGCGCCCGAAGCCCGCGCCATCTTCATCGGCATGGACCAGGACCGCGACGAGCTGCTGTTCTCCGACGTGAAGGGCAAGAACCCGTTCAAGGACGTGCGCGTGCGCGAGGCCGTCGTGCTGGCCGTGGACACCAAGGCCATCAACGAGAAGATCATGCGCGGCGCGGCCAAGCCGCTGGGCTCGCTGATCGCCACGTCGATCAACGGCTATGACGAATCCTTTGGCGCGCCGTACAAGCCCGATCCTGAACGCGCCAAGAAGCTGTTGGCAGAAGCCGGCTACCCCAAGGGCTTCACCGTGACGATGGACTGCCCGAACGATCGCTACGTCAACGACGAAAAGGTCTGCCAGGCCGTGGCCGGCATGCTGGCGCGCGTGGGCATCAAGATCAACCTGCTGGCGCAGACCAAGTCCAAGTACTTCGGCAAGATCCTGCTGCAGGCCGGCAACCAGACCAGCATGTACATGCTGGGTTGGACGCCCAGCTCCACCGACGCGCACAACACGCTGCTCAACCTGACCTCGTGCCGCGACGCCAAGACGGCCGCGGGCCAGTTCAACCTGGGCGGCTACTGCAACAAGAAGGTGGACGAACTGACCAACAAGATCGGCGTTGAAACCGATCAGGCCAAGCGCAACGCGATGATCAAGGAAGCCTTCGGCATCGTGCGCAGCGACTTCGGCTACCTGCCCCTGCACCAGCAGCCCATGTCGTGGGGCGTGAAGGAAAACGTCACCGTCACCCAGCGCGCCGACGACGTGCTGGACCTGCGCGACGTCGTGCTGCCGTAAGCGGCGCGTGATGCAACCCCGGGCGGCGCACGCCGCCCGGACGCGCCCGGCCCAGCCCCCAATTCCGCGCGGCGCGCGGAACGCGGCCCGGCGCCGTCCGAACCAGAGGGCTTCCTGACATGCTTTCCTTTATTGCGCAGCGGCTGTTTCAGTCGGTGCTCGTGATGTTGACGGTGGCGCTGATTGCGTTCTCCATGTTCCGCTACGTGGGCGACCCGGTCGCCAGCATGGTCGGGCAGGACACGACGCCCGAACAGCGCGCCCAGTTGCGCGAACAGCTCGGCCTGGATGATCCCTTCGTCGTTCAGTACGCGCATTTCGTCATCAATGCGGTGCAGGGCGACTTCGGCATGTCGTACCGGCATCGCCGTCCAGTCAGCGACCTGCTCGAAGAGCGCATGCCGGCCACGCTGGAACTGTCGTTTGTGTCCGCCGTCATGGCGCTGGCGCTCGGCATCCCCATGGGCATCTACACCGCGCTCAAGCGTCACGGCGTGCTGTCCAAGGCGTTCATGGCGATTTCGCTGGCGGGCATCTCGCTGCCCACGTTCCTGATCGGCATCCTGCTCATCCTGTTTTTCGGCGTGCAGCTGCGATGGCTGCCCAGTTTCGGGCGCGGCGACGTCGTCAGCCTGGGATGGTGGACAACGGGCTTTCTCACCAAATCCGGATGGCTGGCGCTCATCATGCCCGCCATCACGCTGGCGCTCTTTCAGATGACTCTCATCATGCGCCTGGTGCGTGCCGAGATGCTGGAAGTGCTGCGTGCCGACTTCATCAAGTTTGCACGGGCGCGCGGACTGCCGGAACGGCTGATCAATTTCCGCCATGCGTTGAAGAACACGATGGTGCCCGTCATCACCATCACCGGGCTACAGCTCGGTTCCATCATCGCCTTCGCCATCATCACCGAGACGGTGTTCCAGTGGCCGGGCATGGGTCTCCTGTTCATTCAAGCCATCAGCATGGTGGACATCCCCGTCATGGCCGCGTATCTCGTTCTGATCGCCTTCATGTTTGTGGTGATCAACCTGGTGGTCGACCTCCTGTATTTCGCCGTGGACCCGCGTCTACGCGTGCAGAGCAAATAAAGGAAAAGGAATGGCCCCCACGCCGCGCCTCCGGCTTGCTGCCCCCCAAGGGGGTGCTTTTTCACCTTGGGACGGCCCGGCGGTAAAAAAGGAACTCGCATGATTGCTCGCATCGCTCCCTTCTTCACACGCGCCGCCGACAGCGACCTGTGGCACAGCTTCAAGCGTTCGCCCGGCGCCATCATCGCCGCGATCGTCACGCTGGTCATCGTGCTGGGCGCGCTGTTCGCGCCGGTCGTCGCGCCGCACAATCCGTTCGATCTCGCTTCCTTGAGCATCATGGACGCCAACACGCCGCCGGCCTGGGAAGAGGGCGGCAGTCCAGATTTCCTTTTGGGCACGGACGACCAGGGGCGCGACATCCTGTCGGCCGTGATGTATGGCTCGCGCGTATCGCTGCTGGTCGGCTTTGCGTCCGTGCTGTTCTCGATGGTGCTGGGCGTGACGCTCGGGCTCATCAGCGGCTACGCGGGCGGGCGCGTCGACAGCTTCATCATGCGTATCGCCGACGTGCAGCTCTCGTTTCCGGCGATCCTGGTCGCGCTGCTGATCGACGGCGTGGCGCGCGGATTGTTGCCGCGCGACATGCACGATCAGCTCGCGCTCTACGTGCTGATCTTCGCCATCGGCATTTCCGGCTGGGTGCAATACGCGCGTACGGTGCGTGGCTCGACGCTGGTCGAACGCAACAAGGAATACGTGCAGGCGGCCAAGCTGATCGGCATCGGCCCCATCACCATCCTGCGCCGCCACATCCTGCCCAACGTCATGGGGCCGGTGCTGGTCATCGCCACCATCCACCTGGCGGTCGCCATCATCACCGAGGCCACGCTGTCGTTTCTGGGCGTGGGCGTGCCGCCCACCGCGCCGTCGCTCGGCACGCTGATCCGCATCGGCAACAGCTATCTGTTCTCAGGCATGTGGTGGATCTCGATCTTCCCAGGCATCGCGCTGGTGGCGCTGGTGCTGTCGGTCAACCTGCTGGGCGACTGGCTGCGCGACGCGCTCAACCCCAAGCTGCGCTGAGGACGTCATGGCCCTGCTGAACATTGAAGACATCCGCATCGAATTTCCCAGCCGCCGCGGCACGCTCGTGGCGGTGGACGGCGTTTCCTTGTCGCTGGAAAAAGGCGAGATTCTGGGCGTGGTGGGCGAATCCGGCGCCGGCAAATCCACCATCGGCAACGCCGTCATCGGCCTGTTGGAAGCGCCCGGACGGCTCGCCGGCGGATCGGTGCTGCTCAACGGCGAACGCATCGACACGCTGACGCCGGCGCAAAAGCGCAAGGTGCGCGGCCGCCGCATCGGCATGATCTTCCAGGATCCGCTGACGTCGCTAGACCCGCTACAGACCGTCGAAAGTCAGCTGGTGGAAACGATGCTGGTGCATCTGGATCTGACGCACGACGCGGCAAAAAAGCGCGCCGTGCAGCTGCTGGCGCAGGTCGGCATCGACCAGCCCGAGCTGCGCGTCCAGCAATATCCCCACCAGTTCTCGGGCGGCATGCGGCAGCGCGTCGTGATCGCGCTGGCGCTGTGCTGCGAACCCGAGATCATCATCGCCGACGAGCCCACCACCGCGCTGGACGTGTCGATCCAGGCGCAGATCCTGGACCTGCTTAGAAAGCTGTGCCGCGAAGAGCAGGTGGGCATGATCATCATCACGCACGACATGGGCGTGATTGCGGACGTAACGGACCGCGTCGCAGTGTTGTATCGCGGCAAGCTGGTAGAGCAAGGCCCCACCGCCAAGATCCTGGGCGATCCCGACCACGCCTACACGCGCAGCCTGATCTCGGCCGTGCCGCGTCCGGACATCAAGCTCAAGCGTTTTCCGCTGGTGACTTACATCGAATCCGTGCGCACGCCCGCGCAACCGCTGGACCTGGCCACGCACTGGCTGGGGCAGCGCCGCGACTTCGGCAAGCGCACGGACGGTCCGCTGGTCCAGGCGCGCGACCTGTCCATGCGGTTCGTGCTCAAGAGCGCGTTCTTCAAGCGCAACCAGCGCACGCTGGACGCGGTCAAGCGCGTGAATCTGTCCATCGGCGAAGGCGAGGTCTTTGGGCTGGTCGGTGAATCCGGCTCGGGCAAGTCGACCGTGGCGCGGCTGATATCAGGGCTGTACACGCCCAGCGAAGGCTCCGTCACGTTCGGCGGCACCGACCTCACGGCGCTCAAAGGCGAGAAGGAACTCAATCCGTTCCGCCGGCAGATCCAGATGATCTTTCAGGACCCGTTTTCGTCGCTGAATCCGCGCATGCGCGTGCTGGACATCGTGGCCGAACCCATCCGCTTCCACAAACTGGCCACGAGCGAAGCCGAGACGCGCCGCATCGTGGCCGACCTGCTGGACGTGGTGGGCCTCGCCGACCGCGCCGCCGAACGCTTTCCGCACGAGTTTTCCGGCGGCCAACGCCAGCGCATCTGCATCGCGCGGGCGCTGGCCACGCGGCCGCGCTTCCTGATCTGCGACGAGCCCACGTCGGCGCTGGACGTGTCCATCCAGGCGCAGATCCTGAACCTGCTCAAGGACCTGCAGGAAGAGCTTGGCCTGACCATGCTCTTCATCAGCCACGACCTGCCGGTGATCCGCCAGATGTGCGACCGCGTGGGCGTGATGCGCCACGGCGAGCTGCTGGAAGTCGCCGACACCGAGACCCTGTTCGAACACCCGCAGCATCCCTACAGCCAACATCTGCTCGGCCTGATGCCTCGCCTGCAATCCATGTCCCGCGAAGGGCTGGACGTGGTGGGCTGAAACCGCGCGCCAACGGAGACCACTGACATGAGCGAGTCACGGCAAACCCTCTTCATCGGCGGCAAGGTATTCGACGGCGAGGGGCGAACGTTGCCCAACCACGGCGTGCTGGTCGAGGGCGCGCGCGTGGCCCGCGTGGCGCCTGCGGACGAATTCTCGGGTTATGCGGGCGCACGGGTCGACACCACCGGCATGACGCTCATGCCCAGCCTGGCGGATTGCCACGTGCATCTGGTCTACACGGGCGGCGCGGATCCCAACGCGCAACTGAGCAAGCAAGGCCCGGCGCAGATCACGCTGACGGCGCTGGAAAACGCACAGGCCAGCCTGCGCGGCGGCGTCACGGCGCTGCGCGACTGCGGCGGCAAGGACTATCTGGAGTTCGGCGTGCGCGACGCCATCGCGCGCGGCGTGTTTCCCGGCCCCACCATCAAGGCCTCGGGCCGCATCATCTGCATGACGGGCGGCCACGGCAACCGCATCGGCCGCGTGGCCGACGGTTGCGAGGAAGTGGTCAAGGCCGTGCGCGAACAGGTTCACGCCGGCTGCGACCTGGTCAAGATCATGGCCACGGGCGGCGTCATGACCCCGGGCGTCAGCCCCATGGATGCGCACTACAGCTTTGATGAAATGAAGGCGGGCGTGCACGAGGCCAAGCGCTTTCGCAAAAGCACCGCCAGCCACGCGCAGGGCACGCAGGGCATCCTGAACGCGGTGCGCGCCGGCATCGATTCGATCGAGCACGGCATCTTCATGGACGACGACTGCCTGCGCGAAATGCTGGAAGCCGAGACGTATCTGGTGCCGACCATCGCCGCCGTGCGCAACATCATCGCCAACGCCGACAACGGCATACCCGCCTACGCGGTAGAGAAGGCCCGCGCGGTGGAACAGCGCCATCGCGAGTCGTTCCAGATGTACTACAAGGCCGGCGGCCGAATCGCGCTGGGCACCGACGCAGGCACGCCGTTCAACCTGCACGGCGAGAACGCCATGGAACTGGCGTACATGGTGGAGTTCGGCATGACGCCGGTGGACGCGCTGATCGCCGGCACGTCACGCGGCCATGACCTGATGGGCATGACCGACCACGGCGTGATTGCAGCGGGCAAGGTGGCCGACCTGCTGCTGGTGCAGGGCGACCCGGCTGAAGACATCATGAAGGCCGCCGACAAGCGATTTCACGTGGCCGTGCTGCGCAACGGCGAACTTGCGGCGGGGGCCTTGCCGTTCTGAATGTCAGGGCGCCGGCGCGGCGCCCGGCGAATTGCGCATGAACATCTGGCTCAGGAAGATCTCGACGGGGATGCGCTTGCCGTTGATGCCGACTTGGCCCTCCTGGTAGTCCGCCTCGAACTGAATCACGCCGTCCTCGATACGGGCCCAGGTCGATGCGGCGACAAGGCCACGCAGCCCCGCGGCTTCCCGCTCGGCCGCAGACCGGGCTGCCTCACGCGTGGCGCCCTTCAGTTCCGCCCGCGCCGCAATCACATCGGCCATGTTTTCCGGCGACAGCTTCAGCCGCACGCTCAGGTTGCGCACGACCTCCTTGGCGATGGCGATGGGGTCGTGTTTCCAGAATGACGGTGAATCCAGGCCGATATCCAGGCTGAGCGACGACGTGCCACGAGCCGTGTCGACCTGCAGCGTCGACAGCGTGAAGCTGGGACGGGCCAGAAGGAACTTCAACATATGAGACGCGGCAAGCATCCCCTCGCCCGAAAGGGGATCGGCCTTTTTCGCGCTCAACGGCGTGCTTGTGGTGGCGTCCTGAAACGCCTTGAGCGCCGCCACGTCCATGTCCTTGCCGCCCGCCGCCAACCGCAGCTTGGCCACATGCAGACCGCGCACGCTGATGCTGCCGACATCGAGCGTCATCTTGCCGGCCATGCGCTCGCGTGTCCCTTCCGAACCCAGCGTCAGCGCAATGTTCTTCAGGCCCAGCGGCAGCTTGTCCATATTGGACGTCCATTGCTTGACCGTCAGCGTCGAGCTGCTCGTGGAGGACTCCGCGGCGCCGGACAGTTCATGCGACACCGCCAGATCATCGAGGGTCAGCGTGTTGGGATTGCCCCTGATCACTTCGGTCAGCGAGGCCTTGTTGACGGCAAGTGACATTGTGTCGTGCGAGCCGTCGCCGGCATGTTTGACCTGCATCTGCAAGCCCGAGAAGTCGAACGTGATCGGAGCGTCGGCATACTTCACCGGCGCCAGCGCCAGATCGCCCGAGAAGTCGCGGTCATACGCGATCAGGAAGTTCGCCGTCAGCGGCGCCGACCCACCCGCGGCCGCAAACCAGGGGGCTGCGTCGGGCGTCTCCGTCATGTGCAACCGGCCCGCCGCCATCACGGGCGCGACAGCGCCAGACGCAAGCCGAGAGGCAGGAAACGGACCGTGTTCGATGTGGCTCGTGAACGCGAATGTCTTCTCGGCCGGCTTGCGTCCAGACTGCACATTGAGCTTCACCCCGAACCGCGCATCGGAAGAAAACACGCCGCGTTCGAAAGATTGCAGTTCGAGCGTCACGAGCACGCCCAGCTTTGCACTCAGGTGCTGCGCCTCAGCATTCAACGCCTGCACGTCTTGCGCAAGCCGGGCTTCGATCTGCTTGCCGGTGTACCACGCGGTGCCGAGCCACGCCGCCGCCACCACCGCCATCAACACGCCACCCGCCACGATCCGCTTGTTCATGATGCCTCTGTCTGTTTGAGATACGCCGAGATTGCCGCAAGGGCCGATCATAAAGAAAAACGGGCTGTCGCAAGGACAGCCCGTCGCAGGCGACGCCGAGAAGATCGCGGCGTGCCAATCGTGATGCGGCAGCTTAGCGCATGCCGCCCAACACGCCGCCCATCGCCATCATCAGGAACTGCTGCAGCGGCATCTTCTTGCCGTTGAAGTCGACCTGGCCGTCGGCGTAGTTCAGGTAGGAGACGATGTTGTTGTTTTCGATCTTGCCCAGGCCCATTGCCGTGGCCATGGTGCCGACCATTTCAACCTGACCCTTGGCAGTCTGCACGGCTTGTTCAGCCGCCACACCGCGCATTTGCGGTTCGATGGCCATCAGGTCCGTCAGGTTGCCCTTGGACAGCACGAGCTTGGCATCCAGCTTCTTCAGGGCCTGCAACGCCATGTCGGAAGCGTCGCCTTCCAGCGCGGCCGGCTTGACCAGCGCCATGTTCAGGTTGAACGTCGACGTGCCATTGGCGGTGCGCACTTCCAGCGGCGACACGGCCAGCGTCGGATTGCCGGCCAGCAGTTGCTCGAAGTTCGTCTTGAGCAAAGCCTTTTCTTCGTCCGTGAATTGCGGCGTCTGTTCTTCGCCCTTGCTTTGCAGCATGCGGCGCGAGCCGGCCTCATAGACGTCGTTCAGCGACTTCAGCGCCTTGGAGTCCAGATTCTGCGCGTCGATGACCAGCTTCATGCCGGCCATGTCCTTGGCCTGCACGTTGATCATGCCGAAGTCCACGGCCATCTTGGCGCCCATGGCCGAACCGTTCTCGGTCATGTCCACGGCGATCGACGTGTCCTTGAGCTGGACGGGCGGCTTTTCGCGGGACGTGATCGTCCAATCCTTGAACGTCACCTTCTGGCTGCCCACGTACATGTCGTTGGCGGCCGGCTTCAGGTCGCTGACCAGGGTGATGCCCTTGACCGCCATGGCGGTGATGTCGCTGTTGTCGGACGGGCCCGACAACTCAAGGCTGTCGACGGCCACGTCGAAGATGCCGCGCTTGGTGGAAGTGGCGTAATCAAAGTCGCCCTTCATGCCCGAGAACACGAACTTGGTGGTGTCCTTGGCGACTTCGACCGGGGCCAGGTTGAACTTGCCGCTGATGTCCTTGCCGTAGCTGACGCTGTAGTGGCCCGACAGCGGCACGGCGCCCTTGGCGGCGGCAAACCACTCCTTGACCGTGTCGGTCTCTTCCAGCGCGAAATCGCTGGCCACCATGGCCGGCAGGAACTTGCCCACCTTCAGGTTGGAGAACGGCAGGGGACCGTGGCTCAGGTGTTCAACGAAAACCACGTCGCGCTCCTGCGCGGGCTTGCCTTGCGCCGCAGGCGTGGTGAACTTGATGCGGTAGCGCGAGACGGACGAGAACACGCCGCGCTCGAACGACATCAGTTCGGCAACCCCGTTGATGCCCCACTTGTCGCCGGCCTTCTTGAGTTCGACGTTGGCGTCGACGATGGCCTGCTTGACGAATTCCTCGGCCTTTTGGCCCGTGTACCAGGCCGTGCCGGTCCAGACCGCGCCCAGCGCGACGACGATGCCAACTAATGCCGATTTCTTCATTGCATCCCTTTTATTTTGAATAGATGAAAGCCGACGGATTATAGGGAGGGCCGACTAGGGAAAACACTTATTTTGTTCGAATATAATACAAAATATTGCTGAATGATTCTATAGAGACCTTTCGGGCGCTTGCTGCGCCGCCACATCAGCTACAATTCGTTCCGTGCGCCAAGCCAATCTGCGCACGTCCGCTCGGCCCTTCGCCGCCAAGCTTCGCCCTGATGGGCGCTTCCCCTTTTCTCCTTATTCGACCGCCTGGATTGGAGTCTCTCAAATAGAGCGACAGGCTGCCGCTGGAGCTGTTTTGACTACCAATTCCCCTTTCGCCGACCTCGGGCTGGCTGATTCGCTGTTGCGCGCCATTGCCGACACCGGCTACACCGCGCCCACGCCCATTCAAGCCCAGGCCATTCCGCAAGTGCTGAAAGGCGGCGACCTGCTCGCTGCCGCTCAGACCGGCACCGGCAAGACCGCCGGCTTCACGCTGCCGATCCTGCACCTGTTGTCGCAGAAAAAGCCCGAGGCCCGCAAGCCCGGCCGCCCCCGTTGCCTGATCCTGACCCCGACGCGTGAACTGACCGCGCAGGTGGCCGAATCGGTGCAGACCTATGGCAAGTACTCCTCGCTGACGTCCATGGTGATGTTCGGCGGCGTCAATATCAACCCCCAGATCTCCGCGCTGCGCAAGCCGCTGGACATCCTGGTCGCCACCCCCGGCCGCCTGCTGGACCATTGCGGCCAGAAGACGGTGGACCTGTCGGGCGTCGAAATCCTGGTGCTGGACGAAGCCGACCGCATGCTGGACATGGGCTTCATCCGCGACATCCGCAAGATCCTCGCGCTGCTGCCCAAGCAACGCCAGAACCTGCTGTTCTCGGCCACGTTCTCCGACGAGATCCGCACGCTGGCGCGCGGCGTGCTGAACAATCCGGGCGAAGTCTCGGTCACCCCGCGCAACACCGCCACCGAGCTGGTCACGCAGACGGTTCACATCGTCGAGCAGCATCACAAGCGCGACCTGATCAGCCACATCATCCGTGAAAGCGGCTGGCACCAGGTGCTGGTCTTCACGCGCACCAAGCACGGCGCCAACCGCCTTGCCGAGAAGCTCGTCAAGGACGGCCTGACCGCCGCGGCCATCCACGGCAACAAGAGCCAATCGGCCCGCACGCGCGCGCTGGCCGGCTTCAAGGACAGCACCGTGACCGTCCTGGTCGCCACCGACATCGCCGCCCGTGGCCTGGACATCGACCAGTTGCCGCAGGTCGTGAACTTCGAGCTGCCCAACGTGCCGGAAGACTACGTCCACCGCATCGGCCGCACGGGCCGCGCGGGCGCCACGGGCGCCGCGGTCTCGCTGGTCGACAACAGCGAAATCAAGCTGCTCAAGGACATCGAGCGCCTCATCAAGAAGACGATCGAACGCAAGCCGGTGGAAGGCTGGACGCCTCCCGCCACCAGCGCAGCTGCGTTCGAACGCCAGGAACGCGACGAAGACTCGCGCAGCATGCGCGGCGGTCCCCGCAATGGCGGCCGCGGCGGCAACGGCGGCTCGGGCCGCTCCTCGCGTCCCGCCCAAGGCCAGCCGCGCGCAGCGGCAGGCGGCCGTGCCCCCGCACCGGCCCGCGCCGGCGAAGGCCGTGGCAACGGCGGTTCGCGCGATGGCAAGCCCGCCGACCGTCCGGCACACGCCGGCCGCAACGAGGGCCGTCCGCAGCAGAATCGCCGTCCCGAAGGGTCGTCGCGTCCGGCCGGCAATGCCGGTTCCGGGCGTCCGGCCGAGGGACGCGCCGGCCAGGGTCGTCCGGCCGGCGCGCCGCGCGCCGCGTTGCTGAGCAAGTAATATCTCCCGCAACCCCGACACTGCGATCCACGGACCCGCGCCATCATGCCCTTATCCACCTGGTTGACGTTCTTCCTGGCCTCCTGGGCCATTTCGTTCTCACCGGGCGCCGGCGCCATCTCGGCCATGTCGTCCGGCCTGAAATACGGCTTTGCGCGCGGCTACTGGAACACGGCAGGCCTGATCATGGGCATCCTGTTCCAGTTCGTCGTGGTCGCCGTGGGGTTGGGCGCTGTGCTGGCGACGTCGGAAATGGCGTTCAACGTGGTCAAGTACCTGGGTGTGGCCTACCTGATCTACCTGGGCGTGCGCCAGATCCGCACGGACGCCGCGCCGGTCGCGGTGGACGCCGGCGATCCACGTCAGGCGTCCATCCGGGACCTGGTCCTGCGCGGTTTCCTGATCAACACCATGAACCCCAAGGGCACCGTGTTCCTTCTGGCCGTGGTGCCGCAGTTCGTGGATCCGGCGCTGTCGCTGACGCCGCAGTACGCGGCATTGGCGGCCACGCTGGCGTTCACCGACCTGGTGGCGATGGGCGTGTACACGCTGCTGGCGGCGCGCGTATTGCGCCTCTTGCGCGACGCCAAGCACATCCGCTGGATGAACCGCACCTTCGGGTCGCTCTTCATCCTGGCCGGCGTGTTCCTGGCGACCTTCCGCCGCCACAACTGAATCAAAAAGCGTGGGGCACGGGCCGGCAACGGCGCGTGCCCCACATGTTTTCGTGCATGACACCGGACCGCACCGGCCTGAAAAGCGGCGTTAAGTAGAATCCTCCGATCATGAGCATTTCCAACGAAGTCGCACGGCGCCGTACGTTCGCCATCATTTCCCACCCTGACGCGGGCAAGACCACGCTGACGGAAAAGCTGCTGCTGTTCGCAGGCGCCATTCAGATCGCCGGCAGCGTGAAGGCGCGCAAGGCGTCGCGCCATGCCTCGTCCGACTGGATGGAAATCGAAAAGCAGCGCGGCATCTCGGTGGCGTCCTCGGTGATGCAGATGGAGTACCGCGACTGCGTCATCAACCTGCTCGACACCCCGGGCCACCAGGACTTCTCCGAAGACACGTACCGGGTGCTGACGGCGGTCGACGCCGCGCTGATGGTGATCGACGCGGCCAACGGCGTCGAGCCGCAGACCATCCGCCTCCTGCAGGTTTGCCGCGCGCGCAACACGCCCATCATCACGTTCATCAACAAGATGGACCGCGAAGTGCGCGAGCCCCTGGAACTCCTGTCCGAAATCGAAGGGCACCTGGGCATGGATGCCGTGCCGTTCTCGTGGCCGGTGGGCATGGGCAAGTCGTTCGGCGGCGTGTTCGACATCCGCCGCGACCGCATGCGCGTCTTCCGCCCGGGCCAGGAACGCCGTTCCGACAACGACGACTTCATCGAAGGCCTGACCAACCCCGAGATCGCCAAGCGCTTCGGCGGGGCATTCGACCAGGCCAGCGGCGAGATCGAGCTCATCAACGAAGCGGCGCCCGCGTTCGACCGCGACCAGTTCCTGGCCGGCAAGCAGACGCCCGTGTTCTTCGGCTCGGCCATCAACAACTTCGGCGTGCAGGAAGTGCTGGACGCGCTGGTCGATCAGGCGCCGCCCCCGGGCGCGCGCATGGCCCTGCAACGCGAAGTGAAGCCCGAAGAACCCAAGTTCACCGGCGTGGTGTTCAAGGTGCAGGCCAACATGGACCCCGCCCACCGCGACCGCGTTGCATTCGTACGCGTGAGCTCCGGCCGTTTCGAGCGCGGCATGCGCCTGAAGGTGGCGCGCACCAACAAGGAAATGCGCCCCAACAACGTGGTGTCCTTCCTGTCGCAACGCCGGGAATTGCTGGACGAAGCCTATGCCGGCGACGTCATCGGCATCCCGAACCACGGCGTGCTGCAACTGGGCGACGTGCTGACCGAAGGCGAAACCCTGCAGTTCACCGGCCTGCCGTTCTTCGCGCCGGAACTGTTCCAGGCGGTCGAAGTGAAAGACCCCCTGCGCACGAAGCAATTGCGCACCGGCCTCACCCAATTGGGCGAGGAAGGGGCCATCCAGGTGTTCCGTCCCGAGGTCGCCGGCGGCTCGCTGCTGCTGGGCGCGGTCGGCCAGCTGCAGTTTGAAGTGGTCGCGCACCGCCTGAAGACGGAGTACGGCGTGGATGCCCGGATGCTGCCTTCGCGCTACACAATGGCACGTTGGATTACGTCTGAAAACCCCAAGGCGCTGCGCAAGTTCATGGATGCCAATGCCGCCCATATCGCCTATGATGTCGTCGATGCTGCGGCGTTTTTGATCGGTTCTCCCGCGCAGTTGCGCGTCGCCGAGGAACTGTATCCCGATGTGAAATTCCACGCCATGCGGGAGCACGGCGGCAAGGTTTTCGGAGACAAGGCGTAGACCCGTTCGGGTTCCGCACGGCAGATTGAGGGTAGCAATGTCTTGGCGTTTTTTATTCGCAACGCTCCTAATCGCGCTCGGCGCGTCGGCATGGGGCGGCATTCAACTGGGTGACTGGCTGGTGGCGCATGCGCCGGCGGCCGCGCCCGCTCCTGGGCAGGACGCAGCCGCGTCCCAGCAGCCCGTACTGGACGCCAATGGCCGTCCGTATGTGGCGCAGCCGCCGCAGCCGCGCATCGACGGCACGTTGGGCGTGCCCGACAAACCGTCCGATCGTGAATGGCAGGTCAATACGGTGTCGCTGTTCGACACCGTCAGCGATCCCGCCGTCCAGATCTCGCGTGAACGCATCAGCCCCGAACAGGCGCGCGAAATCGCCGCCTCGTCTCAGGTGCCGCTGCCGTCGGGCAATTCCGATGTCAGCACGATGGACCTGCTGGTGCCCGGCACCTCCACTGCCATCAACGGTGGCGTAGCCGCCGGCGGCAGCTACGGCACGCCGCAGATGGTGCAGGCGCCCCCGCCGCCCCCCAACACCGCGCCAGCGGCCGGCGCGCAGGGCTGGCAGGATGCGCTGCGGCGCGAACTGGCCCAATGCGCCACGCAAGGCTTCTTCGAACGCCCCTCGTGTTCCTGGAATGCGCGCAACAAGTACTGCGCGCCTAACCGCGCCTGGGGCACGATGGCCGAATGCCCGGCCCGTCCGCAGTAAGACGTCTGTAATAAAGACGTCGCATCGCCGGCTGCACACGCAGAATCATGGCAAGAAAAATGGCGCCCCGCGGGGCGCCATTTCTTTTGCAGCCAACAGCCTTATTCAGGCACGGACATCTGGCTTTGCAGGTAGTTCTGGATGCCGACCTTGTCGATCAGGTCGATCTGCGTTTCCAGGTAGTCGATGTGCTCTTCGGTGTCGTCCAGGATGTCCTGGAACAGATCGCGCGACACGTAGTCCCGCACCGATTCGCAATAAGCAATGGCTTCCTTGACGGTCGCTTGAGCAGCCGTTTCGAGCTTCAGGTCACAGGCCAGCAGTTCGGGCACGTCTTCGCCGATCAGCAGCTTGTGCAGGTCTTGCAGGTTGGGCAGGCCGTCCAGCATGAAGATGCGGGCGATCAGACGATCGGCGTGCTTCATTTCGCCGATGGATTCTTCGTACTCGTGCTTGCCCAGCTTGTCGAAGCCCCAATGGTTCAGCATGCGGGCATGCAGGAAATATTGGTTGATGGCCGTCAGCTCGTTGGTCAGTTGCTTGTTGAGAAACTGGATGACGGTTTTATCGCCTTTCATGATGGACTCCTTGCAGTCAGGCGCGACGCGAGCGCATCGCGACAAAGGAGCGCACGATGCCGCGCGTACGCAACCCATGCAGACTACCATTCGGCGCGGGGCCGCGACTACCCTTGCGCTGCATTTGGTAAACGGCTTTAGGAGCGCAACAAGAAAGCGACAAGCTAATGAGAATGAGTATGTGTGTCTGATGCCTTGCATGCTTGGCAACGCAACGGCGCGGGCTGCGGACGCGAGTCGCGCTGAATCGGCTTCGCGATTGCCACCATTTGTATTCCGCTGCGACCCTTGCGCCGCGCCGTTCTGCATGGCAAACGCATCATGCCCGCTCGTTGCATATCAGCAACCGCATCAGTGCGTGTTGAGCATCCTCAACTCAAGCCGTGCGCCGCGTCGCAAGCCAGATGCCGAATGCAATGGGCACGATGCCCAACAGGTCCAGCCACGAAACGGGTTCGCTCAGCACCAGCCAGCCGAACAACAGGCCAAGCGGCGGCATCAGAAAATGCAGCGCGCTGGCCGACGTGGCGCTGGCGCGGCCCAGGATCATGAACCACAGGTAATAGCCGCCCATCGACACCGCAACGATCATGTAGGCCATGCTCCAGATCAGGCTGGACGTCAGGCGCGCATCGCCGAGATTTTCGGTGGCCAGCGCGAATGGCAACAATGCCGCGGCACCTGCCAGCGACTGGATGCCGGTCGAGGTCCAGAGACCGGAGGTGGGCTTGAGCATCTTGTAGAGCAGGGTGCCGGCCACCAGCGCCACCAGGCCGCCGGTCACGAGCAGCGTGCCATGCAGGTCCTCCTGCATGCCGGACAGGCGCGATCGCAGCACCAGCGCGACGCCTGCCAATCCAAGGCATAACCCCAGCAGCTTGCGCCAGCTCAGCCGCTCGCCCAGCAGCGGGCCGGCCAGCACGCCGATGAGCAGCGGATTGGTGCTGATGAGCACGGCGGTGAACGCGGACGACACCGTGGTCATGCCCGACCAGCTCAAGCCCAGGTACAGCGCGTTGTTGAGCACGCCCAGCAGCACCAGCGCGGCGAGGTCGCGGCCGGAAGGCAGCTTCCAGCGGCCGCTGGCCGCCGCCAGGCCCAGCATCAGCGCGCCCGCGATGAGGAATCGGATCGTCAGCAGCGTCAGCGGCGGACAGTCGCGCACCGCGATCTTGGCCGCGGCAAAGGCGGAACTCCACAGAAAGCAGAACGAGGCGATCGGCGCCAGGCTGATGCCGGGGCGGTCGGTCGCGGGCAAGGCAGAGGCAGGGGTTGAAAGCGCCTTCATGGATGGTCCGGCAACGTGGATCTGCAACCGCATTCGCGGCGGGATGGGAGGCATTCTGCGCGCCAGGCCATCCATTGACAAACTCTTTATTCGGATCGAAAGTATTTGAAATTCAAATGGATGAGTGCGTCGTCATGCTCGATCTCGATCTCTTGCACAGCTTTGTCTCGGTGGTGGACGCCGGCGGCTTCACCGCCGCCGGCGAACGCGTGCATCGAAGCCAGTCCACCGTCAGCCAGCAGATCCGCAAGCTTGAAGACACGCTGGAGTGCCCGCTGTTCTTGCGCGAAGGCCGGCAGGTCCAGCTAACCGAGGAAGGCGAGCGCCTTCTGGGCTATGCACGCCGGATGCTGGCGTTGTCCACCGAGGTCCGGGAGGCCGTCAGCGGCCGCAAGCGCGTGGACGTTATCCGCCTGGGCATCCCGGACGACTTTGCGGTCGACGCGCTGACTGCCGTCGTCGCCGCCTTCGCCCGGACGAGGCCAGCCGTGCAGCTGTCGGTACGTTGCGACCTGACGGCGGTCCTGACGCGCAGCCTGGAGCGTGGGGACCTAGATGTGGCCCTGCTCAAGCGCGAGCCGGGCGCGGGCACGGCGCTGGCCGCGTGGCCCGAACGGCTGCACTGGATCGGCAGCGCCTCGGTGGAGGCACCGCTGACGCCGGATGCACCCGTGCCGCTGGTGGCGTTTCCGCAGGGCTGCATCTACCGCAATCGCGCCATCCATGCGCTGGAGTCCGCCGGACGCCGTTGGCGTATTGCCTACGAAAGCCCGAACCTGTCGGGCGTGCAGGCCGCGCTCGCGGGCGGGCTGGGCATCGCGCTGCTGGAACGCCGCTGCATTGCAGACGGGCACCGGATCCTGGACGTTGGATTGCCCGCGGTGCCGCCGTCGGAACTGGCGCTATGCGTGGCCGGCAACGCGCGCGAGCCGGCACGTCAGTTGGCGATGGATATCAGGGAATTTTGCGAGAAGGAAATGACGCGGCTCGCCGCATGAAGGCAGCGAGCCGGAAGTGACACCAATGCTCAGGCGCTGGCGACCAGCGGAATCGGGAAGCTGCTGTTGGCAGCGGGCGAAGCCGATTCAACGAGGGCGGGAGCATTGACCGGAACTGCGATGGAGCGCACGTCGCACACGCTGGAGCAGCGGCCGCCCGGCAGATATTCGGCGGCGGTTGCCGCGCAGCAGCCGCAGCACGTGGCCACGCCCAGCTCGAACTGCAGGTCGGAAAGCGTCGTCGCGCCCGCGTCCACGCTGGCGCGGACTTGGCGTTCGGTGATGGCATTACATACGCAAATGTACATGCGAATGATTATCGAAAATTATTCAAGCCCTGGCAAGTCCCGTGCGCAAATAATTTTGCAACCGATATGTCACGCAAGCCGTTGAAAACAGGGACAAATTTGCCGAAGCATGTCCCTTATTTCAGCGTGCAGCGGCTTGCGCCTTGCGCAAAGCGGCCGGGGCAATCCGCAGCGCTTCGCGGTACTTTGCCACCGTCCGGCGGGCGATCACTATCCCCTGATCGGCCAGTTTTTGCATGATCTGGCTGTCCGACAACGGCTTGGCGCGGTTCTCGTCGGCCACCATCTGGCGGATGTAGGTCTGCACTGCCGTTGCCGACGTGGCGTCGCCGCCTTCGGTCGAAACACCCGTGCCGAAGAAGCGCTTGAGCTCCAGCGTACCAAACGGAGTGAGCATGTACTTCTGCGTTGTGGCGCGTGAAATGGTCGACTCGTGCAAACCCAGCTCACCGGCAATGTCTTTCAGGATGAGCGGTCGCATGGCCGCTGGGCCCTGGCTGAAGAATGCGGTCTGGCGTTCGACGATGGCCTGCGACACGCGCAGGATGGTGTCGAAACGCTGCTCCACGTTCCGGATCATCCATTTGGCCTGCTGCAACTGGGCCTGCAGCCCGGCGTGCGCGGACTCCTTCTGATTGCTGAGCATCTGCGCGTACAGGCCGTTGACTTGCAGCCGCGGCACAGCGGCACTGTTGAGCGTGGCCTGCCAGCCGCGCCGGGTCTTGCGCACGATGACGTCCGGCACGGCGTATTCGGCCGCCGGCACCGTCCATGCCCGCCCGGGCCGGGGCTCCAGACGCAGGATCAGCGAATGCGCCGCGCGAAACGTGGACTCATCGCAGCCGAGCGCTGCACACAGGCGCGCGGCGTTGCCGGTCGCGAGCAGGGGCAGGTGTTCGGCGCAGATCCGCCGCGCACAAGCCAGCACAACGGGGTCAGCGGCCTCGGGCAGGCGGGCGAGGTCGGGATTGCGCAACTGAAGGTGCAAGCAGTCGGCCATGTCGCGCGCGCCGATGCCAACGGGATCAAACGACTGCAGCAGCGACAACGCGGCCCGCAACTCGTCCATGTCGGGCTCCATCTCGGCAGGGAGCCAGCCCAGGATTTCATCCAACGGCGATCCGAGGTAGCCGTTTTCGTCCAGTTCGTCGATCAACAGGGACGCCAGCGCGACATCGCGCGGGGCCGCCCGGGTCAGGGCGAGCTGGCCCAGCAGGTGCTCGCGCAAGGTGTCCGGACGCGCCGCCTCGGGCAGGCTGGCGTCGTCATCGGGGTAGACGCCGCCCGAACCCGGCATTTCGTCGATGGGCGTCTCGCGCTCGGCCGCCGGCTCGTCGTCCTGCACGGAGGATTCGCGCTCGGACTCGGAACGCGACTCCGCCTCGGCGGACGACGGCTCGTCCTCCCGATCCAGCAGGGGATTCTCGGCCAGCACTTGCGAGATTTCCGCTTCAAGGTCGAGCGTCGACAGCTGCAGCAACCGGATCGATTGCTGAAGTTGTGGGGTCAGCGTCAGGTGCTGGCCAGGCCGCAGTTCTAAAATTGGACGGGTCATAGGTACAATATTTTGCATGATGAATCTGACTTCGCCCGCAAGCGTTCGCCAGGACTGCCGATTGATCGGTCAGACCCTGCTCAAACTGGCGCTCCCCCGACTCGTTTTGCGCGCGATCGTTATCGCTGTCGCGATCGTTGTCTGGTATCTGGTTGCCTCCTGGATACTCGATTTCGGCAAGCGCATGAACTACGACTTCCTGCACACGCTGGGCCAGCCCACCCAGGACATGGCGCAGCGCATCAACCCCTACCTCTGGTGGGTGGTTGCCGGCATCTGGACCCTGATCGTCTTCTTCTCGGTGCGCGCCTGGTTCTACGCCAGCCTGGCCTCGGGCGCCGCGACGCCGGTCGGCACGGATACGCTAGCCGAACTGGCGCCAAATCTGTCCGAAGAATCGCTGGGCGTGCTGCGCTGGACCTGGGGCGACCGGCAGGAACCCTTCACCGTCGGTGACCTGCGCCGCTCGTTGTCCGAATTGCGCCACAACCGTATCGGCAAGATCGACATGGTGGCAGAGCAGGCCAGGATCCTGGAAGCGGGCGCCAACCGCCCCACCCGCGATCCGCGCGACGACGGCCGTCGTGACGACCGCCGCGCCGACACCCCGCGCGAACCGCGCTACGTCGAACCTCGCATCGGCCCGGCCCGCTAGGCCGCGCACAGCACTGCTTCAAGGCCGCCGCAAGGCGGCCTTGCTGTTTCAAAAGGCCTGCCGGGCGGCAATCGGAAAAGGCCACAGTCTGATCCGTCCCTTGCTCTTTCCGTTTGCGCTTCCCGAAAAAGTGTGTTTGACTAGCACCCCATGGTCGCTTACCGCACCCCCCTCGCGATTGCCACCGGACGCTCCGCCGCTCCGGTCGCCGGCCTGCGCGCTCAAACCGCCTTCATCGCGCTATCGCTATTGCTACCGATCGGTTGCCGGGCCTAGTGTCCCCGTGGTAGCTCGGCAGCCACGTTTGCCACACGCGATTTCCCCTTTTTATCTCTGAATCCTGCCGGCCATCCCGGCAAACCCTGGCACAAGACCGTCATCCGGTTGCGATGCCGACGAGCGCAAGACGCGCCGGGATTCAAAAGAAACCGATCGAGGTGTAGTGATGATGCTTGCCAACCCCGCCACCAAATACGTCCCCTTCGCGCCCTTTACCCGCGATTTCTCCGAACGCACCTGGCCCAGCCGCCGCATCACGAAGGCGCCGATCTGGATGAGCACGGACCTGCGCGACGGCAACCAGGCGCTGATCGAGCCGATGAGCGTGGAACGCAAGGTCCGCTTCTTTGAACAGCTCGTGAAGATCGGCTTCAAGGAAATCGAAGTCGGTTTCCCGTCCGCGTCGCAGACCGACTTCGACTTTGTGCGCAAGCTCATCGACGAGAAGCGCATTCCCGATGACGTGACGATCATCGTGCTGACCCAGTCGCGCGAAGACCTGATCAGCCGCACCGTGGAAGCCGCCGCGGGCGCCAAGCAAGCCATCGTCCACATGTACAACGCTTGCGCACCGGCCTTCCGCAAGGTCGTGTTCAACATGTCCAAGGACGAGATCAAGAACATCGCCACCACCGGCACGCGCCTCATCAAGCAGTACACGTCGCAGCGTCCCGAAACCAAGTGGGGCTACGAATACTCGCCCGAAGTCTTCAGCACGACCGAACCCGAATTCGCGCTGGAAGTCTCGGACGCCGTTGCCGAGGTGTGGCAGCCCACGCCCGACAACAAGATGGTGCTGAACCTGCCCGCCACCATCGAGGCGACCACGCCCAATCTGTACGCCGACCAGATCGAGTGGATGCACAAGAATCTGGCCCGCCGCGACAGCATCGTGCTCAGCGTCCATCCGCACAATGATCGCGGCACCGCCGTGGCCGCCGCCGAGTTTGCGGTGATGGCCGGCGCCGACCGTATCGAAGGCTGCCTGTTTGGCAGCGGCGAGCGCACCGGCAACGTGGACCTCGTCACGCTGGCCTTGAACCTCTATACGCAAGGCGTGCACCCCGGTCTGGATTTCTCGGACATCGACGAAGTGCGCCGCTGCGCCGAGTACTGCAACCAGTTGCCGGTCCATCCGCGCCATCCGTACGCGGGCGACCTCGTCTTTACCGCGTTCTCGGGCTCGCACCAGGATGCGATCAAGAAGGGTTTTGCGTTGCAGAAGGCGGACGCCGTCTGGGAAGTGCCGTACTTGCCGATCGACCCGGCCGACCTCGGCCGCAGCTACGACGCCGTGATCCGCGTGAACAGCCAATCGGGCAAGGGCGGCGTGTCGTACCTGCTCGAGCAGGAACACGGCCTGGTGTTGCCGCGCCGCCTGCAGATCGAATTCAGCCGCGCCATTCAGCGCGTCACGGACGAGACCGGCCGCGAAGTCACCGCCGACGACGTGCACACGATCTTCAACCGCGAATACCTCGAGCAGAAGGCGCCGTGGAAGCTGATCCGTCATCGCATCGACGGCGATCCGTCGGCCGGCGAAGGCCAGCACTTCAGCATCGAAGCCGAACTTGAATACAACGGCGAACGCCGCATCGTGCGCGGCAAGGGCGACGGCGCAATTTCCGCGTTCGTGGCCGCGCTGGACGTGCCCGTGCGCATCATGGATTACCACGAGCACGCCATCGGCACCGGCACCGGCACGCGCGCCGCATCCTATGTCGAACTGCGCGTCGGCGAATCCGCCACGGGCTTTGGCGTGGGCATCGACCGCGACATCGTGACGGCCTCGTTCCAGGCCGTGCTGAGCGCCGTGAACCGCCACATCAATTCCGGCGCCGTCACCGCCGAACAGGAAGCCGCCGAAGCCGTGTGATCCACGACCAGGCCTGAAGCCCCCGACAACGGGGCACAAAACGAAGCCCGCCTTATCCGGCGGGCTTTTTCATTGCGGGTGAATTGTCTTTGCGTGGCAAGGTGTCAGACACCCATGCCGCGCCTTGTCAGCTTGGCGGTTTTTTCTGTTGGGTGTCAGACACCTTGATGCGGAGGCCGGCCTTGGTGTCTGACACCCCCTGAATAGCTGTCGGCCTAGGTGTCTGACACCGTCCCACACCGAAGGCCGAGAAGTCAGCCGCGCGGCCACATGTCGGACGCGCCGATATCCGGCGCATTCGCGGCCAAAAGGCGCGCGTGGATCCATGCACCGATGGCGAGCAGGCGATGGTCTTCATGGCGCGCGCCGACCAGCTGCAAGCCCACCGGCAAGCCCTGCGGCCCCGTGGCGAATGGCAGGTTCAGGCAAGGCAGTCCGAACAGCGTCCACGCCCGCGAGAACTGCGGATCGCCCGTGCCCAGGTCGGCGAAGGGCGCCTCGCCGCTGGCGCTGGGGGCAATCAGCACGTCGTACTGCTGGAACCATGTGTCGACCCGCGCGCGCGATTCGGCGGCGCGTTCCAGGTTCTTGATGTGCTGTTCCGCGCTGATCTGCGCGCCGGATTCCAGGATTGCCTGAAGCTTGGGACTGAGCTGCACGGCGTGTTCCAGCCGTTCATACGCAAGCGCCTGCGAAGCCTCGAACGCCATGATGTCCGAATGCAGCTGCACCAGCACGCAATGCTCCGGCGGCAGCGGCACTTCTTCGACCTTGGCGCCCGCCCGCGACAGGATCGCCGCGGCCTGCGCGAAGGCCTCTTTGGTTTCGGGCTGCGCATGGCGCCATTGCAGGCTGCGGTACATGCCCACGCGCGGCGCGTCGTGATAGGACAGGTCCAGCATGCGCGGATCGCGCATCAGGACCGACGAGAACAGCGCCACGTCTTCGACGGACCGCGCAAATCCGCCGACCGTGTCCAGCGATTCGGCCAGATTTTTTACACCCGCGCGGGAGATCGCGCCGAAGGTGGGCTTGAAGCCGACCACGCCGCAATAGGACGCCGGCCGGATGATGGAGCCCGCGGTCTGCGACCCCAGCGCAAAGGGCACCATGTCGTCGGCGACCGCGGCGGCCGAGCCGCTGGACGAGCCGCCCGGCGTGTAGGCCTCGTTGCGCGGATTGCGCGTGGGGCCGGCCTGGTAGGTGGCGAATTCGGTGGTGACCGTCTTGCCGATGACGATGGCGCCCGCGCCACGACACAGCGCCACCGACGCGGCATCCAGGCCGGGACGGTGGCGGTCGTAGATGGGAGACCCGTAGCGGGTGGGCAGGTCGGCGGTATCGAACAGGTCTTTCACGCCAATGGGCAGGCCGTGCAGCGGACCGCGCAACGCACCGCGGTCGAGGGTTTCGGCCTGATCCAGCGCGGCCTGCTTCTGCAGGGCCGTCCAGGCATGGACGGTGTTCTCGCGCTGCTCGATGCGCGCGAAGCAGGCGCGCACCAATTGCACTGCGGTCAATTCGCGCCGTTGCAGCTTGCGCGCGGCTTCAACCGCGCCCAGTCTGTTCAAGGCAGTAGACATGATTCTTTCCTCTTTGCCGGTGCCGCGACGAGCGCGGAAAAACATACTGCGCACCCGGTCCCCTTGACCGAGGGTATGCCCGGCGTGGCTGCCTGCCCAAGAAAGCAAGCGTCATGCCCGGCAAACCGACCTTGCCATTGTGCGCGTTGCGTCAATTGGGAAAAACACCGAAAGAACGGGTTTTCCGCGGAATAACGCGCCGCGCCATGGCTTTGTGTTGTTGCGTTCGCACCAGCATAGCGCAAACCCGTGCAATACAAAGTTCATATTCCTCAAGTAAAGTGAAATCGTTTTCAGCAAACTTGCAGTGATTCCATCAATGGCTACGCGCCCGTCGCCCCGCTTTTCCATCATCGAAGTGGCTCGCAAGGCGGGGGTGTCGCCGGCGACGGTGTCGCGCGCGTTCAACCAGCCGGAGATCGTGCATCCCGACACGCTGGCGCACATCCGCAACATCGCCAAGCGCGCGGGCTTTCGGCCCAACCGCGTGGGCCGCAGCCTGCGTTCGGGCAGCACGCGCACCATTGGGCTGATCCTGCCCACGCTATCCAATCCCGTGTTCGCCGAGTGTTTCGAAGGCGCCGAACGCCGCGCCCGTGAATCGGGCTACAGCGTCATGCTGACCGCCACCGGCTACGACCCCGCCGTTGAATCGGCCGCTGTGCAAGGCCTGATCGACCATCAGGTCGATGGCCTGATCCTGACCGTGGCCGACGTCAGCAAGAGCGCCACGCTTGACGACCTGGACGGCAGCGGCATCCCTTACGTGCTGGTCTACAACGAGTCCAACGATCACCCCTTCGCGTCGGTCGACAATCGCGCCGCGGCAAGCGACATGGTGGCGCACCTGGCCGCGATGGGTCACAAGCGCATCGCGCTGGTGACCGGCCCGCTGACCGCATCCGACCGCGCGCGCCGTCGCCTGATGGGCGCCCGCGCCAGCGCCAAGAAGCTGGGCCTGGACGCGATCCAGCACATCGCCATGAGCTCGCACACCGGCAGCGACGTGGATGCGCTAAGGGCCGCCTTGCGCGGCAAGCAGGCGCCCACGGCACTCTTCTGTTCCAACGACCTGCTGGCCACCGCCGTCATCGCCGACCTGGTGGGACTGGGGCTGTCCGTGCCGACCGACATTTCCGTGTGCGGTTTTGACGGCATGCGCTTTGGCGCGTTGCTGACCCCGCCGCTGACCACCGTCGCGCAACCCAGCGACGGCATCGGCCAAACGGCGTGCTCGAACCTGCTGGCGCAGATTCATGGCCAGCCGCCGCAATCGAACCGCCTGCCCCATTGCATCGTCGTCGGCGGCACCGCGGCGTCCGTGCGCCGCTAAGCCCGCTACCCACCATTCCGACAACTTCCAGATCGCCATGCTCATCGCACAAATCACCGACCTCCACATGCGCACCCCGGGAGACAAGGCCTACGGCATCATCGACCCGGCGGCGTTTCTGGCCCCCGCGGTGCGCGCCTTGAATGCGCTGACGCCGCGCCCTGACTGCGTGCTGATCACCGGCGATCTGACGGACTTGGGCAAGCCCATCGAATACCAGACGCTGCGCGACCATCTGCAGGCGCTGGAGATTCCGTATTTCCTGCTGCCCGGCAACCACGATGACCGCGCCCAGTTGCGCGCCGCGTTCCCCGACCACGCGTACCTGCAGGACGGCGGACAATTCGTGCAGTACGCCATCGAGACCTATCCGCTGCGCATGCTGGCGCTGGACACCGTGGTGCCGATGAAGAGCCACGGCGAACTCTGCCAGACGCGCCTGGATTGGCTGGCCGAACGCCTGGCCGAACAGCCCGGCCGGCCCACGCTGGTGCTGATGCACCATCCGCCGTTCCTGACCGGCATCGAACACATGGACGACATCGGCCTCTTGGCCGGCGCACCGGAACTGGAACGCATCGTCGCCCGCTATCCCAATGTCGAGCGCGTGTTGTGCGGCCATCTGCATCGCACGATCTTCCAACGCTTTGGCGGCACCATCGCGTCGACCTGTCCCGGCACGGCCCACCAGCTTGCGCTGGAACTCGGTCCGCGCCCGACGCTGCAATACATCATGGAACCGCCCGGCTATCAGCTGCATTGGTGGCAGGGCGGCAATCTGGTCACGCATCAAGCCGTCATCGGGGATTACCCCGGCCCGTATCCCTTTGGTTGAAACCGGCGCGGGGAACCCACGCATTGCCACATATCCGTCATGTTTGCGCTGCACAATGAAAAGGTTTTCATAACAGGCAACAATGCGGATCTAACAATTAGATCTTCGAGACAGCATGTCATCCATCGTTCTGGATAACCTCACCAAACAGTACGCCGGCGCGGCGGCGATCCAAGGCGTTAGCTTTACGGTTCCGGCCGGCAGCTTCACCGTCCTCCTGGGTCCGTCCGGTTGCGGCAAGTCGACGACGCTGCGCATGATCGCCGGCCTGGATACGCCCACGTCGGGCACCATCCGCATCGGCGACCGCGACGTCACGCAATTGCCGCCGGCCAAGCGCCGCATCTCGATGGTGTTCCAGTCGTATGCGTTGTTTCCGCACCTGTCGGTGCGCGAGAACATCCTGTTCGGCCTGAAGGTGCGCAAAGAGCCCGCCAAGGACTTCGACCGGCGCTTGAAGCGCGTGGCCGACCTGCTGGGCCTGTCGCACCTGCTGGACCGCAAGCCGTCGCAACTGTCCGGCGGCCAGCAGCAGCGCGTGGCGCTGGGCCGCGCCGTGATTTCCGAAGCGCCGGTCTGCCTGATGGACGAGCCCCTTTCCAATCTGGACGCACAGCTGCGCCACGAGATGCGCCGCGAGATCCGCGCATTGCAGCAAAGCCTGGGCATCACCATGGTCTACGTCACGCACGATCAGACTGAAGCCATGAGCATGGCCGATCAGGTGGTGCTGCTGCGCGGCGGCCAGATCGAACAGCACGACACGCCCGATGGCCTTTATGCGCGTCCCGCCAGCGAGTTTGCGGCGCGCTTCATCGGCACGCCGCCCATGAACCTGATCAGCCTGACGCAGCAAGCGGGCGCCACGGTGATCGCCGGCACGCAAGGTCCCGCCATCGCGAATGCGCCCGCGGGCGCCGTGAAGCTGGGCGTGCGGCCTGAACATATACGCATCGACGGCGACGGCATCGCGGCCACCGTCGAGAGCGTGGAGTACTTCGGCGCGGACTCCATCGTGGTGTGCCGCATCGGCGACACGGGCGGCGTGGCCGTCCGGGTAGGCGGCCATCTGCGCGCAAGCGCCGGCGAGTCGCTGCGCCTGTCCTGGCCGGACGGGCAACAGCATTTCTTTGCCGCCGATTCGGCGGTCATCAACACCGACGGGCGCTAGGGAATGGCCCCCACGCTGCGCCTTCGGCTTGCTGCCCCCCGAGGGGGCGCTTTTTACCTTGGGACGGCCCGGCGGTAAAACGCCCCACCCTCAGAAAAGGAAACACAACATGCGACGCATCGTACTGAAGACCCTGGCCGCCAGCCTGGCCGCCGCCTGCCTTTCTCTGCCTGTGCAGGCGCAGAACAAGCCCGTCGAGGTCGAGTTCTATTACCCGGTCGCCGTCGGCGGCCCGATTACCAAAATCGTCGACGACATGGTGACGGATTTCCAGAAGGAAAATCCCAACATCAAGATCAAGCCGATCTACGCCGGTTCGTACCAGGACTCCATCGCCAAGGCGCTGACCGCGCTCAAGGGCGGCACCCCGCCGCAGCTGGCCGTGCTGCTGTCCACCGACATGTTCACGCTGATCGACGAGGACGCCATCGTCCCGATCGACGGCCTGGCCAAGACCGACGCCGACAAGAAGTGGCTGGGCGGCTTCTATGATGCCTTCATGCAGAACAGCCGCAGCGGCGGCCACACCTGGGGCGTGCCGTTCCAGCGTTCGACGATCGTCATGTACTACAACAAGGATCTCTTCAAAGCCGCCGGCCTGGATCCCGAAAAGCCGCCCAAGACCTGGGCCGAGCTGGTGGAATACGGCAAGAAGCTGACCAAGCAGGACGCCTCGGGCAACACGACGCAGTGGGGCATCGAGATCCCGTCGGGCGGCGCGTTCGCGTACTGGCTGTTCCAGGCGCTGACCACGCCCAACGGCGCGATCCTGATGAACGAAGCCGGCAACGAGGTCTACCTGGACAAGCCGGCGGTGGTCGAAGCCGCGCAGTTCTGGCGTGACCTGTCGGCCAAGCACAGGATCATGCCGACCGGCACGATCGACTGGGGCACCACGCCCAAGGACTTCCTGGAAAAGAAGGCGGCCATGGTCTGGACCACCACCGGCAACCTGACCAACATCCGCAAGAACGCCGACTTCCCGTTCGGCGTGGCGATGATGCCGCAGCAAAAGCGCGGCGGCAGCCCCACGGGCGGCGGCAACTTCTACATCTTCAAGAGCGGCACGCCGGAGCAGCAGGCGGCGGCGCTGAAGTTCGCGCAGTGGGCCACCACGCCCGAGCGCGCGGCCGACTGGAGCATCGCCACGGGTTACGTGGCCGTGACGCCGGCCGCCTGGCAGACCGAGAAGATGAAGAAGTACGCGCAGGAAGTGCCGGCCGCCACGGTCGCGCGCGACCAGCTGGAAGTCAGCGTGGCGGAATTCTCCACGCATGAGAACCAGCGCGTCACCAAGACCCTGAACGACGCCCTGCAGGCAGCGCTGACGGGCTCGAAGACGCCGCAGCAGGCCCTGACCGACGCGCAGCGCGAGTCCGATCGCATACTGCGTTCCTACAAGTAAACCGACCGCACGCACGATGAGCCGCTCTTTGAATGCGCTATATGGCTGGCTGCTTCTGCTGCCAGCCATCGTGCTGCTCGCCGCCTTCACGCATTACCCGGCGGTGGCGACGCTTTGGCACAGCTTTTTCTCCACCCCAAAGGGCGCGCGCCCAGCCCGCTTCGTCGGGCTGGACAACTACGCGGTCATGCGCGACGACCCTGTGTTCTGGCAGTCGTTGTGGAACAACCTGTGGTTTGCGCTGGGCACCATTCCTACCTCGATCGGCATCGCGCTGATCATGGCGCTGTGGGTCAACCGCAACCTCGCCGGGCGTGGGTTCCTGCGCATGGCGTACTTCACGCCGACCGTGCTGCCGATGGTGGCAGTCGCCAACATCTGGCTGTTCTTCTACACGCCGCAATACGGGCTGATCGCGCAGGTAATGGGCTGGTTCGGCGCGCCGGGTCCCAACTGGCTGGGCAACCGCGAGACCGCGCTGCCCGCGCTGATGCTGGTGACCGTGTGGAAAGAGGCCGGCTTTTTCATGATCTTCTATCTGGCGGCGCTGCAGACGGTGTCGCCGTCGCTGCGTGAAGCGGCCATGCTGGAAGGCGCCTCGCGCTGGCAGTATTTCCGCCGCATCCTGTGGCCGCTGCTCATGCCCACCACGCTCTTCGTGCTGATCAATGCGCTGATCAACGCGTTCCGGCTGGTCGACCATGTGGTCGTGATGACGCGAGGCGGACCGGACAACGCCAGCACCTTGCTGCTCTATTACATCTACCAGGTGGGATTCAGCTTCTGGGACACGGCTTACGCCGCGACCCTGACCGTCGTGTTGCTGGTGGTGCTGGCGCTGACCGCGCTGATCAAGTTCCGCTGGCTGGACCGCAGGACGCACTACCAATGAAAGACAAGCTCGATACCCTGGGCGCGTGGGCGCTGGGCCTGTTGTGGATCCTGCCGCTGGCGTACGCGATGTGGGCGGCCTTCCATCCGCCCGCCTACGCAACGCGTTTTGACCTCTTTGCGCCGCTGACGCTGGATAACTTCGTGCGCGCCTGGAACGCGGCGCCGTTTCCGCGCTACTTCCTGAACACGTTCGTGCTGGTCACGATGGTGCTGGCCGCGCAACTCGTGCTGTCGACGCTGGCCGGCTACGCGTTTGCGCGCTTCGAGTTCCGCGGCCGCGATTTTGTCTTCATGCTGGTGCTGTTGCAGCTGATGATCATGCCCGACGTGCTGCTGGTGGAGAACTACCGGTCGATGAGCCTCTTGGGCGTGCGCGACACGGTGTTCGCGATCGGCCTGCCGTACTTTGCCTCGGCCTTCGGCATCTTCCTGTTGCGCCAGACCTTCAAGACGGTCCCGCGCGAGCTGGAAGAGGCGGCCCGCATGGAAGGCGCGAATGCGCTGCAGATCCTCTGGAAGGTCTACGTGCCGCTGGCCAAGCCCATCTACGTCGCCTACGGACTGGTGTCGGTCAGCCACCACTGGAACAACTTCCTGTGGCCGCTGATCATCACCAATTCGGTCGAATCCCGGCCGCTGACGGTGGGACTGCAGGTGTTCTCGTCGACGGACCAGGGCATCGACTGGTCCGTGATCACCGCCGCGACCCTGATGTCGGCCGCGCCGCTGCTGATCGCGTTCCTGCTGTTCCAGCGCCAGTTCGTGCAGTCGTTCATGCGGGCGGGGATCCGCTAGGACCCTGACGACCTGCCGCGCCGCAACAAAAAACCCCGCCTCGGCGGGGTTTGTTGCGCATGGGGACACGCGGCGGGGATCAATACCCGACGGTCAGGCCCGGCAGGTCCACCGTGATGCGCGGACGCTCCAGCGCCAGCGCCAGGTGCTCGGCGAACTCCCGGGCTTCTTTTTCGTCGGTGGACAGCGTGTCGTAGCCCAACGCGTCGGCCACGCCCAGCACCTTGTCCAGCAACAGGACCTTGCCGCTGGGGCGCAGCGGCTCGCAGCCCAGGGTTTCCCAGGCGCTGTCAAACCAATCGCGCGCATCGGCCTGGCGTTGCGGAGAGGTGTCGACGTTCGCGGAAAGGTCCAGCGAACGCCGGGGGTCGAAAACGATGGTGATGTCGCTGCGCATGGGAATGGGGCTCCGTCAGGGGGCGTCAGGCCAGTAGAGTAGGCAAAAAACGCCGGACAGATTGTCCGCCCGGCGACATATTCCTACCAGCCCCGCGACACTTCCCAGGTGACCTCGACGCCGGCGGCCTGCGACTGGCGCATCATGTCCAGCAGGGGGAAGGCACGTTCCTTCAGGCCTACCGCGCGCGCCATCGGGGCGGCGGGCGCTTTGTCCTCGTCGTCCTCGTCCGGGATTTCGTGGGCATGCTGGTATTCGTCGATCGCGCGTTCGATGCCGCTGATGGCCGGACCAAGCTGCTCCACGGTGAAGACGCCGCGCTCGGGGATCTTGTCGCCGACCGGCTTGCCAGCCGCCTGCAACAGGGCGCCGGCGTGGTCGGTCAGCATCAGGACTTCGGCCACGACCTTGGAGTGAAAAGTGATCAGCATATTCCGGTCTCCTACATTGTTTACCTTAGCTCCGTACACTACCCCAACGCCCCCATGATGCCAACTGGCGCCCCCAAATCAACTATGATTCAGGGGTTTCCCGTGACAGCAGGCGCCGCGCCGGCCCTGACTCCGGCACGCGCGCTCCGGCTTGCCGGCCGCCGCCGGACAGCACCGTGGGCTCGCCTGCGGGCGTAGCGCGAATTGCCGGCAAGCCGCAAGTCGGCTCCAAGCGCCGTGCCGCCATCGTCACTCACACAGAACCTCGCCAGACGCCCATGCTCCTCGAGCAACAAAAACAGCTTATCTCCCTGATCCAGGCCGCCGTCGCGCAAAGCCTGCCCGACGCCCAGCCCAACGTGCTGCTGGAGCGCCCCAAGGTTGCCGCCCACGGCGACGTCGCCACCAACGTGGCCATGCAGCTCGCCAAACCCGCGCGCCGCAATCCCCGCGAACTGGCCCAGGGCATCGTCGACGCCGTGATGGCCAATCCCGACGCCGCCGCGCTGGTCGAGAGCGCCGAAGTGGCCGGCCCCGGCTTCATCAACCTGCGCATCACCCCGGCGGCCCGCCAGGCAGTGATCGCCGCGGTGGCCGAGCAGGGCGACACGTACGGACGCGCCGCGCGCCTGGGCGAAAAGATCCTGGTCGAGTTCGTGTCGGCCAACCCCACCGGCCCGCTGCACGTGGGCCATGCCCGCCAGGCCGCGCTGGGCGACGCGCTGTGCCGCCTGTACGACGCCGTCGGCTGGGACGTCACCCGCGAGTTCTACTACAACGACGCCGGCAACCAGATCCATAACCTGGCGATCAGCGTGCAGGCCCGCGCCCGCGGCCTGACCACGGAATCCCCGGATTGGCCCGAAGACGGCTACAAGGGCGACTACATCGCCGACATCGCCCGCGACTTCCAGGAAGGCAAGACCATCCAGGCGTCCGACGGCGAGCCCGTCACCGCCACGGGCAACATCGACAACCTGGACGACATCCGCGTCTTTGCCGTGGCCTACCTGCGCCGCGAGCAGGACCTGGACCTGCAGGCTTTCGGCCTGGCGTTCGACAATTACTACCTGGAAAGCTCGCTCTACACGTCCGGCCGCGTCGAAGCGACGGTCAAGGCGCTGGTCGCCGGCGGCCATACCTACGAAGAGGGCGGCGCGCTGTGGCTGCGCACCACCGAACTGGGCACGGGCGACGACAAAGACCGCGTCATGCGCAAGAGCGAGGGCGGCTACACCTATTTCGTCCCTGACGTCGCCTACCACAAGGCCAAATGGGAACGCGGCTTTCACCGCGCCGTGAACATCCAGGGCAGCGACCACCACGGCACCGTGGCCCGCGTGCGCGCCGGCCTGCAGGCGCTGGAAGAGGGCATCCCGAAGGACTACCCGTCCTACGTGCTGCACAAGATGGTCAAGGTGATGCGCGGCGGCGAAGAGGTCAAGATCTCCAAGCGCGCCGGCAGCTACGTCACCATGCGCGACCTGATCGACTGGGTGGGCCGTGACGCGGTGCGCTACTTCCTTATCCAGCGCCGCGCCGACACGGAATTCGTATTCGACGTGGACCTGGCCCTGTCCAAGAGCGACGAGAACCCCGTCTATTACATCCAGTACGCCCACGCGCGCATCTGCTCGGTCATCAACAACGCGGGCATGCCCGCCGCAGACGTGGCCCAGGCCGACGCCTCGCTCCTGACCGCGCCGACCGAATTCGCGCTGATGCAGCGCCTGGCCGAGTTCCCCCAGGTGGTGGCGCTGGCCGCCCAGGATCTGTCGCCGCACCACATCGCGTTCTGGCTGCGCGACTGCGCGTCTGACTTCCACGCCTGGTACAACGCCGAGCGCGTGCTGGTCGACGACACTGCCGTGAAGCTGGCCCGCCTGCGCCTGGCCGCCACCACCCGCCAGGTGCTGGCCAATGGCCTCGCGCTCTTGGGCGTTTCCGCGCCCGAGCGGATGTAACATCGGTTCATGGCAACCAAGCGCAAATCCACCCGCCGTTCCTCCGGCGAAAGCGGCAGCACCCTGTACGGGGCGCTGGCCGGTCTGCTGATCGGGCTGATCGTCGCCGCCGTCGTCGCGTTCTATGTCACCAAAGCGCCCGTTCCCTTCGTGGACCGGGCCAGCCGCCAGGGCGATACGGGCAAGCTGCCCGATCCGCGCTCGGCGCCGGACCCCAACGCCGGCCTGTACGGCCGCGACGGGGCGGCGGGCGCGCCGCCCACCGGTCCCACCGCCACCGCGCCGGCCCCGCTGCCGGGTGCAGGCGCACCGGCCAAGGGCGACGAAACCCCCTCCAAGCTGGACGACCTGGGCGCGCTGATCGCCACGCTGCCGACCTCCCGGGCGCCGGCTGCTGCGCCGTCGGCCCCGCCCGCCACGGCATCCGCGCCCACGCCCATCTCCAAGGCCGCCCCCACGGCGACGGCAGCCGCCAAGCCGTCTGCGCCCGCCGCCACCGGCACGTACTACCTGCAAGCCGGCGCCTTCCGCGGCGAGAACGACGCCGAATCGCTCAAGGCACGCATCATCCTGCTGGGCCTGCCCGTCGCGGTGCAGAAGGCCGAACTCAACGGCAAGCCCATCAACCGCGTCCGGGTCGGTCCGTTTGCCCGCCTGGACGACATGAACCGGGCGCGCGGCCGCCTGGGCGAGAACAAGATCGAAACCGCCGTAGTGCGCCAATAGCGCCGCGCGGCGGATCGTTTTGCATTGAACTAATCCGGCCCCGGGCCTGTCTGTAGCCTTTTATTCAGGAACCTCACCCATGCTGTCCCCCAAGCTCATCCGCATCCTGGCAGCCGCCGCGCTGACCGCCACGGCGTTCTTCAGCCCGGCCAGCCACGCGCAAGGCGCCCAGCAGTACGTGCCGATCAACCCGCCGCTGCCGTCGGACACCCCGGGCAAGGTCGAGGTCCTGGAATTCTTTGCCTACACCTGCCCGCACTGCGCCGCCATGGAACCCATGGTCGAAGACTGGGCCAAGACCGCGCCGTCCGACGTCGTGCTCAAGCAGGTTCCCATCGCCTTCAACGCCGGCATGAAGCCGCTGCAGCAGCTGTACTACACGCTGCTGGCCCTGGACCGTCCCGACCTGCACCCGAAGGTCTTCACGGCCATCCACGGCGAGCACAAGCGCCTGTTCGACAAGAAGGCCATGGGTGAGTGGATTGCGACCCAGGGCGTGGACCGCGCCAAGTTCGACTCGGTGTTCGATTCGTTCAGCGTGCAGACCCAGGTGCAGCGCGCCAACCAGCTGGCCGAGGCCTATCGCATCGAAGGCACGCCGTCCTTCGCCGTGGGCGGCAAGTTCATGACCTCGCCGGTCATGGCGGGCAACAGCTACGAAGGCGCGCTGAAGGAAGTCAACGCGCTGATTCCGATGGCGCGCGCGAAGTAATCTGCGCAAGGTTCCGCATGGCAAACGCCCCGTGCCTTTTCAGGCCGGGGCGTTTTTGTTTCGGGTTCCGTTCAGCCGGCCAAGCCGCATGCGAACGCGGCGGCTGCCAGGGTACCGAGCGCGGCTATTACTTGACCGCCGCAGCCTGCTCGAAAGCCTGCTTCAGGTCCGCAATGATGTCCTCGGGCGATTCCAGCCCGATGTGCAGGCGCACGACCGGGTTCTCGCCTTCGCCCCAATAGCCGTGCTTGGACAGATCCTTCGGCGATACGAGCTGCACCAGGCTTTCATAGCCGCCCCACGAGAAACCGATGCCAAAGAGCGTCAGCGCATCGACAAAGCGGCGCGCGGCGGCCGGGGACAGGGCCAGTTCGGCCGACAGCATGCCGTTCGAACCCGTGCAATCGCGTTGCCACAATTCGTGGCCGGGATCCTTGGGCCAGGCCGGATGGAACAGGCGCACGGTCTCGGGACGGGAATCCAGGAACTCGCACACCTGCATCGCGTGACGCGCGTGCTGCGCCATGCGGATGGGCATGGTGCGCACGCCGCGCAGCGCCAGCCACGCGTCGTCGGCGCTGATCGAATACCCCATCGCGTACTGCGTGCGGTTCAGCTTGCGGGCGATGCCCTCGTCGTTGGTGACCACCGCGCCCAGCATCAGGTCGGAGTGCCCGCCCACGTACTTGGTGCCGGCAATGACCGAGACCTGCGCGCCCAGCGTCAGCGGCCGGTAGATGTAGCCGGAACCCCAGGTATTGTCGGTGGCCAGCACCAGCCCGTGGCGCTGCGCGATGGCGGCCATGGCGCCCATGTCCAGCATCTCGAACAGCAGCGAACCGGGCGATTCCACGTACAGCAGCCTGGTGTTGGGCCGCACCAGTGCATCGATGTCTTCGCCAGCGGCAAAATACGTGATCTCGATGTTCATGCGCTTGAGCACCGCATCGTCCAGCTCGCGCATCGGGCCATACACGCTGTCGGAGATCAACGCGTGATCGCCCGCCGAGCACAGCGCCATCATCACCATCGTCATGGCCGACAGGCCCGAGGACGCCAGATAGCAGTGCGTGCCGCCTTCCAGCTGCGTGAAGACCTCTTCCAGCGCGGCATGGGTGTCCATGCCCATGCGCCCGTACGTGGACGCGCGGCCGCCGGCCGCCTTGCTGCGCTGCGCGTTTTCCAGCGCGGCGATGTTGGCAAAGCGCACCGTGCTGGCCCGCATGGGCGGCAACGGCACCGGCGCCGTGCCGGTCTCGGGATTGAACGGGGCGGTGCCCGCGTGCTGGAGAACCGTATCGATGTGTTTGGTAGGCATCTTGTAGAGGTGCGTCAAAACCGGGAAAGCCAAACCATATCAGGACGCGGCGGGAATTTCAGCCGATCCACTGAATCGTCTCGGACAAATCCGCACGCCGGGTGCGGTAGCGGTTGGCCGGATGCGCCGTGTCCTCGAAGCCGAACGAGATGCCGCAGACTACGCGCCGGCCGGGTGCGATGCCCAGTACTTCGCGCAATACCTCGGGATACATGGCCAGCGATGCCTGCGCCACGGTCGCGACGCCGTTGGCCTGGGCCGCCAGCAGAAAATTGGCGACGTACCCGCCGCAATCCATCGCGCCGTACTCGCCCAGTGCCTCGTCGGTCGTGATGATGGCGACGTGCGGCGCGTCAAAGAGGGCGAAGTTGCGCATCTCCTGGCGCCGGTAGGCTTCGCGGTCGCCGCGCGGCACGCCCACTGCGCCGTACAGCTGAAAGCCCGATTCGCGGCGGCGGGCCAGGTACTCGTCGCGGTATTCGCGCGGAAACGGGAAATCAGGCGTGAAGCCCGCGACCTGCGCGCGGCGCTCCAGCGCGTCGCGCAGCCGCCGGGTCCCTTCGCCCTCGGTGATCGCCACCTGCCACGGCTGGCAGTTGCACCAGGACGCCGTGCGCTGCGCCAGCGTCAAAATGCGCTCGACGGTCGCGCGAGGCACAGGCTTCGGCAGAAAGGCTCGGCAGCTGTGGCGGGCAAGCAGCCAGTCCTCGAGCGCGGCATCGGGCAGGGCGTCGGTGGCGTTAATGGCGTTCTGAGCGGCAACGGTCATGATCGGTCTGTCTCCTGTCGTGGTCGGCTTTGGCCTTATCATGCCACTTGCTATCCGCCACCGTCCCGCCCCATGCTGCCCCTCGACACCCTCATCGCATTCTTTGGCATTGCCGTACTGCTGGCGCTGACGCCGGGGCCGGACAATCTATTCGTGTTGATGCAGTCCGCCATCTGGGGACGCAAGGCGGGCATGTTCGTGGTGCTGGGGCTGTGCACCGGACTGCTCGGACACACGGCGGCGGTTGCGGTCGGGTTGGCTGCCGTCTTCGCCGCGTCGCCCATCGCGTTCACGGTGCTCAAGCTGGCGGGCGCGGCCTATCTGGCGTACCTGGCCTGGCAGATCCTGCGCGCCCCGGTCGAATCCGAAGACGGCAAACGTCCTGAACCCATGCGCCCCGGCGCGCTGTACCGCCGCGGCATCGTCATGAACCTCACCAATCCCAAGGTGCTGCTGTTCTTCTTTGCCTTCCTGCCGCAATTCACGTCGCCGCGGCTGGGATCGGTGGGCGTGCAGACGATGCAACTGGGCGCGGTGTTCATCGTGTCCACGCTGCTGGTGTTCGGCGCGATCGCGTTCTTCTCGGGCGCATTTGGTGAACTGCTGCAGCGCTCGGTGACGGCCAAGCGCTGGCTGAATCGCATTGCGGCACTGGTGTTCGTGGGGCTGGCGGTCAGGCTGGCGACGGCGTCGCGCTAGTTCGCGCGCGCCTTGAACCGCACGATGCCATCGGCATCCTGCGCCCGAGTCAGCTTGCCTTCAAAATACAGCGCATGCAGATGCGCCAGCGCCTCGCCCATCGCGAACGTCAACTGGTGCAAATCCAGCTTGCGCTTGAACAGCACCGGCACGATATCCGACGTCGATTGCGGCGTCACGGCACAGGCTTCCAGCACTTCCGCCAGCCGATCCCGATGATGCTCGTGCTGCTGCGCGATGCGCTCATGCAGACCCTTGAACGGGCGGCCATGCGACGGCAGCACCAGCGTGTCGTCCGGCAGGCCGTCGTACCCGTCCAGTGAACGCAAATACAGGGGCAGGGGATTGGCGTCGGGTTCGTAATCGAACACGCTGACGTTGGTCGAAATGCGCGGCAGGACCATGTCGCCGGAGATGAGCACGCCCAGGTCGGGCGAGAACAGCGACGCGTGTTCCGGCGCATGGCCGTAGCCCACGATGACGCGCCAATCGCGCCCGCCGATGCGCACCTGATCGCCGTCCATGATGCGCGTATAGCGCGACGGCACGGCGGGCACCAGGTTAGGGAAATAGTTGGCGCGCTGGCGGATCTGTTCCTGCGCATCCGGGTCCGTCAGGCCGTGGCGGGCAAAGTGCTCGACCGCCGATTGGCCGCCCGGCCCCGCGCCGGCATCGGTGCGGCGCGACGACCACAGCGACGCCACCATGAAGTCCGTCATCGTCATCCACAGCCGCGCGTTCCAGCGCTCGCACAGCCAGTAGGCCAGGCCGATGTGGTCCGGATGCATGTGGGTGACCAGCACGCGCAGCACGGGCAGGCCGTCCAGCTCGTTCTTGAACACGTCTTCCCACAGCGTCTTCACTTCGTCGCGCGAAATGCCGCAGTCGACGATGGTCCAGCCGTCCTGGCCGTCGATGTTGTCGCGCAGCAGCCAGAGGTTGATATGATCCAGCGCGAACGGCAGCGGCATCCGGATCCATTTGACGCCCTCCGCCACCGCATGCGCGCGGCCGGCCTCGGGCTGAAAATCGGCCCAGGGATACTGAAGCTTCTGTTCGTTGGGGTTCATTGCCTCTCGCTCCACGCTTGACGATCACGTCAAGTCATCATAATTTACGTTTACGTAAACTGCCACACGTCGCATGCCCTCGTCAACCTGGACCATCTCCGAGCTCGCCCGCGAGTTCGACGTCACGCCCCGCACGATCCGCTTCTACGAAGACCAGGGGATCGTCAGCCCGGCGCGCGAGGGCCGCAACCGCATCTTCGGACCGCGCGACCGCACGCGCCTGAAGCTGGCCTTGCGCGGCAAGCGGCTGGGCCTGCAACTGTCCGAGATCCTGACGCTCATCGACATGTACGACGGGCCCGGCGACACCGACGTGCAGTTGCGCCAGTACCTGGCCGTGCTGGAACAGCATCGCGTCACGCTCGAGCAGCAGCGCCGCGACATCGACGACACCCTGCAGGAAATCAGCGAGCAGGAACGCCAGTGCCGCGTCCTCTTGGCGCAGAAGCCGTAGTTCGCATGGCCGTTTTTCAAACCATAGGGCTCTTCGTCCTGACCGCGCTCGCGGAAATCATCGGCTGCTATCTTCCCTATCTGTGGCTGCGCAAGGGCCATTCCATCTGGCTGCTGGCGCCCGCCGCGGTGAGCCTGGCGCTGTTCGCCTGGCTGCTGACCCTGCACCCCACGGCGTCGGGCCGGGTCTATGCCGCGTACGGCGGCGTCTACATCGGCATGGCGCTGCTATGGCTGTGGGCGGTGGACGGCGTGCGGCCCAGCGCGAGCGACTGGATCGGCGTGGGCCTGTGCATCGCCGGCATGCTGGTGATCATGTTCGGGCCGCGCGGGACGTGATCCGGGCCGTCTGACCGGCACAAACGAAAAGCGCGCGTACCCTTGAAGGGCCGCGCGCTTTTTGTTGCGGGGCGCTCATTACGGCCCCGCCGATCACTCCGCCTTGATATTGCCGTCCTTGATAAGACGGGCGTTGTTCGTGAACTCGGCCTGCACCTGCTTGGCAAAGGCCTCGCCCGACGCCGTGCCCGGCTGCAGGAACGACTTGGCCAGCAGCTCCTGAAACTCGGCGCTGGCCACCGCCTTGGTCAACGCCGCCTGCAACGGCTGCGACACCGTGGGCGGCAGGTTGGCCGGCGCGAAGATGCCGAAGTTCGAGTAGTACTGCGCCTGCGGCAGCTTCAGCTCGGCCATCGTCGGCACATCCGGCCACGCGGCCAGACGCTGCGGCGCCATCACCGCCAGCGGCTTGAGCGCGCCATTGGCCACGTGCGGCAACACCACGTCGCTGTTGACCACCAGCAGCTCCACCACGCCGCCCAGGCCGTCGGTCAGCGCCTGGCTGTTGCCGCGATACGGCACGTGCAGCATCTTGGTGCCGGTCTGCGCGGTGACCGCCGCCATGCCGATATGCGCGACCGTGCCCTGGCCCGGCGTGCCGTAGCGCACGCCTTCGGGATGCGACTTGGCGTACTCGACGAGGCCGGCAAAATCCTTCACGGGCAGCGCCTTGGTCGCCACGATGGCCACCGGCGCCACGGCCACGCTGGCCACCGGCGTCAGGTCCTTCATCGGGTCGTAATTGGTCTTGGCCAGATGCGGAAAGATCGTCAGCGGGCTGGTCGAGGCCAGCAGCAGCGTGGTGCCGTCCGGCTGCGCGCGCGCCACGTAGTCGGTGCCCACCGACGCGCCCGCGCCCGGCTTGTTCTCGACGATGACCGTGATGTTCGCTTCCTTGCGCAGCGCGTCGCCCAACCGGCGCGCGATCGCATCGGCGCTGCCGCCGGCGGTGTAGGGCACGACTACGGTGACGGGCTTGGCCGGCCAGCTCTGCGCCATCGCGCCGCTCGCCATGATTGCCAGGGCCGCCCCCGCGGCCTTGGTCAGCAATGTCTTCTTTTTCATATCGTCCTGGTGATGTTGCGTAGCACTGCGTTGGTGAAACGGATTGCGGTAAAGCCCATCAAGCGAGGTAGCGTTGCGCCAAGCGAACCCAGTACGACGCCCCCGCCGGAATCAAGGAATCATTGAAGTCATAGCTGGCGTTGTGCAGCATGCACGGGCCCAGACCGTGGCCCGCCATGCGGTGTTCGCCATCGCCGTTGCCCAGGAACACGTAGCACCCCGGCTTTTCCTGCAGCAGGAAGGCAAAGTCTTCCGATGCCATGGCCGGTTCGATGGTGAGTGCGCGATCCTCGCCCACGACCTCGCGCATCACGCCCATGCAGAATTCGGTCTCGGCCACGGTATTGACCAGCGCCGGGTAGCGACGCTCGAAGTACACCTCGGCTTCGCAGCCGTGCGCCGCGGCAATGCTGGGTGCGATCTCCTGCATGCGCCGTTCGATCAAATCCACCACATCGGTGCTGTAAGCGCGCACCGACCCGCCCAGCCACGCGGTATTGGGAATCACGTTGATGACGCTGCCGCCCGCCTGCACCTGCGTGATCGACAGCACCGCCGCATCCAGCGGACGCTTGCTGCGCGTCAGGATCGTCTGCAGCGACTGGCCGATGGCAAAGAGCGCTGGCACCGGGTCGTTGCAGTCCTGCGGCGCGGCGGCGTGGCCGCCCTTGCCCTTGACCGTGATCTTGAAGCCGTTGGCCGCCGCCATCATGGGACCGGCACAGACGCCGAACGCGCCAGCCGGCAATCCCGGCCAGTTATGCATGCCAAACACGGCCTCGCACGGAAAGCGCGTGAACAGGCCATCCTGGATCATCGCCCGGCCGCCCGCACCGCCTTCCTCGGCCGGCTGAAAGCACAGGTAGACCGTGCCGTCGAAGCCGCCCGCGGTCTGCAAATGCTGCGCCGCAGCCAACAGCATCGCGGTGTGGCCGTCGTGGCCGCAGCCGTGCATCTTGCCGTCGTGGCGCGAGCGGTGCTCGAACTGGTTTTCTTCCTGCATGGGCAGCGCATCCATGTCGGCGCGCAGCATGATGGCCCGGTCCGACGTGCCCCGCTTGATCACGCCCACCACGCCCGTCTTGGCAATGCCCGTGTGCGTTTCGATGCCCCAGCCGCGCAGCGTATCGGCCACCACCTTGGCCGTGCGGTGCTCTTCGTAGCAAAGCTCCGGGTGCATGTGGATGTCGCGGCGCAACGCCACGATGTCGTCCAGGTTGGATAGTTCGAGCACAGCAGACTCCATCGGATATTTCAGGATTAAAGGGTCATATCAAGTATTGCCCATCGTCACCGCCGCAACGGCGCGCAGGACGCTAGGGATAACCCTCATCCAATTTACGTTTACGTAAACGTAATATTTGCACTGCATCATTGCGCAGCGCCGGACGATCGGCGCATCATGGATCACCCCCGCGACGGCGGCCAAGACACGCCCGCGCAGATCCATGAATGTAAGCACCTACTATCACGGAGACACTGATGAATCTTCCCGGCCTGAACTTCGACCTGGGCGAAGACCTGGACATGCTGCGCGACGCCGTACGCAACTTCGCGCAGGCCGAGATCGCGCCGCGCGCCGCGGAAGTCGATCGCAGCGACCAGTTCCCGATGGACCTGTGGCGCAAATTCGGAGACCTCGGCGTGCTGGGCATGACCGCCGACGAGGAATACGGCGGCGCCAACATGGGTTACCTGGCCCACATGGTCGTCATGGAAGAAATCTCCCGCGCCAGCGCCTCCATCGGCCTGTCGTACGGCGCGCACTCCAACCTGTGCGTGAACCAGATCAACCGCAACGGCACGGCAGCCCAGAAGGCCAAGTACCTGCCCAAGCTGATCTCCGGCGAACATGTCGGCGCGCTAGCCATGAGCGAGCCGGGCGCCGGGTCCGACGTCGTCAGCATGAAGCTGCGCGCGGAAAAGAAGGGCGACCGCTACGTGCTGAACGGCACCAAGATGTGGATCACCAATGGCCCGGACGCCGACACCCTTGTCGTCTACGCCAAGACCGACCCCGAAGCCCACCAGCGCGGCATCACCGCCTTCCTGGTCGAAAAGGGCTTCAAGGGTTTTTCCGTCGCGCAGAAGCTGGACAAGCTGGGCATGCGCGGCAGCCACACCGGCGAGTTGGTTTTCCAGGACTGCGAGATCCCCGAGGAAAACGTGCTGGGCCAGGTCAACGGCGGCGTGAAGGTGCTGATGAGCGGCCTGGACTATGAACGCGCGGTGCTGTCCGGCGGCCCGCTGGGCATCATGCAGGCTGTGATGGACGTGGTGGTGCCTTACATCCACGACCGCAAGCAGTTCGGCCAGGCCATCGGCGAATTCCAGCTCATCCAGGGCAAGGTCGCCGACCTGTACACCACGCTGCAAGCCAGCCGCGCCTTCTGCTATCAGGTGGGCAAGAACCTGGACAAACTGGGGTCCGACCACGTGCGCCAGGTGCGCAAGGACTGCGCCGCGCTCATTCTGTACACCGCCGAAAAGGCCACCTGGATGGCGGGCGAGGGCGTGCAGATCCTGGGCGGCAACGGCTACATCAACGAATACCCGGTCGGCCGCCTGTGGCGCGACGCCAAGCTGTACGAAATTGGCGCCGGCACCAGCGAAATCCGGCGCATGCTGATCGGCCGCGAACTCTTCAACGAAACCGCCTGACGCCTTATCCACAGCCGCGCCATGATCCGCACGTCCGACATCCAGCACATCGAGCAGGCTCCCGCGCCGGGACCCTCGCCGCTGGAGGTCGCGCGCCTGATCCTGGCCGGCTTTGACCGGCACTACGCGCTGTTCCGCTACAGCGCGCAGCGTGCCAAGGCGCTGTTTGAATCCGGCGACTGGCACGGCATCCAGCACCTGTCGCGCGAACGCATCGAGTACTACGACATGCGCGTGCGCGAATGCGCCACGCAACTGGAAGGCGTGCTGCGCGGCCGGCCAGAGGGTGCGGTCGGCGGCACGGGCAACGGCGCCGAGCACGCCGCCAAGAACGGCAACGGCGCCGCCGCCCCGTCCCTGACCGACGCGCAGACGGCGTACTGGCAGCAGATCAAGCAGGAGTTCGTCGGCCTCTTGGGCGAACACCGCCAGCCCGAATGCGCCGAGACCTTCTTCAACTCGGTGTCGTGCCGGCTGCTGCACCGCGACTACTTCCACAACGATTTCCTGTTCGTCAGGCCGGCGGTCGCCACCGACTACCTGGACAGCAGCGTGCCGTCCTACCGCGTGTACTACCCGGTGACCGACGGCCTGGAAAAAAGCCTGATCCGCATGGTGGCCGACTTCGGTCTGGCGCTGCCTTTTGAAGACCTGCCGCGCGACACCCGCCTGCTGGCGCGCGCCGCCGTCTCCAAGCTGCGCGCGGTGCTGCCGCGCCACGTCGGCCGGCGCATCGCCACCGACTGCCAGATCCACGCGCTGGGATCGCTGTTCTTTCGCAACAAGGGCGCCTACATCGTCGGCCGCCTGATCAACCAGACTACCGTCTATCCCTTTGCCATCGCGCTGACGCGCAATCCGGCGGGGCAGGTGACGCTGGACGCGCTGCTGCTGGGCGCGGACGACCTGAGCACGCTGTTCAGCTTTACCCGCGCGTATTTCCTGGTGGACATGGAAACGCCCGCGGCCGTGGTGAATTTTCTGTCGAGCCTGTTGCCGCGCAAGCCCAAGGCCGAGCTCTACACCATGATCGGCCTGCAAAAGCAGGGCAAGACGCTGTTCTACCGCGACTTCCTGCACCACCTGGCCCACTCGCGCGACGCCTTCGACATCGCGCCCGGCATCAAGGGCATGGTGATGTGCGTGTTCACGCTGCCGTCCTATCCGTACGTGTTCAAGCTCATCAAGGACCGCATCGACAAGGACGGCATGGACCACGCCACCGTGCGGCGCAAGTATCAGATGGTCAAGCTGCACGACCGCGTGGGCCGCATGGCCGACACCTGGGAATATTCACAGGTCGCCCTGCCGCGCGCCCGCTTTGCGCCCGCGCTGCTGGACGAACTGCGGCGCCTGGTGCCCAGCCTCATCGAGGAAACCGGCGACACCGTCGTCATCCGCCACGTCTACATCGAACGCCGGATGACGCCGCTGAACCTGTATCTGCAGCAGGCGCCGGACGCGCTGCTGGACCACGCCGTGCGCGAATACGGGGACGCCATCCGGCAACTGGCCGCGGCCAACATCTTCCCCGGCGACATGCTTTACAAGAATTTCGGCGTCACGCGCCTGGGCCGCGTCGTCTTTTATGACTACGACGAAATCCAGCGCATGACCGAGATGAACTTCCGGCGCATCCCGCCGGCCCCGAACGAAGAAGCGGAGATGGCTTCCGAACCCTGGTACGCCATCGGCCCGAACGACGTCTTCCCCGAGGAATTCGGCCGCTTCCTGCTGGGCGACGCGCGCGTGCGCGGCGCCTTCATGCGTCACCATGCCGACCTGCTGGAACCGGACTGGTGGCAGGCCTGCCGCGCCCACGTGGCGCAAGGCCGGATCGAAGAATTTTTCCCTTACGATAAGGACAGACGCCTGCGTGCAGACCGCCCTTCAAACGGCAACGCGGTGTTGTAACCCAATCGCTGTCCCGACCCTCACAGGAGCAAGTCATGTCAGATCCCATCGTCATCGTTTCCGTCGCCCGCACGCCCATGGGCGGCATGCTGGGCAACCTGTCCGGCCTGGCCGCGCACGAGCTGGGCTCGGTCGCCATCAAGGCCGCCGTCGAACGCGCCGGCATCAAGCCCGAGCAGGTCGACGAAGTCATCATGGGCAACGTGCTGCAAGCCGGCCAGGGCCAGGCGCCCGCCCGTCAGGCCGCGCTGGGCGCCGGCCTGCCGCTGGGCGTGGCGTGCACCACCATCCACAAGGTTTGCGGCTCGGGCCTGAAGGCCGCGATGTTCGGCCATGACCTGCTGGCCTCGGGCAGCGCCGAAATCGTCGTCGCCGGCGGCCAGGAAAGCATGAGCAACGCGCCTTACCTGCTGCTCAAGGGCCGCCAGGGCTACCGCTACGGCCACAACACCGTGTACGACCACATGGCGCTGGACGGTCTGGAAGACGCCTACGACAAGGGCAAGGCCATGGGCGTGTTCGCCGAGGACTGCGCCTCCAAGTACTCGTTCACGCGCGAACAGCAGGACGCGTTCTCGCTGGAATCGCTGCGCCGCGCGCGCGCCGCTTCGGAAGACGGCAGCTTCAAGTGGGAAATCGCCCCCGTCACCGTGGCTGGCCGCAAGGGCGACACCGTGATCGACACCGACGAAGCGCCCACCAAGGCCATGCCGGAAAAGATCCCGACGCTCAAGCCCGCGTTCAAGAAGGACGGCACCGTCACCGCCGCGAACTCGTCGTCGATCTCCGACGGCGCCGCCGCCATGGTGCTGATGCGCGCGTCCACCGCCGAAAAGCTCGGCGTCAAGCCGCTGGCCCGCATCGTCGCGCACTCGCAGCACTCGCAGGAACCCAACTGGTTCACCACCGCCCCCGTCGGCGCGCTGAAGAACCTGTTCAACAAGACCGGCTGGAAGGCCGAGGACGTGGACCTGTACGAGATCAACGAAGCCTTCGCAGTGGTCACCATGGCCGCCATGACCGACTTCAAGCTCTCGCCTGAAAAGGTCAACATCCACGGCGGCGCCACCGCGCTGGGCCACCCGATCGGCGCCTCCGGCGCACGCCTGATGGCCACTCTGATCGGCGCCCTGCGCAAGACCGGCGGCAAGCGCGGCGTGGCCACGCTGTGCATCGGCGGCGGCGAAGCCGTCGCGATGGCTATCGAAATGGTCTAAGCAGCTGCCTGCTTGAGGTGCGGGCTTCGGCCCGTTCCTTGAGCAGGATTCCGCTGCGCCTTTCTGGCATGGCAACCACCGCGACGGGTCGGTCGCGGGCCAAGCAGGAAAGGCGCAACGAAATCCCGATTTCTCTAATCGACAAGAATGCCCGGCCCACCGGGCAGCGAGACAGCCCGCTCACACCGAGCGCCTTCAAATTCCAATCAAGCAGGACGGGTGGTACCCCATGCCCATCATCGAATCCCGCATCAATCCGCGGTCGCAGGACTACATCGACAACGCCAGCGCCATGCAGGCGCAACTGGACGATCTGAACCAGCAACTGGCGCAGACGGCCTTGGGCGGCAGCGAATCCGCTCGCGCCAAGCACACGGCGCGCGGCAAGCTCCTGCCGCGCGACCGCGTGGAGAACCTGATCGATCCGGGCACCCCGTTCCTGGAACTGTCGCCGATGGCGGCGCACGGCATGTATGACGGCGACGCGCCCGGCGCGGGCGTCATCACCGGCATCGGCCGCGTGTCCGGCACCGAGTGCGTGATCGTCTGCAACGACGCCACGGTCAAGGGCGGCACCTACTATCCGATGACGGTCAAAAAGCACTTGCGCGCGCAAGAGATCGCCGCGCAGAACAACCTGCCGTGCGTGTATCTGGTGGACTCGGGCGGCGCCAACCTGCCGCAGCAGGACGAGGTCTTTCCCGACCGCGACCACTTCGGCCGCATCTTCTACAACCAGGCGCAGATGTCGGCGCAAGGCATCGCGCAGATCGCCGTGGTGATGGGTTCGTGCACCGCCGGCGGCGCCTATGTGCCCGCCATGAGCGACGAGTCCATCATCGTGCGCAACCAGGGCACCATCTTTCTGGGCGGCCCGCCGCTGGTCAAGGCCGCCACCGGCGAAGAAGTCAGCGCCGAAGACCTGGGCGGCGGCGACGTGCACACGCGCCTGTCCGGCGTGGTCGACCACCTGGCCGCCAACGACATGCACGCGCTGCAACTGGCTCGCAATGCGGTAGCGCGCCTGAACCGCAAAAAGCCGCAGCCGCTGGCCACGATTCCCGTGCGCGAGCCGCGCTTCGATCCCAGCGAACTGAACGGCATCATTCCCGCCGACACCCGCAAGCCCTACGACGTGCGCGAAGTCATCGCGCGCATCGTCGACGGCTCCGAGTTCGACGAGTTCAAGGCGCGCTTCGGCCCCACGCTGGTCACCGGCTTTGCGCACATCCACGGCATGCCCGTCGGCATCGTCGCCAACAACGGCATCCTGTTCTCCGAGTCCGCGCAGAAGGGCGCGCACTTCATCGAACTGTGCGCGCAACGCAAGATCCCGCTGGTCTTCCTGCAGAACATCACCGGCTTCATGGTCGGCCGCAAGTACGAAAACGAAGGCATCGCGCGCCACGGCGCCAAGATGGTGACGGCCGTGGCCACCGCCAACGTGCCCAAGTTCACCGTCCTGATCGGCGGCTCGTTCGGCGCCGGCAACTACGGCATGTGCGGCCGCGCCTATTCGCCGCGCATGCTCTTCATGTGGCCCAACGCCCGCATCTCGGTCATGGGCGGCGAGCAGGCCGCCAGCGTGCTGGCGACTGTGAAGCGCGACGGTATCGAGGCGCGCGGCGGGCAATGGTCGGCGGACGAAGAGAACGCCTTCAAGGCCCCGATCCGCGAACAGTACGAACGCGAAGGCCATCCGTATTACGCCACTGCGCGGTTGTGGGATGACGGCATCATCGCCCCCGCCGACACGCGCCGCGTGCTGGGACTGGCGTTGTCCGCCGCGCTGAACGCGCCCATTGAAGACACGAAGTTCGGTGTCTTCCGGATGTAGGTCGCACGCATAGGCCGCACCCCACTTCTACGCGCTTCGCGCCCTTTCCGAACACTCCAGCTTGGATAACGCAATGTTCGATACTGTGCTGATTGCCAACCGCGGCGAAATCGCCTGCCGCGTCGCCGCCACCGCTCGCCGCATGGGCCTGCGCACCGTCGCCGTCTATTCCGATGCGGACGCCAACTCGCGCCACGTCGCCGCCTGCGACCAGGCCGTCTACATCGGCGGCTCCGAGCCGCGCGCCAGCTACCTGCGCGCCGACGCCATCCTGCAAGCTGCGCGCGACACCGGCGCCGGCGCCATCCATCCCGGCTACGGCTTCCTGTCCGAGAACGAAGCCTTCGCCCAGGCCGCGCAAGATGCCGGCATCGCCTTCGTCGGCCCGCCGGCATCGGCCATCGCCGCCATGGGCAGCAAGTCCGCCGCCAAGACCCTCATGGAAAAAGCCGGCGTGCCGCTCGTGCCCGGCTACCACGGCGACAACCAGGACCCGCAGTTCCTCAAGTCGCAGGCCGACGGCATCGGCTATCCCGTGCTCATCAAGGCCAGCGCGGGCGGCGGCGGCAAAGGCATGCGCATCGTCGAATCCTCCGGCGCGTTCCTGGACGCGTTGGCCTCGTGCCAGCGCGAAGCCGCCTCCAGCTTCGGCGACGACCGCGTCCTGATCGAACGCTATCTGCAAAAGCCGCGCCACATCGAAATCCAGGTGTTCGCCGACACGCACGGCAACTGCGTGTACCTCTTCGAGCGCGACTGCTCCGTGCAGCGCCGCCACCAGAAGGTCATCGAAGAAGCCCCCGCCCCCGGCATGACCGAAGAACGCCGCCGCGCCATGGGCGAAGCCGCCGTCTCCGCCGCGCGCGCCGTCGGCTACGTGGGCGCGGGCACGGTGGAATTCATCGCCGAGCCCGACGGCCGCTTCTACTTCATGGAAATGAACACGCGCCTGCAGGTCGAGCACCCGGTCACCGAAATGATCACCGGCCACGACCTCGTCGAATGGCAACTGCGCGTCGCCGCCGGCCAGCCGCTGCCCGCGCGCCAGGAAGACCTGCGCATCAACGGCCACGCCATCGAGGCCCGCATCTACGCCGAGAACCCCGAGAAGGGCTTTTTGCCGTCCATCGGCACGCTCGCCTACCTGGGCCTGCCGCCGCACACCGCGTTTGCCATCGGCGACATCCGCGTCGACGGCGGCGTGCGCATGGGCGACACGATCACCCCGTTCTACGACCCGATGATCGCCAAGCTCATCGTGCACGGCGCCGACCGCGACCAGGCCCGCGCCCGCATGCTGCAAGCGCTGGCGCAGACGCAGGCTGTCGGTGTGCAGACCAACGTCGCCTTCCTGGCGCGGCTGATGAAGGACAGCGCCTTTGCGGCTGCCGATCTGGATACCGGCCTCATCGAGCGCCAACGCGCCACGCTGCTGCCCGACCCGCAACCTGCCGACGCCGACGCGCTGGCCCTGGCCACCGCAGCCGTGCTGGTGCGGCAAGGCCTGGCCCAGCCGGGCGCACAGGGCGCAGGCAAAGGCCCCACCGACCCGTGGGACGCGCGCGACGGCTGGCGTCTGGGCGGCCAATATCGGCGCCAACTGCAATGGACCGACAACGGCGAAGCTCGTCACGTCACCGTCGCCCGTCAGGGCGGCGCGTGGACGCTGGACACCGGCGACGGCGCACGCCCCTTCCTGTGGCGTTCACACGCCAGCGCCAACCCCAACCTGGCCTATGGCCTGCGCATCACGCTGCAAGGCCATGAAAGCGCCGGCACCGTCGTCCTGCACGGCGACCGCGCCTACGTCTTCCGCGAAGACGGCTCGCACGTCCTGGAGCTGTATGACGCGCTGACGCACTCGCAGGACACGCAGGGCGAGCACGGCGCGGGTCTGGCCGCGCCCATGCCGGGCAAGATCATCTCGATCTCGGTCAAGGCGGGCGACAAGGTGGAGAAGGGCCAGCCGCTGCTCGTGATGGAAGCGATGAAGATGGAACACACCATTTCCGCCACCGCGGATGGGACGGTTGGGGAAGTGTTCTATGGGGTGGGCGATCAGGTGACAGAAGGCGCCGAACTGGTGTCGATCGAGTAACGGCCGGTTGAGAACGTACCCGACGGCTTCCGGCGGTATCGCCGGGAGCCGTTTTGTTTTGTGGCGGGCCGTGATCCAGCTCTCGCTGTTGCGCCTCAATGAGCGCCACGTGGCCGGCGCCTCAAAAGGCCCGTCCGGCCGCGCGCTGGCGCTTCTGGTCCCGGTTTAGCTGTCCGTCAGCGCCCCTCGCCTAGAATCGGCGCTTCCCCCCGCGCCACGCCCACCATGTCCGCCGCCGACACGCCCAGTCCACTTTCCCGTCCGCCGTTCCTGCATTTCCTCTGCGGCCGCGTCGCCGCATCGCTGGCATTCCAGATCGTCTCCGTCGCCGTGGGCTGGCAGATCTACGCGCTGTCCGGCAGCGCGCTCGACCTCGGCCTCATCGGCCTTGCCCAGTTCCTCCCGATGGCCGCACTCACGCTCGTCGTCGGCCACGTCGCCGACCGCTACGACCGCCGCAAGATCGTCGCCATCTGCATGGCGCTCGAAGCCCTGGCCACGCTGGTCCTCGCCATCGCCGCGCTGCACGGCGTCGGCGGCAAGACGCTCATCTACGCCACCATCATCATCATGAGCTCGGCGCGCGCCTTCGAAGCGCCGACCCTCTCCACGCTCATCCCCGCCGTCGTCCCCCGCGAATGGCTGCCGCGCGCCACCGCGCTGTCCTCCTCCGGCGGTCAGATCGCCCAGATCGCCGGCCCCGCGCTGGGCGGCGTCGGCTACAGCCTCGGGGCAGGGTGGATCTACTGCGTCGCCGCCGCGTTGTATCTGACGGCCTTCATCGCCATTGCCACCCTCGTCATCGAACGCGCGCCGCCGCGCAAAGAGCCCACGACGTGGCACACGCTGTTTGGCGGCATCACCTTCATATTCCAGCGCCGGTTGCTGCTGGGCACGCTGTCGCTGGATCTCTTTGCGGTGCTGCTGGGCGGGGCGACGGCGTTGCTGCCGATCTTTGCCAAGGACATTCTCAATGCGGGGCCGTGGGCGCTTGGCGCTTTGCGTGCGGCGCCCGCGTGCGGTGCGGCGCTGATGTCGTTGACGCTGGCGCGTTTGAGCCTCGGTGAGAACGTTGGCCGGCTGCTGTTCGGCTCGCTGATCGTGTTCGGTCTGGCAACCACGGTGTTTGGGCTGTCGACGTCGATCCCGCTATCGATCGCCGCGCTGGTGGTGCTTGGCGCGGCCGATGCGGTCAGCGTTGTCGTGCGGTCATCGCTGGTGCAGTTGAATACGCCCGATCACATGCTGGGCCGGGTCAGCGCGGTGAACACCTTGTTCGTCGGCGCGTCGAATCAGCTTGGAGAATTTGAGTCGGGGCTGACTGCGCAATTGTTCGGCGCGGTGCCCGCCGTGTTGATTGGCGGGGTGGGGACGATTGCGGTCGCAGCGCTTTGGATGCGGTGGTTTCCAGAGTTGAGGCGGCTTCGGACGTTGAATGGGAATGAGGTGGCGCAGACCTAGGCGCTATTTCCAGCTTTCCTTACTCATCTCAAACCGATTAGGTACCCCAGCCGCCAGTTCGAAATAGTACTTAGGTTCCCGATAAACCAGCTCCTTCAACGCGGCATCCAGCTTCGGCAGCTGGAAACTGGCAGCACTACGCGCCTTCCGAAAATCCTCGATGCTGGCGGGCAGACGTTCGAGCGTCATCGACTCCAGCAAACACACCCATTCCCGGGCCAACACCCCGCACGAATCCTTGACCATGACCGGCTGGTCGTCCGGCAGCTTGAATCCATCCATCAGCACCACGTCGCCCGCCTTCAGCGTGATCGTGGCCAACGGCGTGAAGAGCAGCTCGGTGTCAACGCCAGCAACCGGCACCATCTCCGCCGTGCGTTCGTGGAATGCGCGTTTGGCGTCCTCGACCCAGCGATACTCCCGCGCGGCCTCATTGCAGCCTTCCCCGAAGCGCAACATGACCTGGCAACCTTCGCCCAGCCCATCCTCGCCGGGTGCAAGCGGCGTCCAGGGTCCTGTCTTCTTGAAGTCGACATCCGCCGTCTCCGTCAGCGTTGCCATGCCCAGATCTTTCTGAAAGTCCATCGACTTGGCGCGCGCGTCCGTGTCCGGCACAGCCGTCCGCGGCTGGTGATAGGTAATGCGGTTGAGCCGGTATTCGCCGGGCCAGACCGGAATCACCTGATACGTCAATCCGCCGCGCGTCGTCTGAAACATCGGCCCGAGGTCGGCGGCATCGAACTTGTGCTTGCCTTGCCCCACCGTCATCGCGTATCCCTTCTCGGTCACATGCTGCCAATGCAAAAGCGTGCTGCTCTGGCGTGTGAATTGGTCCCGCGTGGCGGCATCGTCAAAATCGCGCTGCGGCTGCGCATCGAAATTGACGGTCGGCATCACCACCAGCGCCATGTCCTCGCGGGCTTGATCCAGCAGCTTGTCGGTGTTCGCGCGATGTCGCTCTCTCAGGGCTGCGGCCTCGGCGTCCAGCGCGCGATCCGTTGGCGACTGTGCCAACGCAGCAAGCGGGGCGAACAGGACAGACATGCATACAAGGGCAACCACGCGGCGAAACAGGGTCATCGGTCTTCGTTCCTCTGTGAGTTCGGGTGTTGAGCAAACAGGCGCCTGCCACCATCGGGCTGAATCCTGCCAGCGCGAAATCGGGCGAGACGGCCAGGGCATCATATCGCGGCAAGTGTCGGCGGAATGCGCCAAGCCGCATCGCGCTATTGGCCACGCCGCACACACGCCCGTGCCCGTGCCGCCGCACAGAGTAGACTGGCAGCCTCTCTCAACATTCCGAGTCCCCCTTCATGCTCGTTAAAGCTCTACGTGTCGGCCTGGGTCAAATCATTGTCCTGGGCGACGCACTGACCCGTCCGCGTCCGCAGAAGCGCTCGCCGCAAGGCCAGGCCGCCGTCAATGCCGACGCGGCCGCGCTCTCGCTGTATCAATTCCAGGCCTGCCCCTTCTGCGTGAAGACACGCCGCGCCATGCATCGGCTCAACGTGCCGGTTGCATTGAAGGATGCCAAGCATGATCCCGAAGCACGCGCCGCGTTGCTGGCGGGCGGCGGCAAGGTGAAGGTGCCTTGCTTGCGCATCGAAGACGCCGAGGGCACGCGCTGGATGTACGAGTCAAACGACATCATCGCGTACCTGGAAAAGCGGTTTGCCAACGTCGCCTGATTGAGCCGCACGATCATGATGCCTGCCGTGATTCGGATGACCATTGCGCTATGCGCCACCAGCCTGCTCGCCGCATGCGAACCGTCGCTGCCGCCACCGCCGGCCGGATCCAAGCTCACCGCCGAAACCATCGCAACGCGCGAGGCGCCGGCTAAACATCAGTTCAAGGGCGTGCTCGCTGGAAAACCCATTCATCTGCTTGCGCATAACTGCAAGGTGTATCGGGTCGATCCTGCCGAAGGGGAGAACGTGAGTTGGACGCTGGTGCTGGAAGGCGATTTCTATCCCTTGCCGACGTCGTGCTTGAGTCAATCGCTTACGGAAGAAAAGGGCGGCGTCACGGCGTTTATTGGTCGGCAGGCGCTTGGGGCGGGGGGATGCTGCACGGGCACGCCGGAGTATCGGACGAAGGATGGGGTGACTTGGAAGCCGAATTGAATCCGTGTCACCCCGGCGCTCGGGTCAGGTGGGGCATGAAGATTGCCTCGCATGGCCCCTTTCCCGATTCAGCGCGATGAAACGGAGCGGCCTCGCGTCATCGATTCCAACACGCCATCCCGCCGCACCCAGCCATGAAACAACGCCGCAGCCAGATGCAGCAGCACCGTCGCGAACAGCAGGAAGGCCAGATAGCGATGCGCACCGCGTAGCCAACTGAACAACCCCGCATCCGCAGGCGCAATCGGCGGCAACTGCCAACCGCCCGCCACGATGGGATAACCACCCGCCGACAGCATCGCCCAGCCGATCAGCGGCATCGCCAACATCAGCGCATACAGCAGGACGTGCGAGGCCAGCGCCGCATGACGTTGCCAGGCCGGCAGATCAGCGGGCATCGCGGGCGCGCCCTTGACCACACGCCTGGCCAGCCGTATGCACACCAGCGCCAGCAGCGCCAGGCCCAACGGCTTATGAATCTGCACCAGCCACTGATGCCGTTCGGATACCGACGCCACCATGCCCACGCCGATGAACAGCATCGCGAGTATGCCGGCCGCCATCGACCAATGCAGCGCGCGTGCGAACAGGCTGAACGTGGCGGGGGGCCGGCGGGTTTGATTGGGCGACGAGATCATTGGGCGCGCTCCGGTTGGGTCGAATGGGATGACGCAGCAGCGGCTTGAGGCGGCCCTTCGCCCGTGCGGCGTTCATAAGAAGCCGCATAGGCCGCGGATCGCGCCGCCAGCAGCGGATCGTCGGAAACAGCGATGCCTTGCGGCAACACGGTCGGGTCGTAGTTCACGTCGCGGCACGGGCCGTCGCTTTGCGGCGCGCTGCTGGTTATCACCAAGGTGCCCGCATCAATGGTCGGCCGGTCCGCCGGCCACTGGCGCGTTGCGTCGTTGGTGGGATCGCCGGGCTGGCCCAACGTGAGCAGCAGACGCCAGCGCAACGGCCCTTGCGTCAGGCGCTGTTGCAGATCGGTCTGCAAATAGTCCGCATCGTGTCCCGGCCGCGCCACAGGCGCCGCCGCCGCGTCCAACGGCGCCAACTGCCAACGCACCGGCTGCCGCTTTCCGTTCCCATCGACCAGGTAGAACGCGTTCAGGCCGTAATAATCTTCGGTCGCGTAGCTGGCCGACGGCTTGGCGGTCTTGGCCCACGCGCGGAATGCGCCTGTTTCCGGATGCGCCGCGAAAAACGCCTGCATGCGCTGCGGATCGGGCTTGCCCGTCTTGGGGTCGGGCCGACCGGCTAGCTGCTGATCGTAGAACGCCTGCGGGGTCGACAGCGGAAACACCGGCATGCTGTTCATGCCGGTTCGCCATTGCTCGCCGTTGGCGGACGTGAACATCAAGGCGAAGCTGCGGATCGGGACGCTGGAGTCCGACGCGTAAGGATTCCCTCCGGGCAGGGCCAGCCGTCCCACCACGGGCGTGCTGCCAGGCGCGAACACCGAGGCAGTGGATAAGTCGTGTGCAGCGCCGCTGCTTTCAAAGCGGCCGATCACACAGACGCCTTTGGCGTGGTTGCGGCGGAAGCCCTCGTGGACGCCGCTGTTGGCTTCCAGGGCGTTTACCACGCGGTCTGGGGTCAGGCGTTGAGGGTCGAGCCAGCCACCGACGTAGGCGAATGCGGCGCCGGAGGCGAACACAATGGCGCCGATTGCCGTGAGACGAAGGAGGGTTTGGGGGGTAGTGAGCGGCCGGGGCTTCTGCGACCGGTCTTCCGAGGGCTGGCCACGTGGTTGCCGTGCACCCGAAGGTTGGCGATTCGGCGGCAGACGGCCCGGCGGCTGGCTTCCCGGTGGCGTTTGACCCGGCGGCGGGCCGTTGCGGTCAGATCCTTGTTGCATAAGGCTCCTTGCCCATGGGGCGATGAATACCCCTGTAGGACGCCACCCCAAAAAAGTTATTCCCCGATGGAATAAACCCGCCGGAGCAGCGTCTTACTGTATTGGCCTGTAAGCTGGCTACGCAGGCCTGTCCCAGGAACCCGCCATGATTCAACCGGTCCGCGTGCCGCCCGACGCGCCGGCATCCCCCGATGACGAGATGCCAGCGGAAGAACTCTCCGACGCCGTGCTGCGCCAACTACTGCCGCGCCTGCGGCGTTTTGCGCTGCGCCTCACGCGCGATGCGGTCGCGGCCGACGACCTGGTGCAATCCACCTTGGAAAGAGCGCTCACCCGCTGGCGCGGCCGCCGTCCCCAAGGCAACGTGCGCGCGTGGCTCTTCACCATCCTGTACCGCCAGTTTCTGGACGCCCAACGCCGCTCGCGCCGCTATGCGCGGCTGCTGTCATGGTTTGCCGGCTCCGACGCCGCCGCGCCGTCGGCCGAGCGCGAGGTCATCGCGCGATCTTCCCTGGATGTCTTCGAACGCCTGCCCGAGGCGCAGCGCACGCTGCTGTGGCTCGTCAGCGTGGAAGGCATGAGCTACAAGGCCGTCGCCGATGTTTTAGACGTGCCGCTCGGCACCGTCATGTCGCGCCTGTCCCGTGCGCGGAGTGCCTTGCGTGAATTGCATGAGGGGCAGGCCGGCGAGGCTCGTCTGAGGATATTGAAATGAAAGAACGCGCTATCGATGATCTGACGCGTAATGCGTATGTCGACGGACAGTTGGATCCGTCGCAATTGCAGGAGCTGCAGGCGTATTTGCGGGCGCATCCTGATGAGGCGCAGGAGCTGGAGGCGTGGCGACGGGATGCGCAGCGGCTGCGGGAAGGGGCTGGCAAGGATAGTTTGCCGGGTAATCCTGCGTTGGATCCTGCTGCGGTCCGCGCGGAGCTAAGAGTTCGCGCCCGGCGGCGGATGGTGATGGCGGCTAGTCTCGCTGTGGCGGTGGCGATTGGCGGCGTCACGGGATGGAGTGTTCGGGATACGGCCTTGGCGAATCGGGTGTTGCCGATGCAGGACGCGATGCAGGCTTATCGGTTGTTTGCGTCCGCGGATGCGCCGCAGCCGGATGTGCGTGCTGATGCTGGGGATTTGCAGGGGTGGTTGGATGCGTATTTTGCGAATGCGGAGCGGTTGCCTAATTTGAGCGATAGCGGGTTTAGGCCTGTTGGTGCGCGATTGTTGGCTACCGATCAGGGGCCGGCGGCGCTTGTCATTTATGAGAACGCGGGGCAGCGCGCTACGTTTTATATCCGGCCGCCTGGGCCGGGTGGGCAGTTTCTGGCGCTAGGGAGTCGCAGGGATGGGGAGCTGCTGGCGCGGTACTGGTCGGGGCAGGGGTACAACTATGCGTTGGTGACGGCGGGGGACGGGCACGGTCAGACAGCGCCGTTGAGTGAGTCGTGACGCCTGGGTAATCAGATCCCGGGCTCGGTGTACGTGATCGCCGAAATCGAAAGGCTCGGGCCTGTCGCACACTGCGGCAGGCCCGAGCTTTTTTTGACCTTATTGAATCGACGCAGGCGCGTCGTGCGTGGGATCGGCGTAGTCGGCGTCTTGTGCGCACGCTCGTGCCGTTTCCAGCATGGCCTCTGTCATGACGCCCATGTGCTCACACAATCCTTCCACGCCGCCTAACAATGCGGTCACGGTCCACGCATCCAGCGGCTGCGCGCCGGTGGCGTCGGGTTCGGAGGCGCTGTTGCCGACGAGGCGAGCGATCGACGCGATGGCATAGCGGGCGCGGTCGATGTTGTAGAGGTGGGAGAGCGGAACCAGGCCAAGTTCGGGATTGGTGTCGACGAACCAGGGATCTTGGGTAAGGGAGTGCTGCGTCATGGACAATCTCCTATAGCGGCGAACAAACCCGCACCCCACTTCCAAATGGGGAGGACGGGCACGAGTCGAGGTTGGAAGACCGGAGCTATAGGACCCGGCGTGCGCAAGCGCACCCCCGCCAAGGCCCGTCCATAGGGACGTACAGAGACGCGCGGACGCAAATAAGCCGCCTTAGCGGCGGCTGCCCGCCTATAGCTAACCGGCTTCCAAACCGGACTACCGTTGTTGCGGTAGTGGGGGGAGTATACGGCAGGGAGCTAAGAGGAAAACAACGAGAATGACGGATTTAGCTCTGCAGGATGACTTACCCCAAATGCTGGCTCTCGAACCACACCAGCAGAGAATCATCCCGTGGTACGAGGGCAAGGCAGAGCGACAGCCAATCATAATAGAGGCGACCGACCACCAAGACTTGCTGTTGTTCAACGAGATATTTGACGAGATTGGTTAATCGCTGCAAGTCTGAAACGAATACCCCGACTTTGGAACGTAAAAAGCTCGTCTATCGCGAGGTTATACGTGAGAGGGATTCCAATCCCTCTCAAGGAGAGCAGAACACTTCCGCAGCTTCGTTTAAGAATTGCATCGGTGTCTAAAAGTAGTGGACTGGAGCTTACCTTTGGCCAAAAGCAGCCCCGCGCGGATGCCAACCTCCCCACCCATTCGCGTCACTTAAATAAGATTTGCGCCGATTTGCTCGCGCTCAGATACGGGACGTTCGCATGCAGCACCACGTTGAGCGCATACCGTTTGGTGTCGTGCAGTGCAATATCGTCTCTAGCCAAGAAATTTACGATTGGAAATTCTGGTCACGAGCGCGTAGAATTCTTTAGTAACTCTTACTCAACAATAGAAGTCCATTTTTCGGGGGAACCGTGAGCGTCGACATCTATGCCTTCTATAACAATAAAGGCGGCGTTGGAAAAACCACGCTCGCACAGAATGCCGCCTGCCTGTACGCCGAAAAAAATCCAGAAAAACTCGTTCTCGTTGTCGACTTGTGCCCGCAAGCAAATATCTCGCAGTTTCTTTTGGGCGGTGGTCACAAGGGATACAGTGCAAATCAGAAGTTGCAATCCCTCGCGACGCGGCGCAACATCGTCGGCTTTATGGATTGGGTCCTAGCCGGCAACTCCGGCTTCACCAGCTTGACCGGTAGCTACCTCACTCAAGTTGCGCCCCACAACCCGCATGTTACGAACAATCTCTACCTGATTGCCGGAGATTCGTTTCTTGAATCCCTCACACTGGCGCTCAACTTCGCCACCATGAATCCGGCGAATATTTATGCATGGCGCGAGTATGTTACGGCTATCCGGCGCCTCTGCGACTTGGAGCTTCAGAACTCTGAATATGGCGAGATGACGGTCTTCATCGACTGCAATCCGAGTTTCTCTATCTATACACAGATGGCACTCGTATCTTCAGACTCGCTCGTCATACCCATGATGGCCGATTTCAGTTCGCTGGAGGGCATCAAGGGAATCTTGATGCTGCTTTATGGGAAGTACCCCTCCGCAGCGGTTCGCACATACGCAAACAAGGTGGTCACCTTCACGCGACAGATTCAAAATTCCCAACTCAGTCTGCCGAAAATATTCGAGCTCCCTTTCAATAACTTCACCGTTAATGCGGGCGTGGCAACAGCGTTCGACGCGATGCGAGAGGAACTGATCGAGTTCGCATATCAGCAGTACGTGGCTGACCCGTCGATCTTCTGCCCTCCCGGTAGCGCAGTAGGCAGCAAGGCGCAATTCGAAAGCCTGTACGTCTCCAACGTCAAAGATTTTCATACCGCAGGAAAAGTTTCGGCGAGCCTCGGAATCCCGATCCATCGGCTCCCAAATCAGACAAACTACCTGATGCCCAACGGTGAGAATGTGAATATCCCCAGCAAGAACTATGCTGCCTCGCTGAACCACGTGCATCAGTTCGTTGCAAAGCTCTGATCCGCACGGATACTTAAGTAACAGTCGTGCTTGCCTAGAATTTCGAGCCTGACATTAGCAGATCGTCAGGTACAACATCCAGGATATCCGCACAGGCCAGTAGCCGATGACGAATGTTTGAATATTGGAAACACGTCGACTCAGTCACTGGTCGACGTTGAGCCTACGTCGCATCATGGCCGCGAGCCGCCGCTGGTGACGGGCGGCTTCCGTCCCGTTGCGCCGTCGAGAGGTCACAGCCTCTTTGAAAGCGGGCGCTCAACGGTTGAGTCAGCTGCCGCCGAAGGGGGTACCTCGGAGCGGCGATACTGTTAGTGCACACAATTTAAGCAGGCGAGGGGGAAAATGCGAATTAGTCGAATCTCGGTCGAGAATTACGCCAACTTCGAGAACGTCAACTTTGCCACTGACGACAGCCTGGTGATTGTCGGAGAGAACAAGGCAGGCAAGAGCAACTTGCTCAGGGCTTTGCGCTTAGTGCTCGACCCCATGCTGCCTGACCGTGACCGGCAATTGGGCCTCGAGCACTTTTGGGACGGCTTAGGCGACGCGAAGCTTGGCGCTACCGTCAAAGTTGTCGTGGAGATCACCGACTTCGAGGACAACGACAACCTGCTCACTGTCCTGGGCGGCAGCCTAGTCGGCACTGAAAGCCCAGTCGTCGCTCGGCTGACCTACATGTATCGCCCCAAGGCTGCGCTTGAGGGCGCGGCGCCGAAAACCTTGGCAGATTACGAGTTTCTGGTGTTCGGCGGCACCAACGAGGACAACGCTTTTACGGCTGCCCGCAGGCGCGAGCTACCAATGGATTACCTGTTTGCTTTGCGTGATGCAGAAGGTGACCTGCTGAATTGGAGGCGTTCGCCTCTTCGGCCCATCATTGAGGAGCTGACTGCTAGTCTGGATGAGAAAACCCGCGAAGAGCTACAGCAGCTTGTAAGCAATGCCCAGAGCGCCCTCGCGCAGCGTCCTGAGGTCTCTGCGGCCGCAGGCAAGGTGTACGACCGGCTTGTGGAGATGGTCGGCAACGAACACGCGGTATTTTTGACGCTGGGCGCGACCCCGACCAATGTGGACGTACTGCTGCGGGGTTTGCGGCTTCTAATCGACGGGGGCGCTCGTGGCATTGGCGACGCAAGCCTAGGAACGGCGAACCTGCTCTTCTTGACCCTGAAGGGGCTGGAGCTTGAGCGAGCAGTCGAGGCTGGGGAACGCAGTCACACGTTCCTTGCTATCGAGGAGCCCGAGGCGCACCTGCATCCACATGTTCAGCGGTTGGTGTACAGGCACTACCTTGGTGAGGAGGACGATGCGCCGCAGAACGTCACCACCATCTTGACGACACATTCGCCGCATATCGCGAGCGTCGCGCCTCTGCGCTCCATCATCCTGCTACGTGAGGACTCTGAAGGTGGGTCGACGTCGATTACCTCCGCGGCTGAGGTGGAGCTACTGCCCGACGAAGAGGACGACCTGCAGCGGTACATCGACGTCACCCGGGGCGAGCTCTTCTTCGCACGCGGCATTATTTTCGTCGAAGGCGACGCAGAGCGGTTCCTAATCCCCGAGTTTGCCGCTGCGCTCGGCGTCGACCTCGACACACTTGGGGTGACGGTGTGCTCCGTGGCCAGCGCGAACTTTCTGCCCTACGTGAAGCTAGTGGGGCCTGATGCCTTGGGAGTCCCCTTTCTAATCTTGACGGACCTTGACCCGCCGGAGGACGGGGGCGAGCCGCTTGCCTTTGCCAGAGTCCGCGACATCTTGGGCCTGTGGATGGAGCAAGAGGACATCGACCAATACAAGGAGTTCGACGACATCTGGGAAGACGGCGAGTTGAATGGCATTTTCGTCAACGACAAGACGCTGGAAGTCGAGCTGTTCCAGGCTGGGATGGGGCCTGCAATGGCGCCCATCTTACAGAAGCACGCGAACTCTTGGGGTGACCAGCGAAGGGCAACGATGAATAGCTGGATAGCCGACCCGACCAAGCTGGATGAAGGCAAGCTTCTGGGTTGGATCGGCGAAGTCGGCAAAGGCCGTTTCGCGCAGGCACTGGCCGGCTCCGCCGCCGAGGCGGTTTGCCCTGAGTACATCAAGAAGGCGCTGACCTACGTGAAAAATGGCTTCTCCCCAGTCGAGTCCTAAATACCTGCAAGCTGCGCTGCAGCTGCGGGACAATCCCGGACAGTGGGCGGCTTACGAGTCCACCGGAAACTGCTGCGTGCTGGCAGGTCCGGGCAGCGGGAAGACGAAGACGCTCGTCACGAAGCTGGCGCGTGTTATGGCAGAAGACGTCCGGTCGCCTCGAGGGGTGGCCTGCATTACCTTTAGCAATGAAGCAGCGCGTGAGCTCATCCGCCGCCTTCGGCAACTTGGTCTCGAGCAGTCCCCGAGACTCTTCGTGGGCACCGTTCACTCATTCTGCCTGCTGCATCTGATGCTGCCATTTGCGCAACTCGCTGGCCTGGATCTGCCTTACCCACTGAAGGTCGCCACGGAGTCCGAGGCCGCGAGCATATATCGGGCGGTGGCAGACAAGCTTCGCGGCGTCGGGCAGCCGTTGCGCAAAGAGGATGCAGACCGCCACCGCCGAGTGAACCTAGACCGCAGCGGCCAGGAATGGACTGAGAACGAGGAGATAACGGTCCTGGCAGAGGCGTACGAGCAGGAGTTGCGCAAGCAGGGACTCATCGACTTTGAGGATATCGTCCACTACGGTCAGCGCCTCGTGAACGAGCATGACTGGGTGCTAAAGGTCATCCGAGCCAAGTTCCCGGTACTGGCAGTAGACGAATACCAGGATTTGGGAGCTGCGCTGGACCGCATCGTGCGCCGGTTGACCTTTGACGCCGGCGTGCGACTCATCGCCGTCGGCGATGTGGACCAGTCCGTCTATGGCTTCACGGGAGCAAACAGCGAGCTGCTGGAGGATCTGTCCAAAGAAAACGACGTCGAGACCATCCGGCTGAAAATCAATTACAGAAGCGGCACCGGCATCATCGAGGTCGCGCAGCGGGCCTTGGGAAAAGACAGGGGCTACGAGTCTTCAGAACCTGAGAGGCAAGCCTCCGTCCAGGCGCACAAGTGCGACAAAGGTCTGCAGCACCAGGCTGAGTACGCCATGCAGACGCTGGTCCCCGCAGCATTGGCTGCCAAGCAGGGGCGGCAGCTTGGTGATATCGCAGTGCTATACCGAAACCGGAATGTGGGCGACGCAGCGGCAATTGAAGCCGTGAAGGCCAAGTATCCGTTCGTCCGCATCGACAACGCCGCCCCGTACCGCAAGGTGCCTCTCACGAGCTGGGTGGAGGATTGCGCCATCTGGTGCGCTGGAGGCTGGAAGGTTTCGTCACCACCGCTGCACGATCTGCAAGGCCGATGGATTTCCTTCCATGGTGGCTTGTCGGACAAGGAGGCGCGGGACGGGGCCGCGCGACTTACGCGCTTTCTGTGGAACCACCGCGGCGATGGTGCGGCGCTCGACTTTGTCGCGGCGCTACGCGCCGAACTGCTCAACGTGTTAACTGCCGCCCGACAAGAGCTTGCCGACCAGACTGCGCACTTGGAAGGCATGCATCAGGCACTCGAGAAAGGCGGAGTTCTTGTCGGCACAACAAAGGCGCAGCTTGGTCGCCGTGATGGGGCGCCCAAGCTGCTCAATCTGCTCACGCTCCACTCCGCGAAGGGCACGGAGTACGACGTCGTCATCATCCTGGGCCTGGACCAAGGCGAGTTCCCCTCGCCAAAATGGGCTGACAACACTCCCGAGAGGATGGAGGAAGCGCGTCGCTTATTCTACGTAGGTATCACGAGAGCGCGCGACAAAGTTCATCTGATGTACAGCGGATTCAGGCAGGACCGGTTCGGCAGGACATGGCGCGAAGGGCCGTCACAGTTCTTGGATGGCCTGCTGACGTAGCTCTACACCGAGGGAGGCGCGCAAAGCGATGCCAGCGCATTGAATGCCCGGTAGGCGCGGCTGGGCATCTGCTTGCAAGTAGATATGTACGTACCCAGTGTTGAGTGCGTGTGTTCGTGATGGAGATGTCGACGTCCGTTGAATTGCCCGCTCTCAGCTGTTCCGCCCCGCACCTACATCGAGCAACTGAGAGAGTTTCAACCGACTATTGATACGTTGTCCGAGGGTGGCAGCCCTGAACGGAGGTGGCAGGCGCTCAGGCCGATGCTGCATCGGTTTCCGGCGCTGCGTCCACCTCCAACTCCGCGTCCGAATCTTCATTTTCGAACACTCCTTCAAGGTAGTCGGCGTAACGCTGCTGCAAGTATTTGAGCGACGCGTCACGATCAACCTGAACGTCTAGATGGTCCTGGAAAAATTTTAACCGCGCGCGGTTTTCGTCCAGCACCTGAGCCCATGTTTTCGCATAGATGTTGACGTTTGGCTTTTCCAAAATCAGCCCGGTTTCGTCCTTCACCAAGTGCTCAGCATAGGGTTTTAGTTCGTCGCTGATCACCCAAAATGCCCACGTCACCCCGACTTTGGTAAAACGCGGGTCCTCCATCACAGAAAACGCATAGCCCTGAATCTGCGTCACCTCATCAGAACCGATGGGTACCTTCGGCGCTTTCAGTTCGACGACTAGGTGCGACAAACGGTTCGCCCTGTGCTGCTTCGTCGCCCTCGAAAGCATGAGATCTACGATGCCCCGCGTCTGTGAAATGTGCTTCACTGGCTCGTCAATCACAATCTTCGGATCCAGCAACCTCTTATGTTCAACCAGAACCTGAGTCAGCGACTGGTCATCCACCGACAAGCCGAACTCTTCGCCAAAGAGCCAGCAGTTCTGAGCGATGATGCGATGTAGCTGCGATCGTTCTTTTACGCGCTTCTTGGGCTCCGGGTCGAAGAGCACGGCCTCCAAACCGTTGAGGAACTTCAAGCGGTCCGAGACCACCTTCGCAGCTCCGATGATCGAAGAGAGCGTCGTGTCGCGCAGAAGTTGCGCGAGTTCTTGCTGTTGCCGTTTCGGCAGTCGAAGCACCTCGTCCAGGATGACCTGCAAGTCCTCAGGGCTGCGCTCGATCGCCTGGCGCAGCATTCGAAGTTGAAACGCCTTATTTTTGCTTTGCGTCGAACTGAAGTCTGGCAGGTGCCGTGCCACGTTAACAGCCACGATGTCGAACACCTGTCGTTCGACCTTTTCGACTGCTGTCACCGGGTCGCCCGCGAACGGGTAGACCTCTTCGCTCTTCCACTCTTCCACGACCGTTCTAGCCTGCTCCGCCGCTCGGGTGCGGAAGTGATCCTTGATCGTTTGTTGCGCCTGCGCAATAGCATCAACAACTGCGGTCTGCATTTCCGCAAGATCGACCGTCCCCTCCTTCTGTGCGCGGTCGAAATACGGCGAATACAGGTATCCAGAGAACGTGAAATTACCAATGTGGAAGCGACGATCTACCTGCAACAGCGGGAAACGTTGTTGGTTGCAAAGGTACAGCGTGCGGTTGCCTGCGGCTTTCCATTCGACAACGTGCAGACGCACCCAGTGATCCTTACCGTCAATTTCAATGTCGTCTAGGTTGAAGCTCTTGCGACCGGCAACGGCCGATGCAGGGTTGATGGATCGCCCGTCCAGCACGATCTCCGTGTTCTCCTCATAGTCTGCCAGATACAGCGCGAAGATCTCGGTTAACTCCTGACGACCTTCGTCCGACGTAAACGTCCGGAAATCTTTGGTGGGTTCACGGATCGTAAGCGTCACCCCCGATTGCACATCGCAAGTAACCTGCACCTCGTCGCTCACGTTGACATGACGGATGTCGAACTCAGTCATGCGGATAGTGTAGGACCAGCACTTGCCATCCCGACGGTAGACCACCGCCCATTCGGCGACGCTGCCAAGAGCGAATGCCTTAAAACGCCCACGACCTTCCTGCCCATGAAGGAACCGGCCGGAAACGGTTTGTGATTTGGATTTTTTCCAGGAGCCACCGAGGAAGCGGAAAAAGCCGGGTGCATCCGTACGGGCGATACCCGCTCCATTGTCTTTGACGACAATGGCATCCAATAACCCTAGCTCGTTGTATTCGAACGAGACGTCCACAATTGTCGCGTCGGCGTCGAACGCGTTCCAGATCAGTTCAGCCAGCGCCGGAATGGGGCGAGCACGCGTGATCTTCTCGAGATAGTCCGATTGCACCTCAACTGGATACTGTTCTGCCGCCATGCCTTCTCCTATCTTATTTTCCAGGGCTGCCTACGGCGCGCTTTGTATCGCAGCATTCTACTGTTGCAGCGCAGCCAACTCTATACCAGTGACTCTGAATAACACTAGGTATGTGGAGGCGACCTTGAGACGACGGTTCTCTCCCAAAAAGTCACCAAGGCAACGGTAGTCAGCGCCTTACGCCGGCCTAAACTGGCCGTTCCAGAACAGCCACATTTGCCTACTCTCGCCCGAAAGCAGACCATGACAATCTGCATTAAACAGGAATTAACATTCTAGAAAATGACGGCCAGCGATCTCTACGTTTGCCGACGCATCAGAATCGTCAACTAAATCCTCGGCTTCCCGTGCTTTCGTCAACGCTTCTGCGAGACCGGCACTGGGGACCGGAGCATTGCACGAGATAGTTTTGCCCTTTCGCAAACGCGAGAGCGCAACAAAGCCCTCCGCGATCTCGGCATACAAATCCCGCTTCTTCATCTTCCGCTCTTCCTTTTTTATAAGCCGATAAACCTCTAATCGCCGTCCCCCTCTATCCGAGAAGCCGTTCATCTCGCTGGGCAGCCGAATCTGTCATTGTGGCGAACCACTCTTAATTGGTGAACTCCATAGTCGCCAATATCGGACTTCGGGACGGTCCTCCGGCTCACTTCATTCGCATCCGATGGGGTGAACCGACTTGATTCGGACCTCGCGTCAGCGCTCCCGGCGAATCATTTCTTAAGCGCCAAGCCTATTCGCCAACCACACCGTCGCTCCCCCACACCCGGCATCCTCCACCACATGCCGCACCACCTCAAACCCATTCACCCCCAACAACTCCCGATACTCCACCCCCTCCAAACTCCCGTGATACAGCGGTCTCTCCTCAAACTCCCCAATCGCCTCACCCAACCCCGGCCCGCTCGTAAACATCAACACCGCCCCCCGCGCAGCCAACCGCCCAAACTCCCCGAACATCCACCGCTGATCCTCTGGCGACAAATGAAAAAAGCTATGCCAAGCGATCAACCCATCAAACGGCCCCGCGACCGCCATCCGCCGCATATCCGCAGCAATCCACTGATGCTCAGGAAACGCCGCCTTCGCCCGCTTCAATAACGGCACCGACGTATCCACACCCGTAACCCGGCAGCCTCGCTCAATCAGATACTCAGCAATCGGCACCCCAAACCCACACCCAATATCCAGCACCTGCGGACTGGCCCCCGGCAGCAGCGCCAGAAACGCATCCAGCCACGCGCGTTCGATCAACCCCGTCCCACGCTGCCGCACAAACGCGTCGGCATGATCCCGATAGATCGACACCACTTCATCAGCAGGCGACTTGGACATCATCAAACTCCCGTAACGGCGACCACAAAAAACGAGCCTTTTGAATCGAGCGAATCAACCGCAAACGCCCGCGTCCCCATGGAAGCACTCCCAAGCCTCCGCCTCAATATCCTCAATCACCACCCCATCCTCACCCGCAATGGTGAACTGCTCCTGGCTATCGCCAATACTCCCCGCCCCATCCAACCCCAGCAGCAGCGAATACATCGTGTCCCGCAGCGCCAGATCCAAAACGCCACGCACACCCTCCAGCTGCTCCGCAGACAACCCCAGCCCGCGCACCCTGGCCGCGACGGCACTCCCGCCATCCGCCGCCATGAACGACTCCAACAGCTCACCCCGCAGCGCATTCCAGTTGCCGACAAATTCCTTCGCGTCCATTCGATTCCCTTAACGTGTCCCAACCCGCGGCCGCACACCCAAACCCAACCGCGATCCATTCAACCCAAAAAAACAAGGGCCGCATAATCGCGGCCCCTGCATTCACTAACTTCTAACCCTCATCAAGCCTTACGCACCTGCGCAATCAGCGCATCCAGTTGCTTCAGCATCGAATCCACTTCCTCAGCCGTCACATTCAGCGCGGGCATGAAGCGCAGCAAATTCGGACGCGGCGCGTTCAGCAGCAGACCTTCCGGCGCCTGATTACGCGCAGCCTCGACAATCGCCGGGCCATCATCACGATCCATCACCAGCGCACGCAGCAGGCCCATGCCGCGTTCGCCCTTCATGCCGTACTTGGCCGAGATGGCCAGCAGGCCTTCGGAGAGTTGCTTGGCGCGGGCGTTGACCGCGTCCATGAAGCCCGGCGCGACCAGCGCGTCGAAGACGGCGACGCCGACGGCGGTGGTCAGGGGGTTGCCGTTGTAGGTGCCGCCTTGGTCGCCGTGCTGGAACACGCTGACTTCCTGACGGGCCAGCAGGGCGGCCAGCGGCACGCCGCCGCCGATGCCCTTGGCCAGCGTCATGATGTCGGGGACGACGTCAAAGTGCTGGTAGGCGAACATCTTGCCGGTGCGGCCCATGCCGGTCTGGACTTCGTCGACGATCAGCAGCAGTTGGTTCTCGTCGGCCAGCTTGCGCAGGCCCTGCATGAATTCCTTGGTGGCGGGCAGCACGCCGCCTTCGCCTTGGACGGGTTCCAGCATGATGGCGACGGTCTTGTCGTCAATCAGCTTGCGCACGGATTCCAGGTCGTTCAGTTCGGCCTTGGGGAAGCCTTCGACCTGCGGGGCGAACATCTTGTCCCAGCCCGGCTTGCCCGACGCGGACATGGTGGCCAGGGTGCGGCCGTGGAAGCCGTGGTTCATGGTGATGATCTTGTAGGCGCCGTTCTTCTTGACCTGGCCCCACTTGCGCGCAAGCTTGATGGCGCCTTCGTTGGCTTCGCCGCCGCTGTTGGCGAAGAAGACGCGGTCAAAGTCGGATGCGCCGGTCAGGCGCTGGGCCAGCTCGATCGAGGGGATGTTGTAGAACGCCGGCGACGGGTTCATCAGCTTTTGCGACTGTTCGACCAGCGCGCGCTGCATTTCGGGCGCGGAGTGGCCCAGGGTGTTCACCGCCCAGCCCTGCACGAAGTCCAGATATCGCTTGCCCGCGTGATCCTCCAGCCAGGATCCCTTGCCGCTGACGAACACGAGGTCCGGGCGGGAGGTGATCTCCATGAGGGTGTTGACGTTGAACTGGCTGAATTCCATGGCGGTTCCTGCGGGATGTAAGGACAGGGGATGAAGGGAATTTCGGGGAACTTCCCCGGGGGAAGCGCGAAAAGGCAAATGTAGCACCGACGGGGGGATGCTATCGTGACGCTACCCCTCCGATCTGCCCCGGGCCGGCCTCACAAGGGCTGCCAGCGCGGGCGCTCTATTTTATGCAGGCGATGCGCCCCTCGCGCGCCGTCCGCCGTCGCTTTTTACTGACCAATCATGAAACGTATTCTTTCCAGTCTTGCCGCCGGCCTGGCGTTGGCCGCCGCCATGACGCCCGCCCACGCGGAATTTCCCGACCGTCCCATCCGCCTGATCGTGCCGTTCCCGCCGGGGCAGGCGACCGACATCTTTGCGCGCGCGCTGGCCGAGAAGCTGGGCGCGGCGGTCAAGCAGCCGATTGTGGTGGAGAACCGCGCGGGCGCGGGCAGCAATATCGGGATGGAGCAGGCCACGCGCGCGGCGCCGGACGGCTACACGCTGGTGATCGCGGGTAGCGCGGCAGCGGTGAATCAGACGCTGTACAAGACCATCAATTACAGCCTGACGAAGGACTTTGCGCCGGTGTCGGGTGTGTTCTCGGTGCCGCTGATGTTCCTGGCAACGCCGGCGTCGGGGATTACGTCGCTGCAGCAGCTGGTGACGCAGGCGCGTGCGAATCCGGGCGAGCTGGCGTATGCCAGCGCGGGGATTGGCGGCACGCAGCATTTGTCGGCCGAGATGTTCAAGGCGGCGGCGGATATTGATATTCGCCATATCCCGTACAAGGGCAGCGGTCCGGCGCAGGCGGATTTTCTGGGGCATCAGGTGCCGCTGATGGTGGACTCGGTAACGGCGGGTTTGCCGCACGTGCAGAGCAAGAAGGCCGTGGCGCTGGCGGTGACGACGGCCAAGCGGCTGCCGCAGTTGCCTAACGTGCCGACGGTGGCCGAGTCGGGTTATCCGGGGTTTGAGGCGATCGGCTGGGCGGCGGTGTTGGCGCCGAAGGGGACGCCTGCGGAGATAACCAATGCGCTTAGCAAGCAGATCGGGCAGGTGTTGAATACGCCGGAGATGCAGAAGTTCTTCCGGGATCGTGGTGCGGAACCGATGCCGCTGACGCCTGAGGCGACTGGGACGTTTATCGCCTCGGAAGTGGATAAGTGGGGCAAGGCGGTCAAGCAGTCGGGTGCACAGGTGGATTGAGCGCAGGTTGCGATTGATGTTGTTGGAAGCCGTCCCTGGATAGGGGCGGCTTTTTTTGTTGGGGGGTACTGGGACGCTTGGCGGGGGTTGGACACCGCGGTTCTTGTGTGGGTGGGCGGCATCTTGCCAGGTGTCAGACACCCGTGTGGGGGCAGCTTGAGCCTGCCGAGTTGCTTATGGGGTGTCAGACACCTTCCTGCTAAGCAGACACCTTCCTGCTGAGACACTCCGCTTGGCAGGTGTCTGACACGCAGTGAGACGGCCTTGAGTCTGCCGCCGCGCTTGCCGGGTGTCAGACACCTGGTTTTCGAATAGCCCCCGGTGGCCGACGCGATCCAAACCAGTGCCGCCGCGCCCGCCGACGGCGCATCAGGCGCACCAGAACGGGGCAAAACACGCACCACCCCCGTCGCTTCCCCGCGCAGCCTACATGGCACAGAACTTGCATCTCCTCGCTTTGTATACCGACTTGGTGTGCAACGCATTGACCCGGCCGGGCAGTGCGGGCCCTGGAGAGTTCCTCATGAAACGCAGATCCCTGTTGCTGTCCCTTTGCGCCGCCGCCACCCTGCTGGCCGCCCCTGTGTCGCACGCCGACGCGCTGGACGATATCGTCAAGGCGGGCGTCATCAAGATCGCCGTGCCGCAGGACTTTCCGCCGTTCGGATCGGTGGGCTCGGACATGAAGCCGCTGGGCTATGACATCGACACGGCCCAGCTCATCGCCAAACAGTTGGGCGTGAAGCTGGAACTGGTGCCGGTCACCAGCGCCAACCGCGTTCCCTACCTGCAGAGCAAGAAGGTGGATCTGGTGATCTCCAGCATGGGCAAGAATGCCGAGCGCGAGAAGGCTATCGACTTCTCGGACGCCTACGCGCCGTTCTTCAACGGCGTGTTCGGCCCGGCGGACCTGAAGGTGTCGTCCGCCGCGGATTTGGCCGGCAAGACCATCGGCGTGACGCGCGGCGCGGTGGAGGACATCGAGCTGACCAAAATTGCGCCCGAGTCCGCCACGGTCAAGCGGTATGAGGACAACAACGGCACGATCACCGCCTTTCTGTCGGGACAGGTGCCGATGATTGCGACGGGCAACGTGGTGGCCGCGGCGATCCTGGCGCGCAATCCGCCCAAGAAGCCCGAGACGAAATTCCTGATCAAGAACTCGCCGTGCTACATCGGCCTGAACAAGGACGAACCGAAGCTGCGCGCCCGCGTGAACGACATTCTGGCGGCCGCCAAGCAGGACGGCTCGCTGTCGGCGATTTCGCAGAAATGGCTGGGCGCCGCGCTGCCCAAGGATCTGTAGCCTGAGCGCGGCCGTCATGGCTTACCAGTACGACTTCGCCTCGGTGTTCGAGTACACGCCGGTGCTGCTCAAAGGCATCGGCGTGACGATCGAACTGATTGCGTTCGGCGCGGTGGCGGGCGTGGCGATCGGCATCGCGTGCGCGTGGGTGCGCACGCAGGGCCCGACGTGGCTGCGCGCGCCGGTCAGCGCGTATGTCGAGCTGATCCGGAACACGCCGTTTCTGATCCAGCTCTTTTTCGTGTTCTTCGGCCTGCCGTCGCTGGGCATCCAGCTTGGCGAAATGCAGGCGGCGTGCCTGGCGATGGCATTGAACCTGGGCGCCTACAGCACCGAGATCATCCGCGCCGGCATCGACGCCACGCCGCGCGGGCAGTACGAGGCGGGCGCGAGCCTGGCGCTGTCGCGGCTGCAGGTGTTCCGGCACATCGTGCTGATGCCCGCGCTGATGCGGATCTGGCCGGCGCTGTCGTCGCAGATCGTGATCGTGATGCTGGGATCGGCGGTGTGCTCGCAGATCGCGGCCGAGGACCTGACGTTTGCCGCGAACTTCATCCAGTCGCGCAATTTCCGGGCGTTCGAGGTGTATCTCGTGACGACCGGCATCTATCTGGCGCTGGCGGTGCTGCTGCGGCAGATCCTGCGCATGACCGGGCGGCGGCTGTTCCGCAAGGCGGCACGATGATTGAATTTTCCACCTGGGACATCGTGCGCAACCTGCTGCTGGCTGCGCGCTGGACGATCGTGCTGTCGCTGGCGGCCTTTGCGGGCGGGGCGTTGATGGGCGTGCTGGCGCTCATGATGCGCACGTCGCGCGTGGCCGCGATGCGGCGCATCAGTTGGGCGTACATCGAACTTTTTCAGGGAACGCCGCTGTTGATGCAGCTGTTCCTGGCGTTTTTTGGGCTGTCGCTGATCGGCGTGGAGGTGCCGCCGTGGCTGGCCGCGGGCGCGGCGCTGACGTTGTGGTCGGGCGCGTTTCTGGCCGAGATCTGGCGTGGCTGCGTGGAGGCCATACCGAAGGGACAGTGGGAAGCGTCGGCCAGCCTGGCGCTGGGCTACGTGCAGCAGATGCGCTATGTCGTGCTGCCGCAGGCGCTACGCATTGCGGTGGCGCCGACCGTGGGCTTTGCGGTGCAGATCGTCAAGAGCACGGCGCTGACGTCCATCATCGGCTTCACGGAACTGTCGAAGGCGGCCACGGTGATCACCAACGCCACCTTCAGCCCCTTCACCGTCTATGCCTGCGCGGCGCTGATCTACTTCGCGCTGTGCTGGCCCCTGTCGCGCCTCAGCCTCCGGCTGGAAAGGAAGTTGCATGCCCCTCATCGCCCTTGAAGACGTCCGCAAGCGGTTCGGCGACAACGAAGTGCTGAAAGGCGTGACGCTGCGCGTCGATCCTGGCGAGGTGATTGCCATCATCGGCAAGAGCGGTTCGGGCAAGAGCACGCTGCTGCGATGCATCAACGGGCTGGAGCAGATTGACGGCGGCGCGATCATGGTGGCCGACGCGCAGCTGGGCGATGACGAGCTGCGGCTGCGGGCGCTGCGGCTGAAGGTGGGCATGATCTTTCAGCAGTTCAACCTGTTTCCGCACCTGACCGTGGGGCGCAACGTGATGCTATCGCCCATGGTGGCCAAGCGTGTGCGCGAGCGCGACGCCGAGGACATGGCGCGCGCCATGCTGACCCGGGTGGGACTGGCGCACAAGTTCGACGCGTGGCCCGACGAATTATCGGGCGGACAGCAGCAGCGGGTGGCGATTGCGCGCGCGCTGGCGATGCAGCCGCTGGCGCTCCTGTGCGACGAGATCACGTCGGCGCTGGATCCGGAGCTAGTCAACGAAGTGCTGGCGGTGGTGCGGGAATTGGCCGCCGACGGGATGACGCTGTTGATGGTGACGCATGAGATGCGTTTTGCGCGGGAGGTCTGCGACCGGGTGGTGTTCATGCACCAGGGCCGGGTCCACGAGATCGGACCGCCGGACGAGCTCTTTACCGCGCCGGCCACGCCAGAGCTGCGGCAATTTTTAGGGATGACAGATCTGGCGGCCGACCGGTAAAAATGCACCACCTGACCCGGTGCATGCGCCTCTATCGCGGGTTGGGCGCGGTTCCTATATTGGGGTTGTCCGCAGCCGATTTGTAGTTTTTCTCCGGCGCGGTTTCACGCAACCTGAGCGATAAGGAGCGATGACATGGATAAGGACCGCATCAAGGGCGCCGTCAAGGAAGTGAAGGGCGCCGTGAAGGAAACGGCCGGCAAGGTGACCGGCAGCACCAAGACCGAGGCAGAAGGGAAAATCGAGAAAACCGAGGGCAAAGTGCAGCGCAATGTGGGCGAGGCCAAGGATCAGGCACGGGACTTGCTGGACAAGTAATCGCGGCTGCCAATTGGCATGACCCGCAACGTCCAACGAAACGCCCGAAGGAGAAGAAAATGACCCACCGTATTTGGCTTGCGATGCTGCTTGCGATCTCCGCCGTGACCGCCGGCTGCAACACGATGGAAGGTGCCGGTAAGGACATCGAACGTGGCGGGGAGAAGATCCAGAACCAGGCCAAGTAGGGGCTGGCTGCCTGCATCGAAGGGTCGGCGCGTTGACGGCGCGCCGGCCTTTTTTCGTTAGCGCGAAAACCCGCGCGCCGCGATTTCCCAGATATCTTCCACCACGCCATCGCGCACGACCACCAGCCCGTCATGCAGGTTGAACGTGGGATCGACATGCGACGGCACCAGTCGCAGCACCGCACCCAGATCAGGCGCCTGCGCCCCCGGCTCCACGCGGACCACGCCGTGTTCGTCGTTGATGGCGGTGTAGGTCAACCCCGGTTCGCCGAAGATGGCGGGCGGGCCGCATTCGGCGGTGGTGGACTTCAGACCCGCATCGAGGATCACCCGGTCGGGCGCCGGCTTGCTCATGACGGTGGCCAGCACGAACAGGCTGTTTTCAAACGCTAGCGGGCCGTCCCATTCGTTCGCGCCGTAATCCCCATCCATGAAGGCATAGGAACCGGCCTGCAATTCGGTGTAGACGCCGCTGGCCGCATCGAATTCGGCGCTGCCCGTGCCGCCACCGGTAATCGTGTCGCAGGCGATGCCGCTTTCGCGCAGCAACTGCGCGTAAGACGCCGCAATGCGCGCCGCCTGGCGGCAGACCTCGGCGCGCTCTTCGCGTGTGCGGTAGTGCTGCACTGACCCGTGATAAGCCTGCAAACCGGCGAAGTTCACGCCGGGCAGGTCGCGCGCCTGCTGCGCCAGCGCCAGCACGAGGGCGTCGTCCGACACGCCGCACCGGCCCTGGCCGACGTCCACTTCCACCAGCACGTCGATCTGCGCGCCCGCCTGCACCATGGCCTGCGACACCTGCGCCAGGTTGTGTGCGTTGTCCACGCACACGCTGACCTTCGCCACGCGTGCCAACTGCCCCAGCAACGCCAGCTTGGCGGGGCCGACGACTTCGTTGCTGATGTGGATGTCCTGGATGCCGGCAGCCACAAAGGGCAGGGCTTCGCTGACCTTCTGGCAGCAGATGCCGCGCGCGCCCAGTTCAAGCTGTCGCAACGCGATCTGCGGACACTTGTGCGCCTTGGCGTGCGGCCGCAGCGCGACGTCGTGGCGGTCGGCCCAGGCCTGCATCGCGCGCAGGTTGGCCTCGAAGGGCGTCAGGTCCAGCACCAGGCTGGGCGTATCGACGCGGGCCAAGGGATCGCCCGGCTGCGCGGGCGGGGGCAGCGCAATGCCGCGTATGACTTCCTGGGACATCCTGATGACTCCGTAGTCTGACTGCTTGAGAGGTAACACGCGCATAACCAAAGCGGGACCACCCATAACCAAACGGGCGATGCACCCCCAGGTAAACGATAGCCCCGTAACCATTGGCTACCAGTGGGCGGCATGACAGAATTTCATCATGAAAACGGCCCCCAAGGGGAGGCCCATTTCCGGCGTGGCAATGCTGCCGCGCCGGCGATGACAAGACGACCCACGTCACCCGACAGACCTGTCAACAAGTACCGGAGAAGCTCGCATGAAACTCAAGCACTGGATCACCGCCCTGACCGTCGCGGTCGCCGCCGTCGGCGCCACCAGTTCGGCACAAGCCCAGCAGTTTTTCCGCATCGGCACGGGCGGCACGGCGGGCACGTACTACCCGATCGGCGGCATCATCGGCAACGCCGTGTCGCAACCCGGCAAGCTGATCGCCACCGCGGTCGCCTCCAACGGGTCGGTCGCCAACATCAACGGCATCATGGGCGGCTCGTTTGAAGCCGGCTTCACGCAGTCGGACGTGGCGTTCTGGGCCTACAGCGGCACCGGCACGTTCGAAGGCAAGCCCAAGGCGCAAGACCTGCGCCTGATCTCCACGCTGTATCCGGAAAGCATCCATCTGGTGACGCGCAAGGGTTCCGGCATCAAGGGCGTGGCCGACCTGAAGGGCAAGCGCGTGTCGATGGACGAGCCGGGTTCCGGCACGCTGGTCGACGTGCGCCTGATCCTGGGCGCGTACGGCATGACCGACAAGGACGTGAAGGCCGAATACCTGAAACCCAACCAGGCGGGCGACAAACTGAAGGACGGCGGCCTGGACGCGTTCTTCTTCGTGGGCGGCGCGCCTGCCGGCGCCATCGCTGAACTGGCCTCCACGGGCAACATCGAGCTCGTGTCGCTGGTGGGTCCGGAAATCGACGCGCTGCGCGCCAAGCAAGAGTTCTTTACGCCGGATGTCATCACCGCGAACACGTACCAGAACATCCCCGAGGTCAAGACCATCTCGGTGAATGCGCAGATGGTGACGTCCGCCAAGATTCCCGAGCAGACGGTGTACGACGTGACCAAGGCGCTGTACAGCGACGCCACGCGCAAGACGCTGGACGCCGGCCACGCCAAGGGCAAGCTGATCACGCGTGAAAACGCGACGAAGGGCGCGGGCATTCCGTTCCATCCCGGCGCCGAGAAGTTCTACAAAGAAATCGGTTTGATCAAGTAACTCGACCCCGACGCGTCTGCGGCGCCTACTGTTGGCGCCGCATCTGAGCAGGGCCGCCGTCGCGCGGCCCTGCTTGTTGAATCATCTTGAGAATCACCGCGATGGAAATCGATCACGAGAAAACCCAGAAGCTGGCGGAAAAGTACGATTCGGAAATCCGCTTCCGGCCGCTGGACAAGACTGCCACGTGGATCGTCTCGGGCCTGCTTGTCAGCCTCTCGATCTTTCATTACTACACCGCCGGCTTCGGCCTGCTGCGCGAGGCGACGCACCGCGGCGTGCACCTGGCCTTTGTGCTGAGCCTGATCTTCCTGGTGTTCGGCTTTTCCAAGTCGCATTACCAGCGCGAACCCAAGTCGACCTGGTATGCGCCGGGCGGCATTCCGCTGTACGACTGGATCATCGCGATCGCGCTGGCGCTGTCGGTGCTGTACATCCCGTACATCTTCGAGGACCTGGCGTTCCGCGTGGGCAATCCGCTGCCGCAGGACGTGCTGATGGGTTCGATCCTGCTGATCGGCCTCCTGGAAGCCACGCGGCGCGCCATGGGATGGCCGCTGCCGATCATCGCGCTGGTGTTCATGGCGTACGCGATGTTCGGGCCGTACTTCCCCGGACTGCTCAAGCACGCGGGCAATACGTGGTCGCAGGTCGTCAACCATATGTATCTGACCAGCCAGGGCGTGTACGGCGTGGCGGTGGGCGTCGTGGCGACCTACGTGTTCCACTTCGTGCTGTTTGGCGTGCTGGCCACCCGCATCGGGCTGGGCCAGTTGTTCCTGGACGTGGCCTCGACCGTGGCGGGGCGTTACGCGGGCGGGCCGGCCAAGGTGTCGGTGTTCGGCTCGGCGATGTTCGGCATGATTTCGGGGTCTTCGGTGGCCAACGCCGTGACGGTGGGGTCGCTAACCATCCCGGCGATGATCCGCGTGGGCTATCCGCGCCATTTCGCGGCAGGCGTGGAAGCCGCCAGCAGCACGGGCGGGCAGATCACGCCGCCCATCATGGGCGCGGCCGCGTTCCTGATGATCGAGTTTCTGGGCATTCCGTACCAGCAGATCGCCATCGCGGGCATTTTTCCGGCGTTCCTGTACTTCTTCGGCATGTTCATGCAGGTGCACTTCGAGGCCAAGCGCGAAGGCCTTCGCGGGCTGACCGCCGAGGAAATGCCCAAGCTCAAGCAGTCGTTCAAGATGCGCTGGCCGACGCTGATTCCGCTGGCGATGCTGATCGGCATGCTGGCCAGCGGCCGCACGCCGTATCTGGCGGCCTTCGCGGGCATCACGGGCTGCATCGTGGTGGGCATCCTCAATCCGTACACGCGGCTGCGGTTGCGCGACCTGTACGAAGCCTTTGAGACCGGCGCGAAGTATGCGCTGGCGGTCGGCGCGGCCGCCGGCACGGTGGGCATCGTAATCGGCGTGGTGACGCTGACGGGCGTGGGCTTCAAGATCTCGTACATCGTGATCGCCGCCTCGCAGGCGCTGGCAGCAGGCGCGGCATTCTTCCTGCCCGAGGCGTTGACGGACATGCAGTCGCTGACGCTGATCGCGGCCTTGGTGATGACCGGCATCGTCTGCATCCTGATGGGCTGCGGCGTGCCCACAACCGCCAACTACCTCATCATGGTGGCCGTCGCGGCCCCGACGCTGGTGCAGCTGGGCGTGCAGCCCATCGCGGCGCACTTCTTCGTGTTCTATTTCGGCATCCTGGCGGACATCACGCCCCCGGTGGCGCTGGCCGCGTACGCGGCGGCGGGCATGGCGGGCAGCGATCCCTTCAAGACCGGGAACACGGCGTTCCGGCTGGGCATCACCAAGCTGATCGTGCCGTTCGTCTTTGTGTTCTCGCCGTCGCTGCTGATTTCGGTGCAGGGGTTCACCTGGTACGAGTTCTTCGTGACCCTGCTCGGCTGCATGGTCGGCCTGGTGCTGCTGTCGGCGGCCCTGTCGCGTTTCATGCTGGTCGGCATGAAGAGCTGGGAGCGGTGGCTGTGCACGATTGGCGCGCTGCTGACGATCATTCCGGGTCTGGCCAGCGGCATCATCGGGTTGGTGATCTGCATCCCGGTCTTCATCCGCCAGCTGGCGGGCCTGAAACTGGAGAACGCGCCCAAGGTGGCGTAACGCAGGACGCCTGGAACAAAAAAAAGGGGCGGACCCACGCGGGAACGCCCCTTTTTGCTGAATCAGCCATTTTGCCCGCATTTGGGTGCAAAATAGGCGTCCTTGCGCGCAAGGTGACGTAGTACAACACCCGCCTTTTAGTCGGTTGCCCGGCAAATTAAATCGGCGTAAAGTAAAATTCATGTTTGCTGGTCTGCCGATATGCGGGCCGACTGTGCAAACAGGCACAAACTGCGCCATATGTTCGATATCCTGGTCTATCTGTTCGAGAATTACTACACGCCTCAGGCCTGTCCTGCTGCCGATGTGCTCGCCAAGCGGCTCGCCGCTGCAGGTTTCGAGCACGAGGACATCGACGACGCGCTCGGTTGGCTGTATGGCCTTGCCGAGACCACCGAACGGTGCGTCGACCTGGCCCAGGCTCCCACGTCCGGAACCCGGATCTACACCGATAACGAATACCAACAGCTCGGCACCGAGTCCATCGGCTTCATCGCCTTTTTGGAATCGGCCGGCGTGCTGCCCGCGCCCCTGCGCGAGATCGTTATCGACCGAGGCCTGGCCTCGCCGGAAACGCCCGTGCCGCTCTCCAAGATCAAGATCATTGCCCTCATGGTTCTCTGGAGCCAGGAAGCCGAGATCGACAATCTGGTCCTCGAAGAGCTGCTCGACGAAGAAGGCGGGCGCCTGCTGCATTGAGCACGCGTTCCCGCGCCACGCTTTTCCACCCCTCAGCCCGCGCCTGATCGTGCGGGCTGAAGTCTTGTCTACGTCCCCTTGAATTACGTTGGCCGCTTCGCTCCCAGTCCCAGCGGACCGCTGCATGCGGGCTCGCTGGCGACCGCGCTGGCAAGCTGGCTGGACGCGCGCGCGCAGCGCGGGCGCTGGCTGCTGCGCATTGAAGACGTGGACACGCCCCGCACGGTGGCGGGCGCGGCGGACGTCATCATGGGGCAGTTGCAGGCGCTAGGGCTTGTCTGGGACGGTGAGATCGTCTGGCAGTCTCAACGAAACGAGGCCTACCAGGCCGCGTTCGACGCGCTTGCCGCGCAGGGCCTGATCTATGGCTGCGGCTGCACGCGGCGCGAAATTGCGGATTCTGCGCTGCGCGGCCAGACCGCACCGGGCGCCGATGGCGAAAGACCTTATCCCGGCACCTGCCGCCACGGTCTGCCGCCCGGGCGTGAGGCGCGGGCGTGGAGGTTGCGCGTGCCCGAAGGCGTGGAACACTTTGACGACCGCTGGCTCGGGCCGCAGGAGCAGGATGTGGCGCAGGCCGTCGGGGATTTTGCCCTGCGGCGGGCCGATGGGTTGTGGGCGTATCAGTTGGCTGTCGTGGTGGACGATGCCGTGCAGGGCGTGACGGATGTGGTGCGCGGGGCCGACCTGCTCAGTTCCACGGCGCGTCAGCGCGTGCTGGGGCGCCTCTTGGGATTGCCGCCGTTGCGCTACCTGCACGTGCCGTTGATACTTGATCCCGCCAGCGGTTTGAAGCTGTCCAAGCAGAATGGGGCGCCGGCGATCGATACCCGCGCGCCCCTGCCGACCCTGCAAGCCGCGTGGGCGGCATTGGGATTTGCGCCGCTGCCCGCTGCGGATGTCGCGTCATTCCTGCAGGACGCCACCGCGCGCTGGGCTGCGCGGTTTCCGGGCTGATTCCGGCGTCCGCACGATTCGCGGACTGCATGCCCCGCCGGCCTGAGCCGGCCGGGCCGTTTACAAGGGCTGCAGATCCGCCCCCAGCATTCGCACCAGCAACGCTTCCCCGTCGTCGGCCACGCGCAGTTCGCCGAAACGCGCAACCTCATAACGCGCCGCTTCGCCTTCCGGGAAGAACCACGCATTGGTCACGATGCGCACGCCATTGCCGCGGACGCGATAGCGCAGCGGCACTTCGGTTTCAGCGTGCGGATGCACGTCGGATTGGATGCGCACGGCTTGCGCGACGCCGCGCGCGTCCTGGGTCAGCATCACGTAGCCGTCGGGCTCGTACCCCATGACGCCGTCCACGTCGGGGCGGTCGCCGCCCAGCCGCAGGCGGGTCACCTCGCGTCCGGCCGCGAAATTCAGCGCCATGTAGTCGCCCTGCATGAGCGAACGCGGATCGACCGGGGCCAGCTCAAGAATGACCACCTTGCCCGAGGCCAACAGCTTCTCGCGCTCCCAGATGCCAAAGTTGGCCGCCGCAAGCACCAGCGCCAGACCGCCCAGGATGGCCGCCGTGCGCCAGCGCAGGGCGGGGGACACCGGCGGCATCGGGCGCAGCTGCGCGGGCGTCTGCGTGCGCATCAGGCGCGGCACCAGCCACACTGCGGCCCGCAGCACGAACAGCAGGACCGCCGCGCCGCTAAGCCACAGCGCCTTTTGCAGCAGCGGCAGCTCCAACTGGTAGTAATAGACGCCCAGGTAAGCCAGCAAGCTGGCCGCGCCAAAGATCATGACGCGCGACTGGTTCAGGCCGAAGCCCAGCAGCAGCCACGTCAGGGCGAATCCGACGCCCGGACTGGGCAGCCAGAACAGCGCCAGCAGCAGCAGACCGATCGGCACGCCCCATGTGACGCCCCCCGTCAGCAGGCGGCGGCGCGGCCACAGGACGGCCAGCGCGGCGGCCACGGGCAGCAGCGCGCCCGCGACGATCAGCACAGCGGTTCGCGGCGCCAACTGCCAGATGGCGGGCAATTCAATGACGGAGATGCCGCTCGCCAGCCAGACCATGCCTTGCACAGACAGCAGGAAGGCCCACGCCAGCGGCTGCAGCGCATGGCCGCGCCGCGCGCCCACGCGGTGGCTGACGGTAAGGATGACGGCGGTGGCCCACGCGCCGATCACGCCGATGGGCAGCCACAGGAAGGTGGCCCGGGTCGCGTCGAAGCGGATCCAGGCGTCCATCAGGTCTTCCTGCATGAGGTCGGGCGACAGGCCGCGCCAGATCAGCGCCGCGCTGGCCAGGGCGATCAAGAGGCCGCTGAGGAACCGCAGGATCACGTCGGGCCCCAGCGCATAGACCGCGGCCGCCATCAGCAGCACGAAGAAGCTGGCGCTGGCGAACGAGGTCGAATCGGACAGCCCGAAAATGATGAGGATCTGCCCCGTGAAGGCCATGGCCGTGCCGCATTGCCGCCAGAATGGACCGGCGTCGCTGCGCAGCACCGCCACGCCCGCGGCGCACAGCACCAGCCCGGCGACCAGCGCGCCGCCTTCGGTGGTGATCAGATTGGAAAACGCGACGAACAGCAGCAGGAGCAGAGTGGCCAGCCAGGCGGACAGGCCCAGCAGGCACTGCACGTACCAGGGGGGCTCGGCGCGCGGCACGGCGGCGGGGGCAAGCTGCGCGACGGGCGCGCTGGAGTCGGCGGGATCCACGGCATTGCCTGCCGACGCGCCGGCAGGTTCGGCGTCAGCGGCGGGTATGGGGACCGGCGCTTCGTTGCTGAGGCCACGCAGCCAGCGGGCGGCCACGACGGCCTCGGCCATGAGCAGTGCGGCCAGCGGCAGCGCCGCCCACACGCCGGGCTCCAGCCGCCACAGCCATTCGCCCACCACACGCAGCGACACGCAGATGACGCCGGCAGCCAGCATGGCCAGGATGACGAGATCGCGCCGTCCGCGCTGATAGTAAAGACCCAGGCCCAGCGTGGCGGCGACCCACGCAATGCCGTTGTAGGTGCCCAGGCCGCCGACGATGGAATCGCCGAACATCAGGGCCAGGACCAGCACGCTGATCGCGATGGCGGCCAGGATGCGCGGTCCGAAGACCGTGCTGGCGCGCCAGCGGCGCGCGGCCATTTCCCAGCCAAACAGCATCAGCAGGTTCAGGGCGGCCATGACGAGGCTGGGCAGGCCCGGGCCGCCGAAGATCATCAGCCAGGTGAAGACGCGTTCGCCCAGCCACAGCGCGGCCGCAAGATTGAGCACCAGCGCCCACAGCAGCCACACCGCCTGGCTGCCCGCGGCAAGCGCCCACGGCAGCAGCAGCACTGCCCACCAGGCGAACAATTCCCAGGTATCGGCACCCGTCTGATATGTTTGACCCAATAGCGCGAGCAGGGCGCCGAGCAGAATGCCGGCCAGCGCCAGCAGCGCGCCAGGTATGCTGCGTCGCACCCCGGGCCGGGCGCGCAAGCGCAATCCGGACCACGCGGCCGCCAGCGCGCACACGGCCAGAAGACCCTGCACACCGGCAAAGCGCTGCATTTTTGTCATGTCCTGCCAATTGGCGGCAACCCAGCAGACGGCGGCGCTGCCTAGCAGCAAAACCCCTAGCCACAAGGTGCTTCGCGACAAAAATTGACGCCAAGCGTGCAGTTCGGATCCCGCTTGTCTTTCAGTGCCGACTTGCATCTGGCGAATCTCCGATCTTATTATCCGCGCTGATACGGCGGGACTACCGCCACTGGATACACATGAATAAAACGCTGATTATTGCCGAGAAGCCCTCGGTGGCCCTTGATATATCACGCGCCTTGGGAGGCTTTGCGCGCGAGGGCGACTATTTTGAAAGCGAACGTTACGTTCTCGCTTCCAGCATCGGCCATTTGCTCAGCTTGGTCGCGCCCAACGATCCGGTCAAGGGAAAGTGGAGCTTCACGCACCTGCCCGTGATTCCGCCCGCGTTCGAATTGGGCCCGACCGACAAGAAGTCCGCCGAACGTCTGAAGCTGCTTGTCCGCCTGGCCAAGCGCAAGGACGTGGACGCCATCATCAACGCCTGTGACGCGGGACGTGAAGGCGAACTGATCTTCCGCTACATCGTTCAATACGCGGGCGTGAAGAAGCCGATTCAGCGCCTGTGGCTGCAGTCGATGACCCAGGCCGCCATCCGCGAGGCCTTCGCCAACCTGCGCGACGATACGCAGATGAAGCCGCTGGAAGCCGCGGCGCGCTCGCGCGCCGAAGCCGACTGGCTGGTCGGCATCAACGGCACGCGCGCCATGACCGCCTTCAACAGCAAGGACGGCGGCTTCTTCAAGACACCGGTCGGCCGGGTGCAGACGCCCACGCTGGCCATCGTGGCCGAACGCGAAGAGCGCATCCGCCGCTTCGTGCCGCGCGATTACTGGGAAGTGCGCGCCACCTTCGTCGCGGCCGCCGGCCTGTACGAAGGCCGCTGGATCGACCCGCAATTCAAGAAAGACGACAAAGATCCCGAAAAGCGCGAATCGCGCCTGTGGTCGGCCGCCGCCGCGCAAAGCGTGGTGGCCGCCTGCCGCGAGCAGCCCGGCAGCGTGACCGAAGAATCCAAGCCGTCGAGCCAGATGTCGCCGGCCCTGTACGACCTGACGTCGCTGCAGCGCGAGGCCAACGGCCGCTTCGGCTTCTCGGCCAAGACCACGCTGTCGCTCGCGCAGACGCTGTACGAACGCCACAAGGCGCTGACCTATCCGCGTACCGATTCGCGCTACCTGCCCGAGGATTACATCAGCACGGTGCAGGAAACCATGCGCGCGCTGGCCAAGGGCGGTTCCAACGCCGTGGGCGGCCTGTCGCGCCATGCCGACACCGTCGTCAGCCAACAGTGGGTCAAACCGAACCGCCGCATCTTCGACAACAAGAAGGTGTCGGATCACTTTGCGATCATCCCCACGCTGCAGATCCCGCACGACCTGAGCGAAGCCGAAGCCAAGCTCTACGACCTGGTGCTCAAGCGCTTCCTGGCGGTGTTCTTCCCCGCTGCGGAATACCGCGTCACGACGCGCCTGACCGAAGTGCAGGGGCATCGGTTCCGCACGGACGGCAAGGTGCTGGTCAATCCGGGCTGGCTGGCCGTGTACGGCAAGGAAGCCCAGGGCGAAGACGCCAACCTGGTGCCGGTGGCGGACGGCGAGACCGTGCGCACGGAAGACATCGAAGCCGTCGGCCTATCGACCAAGCCGCCGGCGCGCTTTAACGAAGGCACGCTGCTGTCGGCCATGGAAGGCGCCGGCAAGCTGGTGGACGACGAGGAACTGCGCGAGGCCATGTCCGAGCGCGGCCTGGGCACGCCGGCCACGCGCGCGGCCATCATCGAAGGCCTGCTCAACGAAAGCTACCTGCGGCGCGAAGGCCGCGATCTGGTGCCCACCGCCAAGGCGCGCCAGCTGATGACGCTGCTGTCGGGCCTGGATGTGGCCGAACTGACCTCGCCCGAACTCACCGGCGAATGGGAGCACAAGCTCAAGCAGATCGAGCAGGGCGGACTGGGCCGCGAGGCCTTCATGCGCGAGATCGCGCAGATGACGCAGGTCATCGTCAAGCGCGCCAAGGAATACGAGCGCGACACGGTGCCGGGCGACTACGCCACGCTGACCACGCCGTGCCCCAAGTGCGGCGCGGTGGTCAAGGAAAACTACCGCCGCTTTGCCTGCACGGCCTGCGACTTCTCGATCGGCAAGCATCCGGGCGGCCGCACGTTCGAGCTGCCGGAAGTCGAAGAACTGCTGGCCAAGCGCGAGATCGGTCCGCTGCAAGGCTTCATCAGCAAGATGGGCCGGCCGTTTGCCGCCATCCTGCGCATCAGCGATGAGTACAAGCTGGAATTCGACTTCGGCCAGAACGACGAAGACGACAACGAAGCGGTGGACTTCTCCGGCCACACGTCGGTGGGTCCATGCCCGAAATGCCAGTCGCGCGTGTTCGAGCACGGCATGAGCTACGTCTGCGAAAAGTCCGTCGGTCCCGAGAAGTCGTGCGATTTCCGGTCGGGCAAGGTCATCCTGCAGCAGGAGATCTCGCGCGAGCAGATGGAAAAGCTGCTGACCAACGGCCGCACCGATCTGCTGGACGGCTTCGTCTCCAGCCGCACGAATCGCAAGTTCAAGGCGTTCCTGGTGCGTCAGCCCGACGGCAAGGTGGGATTCGAGTTCGAGCCCCGTCCCGAGAAGCCGGGCCGCGCGCGTGCGCCGGCCAAGACGGCAACGAAGACCGCCACGAAGACGGCGGCCAAGACGGCTGCGAAGAAGGCGCCGGCCAAGAAGGCGGCCACTAAGACGGCTACCAAAACGGCCACTAAGACGGCAACCAAGACCGCCGCCAAGAAGGCCGTGAAAAAGGCTGCGCCGAAGAAGACCGCCGCGTAATCCGCGCTGCGCCGTACGACCGAACGCCCGGGAAACCGGGCGTTTTCCATTGTTGGGCAGCAATCGCTGGGGTATTGTTGACGCCAAACAGCTGCAACCCAGACACTTCGAGGACGACATGACCCGTAGCTCCGACTTCACCACCCGCCGCCGCGTGCTGGCTGCCGCGTCCGCCTTTGCCGGCATCAGCCTGCTCAACGGGCGCGTCGTTTTCGCACAGCCCAAGCTGGGCAAGGTCGTGTACGGCCAGGGCAGCATCGACCCCTTTTTCGCGGCCGGCTACGTGGCGCTGAAGAAGGGCTTCTTCGGAGAAGGCGGGCTGGAGGTCGAGTACCTGAATTCGCAGAGCGGCCCGCGCACCAACCAGCTGCTGGCCGCCGGCCAGATCGTGTTCGGCGCCACGGCGGCCACCGCCGCGCCCGCGCTGACCATCGCGGGCAAGCCCGCCGCGCTGGTGTTCGGCTTTGACCGCAAGCTGACGTATGCCAATGTCATCGTGCGCCGCGAAGACTTTGAAAGCGGCAAGATCAAGTCGATGAAGGACCTGGCGGGCAAGCGCGTCGGCGCGACGCAGCCGCAGTCCAGCACGTGGCTGATGGCGCTGTACCTGATGCAGAAGGCCGGTGTGGCCGACAAGGTCGACATCCGCCCCCTGGGCGATCTGGCAACGATGCTGGGCGCGCTCAAGACCGGCTCGGTCGCCGCCAGCATGGCCACCATGTCGATGATGGAGCAGGCGCGCCAGGAAGGCTGGGGCGTGCCGATCTTCGATGCCACCACGGAAGCGTCGTGGAACGAGTTCATGGGCGGCGACGTGCCGGGCATCGCGGCGCTGACGCTGCAGGACACCATTCAGAAGCGCCCCGAGGTCGTGCAGGCCTTTGTGACTGCGATGGTCAAGGCGCAGGACTTCATCACGGCCAACAGCGCAGCCGCCATCACGGACGTGATCTACGACGATTACCTGAGCGCCTTCCCGCGCGCCGCCATCGAGAAGACGCTGGGCGTCTACAAGGAGACGGTGTTCCTGAAGGACAACATCATCACCGAGGACGCGTACAACCGCATGACGGCCATCATGGGCGACGGCCGCCAATTCTCGAATGAAGAAATCAAGACCGTGCCCTACGCCAAGTGCGTGAACATGAGCTTCGTGCGAAAAGCCCGGGGCCTTTGATGATCACGCTGGACAAGGTAGGCAAGGCGTACCAGTCGCGCCAAGGCACGACACACGCCGTCGGCGAGGTCAGCCTGACCATCAACGAGGGCGAATTCGTGTCCATCGTCGGGCCGTCAGGCTGCGGCAAGAGCACGCTGCTGAACATGATGGCGGGTTTTCTGCGTCCCACCACGGGCACCATCAAGGTGGATGGGCGTGTGGTGGATGGGCAGGTGCCGCCGGCGCTGGGCTACATCTTCCAGAAGGACACGCTGCTGCCGTGGTTCAGCGTCAGGAAGAACGTGGCGCTGGGTTTGAAGTTTCAGGGCGTGCCGGCCGATCGCATCGCAAAGCGTGTCGCCGAACTGCTGGAACTCGGCCACCTGAGCGCCTTCGCCGACGCCTTTCCGCATCAGTTGTCCGGCGGCATGCGGCGGCGCGTGGCGCTGCTGATGAGCCTGGCGGTCGAGCCGCGCATCCTGCTGCTGGACGAGCCCTTCGGCGCGCTGGACACGCATACCAAAACGCACCTGCATCGCGAGCTGATGGAGATCTGGCGCAAGCTGGGCCAGACCATCGTGATGGTCACCCACGATCTGGACGAAGCCATCCTGCTGTCCGATCGCGTGGTGGTGCTGTCTGGCCCGCCCAGCCGCGTGCTGCTGGACGAGCGCATTCAGATCCCGCATCCGCGCGACGTCTTCACGCTGCGCGAAACGCCGCAGTTCGTCTCCCATGTGCAAAGCCTCTGGAGCGTGCTGGGCCAGCAGTTCCGCGCCGCCGCCTGAACCGATACGCGTCATGACCTCGATTGATACCGCCGACTCCCTGCAGGACCAGCTACGCCTGGACCGCCGCGCCGCCGTCGCGCGCCGTGTGCGCATCACCTTGTGGCAGGTCCTGATCCTTGCCGTCATCCTGGGCTCGTGGGAAACGCTGACGCGCATCCCGTGGTTCACCCAGAACACGCTCTTCGATCCCTTTTTCATCAGCCAGCCCTCGCGCGTGGCCGTGCGCCTGTGGGAATGGCTGCAGCCCGGGCCGCGCTCGGTCTGGCCGCATCTGTGGCTGACGCTGCAGGCCACTCTTGTTGGTCTGGTCGTGGGCGTGGGCAGCGGCTTCGTGGTGGGCATGACGCTCAGCCGCAGCCGCTTTCTGGCCGACGTGTTCAACCCGTTCATCGTGGCGTTCAACTCCATGCCGCGGATCGCGTTCGTGCCGCTCATCACGATGTTCTTCGGGCTTGGGCTGGCGTCCAAGGTGGTCACGTCGTGGTTCGTCGTGTTCTTTCTGGTGTTCTTCAACACCTACAAGGGCGGGCGCAGCGTGGAACGGGAACTGGTCGACTTCTGCCGCACGCTGGGCGGCTCGCCGCGCCAGATCCTGTGGCGCGTGCGTATTCCGACGGCGGCGGCGTGGACGTTCGCCGCGCTGCCCAATGCCATCAGCTTCGCGCTGATCGGCGTGGTGCTGGCCGAGTTCGTGGGATCGACCACGGGCATGGGCTACCTGATGATCACCGCGCTGGCGACACTGAACGCCACCGACATGTTCGCGGCGGTGACGCTGCTGTCGATCGTCGGCATCGCGCTGGTTTATTGTGTGACGTGGATTGAACGGCGGCTCTTGCACTGGGCGCCGGAGTTCCGGGAATGAGCGAGGCCCATTAATGAAGACACTTCCATATCTGCGCAATTTCGACCTGACGGGACAGGTGGCGCTGGTGACCGGCTCGGCCCGCGGGCTGGGCTTTTGCATCGCACGGGCGCTGGCCGGCTGCGGCGCGCGCGTGCTGATCAACGGCCGCAATACCGACGCGGTCAACGCGGCGGTGGCTGAACTCACCGGCGCGGGACTGGACGCGCATCCGCTGCCGTTCGATGTGAGCAACGACGCGGCGACGGCAGAGGCCTTCGAACGCATCGACAGCGAGCACGAGCGCCTGGACATCCTGGTGAACAACGTGGGCGCGCGCAATCGCAAGACGCTGCGCGACACTACCCCGGCTGAAATCCGCGAGCTGATCGATACGGATCTGGTGGCCGGCATGCTGCTGGCCAAGTTCGCGGCCGAGCGCATGATGCGCCAGGGCGGCGGGCGGCTGATCGCGATTACCTCAGTGGTGGGCGAACTGGCGCGCGCGGGCGATGCGGTGTATCCCGCAGCCAAACAGGGCCTGACCGGCATGGTGCGGGCGCTGGCGGCGGAGTTCGGCGGGCATCACATCACCAGCAACGCCATCGCGCCGGGGACGTTTGCCACGGAGACCAATGCGGAGATGGTCGCGGACCCGCAGTTCGGGCCGCGCGTGGCTGCACGCAATCCGACGGGTCGCTGGGGAGAGCCGGAGGAAATCGCGGGCGCGGCGGTGTTCCCGGCTTCGCCTGCGGCGTCGTATGTGAATGGCCACGTGCTGGTGGTGGACGGCGGGCTGTCGATTCAGTTTTGAAGACGGTGCGGGTGTCTGAAATCGTCATGAACCGCGCTGGCGCCGGTGTCTGACACCCTGGGGGGATAATCGTCAGCCTGCAGCACCGTCGCAGCGGGTGTCAGACACCTAAGGAAGCGCAACGCCTCCACGGGGGTCAGATACCTCTAGGCAAGGAGGATCGCGTGGAGCCGCCGCCAGGTGTCTGACACCCGCATGAGCAGCTCTGCATATGGCGCGGCCGTCTCATGGGTGTCTGACACCGACTTGTTCAGCGGTGTCTGACACCCTGGGGGGATAATCGTCAGCCTGCAGCACCGTCTCAGCGGGTGTCAGACACCTAAGGAAGCGCAACGCCTCCACGGTGGTCAGATACCTCTAGGCAAGGAGGATCGCGTGGAGCCGCCGCCAGGTGTCTGACACCCGCATGAGCAGTTCTGCATATGACGCGGCCGTGTCATGGGTGTCTGACACCGACTTGTTCAGCGGTGTCTGACACCCTGGGAAGATGATCTCCAGCCTGCAGCAGCGTCGCAGCGGGTGTCAGACACCTACGTTGGCAGACACCCGCTCCGGCAAGTTCTCAGGTCGTCTCGTCCTGATACCAGACGCCTTCGGCCAGCATCATCTTCTGGTGACCATGCCCCGCAGGCATCATCGGGAAGCAGTTTTCCTGCGCCGTGACCGCCACGTCCAGGAAATACGGGCCGTCATGCGCCAGGCATTCGGCCAGCGCCGCATCCAGCTTGGCGGGGTCATCCACACGTGCCGCCCCCCAGCCGAAAGCGCGTGCCAACGCCACGAAATCCGGCAAGGACGCGTTGTAGCTGTGGCTGTAGCGGCCGCCGTGGATCAGTTCCTGCCATTGACGCACCATGCCCATGTAGCCGTTATTGCACAGCACGACCTTCACGGGCGTCTCGTGCTGCATCGCGGTGGACAGTTCCTGGATGTTCATCAGCACCGACGCGTCGCCGCTGACGCAGACCACGGTCTTGTCCGGGTGCGCGACCTGCGCGCCGATGGCGGCGGGCACGCCGTAACCCATGGTGCCTGCACCGCCCGACGTCAGCCAGCGGTTCGGCCGGTCAAAGCGCAGGTATTGCGCGGCCCACATCTGATGCTGGCCCACGTCCGTCGACACGATGGCATCGCGATCCGCCAGCGCGGCGTTCAGGCGCGACATCAGGTGTTGCGGCAGGATGGCGTCGGGCGCGGGCGTATAGCCCAGGCAGTCCTGCGCGCGCCAGGCGTCGATGCGCTTGAACCAGGGCGCCAGGCGCGCGGCCTCCAGCGGCGTGTCGCCCAGCTCGGCGCGCAGCGCGCGCACCAGCGGCAGGCAGTCGCCAACCAGCGCCACATCCACGCGCACGACCTTGTTGATCGAGGCGGGGTCGATGTCGATATGGATCTTGCGGGCGTGCGGGCAGAACTCCGACAGCTTGCCGGTGATGCGGTCGTCAAAGCGCGCGCCGATGCAGACGACGAGATCCGAGTTGTGCATGGCGAGATTGGCCTCGACCGTGCCGTGCATGCCCAGCATGCCCACGAATTGCGGGTCGGACGCGGGGAAGGCGCCCAGGCCCATCAGCGTCAGCGTGCAGGGCGCGCCGGTGTGGCGCACCAGATCCGTGAACGCCTCGCAGGCCTCGGGGCCAGCGTTCACCAGGCCGCCGCCGCCGTAGAAGATGGGCCGCTTGGCCTGCGCGATCAGCGCGGCGGCGCGGCGCACGGCCGACTGCGGCAGTTTGGCCGCCAGTTTGCCGGACTGGCGGCGCGCGCGCAGCGCGGCCAGCTTGTGCTGCGACGGCGCGTCCAGGCCATCGCTCTCGCGCGGCACGGCAAGCTGCACGTCCTTGGGAAAGTCCACCAGCACCGGGCCGGGGCGGCCCTGGCGCGTCAGTTCAAACGCACGGGCCGTCACGCTGGCCACGTCGTCCACCGCACGGATCTGGGTGTTCCACTTGGTGACGGAACGCGAGATGCCGATGGCGTCGCATTCCTGGAAGGCGTCGGTGCCGATGGCCGCCGTGGCCACCTGACCGCTGATGCACAGCACCGGGATCGAATCGCACATGGCGTCCAGGAGGCCCGAGGTCGTGTTCGCCATGCCGGGGCCGGAAGTCACGAACACCACGCCCGTGCGGCCGGTGGTGCGGGCATAGCCTTCGGCGGCATGCACGGCGGCCTGCTCGTGGCGCACCAGCACGTGGCGCAGCCGCGGCTCGGCGTACAGGGCGTCGTACAGGGGCAGGACCGCCCCGCCCGGATACCCGAAGACCGTGTCGACACCGTGCGCAATCAGCGTGTCGAGCAAAATCTTCGCCCCGTTTTCAGGGGCGGTTTCGGTGGCGGCAAGCGCGGCGGCGGCGGTGGGGTGCAGGCGATCGTTCATGCTATCCATCTTATTGGTAGATCCGAAGAATTTTTATCTTCTTTTCCACGGATAACAGGCGAACGGAGTAAATTCATCTTTGATTTGGAGGAATCAAAGAAAATGAACCTCGACAAGTTCGACTTGGCCATTTTGAAGGTACTGCAGGACAACGCGCGCGCCAGCCTGAACGACATCGGCGCGGCGGTCGGTTTGTCGTCCACGCCGTGCTGGAACCGCATCAAGCGCATGGAAAGCGCCGGGGTCATCCGCGGTTACACGGTGGACATCGATCCGGCCAGCCTGGGCTTCATGGATACGGTCATTGTCCACGTGACGCTGGAAAGCCACAGCGAAGAGACGCTGTACGAATTCGGGCGCGCGCTGGCGCAAATCCCGGAGGTGCTGGAGGCGTTTCTGGTGTCGGGCGACTACGACTATTACATCCGCATCGCCGTGCGCGACACCCGCGACTACGAGCGATTGCTGCGCGAACAGCTCTACCGCATCCCCGGCATCCGGCACAGCAAGTCCTGCTTCGTGCTGCGCCGGCTGAAGGAGACCAAGCTGCCGCTGACGGGGCCCGGGCTGGCGGCGTAGGCCGGCGCAGGCGCCACGGCCAGCATGCCAACGTCCTTAGCGCAGCACGTAGTCCACCGGCTCCGCCGGTTCCGGCAGGGGCCGCACGCCCAAGCCTTCGAGCAGGTCGATCTCGATCACGCGGGCCAGCGCCGACAGCGGCAGGTCGTTTTCGTCGGCACCAAAGGGATCCTCCAGCTCGTCGCCCAGCGCGTCCAGGCCGAAGAAGGTGTAGGCGACGATGGTCACCGCGAGCGGCGTCAGAAACTCCAGCGTGCCCACCAGGCCGAAGGGCAGCAGCAGGCAGAAGAGCCACGCCGTGCGGTGCAGCAACAGGGAATACGCGAACGGACAGGGCGTGAACTTGATGCGCTCGCAGGCCGCCTGGATCGCGGCGCACTGCGCCACGCGCTGGGTCAGGCCCTGGTACAGGATGTCAGTCAGTTCACCACGCCGCAGGCACACCGCCAGGTCACGGTTGATGGACATGAGCAGCGCATCGGGCACGTTGCGGCAGCCGGCCAGCGTGTCGAGCTCGTCCTGCTGCACCCACGGGCGCACCGCCTCGACCATGTCCTGCCCGCGCAGCCGCGCCGCCAGGCCGTAGGCAAAACCGATGCAGCGCCGCACCAGCCGTTCCTGCACGGGATTGGCGGTGCTGGCCGCCAGCAGCACCGCGCTTTCGCGCGCCAGGCTGCGCGCCTGCACAACGAGGTCGCCCCACTGCTTGCGGGCTTCCCACCAGCGGTCATAGCAGACGTTGTTGCGAAAGCCCATGAAGACGGACAGGGCCAGGCCGAACAGCGAGAACGGTACCGCGGTCAGGTGCGCGGGCGAGAAGAACTGGCGGTGGTACATCCACACCACCACGCAGGAGAGCACCGTGATGACGATGATCCTGCTGAGGATGCGCGGGATGATGGAACCGCGCAGTACAAAGAACAAAGCCAGCGCGGAGGGCCGCGGACGGACGATCATGATGAATATCAAGCAAGGGACAAGGCGGCGCTCACTATACGCCTGTCATCGCGCAATAAAGCCGCCGATATAATTCTGTTTCGTCTCACCGCCACACTCGATTCTCAATGACCAACGAAGACACCCCGATCAAGCCCTGGCATGTCGTCCGCCGCTCCAAGCTGCACGGCAACGGCGTCTTCGCCGCCCGCAAGATTCCGGCAGGCACGCGCATCATCGAGTACGGCGGCACGCGCATCAGTGCCAAGGAAGCCGACCGCCGCCACCCGACCAATCCGGACGATCCCTTCCACACGTTCTTCTTTGCGCTCAGCACCGGCCGCGTCATCGACGGCGGCGACGAAGGCAACGACGCGCGCTGGATCAACCATTCCTGCCAGCCCAACTGCGAGGCGCAGGAAGGCAAGCACGGCAAGCGCGTCTACATCGTGGCGCTGCAGGACATTCCGCGCGGCACGGAACTGTCGTACGACTACGGCCTGGTCCTGGACGACCGCATCACGAAGGCGCTGAAAGAGGGCTACAAGTGCCTCTGCGGCACGCCGCCTTGCCGCGGCACGATGCTGGCGCTGCCCGCGAAGAAGGCCAAGAAGGACGCCACGCCCAATGCCAAGAAGGCCGATGCGTCGAAGGCCGCCAAGGCCGCCTGACGGAAAACGGGGCCCGTCGCCCCATTTCCCAAGACCACAACCGCAATAAGCATATTCAGCCCCGCTCTGCGGACAGGCGTACAATCGACCGGTCGTTAACACGACATGCAGTACGTCTTCAGGGCGGGGTGCAATTCCCCACCGGCGGTATGCCATGCAATGTGGCGAGCCCGCGAGCGCCCGGCCATGCTTTGGCCGGGGTCAGCAGACCTGGTGAGATGCCAGGGCCGACGGTCATAGTCCGGATGAGAGAAGATGTGCCGGCACATACTCGGCTGCGCCGGGCGCGTTTGCGCCTTGCCTGGCCGCGTTGCGTTCGGCTGTCGATTAGCCCTGAAACGTTTTTCGCCCCATCCTTTTGCGAGAGCGTTTCAATGTCCAACGTTGCCTTCACCCAGCAGTCCCCCATCCCCAGCCTGGCTTCGCAGCCCTTTGCCGTGCGCCTGTCGCGCGCGCTGCATCACCTGCGCCTGGGCCGTCCCGTGATCCTCATGGACGACTTCGACCGCGAGAACGAAGCGGACCTGATCGTCGCGGCCGACAAGCTGACCGTGCCCGTCATGGCGCAACTCATCCGCGACGGCAGCGGCATCGTCTGCCTATGCCTGCCCGGCGACACGCTGGATCGCCTGGAATTGCCGCCGATGGTCCAACGCAACCAGAGCCGCTTTGCCACGGCCTTCACCGTGTCGATCGAGGCGCGCGAAGGCGTGAGCACCGGCGTGTCCGCCGTCGACCGCGTCACCACGATCCGCGCCGCCATCTCGCCGTCGGCGCAGCCCGATGACATCGTCAGCCCCGGCCACGTGTTTCCGCTGCGCGCCCAACCGGGCGGCGTGCTGACGCGCCGTGGCCACACCGAAGGCTCGGTGGATCTGGCCGTGCTTGCCGGCATGCGCCCGGCGGGCGTGCTGTGCGAACTGATGAATGCCGACGGCACGATGATGCGCGGCGCGGCGTTGGATCGCTACGCCGCCGAGCATGGGCTGGTGGCGCTGACCATCGCGGAACTGGCCGACCATCTGCAAAAGTTGAAGGATGGTCAGGCCGAAGCGATCGACGACGAGGTGCTGGAGATGGCAGCTACTGTCTGAGCGCTGGCAAGGTTGCGCCCGCGGCAGTCGCGGGCGCGGCCATCGCGTGCATGAGCGAATGGCATAATTCGCGCGAAGCGATGCAGCGCGTTGCGGTGGGCCGCCTGGCTGCGGCGCCGCCGGACCACGGCCCGTTGGCCCGCAATCGCCTGCCGCACATTCCATGAGCCATTGCTCACGTTTGATACTCGCCTTTTGCCAGACTCATGACCGCCATTCCCCAGCCCCGGAAATCGCCGCGCCAGCTCAGATCCCAGCACACCGTCGACACCATTCTTCAGGCCACGGCTCGCGTTTTGGCCACGCACGGGTATGCCGGCACCAACACCAATCTGATCGCGGAAACGGCGGGCGTGAGCGTGGGCTCGCTCTACCAGTACTTTCCGAACAAGAACGCGCTGATCGCCGCGCTGCACGACCGGCACGACAACCAGATGCTGGACGTGATCGACGACGTGCTGAACGGCAACCCGGCGGCCACGCTGCGCGAGCGCGTGGCCGCGATCGTGCAGGCCATGTTGCACGCGCATCTGTTGGAGCCCGCGCTGCACCGCGTGCTGGAAAGAGAGTTTCCGCTGTTCGACCAACCGCACGAGCACAGCCGCGCGGACCAGGACATCCACCGCCGCATGCGGCATCTGCTTGAACTGCACCGCGCCGAGATCGCGCAGGCGGACCGGGATCTGGCGACCTATGTGGTGCTGCGGATCATGGAGTCGCTGGTGCATGCAGCCGCACTGGAGCCGCCCGCGGGCTTCACGCCCAAGCAATTGGAGGGCGCGGTGGTCGATGCGGTGATGGGATACCTGGGCGCGTCCGGAAGCGCCGCGCCGGGCAAGGTGAGCAAGGCGGTCAAGGCGGCAGTAAAAACGGCCAAGACGGCCAAGCCAGCGCGCGCCTAGCGGCCGGTGTTCAGGCGCGCTCGCGCGCCATCCTGGCCAGGCAGTCCGCCGGGCCGCCCGTCACGATGCGCGCGCTGCATGCCAGCATCAGGTTCAGGTTCAACCCGAAATCCTCGACGGTGTGGCCCTGCGCGTCGACCATGCGCGACACACCGTCGTCAGCCGCCGCCCCCACCGCCACTTGATCGATCAGCGAGCCGGCCTGGCCGGTGTAGCCCCACACGGGCTTGCCGCAGGCGATGGCGTAGCCCACTTCAAAGGCCGTGCCCGAATCGGGCTCGGCGCCGCGAAACGGATTTAGGTTCGCCATCACCATGTCGGCGCGGCGGATCAGCGCGACGTTCGCGCGATAGATCCATTCCGCAAGCGCCTGCCCGGCGAGTTCCGGCGGCGCGGCGTTGTCCAGCGGAAACACGCCCTCGAAACCATAGGTGGCGCACAGGGTCTTGAGCCGTTCGCCGTGCGCCACGGCATCAGGCAGAAAGACATCGAAACCCGCCAGGTACACACTGCGCATGGCCCTTACTCCGGATCGGCGACGTTGAAGGCTTCGCCGGTGGCGAAGAAGGAGCCGCCGGCCAGGTAGTGCACCGACCGGCGCTCGTCGTCTGGAAAGTGCCAGCGGTTGCCGGAAAACACGTCTGGCGCCGCCCATGCGGCCACGACCTCGCCGATGAAGAGATCGTAGGCCTGCTGGTTGTGCGGCTCGGCAATGACCTTGCATTCCAGCCAGCCCAGGCACCCTTCGATGAGCGGTGCGCCGATCTTGCTGGCGGGAAATGTCGTCAGGCCGCTGGCCTGGAACTTGTCGTCGTCGCGCCCGGACTGCGATCCCACCACCATCGTGGCGCGCGCCTGCGCGCGTGACGGGATGCACAGCGCGAACTCGCCCGACGCTTCGATGAGTTCACGCGTCCAGGTGTTCTTGTCGACCACGACCAGCATCTTGGGCGGACTGAAGTCCAGCGGCATGGCCCAGGCCGCGGCCATCACGTTGCGGGCGTCGCCGTGCGCGCTGGTGACCAGCACGGTCGGGCCGTGGTTCAGAAGGAGATAGGCGCGGGGCAGGTCAACGGGTTCGATCATGGACACCTAGAACATGCCGTTCTTGTTGGCGGGATTCTCGGGGATTTCCTGGCTGACGTCCCAGTGTTCGACGACCTTGCCGTCCTGGACGCGAAAGATATCGACCACGGCCTGGCCGCGGTCTTCCGGCGAATCGCGCCACAGGTTGTGGATCATGACGAGGTCGCCCTCGGCGATGACGCGCTTGATCTCGACGATGGCCTGCGGATGCTGCTCGAAGTAGCGCGGAAAAAAGTCGACCATCGGCCCAACGCCGTCCTGCATGTACGGATTGTGCTGGGTGTAGTTGGGGCCGACATACCGGCGCACCGCCTCGTCGACATCGCGGTCCTGGAACATCATGCGGAAGAACGCAACGGCGATTTCCTTGTTCGACTGCGGCGCGGCCGCAAGCGCCGGCGCAGCCGCCACACAACTGGAGGCAACCAGCAGACAGACGGCCAAGGATTTCCACTTCATACGCATACAGGACTACTCAGATGACGCCGGCTGGCGGCCTGCCAGTTTACAAACAAACGCGGCCGAGGATCAGTATCCGACGGTATAACGGCGACGCGAATGCTGCGGCGTCTCGACCTCGTCGGCCAGGGCGATCGCGTAGTCTTCCATCGAAATCCAGCTCTTGCCGTCGTCGTCGGCCAAGAGGTGGTCGTCGCCCACGCGGAACGTCGCGGTGCGCTCGCCCGGTTCGAAGATGGCGGACGGCGACAGGAAGGTCCAGTTCAGCACCTTTTCCTGGCGCAGCGTGTCCAGGAACACGACGCCCGCACGGGCCTCGGGCTTGTAGGCATCGGGAAATTCGGGGGTGTCGATGAGCATCTTGCCGGGTGCGACCAGCAGGCTGCCGGCGCCGCCCACCACCAGCAGTCGCGGCACGCCGGCGTTCTTCACGGCGGTCAGAAGCGGCTTGGCATCGGTGGACACGAAACGCGTGGCGCTGATGACGGCGTCATGGCCAGCCAGGATCGGGGTCAGCCCTTCGGGATCGGTGGCGTCGCCCTGGCGGACGGTCAGGCCGGGCTGCTCGTTGACTTCGGCCGGGTTGCGGGCGATGCCCGTCACCTGATGGCCGCGCTTGAGCAATTCGTCTGCCACGCGCGAACCCACGCGTCCGGTAATGCCGATCAATGCGATTTTCATGGTCTTGCTCCTGGGAGGAATGGGCCGGGAACAGCCGCCGCACGATTGCGGCGGAACACGCTCCGGCTCAAGGCAAAGCCATACTATTCGGTCAAATCCGAACGAAAAACCCGTCAATGAGGAAGAGTTTTTTGCAATCCATGCACCAATCCGGCGTAAGCGGGGGGCGCGAGGTTTGACCCGGACGTGCACGCAGCGGCGGCACGCCCCAATCAGTGTGCGCCCGGCGGCCCCGCTTGAACAGGGGCCGCCCCCGCGATCAGCGGGCGGCGCGTTGCGCCTGATAGACCTGCAGGTGCGAATACGCGACGCGCAGATACGTGGCATCCACGCCCAGCGTGCGGGCGCGGCGGACCATGTCGCCGACGATGTGGTCCGCCTCGACGGGCAAGCCCTGGCGCAGGTCGCGGAACATGGAGGCGGTCATGGGCTGGGTGCGGTCCGCCAGCAGCTTGCGCACGGTGGCATCGGCCTCCGGCCGCACGGTGTGGCCCGAAGCCGCGGCCACCGCCTGCGATTCCTGCAGCAGACCGAGCAGGAAGTCCACGCCATCGTCGGTGGACGCGATCTCGCCCACCGAGCCGCGCATCAGACACGTGGCGGCGGCGAGCGTCGTCAGCATGACGTATTTTTCCCAGATGTCCTGGTAGATGTTTTCGCTGAGGCGGCTGACGTATTCGCCGCCCGCCAGCGCCTGCTCCAGCGCCACGCAACGCTCGCTGCGGGCGGGACCGGCGCGTTCGCCGAACACCAGGTTGGCATGCTTGCCCAGGTGGACGACTTCGCCTTCGGGGCCGAGCGTGGCGTTGATCTGGCACAGGCCGCCCAGCACGCGATGCGGCTCGAACTCGCGGTCCAGCACGTCGTACTGCAGCACGCCGTTCATGATGGGCAGCACCGCGGTGTCCGGTCCCACGGCGGGGCGGATGGCCTCGATGGCGCTGGCCAGGTCATAGGCCTTGCAGGACAGCACGACGACGTCATAGCTCTCTTGCAACGTCTGCTGCGTGACCAGCTTGGGGTGCAGCGTGGCGTCACCCAGCGGGCTCTGGATGCGCAGCCCGTGTTCGCGGATGCGCGCGGCACGCGGCTCGCGCACCAGGAACGTCACGTCCGCGCCGGCTTGCGCCGCGCGTCCGCCAAAGTATCCGCCGGTGCCGCCGGCGCCCAAGAACAACAACCGCATGCCTGTCTCCTGTTGGCTGCCCGCGTCAGGCGCGGGCCGATGCGGGCATTATGCGCCCGGGCCACGGCGCCGCGCACCCGCTGCGGCCAAAGGATCATGCGCTGGACGCTTCAGGCCTGCTGTTCGCGCTCCACCCAGGCTTCGTAGCCGCCGCGCAACGCCCAGATCTTGCGGTAGCCGGCCGCGCGCAGCCGCGAGGCGAGCAGGGCGGCCGACACTTCGTTCGGGCACGCGCAATAGACCACGATGTCGGAATCGATCGCGCCGGGATCCAGCGCGGGCAGTGGCTGTTTCAAGTCCACGGCCACGGCGCCCGGAATGCGTGCGGCATCGCGCTGCGCCTCGGGCCGCACGTCGAAGACCAGCGCCTCGCGGCCGTTCTGGCGCCATTGCATGAGCTCGTCGACCGACAGCCGCGGAATGACGCGCAGGCTGCGCAGCAGGATCTTGCGCCGCAGAAAGCGCGCCACGATGTAGAGCGCCAGCACGGCCGCCAGCACCGCCAGCCCCATCGGGCCGTAGGTGCCCAGGATGTCCAGCACGTCATTGATGACGCTGTGGAACAGGCCGCCCAGCAGCAGGGCCGATCCCACCCAGATCAACGCGCCGGCCAGGTCATAGAGGAAGAAGCGGCGGTAAGGCGTGTTGGTCAGCCCGGCCATGACGGTGGACAGCGCGCCCGCGCCCGGCAGGAACTTGCACACCAGCAGCGCGCGCACGCCGATGCGCAGGTACAGGCGCTGCGTCTGGCGGATGCACGAGTCCTGCGACAGCGACAGCTTGCAGACCACGCCCAGCAGGCGCGACCCGTAACGCCGCCCCGCCCAGTACCAGAGGCTGTCGGCAATGATGCACGCGGCGGTGGCGGCCAGCAGCGGCACAAGCCAGCCGGCGGCGCCGGCCAGCGCGCCGGCGGCGATCATCATGGGATAGGCGGGCACCGGCAGGCCGGCCTGCTCGATGAGGACGTTGGCGAACACGAGCCACCCGCCGTACTGTTCGAGCAGCAATTGAATATCTTGCATTGGGATTTCCAGCTTGCCGCGCGCGGGCGCGGCTCATCGGCGCAATTTTAGGTGCGCAGCCTCGCGCTTGGGGCATAGACCCTGCCGGCCGCGCGGCAACGGTGCGTTCCATTGCCGCGCGTCGCGCGGCTTGCCCGCGTCCATCTATCGTGACACCACGCACCAAACTGGTGCCACGCTTCCCCGCGAGGGTGCCTATAATCCTGCCCGGCCATCAGGTTTCCCCGCCTTGTCGCGGGAACGCCCCGTGGCATACATATTGCTTCGCCAGGACAGGCTGAGAACTCGACCATTTGGCCGGGTGCGCCGCCTGGCGCTCCCATCCGATGACCGATCCCACGCCCCCGTTCACGCACGATCTGCCCGGCACGCCTGCCTGCGGCAGCGGCCTCCGTGCGGCGGGCGGCATCCCCCCATCCCTCCATTTCCTGTCCTCCCCCGCGTAGGAGTCACCCGCATGAAATCCCTATCCCTTTCGTCCGCCGGCGGCATCGCCCGCCGCGGCCTGCTCAAGCTGGCCCTGGCTGCCGCAGGCGCGCTGCTGTTCTCGGGCGCGGCCCTGGCGCAGGCGCCCGCCAAGATCAAGGTCGCCGCCGTCTACACGGTGCCGGTCGAACAGCAATGGGTGTCGCGCATCCACATCGCGCTGTCCGCCGCGCGCGACCGCGGCGAGATCGAATACACGTTCTCGGAAAACGTCACCAACGCCGACTACGAGCGCGTGCTGCGCCAGTACGCCGAGCAGGGCAACAAGCTGATCGTGGGCGAAGCCTTCGCGGTCGAAGCCGCGGCCCGCAAGGTCGCCAAGGACTATCCGCAGACCGCCTTCCTGATGGGTTCGTCGGGCAAGCCGCAGCAGCCCAACTTCTCGGTGTTCGACAACTACATCCAGGAACCGGCCTACCTGACCGGCATGATCGCCGGCGGCATGAGCAAGACCGGCAAGATCGGCCTGGTGGGCGGCTACCCCATACCCGAAGTGAACCGCCTGATGAACGCCTTCATGGAAGGCGTCAAGGAAGTGAACCCGAAGGCCGAGTTCACCGTGACCTTCATCGGCTCGTGGTTCGATCCCCCGAAGGCCAAGGAAGCCGCCTTCGCCATGATCGACAAGGGCGCGGACGTGCTGTACGCCGAGCGCTTTGGCGTGTCGGACGCCGCCAAGGAACGCGGCAAGCTGGCCATCGGCAACGTGATCGACACGCAGCCGCAGTACCCGGAGACGGTGGTGGCCTCGGCGCTGTGGAGCATGATCCCGACCATCGAAGAAGCCCTCAAGCAAGTGAAGGCCGGCGCGTTCAAGGCCGATGACTTCGGCCAGTACTCGCTGATGAAGCACAAGGGCTCGTCGCTCGCGCCGCTGGGCACGTTCGAACAGAAGATTCCCGCCGACCTGATCGCCAAGGTCCAGGCCAAGGAAAAAGCCATCCTGGACGGCAGCTTCACCGTGAAGGTCAACGACAAAGAACCCAAGTCCTCGGCACGATGAACCAAGCGCCTCTCGCCCTGCAACTGACGGGGATCACCAAACGCTTCGGCAGCCTCACGGCCAACGACGATGTCTCGCTTACGCTCCGCCAGGGCGAAGTGTTGGCCTTGCTGGGCGAGAACGGCGCCGGCAAATCGACCCTGGTGTCGATCATGTTCGGCCACTATGTGGCCGACGCCGGCAGTATCGAAGTCTTCGGCAAACCGCTGCCCGCCGGCCGGCCCGATGCCGCGCTGGCGGCGGGCGTCGGCATGGTGCATCAACACTTCACGCTGGCCGACAACCTCACCGTGCTGGACAACATCATGGTGGGCACCGAATCGCTCTGGAAGCTGGCCTCGGGCCGCGGCCAGGCCCGCAAGCGCCTCGTGGAACTCGGCCAGCGCTTCGGACTGGGCGTGGACCCCGACGCGCGCGTCGGCACGCTTTCTGTAGGTGAAAAGCAGCGCGTCGAGATCCTGAAGGCGCTGTACCGCGGCGCCCGCGTGCTGATTCTGGACGAACCCACCGCAGTCCTCACGCCGCAGGAAGTGCAGGATCTGTTCGCGACGCTGCGCGGCTTCGTCGACGAAGGCCTGGCGGTCATCTTCATCTCGCACAAGCTGGACGAAGTGATGGCCGTGTCCCGCCGCGTGGCGGTGTTGCGGCAAGGCAAGCTGGTCGCGGAACGCGACACGGCGGGCACCAACCCCGCGGAACTGGCCGAACTGATGGTGGGCCGCAAAGTGGTCATGCCGCGCGCCGAGGCCGCAACGGCCGCCGAGCAGGCCGCCCCCGTGGTGACGCTGTCCCAGGTCACCGTGCGCGACAACCGCGACGGCGCGCCGCGCCTGGACAGCCTTGACCTCGTGGTCCACACGCATGAAATCGTGGCCATCGCCGGCGTGGCCGGCAACGGCCAGCAGGCGCTGGTGTCGGTGCTGACCGGCCTGCGCCAGCCCTCGGACGGCACGATCCGGCTGGGACCGGAGCACGCCGCCGCGCCCACCACGCCCGCCGGCTGGACCGCCGCGCGCGTGGGCCGCATTCCGGAAGACCGCCACGGCGAAGGCATGATCGGCGACAGCCCCTTGTGGGAAAACGCCATCGTCGAAGACCTGAAGGACAAGCGCTTTGCGCGTCACGGCCTGATCCGCGCCCGCGCGGGCAAGGCGTACGCGGCCTCGCTGGCCAAGCAGTTCGACGTGCGCGCCGCCTCGCTCGATGTACGCACGCGCAGCCTGTCGGGCGGCAACATGCAGAAGCTGATCCTGGGCCGCACACTGGCGCGCGAGCCGCGCTTCATCGTGGCCGACCAGCCGACATGGGGCCTGGACATCGGCGCCGTGGCCTACGTGCGCGAGCAGCTTCTGGCCGCCCGCGCGCGCGGCGCCGGCGTGCTGCTGGTGTCCGAGGACCTGGAAGAGATCTTCGCGCTGGCCGACCGCATCGCCGTGCTGTGCGGCGGCAAGCTGGTCGCGATCAAGCCGGTGGCCGAGTGGACGCCCGCCACCGTCGGCCTGGCCATGACGGGAACCCGGGCATGACGGTTTGCACCGTTCCGCCCGGCTTTCTTCACTATTGAGCATCCCATGAAACTGATCCTGGAACGCCGCCCCGAGCCCAGCCGCCTTGCGCTGGCGCTGGCGCCCATTGCGGCCATCCTCTTCACGCTGGCGGTCTGCACACTGCTGGTGGCCTGGGCCGGCGCCCCCGTCGGCCGCACCTACGCGCTGCTGTTCGAAGGCGCGTTCGGCACGCGCTTCGCGCTGTCCGAAACCCTGACCCGCGCCACGCCGCTGATGCTGACCGGTCTGGCCTGTGCCGTGGCGTTCCGCGCGCGCTTCTACAACATCGGCGCCGAGGGCCAGCTGTATCTGGGCGCCCTGGCGGCCGTGGCCGTGGGCGGCCTGCACGGCGGCACGGGTTTCGATCTGCCGATGCCGGTGCTGTTTGGCGGCATGATGCTGGCGGCCGCCCTGGCCGGCGCCTTGCTCCTGCTGATTCCGGCCATCCTGAAAACCCGCCTGGGCGTCGACGAAGTCGTGACCACGCTGCTGGGCAACTTCATCGTGCTGCTGTTCGTGTCCATGATGCTGGACGGCCCGATGAAGGACCCGATGGCGATGGGCTGGCCGCAATCGGTGGCGCTGAACGGCGACCTGGAACTGGGCAAGCTCATCGAGCGCACGCGCGCCCACACCGGCCTGTTGTGGGCCGCGGGCCTGGCACTCGGCCTGTGGCTGCTGAACCGCTACACCGTCTTCGGTTTCCAGATGCGCGCGGTGGGCGCCAACGCCCACGCGTCGCGCTTTCTGGGCCTGCCGGTCAACCGCGTGATGCTCGGCACCGCCATGCTGTCCGGCGCGCTGGCCGGCCTGGCCGGCGCCATCGAAGTGGCGGGCCGCACCAGCTACGTCACGCTGGATATGTCCCCGGGCTACGGCTACACGGGTGTCGTCGTCGCCATGCTGGCCGGCCTGCATCCGCTGGGCGTGATCCTGGCCAGCATCTTCGTGGCCGGCATGCTGGTGGGCGCCGACAGCATGAGCCGCGCCATTGCCGTGCCGAACTACATCGCCGACGTCATCGTCGCCACCTCGTTGCTCGCCATGCTGGTCGCGACGCTATTCGCGCAGTACCGCCTGCGCCGCAACAAGGCTTGAGGAGCACGCCATGGAATGGATGGATCTGATGAGTTCCTCGGCCTTCTGGGTGGCCGTGCTGCGCCTGGCCACGCCGCTGATACTGGGCACGCTGGGCGTGCTGCTCTGCGAGCGCGCCGGGGTGCTGAACCTGGGCATCGAAGGCATCATGGTGGCCGGCGCCTTTACCGGCTGGCTGGTTGTGTACCTGGGCGCGCCGCTGTACGTGGGCGTGCTGGCCGCCGCGCTGGCCGGCGCCGTGTTCGGCCTGCTGCACGCCGTGCTGACGGTGCCGCTGGGCCTGTCGCAGCACGTGTCGGGCCTCGGCGTGACACTGCTCGCCACCAGCGTCAGCTATTTCGCGTACCGGGTCACGTTCCCCAGCGTGTCCACGCCGCCGACGATCACGCCGTTTGCCGAGATGAAGTTCCTGGACGGGATTCCGCTGATCGGCCCCGTGCTGGCCGGGCAGACGCCCATGACGCTGATTGCGCTGGCCGCGGTGCCGATTCTTGCGTGGGTGCTGAACCGCACACCCGTGGGACTGGCCGTGCGCATGGTGGGCGAGAACCCCGCCGCCGCCGAAGGCCAGGGCCTGTCCGTGACGCGCCTGCGTATCGGCGCTATCGTGGCCGGATCGGCGCTGATGGGCGTGGCCGGCAGCTTCCTGACGCTGGCCGCGTTCAATGCGTTCTTCTTCAACATGGTCAACGGCCGCGGCTGGGTTTGCGTGGCGCTGGTGGTGTTTGCGTCGTGGCGGCCGGGCAAGGCGCTGCTGGGCGCACTGATCTTCGCCTTCTTCGACGCGCTGCAGTTGCGTCTGCAGCAGGGCGGCGCGGCGCTGCCGGGGCTGCCTGAACTGCCGTATCAGGTGTACCTGATGCTGCCCTATATCCTGTCCATCCTGGCCCTGGTGTTCATGGCGCGCCGCGCCGCCTACCCGCAAGCCTTGATGAAACCGTATCGCAAAGGCGAACGCTAAACCGCTGAGAACAACATGCTCGATCTGATCATCAAGAACTGCACGCTGCCCGACGGCCGCAAGAACATCGACATCGGCGTGGCCGACGGCCGCATCACCGCGCTGGAGCCGGCGCTGAAGGCCGAAGCCGCGCAGACCGTGGACGCCGCCGGCCAGCTGGTGACCTCGCCCTTTGTCGACGCGCACTTCCACATGGATTCCACGCTGTCCTTCGGGCTGCCGCGCGTAAACCAGTCGGGCACGCTGCTCGAAGGAATCGCGCTGTGGGGCGAATTGAAGCCGTTGCTGACACAGGAGGCGCTGGTGGAACGCGCACTGGCCTATTGCGATTGGGCCGTGGCGCGCGGGCTGCTGGCGATCCGCTCGCACGTCGACGTCTGTGATCCGCGCCTCCTGGCGACGGAAGCGCTGCTGCACGTGCGCGAGAAGGTCAAACCCTACCTGGACCTGCAACTCGTTGCCTTCCCGCAGGACGGCGTGCTGCGCGCCCCCGGCGCGCTGGACAACCTGAAGCGCGCGCTGGACATGGGCGTGGACGTGGTGGGCGGCATTCCGCACTTCGAACGCACCATGCAGGACGGCGCCGAATCCGTGCGCATCCTGTGCGAACTGGCGGCCGAGCGCGGCCTGCGCGTGGACATGCACTGCGACGAAAGCGACGATCCGCTGTCGCGCCACATCGAGACGCTGGCGTATCACACGCAGCGGCTTGGCCTGCACGGCCGCGTGACGGGTTCGCACCTGACGTCCATGCACTCGATGGACAACTACTACGTGTCCAAGCTGATCCCGCTGATCCGCGAGGCGGGCGTGTCCGCGATTGCGAATCCGCTCATCAACATCACGCTGCAGGGCCGCCACGACACGTACCCCAAGCGCCGCGGCATGACGCGCGTGCCGGAGCTGATGGCGGCGGGCGTGCCGGTCGCCTTCGGCCACGACTGCGTGATGGACCCGTGGTACAGCCTGGGTTCCGGCGACATGCTGGAAGTCGCGCACATGGGCCTGCATGTCGGCCAGATGACGGGCCAGGACGCCATGCGCGCCTGTTTCGAAGCGGTCACCACCACGCCAGCCAAGATTCTTGGCCTGGACGAAACGGGCCTGGCGGTCGGCAAGCGCGCCGACCTGGTGCTGCTGCAGGCGCGCGACGCGGTCGAGGCCTTGCGCCTGCGCGCCACGCGCCTGATGGTGCTGCGCGCCGGCAAGGTGGTGGCAACCACGCCGCCAGCCACCGCCACCCTGAACCTGCCGGGCCGCCCCGGCGCCGTCAGCTTTCAGATACCGGCCCGCTGACGTATGCCGGCTGCGCGGCGGCCGTCACGATGATCTCCACCAGCAGATCAGGCGAGGCCAGCTTGGCCTCGCACGTGGCGCGGGTGGGCATCGCTCTGGGCAGCGCCCACTCGGCCCACACCGCGTTCATGCCGGCAAAGTCGCGCTCGATGTCCTTGAGCCAGATCTGCACGGTCAACAGGCGCGACTTGTCGGTGTTCGCCTGCTTCAGATAGCCGTCGATCTTGGCCAGCACGTCGCGCGTCTGCGCGGCGATCCCGCCTTCCGCATTCGAGGTCACGCCCGCCACGTACACAGTGTCGCCGTGAATCACGATGCGCGACAGGCGCTCGTTCGTTTCCTTGCGCACGATATCGTTCATTGGTCTTGCTCCTTGGTGGATGAGCCGGATGCCTGGCCGGCATCCGAGAATCGTTCGATCCGGAATGGGGCGATCGGCATGTCTGTCGCGCCGGTCGTGATCAGGTCGGCCATGATGCGGCCGACGATGGGCCCGAGCTCAAAGCCGTGCGCCGAAAACCCGAAGGCGTGAAAGGCCGTCTCGTGCCGGCTGCTGCGCCCGATCACGGGAATCTCGTCGGGCATGGCCGCTTCGATGCCCGCCCAGCCGCGGTTCACGATCGCACCGCGCATGTGCGGAAACAGGTCGACCACCGTACGCGCGCCCTCGGCCAGCGAGCGGAAATCCAGTTCGGTCCACTCGGCGTCGCGGTCCACCCAGGCGCGCCGGCCGCCGCCGATCAGCACGGTGCCGTTGGTGCGCTGCTTGAACGACAGCGCCCGGCCGGTGCCTAGCACCACGGGATCCAGGAAGTGGTCCATGCGCAGCGTGACGAGCATCATGGGACTGATGGGCAACAGCGGCACCGGCTCGCCCCATTGCTCGGCGATCCGGTCGGCCCACGCGCCCGCGCAGTTCAGCACCTGCGGCGCGGTGTACACGCCGGCGTCCGTCTCCACGCGCCATTGCCCGTCGTGCCGCGCCACGCTGTGCACGCGCACGCCTTCGAGAAACTGCGCGCCCAGGCTCGCGGCCTTCATGCGAAAGGCGAGGGTGGTGCGGTAGGGATCGGCCGCCGCGTCCTCGCGCGCGATCAGGCCGCCCTGCACCGTGGGCGCAATCGCGGGAATCAGGTCCAGCAGGTCTTCACGGCTTATCCACTGCTCGTGTGTATAGCCGTGATCCGTCATGGTCTTGAGCCGCGCGCGCAGTGTCTCGGCGTCAGCCGCATTTTCGGCAACCCGCACCTGCCCGTGCTGCTCGAAGCCGCAGTCGTCGTCCACCAGCTCGCCGATGCGATACCAGAGCTCGCGCGAGGCCAGCGCCAGCGGCACTTCGGCCAGATGGCGCGACAGCGTGCGCACGCCGCCCGCATTGACGCCCGAGGCGTGCCGCCCCACGTAGTTCTTTTCGATGACCAGCGCGCGCACGCCGGCGCGCGCCAGATGCAGCGCGGCCGAGCTGCCGTGCAGCCCGCCGCCGATGATGATGACTTCAGCCGCCCGCGTCTGAACGGTCATGGCGTCCACCCGTCATTTCTTCAGGCGGACGACGGCCTGACGCGAATCGTCGGTCTGGGGCAACGACGCCAGTTCGCCCAGCGTGAGCGGCTTGGTCGGGAAACGCAGCCGGTAGTAGCCCACCTCCTCGGTCGGCACGCCGCGCTCCTCGGCAATGATCTCGGCCACCGTCAGGCCGCAGAAACGGCCCTGGCACGGTCCCATGCCGCAGCGCAGGAACGCCTTCATCTGATTCGGACCGCTGCAACCCAGCTTGACGGTTTCGCGCACCTGCGCGGCGGTGACTTCCTCGCAGCGGCACACGATCGTGTCGCCGGTGGGACGCCGGAACGCTTCAGGGGCCTTGTAGAGCGTGTCGAAGAACTCGCGGCCCCGCACGGCACGGGCCAGCGCCTCGCGCGGCGCGGCGGCCTGGTTGTCGCGTTTGCCCGCATCGATGCGGCCCAGCAGATGCGCCGCCTGCAACGCGGCCAGCCGGCCCCGGTGTTCGGCCGCCACCGCGCCCGCGATGCCCGCGCCGTCCCCGGCCATGCCGATGCCGTCCACCGCCGTCGTGCCCCACTCGTCGACCTCCGGCTCCCAACAGTCCAGCGCGTCGTTCCACCGATGCGCCACGCCCACGGCGCGCGACAAGTTCACGTTGGGCACCACGCCTTGGTGCAGCATGAGCTGATCGGCGGGCAGAATCTTGGTGACGCCGCCGGCGGTGTAGCGCACGTTTTGCAGCTTGCCGTCGCCCAGCGCTTCCAGCGCCGTTACGCCCTTGACGATAGGCACGGCGGCCTTGACCGCGCGCAGCAGCTTCAGCCCCTTGCCCAGATACGGCGAGCGCAGAAAACCCCAGACCTTGGGCAGCGCCTGGCCCATGCGGCCGGGCGGCGTGGTTTCCAGCAGCGCGTCCACCTTCACGCCCGCATTCAGGTACTGCCAGGCCACCAGATACAGCAGCGGGCCGCAACCGGCCAGCACCGTGCGATCGGATGGCACGACACCCGAGGATTTCAAGAGAATCTGCGCCGCGCCCGCGGTGATGACGCCCGGCAGCGTCCAGCCCGGAATCGGAAAGGGACGTTCCTGCGCACCGGTGGCCAGCAGCAGCCGGCGCGCGTGCACGATGCGCGCCTCGCCCGCCACCGAATACGCCACCTCGAAGCCTTCCGCTGATTCGGGCGCCGTGCGCTGGGCCACGGCCCACACCGTCGCTCCCGGCACATAACGCGCGCCGGACTGCTGAAACGGCGGTACCAGCGTCGCGCCGTGCCAATAGTCTTCGCCCAGAATGCCGCGGTCGGTAACCGGCGTGGTGGTGATCGCGCGGTAGATCTGGCCGCCCGGCGCGGGCTGCTCATCCAGCAGCACGGTGTCCACGCCCAGGTTCGCCGCCAGCGTTGCGGCCGCCAGACCCGCCGGGCCTGCGCCCACCACCAGCAAATCGCATTGCGTCGTGTCGATCATGCCTGCACCTTGCGCGCACCCAACTGGCGCTCGATCTTCATTCCTTCCCGCACGGGCGTCATGCAGCCCTGCTGGTTCGCTTGTCCGTCAATGGTGACCAGGCAGTCGTAGCAGACGCCCATCATGCAGTACGGCCCGCGCGGCACCTCGTTGACCGCGGTATCGCGACAGGCCTGCACGCCACCCGCAAACAGCGCGGCCGCCACGCTGTCGCCCTGACGGCACAGCATCTCGGCCCCATTGACCGTTACCCGCACCGGCGCGCCCTGCGCCTGCCGCTGCGCCTCGTCAAGCCGCTTGAACATGAAACCTCCGGGTCGAGAAGGGCGCCATGTCGTCGGCCAGCCTGCCGGCGGCGATCATGGGCGCCAGATTGAGCGCATGCGCGGCGGCAAGCGTCACGCCGCTGTGACAGGTGGCGACGAACGCCCCCGGACACGTTTCGGATTGCTGATAAATGGGAAAGCCGTCCTTGGACATGACGCGCAGCGCCGCCCAGCTGCGGACCACGCGCACATCGCGCAGCGCGGGCAACGTGCGCACCGCGCGGTCGGCCAGCGTGCCGAGGATGGGCAGGCCCACCAGGTTGTCCACATAGCCGGCCTCTTCCTGCGAGTCGCCGATCAGCCAGGTGCCTTCATCGGTCTGACGCAGCGTGGACAGCGGGATTTCCAGCATGCGGCGCGTGCGCTCCAGCACGATGATCTGCCCGCGCTGCGGGCGCACCGGCACGTCCAGTCCCACCTGCTCGCCAAGCTGCTTGTTGGACAGGCCAGAGGCCAGCACCACCTTGTGCGCGCGCACCGTCCCGCTTGGCGTGGCGATATCGAACACGCCGTCGCGCAGGCGGATGCTCTGCGCCGGCCGCTGCGGCAGGTAATCCACAACCCGCTGTGCAAAACTCATGTGCAGCGCGCGCAGCAGCTTAAGCGGATTGGCGATGCCGTCCACCGGCGTCCACGTCGCGCCGCGCACGTCCGGCCCGATGCCCGGGACCAGGTCGGCGACTTCGGCGCGGTCCAGCATCTTCCAGTCGTACTGGGCCATGCCGGGCTGCGCGAGCAGCGTGCTCATGAAGCGGGTGCGCGCCTCGACTTCTTCGTCGCTCAGGAGCGCGTGCAGCCCGCCGCGCTGTTCCAGATGCACGTCGACCCCGGTCTCTTCCTGCAGCAAAGCCGCAAGCCGGGGCCAGCCGTTTGCCGATGTCATGGTCCACACGCCGTAGCGTGGCAGGCCCATGCCCTTGCTCTGCACCCACACCAGCCCGAAGTTTCCGCGCGAGGCCCGGTAGGCCACGTCGCCCTCGTCCAGCACGGCCACGTGGTCCAGCTCGCGCCGCAGCCCGTAGGCCACGGCCGATCCGACCAGCCCGCCCCCGATCACCGCCGCATCGTAGATGCCGCGGTGCGTGGGCGCGCGCGGCGCCAGTTGTTTCTCGTCCGTCATCAGCGTCCCTTTCCTACAAACAGCTTTTCCAGGCCGACGGCGCGGTCCAGGATGAATATGGCAATGATGGTCACGTAGATCAGCACCGCCGACACGGCTGTGACCAGCGGGTCGATGGTGTCCTCGATATGCAGGAAGATGCGCACCGGCAATGTTGTGGTGGACGGCGAGGCGATGAAGATCGACATCGTCAGTTCATCAAAGCTGGTGATGAACGCGATCACCCAGCCGCTCACCACGCCCGGCAAGAGCAGCGGCAGCACCACGCGCCGGAAGGCCGTCCAGTTGGACGCGCCCAGCGATTGCGCCGCGCGTTCCAGCGCCGGGTCGATGCCCGCCGCCGACGCCAGCACCAGCCGCAACGCGTAGGGCATGACCAGGATTACGTGCGCCACCACCAGGCCGAAGTAGGTGCCGGCCAGATTGACGGTCGTGAAGAACTTCAGGAACGCCAAGCCCAACACCACGTGCGGAATCATCAGCGGCGACAGGAAGAACGCCACCAGCGCCTCGCGGCCGGGAAAGCGGTTGCGCGCGATTGCCAGCGCGCTGGGCACTGCCAGTGCGATGGCGAGCGTGGCCGACAGCGTGCCCAGCCCCAAGCTGAACCAGAACGCGTCGACAAAGCGCGGGTTGTCCAGAATGGCGCGGAACCAGCGCAGCGACAGCCCGCCCGACGGCAGCGAGATGAAGCCTTCGGACGTGAACGCGACCGCGCACACCATGACGATGGGCGCCAGGATGAAGAGGATGAACAGCGTGTGGAAGACGAGGCCGATGGGGCCGTTGCGAAATTGCATGTCAGCCTCCGGCCTGGTTGAACACCGCGCCGTAGCGGCGCTCGATGATGCGGTTGGCGGACAGCAGGACCACCACGGTCGCCACCAGCAGCACCACGGCAAGCGCCGCGCCCAGCGGCCAGTTCAGCGTGTTCAGGAATTCGTCGTACGCGGCCGTGGCCACGTTCTTCAGGCGGCGTCCGCCGATGATGGCCGGCGTGGCGAATGAGCTTGCCGCCATTGCGAACACCATGATGGCGCCGGACAGGATGCCGGGCATCACCTGCGGCACGATTACGCGCCGGATCACGGTGAACTGGCTGGCGCCCAGCGACAGCGCGGCGGCCTCGGTGGCGGGATTGATCCGCTGCAAGGATGCCCACACCGAGATCACCATGAAGGGCACCAGCACGTGCGTGAGCGCAATGCCCACGCCCAGGTTGCTGTACATGAGGTCAATGGGCGTTGATATCAGCCCGATGCCCATCAGCGCCTTGTTGATGAGGCCGGTCGATCCGAACAGCAGCGCCCAGCCCAGCGTGCGGACCACCACGGATATCAGCAACGGCCCCAGCACCACCATCAGGAAGAGACCCTTCCACGGATTGGCCATGCGAGACAGCACGTAGGCTTCGGCCGTGCCAAGAATCAGGCATGCGACCGTCACGGCCGCGGCCACGCCAAAGGTGCGCGCGTAGATCTCGTAGTAGTAGCCGTCCGAGAAGATCTCGATGTAGTTCTTCCAGGTAAAGGTGGCCTGCATGCCGCCATAAAACTGGAAGTCGAAGAAGCTGATCAGGAACACCAGCGCCATCGGCACGACGAGGAACGTGGCGTACACCACCAGCGCCGGCGCGCTCAGCACCCACGGATTGGTGCGCGCGGTCATGAGGCTTTGCCTTGCGGCGCAGCGGCCGGATCGACGGTGCACATGTCCTGCGCGCGCCAGCGCAGATGCACAGGTTCGCCTTCGGCGGGCACCGGCACGCCGTCGTTCTGGCGAATCACCATGACCTCGCCAACTGACGTTTCCACCTGGCACAGCCAGTGATTGCCCTGGAAGACGCGCGTCTTCATGCGGCCGGGCAACGCACAGGCCGCGGGTTCGGAGAACAGGATCTTTTCGGGGCGGACGATCACGGCGCCCTGCGGCACCGGCGCGCCTTCCAGACCGATATGCGCCTCGCCGATGCGGGCGCGCATTTCGCCTTCGTATTGCTCGGCCTGCGGGGTGAAGACGTTGGCCTTGCCCAGAAAGCCGCCGACAAAATGGCTGGCGGGTCCCTCGTACGCGGCAAAAGGTTCAGCCACCTGTTCGACGCGCCCCTGGTTCATGACCACGATGCGATCGGACAGCGCCAGCGCCTCGGACTGGTCGTGCGTGACGAGAATGGTGGTGGTGCCGACGGTGCGCTGAATGCTGCGCAGTTCAAGCTGCATTTCTTCGCGCAGCTTGGCGTCCAGGTTGGAGAGCGGTTCGTCCAGCAGCAGCACGCTGGGCCGGATGACGAGCGCGCGCGCCAGCGCGACGCGCTGCTGCTGGCCGCCCGACATTTGCGCCGGATGGCGGTCGGCCAGATGCGACAGGCCCACGAGCTTGAGCGCGTCCGCCACGCGGGCCAGCCGCTCGTCTTTCTTGACGCGTTGCATCTCCAGGCCGAAGGAGACGTTCTCCGCGGCGGTCATGTGCGGAAAGAGCGCGTAGTTCTGGAACACCATGCCCAGCCCGCGTTTGTTGGCGGGCACCTTGCTGACGTCCTTGCCGTTCAGCACGATGCTGCCGCCGGACGGCTCGACGAAGCCCGCGATCATCTGCAGCGTGGTGGTCTTGCCGCAGCCGGACGGGCCCAGCAGCGAGATGAACTCGCCTTGGTTTACCGACAGGCTCAGGTTTTCAACGGCAGTGGTGTCGCCATAGCGCTTGCTCAGGCGGTCAAGCACGAGATAGGTCATGAATGCTCCCGGTGGGCGGCGCTGGCGCCGCCCTTATGCATACGCAGTCAGCGCTCGATTTCCCGCGTCCAGCGCTTGTTCCAGTCGTCCCGGTTCTGGTTGACGGTGTCCCAGTCGATCACGATGAGGTCGGCGGCACGCTTGCCGATAGGCAGCGGCACGCGAGGATCGTCAGCCACCTTGGCTTTCTTGTTGACCGGGCCATAGCCGTAAGCGGAGGCGAGCTTCTCCTGAACCTCGGGCGACACCAGGTATTCCACGAAGGCCTGCGCCTTCGGATTGGCATTGGACTTGGCGATCGGACACACGGACGACAGGAGCGCATACGCGCCTTCCTGCGGATAGACGAAGCCCACCGGGAAGCCCGTATCGGCAAAGGCCTTGACGCGGCCGCTGCCCCACACCGCGATGGTGGCCTGGCCGCTGGAGAAGAGTTCGGTCATCTTGCCGGGCGAGGGCTCATAGACCAGGACGTTGGGACCAACCTCGTTCTTGAACGTGGTGAAACCCGGGTCGATCTTCTTTTCGCCGCCGCCACCTTCGCGGGCATATTCGACCAGCGTGTGCAGGCCGTAGGTGTTGTTGAGCGGCGGGATGACGAGCTGCTTTTTGTACTTGGGGTCCTTCAGGTCTTTCCACGAGGTGGGCGGGGCCCATTTCTTTTCGTCGAAGACCTTCTTGTTGTACATGATGCCGGTGGCGACGATGCCGATGGCGACGGCCTTGTCGTCCTTGTAGCGGGCGGTGGTGTAGATGTCGTCGGCGGGCAGGTTCTTGATGGGCTCGCAAAAGCCCAGCGCAATGGCCTGGTACATGGGACCGTCGTCGATGATGGCGACGTCGATCTGCTGGTTGCTTTTTTGCGCCTGCAGGCGCGCGACGGTGTTGGTGGAGTTGCCGGCGACGTAGTCCAGTTCGACACCGTGCTGTTTGGCGAAGGGCGGGAAGATGTCCTTGCGCATGATGTCTTCGAACGACCCGCCGTAGCCGGCGACCACCAGTTTCTGCTGCGCCTGTGCGTTTGCGCCCAGCCCGGCCGCGACCGCCGCGGCCGCGAGCACTGCAAGTACCTTGCTCATGAGAACCCCCGAATTTTGGAAGAGAACTGCAAGAACCGACTGATTTGTTGCCCGGCGACTTCATGTCCGCCGTACAATTTGTCCGTACATGAATGTCCGGACAAATAATGGATCCGGCAAGACTGCCTTGTCAATCGGTTATTGTCCGGACAAACCCTATAAAACCAATCAAGGAGGCTTCCCTCATGACCCGATCTTCCGAGCGCGCTGCCAGCCCAGGCGGGGAGCGGGAAGCGCGCGGCCGGCCTGGCGCGGCGCTCCCGGCTGACGTGGCGGGCGGACCGCGCTACAAGAGCATCTATCAATCGCTGTCGCAGGACATCAGTTCGGGGCGCTATCCGGTGATGACGCTGCTTCCGACTGAACATGAACTGTGCGAACAGTTCGGCGCCAGCCGTCACACGATCCGCGAAGCCATCCGCATGCTGACCGTTGCCGGCGTGGTGTCGCGCCGTCCGGGCGTGGGCACGCGCGTGGAAACGGCGCGCGCCAGCACGCGCTTCACGCAGCGCATCTCGCAGTTCCCCGACCTCCTGCAGTACGCACGCAATGCGGCGCTGCTGGTGCACGACGTGCGCACGGTAAAGCTCACCAAGCGTCTTGCGGAAACGCTGGGCTGCGAGCCCGGCCAGCAGTGGCTGCACATCAACTCCATCAAGACGCTCGACGACCCGGACGTCGCCGCGGCCTGCACCCTCATCTACGCCGATCCGGCGCATTCCGACGTGCGGGTCGACGTGAAGTCGCGGATCTCGCTGCTGCGCCTGATCGAAGACCACTTCGGCGACCGCATCACCGAGGTCAACCAGGAGTTCTCCGCCACGCCCATCAGCGCGGCGATCGCAAAGCAGCTCCAGGTCGACATCGGTACGCCGGGCTTCGTCATCACGCGCCGCTACTACGGTGATGGCGGCGTGCTGCTGCTTGCCACCATCACCACGTTCCCGCACGACAAGATGAAGTACTCGATGACGCTCAACGTCGGTTGATGCGCAGCGCGGCTCACGCGGACAAGCCATAGTCCGCGCGTGCCGCTTCGGCGCTGATCTTGCCATCCGCCACGTCCTGCGCCACACGCGGCTGCGGCCGCGCCGATGGCGCCCCGTAGCCGCCGCCGCCAGGCGTTTCAATGCGCACGCTTTCGCCGGCCGCCAGGGCAATGTTCGCGGTCTTGGAGAACAGCTCCTCTTGTTGCGGCGTGCCGAAGTTGCGGATCAGCCGCGCACGGCGCCCGTCGCGCCCGCCATCCACGCCTGCGGCCACGCCGACCGTGTGGCTGTCCGAGCGGGCCGAAAACACGATGCCCGGCCCGACCGCGCGGATCTGCTTGGCGATCCCCATCCCGCCGCGCGTGCGGCCCGCGCCGCCGGAGTCCTGGATCATTGCGTACTCGTCCATCCGCAGCGGGTACTCGTTCTCCAGCGCTTCCACAGGCAGGTTCGACGTGTTGGTCATGTGTACATGCACTGCGTCCATGCCGTCCGAATCGAAGCGCGCGCCCGCGCCGCCGCCCAGCGTCTCCAGATACACGAAATGGCCCGCGCGCTCGCGCCAGCGGCCCGAGAACACGATGGCGGGGCAGCAGTCGTTGCTGGACGCCATGGTCTTTTCCGGCGGCAACAGGCCGCGAAAAGCACCGAAGATCGCGCCGGCGACCTTCTGCGCGGTGATCGAGCGAGCGCCAACCGCGGCAGGGTGTTCGGGATTGGTGATGGTGCCCATCGGCGCCGACAGCGTGATGGGGTCGAACAACCCCGCGTTGGGCGCCAGGTCCGGATCCAGCAGCGCCTTCACCGCGTAGTACACGCAAGCGCGCAACGCGTTGAACGGCAGGTTCATCGCGCCGCGCGCCTGTTTGCCGGATCCTTCGAAATCAAAGTGCAGATTGTCGGCGCTGACGGTCAGCGTCACCTGGATCGGCACCGGGTCGCCCCCCATGCCGTCGTCGTCCAGATCGCTGCGGAACGTGTAGCTGCCGGCGCGCAGCTCGGCGATGCGGTTCAAGAGGCGTTTGCGCGTGTAAGTGATCACGTCGTCCACCGACCGCAACACCGCTTCCAATCCCATCTGGCGGATCAGGCCCTGCACCGCGGCGGCGCCACGGCGGTTGGTTGCCATCTGCACGCGCAGGTCGAGCACCCGCTCTTCCGGGTCGCGCGTATTGGCGCAGATCAGGCGCAGCAGATCCTCGTCGGTCTCGCCCGCGCGGGCGATGCGGCAGGCGGGGATGCGGATGCCTTCCTCGAAGATCGATTTCAGCCCCCCGGCGATCGAACCGGGCACCGCGCCGCCCACGTCGGAATGGTGCGCGATGTTGGCCGCGAAGAAGCGCAACACGCCGTCCCAGAACACCGGCGTGATGATGTTGATGTCAGGCAGGTGGCTGCCGTCGGCCAGGTACGGGTCATTGCAGATATACACATCGCCGTCGCGGATCTGGTCAGCCGGAAACGTGCGCAGGATGGCGCGCATGGCGCCGTCCAGCGATCCCAGGTGCAGCGGAATCTGCGTGCCCTGGGCGACGAGCCGCCCGGCGGCGTCGAACAGCGCCACCGAGCAGTCCTTGCGCTCCTTGATGTTGGTTGAGAACGACGCGCGCACCAGCGTGTTGTTCATGTCCTCGGTGATCGACAGCAGGCGGTTGCAGAAGACCTCCATGCCGATGGGGTCCGCCAGCGTGGGCGTGGCGTCCGCGGCGCGGGATTGAACAGAATCAGGCTTACTCATGCGAGCCTCCTTGCAGGCGGATGATCAGATTGCCGTACTCGTCGGCGCAGGCCTCATGACCCACGCCCACGACGGTGGTCGAGCTCATTTCCTCGAGCAACGCGGGGCCCGTGAACGTTGCGCCGGTGGGCACGCGGTCCCGGTCATAGACGGGAGTTTCCAGCCAGCCATGCGCCGGGCCGAAGTACGCCTTGCGCTGACCCAGCGCCGCGTCCTGCAGCGCGCCGCCCACGTGCCTTGGCGCAAGCGGCGCCTTCACGACCTGCCCGACGGCCTGCATGCGGCAGTTGATGATCTGCACCTTGCGGTCGTCCACGGTGTAGCCGTATTCGCGCTCATGCGCCTCTGCGAAGCGGCGCGCGAATTCCGCGTGGCCGCCCGCGCCGGTGTCGTCCAGGCTGACCTGCACCTCGAAGTTCTGACCCTCGTAGCGCGCGTCGATGGCGCTGTGGCATACGCGCAGCGCCGGGTCGACGCGTTCCGATTCCAGCCAATTTTGGGCCTGCGTGCGCAGGCCATCGAAGATCGCGGAGATCGCGGGCCAGCTATCCGCATCGGCCAGCGAAATTTCACTTTGCACGAAGTCGAAAGAGATATCCGTGAGCAGGATGCCGCGCGCGCACATCGTGCCCGGCTCCTGCGGCACGATGACGACGGGAATACCGCATTCCTCGGCCACTTCCACCGCATGCAGCGGGCCTGCGCCGCCGTACGCATACAACGCAAAGCGCGAGAGGTCGTAGCCGCGCTCGGTGGAGACCGCGCGGATCGCACGGCTCATGTTGGCCGCGGCAATACGCAGAATGCCTTCGGCGGCCGCCTCCATGTCCAGCCCCAGCGGTTCGGCGACACGGCTGCGGATGACCTCGCGGGCGGCGTCCGCATACACCGGCATGCGGCCGTTCAAGAGCGCCACCGGGTTGAGCCGCTGCAGCGCAATCTCGGCGTCCGTGATGGTGGGTTCCTGGCCGCCGCGGCCGTAGCCCACGGGGCCGGGCACCGCGCCCGCGCTGTGCGGCCCGACCTTCAGCGCACCGGCGTCGTCCAGCCAGGCGATGCTGCCGCCGCCCGCGCCGATGACGTGGATGTCGACCATGGGTGTCTTGACCGGGTACCCGGCGACGTGGCGGTGCGACGTGAACAGCGGACGGCCTTCGCATACCAGCGAGACGTCCGTGCTGGTGCCGCCCACATCGAACGTCACCAGGTTCAGGGTGCCGATGGCGCGTCCCACCGCGGCCGCACCGACCACGCCCGCGGCCGGCCCCGACAGGCAGGTACGGACCGGGTACTGGCGCACGGTGGCGATCGACATCAGGCCGCCGTTGGAGTGGATGGTGTGCGGCTCATGGCCGATGTCCAATTCACGCACGCGGTTCAGGAAGCGCTCCAGATAGCGCGCCATCTTCGGCCCGACCGCGGCGTTGAGCACGGTGGTGGACAGGCGTTCGTATTCGCGGAATTCGGGCAGCACGTCGGACGACTGGCTGATGTAGGCATCGGGCATCTCCTCCGCGACAATCTGCGCCGCGCGGCGCTCATGCGCGGGGTTGCGGTAGGCGTGCAGGAAGCAGATCGTCACGGCCTCGATGCCAGCTATTGCAAAGCGGCGCGCGGCATCGCGCACCTGCGCTTCGTCCAGCGCCGTCAGCACGTCGCCCGCCGCACTCACGCGCTCGTCGACTTCGGCGCGGAATTCACGCGGTACCGCCACCGGCGGCTTCCCGACGCTGTAGTCGTACAGGTGCGGACGCGTCTGGCGGCCGATTTCCAGCACATCGCGAAAGCCCCGCGTGGTGATGAGGCCGACGCGCGCCCCCTTGCGTTCGATGATGAGGTTGGTCGCCACCGTGGTGCCGTGGCCCACGTGCGAGACCTGTGATGGCGCGACACCGTGATCCGCGAGCATCTGGCCGATGCCCGTGGCGATGGCTTCGGAGGGATCGTGCGGCGTGGAGGGCACCTTGTGAAAGTGCACCACGCCGGCGTCCTCGTCGATCATCGTGAAATCGGTAAACGTGCCTCCGACGTCTATCCCTATGCGATACATATCGTTCGTTCCAAAAAATGAAGATCAGTCCAGCCGAATGCCGGCCTTTTTCACGACCTGGCACCACTTGTTGATTTCGTCCTTGATCATTGCGCCGAACGCGGGTCCCGCGACGTCCGATACTTGCGCGCCTTGTTGCTCCAGGTAGGTCTTCATGGCGGGCGCGTGCAGGGTCTGCACGAGGCCGTCGGTGAGCTTGGTGCGCAGCGGTTCGGGCATGTTGGCGGGCGCCAGCATGCCGAACCACACCATGGCCTCGTAGCCGGGGTAACCGGCTTCGGCCACCGTGGGCACGTCGGGCAACATGGACGAGCGCTGCGGTGACGTGACGGCCAGCGCCTTGATCTTGCCGTCCTTGATGTAGGGGTACGAGGTCATGACCACGTCCATCATCATGTTGACCTGTCCGCCGACCAGATCGATGAGCGCGGGGCCGGAGCCGCGGTAGGGCACGTGCACCATCGACACGCCGGCGGTGGACTTGAACAGTTCGGCGGCCAGGTGGTTGGAGGTGCCTTGGCCGTTGGAGGCGAAGGAGTACTTCTCGGGCTCATTCTTCAGCAGGGTTACGAACTCCTGAAGGGTGTTCGCGGGGACCGACTGGTTCACGGACAAGACGTTGGGAATGGTGGCGACCACCGTCAGCGGCGTGAAGTCCTTGACGGCGTCGTACGGCAGCTTGGAGTAGATGCAGGGCGCACTGCCGTGCGTGCTGACCGATCCCATCAGGATGGTGTAGCCGTCGGCGGGCTGGCGCGCGACGAATTCGGTGCCGACGGTGCCCCCTGCACCGGGGCGGTTTTCAACGATGACGTTGGCATTCAGGCGCTGACCGAGGCCTTCCGCGATCTTGCGCGCCACCAGGTCGGTGGAGCCGCCGGCCGCGAAGGGCACGACGATGCGGATGACCTTGTCCGGCCAGGCGGCGCTGGCGGCCCCGGCGGCCGCAAAGAGCGTGATGCCCGCGGCAATGCGACAGCAACTGCGTAGTAGCCCTGTTTTCATGGCTTGGTTTCCCCTTGTTGATAGAACTTCGTGATGGCCGGATCATGCGTGTCCAACCTTGGTTCGCTGCAACAACGAGGTCATGCTAGGCCTCACGCGGAAATGACAGCAGTCCTACAGGTTTATATTTGTATAGATGCCATTTATGGACGCGCGGTGATGAAGAACCCGGACCTGAATCTGCTTCTGCATTTCGATGCGTTGATGGCATGCCGCAATGTGTCGCGCGCGGCCGAGGCGATGAATATCAGTCAGCCGGCGATGAGCGCGGCGATGAACCGGCTGCGCCAGTTGTTCGGCGATCCGCTGCTGGTGCGCGAGGGCGGGGCGTGGCAGCCGACGTTGCGGGCGCTGGAGCTGCACCAGAATTTCAAGCCGCTGCTGGAGGGCTGGCATCGCGCGACGCGTACGCGCGAGGCGTTCGATCCGGCGCATTCGTCGCGCACGCTGTCGCTGTATGCCACCGACTATGTGCAGTACACGTTGCTGCCCAAGCTGATCCCGCGGTTGGCGGTGGACGCGCCGCATTTCCAGTTGCAGATCGTGCCGGCGCGGCCGCAGCATGGGCTGAGCATGCTGGATACGAATCACGTGGAGCTGATCGCGGGTTACTTCCCGGATCCGGCGCCGGATCTGCGCACGCGCTTTCTGTACCAGGAGCCGGCGGTGTGCATCGTGCGCGAAGGGCATCCGTGTTTGCGCAAGCGCTGGAATCTGGACGCCTACCTGAGCTATGGACATCTGGATCTTGCGGCGCATACGCGCTACTTCAGCACGGCGATCGATCGCATCCTGATGGGACAGAACCGGAGCCGCAAGATCGTGGCGACGCTGTCGAGTTATCTGGTGTGTCCGTTCATCGTGGAGGGGTCGGATCTGATTGCGACGATGCCGGTGAGCATTGCGAAGGCGATGGCGGGGAGTGCGCGGATCGTGTCGCAGAAGGTGCCGTTGACGTTGCCGCCGATTGCGGTGTCGCTTTACTGGCACGAGCGCTATCAGGATGATCCGGCGCACGCCTGGCTGCGGCAGTATCTGGCCGGCGTGCTCGGGTAAGCGGCGTGCGCTATTTGAGCGGCAGGCAGATCAGGGTCTGCAATTCGGCGGGGGGCGTGTTGACGGGGTCGTTCAGGTATTGCTCGAACATGGGAAAGTCGGCGGGCGACATGCCGCTGGCGGGCAGCCATTCGGAGAAGAGCCAGTCGTACGGCTTGCGCATTTCGTTGTAGGGGCCGGTGTACTTGAGGACGGCACAGCGGCCGGCGGGGATTTCAAATCGCTCAAGCTCTTGTCCGATATCGGCATCGGGCGCGACGGCCATCCCGGCCAGCGATCGCAACTGGCTCTCCGGCACCTGTTCGGGGTCGTCGAAGTAGACGCCGAATCCTATGGCGTCGGGGGTTGCGATGCCCCGACTGACGGCGAGCATGAAGGCGCGGGAGAAGACGGGGCCGATTTCCTGTTCATTGCCGCGATGGGGCAGGACGGCTAGGGTGACGCCGGGGAAGTCTTCGATGGCGATGGGGTACATGGCTAGCTCCTGAGGGGTGATGGGTTGGGAGCGGGCGGCGCGATACCGGCCCGGCGGGATGCCGAAGAGAGCGCCGAAGGCGCGGTTGAAGGCGGCTTCGGATTCATAGCCGGCGCGTTGGGCGATGTCTTTCAATGGCGTATCGGTGCTGGAGAGGTCGGCGGCTGCGCGTTGCATGCGGATGCGCTGGACGGTGGCGGTGACGGTTTCTCCGAGCATGGCGCGGTAGACGCGGTGGAAGTGATAAGGAGACAGGCAGGCCAGGTCTGCGAGCTGGTGCAGATCTGGCGTGGCGTCTGGGTTGGCGGCTAGCCAGCGTAGGACGGGGTCCAGGCGTTGGGCGTAGAGGGATCGCGTTGTGGGCTTCAATGCTTGCTCCTTGGTAGGGGCAATTTAGCTTTTGGATGTTTGCAGATTTTGCGGTTTTTTAGAGGTGTGGGGTGGGGCGTGTTGCTGGCGGGGGAGCGTTCTTTTGACGCCCGGCGTGAGGGCGGCGTCGGGGCGCGGGGCTACGATTGCGGTCCGGAGCCTTCGCTCCGGACTGCCCCGTCGTCATCTTCGTCCAGGCCTTCGGCCTTCCCTTCAGATTCCCTCGGGCGCATCTACACGCCCCGCGCCCCAACGCCGCCCCCACACCGAGCTCTGGTGGTTCGGGTATCGACATCGCTGGGGCGAGCCGCGTGCTTGGCGTTCTCGTTCGCAGTGGTGAAGCGAAGAAGAACTTGCGGAGCCCGCTCCACGGCGGCCGCGCGGGCGGCCTGGTGGAGCTTACGCGGTGTCTTGCGGCGCGCGTTTGGCGCTGCGCGCTTCGCTGTGTGATTTGCCGCTATCAATAGCCGCGCTTTGGATCGTAGATGTTTGGCAGAGCTTCACCGCGTTCATTCGCGGCGATCAGCAGCGCGGTGTGTCGTGCCCGCTCCTTGCGGTCGGGGATCGCTGCGCAGTGGGGCGTGATCGTGATTCTTGGGTGCGTCCACAGCGGCGAGTCTTCTGGCAGGGGTTCCTGTTCGAAGACGTCAAGGATCGCCTGGTCCAGATGGCCGCTGTTCAGCGCATCCAGGATGTCCTGCGTGACCATGTGAGTGCCGCGCCCCGCGTTGATGAGGCTGGCGCCTTTGGGTAGTTGCGACAGCGTGTTGCGGTTGAGGATGCCGCGAGTGGCGTCGGTTGCGGGAAGCAGGCAGACCAGGAGGTCGGTGTTTGCCAGGAATTGGGTGAACTGTTCCTGCCCTGCGTAGGAGGGCAGGCCGGGCAGTGTGGTCGCGCCGCGGGACCAGCCGCTGACGGGGAAGCCCGCGCGGGACAGGAGTTGCGCGGCGGCAACGCCGAGGTGACCCAGGCCCATGATGCCGACGCGTACGTCAGCGGCGACCCGTAAGGAGTCAAAGATTTCCCAGTGCCGCCGCGACTGGTTGTCGGTGATGCGTTTGACGTTGCGCGTGATCATCAGGGCGCTGGTGAGCACGTATTCTGCCATCTCGGTCTGCGTGCGGGCGGTGACCATGCGGGCGATGGGCAGGTGGCGCGGCAGGGCGGGGTCGGCGAGGATGTGGTCGACGCCGGCGCCGGCGCTGATGATGAGTTTGAGGTTTGGGAAGGTGGCTAGGCGGCCGGCGTCGGGGGCCCAGACGAGGGCGTAGTCGATGGTGGCGGGGTCGGGGTCTTCATGCCAGCCGACGACGTCCAGGTCAGGCGCGAAGGTGCGGAACTGCGTGCGCCATGCGTCGATCGCCTGAGGGCCGCCGGAGTTGATGATGAGGCGCATGCGTGTCCTTGCTGGTGTTGCGGGCGTGTGTGCCAGGCGCGTGTTTCAAGCGCATAGTCCGGCGGCAAATGCCCGGCGCGGCGCGCCTGCGGGTTGCCCACAGGAGCGCCGCGCGGTGTCGTCAACGTTCGACCGTGCGGTTCCAGCGGGCGTTGAAGGCGGGCCGGGCCGCGTTGATCTGGTCCCAGTCCAGGATCTTAGCGTTGGCCATGTAGCCTTGGAAGCGTTTGAGGGACTCGGCGTTGTCCGCGGGGGCCTGGACGTTCTTGTTGGACGGGAAGTGGCCGCCCATTTCCAGGGCCTTGGCCTGGGCCTTGGCGGACAAGAGGTAGAGCGCGAGCTTCTGTGCGAGTTCGGGTTCGCTGTTCTTGGCGATGACGCATTCGCCAACCATGAGGATGACGGAGCCTTCCTTGGGCTGGGCGTATTCCACTTGGATGTCGCGCTTCTTCAAGCGGGCGATGGCGGTGGGCGTCAGCGGGAAGATGGCGGCCTCGTCGGACTGGATCATCTCGGCGAGCTTGGCGGAGTTGGGGATGTACTCGAGGACGTTGGGGCCGATGGTGGAGGGCCACTTCTTGAAGCCGGGCTCGTAGTTCTGGTCGTTGCCGCCTTCGATGCGGTTGAACATCAGGAAGCCGTGCAGGCCGAAGGTGCTGCCGGACGCGGATTGGAAGACGACCTTGCCTTTGTACTTGGGGTCGGCCAAATCCAGCCACGAGGTGGGCGGGGTCCAGCCGTTTTTCTGGAAGAGGCGGGTGTTGTAGCCGATGCCGGTCATGCCGATGTCGATGCCGGCGGCCATGCGGTCTTTCATCAGGGCGGTGGGATACAGCTCTTTCAGGACGGGGTCGTCGTTGAGCTGTTCGCACAGGCCCATGGAAATCGCGCGGGCCATGATGCCGTCGTCCAGGAACATGACGTGCATCTGGGGCTTGTCCTTGTAGGCTTGCGCCTTGGCGAGGACGTCGGTCGAGGTGCCTGGCACGACGACGATCTTGACGTTGTTGGCCTTCTCAAAATCGGGGAAGACGTGCTGGGTGAAGGCGCGTTCCATGTCGCCGCCGTTCATGCCGACGTACAACGTTTTCTGCTGCGCCATGGCGCCGGCGGACAGCAATGCCAGCATCGCCGCGCCCAGCAACCGTTTCCCCTTGGTCAGGCGCTGCGCGCCCTGTTTCTTGTGCATCATGGTGACTCCAGCGTTTGCTCACGAAGACGGTCAGGACGGGTCGCGGCGCCGTGAGCGGCGGGCGCGTACCGTTCAATGCGGAAGGCATCGATAGGAATGGAGGATCGGCCGTGCACGACCAGGTCGGCCAGCACCTCGCCGACGGCGGGGCCGATCTGGAAGCCCGCGCCGGACAGGCCGAAGGCGTGAAAGAGGCCGGGCACGGTGGCGCTGGGGCCCAGCACGGGATTGTGGTCGGGCATGTTGCCTTCGACGCCGGTCCAGAAGCGGATGATCTGCGCGCCGCGCAGCACGGGCAGCAGGTGGACGGCGTTGGCCATGAGCGCGCCGAGGTTGGCGCGGCCGGGGCGGGCGTAGTCGGGGTCGGCGGACACGCCGCGTCCGCCGCCGATGACGCAGTTGCCGCGCGCGACCTGCCGTGCATAGATGCCGCCGCCCTGCATGCCGAGGCTGACGTTCATGAACAGCGGCAGGGGCTCGGTCACCATCATCAAGGGGTGGATGGAGGTCTCGGGGACCGGTTCGCCGAAGCCTTCGGCAAAGCGTCCGGCCCACGCGCCCGCGCAGTTCAAGAGGAAGCGCGCGCGCACTTCGAGCGTGTCGCCGGCGCGCACGATGAAGCGCGTGCCGTCGTGCGTGGCCGAGGTGACGCGCGCGCCTTCGCGCACGTCGGCGCCCAGCGCGGCCGCGGCACGTCCGAAGGCCGGGGACACGAGCCGCGGGTTGGCGTGGCCGTCCTGCGGGCAGAACGAGCCGCCGACCACGCCTTCGCCCAGCCAGCCGAAGCGCTGGGCGAGCGCGCGGCGGTCCAGGATTTCGAGGTCCAGGCCAAAGCCGCGGGTGTTGTCGCGATAGGTTTGCAGCAGCGCCAGATCGGCGTCGGAGGTGGCGAGTTTGAGGTGGCCGGAACGCACGTATTCGCCGTCGATGCCGATCAGCTCGGGCAGCTTGCCCCACAGTTCGTGTGCGCGCCGCGCGAGCGGCAGCTGTTCGATGCCGCGTCCCTGCCGGCGCACGCCGCCGTAGTTGACGCCACTGGCCTTGGCGCCGCACAGCGCGGCTTCCAGCAGCACGACGGGCACGCCTTGGCGGCGCAGGAAGAGCGCGGCGCTGCCGCCGACGATGCCGCCGCCGATGATCGCAACTTCGGTGTCGATGCGTTCCATCACGCGGCCTTTTTCGCGGGCCGTTCCAGGCAGACGACGCTGACCGGAATGGGCTTGACCGGCGGCTGGTTGCGCAGCCGCCCTACCGCCTGCGGCGTGCAACCGACGGCATGCGCCAGCACTTCCGCGCCGGCCACGCCGCACATGCGGCCCTGGCAGCGTCCCATGCCGACGCGGGTCAGCGCCTTCAGGCGATTCATCTCTTGCACGCCGTTGTCGCGCACGGCCTGGCGGATGGTGCCGGCGGTGACTTCCTCGCAGCGGCAGACGACGGTGTCGTCGGCGATGCCGGCGGCCCAGTCCGCCGGAAACGGAAACGCGCGTTCCAGCGCGTCGCGCACACGGCCGTTTGCCGCGAGTTGCGATTCCAGTATCCGCGCGCGGCGCGCGTCGTGCGGATGCCCGGCATCTTCAAGCAGCGCCAGCGCAGCGCGTTCGCCCGCGAGTTCCGCGGCATCGGCCCCGGCAATGCCCGCGCCGTCGCCGGCCACGTAGACGCCCGCCACGCTGCTGCGACCGGCGGCGTCGCGCCGCGGGATCCAGTTGCGGTCGCGTTCGTTGAACTCGAAGTCGCAGCCGACGATGCTGGCAAGCTGGGTTTCGGATCGCAGCGACAAGCCGAAGCCGACAGCGTCACAGTCCAGCGTATGCGTCTGGCCGTTCTGGGTGTACGACAGGCCCGTGACGCGATCTTTGCCCTGCACCGCAACGGGGCGCACGCCGCTGCGCAGCGGCACGCCGTGCGCGCGCAGCCACGCCATGTAATACAGGCCTTTGGCCAGCAGCACAGGCGCACGCAACATGCCGGGTAGCGCCGCGACGCGGTCGGCAAAGCGCGACGTGTCGAGCACGGCGGCGACCTGGGCGCCTGCCTTGGCGTACTGGTATGCCACCAGATACAGCAAAGGACCCGTTCCCAGGAACGCGACGCGCGATCCGATGGCGCAGCCCTGGTGCTTCAGCGCGACCTGCGATCCGCCCAGCGTGTAGACGCCGGGCGTCAGCCAGCCGGGAAACGGCAGCACGCGGTCGGTGGCGCCGGTGGCAAGGATCAGGTGGGTGTAGGACAGGGTGGTGCTGACGCCGTCGCGCAGCACGTCCAGCGTCTTGCCCTCGGCGTTCCAGACCAGGCACCCGGGCCGATATTCGACGCTGCCCTGCAGATCCTGCATGGCGCGATGCACGGCGTCTGCCTTGCGGTGTTCAAACCCGTACAAGGCGGATTTTGGACGCGAGAAACCGGGTGGCGGCTGGCGGTAGATCTGACCGCCGGGCCGCAGCCCTTCGTCCAGGATCACGGGCCGCAAACCCTGCGCGGCCAGCGTCTGCGCCGCGCGAATGCCGGCTGGACCGGCGCCGACGATCACAGGCATGACGATGCTCATGACGCAACGTCCTCGGGCCAGGCGGCGGCCGCCAGCGTACCGGGCGCGGATGCGGGCGCCAGCGCGGCGCTCTGCAGCCGCATGCCGGGCTCGATGTACGTGGAACAGGCGCGCACGCGGTCGCCGTTTTCAAGCTGCACCCAGCAGTCCTGGCAGGCGCCCATCATGCAGAAGCCGGCGCGCGGACCGCCGCCGAATTCCGAGGTGCGCAGGCGCTCGGCCTGCGTCAGCACGGCGGTCAGGACCGTGTCGCCGGCCAGCGCCGTGCAGGGTTGGCCGTCGAACGTAAAGGTCAATGCGGGCCGGCCGGTTTCGGCCAGGCGTTTCAGGATTGCCATGGCGCGCGCGGCTCCTTTGCGGCTGTCGGCAGTGAATTCATTTCTGGCCCACCAGGACGCGGTCCAGGCCATACACGCGGTCCAGCAGCAGCATCGTCACGGCCGTCAGCGCGATCACCAGCGCGGACACGGCCGCCATCATGGGGTCGATGGATTCGGTGGCGTACATGTACATGCGCACCGGCAGCGTGATGGTCGACGGCGCGGTGATGAACACCGACATCGTCAGTTCGTCGAAGCTGTTGATGAACGCCAGCAGCCAGCCGCCCGACACGCCGGGAATGATGAGCGGCAAGGTGACCGTAAAGAACACCGTGGCGCGGCTGGCGCCGAGCGACAGCGCCGCGTGCTCGATGGAGCGGTCAAAGCCCACCAGCGCGCCGATCACCAGGCGCATCACGTACGGCGTGATGACGACGACGTGGCTGGCCACCAGCCACGGAAAACTGCCGGCCATGCCCATCAGCGCAAAGAAGCGAAGCAGCGCCACGCCCAGCACCAGGTGGGGAATCATCAGCGGCGACAGGAACAGGCCGTTGAGCACGTCGCGCCCTGGAAAGCGGTAGCGCGTGATGGCGATGGCGGCGGGCACCGCCAGGCACACGGCGATGCTGGCCGACAGGAACGCCAGCCACAGGCTGTTCTTGAACGCCTGCATGAAGTTGGGGTGGTCGAAGACCGCGTGGAACCACCGCAGCGAGAAGCTTGTGGTGGGCACGGTCAGCGTCGAGTCCGGCGTGAACGCCACCAGGCACACGATGACCAGCGGCGCCAGCACGAAGGCCACCACCAGAAAGTTGAACGCCAGCGCGAAAGGACCGTTCTTCTGCATGTTCGATTCCTTGCGCGGGTCAGCCCAGGCTGCGGCGGTAAGAGCGTTCGACGACGCGGTTGTACGCCATCATGACGATCACGTTCACGATCAGCAGCACGATCGCGATCGCCGCGCCCAGCGGCCAGTTCAGCTCGGTCAGGAACTCGTCGTACACGACGGTGGCCACCATCTTCAGCCGCCGTCCGCCCAACAGGGCGGGGATGGCAAAGGAGCTGGCCGACAGGCCAAACACGATGAGGCTGCCGGACAGAATGCCCGGCATGGCCTGCGGCAGGACGATGCGCGTCAGCGTCTGAAAGCGCGAGGCGTTGAGCGACAGCGCGGCGTGCTCGACCGTGGGGTCCAGCTTCTGCAGCGACGTCCAGACCGGAATCACCATGAAGGGCAGCATGACGTGCACGAGGCCGATGATGACCGCGGTGGGCGTGTACAGCAGCGTTCCCAGCCCCAGTGCGGCGGCCGCCTTGCCCAGCGGCCCGCCCGGCCCCAGCAGCATGCTCCAGCCGAACGCGCGCACCACCAGCGAGATCAGCAGCGGCGACAGCACCACCAAGAGGAAGATCGAGCGCCAAGGCTTGCGCATGCGCGACAGGATGTAGGCCTCGGGCGCGCCGATCAGCACGCAGATCAGCGTGGTGACGCCGGCGATCCAGAACGTGCGCCAGAAGATCTCGATGAAATAGCCGTCCGTCACCACGGCCAGGTAGTGTTCGAACGTGTGGCCGGGCTGGATGCCGGTGGCGTAGTCGAACGGCCGGAACGACAGGGCAAAGGTCAACGCCAGCGGCGTGAGCACCAGCGTGAGAAACACGAGCGCCAGCGGGATGGACCCCAGGATGGCCAGCATCCCGTCGTTGCGCGGCTTGGGCTGGTTGGCGGCGGCGCCGCGTTGCGTAAGCGTCGCCATGTCAGTCCGCCGCCGCGGCAGCAGGTGCGCGCAGCACGCGCAGCACGCCGTCCGCCCAGTCCAGCCCGATCTGTTCGCCGTCGTCATGCGGGCGGCGGCCGTCGTTGGGGGTCAGGATGGTCAACGCGCCCACGGGCGAATCCAGGTCATACATCCACTGGCTGCCCAGGAAATAGCGCGTGTTGACGACACAGGCCAGCTTGCCCTGGCCGGACGGCACGGGCACCAGCTTCTCCGGCCGCAGCGATAGCTGCACGCTGTCGCCGTGGCGCAGGCCTTCGCCATCGACGACAAGGCTCAACGCGCCGGTCTGCACTTCGGCCTGCGCGCCGCAGCGCGTCACGCGGCCGGGCAGCAGATTGGTCTTGCCGACAAAGCGCGAGATGAACTCGCTTTGCGGGTGTTCGTACATGCGGTAGGGCGCGTCCACTTGCGTCGCGCGGCCGTCCTGCATGACCACGACGCGATCGCTGATGGACAGGGCCTCGGCCTGGTCGTGCGTGACCATGACGGTGGTGGTGCCGATCTTGCGCTGGATGCTGCGCAGCTCGAACTGCATGTCTTCGCGCAGCTTGGCGTCCAGGTTGGACAGGGGCTCGTCCAAGAGCAGCACCGGCGGACGGATCACCAGCGCGCGGGCCAGCGCCACGCGTTGCCGCTGGCCGCCCGACAGTTCGCGCGGGAAACGGTCGGCGTGCTTGTCCAGTTTGACCAGGGCCAACGCCTCGCGCACGCGGTCCTGGCGCTCGGCGCGTTCGACCTTGCGCATCTTCAGGCCAAAGGCCACGTTGTCCGCCACGGTCAGGTGCGGAAACAACGCGTAGCTCTGGAACACGATGCCCAGACCGCGCGTGTTGGGCTTGGCGTGCGTGATGTCGCGGCCGTCCAGCGTGATGGTGCCGCAGGTCACGTCGGCAAAGCCGGCAATCATCTGCAGCGTAGTGGTCTTGCCGCAGCCGGAGGGGCCGAGCAGCGAGACGAACTCGCCCTTGTCGACCGACAGGCAGAAGTCCGAGACGACACGCAGATCGCCGTAGTTCTTGGAGACGTTGTCCAGCCGCAGAAATGCCATGTTCCAAACCCCGTGGCCCGTCCGGGCCCTGCACCGCCGGGTGGAAAAAGTGCCGCCCAGGCTGCCTAAGTGATGGCGCAGTCTAGGAGCCGCCAAAACAGAGGGTCAATTAGGGTTTTCCGAAGAATCGAATTTTTTATTTGTTATTTCCGTTGGACTGAATTTCTTGATAAAAATACGTCAGACTATTTTGATTATCGGAACCCGAGAATGAAGAAATCAGAAACGCCGGAGGATTCCGCGGGCCAGGGCGTGTTGCAGCGGGCGTTCGCCGTGTTGCGCGTGCTGGCCGACGCCAAGGGAGACAAGCTGCGGCTGACCGATATCGCCGCCCGCACGGGTCAGGCGCAGGCCACGGTGCACCGGGTGCTGCAGGGGCTGATGCAGGAGGGTGTGGTGGAGCAGCCGGCCCAAAGCAAGGGGTATCAGCTCAGCGTCGCCTTCTTTTCGCTGGCGGCCGCCGCGGGCAACCATCAGTCCAGCCTGCGCACCCTCTACCGGCCCGCCATGCTGCGCCTGTCGGGCATGCTCAACGACACCATTTTTTTGCTGGTGCGCAGCGGTTTTGACGCAGTCTGTGTCGACCGCGTGGACGGCGCCTTTCCGGTGCGTTCGCACACCGGCGACATCGGCGGCCGCGTGCCGCTCGGCATGGGACAAGGCGGCCTGGTGCTGCTGGCCAGCCTGCCCGAAGCCGAGCGCGAAGAGGTCATGCGCTTCAACATTCCGCGCCTGCATCATTTGGGCTTCGTGGACGAGATCTCGATGCGCGTGCGCATCAAGGAATGCCTGGAACTGCGCTACGCGCGCAGCCAGGGGCAGGGCGTGTTTCCCAACATCGCGGGGCTGGCAGTGCCGGTCTACGATCCCAACGGCGTCACGGTCGCGGCGCTGAGTGTGGCGGCGCCCATCGAACGCATCAGCGACGAACGCCTGCCGCTGATCGTGGAAATGCTGCGCCGCGAGGCCGACGCGGTGGGCGCGCAGATCAACCCCTTCGATCCGGCGCTGCGCCGCCCCAGCCAGTTTCTGGGCACGGGCAACGGGGCGTAAGCAAGGCGCCGGTGCGCGGCGTCCGCGCATAAAAAAACCCGGACACGTGAAGGTCCGGGTTTTCTCGACAAGCGTCGGCGATCAGGTCGGATATGTGCCCGGCAGCAGGATGCTGCGGTCGCCCGGCTCGATCGTGCGGCGGCCGCACAGCGCCATCGTCGTGTCCATTTCCTTGTACAGGATCTCCAGCACGCGGGTGACGCCGGCCTGGCCATACGCGCCCAGCCCGTACAGGAAGGCGCGGCCGATCATCGTGCCGCGCGCGCCCAGCGCCACGGCCTTCAGGATGTCCTGGCCGGAGCGGATGCCGCCGTCCATCCACACCTCGATTTTCGAACCCACGGCGTCGGCGATTCCCGGCAGGGCCGCGATGGACGACATGGCGCCGTCGAGCTGGCGCCCGCCGTGGTTGCTGACGATGAGCGCGTCGGCGCCGCTGTTGGCGGCGAGCTGCGCGTCTTCGACATCAAGAATGCCCTTGATGATGAGCTTGCCGCCCCAGCGCTGCTTGATCCATTCCACGTCGTCCCAGCTCAGGCGGGGATCGAACTGCTCGGCCGTCCACGACGACAGCGACGACAGGTCGCTCACGCCCTTGGCGTGGCCGACGATGTTGCCGAAGGTGCGGCGCTTGGTGCCCAGCATGCCCATGCACCAGCGCGGCTTGGTCGCCAGGTTGATGAGGTTGCGCAGCGTGGGCTTGGGCGGCGTCGACAGGCCGTTCTTGATGTCCTTGTGGCGCTGGCCCAGGATCTGCAGGTCCAGCGTCAGCACCAGCGCCGAGCAGCCGGCGGCCTTGGCGCGGTCGATCAGGTTGCCCACGAACTCGCGGTCGCGCATCACGTAGAGCTGGAACCAGAAGGGCTTGCCGGTGGCCTGCGCCACGTCTTCCAGCGAGCAGATGCTCATCGTGGACAGCGTGAACGGCACGCCGAAATCGGCGGCAGCCTTGGCGGCCAGGATCTCACCGTCGGCATGCTGCATGCCGGTCAGGCCCGTGGGCGAAATCGCCAGCGGCATGACGACGTCCTGACCCACCATGGTGGTGCGCAGCGACCGGCCTTCCATGTTGACCGCCACGCGCTGGCGCAGCTTGATCCGATGAAAGTCGCTTTCGTTCGCGCGATAGGTGCCTTCGGTCCAGGCGCCGGAATCGGCGTAGTCGTAGAACATGCGCGGCACGCGCTTCTGCGCGACAACGCGCAAATCTTCGATGCAGGTGATCGTAGAAAGGTTAGCGGTCATGGTGTCTGTGGAGTGATAGGGGGGCGCCAGCGCCGCCCAGTATACGCGCCGAGGCCGGCAAGCGTCGCTTGCCGGCCCCGTTCGCCCCCCTGCGCAAAGGCTCTATGGCCCCTGCACGCCCAGCCCTAGCGCGGCCACACCTTGCTGACCGCGCGGATCGTCGCCCACGCCACCCAGCGCGGGCTGGTCAGCCGCGCGCCCGGCAGCCGGCGCATCACGTCCACCGCCAGCCCGCCGCGCTTGTGCCATTGCTTCTTGCGGGTCTGGCTGTCGGTCCAGCGGCCTTCCAGCCACGGGAATTCCCGGCGTCCCGGCTTGTACACAGGCGGCGTGTTGTAGATCAGGATGTACGCCAGCCGCGGCGTCTGCGACGTGTTCGGTCCGGTGAAGTGCAGCGTGCGCGCATCGTGCACGGTGATGCCCCCCGGATCGAGCGGCTCGGCCACCGCCTGATCGCGCGGGAAATCGCCGCAGCATTCCAGCGGATGCAGCGTCTTGTCGCCGCCCGGGGAACGATGCTCCAGCACGTCCCACTTGTTCGATCCCGGCAGGAACTGCATGCAGCCGTTCTCGACGGTGGCCGGCTGTAGCGCCAGCCAGATGCTCAGTTCGTTGTAGACAAAGTCCGGCGACCGGAACGCTTCGTCCTGGTGCCACGGCGTTTCCGGTCCGTGCGGGCCGGGCTTGAGCAACGCGTGCTCGCCATACAGCGCCGCCTGCGGGCCCAGCAGCTGCCGCGCCAGTTCCAGCGTGCGTTCGTGGTAAACCGTCTTCAGCAGTCCCGGGGCATAATGTCGCGGATCGTGCAGACTTGGAAACTTGGCGGGCTTGGTCGGATCGTCACGGCTCACAAAGTCATACTGCGCGCCCTCGTTGTAACCCGTCTTGTTCGAGAACAAGTCCAGCAGCGTCCTGCGGATGTAGCCGACCTCGTCCTGAGGGCACATGTCCTTCAAGGCCAGGTACCCCTGATCCCTGTAGCGCGCTGTCTCGGCATCCGACAACAAACTGGTCTCTTCCATAATGGCTTCTCCAAGCTCTGGTAATGGGTATTTCTAAGCTGGCACGTTTTGACATGGGCTCTAACGTATCGCTTCGAAGCCCGCCGGGCCTATAGACCATCCGCTGTAGCCGGTTCCGCCTACGCCAGTCGTGCGTGGCGGCGCATCATCCGAAGGAAAAACCCATGCAAGACCCTAAGGCCGATACCCAGATCGAAACCGTCCACGTCACCGTCAGCGGCACGGTGCAAGGCGTGGGATACCGGCACGCCACGGTGCGGCGCGCTCACATGCTTGGCGCGAAGGGCTGGGTGCAGAACATGCTGGACGGCACGGTCGAGGCGCTGGTGCAGGGCACGCCCGACCAGGTCGATCACATGCTGGAATGGCTGCGCCGCGGACCGCCGGGCGCATCGGTGCAGGAAATCATCACGCGCCGGGAGTACACCGATAAGCGTTACATCCGCTTCGAGCAACTTTGAGGGCCGCGGGCCCTCGCCGGCACGCTGTAGGCCGGGCGGACGAGGCCCCGGTACCGTAAAGGCTGACTGGCGTTAGCGCGTACGCAACCAGCGCGCGCCAACCTGGTTGATGACCAGCCCGGCCAGCACGCATCCGGCGCCCGCCCATTGCAGCGGCTGCAGCCGCTCGCCGAACGCCATGGACGCCGCCCACAGCCCCACCACCGGCACCAGCAGCGAGAACGGCGCGACCTTGGCCGCGGGGTGGCGCGACAGCAGCTGCGTCCACAGCGTGTAGGCGACCAGGGTGGCCAGCACCGCCAGATACAGCACCGACAGCGCTTCGCCCCAGCCCATGCCGGTGACCATGCCCACCACCGGTTCCCAGCCGTCGATCAGCACGGCCAGCGCCAGGAAGGGCAGCACCGGCGCGGCACTGCTCCAGGCAATGAAGGCGAAGGGGTCGTAGCCGGGCGCCTTGCGGCTGGCCAGCCGCACGATCATGTTGGACACCGCCCACATGAACGCGCCCCCCAGCGTCAGGACAAAACCCAGCATCGTCATCTGCCCCGGCCCGTCGCCGCGCGCCCCGGCAATGACCGCGAGGCCCATTGCGGCCACGCCCAGGCCGATCCAGTGATGCCGCCGGGCGCGCTCATGCAGCACCGGCGCGGCCAGCAGCAACGTGAAGAAAGCCTGGGTCTGGATGACAAGCGACGCCATGCCGGCCGGCATGCCGAACTTGAGCGCGGTAAAGAGCAGGCCGAACTGGCCCAGCCCCTGGACCAGCCCGTAGGCCGCGACCCAGTGCCACGGCAGACGCGGCATGCGCACGAAGAGAATGAGCGGGAAGGCCGCCAGCGCGAATCGCAACGCGCCCAGCATCATGGGAGACAAGCCCCGCATGCCGACCTTCATGACGACAAAATTCAGACCCCAGATGACCACCACCGCGAGGGCGCAGAAATAGTCTTTCCGGGAAAGATGAGTGGGGGTGGACATGGCGGGCATTATCGCATCGCCCACCCCAAAAAAGGCTGAATCAGCGCGCGTTCAGCACCGCGGAAAACGCCTTGACGGCCACATCGATATCGTCATCGCCGATGTGCCGGTGCGTGACGCAACGCAGCCGCGTGCGGCCCCAGGGACGCGTCAGCACGCCTTGCGCCTGCAGGGCAGCGACCCATTCGGCATTGGTCATGCCGGTGTCGGCGGTCTCGACCTGCACGATGTTGGTTTGCGGCACGGTCGCGGTCAGCGCGGGCGCCAGCGTGTTGACGCCGTCGCTCAGCCGGCGCGCGCGCACGTGGTCTTCGGCCAGACGCGCGCTCATGTGCTGCACGCCTTCCAGGCCGGCTGCGGCCATGATGCCGGATTGGCGCTGCGTGCCGCCCAGCATGCGGCGCAGCGAGCGCGACTTGGCGATCACGTCCTGGCTGCCCGCCAGCACCGCACCCACCGGCGCGCTCAGGCCCTTGGACAGGCACAGCGACACCGTATCCGTATGACGCGTGATGTCCGCGGCCGGCACGCCCAGCGCCACCGCCGCGTTGAACAGCCGCGCACCATCCAGGTGCACCGGCACGCCAGCGGCGCGGGCCATGCCATGCACGGCCTGCATGTGGTCCAGCGGCAGCACCGCGCCGCCCGCGTTGTTGTGCGACGTCTCCATCGCCACCAACGCGGTCTTGAGGCGGTGGCCGCCGGTCATCAGCGCGTCTTCGAGCCGGTTCAGGTCCATCGCGCCTTCGGCGCCGGGCAAGCCTTGGTAGAACAGGCCCGTGAACGTGGCCGCGCCCCGTTCGGACGTGTACATGTGGGCAGTCGCTTCCAGCGCCACCTGCTCGCTGCGTTGCGTTTGCGCCAGCACGGCCAGCAGGTTGGCCATCGTGCAGCTCGGCACGAACAGACCCGCCTCCTTGCCCAGGCTGGCCGCCACGTAGGCCTCCAGCTCGCGCACGGTGGGATCGCCGTCCAGGCCGTCATCGCCGATCGGCGCGGTGCGCATGCGCTCGTACATGGCGGCGGTCGGGTGCGTGACCGTATCGCTGCGCAGGTCGACGCGGAGTTGGGGGGGTTCGGCGGGGGTCCGCTGGGTCATGGCGTTCAATGCTGCAAAATTTTGGAAAGAAATTGGCGCGTGCGCGGGGCACGCTCCTCGACATTGCCGAAGAACTGCTCCTTCTGGCAGTCCTCGACAATCTTGCCGCCGTCCATGAAGATCACACGGTCGGCGACGCGGCGCGCGAATCCCATCTCGTGGGTCACCACCATCATGGTCATGCCTTCGCCCGCGAGGTCGGTCATCACGTCCAGCACCTCGTTGACCATCTCCGGGTCCAGCGCCGACGTGGGCTCATCGAACAGCATCACGACCGGGTCCATCGACAGCGCCCGGGCGATCGCCACGCGCTGCTGCTGGCCGCCCGACAGTTCGCCGGGATGCTTGTCCTTGTGCGCCGACAGGCCCACGCGTTCGAGCAGGGCAAGCGCGCGCTGACGCGCTTCGTCCTTGCCGCGTTTCAGCACCTTGATCTGCCCCAGGCACAGGTTCTCGGTCACCGACAGGTGCGGGAACAGCTCGAAGTGCTGGAACACCATGCCCGCCACCGCGCGCAGCTTGGGCAGGTTGGTGCGCGGATCGCCCACCGACACGCCGTTGACCACGATCTCGCCCTTCTGAAAGGGCTCGAGCGCGTTGACCGTCTTGATCAGCGTGGACTTTCCCGACCCCGACGGGCCGCACACCACGACGACTTCACCGCGGCGCACGGTGGTGGAGCAGTCGTCCAGCACCTGAAAGTCGCCGTACCATTTGCTGACCTGCCGGATCTCGATCATCGGGGGATTGGAAGAGGATTGCATCGTTGAACCTGTGGATAACGTGGGCGCCGCGGCAAGCGGCTCAGCGCAGCACCCGCGTGCGCTTTTCAAGCTGCTTGACCAGACGCGATGCCGTGAAGCAAATCACGAAATACACCACCGCCACGAAGAGATAGAGTTCGACCAGCCGGCCGTCGCGCTGGCCGATCTTGGACGCGGCGCCCAGGAAGTCGGTGAGCGACAGCACATACACCAGCGACGTGTCCTGGAACAGGATGATGACGCGCGTCAGCAGCGCCGGCACCATGTTGCGCAGCGCCTGCGGCAGCACGACGTAGCGCATGCCCTGCCAATGGTTCAGGCCCAGCGCCATGCTGGCCGACACCTGGCCGCGCGCGATGGACTGGATGCCGGCGCGCATGATTTCGCAGAAGTACGCGGCCTCGAACAGCGTGAACGTGATTACCGCCGAGTTGAACGCCCCCACGCGCAGCGGCGTGGGCGAGCCCACCACCCACGCGGCGATGTACGGCATCAAGAAGTAGAACCAGAAGATCACCAGCAGGAGCGGGATCGAGCGCATCACGTTCACGTAGATGCCCGCCGGCACCGACAGGATCTTGTAGCGCGACAGGCGCATCATCGCCAGGATCGTGCCCAGCGCCAGCCCCATCACCGCCGCCAGCACCGTCAGCGTCAGCGTGAAGGTCATGCCGGTCTGGAACAGGTACGGCAGCGAGCCCCAGATCACATCGAAATCGAATTTGCCCATCTCAGCGCCCCAATCCCGCAGGCGACTTCGCGGCCGCGCCGATCAGGCCAGGCACCGCGACACGGCGCTCGAGCGTGCGCATCCCCAGCACGACGATGCCGTTCAAAATCAGGTAGATCACCGTCGCGGCCGAGAACGCCTCGAAAATGTGAAAGCTGAACTCCGCCATGGAGCGCGCCTGGCCCGTCAATTCCAACAGGCCGATGGTCAGCGCCACCGACGAATACTTGATCGTGCCCATGAACTCCGAGGTCAGCGGCGGCAGCACGATGCGATAGGCCTCGGGCAGGATGATGTAGCGGTAGACCTGCGCCTCGGTCAGGCCCAGCGCGGTCCCCGCCTGAAACTGGCCGCGCGGCAGCGACTGGATGCCTGCGCGCAACTGCTCGGCCACGCGCGCCGATCCGTAAAAGCCCAGGCACAGCACCGCAGGCACGAACTGCCCCCACGGCTGCGGCATCTGCTTCATCGCCAGGCCCCAGGCATGCGGCAGCAGTTCGGGCAGCACGAAGTACCACAGGAACATCTGCACCAGCAGCGGCACATTGCGAAAGAGCTCCACATAGGTCGCGCCGATGGCGTTCATCAGACGGGACTGCGCCGTGCGCATCACGCCAAGCCAGGACCCCAGCAACAGCGAGAACACCCACGCCGTCAGTGCCAGCGCGAGCGTCCAGCCCACGCCGATCAGGATCGTTTCCAGGAAGGTATGCACGCCGTCCGGCGACATCTCCAGGAAGACGCTCCAATTCCAGTTGTAATTCATGCCCTCGCCCTTGATTGCAACGCCGGTCATGGCCGGCGTCCTTGCTTCATGCGCCGCGGAAACGCGCTGCGCCCCGCGGCATGCGGCTTACTCGTAGGCCTTGGGATCACCCGAGTCGGTGGGCTTGGCGAGGGCGCGCTTCAGCGCGTCGCTCATCGGATACTTCAGGTTGATCTGCTTGGGCGGGATCGGCGCGTTGAAGTACTTGTCGTACAGCGCGGCAACCTTGCCGGTCTTCATCAGGTCCAGCACCGCATCGTCGACCACCTTCTTGAACTTGGGATCGTCCTTGGGCTGCATGATGCCGTAGGGCGCCAGTTCCAGACCCTTCTTGCCGATCACGAAGGCGTCCGGGTTCTTGGACGAGGCCACGGCGCCATAGGCGATGCCGTCGTCATTGGCCGAACCCGCGGCGCGGCCCGATTCCACCATCAGGATGGTCTCGGCGGTGTCCTTGGTGGGCGCCATGGAAATGCCCAGGTTGCCCTGCGCATTCAGTTGCGAGATCAGCTTGAACGTCTGGCCGCCGGCCTGCGCCGCGATGGTCTTGCCGCGGAACGAGGACAGGTCATTGGGGTCCACGCCGCCGTCCTTGCGCGCCACCAGCACCACCTGCGCCACGAAGGTCGTGGGCGCGAAGGACACCAGCTTGTGGCGGGCTTCGTTGTTGGTGGTGTTGCCGCACTCCAGGTCGATCGTGCCGTTGGCCAGCAGCGGAATGCGCGTGGCCGACGTCGTCGGGTTGTAGCGGACTTCCAGCTTGGGCAGCTTCAGCGCTTCCTGCACGTACTTGGCGACTTCCTGGCAGATCTCGACCGTATAGCCGATCGGCTTCTGGTTGCCGTCCAGATAGGCAAACGGCACCGAGGTCTCGGGGTGGCCGATCGTGAGGACGCCGGTTTCCCGGATCTTGTCCAGGCGGCTGGGACCTTCGGCATGGGCCGTCGCGGTGGTGCCCAGCAGGGCGGCGGCGACGGAGATCGCGGCAAGTGCTTTCATCTGATTCCCTTGGCGCCGTACGTGCGGCGCGTGTTTATGTACACGATCGGCGGATCCAGTCTGGCTGGCGACCGCCGCGTCCCGCGATGAGCCCCGCGGCTGGCAAAAAGTATCAACTAGCAGTATGGTTTTATCCAGTTCCAATCAGGTATTCCTCTATACGGATTTGACATGGCCATTACTCGCATGGGCTTGCGACACATTGAGGCGTTCCGCGCCGTCATGATGACCGGATCCATGACCGCTGCGGCCCGCCGAGTGCATACCTCGCAGCCGCACGTTAGCCGCTTAATCGCGCAATTGGAAGCCATCACCCAGTTTCCATTGTTTGACCGCAATGGCAGCCGGCTGAGCCCGACTCAGGACGGGTCGCGCTTCTTTCAGGAGGTCGAAAAGACCTTCATCGGCCTCGCCGGCCTCGAGTCGGCGGCGGCCAGCATCCGCTCGTTCAGCGCCAGCCGCCTGAGTGTGGCGGCCATGCCACGCCTGGCGGGCGGGCTCCTGGCGCGCATCGTGGCCGCCTTCAAGACCGAGTACCCGGACGTCATGGTGTCCATCCACTCGGGCAACGCCAGCGCGGTTCACAACTGGATCAGCTCGGGGTTCTGCGACACGGGGCTGGCGATGCTGTCCGGCGAGGCGCCCGGCATCCAGGTCGAGCCGGTGCTCACGATGAGCTGCGTGGCGGTGCTGCCGCGCGGACACCGCCTGACCAAACTGAAAAAGCTCAAGCCCGCCGACTTCGCGGGCGAGCCCTTCGTCGCGTTTCCCAGCGGCACCCCGCTGCGCGAAAAAATCGACGCCGTCTTCAAGTCCGCCAAGGTCGAGCGCCATACAGTGGCCGAAGCCGGACTGGGCTCGTCGGTGTGCGCGCTGGTGGGCGCGGGGCTGGGCGTGGCGCTGATCAACCCGCTGGCGGCGCGCGAGGAATACGAAGCGAACGGCGTCGAGGTCCGGCCGTTCAGCCCGGCGGTCCCGGTCACGGTGGCGCTGCTGTATCCCCCGTATCACACGCGCACGCGCCTGGTCACGGTGTTCTCGCGCTATGCGCACCAGCTGATGCAGGAAGAGATGGGGGATTTGAAGGCGCGGCCACCGCGGTAGCCGTTCGCTGCAGCGATGAACGTGGAGACGGTGTCTGCCTAGGCCCGCACGATCAGGTGTCTGACACCCGCTGAGACACCGCCACAAACCGACAACCATCTCCCCAGGGTGTCAGACACCTTTGCCGCACTTGCCGAGGCTCGCACGATCAGGTGTCTGACACCCGCTGAGACATCGCCACAAACCGGCGACCATCTCCCCAGGGTGTCAGACACCTTTGCCGCTCTTGCCTAGGCTCGCACGATCAGGTGTCTGACACCCGCTGAGACATCGCCACAAACCGACGACCATCTCCCCAGGGTGTCAGACACCTTTGCCGCACTTGCCTACGCTCGCACGATCAGGTGTCTGACACCCGCTGAGACACCGCCACAAACCGACGACCATCTCCCCAGGGTGTCAGACACCTTTGCCGCAACTGCCTAGGCTCGCACGATCAGGTGTCTGACACCCGCTGAGACACCGCCCCAAGCCGGCGACCATCTCCCCAGGGTGTCAGACACCTTTGCCGCAACTGCCTAGGCTCGCACGATCAGGTGTCTGACACCCGCTGAGACACCGCCGCAAACCGGCGACCATCTCCCCAGGGTGTCAGACACCGTTGCGGCAACGGCCTACGTCGGCGTCACCCGCCCGTCACGGTGCAGCATCACCAGCCCACCCGTATCGCCCCGCATGGCCCGCACCGGCTCGCCCTCGGTCCACTGCGCGACAATCGCCGGCGGGCCGTTGTAGACGCCCGCCGCCGTCTGCAAGGACTCCGGCGATCCGATCCAGGCGTAGACAGGTTCATGCAGCCAGTCGCCACCGGCCCGCGCCACGCCCACGTAAAGGCCGTCCACGTTGTGAGGGCAGGGCGCATGGCCCGCTTGCAGCGCCAGCCACCCATACCCGCCGTCCCACGCCAGCCCGAACGTCAGCACATGCCGGCAGGCCAGGACTTCGCGGCCTTCGGCCATGTCGTAGACGCCTTCGGCCCACTTCTCGTCGCCATCGTCATCGCGACCCACATTCGCCAGGATCCGCGCATAGCGCCCCGCCTGGCCTTCAGGCGCGGGCTCCGGGACGCCAGGCAGTTCCGACGGCAGCCAGCTCACCTCGCCGAGATCGCTGTAAACGAGGGGCACCCGCACCGCCCCCTCGCCATCCACCACGCCGCGCCGCGCATCGGGCGTCAGCACGCTGATGCGCATCAAGCCGCTTGTCCACAGCTCGGCGGCTTCCGCCGAGGTATCCAGCGGCGCCAGCGCGGCAAAGCTCGCATCCAGCACCGGGCGACCCGACGCGTCGATCAGCCCCTGCATCCCATCGCGCTCGGTGATGAACGCGTGCAGGTCCTCGTCCCAATAAACGTCCTCCCACTCGGGCGCCACCACCCATGCGCCGCGCCGGTCGACGAGCCCCCACGCCTGCGCCTCGAGCGCGGGCGCCAGGCCCCCGGGGCAGAACGACCCCGCGTCCTCGAAGCGCGGCGTGATCGCCCAGCCACCCGACTTGTCCACAAAGCCCAGCCGATCTCCCACGCGCGCCACCACCAGGCCTTGCGCGCAGTTCCAGGCCTCATCCAGTGACGGCGGCAGGATTTCACGGCCGTCCGCGGCGATCAAACCGACCCTGTCGCCCACCTGGACGCTTGCCACGTCCTCTTCAAAATCCCACACCGCGTCAAAGCGCGGCGCCACCAGCACGCGCACGACGTTCTCCGCCACCTGCAGCAGCCCGGTGCGTCCTTCGCGGCTTATCCACAGCACGCCTTCATCGGACGCGCCGCTGGGCCAGATCGCATCCCACTGCGGCGCCATCACCGGCAGCCAGCAATCGTCGTCGGATTCGGCTTCCGGATCGACGGCGCGCAGCCCCCACAACTTGTCCACACGGTAGCGGTACAACCCGCCGCCAAGCCAGGCGCCGTCATCATCGCCGCCCTCAGCCACGTAGTCCTCGAAACTGACCGTGCGGGCCGGCTCCTGTTCGTGAAAGTAGGAATGCGACAACCCCCCAAAGCCGAACCCCCACGCCCAGCCGGACGCGTCGCCGGCATCCTGCACGTCCAGCAACTGGCAGACGGCGGCCAGGTCGCCGACCTGCATGCCTTGCTGCAGCGCCCGCCAGCGTTCGTCGCACAACGTGCGCGTCTGGTGAACGTAAGCCGCCGCGCCGCCCGCGTACAGCCACGCCAGTTCATTCAGATTTGCGCTTATCCACAGGTCGCCTTTGCCGTCGTGTTCGTCGATCAGCTCGTCCAGATACTGCGTGGCGGCGTCAAACTGCAGCATGTGCGGCGCATCATCCCGATCCGCATGCGACCGCATGAACGCCGCCAATTCCCTCAGACGCGCGCGGGCGGCACACACATCGGCGGCAATGCCCGCCCCATCGCCATCACCAAGGAGGTCCTGTTCATCCGGCGCCGCAACGGACTCGCCACTCGCCAGCAGCACCTGCCACAACGTCGGCAGGTTGCCGTTCGCGCTGGCGATCTCCGCGGGCGGTTCGCTTTCATCCTCGTCCGAGCACAGATACAGCCAGGCCCGATTTCCCATCTTCACTTCCTTTGATTGCAGAGGCGCCCTGGGGCGCTTGATTGGTGACGCCTGATCGCCGGATCCGGAAAGCCAAAAGGCCAGCCCGGATCGGGCTGGCCTTCGATGTGCAATCACGTTCAATCCGCACGGCCTTTCGTCAGGTCTTCCAGATCGAAGTGTATTCGCGAATCCACCGCGGGCAGATCCGCTGGCGCCCATTCAACCCGCGCTGCCGCCACCACCTTGAGACGCCGCCAGCGCAACCGCACTCTCAAAGTTCTTGCCGTTCTCATTGGCAATGGCTTCTGCCAGCTTCATCATCATGGACATCAAGGACGAATTCAACACGGCCACTTTCACCTGAAGGGCGGCCGTCAGCGCGGCCTTCTGCTTTTCATCCATGGTGGCCGACTGAACATCGCGCAACTCCTCCAGCGCTTGCGCAAGCTGCTTCTCCAATTGCGCAATCTGCTCCCTGAGCGACTCAAGCGATTCGCCTCCATTCTTGGCGGGATCCGAGTCCTTGCTCTGTTGCGCCGCCGACGTGTCGGCCGACGACGCGTCAGCATTTGTCTGCGACTCCGGCTCCATGGTGCTGACTTCATTCACTTGAGAAGCGCGAGGGGGGGACGGTGGTTCGTACCGCGAAGCGACTGGCGTCGAACTGGCACTGCCGATCTCTACTATCATTTTTGGTGTCTCTGAAAAAGCGGCTCGGAAAGCGGTTGTGGCGAACGCGCCCACACTCGTCTGAACCACAGTCAAGGCAAAGGCGTCCAGCAACCCGCCAAAAATTCTAGTAGCGGGTCTGAAGCACCAATGGCCGTTCTGCGCCACGGTGATTGCCTGGTTGTGCCATGTCCGGCTTCAGACCCGACCGTGAAATACGTAGCGGCAGCTCTCCAGGACATGCCGAAGGCGAACCTAGGTCTGCCGGCGAAACTCGCCGGGCGTCAGCCCGCAGAACAGACGAAACTGCCTGACAAAATGCGATGCATCGCTGTAGCCGCACCTGCGGCCAATCTCCGCGACACTCAAGGCGCGAAAGACACGACTCGCGAGCATTCGCTTCGCCGTCTCCAGGCGTATCTCGGCAATCGCCCGCGGAATTGATATCCGTAATCCGGACGTGTGCCGATACAAGGTACGCACCGACATGCCCAGATCTGCCGCCACATCCGCAGCCGTGAGGCTGGACTCAACATGGCGGTCGAGCAGCACCTTTCGTACTCGTTCATACACACTTCTGGCGGCGCTGCGCGTCGTATCGGGAGCATCCTCCACGGCAAGACCGATGAGGGCGCCAAGTTGATCGACGAGCGTGCTCTGCATATCAACCGTGGCGTCCGCAAACTCCGAACATAGCTGCCGGACAAACGCGCACAACACGCGAGACCAGCCTGTCGAGGCATCCAGGCGAACGCCGACGTGATCTTCAGGATTGGCTATCCATACGCTGATCCAGCTGCTTGGAAAACTTATCGAAAAGACCTCCGACGCTTCCGGCAGGCGCAGCGTGTACTCCCGGCGCGAACTCAACAAGACAAGGTCTTCAGGTTGCAAGCGTTCGGCACGTCCACGGGTGCCCAATGACCACATGGCGCGGTATGACCCAACGAGAAAATAGCGCTCATGGCTATCTGTGGCGATGTTGGCCGCGGTACGCCGGACCGTCACGCCGACGCTGGCCTCGGTCTTGCTGATGCGCAACACGCCCATCTCACGCGACCGAAGTTCTGCCCGAAAGTGCGCATCGTCCGGGATGGTGATTTCCACCTTGGCGATGGATTGGCCCACCGCATCTATCCAGTACTTCCTTCTTTGCGTCACGGGAACCGTATCGGTAGACCAGAACTGAACCAAGGTATCCGGATCATTCATAGGAATACTCGTGCTGCAAACATCGGCATGCGCATCGCGCGGGCGGTCCCGCGCACCGCATGGCCCGCTGCGCGCCTCAGGCCGGGTCGGGGTTCACTGGCCGGGGTGCTTGGGATTCCACAGCCTGAGGCTGCTGCGGCGCTCATATCCCTTGCCATTCGGGTAGCTGACGAGTTCCATGTCTGAACCCCAAGGCGAGCGAAAGTGGACCCACGTCTCACCTTCGGTATCGCCCGATGTCATCGTGACGGGTTTACCCAGAACGGTGATGCCTTGAGCCTTCAGATATGACACCGCGCCCTCGATATCGTCGGTGTAGAACGCGATATGCGAGGCGCCAATATCCTCGGCACGAGGCATGGTCTTGCTGCCGCGCGAATTCCTGTACTCGAACAACTCGATGTTCGAACCCTCCGCGCAACGCAGCATGGCAATCGTGACGCTATCGGCGCGGGGCGCGAAACCCGCAGCATCGGGCGACGCCGTCGGATCCAGCTGAAATGGCCCGATTCGTGTCACCGGTTCGCATCCGAAGGCACTAACGAAGAACGTCTCCGCCTGTTTCAGATCGGGCACGTTGATACCCACGTGATCCACACCCGCCACGCGGATGCCGGCCGCGTGCGATGCCCCGCCTGCCAGAACGCCAATCGCCATGAAGCAAGAAGCCAGTAGATTCATGATGCGTATCTCACTTACGGACGATCGAGAAAGACGTGGGCGCTCGCAAGCTTGCCGTCTTTGATGGTGAAGATATCCTCTCCGTGCACCTGATCCGGATTGCCGCGCGGACCATAGCTCCAGACCACACGGCCGACACCATGATTCCAAGTAATCGGAGCGGGCGTGAACCGGAATCCCGCATGGGTTCCTTGCAACTGCTCGATCAGGCGGTTTACTTCCGCGTAACCTGCAGCGACGCCGCTTTGATCGGCCACGAAGAAATCTTGCGTGTACACCTGGTCAAACTTCAATTCGCGGGAGTGTGAATCGGCGTCGTTCCATATCGAAAAATGGACGTCGATCAAGCGTTGCGCCACATCGGCGGCGTCGTGCATGTCGGGTTTCATGGGTGATGTTTCCTGTGCGTGCGTATAAGGCGCGCTGCACATCGCAGCCAGCGCCAGTACGCAATGAGTCACGAATTTCATGTTGAAGTCGCGATCGGAAGTGCAATGCGCTCAGACCTGCGCCATCCCGCCGTCGACAAACAGCTCGATGCCATTGACGAAGCTCGCCGCGTCGGAAGCCAGAAACGCCACGGCCTTGCCGATCTCTTGCGGTTCGCCCAGGCGGCCCAGCGGCACCTGCGCGGCCAGATGATCGAACAGACCCTGGCGGGCTTCGTCGGGAACCAGACCGCCCAGGCCCGGCGTGCGGATCGGACCGGGGCTCACAACATTCACGCGGATGCCGCGCGGCTTCAGATCCAGCGCCCATGAGCGCGCGAAGTTGCGCACCGCGGCCTTGCTGGCGCTATACACGCTGAAGTTTTCCGTGCCCTGGATCGATACGGTCGACGCGGTGAGAATTACCGAGGCGCCATCGACCAGCAACGGCAAGGCCTTTTGCACGGTGAACAAGGTGCCGCGCACATTGGTGCCGAAGATGCGATCAAAGTGCTCTTCCGTGATCGCGCCCAGCGGCATCATGTCGCCGCCGCCCGCGTTGGCGAACAGGATGTCGAGCTTGCCGGCGCTCTTGGCGATCTGGGCGTAGACGTTGTCCAGGTCGCTCAGCACCGACGCGTCGGCGCGGATGCCCGTTGCCGCGCCGCCGATGCTGGCCACGGCGGCGTCAAGCTCGGCCTGACGGCGGCCGGTGATGAAAACGCGCGCCCCCTGCGCGGCCAATTCCTGGGCGGTCGCCAGGCCGATGCCCGTGGTGCCGCCGGTGACGAGTGCAATCTTGCCGTTGAGTTGCTGATTCATGATGAGCTCCATTTACTTGATGAGGAAGTTGTCAGTCAGCCGGCTAGGGAGGGAAGTCTCCTGAATCGCCGTGTTGACTGCGCATGGAGGTACTGTAGGCGTGCCGGGATAATGGATAAACCCTGCAAGATTGAAATAACTATCCATATTTATGGATAATCGCCACGCATCGGGGCAATACGCTGCGCATCGACGCCGCGTCAGAGTTGATTTGAAACGCCGGGCACCAATGAAAAAGGGGCTGCAAAAGCAGCCCCTTGTACGAACACCGGATATCCCGGGAGGAATCTAGGTATTCGCGGGATCCATCACGATCAGGCGTCGATATTGCCCGCCGACAGCGCGTGCGTTTCGATGAAGTTGCGGCGCGGTTCGACGTCGTCGCCCATCAGCGTGGTGAAGACCTCGTCGGCCGCGATGGCGTCCTCGATCTGCACGCGCAAGAGGCGGCGCACCTTCGGGTCCATCGTGGTCTCCCACAGCTGCTCGGGGTTCATTTCACCCAGACCCTTGTAGCGCTGCTTGGAGATGCTGCGGTCGGCTTCGCTGCGCAGCCACTGCATGGCTTCGCGGAAGTCGGACACGGGCTGCTCCTTGCGCTTGTCGCCTTCGCCGCGCGCGGCCATCGAACGCGCGCCGACCTTGCCCAGGAAGCTCTTGGCAGCCTTGGACAGGATGGCGTAATCGGAGCCATTGATGAAGTCGGCGTCGATGATGCTGACGCGCACGTTGCCGTGGTGCATGCGCTGCACGGACAGGCGATGGCGTTCGGTGGCTTCGTCGAATTGCGGAACGACTTCAACGCCATTGCCGTTGATGGGATCGCGCATGGCATCGGCCAGCCGCTTGGCGGAGTCCGCGGTGGACTCGGCGGTTTCCAGGTTGATCTCGACGCCTTCGGCCATGGCCGACAGCGCGCCCACGTCGAACACGCGCGACAGACGGGCGATGACGCCGTCGGCCGCCACGTACTGGCGGGCCAGGTCGTTCAGCTCTTCGCCGCGGATGATGTTGCCGCCCGAGATGATCTCGGCGTCCTTCAGGGCGAGCGTCAGCATGAACTGCGCTTCTTCCTGGTCATCCTTCAGATAGCGCTCTTCGCGGCCAACCTTGACCTTGTAGAGCGGCGGCTGCGCGATGTACACGTAGCCGCGCTGCACCAGCTCGGGCATCTGACGGTACAGCAGCGTGAGCAGCAGGGTGCGGATGTGCGCACCGTCGACGTCCGCGTCGGTCATGATGATGAGGCGGTGGTAGCGCAGCTTGTCCACGTTGAAATCGGGACCGATGCTGGTGCCCAGCGCCGTGATCAGCGTGGCGATCTGCTCGCTGGCGATCAGGCGGTCAAAGCGCGCCTTCTCGACGTTCAGCACCTTGCCGCGCAGCGGCAGGATGGCTTGGAACTTGCGGTCGCGGCCCTGCTTGGCCGAGCCGCCTGCGGAGTCACCCTCGACGATGTACAGCTCGCACAGCGCGGGATCCTTTTCCTGGCAGTCAGCCAGCTTGCCGGGCAGGCCGGCGCCTTCCAGCACGCTCTTGCGGCGCGTCATCTCGCGCGCCTTGCGCGCGGCTTCGCGGGCACGCGCGGCTTCGACGATCTTGTTGCACAGGGCCTTGGCGTCGTTCGGGTGCTCGAGCAGCCAGGTTTCCAGCGTGCGGGCCACGGCTTCTTCAACGGCCGGACGCACTTCGCTGGACACCAGCTTGTCCTTGGTCTGGCTGCTGAACTTGGGCTCGGGCACCTTCACGGACAGCACGCAGGCCAGGCCTTCGCGCATGTCGTCGCCGGACGTCTCGACCTTGGCCTTCTTGGCCAGCTCGTTGTCCGTGATGTACTTGTTGATGATGCGCGTCATCGCGGCGCGCAGGCCGGTCAGGTGCGAACCGCCGTCGCGCTGCGGGATGTTGTTGGTGAAGCACAGCACGCTTTCGCTGTAGCTGTCGTTCCACTGCATCGCCACTTCAACGCCCACGGACACGCCGCCGGCGGCGGACTCGGTGCTGACCGAGAACACGTTCGGGTGCAGCACGGTCTTGGCGCGGTTGATGTACTCAACAAAGCCCTTCACACCGCCCGAGAACGCGAAGTTCTCTTCCTTGCCCTGACGCTGGTCGACCAGACGGATCTTGACGCCGTTGTTCAGGAACGAAAGCTCGCGCAAGCGCTTGGAGAGGATCTCGTAGTGGTATTCGATGTTGTTGAAGATGATCGGGTCGGCCAGGAAGCGCACTTCGGTGCCGCGCTTGTCGGTCGTGCCGGTCACGGCCAGGGGCGCCACGCGCTCGCCCTGGCGGAATTCCATCTGGTGCACTTCGCCGTTGCGGCGGATGGTCAGCCGCAGCCATTCGGACAGTGCGTTCACGCACGACACGCCCACGCCGTGCAGGCCGCCGGACACCTTGTACGAGTTCTGGTCGAACTTGCCGCCGGCGTGCAGTTCCGTCATGACGATTTCGGCCGCGCTGCGGTGGAATTCGTCGTCCTTGTGGATGTCGGTCGGGATGCCGCGGCCGTTGTCCGTGACGGAGATGGAGTTGTCGGTGTGGATCGTGACGACGATGTCGTCGCAATAGCCGGCCAGGGCTTCGTCGATGGCGTTATCGACGACCTCAAACACCATGTGGTGCAGGCCGGTGCCGTCGGACGTGTCGCCGATGTACATGCCGGGGCGCTTGCGCACGGCCTCCAGCCCCTTGAGCATCTTGATCGAGTCAGCGCCGTAGCCGCTGGTCTCGGGAGTGGTGTTCTGCTGATCTGACATGTCTGTATCGATAACGCTTTAAAGAACGGCCTGGCGGCCGGACCGCCCGCGAACCATCCGGTCCGCAAGCGGCACAAACCCACGGGGGGGAATGCGGATCAGATCCGCATCGGCATGACGACGTACTTGAACTGGTCGTCTTCGGGCAGGGTGATGAGCGCCGACGCGTTGGCATCGGGCATGACCGACCACTGGATGTTGTCGACCTTCACGTTGGCCAGCACGTCGAGCAGATAGCCCACGTTGAAGCCCACGTCCAGCGCTTCATGGCTGTAGTCGATGTCGATTTCTTCCTGCGCCTCTTCCTGCTCGGCGTTCGAAGACGAGATCTTCATCTGGTTCTGCGCCAACTGCAGGCGTACGCCCTTGAACTTGTCCGTGGTCAGGATGGCTGCGCGCTGCAGGCTGCCCTGAAGCGCTTCGCGGCCGACCAGGAAGTGGCGCGAGTAGTTCGTGGGAATCACGCGCGTGAAATCGGGGAACTTGCCTTCGACCAGCTTGGAGACCAGCTCGACGTCGCCAAAGCGGAAACGGATCTGGCCCGGCGCCACGTCGATGGAGACGGTCTCGTCGGAGTCTTCCAGCAGGCGCTGCATTTCCAGCACGGTCTTGCGCGGCACAATGACTTCGTGGCGCTCGGCGATGCCGTCGGCTTCGGTCGAGCAGTGCGCCAGGCGATGGCCATCGGTAGCGACGGCGCGCACGCGGCCCGGTTCAAACACCAGCAGCATGCCGTTCAGGTAGTAGCGGATGTCCTGCTGGGCCATGGCAAAGTGCACCATGTTGAACAGGTGGCGCAAGGTGCGCTGCGGCATGGTCAGCGATACGTCCCACTGCTCGGGCTGAGCGACGGTGGGGAACTCGCTGGCGGCCAGCGTCTGCAACGCAAAGCGGCTCTTGGCGGACTGCACCGACAGCTTGTTGCTGGCCAGGGCCAGGCGCACGTCGCCGGTATCGGGCAGGGCTTTCAGGATGTCCAGCAGCTTACGCGCGGCCACCGTGGTGGACTCGTTGTCCTGGCCGACACCAAAGTCGGCGTGCGTTGTGATCTGCACTTCCAGGTCGGTCGCAATAAAGGCAACCTTGTTGCCTTCCTTGCGCATCAGGATGTTCGCAAGAATGGGCAGGGTATGGCGTCTTTCGACGATGCCCGCCACAGTCGACAGCGGTTTCAGCAATGCATCGCGTGTGGTTTGTACGAGTTGCATGTTCATCCTTTTAGAGTTTGTTCCAACACGTGCAGGGTATGGTTGAGCTCCGCTTGCTTGGCGCGGGCATCGGAAATCTTGCGAACGGCGTGCAGCACCGTGGTGTGATCACGGCCGCCGAATAAATCGCCGATTTCCGGCAGGCTTTTCTGGGTCAGCTCCTTGGCCAGGTACATCGCAACCTGGCGCGGCAACGCGATATTGGCCGGCCGGCGTTTCGAGTACATGTCGGCGACCTTGATCTTGTAGAAGTCCGCCACCGTCTTCTGGATGTTTTCCACGGTGATCTGGCCGTTGGACACCGACAGGAGGTCCTTCAGCGCTTCCTTGCAGACATCCACCGTCAGCACGTCGCGGCCGTGGAAGCGCGCGTAGGCCAGGACCTTGCGCAGCGCGCCTTCCAGTTCGCGCACGTTGCTGCGCAGGTGCTTGGCGATGAAGAACGCCACTTCCTCGGGCATGGGCACGCCTTCGGACTCGGCCTTGCGCAGCAGAATCGCCACGCGCATCTCCAGCTCAGGCGGCTCGATGGCGACCGTGAGGCCCGAATCAAAGCGCGAGATCAGTCGGCTGTCGATGCCCGACAGTTCCTTGGGGTACGTATCGCTGGTGATGATGATCTGCTTGCGCTGCGCGACCATCGCCTCGAACGCATAGAAGAATTCTTCCTGCGTGCGGTTCTTGCCGGAGAAGAACTGGATGTCGTCGATCAGCAGCAGGTCGAGCGAATGGTAGTAGCGCTTGAAATCGTCGAACGCCTTGCGCTGGTACGCCTTGACCACGTCGGACACGTATTGGTCGGCATGCACATAGCGCACGCGCACCCCGGTGCCCGCCGCAACCATGGCGTTGCCGATGGCGTGGATCAGGTGGGTCTTGCCCAGGCCGACGCCGCCATACAGGAACAACGGGTTGTACGAAGTGCCGGGATTTTCCGCGACCTGCAGTGCCGCAGCGCGCGCGAGCTGGTTGGCCTTACCGGTCACGAAGTTCTCGAACGTGAGGTCGGTATTCAGGCGCGAACGCTCGTACACGATGTTGGCGGCGTCCGCGTTCACGGCCTGCGCCGCGACGGTCGTCGCGGGAGCGGACGGGGCGGTCGTCACGGTGACCGTCACGGGCGGCGCGGCGCCGGAGGGGGGCGCAGCGGACGGGTGCGGTTGTTGGGCTGGCTGCTGCGCACGCACGGGCGCGACCGGCATGCGCGGCGCGGTCCCTTGCGAAGGCAGCTCGAACAGCACCTGCACCGGACGCTTGAACCACTCCGCGGCCAACGCTTCGATCTGGTGGGAAAAGTTTTTGCGCACCCAATCCAGCTTGAAGCGGTTGGGCGCGGCAACGCGCAGCACCGCCTGCGTTTCGTCGTACGCAAGCGGGACCAGCGGTCGTATCCACGCGCTGATTTGTTGGGGGGGGAGTTCCTGCTCAAGACGACTGACGCAGGTCTGCCAGAATTCTTTCATGTCGCTCTTATTCAAACCTCGATTCTACCTTGCCCGGGCGGGGGTTATCCACAGGGAAGGGCATGAGTGTCTATATGATCCCTCCTTAACTGTTTGACAAGACAGGGAAAACTTGCTGAAATGGTGGGCTTTTCCGAATTCTGTCTGTCAGAAGGTTTCGCAGAAAGCTGGCCGGACACGCTCCTACAAGAGCAATTTGTCCGGTTTTTAGCTTTGCTGAATAGGTCGCCCGAGATGAAATTCTCGGTACAGAGCCCCGTCTCAGAGTTGTTTTTTGCACCGGTTGCAAAAGCCGTTGCAAGAATGCTCTCTAGATACCCGCTTCTGCTTAGCGCGACGTGGAACCCTCCGGGCAGGTCCCTTCTGACTTTGTTCTTTTTGTGGATCGTCCATGAAACGCACCTACCAACCTTCCGTTACCCGTCGCAAGCGCACCCATGGCTTTCGCGTGCGCATGAAAACCCGCGCTGGCCGCGCCATCCTGAGCGCCCGCCGCGCCAAGGGCCGCAAGCGTCTGGCCGTCTAAGTCCAGTTTTCCGGTTTTCCGGAAACTGACTTTCGCACGGACCGACCATATTGCAAGACCTCTCGCAATCCTGTTCCGGTTCCGCGCAACCGCCTGATCCGCAGTCCATGCCGCGCTCCACGCTTCCCCCGGAGGCGCGGCTGCATCGCCCCTCCGAGTTTGCCGCCGCCCTTAAAGGCCGGCGTCTTGCCCGAGGGGCATTCTTCATTGTGAGCGCCGCTCCCAATGATCTGCCTCCCGGTCAGGACCCCTGTGCTCGCCTGGGGCTCATCATCGCCAAGCGGTTCGCCGCCCACGCCTCCACGCGCAACGCCTTGAAGCGGGTCATCCGCGAAGCGTTCCGCCATCGGCGCCTGGCGCTGCCGGCAAAAGATTACGTCGTGCGCCTGCATAGCAAGGTCGCGCCCGCCACGCTCACTGCGCTGAAACGCGCAGCCAGAGCCGAAGTGGACGCTCACTTTGAGCGGATCGCGCGATGATCAAGGCGCTACTCATTGCCCCGATCCGGTTCTACAGGTTCTTCCTGAGTCCCTGGATCGGCCGGCAATGCCGTTTTACTCCGACCTGCTCGGCGTACGCGATCGAAGCGATCGAGCGCCACGGTGCATGGCGCGGCTTCTGGATGGGAGTCCGGCGCATCGGCCGTTGCCACCCCTGGTCGCCCGGGGGCCTGGATCCGGTTCCGCCGGCCAAGGGAACCAACGACGCCCGTTGCTGCTCCCACAGCCACCGCATCGAGCACGATTGACGCTAAACTGGCGGGCTTTGCTGGCCCGTATTCACTTCAGTAGGCACCATGGATATCCGACGAACCGTCCTCTGGATGATTTTTTCCTTTTCGCTGTTGCTCCTTTGGAACAACTGGCAAATCCATAACGGCAAGCCGTCGCTGTTCGGGGCCCCGCCCGCGGCCAGCACGAGCGAATCGCCGGCTGCAGCCAACAACGCGACGCCGTCCGTGCCCAGCGCCCCGACAGCCACCGCTGCCCCGGCCTCCACGGTGCCTGGCGCCGCCACGCCCATTCCCACGCGCTCCGAAGAAGTTGTCATCACCACTGACGTTCTGCGCCTGACCTTCGACACGATGGGCGCCCAACTGGTGCGCGCCGAACTGCTGAAGTACCCGGCCACCGGCCAGCCCGACAAGCCCACGGTTCTGCTGGACCGCTCTGCGGGCCTGAACTACGTGGTGCAGACCGGCGTGGTCGGCGCCCCCAGCGGCCAAAGCTTCCCCACGCACCAGACGCCTTTCCGCCTGGTCTCCCAGGAACGCGAACTGACCGGCGACAACCTGGTCGTCACGTTCGAAGGCGAATCCGGCGGCGTGAAGGTCACCAAGACGTTCACCCTGCACCGTGGCCGCTACGACATCGACGTGCGCCATGACCTGGCCAACGTCGGCGCCGCCCCCGTCACGCCCTCGCTGTACCTGCAGATCGAGCGCGACGGCAACGACCCGGCCGACACGTCCAGCTTCTATCACACGTTCACGGGCTTTGCCGTCTACTCGGACCAGGACAAGTTCCAGAAGAGCACGTTCAGCGACATCCAGAAGAAGAAGGCCAGCTACATCAAGCAGGCGGACAACGGCTGGATCGCCGTCGTCCAGCACTACTTCGCCACGGCCTGGGTGCCCCCGCAAGGCAAGCCGCGCACCAACGAACTGCTCGAAGTCCAGCCGAACCTGTACGCCGGCCGCAGCATCGAAGCCGTCGGCGACATCGCCCCGGGCGCCGCCGCTCGCGTCGATTCGCACCTGTGGGTCGGTCCGCAAGACCAGAAGGCCATGGCCGCGCTCGCGCCGGGCCTGGAACTGGTGGTCGACTACGGCTGGCTGACCATCATCGCCAAGCCGCTGTTCACCCTGATGACCTGGCTGCATTCCATCCTGGGCAACTGGGGCTGGACGATCGTCGCGCTGACCGTGCTGATCAAGGCCGTGTTCTACCCCCTGGCCGCCGCCAGCTACCGCTCGATGGCCCGCATGAAGCAGGTGGCTCCCCGCCTGCAGGCCCTGAAGGAAAAGTACGGCGACGACAAGCAGAAGCTCAATGCGGCCATGATGGAGATGTACCGCACCGAGAAGATCAACCCGCTGGGCGGCTGCCTGCCGATGCTGGTTCAGATTCCGGTGTTCATCTCGCTGTACTGGGTGCTGCTGGCCAGCGTGGAAATGCGCGGCGCGCCGTGGATCCTGTGGGTTCACGACCTGTCGGTCCGCGATCCGTTCTTCATTCTGCCTGCCATCATGATGGCCACCATGTTCCTGCAAATCAAACTGAACCCGACGCCCCCGGATCCCATCCAGGCCAAGGTCATGATGATCATGCCGCTGGTGTTCGGCGGGATGATGTTCTTCTTCCCCGCCGGCCTGGTGCTGTACTGGTGCGTCAACAACATCCTGTCGATTGCGCAGCAGTGGTCCATCACCCGCGCCATCCAGAAGAAGTCGGAAGCGGCGGCCAATCGCTGATCGCCCTCCCGAAACAAGAAACCGGCCTTTCGAGGCCGGTTTTTTTACGCCCATTGCCAATGAAAAGCGAAAGGCACACTCAGCATTTTCTATGCCCATGAGGCATATACATAGGTATTACTTATCGCCGAAGCAAGATCAATCAACTTCACATAGCCCACCATCACACCTATGATGGCTCTGATTTTTCCCTCCGGCGGCCTGTCTGCCGGAGTTTTGCTGCAACGCCGCGCCGCCCGGCAACCTGGGCCGCGCCATTCAGAAACGACATAGGGAGTGTGCCATGACCGACAAGAAGCCTCTGACCACCGCCTCGGGCGCCCCAGTACCGGACAACAACAACACCCTGACTGCCGGCCCGCGCGGTCCCGCCCTGCTGGAAGATTTCTGGCTTATTGAAAAACTTGCCCACTTCGACCGCGAACGCATCCCCGAGCGCGTCGTCCACGCCAAGGGCTCCGGCGCCTACGGCACGTTTACCGTCACCCACGACATCAGCCGCTACACCCGCGCCAACATCTTTTCCAAAGTCGGCAAGCAGACGCCGCTGTTCCTGCGCTTTTCGACTGTCGCTGGCGAACGCGGCGCGGCCGACGCCGAACGCGATGTGCGCGGCTTTGCCATCAAGTTCTACACCGACGAAGGCAACTGGGATCTGGTCGGCAACAACACGCCCGTCTTCTTCATCCGCGACCCGCTGAAGTTCCCCGACTTTATCCACACCCAGAAGCGCGATCCCAAGACCAACCTGCGCAACGCCACCGCGGCGTGGGATTTCTGGTCGCTCAATCCCGAATCGCTGCACCAGGTCACCACGCTGATGAGCGATCGCGGCATCCCCGCCAACCTGCGCCAGCAGCACGGCTTTGGCTCGCACACGTTCAGCTTCATCAACGCCAATAACGAGCGCTTCTATGTGAAGTTCCACTTCAAGTCGCAGCAGGGCATCGCCTGTCTGACCGACGAAGAGGCCGCGCAGGTCGTCGCCCACGACCGCGAAAGCTCGCAGCGTGACCTGTTCCAGAACATTGAAGAGCGCAATTTCCCGAAGTGGACGCTGAAGGTGCAGATCATGCCCGAGGCCGAAGCCGCGACGTATCACATCAACCCGTTCGACCTGACCAAGGTCTGGCCGCATGGCGACTATCCGCTGATCGAGGTCGGCGTGCTGGAGCTGAACCGCAACCCCGAGAACTACTTCGCCGAAGTCGAGCAGGCCGCCTTCACGCCGGCGAACGTGGTGCCGGGCATCGGTTTCTCGCCGGACAAGATGCTGCAGGGCCGCCTGTTCTCGTATGGCGACACGCACCGCTATCGCCTGGGCATCAATCATCACCAGATCCCGGTGAATGCGCCCAAGTGCCCGTTCCACAGCTTCCATCGCGACGGGGCTGGGCGGGTGGACGGCAACGCTGGCGCCACGATCAACTACGAGCCCAACAGCGCGGGCGAGTGGAAGGAAACGCCCTCGGCGGCCGAACCGCCGCTGGCGCTGGACGGGCAGGCCGCGGCACGCTGGAACCATCGCGTCGATGACGACTACTACTCGCAGCCGGGCGCCTTGTTCCGCCTGATGACGCCGGCGCAGCAGGAATTGCTCTTTGGCAACATCGGCCGTCACATGGCGAGCGTGCCGGAAGTCATCCAGCGCCGCCAACTGGATCACTTCAGGAAGGCCGACCCGGCCTACGCCGAGGGCGTGGCCAAGGCGCTGGGGCTGAAGCTGTAAGCGTTACGCACCATCCATGAAAAGGGGGCGGCATCATGGCCGCCCCCTTTTTCATGCCGATCGCTCGATCGCCGCAACAATCGCCGCAACAATCGCCGGAATCATCCCGCAGCAACCGCCGCGAACTGCACGCCAATCACCGTTGCATCCCCCAACGCCGCACCGTCAGCCGCTCCAGCGTATCGAACGCCAGGTTTTCCACAAGCAGACCGATGATGACCACCGCGGCCAGGCCGGCGAACACCCGGTCTGTGTATAACTCGTTGCGGTTCTGAAAGATGTACCAGCCCAGCCCGCCCTTGCCGCTGGACGCGCCGAACACCAGTTCGGCTGCGATCAGCGTGCGCCAGGCAAATGCCCAGCCGATCTTCAGGCCGGCCAGGATGGCGGGCAGGGCGGCCGGCACCAGAATCTGCAGCACGTAGCGCAACCCGGTCAGCCCGTAATTGCGCCCCGCCATCCGCAGGGTGTCAGACACCCCGAGAAAGCCCGCATACATGTTCAGCGCCAGCGCCCACAGCACGGAGTGGATCAGCACGAATATCAGGCTGCCTTCGCCCAGGCCGAACCACAGCAGCGCCAGCGGCAGCAGGGCAATCGCCGGCAGCGGATTGAACATCGCCGTCAGGGTGGACAACAGATCGCGACCGAACCGCGTGGACACCGCCAGCGTCGTCAGCACAAAGGCAAGTACGACGCCCGCCAGATAGCCCTGCACCAGCACGCGCATCGATTGACCGGCGCGCGCCAGCAGTTCACCGCTGGTCACGCCGTCGACGAAGGCCTGGCCGGTCTGCCAGGCGCCGGGCAACAGCAGATCATTGTCGGTATAGCGCGCCGCCAGTTCCCACACCGCCGCCAACAGGGCAAGGATCACGCCCTTGCGCAGGGCGGCGTGCTGCCACAGCCGCTCGTGCCACGGCAGCGGCGTCTCCGCAGCCTGAGGGGGCAGGGGCGGCAGATCGTATTCCACCTCGGGGCGAATGAACGCCGATCCGGCATGGCTGATGCTCATGCGCGCTCCTCTCAAGCCGCCGCGCGCTCGGCCTGAGCCAGCGGCGGAGCGTCGAACAACAAATCGTGAATGCGGCGCGACGCCGCCTGAAACGCTGCCGATCCCTGACTGTGCAGGTCAAAGCCGTGCGCATTCAATTCCGCGCGCACACGGCCCGGATGCGGGGACAGCAACAGGATGCGGCTGCCCAGCACCAGCGCCTCTTCGATCGAGTGCGTGACAAACAACAGCGTGAACCGCACGTCGTCCCACAGCGCCATCAATTCTTCCTGCATGCGCCGGCGCGTCAGCGCATCCAGCGCCGCGAACGGCTCGTCCATCAGCAGCACGCGCGGCTGCATGGCCAACGCGCGCGCAATGGCCACGCGCTGCTTCATGCCGCCCGACAGCGTATGCGGATAGGCATCGGCAAAGCCCGCCAGCCCGACCTTGTCCAGGTAGTGCATCGCCCGTTCGTCGGCCTCGCGCCGGTTGAGCTTGCGCGACGCCAGCAGCGGAAACGCCACGTTCTGGCGCAGCGTCTTCCAGGGCGGCAGCTGGTCGAATTCCTGGAACACCACGATGCGGTCCGGACCCGGCCCTTGCACGGTCTTTCCGTCGATCGCGATCCGTCCCTCGGTGGGCTCGATGAAGCCCGCAACCGCCTTGAGCAGCGTCGATTTCCCGCAGCCGGAGGGCCCGAGCAGGATGAAACGCTCGGCGCCGTGTACGTCAAAACTGACCTGATGCGTCGCCCGCACGCGCCGTTCGCGCGTCTTATATTCGATCGACACCTTATCCACAGCCAGCAAAGGCGTGGGCCGTTGAACGTTATCCACAGGGGCGGCGGGACTCACGGCCATGTCAGCTGCCCTGCGCCGTGACGGGATCGTCGAAGAAATAGTCGCGCCAGCTGGCCGGTGCGTTCTTGATCGCGCCCACCTTGTGCATGAACTGCGCCAGCGCGAACGTGTTCTGCGGCTGCAGCTTGAACTGCACATCGGGATTCTTGATGACCTTGATGAGAAAGTCGCGGTCCTGCTTGGCGCCGGTGACGCGCAGGTAGATGTCCGCGGCCTTCTCCGGATTGGCGGCGGCAAAGCTGGCGGCTTCCTTCAACGCTTCCTGGAAGGCCTTGTAGGTCTTGGGATTGTCGCGGCGGAATTTCTCGGTGGCGAACAGCACCGTCGACGAACTGGGGCCGCCCAGCACGTCATACGAATTGAGCACGATGCGCGCCTTGGGGTTCTCGGCCAGCTCCTGCTCCTGGAACGGCGGGTTGCCGAAATGTCCGGTGATTTCCGTGCCGCCGGCAATGATGGCCGCCGCCGCGTCCGGGTGCGGCAGCGCCACCGAGATCTTGTCCAGCTTGTTGTACTGCGCATCGCCCCACAGCTTGGCCGACGCCAGCTGCAGCACGCGCGATTGCACCGACACGCCCACCGCCGGCACGGCGATGCGGTCCTTGTCCGTGAAGTCGGCAATGGTCTTCACGTTGGGATTGTTGGTGACCAGGTAATAGGGAAAGTTGCCCAGCGACGCCACGCCCTTCACATTCTGCTTGCCGTGCGTGCGATCCCAGATCGTCAAGAGCGGTCCCACGCCCGCCCCCGCGATATCCACAGCCCCGGACAGCAGCGCGTCGTTCACCGCCGAGCCGCCGGACAGCTTGGCCCACTCGACCGAGATATCCACACCTTCGGCCTTGCCGTGCTTTTCGATGAGCTGCTGGTCGCGCGCCACGTTCAGCAGCAGATAGACGATGCCGTACTGTTCGGCGATGCGGATTCGCCCTTCGGCCATGGCCGGCGTGGGCGAAGCCAGCGCCAGCACGGCAAGTATCAGCGCGAGGCCCGCGCCCGTGGCGGTCTGGACCAGTCGATCCCGTAGCGTGGAGGTCAAACGCATGGCGTTCCTTGTGGATAAGTAATGGGGGGCGGATTGGGCCGCGTCAGAACGGCGTATCGCCTTCGATCGTCGTGCGATAGAGCTTGCGGCGCAGGTGATCCGGCGTGCCGCCCGCCAGGTGGATCAGCGAACGGTTGTCCCAGAACACCAGGTCGTGCGGCTGCCATTTGTGGCGGTAGATATGTTCCGGCCGCACGCTATGGACAAACAGTTCGGCCAGCAGCGCGCGGCTCTCGTCGTCCGGCAGTCCCTCGATGCGCGTCGTGAAGCCTTCGCTCACGAACAGCGCGCGGCGGCCGTTCTCCGGGTGCATGCGCACCACCGGATGCACCACCTCCTGCACCTGCGCAATCTGCTGCGCGCTCAGGTTCGGACGCCAGTTGCCTTCCTTCTGCAGTTGCCCGTACTGGGCCAGATAGGAATGCACCCCGCGCTTGCCGTCGATCGCGTCCTTCAACGCCTGCGGCAGGGTGTCGTAGGCCAGGTGCATGTTCGCGAACAAGGTGTCGCCCCCTTCGGCCGGCAATTCCTGCGCATGCAGCAGCGACCCCAGGCTGGGCAGTTCCTTGTACGAGATGTCCGAGTGCCAGTATTTGCCCGCGTCGCCCAGCCCGATGGGCTTGCCGTCTTCCAGAATGTTCGAGACGGTCAGGATCTCGGGATGGCCCGGCAGGTGGAATTGGTGCAGCACGTGGATCATCAGGCGGCCGAACCGGCGGCTGAAGTCGATGTGCTGTTGGGGCGTAATGCGCTGGTCACGGAACACCAGCAGATGATGGTCCAGATGCGCCTTGTGCACACGCGCAAAATCCGCGGGCGTCAGTTCGCGCGACAGGTCCAGGCCAATGATTTCCGCGCCCACGGGACCGGGCAGGGGGCGCACGTCAAAGGACTGCGCCTGGGGCTGGGTGGCGGCGGGCGCTTCGCGCCGCAAGGCATTGCTCTGGGACATCGATCGCTCCGAAATCGCCTTGCGGCATGGCTGGAACGACCGATTATGGAAACCGCGCCATGTATCTCAAACGAAGATATCGGCGTTTGATCAAAGCTTTACGTCATATAGAAAAAAGCCGCGGGGCGCGCCCGCGGCTTCATCGCCATCTGCATATAAGCAAATAGCGTATCGGTCCTTACTTGGCCGGCATGAACGCCTCGACCAGCTTCACCCAGTACGTCGCACCCACCGGCAGCAGCGCGTCGTTGAAGTCGTAGTTGGGGTTGTGGAGCTGGCACGGACCCATGCCGTGATAGGACTCCATCCGATGATCGCCGTCGCCGTTACCCAGAAACAGGTACGAGCCCGGCACGGATTCCAGGAAGAACGAAAAGTCCTCCGCCCCCATGAACGGCGGCATGTCGCGCAGCACGTTTTCCGCGCCGAAGGTGTCTTCCGCAACCTTGGCCGCAAACGCGGTTTCGTTTTCCCAGTTCACCAGCGGCGGATACGCGCGCACGAAATCCAGCTCGCCCGTGCCGCCATACACCTGCGGCAGCGTGGTGGCGATGCGCCGCATGTCTGCCTCGATCTTGTCCAGCGTCTCCACCGAATAGGTGCGCACCGTGCCGCGCAGCACGGCTTCGCCGGGAATCACGTTATAGGCATCGCCCGCGTGAATCTGCGTGATCGACAGCACGGCCTGATCCAGCGGATTCTTGCTGCGCGAGATGACCGTCTGCAGCGCATGCACCATGTCGGCGGCCACGATGATGGGGTCCACGGACGAATGCGGCTGGGCGGCATGGCCCCCCACACCCTTGATCACGATGTCCCAGCGATTGCTCGACGCCATCGTCGGCCCGGCCCGGAAACCGAACTGGTTGACCGGCATGCCCGGCATGTTGTGGATGCCGAACACCGCATCGCAGGGAAACTTGTCGAACAACCCGTCCTGCATCATGGCGCGCGCGCCGGCGTTGCCGCCTTCCTCGGCCGGCTGGAAGATGAATACGACCGTGCCGTCAAAATTGCGATGCGTGGACAGATACTGCGCGGCGCCCAGCAGCATCGTCGTATGCCCGTCGTGGCCGCATCCGTGCATGCGCCCGCTGATCGTGGACTTGTGGGCAAACCGGTTGTGCTCCGGCATCGGCAGCGCGTCCATGTCGGCGCGTAGGCCGATGGTCTTGCCGCCGCTGCCGGCGCGCAAAATGCCCACCACACCAGTTTTCCCCAGCCCCGTGTGGACTTCCAGTCCCCAGCCGCGCAGGCGTTCGGCCACCAGGTTGGACGTGCGCGTTTCCTGGAACGCCAGTTCGGGATGCGCATGGATGTCGCGCCGCAGGGCGGTCAAATCCCCGTGTACGCGTTCGATTTCGGCAATGGTTTTCATGGGTGTGGATAAGCTGTCTGGATTGAAGGAAGGCGCACGCGCAAATGGCCTGCTGTTGCGGGAATTCTCGCGCCGCCCCGCGTGCCGCGTCCAGCCCTTTTTCGGCGCAGGTCAGGCGGCATCGTTCAAATGGCAGGCGCTGAACTGCCCCGGCGCGATCTCCCGCAGGAGGGGGCGCTCGGCCTTGCAGCGCGGCATGGCATGGGGACACCGCGGGTGAAATGCACACCCCGTGGGCGGATCCAGCGGCGAGGGCAGCTCGCCGCGGATGGGCTGATAGCTTCGCCGACCCGGCGTCAGCGTCGGCAGCTCCTTGAGCAACGCCTGCGTGTACGGGTGGTTGGCGCGCGCGAAAACCGTATCGGTATCGGCCAGCTCGACAATGCGTCCCAGATACATGATCGCCACGCGATCCGAGATATGGCTGACCACGCTGAGGTTGTGGCTGATGAACAGATACGTCAGGTCCAGCTCATCGCGCAACCGTTCGAACAGGTTCAGCACCTGCGCCTGGATCGACACATCCAGCGCGGCGACGGCCTCGTCGCAGACGATCACCGAAGGCTTCAGCGCCAATGCCCGCGCAATGCCGATGCGCTGGCGCTGGCCGCCCGAAAACTGATGGGGATAACGCTGTGCAAAGCTCGGGTCCAAGCCCACTTGGCGCATCAGCCCGGCCACATATTCCTGTTTGTCCCGCGAACGGATCAGGCCGTGCGCCGCGGGCGCTTCCCCAATGATGTCGCGCACGCGCATGCGCGGGTTCAGCGACGCGTACGGATCCTGGAAGATCATCTGCACGCCCAGCTCGTACGCGCGCCGCTCCGGGCCCTTCATGGCTTGCACGGGCTTGCCCTGGTAGTCCACCTGGCCGGCCGTCGGCGGCAGAATGCCGGACACGATGCGGCCCAGCGTGGATTTTCCACAGCCCGACTCACCGACGATGCCGATCACCTCGCCTGGCCTGATCGCCAGGTCGACGCCGGCCACGGCATGCACCACCTGCGTCTTCAGGCCCGCGCCCAGCAGGTTGGCGATGCGGCCAGCCAGATCCACCGGCTGCACGAAGCGCAGTTCGACGCCGCGCAGGGCGAGGATCGGCGTGGGATCGGGCGTGAGATTGTGTTGGGGGACGTTCATGTCGCGTCCGGCGCTCCAGCATGCCAGCAGCGCACCCATTGCGCCGGGCGAACCTCGACGGGCGGCGGCTCGGCCAGACAGGCGTCCGTCGCACGCGGACAGCGCCCGCGAAACGCACAGCCCTGCGGCAGATTCAACAGCGACGGCGTCATGCCGGGAATCGGCACCAGCGGCTTGCCGCGCGACGCCGGCGTCGGAATGGAAGCGATCAGCCCATGCGTATAAGGATGCATCGGGTGGCTGATGACCGCCTCGGTGCTGCCCGTTTCCACGACGCGCCCCGCATACATCACCGACACGCGGTCGGCCAGACCCGCCACCACGGCCAGATCATGCGTGATCCAGATCAGGCCTGTTCCCGTTTCGCGGCAGAGCTTCTGCACCTCGAACAGGATCTGGCCTTGTATCGTGACGTCCAGCGCCGTCGTGGGCTCGTCCGCAATGATCAGGCGCGGTGAATTCAACAGCGCAATGGCGATGGCCACACGCTGGCGCATGCCGCCCGACAGCTGATGCGGATACGTCCGCAGCCGCTCCTCCGGCGACGGAATGCCGACCATCGCCAGCGTCTGCAACGCGCGCCGGCGCGCCTCGTCGCGCGACACCTTGGCATGCGCCTGCACCGCTTCGATCATCTGCGTATCCACGCGCAGCACCGGATTGAGCGTCATCATCGGATCCTGGAAGATCATCGCGATCTCCTGACCCCGCAACTGGCGCCACCGTGCAGGCGTCGCCGCGCGCAGGTCCTCGCCGTTGAGCAGCACCTCACCATCGACAATGCGTCCGGGTTCATCCAGCAGGCCCATCAAGGAAAATCCCGTGATGCTCTTGCCCGATCCGGACTCGCCGACGAGGCCCAGGATCTCGCCTTCGGCCAGCGTCAGATCCACACCGTCCACGGCCTTCACCACGCCGTTGCGCGTGAAGAAATGCGTCTTCAGGCCATGCACCTCAAGTACAGGGGCCGGGCCAGGCAGGGGGCGTTGCGCCGCAAGTGTCTGCATCGCTCCCGTCCTCAATTCGCGTGCCGCGGGTTGAGCACATCGCGCAGGTGGTCGCCCACCAGGTTGATGGCGATGATGGCCAGCGCCAGCGCAATGCCGGGAAAGAACGAAATCCAATACTGGCCGGACAGCAGGTATTCAAAGCCGTTGTAGATCAGCATGCCCAGCGACGGCTCGGTCACCGGCACGCCGACTCCCAGGAACGACAGCGTCGCTTCCAGCGCGATCGCGTGCGCCAGGTCGATCGTGGCGATCACGATGAGCGGGGGCATGCAGTTCGGCAGCACGTGCCGGAACAGCACGCGCGACCACGACAACGACATGCAGCGCGCCGCCTCCACATATTCCTTGCCGCGCTCGACCAGCGCGGCCCCGCGTGCGGCGCGCGCAAAATACGCCCACTGCACGACGATGAGCGCGATGATCACCTTATCCACACCCTTGCCCAGAATCGCCAGCAACATCAGCGCCACCAGGATCGCCGGAAACGACAACTGGATATCCACAACGCGCATCAGCAGGGCATCGATGCGTCCGCCGAAATAGGCGGCAATCAGCCCAACCGTGGCCCCAATGCCAAAGGCCGCCAGCACCGACACGGTGGCGACCATCAGACTGGTGCGCATGCCGTAGAGGATGGCGGAAAACAGATCGCGCGCCTGGCCGTCCGTGCCCAGCCAGTGCCGCATCGAACCATCCCCGCTTTCGCTGCCCGGCTTGAGCTTCGAATCCATGATGTCCAGGCTGGCCAGATCGTACGGATTCTGCGGCGCGATCCACGGCGCCAGCAGCGCCGCCCCCACGATCACGATCAGCATCACCAGCCCCAACGTGGCGAGCTTGCTGGCAAAGAAATCCGACACGAAGCGGCGCCAGGGCGATTGCTCTTTCGTCGGGGCCGGGGGCGAGGCAACGGTGGCGGGCGTGTTCATCGGCGGCTATCCAGGCGTACGCGGGGGTCCAGCACCGTGTAGATGATGTCCACCACCAGATTCAACATGACCAGGAAGAAAACAATCAGCAGCAGATACGCCACCACCACGGGACGATCCAGGTTGATGATGGAATCGATCAGCAGCTTGCCCATGCCTGGCCACGAAAACACGGTTTCCGTCACGACGGCAAACGCCATCACCTGGCCAAACTCCAGGCCCGCGACCGTCACCACCGGAATCAGGATGTTCTTGAGCAGATGCACGCCCAACACGCGCTTTTCCGACAGGCCCTTGGCGCGCGCGAACTTGATGTAGTCCATGGGCAGCGCCTCTCGCGTGGCGGCCCGCGTCACGCGAATGATCATCGCGCACTTGGCTAAGGCAATGGTCGCGGCGGGCAATGCCAGGCTCCGCCAGCCATCGAACGTCAACACGCTCAACTGCAGCGAACCGATGCTGATCGTGTCGCCGCGGCCACCGGCCGGCACCCAGCCCAGCATCACCGCGAACACCATGATGAGCATCAGGCCCACCCAGAAATTCGGCAATGAAAACCCCAGCACCGAGCCCGTCATGATCGCGCGCGAACCCACCGCTGCGGGCTTCAAGCCCGCCAGAATGCCGAGCGGCACGCCGATCAGCACCGACAGCAGCATCGCCACACAGGCCAGTTCCACGGTGGCCGGCATGCGCTCCAGAATCAGGTGCATGGCCGGCTCGCCGGTCAGGAAGCTGTTGCCGAAGTCGCCGCGCACCGCTTGGCTCATGAAGATCAGGTACTGCCGCCACAACGGCTGGTCCAGCCCCAGCGACGCGCTGATCGCGGCGCGCTGCGCCTCGGTCGCTTCGGGACTGGCCAGCATCGAGACGGGATCGCCGACCATGTAAATGCCGGCAAAGACCAACGCCGACATGACGAGCATGACGACGATGGTCTGCAGCAGCCTTCTGACGATGGTTGCAAGCACGAGAGATGGCCCGGCGCGCTTACTTCTTCAGCGTAGCGTTCTGCGCCAGCGTGACCTGGTCCGGACGGCCCTCGTAGCGGATGTCGTTCTTCATAGCCCAGACCGACAATTCGAAATGCACGGGCAGCATCGCAAAGTCATCCATCGCGATATTGCTTGCCGTCGACAGCAACTCCGCGCGCTTGGCGTCGTCCATCGTGGACGACGCCTGTTTCACCAGGTCATCCATCTTGGGATTGGAATAACGGCTGCGGTTCGTCGTGCCCTGGCCCGCTTCCGGATTGCGCGTCATCAGCAGCGACGTCAGCGCGTTGGACATTTCACCGCTGGTCACCGACCAGCCCGCCAGATACGCCGAGAACGAATAGCTGTCGCGGTTCTTGAAGAACACCGGAGGCGCCATCGCGTCCACGCTGGTCTTCACACCGATGCGCGTCCACATCGACGCGATGGCCTGCGCCACCTTCGAATCGTTGACGTAGCGGCCGGACGGAGAACCGAGCGTGATCGAAAATCCGTTCGGATAGCCCGCTTCCTTGAGCAGCGCCTTGGCCTTTTCGACATCGGCCTTGGGCGCCTTCGAATGTTCCTTGCTGGCGCCGAACATGGGGTAGGGCAGCAGGTTGCCCGCAGGCAGGGCGACGCCGCCCATCACGCGCTCAACGAGCGCATCGCGGTTGATCGCCAGCGACAAGGCTTCGCGCACTCGCTTGTCCTTCATCGGGTTCTTTTCGGTGCCTTGCACGCCGGGCGACGGCTCCGCGTATTGGTCCAGCGCCACGTACACCACGCGCACCGACGGCGTTTCCTCGACAAAGAGCTTTTTGTCCGACTTGAGCTTGGGCAGGTCGTCGGTGGGAGGATCCTCGATCATGTCCACGTCGCCGGCCAGCAGGGCAGCCACGCGCGCGGCCGCATTGCTGATGGGCCGATAGACCACGCGATCCCATTCGGGCTTCTTGCCCCAGTAGTTCTCGTTGCGCGCCAGCACAAACTCAGCGCCGCGCTTCCACGACACGAACTTGTACGGGCCCGTTCCGATCAGGCCGTCGCCGCTATTCAATTCTGTCGTCGTCTTGCCTTCGGCCGCTGGACCCGAAGCGGCCTTCTTCGACAGGATGGGCAACTGCGCCAGATTCACCAGCAGGTTCGGCGCAACATCCTTGGTGGTGATACGGATCGTCATCGGATCCACGGCTTCGGTCTTGGCCACCGAACCCAGATAGAGCGTGAACGGCGACGGGCTGTTCGGCACCTTCGGGACGCGGTCATACGTAAATACGACGTCCTCGGCGGTAAACGGCGTGCCGTCGGAGAACTTCACGTTCGGCCGCAGCTTGAAGGTCCAGACCTTGCCATCGACAGTCCACGATTCCGCCAGCGAAGGCTGCGGCTTGAGCTGCGCGTCCGTGGCGACCAGCGTATCGAAGATGGTTTGGGAGATCTGCGTGTTCGGCGTCAACGCGTGGTACTGCGGATCCATCGAAGACGGCTCGGTCTTCAGGCCGATCACCAGATCGCGGGCCATGGCCGAACTGTATGTGCCACAGGCCATCACCACCGCGGCAGCGCCGCAGGCCAAGACACGCGAAAACCGAGATGCCATCGTGATCTCCCAGAGTTGTTTCGGGTTTTGAACCTCGGGGCCACAGTAACCAGCAAACAACGCGCCGCGCAACAGTTATATTCCCCTATTGTTTCGCCTTGTCATCTACCTCGATATGTCCGCTTACGCCCCCATTGCCGCCATTGCCACCGCTCCCGGAAGAGGCGGCATCGGCGTCGTGCGCATTTCTGGTGCGGACCTGTCCGAATTGGTGCGGCGCCTGTTTCAGCGCAATCTCACGCCCCGCCATGCGCACTATCTTCCGTTCAAGACGGTGGACGGCGAACTGCTGGACGAAGGCATCGCCATCTACTTTCGCGCGCCGCATTCCTACACCGGCGAAGACGTGCTGGAACTGCAGGGACACGGCGGTCCGGCCGTGTTGCGGCGCGTGCTCGATAGCTGTCTGACCGCCGGCCGCGACCTGGGTGTGCGACTGGCCGAACCCGGCGAATTCACGCGCCGCGCGTTTCTGAACGACCGCATGGATCTGGCGCAGGCCGAGGCGGTTGCCGACCTGATCGAAGCCTCATCGGTCGCGGCCGCGCGCGGCGCCATGGCGTCGCTATCGGGCGAATTCTCGGCACGCGTCAACGACCTGTCCGACCGCATCATTCACCTGCGCATGCTGGTCGAAGCGACGCTGGATTTTCCCGAAGAGGAAATCGACTTCCTGGAAAAGTATCAGGCGCGTCCCACCCTGGACGCATTAGCCGGCGACCTATCCGCGCTGATCGCGCAGGCGCGCCAGGGCGTCATCCTGCGCGAAGGCCTGCATGTCGTTCTGGCGGGCCAGCCCAACGTCGGCAAATCCAGCCTGCTCAATGCGCTAGCGGGCGACGACATCGCCATCGTCACACCCATTGCGGGCACCACGCGCGACAAAGTGGTGCAGGAAATCCATATTGATGGCGTTCCGCTGCATATCGTCGACACGGCCGGCCTGCGCGAAACCGAAGACACGGTGGAAAGCATCGGCATCGCGCGCACCTGGCAAGAGATCGAGCGCGCCGACGTCATCCTCCATTTGCAGGATGCCACCCAGCCGGGCGACGAACTCGACGCACAGATCACCGCGCGCCTGCCCGCCCGCACGCCGGTGCTGAAGGTATTCAACAAGGTTGACCTGCTGGCCGAGCCTTTCGTCCCCGGTCCCGGCGAACTGGGCATCTCGGCCAAGCGCGGCGCCGGCCTGGACGCGCTTCGCGCCGAACTGCTGCAGATCGCCGGCTGGAACCCCGGCGCCGAGTCGCCGTGGCTCGCGCGCGAACGGCATTTGCATGCATTGCAGGAAGCGGCCGAACATCTGGAACTGGCCGCCGCGCATGCCAGCCAGGATGACCGGGTGCTGGACCTGTTTGCCGAGGAACTGCGGCTGGCGCACGATAGTTTGTCCAGCATTACCGGCAAGTTCACCAGCGATGATTTGCTGGGGGAGATTTTTTCCAGTTTTTGCATCGGGAAGTAGTCAGGGTCTGCACCCCGCAACATGCTTGCGCACATCGATTTTCTTAATTAATAAGACTCTTCTGATTTACACGAAATATCGGCGGCTTTTACAACCGGTGGTGCCCTTTGGCACCAAGGACGACCCGAGTGGTCTGTCCCCACCGGAAGCACGCCATGCCTACCCAATCCGATCTGCGCTTCACGTTCGCCATTGGCGAAGAGCCCTTCGACGTCGTCGAGTTCTCGCTCCAGGAAGGCCTGTCCGAGCCTTTCGTGCTGCAAGCGGAACTGGCCAGCGCCAATCCCGCCATCGACTTCGGTGCGGTGCTGGACCGCGCTGCGCTGCTCACGATCTGGCATGGCGACACACCTGTCCGGTACGTGCACGGCGCGGTGTCTTCATTCGTCCAGGGCGAAACCGGCTTTCGGCGCACGCGCTATTCGGCTGTCGTCGAGCCCCGTCTGGCACGCCTCGCGCTCAGTTCTGACTGGCGGATCTTCCAGGCGCTGACCGTTCCACAGATCGCCGAGGCCGTGCTCAAGGCGCATGGCCTCAACCAGGACTACGAGCAGCGCAGCACCACCGAGAACCAGTCCCGCGAGTACTGCGTGCAAGCCGGCGATACGGACTACCACTTCGTCGAACGCATCATGCGTGAGGAAGGCTTCTTCTATTCCTTCCGTCATGGCGCCGAAGGACATCAACTTGTCCACAGCGATCGCCTCTTCATTCACGGCCGCGTCGGCGACGCGCCGGTGCAGTACAACCCCATGCCCGGCGGCGATCAGCCGCAGCCTGCGCTGCGTCGCTTCACCTATACCGAGAACGTGCGCACCGCGCGCCAGACGCAGCGCGACTACACTTTTCACCATCCGCGCTATACCCACCAGCACAGCCGCGATGGGCGGGATCTAGACCACCAGGGACACCGCTACGAGCGCTACGACTACCCGGCCCGCGCCAAGTTCGACGAGGCCGGCAAGCCCTTCGCCGAGAATCGCCTGCGCGGGCATCGGCGCGATGCGCGCATCGCCTTGGTTGAAGGCGATGACCCGCGCTTGCAGCCTGGCATCTCCTTCACGCTGGCCGGGCACCCACGCGAGGACATGAATCGCGGCTGGCGCCCGGTCCGCATCGTCCACCGCGGCATCCAATACACGAGCCAGGCCGAAGAATGCGCCGATTCCGCGTCAGGGACTCGGTACCACTACGAGGCTGAATTGGTACCGGACGACGCCGAATGGCGCGCAGAGCCATTGCCCCGGCCCCGCATCGACGGACCGCAGAACGCCGTAGTGGTCGGCCCACCCAATGAAGAGATCTACACCGACGAATACGGCCGCGTGAAGGTCCAGTTCCCCTGGGACCGTCTCGGCAAGGAAGACGAACACAGCTCCTGCTGGATACGCGTATCCCAGAACATCGCTGGCGCCACGTGGGGCCACATGGCCATTCCCCGCATCGGACAAGAGGTCATCGTCTCGTATTTCGACGGCGATCCCGACCAGCCCGTGATCACCGGCCGCGTCTACAACCGCCTGCAATTGCCGCCTTACGACCTGCCGCGCCACAAGACGCGGATGACCATCAAGACCAAGACCCACAAAGGCGAGGGATACAACGAACTGCGCTTTGAGGACGAGAAGGATCAGGAAGAAATCTACGTCCACGCGCAGAAGGACCAGAACATCCACGTCAACCACGACGAGTCGACGTTCGTGGGTCACGACCGCAGCGAGCAGGTCGAGAACGACGAAACCATCACCATTGGCCACGACCGCAGGGAGACCGTGGGCAATGACGAACAGGTGAACATCGGCCAGGATCGGCGGCACGACAATGGGCGGGACGACTTCCTGACGGTGGGACGTAATCACACCATCTACACCGGCAAGGACCGCACCGAGGAAGTGGGCAACAACCGCCGCGACAAGACTGCGGCCAATCACTGGGTGAGTATTGGCGGGCACCAGGAGCAGAGCGTGGAGGGGCGAGCGGAACTGCGGGCGGGCCAGGCCATCCGCCGTCGGACAAGGGACTACTCTCTGCATGCTGGAGAAGAGCTCATCATTAAAGGGCCGGGTGGCACCATTCGAATAGATAGCACCGGCATAACCCTTGACGCTATCTCCATCCAGGTTAAAGGTCCGCTCAAGATGCAGGGGGGCGGCGGCGGAAATGAACTGGCTCTGGGCTGCGAGGCTCTGGAAGACGCACTTTCTGATTGTCTGGAGCGCGCCAGATGATGCAGAGCGTCGTACAAGAGTTTGCCCGTCTCGAACGCGCCCACAGCGACTATCTTTACCTCTTGCTGGACCCGCTCGCGCCATGCGCCCCACAAGATCCCCTAAGCATTCAGTCGCTAACCCAAGCGTTGGGCGAACAGGCGATCGCACGCGTCATCCGGCCAGACCTTGCCCATACGCCCGACGCGTGCCCGGCGCTTATACAGCTGGCCGCGCCAGAAGGTGCCGCAGACATTTCTCTGCTCGCCGCCGCCGAACGTTCTGCGTGTGATGATGCCAGCTATAAAAAGCGCTATGTGTGCGGATGGCTGACCAGTGATCAATCCCTCGCTGCGCTCGCCGATCACTTGGCTGCGCGCTGCCTGGATGTCATCGCGCCTATAGCTGGAAAACGCATGACGCCGTGGTTCGAGCCGTTGCGGCTTGAACTGCTCGCGGCATCAATGGAACACGCCTTTCCTGCTCTGTTATGGCCCGTCAAGCGTTGGCTTTGCCCGACCAGTTGGGGTACCTGGACCTTACTTCGCGGTTCCCCCACCGAAGCTGGCTCGGATGCCCCTCCACTCGCTCGGCAGGCTCAACAGCTTGCGCCGCTCGTCAGCGACTTCCTGGATGTCTGGCGCGTCGGGCTCGGAATCCCCATGACGTATGCCCCCATGCGCTGGCGTGGCCCCACGATTCTTCCGCCGCAGGCAGCCGTGCATGCTTTCCGGATGATCCGCGACGCACAGAACTCGCGCTTGCGCCTGAGCGCCGACATCATCGACCTGTGCATGCATAGCGTGTTCATTCATCCCAATCTGCCACGGCATCCAGAAATACAGGGCGACATCAAAGCCGCCGTCGCAGGGCAGTCCACATTGCAAGCGCGTTTTGAAAACTACGACGATTTTGCGTGGAAGCGCGTCGTTGCGTCATTACCTCCCGCCGCGAACTACACATGAGCACCAGCAAAACCCTGATCCAGGCAAGGCGCCAGGCGGCGCCCAATCCCACCGGCACTTGCAGCGCGTGTGAACGTACCGGCTTACCGATCCTGCCGCTACGGCTTGCAATCATGCCAGTCACCGACGGACTCAAGCAACATGGCGCACTGAGTCACAAGTCAGTTCAGACCGCATTGCGTGTACTGCGTCAGGGGTATGTCTATGTACTGCTGGACAAAGAAATCTGGCATGCCTATCAGGTCACCCCGGAAGGCTATCTGCGCCAGTTCAATCCATTCTCCATGCCACGGGCGGAACCCGAGCCCCTAGCCAAAGCTTGCCTGGACGCCGGACACGATCTGCGCTCGGCATTCATCAACATCGACACCGCAGCGCACAAGCAGGCCTGGATCGCGTTTTCACAGGACCCTTGGCCGAAGGCGACACTCGATGCCTACCGCACCGGCAAGCACGCTGATGGAAAGGCACTGCCCGCTGATTATCGGCAGCGGTTCAGGGTGATCAATCTGATCACGCTCAAGCAGGATCCGACAGGTGGCGACCAGGCGCTTGCCCTTGAGCACGGTGACGATCTCCACCAGCATGTCGCCGAGTACGCCATCGGCACGCGCGACTTCGGTAGCGTTCATGACTGGCATCCCCGTCATGAACGCCTTGAAGCCATGCAGGCGCGATTGCGCATGCTTGAAAAGCAGCATGGGCTTGCGAAGGGGGTTGCAGGACTCATCCTGCCCGATCCGGTGGGCATGGCCGCAGAGCTCAACAGCCTGCGTCTTTCTGTCAACACGATGCGCCAGCGGTGGCGTGAAGAGCCAACAAGGCGGTATGTCTACCTCACCTCGCAGTGCCTGCTCGGAATCAAAGCTTACATCGCCCAGCAGGTAGAGGCTGCACACCCGCCGCCGCCGCCACCCAGCGACTATTGGACGTCCAGCGAATCCGGCGTTCCGCCCGTATTCCACGACCCAGCACAACAACGTGCTGGCGTGGTCAATCGCGAGACCGGGCGTCGCATGGCCCGGCTAGAAGATCGTTATTGGGAAACTGGCCCTGCAGGGCGAAAGACTTTTCAGGATGCGTATGACAAGGAAGACGACAGCTTTCAAAAGCAGATCGACGCTTATGCAACCGACTGGGCCGACCTGGTGGCTAGCGCCAGTTGGCGCCGGATCATGGCTTTGGACTATGCGGACACCGATGCGCGTTCGCAGCAATGCCGCCTGAGCACCACCGCGGCTTGTCTCGCGGGCGGCATCACGGATGCCCCGCCACAGCAGACAACGCCGGCGGACGAGAGCCAACCCGGCGAAAAGCCCACGCCGCAAGCGTTGGGGCCTAGCAGCAAGGCATGGAAAGACCTGCTGTCCGACGCAGGTAGTCCGGCCTACATCGCGCTCAATGGGCAATACACCGACTTGCAGCAGGCGTTCGAACCCTTGTTCTCCAACGCGATGCCCTCGGAGGCAGGCAAGAAATACTATGACGCGATAAAGATGGTCGCCACCAGCAAGGAGGGAAGCGACTGGCGCAGGGCGCTCGTTGTTGAAGCTGCGGATCAGTTGTTGGCAGCCATCCACGATGCGAGTAATCGCCTCGAAAACACCCTGAGCATCGGCGCCAAGGCGGCCTTGGACAACCTCCAGTCCGGCGCCGCCTGGCTGTACGGTAAAGCCAAGTTCACCCAGATCACCATCCAGCTCACAGTGGGGGAGTGCTTCGAGCTGCTGTCGAGCGAGATCCGCGAGCATGCCAACTCGGCCCAGAAGGCAACTGGCAAGCGCGCACGCGCCATATTGCTCGGTAGTCTGATCACCATCCCCAATGCCAACGTCCGCAATGTGCTCATCGACGTCACGCTATGGGCGCACGGAACTGCCGAAGAGGTCAAGAAGCGCATCCTGGATTTCAGCCAAGAAGCCAAGGAGGGCGCGCAGGACATCAAGCAGGCAGCGGGCGCACTTGGACAGGAGGTCAAAAGGGAAGCCCAACATGCCCTTCGTCAAGTCAACGCCGGCCTGAAGAATCTGGAGCCCGCTGCCGCCGCGGTGCTGAATGGAATGAAAGTGGGCGCAGCGGGAGCTCGTCGTGTCGCCGGCAGCACCTTTGCAAGCCTGAAGAGCTTGGCCGTCGGCAGCATCGACGGCGGCTTGTCCTTTATCGGGCTGTACTTTCTACGGGACAGTTTGTTAAGCGCGATTGCCGACCTGGATACAAAGGTGGGAGCGCAGCATCCGGAGGCCGTCGCGGCGTTTTATAGCGTGGCTCTGGGCTTCATGGGAGCGAGTGTGGAAGCGGCCGGTCTGGCGATCAAGATACCGGCGGACGCTGCCAAGGATTTCTTGCTGCGCTGGGGCGCGGAGAAAACTCCTGTGCTCACTCGCGTCGTGGGGCTGGGTTCGAAAATGGTGATGATTGGTGGAGCGATATCGGCTTTGGCGGGGATTGCGGATGCTAGCGGCAGTTTTCGGGCCGCGGCTCGCGTTTCAAAAGCCGGCGCAGCAGAGGCCGCGAAAGCTTACAGAATTGCCGGTGGTCTATCAATTTTGGGGGCTATTCTAATTTTTTTTGGAGCCGTGGGATCTCTTTCGCTGTTGGGAGGATTGGGTGCCGGTATCGCCGTCGGGCTCCTTTCCTACGCAATATCACACATCGCAAGAAGCCTAGAATCCGACGCATTGGAAAATTGGGCTCGACGTTGCTACTTCGGCCAAGCTGATAGCAATGAGCGCTGGCGCGATCCTGAAGATATGGACGTCGCCATTGCCGCGCTCAATGCAGCAGCGCTCGGCATGGATGTTGACCTCCGTTTCACTGTTGAAAAACAAGTGAGGCCGATAGAGGACCTCTACGTCGAAGACATAGAGGTCCTCAAAAACGGAGGCTCTGTAGAAAACGCACAAGCGCTTGTTTACAGCGCAACTTTGCCTGGATTTGATGCCGAACAATCCCGTTACCGCTTTACGCTTACCACTGAGCGATTTGGTCTAGCACAAGGCGCCAAACGTACCCCCCATCTGTCTTCCCATGTCATGGCATCGGGACAACTCAACGATACAGTCCCCTCCGCGCTTTACTCCACCTTGAATAGGCCGGATTACACGCTAGACAGTGAGACTAAACCAACTTCTTCTCGGCCAATCCTAAGCGGTCGGTACCGGCTTGATTCCCTCAACAATATCAAATCGGCAACTTTGGTTGTGGCGTACTGGCCAGATAAAAACGATATCTCAAGCTTCGCCGCCATCGAGATCACGGAGCAACTCTGATGGCAAAACCTCAACTGAATCCCCCCTGCGTCGGCTGGCAACGGGATCTTCCCGGCCCCAACGACCCGCTCGACGAGCCCCCAATGCTGCTATGGCAGGCACCGACGCACATGGATGGAACGTATGTCCAGTTCGCTCGGGACACGTCGAGCCTTCGCGGTGGGATCTTTTACTTCTCACTGGTTATGGCATGGGTGGGTCTCAAGTATGTAATTTTTTCCGCAGCGCATTCTTATGCGACGGCGGCGGCTTTCAGCTCCACCGGTGAGATTGTTGGAATTGTCTTTCTAGACATAATGACACTTGCCCTGTGCGCTTACGCAGCATGCATTTTTTATCGTGCCGACGTTTCCCCACCCCGCGATCTTCCGCTCCGCTTCAATCGCCTACGTCGCAAGGTATACGTCTACGACTTCCAATCAGTTTGGTGGAATCCCTTCGATCGCGGATGCGTCACCACGACGTGTTACCACTGGGACGACTTGCGAGCAGAAAAGTGGAAAGTTCGTGGCGCGACGCCTGGCGGCGGGCTCATCATCAAAGAAGGCGTCTCCATCGCGGTGGTGAAACCCGGCACGAGCAACGTCGTGGCGCGCTTCCACTTAAACACCGACGCTGCGAACACCTCCAATTTCTGGGCATACGTGTGCGCCTACATGCAGAACGGCATTAAAGGGCTCGAGCCTGATCGTGCCGAACCTCGTGATGCCAACGACGTCGCTCCCTACAACATCGCCTTGCGCCTGGCCCCGAAGGTCCAGTGGCCCGCGGATATGGATCTTGAATCACGAACCGCACCATGAAGGCGGTCGAGGCCGAAGTCTTGATTCGCTATCCGGAAGGAATCTTTCGCTTGCCAGCTGCCGCAGCTTCTCAGCCGCGATGCGTCCGGTCAATGCACTCAGGCTTCGCCGCCGCGCAGATTACGAAGAAGCGCTGATGGCCAGACCTCAACTGAATCCCCCCTGCAGCGGCTGGCAACGCGATCTGCCCGGCCCTAATGACCCGCTCGACGAACCCCCAATGCTGCTATGGCAAGCACCGACGCATATGGATGAGACGTATGTCGAGTTCGCTCGGAACATGTCGAGTTTGCGCGGTGTTTGCTTTTTCTTTTTACCGGTGGTCGCATGGGTTCTTTTAGATCTCTTAGTAATGGCCGCAAAGGATATATATTCATTCGCCACTACAGGTGTTAGCGCACTTATGGCCGGAATTTTTCTGATGCTTGCTGGTTCAATTTCCATCGGCTTTTGGACGGCGTTTGTAATCTACCGTGCCGAGGTCTCTCCACCCCGCGATCTTCCGCTCCGCTTCAATCGCCTACGTCGCAAGGTCTACGTCTATGGCTTCCATTCAGTCTGGTGGAATCCCTTCGAGCGCGGGTACGTGACGACGGCGAGTTATGACTGGGACGATCTGCGAGCAGAGAAGTGGAAAGTCCGTGGCGCGACGCCTGGCGGCGGGCTCATCATCAAGGAAGGCGTCTCCATCGCGGTGGTGGAACCGGGCACCAACAACGTCGTGACGCGTTTCCACTTAAACACCGACGCTGCCAACACCTCCAATTTCTGGGCATACGTGTGCGCCTACATGCAAAACGGCATTAATGGCCTCGACCCCGATCGTGCCGAACCGCGTGACGCCAACGACGTCGCTCCCTACAACATCGCCTTGCGCCTGGCCCCCAAGGTTCAATGGCCGGCGGATATGGATCTTGAATCACGAACGGCGCCGGACACGGACTCCGTGCTAGATTCGACCGGTCAGATTGCATCTATCGCTTTTGCATCGGCAAGATAACCGGAGGCGCGTCGTCATGAATACGAATCCCACCCCCTTTCGTATCCGCGCCGCGAAGCCTGCTGATGTCGCCCGCATCGAGCACATCGTCCATGAGGCTTACACCCCCTACGTCGCACGCAACGGCGCCACGCCCGGACCCTTGCTGGACGACTATCAGATGCGCGTCGCCCAAGGTGTGGTTCATGTGCTGGAGTCGGACGCTGGCATCGAAGCCCTCATCGTGCTGATACCAGAACCCGACGGCAGCTGCATGCTGCTGGACAACATCGCCGTGTCGCCAACCGCGCAAGGCAAAGGGCACGGCCGGACGCTGCTGCAATGGGCGGAAGACGCCGCGCGCCGCGCCGGCTTTTCACGCATTCGGCTTTACACGCAGGAAGCAATGACCGAGAACATCGCCATCTACACGCGGCGCGGTTATGTGGAGACGCATCGAGCAACGGAGATTGGGCTGAATCGTGTTTTTATGCAAAAGCCGCTTTAATTGAGCGTCTTTTGCAAAGATCTAACTCGCCAAAAACGAGCCGTCTAAATATATAAGCTTTTACTCGTAATTTGTCGTCGTACCTTTTTTCGCTATCAGATGAGCGGAAATCCTGTTGTTCGCCAGCGATTTCGCATAGACGGACTCCGGCCGGATGCGCTGCGCAACGACGTACCCCATCATGCACGCCAGCATCAGCGGCAACATGACTTCATAGCTCAGCGTCATCTCGAAGATCATCAAGATCGACATCAGCGGCGCATGCGTGGTGGCCGCCAGTAGCGCGCCCATTCCCACGACGGCATAACTGGACACCGCCGACAGGCTGCCGGCCGGAAACACGCCTTGTAGTGCAGTCCCGTACAAGCCGCCCAGCGCCGCCCCGACGAACAAGGTCGGCGTGAAAACGCCGCCCAAGGCGCCGGACCCGACGCTGGCCGCCGTGGCTAATATCTTGAGCAAGAGCAGGACAGCCACCGCCTGCCACGCCCAATCCGTATGCAACATGCTGTTGACCACGCTGTAGCCGTTACCCCACACCGCTGGGTCGATCACGGACAGCGCTCCCACGACAAGCCCGCCTGCCGCCATCCTGGCCCATATCGGAAATGGCAACCGGCGAAACGCCGCGCGGGACAAGTCCAGGAATCGCAAGAATTGGGGCGCGGCCAGGCCCGCGATCAGGCCAAGTCCCAGGTAATTGATCACTTCCCACCCCGACACGAACTCGAAATGCGGCATCTGGAAGACCGCGTCATAGTGCAGCACCTGCCGCGTCACAATGTTGGCGACCACGGAGGCGACAGCCAGCGGCACCAGCGTCGCCGTTGAAATCACGCCGTACACAATCTCCGAGATGAACACCGCGCCGGCAATCGGCGCGTTGTACGCCGCGGTGATGCCCGCCGTGGCGCCGCAGGCCACCAACAGCCGGAGATGGCGGGGCGGCAGGACTAGATAGCGGCCCGTCAATGATGCACACATTGCCGCCAGTTGCACCATCGGCCCCTCGCGGCCGATCGATGCGCCGGATCCGATCGAAAAAATCGAGGACAGGCTGCGCGCGACCGTCTGGCGGAAGCCGATGACGCCCCGTCCGATCGAGATGGCTTCCATATAGTCGGCTGCCCCGCGCCGGGGCAGCCATCGGGTCGCGGCCTGCAGTATCAGGCCGGCGATCGCGCCCCCGCCCGCTGGCATCAGAAACCGCTGCCAGGGATCCAGCCCACGGGCCAGCGACACCATGCCGTGGGGAACCTCGCCGCCCCCCACCAAGAATTGCATCCAGCCAAGCAGTTCGCGAAACACCACCGTTGCCAGCGCACCCAGGGCGCCAATCAACGCGGCCGCACACAACGTCAAAGCTAAATTTTCCGCCAAAAGTCCGCGTTTCAGCCGCCTGGCCCAGGGCGGCCGCCGCAGTTTCAGGTCGCTATCCATGGCCGGATTCTACGGCGGAATCTGCTCACTTTTTGTTCAGCGCACCGTCAACAAGCCGTTCGGGTCTCCCCTCGAATGCCTGATTCCGATCGCCGCGTAGCGGCCCGTTTTGGGGCGCAGCAACGGCAAAAATCAGGGTAGGCGAAGGGCGGTTTTCCAGGGTAAAAGGGCGCTTCCTGGAACCCAGTTGCCAGAAACGCCCTGTGGATAACTCCTAAGTAGCGCGCTTGTGCACATGTTGTGGAGGCAAGTTGAACAAGCAGGGGTTTCGTACGTGGTCCAAAATCTTGTCCAACTTCAGCTTTTTTCCCACACAGAGTTCTTGCACAGGCAAAAACGGCCGTAAGACGATGAAAAGAAAGAGGTTTTCAAGGTTAAGGTAGTTATCCACAGCCCTTATTAATCATTAGTCTTTATATAAATAGAAAAAAAGGAAAAGCCAAACATGCTTTCCTATCCTGCCCATCCACCGCCCCCCGGACTGCGTCCATGCGTATCCTCCTGATCGAAGATGAAGCTGAACTTGCCCGCTGGCTGTCCAGAAGCCTGGCCAGACATGCGGGCTTTGTCGTGGAGTGGGCAGACGACGGTCTGGTTGCCGAAAGAAGGTTGGCCGTCGAAGATTTCGATGCGGTCATCCTGGATCTGGGACTTCCCGGCATGGATGGCCATACTTTGCTGGCGAAGATTCGCGCGCGGGACGACCGTACGCCGGTGCTGGTCTTGACCGCGCGCGATTCACTGGCCGAGAGAATCGGAACACTTCACGAAGGAGCGGACGATTTCCTGCCGAAACCCTTTGTTGTGGAAGAGTTGGAAGCGCGATTGATTGCGCTGATTCGCCGCAGCCGCGGGCGCGAACATCCGCGCCTGGCGCTGGGAAACCTGGTTTTTGAAACTTCCGCGCAGAAATTCACGGTCAATGGACAGCCCTTGCAGTTATCCCCACGTGAACATGCGGTACTTCGGGTGCTGATCCAGAAAAGCGGCGAACCCATCAACAAGCAGCAGATCCTGGACCGCATCCTCACGGACGATGCCGACATCAACCTGGAAGCCATCGAGGTCCTTGTTCACCGATTGCGCAAAAAATTGGCGGAAACCGGTGTGCAAATCGTGACCATGCGGGGCATGGGGTACTGCCTGGAGAACCTTGTTGACAACTAGAAGTCCGCAAAACAGCGTTGATTTTTCGGCGAAAAAACGCGCCCGGACGCTGAAAACGCAGTTGCTCTGGTGGCTGATTCCCACGTTGGTCTTCGTGATGATGGGTGCGCTCTGGCTGTCCAACCACCAGTTGCGCAACCAGGTCGACAATGCCTACGACCGGTCTCTCGCCGGAGCGCTTCGCGCGATCGACCACAACATATCCACAGCCAGCGGTGGATTAGCCATGGAGCAGCCATACCTGATGCTTGAATTTTTCGAGCTGACGGCCAATGGCAGCGTGTTCTACCGGGTGGCGACCGAAGACGGGCTGGCCGAAATCGGCCATCCGGGTCTGCCCCTGCCGGAGCAGCCTCTGCTGTCCGGCGAACCGCGGTTTTTCTACGCAACCTACCAGGGGCAGCCCGTCCGGGTCGCGGCGCTGGCCCGGCCCATGAACCCCCCTTTGTACGCAAATCAGGGCGGCCGGGTCATCGTGCAGGTCGCGGAGGGCCTGGAAAGCCGTCAGGCGTTCCTCCACAAGGTTTTGGTGCGTTCAGTGGAGCGGGACCTTGCGGTGATCCTCATCAGCGTCCTGGTGATCATCCTGGGCGTTTTCATGGCCCTGCGCCCCCTCGAGCGGTTGCGGCAGGAAGTCAAAGGCCGGTCTGCAGACGATTTAAGCCCCGTCAGCGCGTCCGACATGCCAGGGGAGGTCCTGCCCTTGGTAGCCGCCGTAAACCTTCACATGGCCCGTTTTGCGGCCTTGGGGAGGGTGCAGGCGCAGTTCCTGGACGACGCATCGCACCAATTGCGCACACCTTTATCGGTTTTGCGGACCCAGACGGCCTATGCCCTGCGCGAAACAGACCCCCAGGAGGTCCGTACAGCCCTTCTGGCGATGCAAGAGGGGTTGGACAGGGCCGTACGCACCACCAACCAGATGCTCGCCCTGGCGCGCGCTAAAGACGCCTCGCTGGCCGAAGGCGGTTTGGCGCCCGAATCGGTGGACCTGGTCGATCTGGCAGACGGAGTGATCCGTACCCAATTACCCAATGCCCGCGCCCGGCAGTTGGACATCGGCCTGGAGGCCGAACGCAGGCCGGTTCTCGTCAGCGGGGCGGAGTGGCTGCTGCGGGAGGCGGTCAGCAACATGGTCGACAATGCCATCCGGTATGCGTCCGCCGGCGGCGTGGTCACCGTCCGGATCGAAGCAGACGCTGGCCAGGCTCGGCTGTTTGTCGAAGACGACGGCCCCGGCATGTCGGATGAGGACATCGCCCGGGCGTGCGTGCGCTTTCGGCGGGGCGCCGCCGGCAAGAACACCTCCGGCGCCGGGCTGGGCCTGGCGATCGTGGGCACCATTGCCGAAATCCTGGGCGCCCGGCTCGTGCTCGAAAACCGGATCGGGCAACCGGGATTGCGCGCGGCATTGGTGTTTACCCTGGAAACCGGACCGCATGCTGCGCCGCGTCACGAAATCGGCCGAAATTGAAAGGTTATGGAAAGCTTCGGTTTTGTACGGTTGCGTCCACTGGAGCCGCTGGACGCGATCATTCGCCGCAGCGCCGCTGCCAGCGATACCTAGACCTATAAATCCTGGAGACGCAAGAATGCAGACGATCCTGAAGCTGCGCATCGCAGCTATGGCGGCGCTTGGCGCCATCACCCTGTCCCTCGGCACGGCCCATGCCGCCGACGAACCCCGCCGCCCGGAATGCATTGCGCCCGCGCAGCCCGGCGGCGGATTCGACCTGACGTGCCGCCTGGCCACCGAAGGTCTGAAGCAGAGTGGGGCGCTCAAGAGCGCCATGCGCATCGTCTACATGCCCGGCGGCATCGGCGCGGTGGCGTACAACAACATCGTGGCCCAGCACCCGAACGAGCCGGGCACCATCGTCGCGTTCTCCGGCGGCTCGCTGCTGAACCTGGCGCAGGGCAAGTTCGGCAAGTACAACGTCAACGACGTGCGCTGGCTGGCCGCGATCGGCACCGACTACGGTGTGGCCGTGGTGCGCAACGACTCGCCGTACACCGACCTGAAGAGCCTGATGGACGCCTTCAAGCAGGATCCGACCAAGATCGTGCTGGGCGCGGGCGGCACCGTGGGCAGCCAGGACTGGATGAAGGCAGCGCTGACCGCCAAGGCGGCAGGCGTGGACTTCAAGAAGATGCGCTTTGTCGCCTTCGAAGGCGGCGGCGAGGCCGTGACGGCGCTGCGCGGCGGCCATATCCAGGCCTACATGGGCGATGCGGCCGAAGCATTCACGATGCTCGAAGGCGGCGCCCCGATCCGCGTGCTGGCGGTCTTCAACAACCAGCGCCTGCCGGGCAAGCTGGGTTCGGTGCCCACCGCCAAGGAACAGGGCTACGACATCGTCTGGCCGATCATCCGCGGCTTCTACGTCGGTCCCAAGGTCTCCGACGCCGACTACCAGTTCTGGGTGGACGCGTTCAACAAGACGACGGCCGCACCCGAGTTCGAGAAGCTGCGCCAGCAGCAGGGCCTCTTCCCCTTCAACAAGACCGGCCCGGAACTGGACGCCTACGTGAAGAACCAGGTCAAGCAGTACGGCGAACTTGCCGACACCTTCGGCCTGATCAAAAAGTAAGCCAGCCGCAAGGACTGACCCCGATCGCGCCCGCTAGGGCACACCTGCCGCCCGCTCAGCCGGCGGCAGGTCCCGCTGCGCCGCGCGATCCGACTTGAACGGAAACCTGGACCATGAATGATCGAATCCTGGGCATTGCTGCCCTGGCGCTGGCCGTCTTCATGACGGCCGCCGGCTGGAGCATCGAGGCGCCCTTCGCCTACGAGCCCGTCGGCCCGCGCGCCTTCCCGCTGTTGTTGGCGCTGATCATCGGCCTGTGCGGGCTGTGGCTCGTCTACAAGGGCGGGCACGCCGTCGAGCGCAACCCGGCCGGCGCCAACGGGCGCATTGCGCTGATGGTGGTGTTCGTGACCGTCTACGCGTTTCTCTTCCAGTGGCTGGGCTTCATTGTCGCCACGTCGCTCATGACGATCTTCGTGGGCCGCCTGTTCGGCGGCAGCTGGGTGAAGTGCGCGATCGGCGGCGTCGTCATGAGCCTTTTCTTTTTCGTGCTGTTCGACAAGGTGCTGGACGTTGTCCTGCCCGGTGGACTGCTGGAGAACCTGATATGAGCGGCATTCTCGATCATCTCTCGATAGGCTTTGGCGTCGCGTTTTCGCTGACGAACCTGCTGGTGGCGGCCATCGGCTCCTTCATCGGAACCATGGTGGGTGTGCTGCCGGGGCTGGGGCCGGTCAACGGCGTGGCGATGCTGATCCCGATCGCCTTTGCCATGAACCTTCCGCCCGAAACGGCGCTGATCCTGCTGGCGGCGGTGTATGTGGGCGCCGAGTACGGCGGCCGCATCACTGCGATTCTGCTGAACGTGCCGGGCGAGGCCAGCGCCATCATGACGACGCTGGATGGCTATCCGCTGGCGCGGCAGGGTCTGGCCAACGTGGCGTTGTCGTTGTCCGCGTGGTCGGCGTTCTTTGGCGCCATCGTGTCGGTGGTGGGCATCATTTTGCTCGCGCCGCTGCTGGCGAAATGGGCGCTCGCATTCGGCCCCGCCGAATACTTCGTGCTCATGATTTTCGCGTTTTGCTGCCTGACCAGTTTGCTGGGCAAGCAGCCGGTCAAGGGCGTGCTGGCGGCGATGATCGGCCTGTCCATTTCGGTGGTGGGCGTGGACGCGAACTCGGGCGTCTACCGCTACACGTTCGAGTCCGTGCATCTGGCCGATGGCATCGATTTTGTCGTGGTCGTCATCGCGTTGTTCGCGGTCAGCGAGATGCTGGAAATGCTTGAGAAGGTGATGGCCGGCCACAGCGTCGAGGTCAAGCCCAGCGGCCGCAAGCTCTTCAATCTGAAGGAGATGGCGTTCACCTGGTGGAGCGTGGTGCGCAGCGCGCTCGTGGGCTTCGGCGTGGGGGTGCTGCCCGGCGCAGGCGCCAGCGTGGCCGCGGCGGTCGCGTATTCGCAGGAAAAGCGCATCATCGAAGCGAAGGATCCCGAAGCCAAGTTCGGCAAGGGCGACATGCGCGGTCTCGTCGCGCCGGAAGCCGCCGCCACCGCGTCGGCGATCGGTTCCTTCGTTCCGATGCTGACGCTGGGCGTGCCCGGTTCCGGCACCACCGCGGTGATGATGGGGGCTTTGACGCTCTACAACATCACGCCGGGTCCGGTCCTGTTCGACACCAAGCCCGAGTTGGTATGGGGCCTGATCGCGTCGCTGTTCGTAGCGAACGTGCTGCTCTTCGTGATGAACGTGCCGCTGGTGCGGTTCTTCTCCAAGGTGCTTTCGGTGCCGGGCTGGCTGATGGTGCCGGGCATCCTGTGCATCAGCTATATCGGCGTCTACGCGATCAACGCGGGCACCTTCGATCTGCTGCTGGTTGCCGGAGTCGGCACGCTGGGCTATTTCCTGCGCAAGTTCGGTGTGCCGATGGCGCCGCTGGTGCTGGGCGTCGTGCTGGGCAACATGATGGAACAGAACCTGCGCCGTGCGCTGTCGATGACGGATGGCGACGTCGGCGTGTTGTTCGCCAGTCCCGTGTCGATTGCGCTGTGGGCGGGCGCGGCGGCGGTCGTCATCGTGCCGCAGATCCTGCGCCGCGTGCGCGCCGCAAGAAAGGTTGCCGCTGGGCCGGTCTGATGGAAGCGGGTTTGCGCACCGGCCGGTGCGCAGGCTGACGCAAAGCCAGGCCGGCAAATGTTCAGGGGCGCCATTCGGCGCCCCCTTTTTTTCAGGCCTGTCGCGGATGCTGCATCCGCGTTTTAATATATGAGCTTTTACTCAGATATTGAACGATCAAACCTGCTGCAGGCGTTCCAGCGCGGCGTCCAGCGTTGCATCCTTCTTCGCGAAGCAGAAGCGCACGATACGATGATTGGATTCCGGCGCGTCGGGGTGGCGATAGAACGCGGACACCGGAATCACGGTCACGCCATGGTTGACGGTCAGGTCGCGCGCGAAGTCGGCTTCGTTCTGCTTGGAGATCTGGCTGTAGTCAGCCAGCAGGAAGAACGTGCCGGGGCTGGGAAGCGGGCGGAATCGCGTCTGCGCCAGGCCTTGCGACAAGCGGTCCCGCTTGGCCTGATAGAACGCGGGCAGGTCCAGGTACGGCTTGGGATCCCGCATGAATTCGGCCAGCGCGAACTGCATCGGCGACGGCACGGTGAACACCATGAACTGGTGCACCTTGCGCAGCTCGGCGCTCAGTTGGCGCGGCGCGCAGCAATAGCCGATCTTCCATCCGGTGGTGTGGTAGGTCTTGCCGAACGACGAGATCACGAACGCATGTTCGGCGAGCAGGGGGCGGCGCGCGACGCTGGCATGCGGCTTGCCGTCGAAAACGATGTGTTCGTAGACCTCGTCCGACAGCAGCAGCACGCCCGTGTCGCGAACGATGGCTTCAAGCGCGTCCAGGTCGCTGTCGTCAAGCACGGCGCCCGTGGGATTGTGCGGGAAGTTCAGCATCAACAGGCGGGTCTTGGACGTGATGGCGTCGCGCACACGCTGCCAGTCGATGCGGTAATACGGATCGGCTTCGGTGGGCGCGCGCAGCGGCACGGGCACCGCGGTGCCGCCAGCCAGTCGAATCGCCGGCAGATACGAGTCATAGCACGGCTCGATCACCACCACTTCGTCGCCGCTGCCCACCGCAGCCAGCACCGTGGCCATCAACGCCTCGGTGGCGCCGCTGGTGACCGTGATCTCGGTTTCGGGATCGTAGGCATGGCCATAGAGCTCACGCGTCTTGGCCGCGATGGCTTCGCGTAGCGGCGCGACGCCGGGCATGTACGGATACTGGTTGTGGCCGTCGGCCATCGCCTTGGTGACCAGGCCGCACAGCGCGGGGTCCGGATCGAAGTCAGGAAAGCCCTGGCCCAGGTTGATGGCCTTGTGCTCGATGGCCAGGCGGCTCATCACGGTGAATATGGTGGTGCCGACGTCGGGGAGTTTGGAGCGGATCATGTTGGACGCGAAGTGAACACGGGTAGCCGAGGAAAGTTTTCGTAAGTATCCCACTAACTCATAATTCATTTTTCATGAGCTTCTAACGCGGATGGGATTGTGGTTCAGAACATGTTGGTGCGAGTGCTGGGGGGCTTCGGTATTGCGCTGGCCGGCGCGTTGCTCGCAGTGTGGGCCCACCTGCCGCTGCCGTGGATGTTGGGCGCGCTGCTGCTGACCGCGAGCACCCGGATCGCCGGCGTGCGGACCGCGTGCCCGCGGCCGGCACGCAATGCGGGCCAATGGGTCATCGGCGCATCGTTGGGGCTGTATTTCACGCCGCAAGTCATTGGGCACATTGGCAGCAACGCCGGACCCATTGTCGTGGGAATGCTATTCGCGCTGGCGCTCGCGTTTCTGGGGACCGCCATTTTGCGGCGTTTCACGGACGTGGATTTCAAGACCGCGTGGTTTTCGTCGGCCATTGGCGGTGCGAGCGAAATGGCCAATCTGGCCGAACGCCATGGCGCGCGGATCGATCGCGTGGCGACCGCGCACAGCGTGCGGGTGTTGCTGGTGGTGGTGACGGTCCCGTTCATATTCCAGTGGTGGGGCGTGGCGGGTCTGGATCCCACGGTCCCGGGACCGCGCGAGGTGCACGTACTTGGCCTGGCAGCGCTGGTGGCCCTGACCATTCTGGGCGGCGCCGCGTTTACGAAGTTGCGGCTACCCAATCCATGGGTGCTTGGGCCGATGCTTGTCGCGATGGTGTTGACCGCGTCGAGCATCGAACTTTCCGCATTGCCGGATTATGTTCCCAAGGCGGGACAGCTCCTTATCGGCTGGTCGCTTGGTGACCGATACCGGCCCGATTTTTTCCGCGCCGCGCCGCGTTTCATGGCGGCGGTGGCGGGCTTTACGGTGTTGGCATTAGCGCTGGCCTTCGGCGTGGGCGCGTTGCTGTCGTTGTGGTCTGCGGCGCCCACTCCCACTTTGATTCTAGGTACGACCCCAGGCGGCATTGCCGAGATGGCGATCACCGCGAAAGTGCTGCAGCTGGGCGTTCCGGTGGTGACGGCGTTTCACGTCACGCGTATGGTTTTCGTCGTGATCGTGACGGGTCCCCTTTATGCAATTCTGGCGCGCCGGCGCGGTAATTCCGCCTAGCGGTATTGCCGTTCCAGTGAAAAAAAAGCGACATTGGGGTAAACAACTATATGACTCGGTAATGCCGGATGAGTATGCTGATTCCGCAGTTGATTCAAGCGCGCGCAGACTCGTTTCTGCCGCTCTGGCGACAAGCGGGAACACTGGTTTTGCACCGATCGTTCAGTTCGCACGGCGTCCTTGATTCAATGCATTTCGATTTAATTACAGGACGCTAGAAAAAATGGCTCAGAAGGGCAAAGTCAAGTGGTTCAACGCTGACAAGGGTTTCGGTTTCATCACGCCGGACGTGGGCGGCACCGATGTGTTCGCACACTTTTCCGCCATCCAGGGTCGCGGCTATCGCAGCCTGAACGAAGGCCAGGAAGTCGAATACGAAGTTAAGGATGGTCCGAAAGGACCTCAAGCGGCCGAAATTCGCCCGCTCTAAATCGGGAAATCCCAATTTCCCGTCGGCCAGGCTAGGCCTGGCTACAACGCCCCAAGACCTCCCGGTCTGGGGCGTTGTTTCATTTGCGGCCGCACTTGCCGCCATTCGATGCGCCACCGTTGGGCCATTGCGCCCGCGCGCCGTCGCGCTTAAATCGCCGTGCGCTGCGGACCGTCATGCGTCATGTGTTGGCGCTCATCTGCCAGTTTGTTAGTGTTCACTAACATATCCTCGAGCATTGGATAACTCTGTGGATAATTATTTCCGGACATGAGCATCTAGCTGCTCAGTAATGAAGCAATTGGGCTTTGGCAAACCGGGTTTTGCACAGATTTCTGCATTAATGCAGGCTGCGGCGTGCTGTTTCCCGTGGATAGTCCAGCGCGTCATCCTGGAGTGGCGCGAAGGCGGTTTAATCAGCGTTTTCATAGGGAAACGCGTCGATTACCAGGGTGTTCAAGCGCGGTGAATTTCAGTATCCAAGAGTGCATTCATGTGCATTTTCGGTCGAGCAGGGCGTGTGGAATGCCGATCTGGGGACTGTTGTTCACAAAGATATCCCCATGTAGGTTATGCACAGAATTACGCCTCCCGTTATCCAAATTGAGGGTCCCCGCCTGTGGATAGAAATGGGGATATCGCTCAAATGGTGAGGGTGCGGGAACGGAAATTGCCGTCTGGGAGGGTTGCTCTTTGACGACCCCCCAAGCGGCATCGCCGCTGCGGCAGACGAATTTTTTGTGGTCGGAGATCTTCCGGCGACTTGTCCACAGCATTTCACATGAAGCCGCGAGCGCCTCGGCCATATGGATGATGGCGCGGCGTCGGGAGTACGAGGAAGATTATTGTCGGGTCAATGAACAGGTGCGCCGGTCTGGCACTGCCCACTGGATATCCGGGGTGGGGATAATTTTGTGAATAAAGCGCCTCGGGGTTTTGGCCGCGCGATTTGACCGTGAGCTTGTGCAAGAGTTCAGCAAGTTGTTGAAGTTGCTTTTCGTCTTTCCGCACTCCCATAACCGACTTCACTTGCGCGTGTTTTCTCCTGCACTTACCGCAGTTTCAGTTTCTGTGGTCTTGCTTCGAATGCGTGGGGATTGCGGTGGATAAATCGTCTCGCATTAAGTCGAGTACCTGCCGGAGGGGCACGGCTCGACTGTGCATATGTCGATGAGCTGTCAGGCGTTACGTGACCGCGTTGCGGGGCCGCGGTTTGATCGCGGCATCCTAGGTCTGCTCACAGGATTGCCTGTTGATAAGAGTGTGCGTAACCCAGGTTCTCCGCGTGGGATTTCGATTCTTTTCATAGTGCGTTGTCGTTAGCTAGTGTCTGTGGATAAGCCGCATGCCTGGGCAGCTCCGCGCGTTACGACCAGGTCTGTTCGATTCGCCGCATTCTGTCCGCATGCTCTGATGTGCTCTCGCCAGACGGCCCGGCGCTCGGGCAAACGTGTGGGTAACTTCGCCGGCGAAGACTTGCGCGGGCGTAGGGATTGAGACCTGGTCGATCGGCGGCGATCTGCAAACATACGCGCTGACGCGTTGCCGTCCGGCCTGGCGATGGAAAAAAAGGCGTTTTTCCGGGCAGGGGGTAGGTAAGGGTCGAATAAATCGTTATTTATCATCTTTCTTACCTTTTCGGATTGCTGACTCGATTATTGGACGCGTCGAGGTTGGACTCGTGGCAGCGCTTTCGAAAGGCGGGGTAAGGGAGATCGCCGGTGCCAACGGAGGTGCCGTAGAGCTCAATGGCTAATAGCACCACGTCGTGTTTCACGTGAAACACAGCTCCTGCAAAACGTCTCGCTGCTTCCGCGTGTTTCACGTGGAACATTTCTCTCGATTTGGCTGGGCGCAGGAGCGCGGACGCCTGAGAATTCCGCGTTGCGCACGCAGCTTTGCCAGGTTCCATCCATTGTTTTAGCGCTGAGCACCGTTGATAGAGTGGCCGACGCGTGGTGTCTGTTGCGCGGATCGCGAACATCGGCTCCTGGTTTTCCGCTATCACGAGAGCTCCTATAGCCCTGGGCGTCGGCGATTAGTTGGTTGCCCGAACCAATTTTCGGGTGCCTCGCACGATGTTCCACGTGAAACAGTCAAAGTCTGTCAGCGGGGATAGAGCGGTCTGGCGGCTTCTTCGATTACTACGTGGCGGATACTCCCCACTTCGGGGGCGAGGCCACATAGTGATGGCTCGGGATGGAGGCGGGACCCGCTGCACACCGTTGTTTCACGTGGAACATCGGACTCCCGCGACCCTTGGCGGCGAATTTGCCGGATGAGGAATCCAACTGCCGCACAAGGGAAAGTGTGGTGGGGTTCGGCTCTCGTCGGGATAGGGATGCCTTGTCTGCTGGCTCGTTCAGCCGAACAGGGGCAGAGTCGCGACAGCGGCGATGTCCTGATCTCCAGTAGGCTAGTGGCTAGACGGAGCCGGTTGCCCGCGCTCGTCCTTCGCCTTCCCGGATGACAGGATGGGGTGGGCTCCCTGCAGTTCGCCCAGACACATTGTTCCACGTGAAACGTCGCAGCCAGTCTCGGCTGTGTGTCCCGGGACTGCAGGTTATGCACACCAAACGCGTTATTGCTCGAGAGGCCGGATGCAGGACCCGGATTCACGGGAACAGATGTGGGTTGCGGCCGCAATACCCCCGCCATCACCTTGTCGAGCGACGAGAAACTAGAAGATTGTCGTAGGGGAGGGGGCTCACAACGCGCCGAAGCAATGTTGGGTGGAATGTTCCACGTGAAACACTGCAAGCACCGGCCGCCACCGCCTTTCTCTGTTATGGCAAAGATAGCTTAATGAGCAGGACCCGCATTCGGTCTCTTGGTCCCAGGCGCAGATAAGTTTTGCGGAGAGCCCACCGCCGCCGATCACCCTCATGCCACGTTCGGTCAACCATAAGCTCTTCAGACCGTCATCACAGTTTCACGTGAAACACCGCCAACGTCCGCCCTTTACGTACTTAGTCGACAAGCGACGGACGTGTTTCACGTGGAACATCCCCGAGAACACCGGGCAGGTGCCGATATCTACCCACCCATCCAACCATTCGATACCAACCGCCCAGCCCCAAATGCGCGCGGTCGCCACATAAAACAACCTGTCCGCATGTTTCACGTGAAACATGCAACCCCTGCCTCTATAATGAGCGCCGATCGCTCTCTTCTTTACCTCCCCCCATCATGGACTATCCCCGCGAATTCGATGTCATCGTCGTCGGTGGCGGCCACGCCGGCACTGAGGCGGCATTGGCTGCCGCCCGCACCGGTGCGCAGACGCTGCTGCTCACGCACAACATCGAGACCCTTGGCCAAATGTCTTGCAATCCGTCCATCGGCGGAATCGGCAAGGGCCACCTCGTCAAAGAGGTGGACGCGTTGGGCGGGGCCATGGCATTGGCCACCGACGAGGCCGGCATCCAGTTCCGTATTCTGAACGGCTCGAAGGGTCCGGCCGTACGCGCAACGCGAGCGCAGGCCGATCGTGTCCTGTACCGCAAGGCCATTCGGGGACGCCTCGAGAACCAGCCGAACCTGTGGTTGTTCCAGCAGGCGGTCGAGGACCTGATGGTGGAAGGGGATCGGGTTGTTGGCGCCGTGACGCAGGTTGGCCTGAAGTTTCGCGCCAAGACGGTGGTGCTGACTGCCGGCACGTTTCTGAATGGTCTGATCCACGTCGGCCTGCAAAACTATTCGGGCGGCCGCGCCGGAGACCCTCCCGCGATTTTGCTGGGTCAGCGTCTGAAAGAGCTGCAGCTTCCCCAAGGCCGCCTCAAGACCGGCACGCCGCCGCGCATTGATGGCCGCACGATCAACTACGCCATCCTGGAAGAACAGCCCGGCGACCTGGACCCGGTACCCGTGTTCTCCTACATGGGCAATGTGGCCATGCATCCGCGCCAGCTGCCGTGCTGGATCACCCATACCAACGCGCGCACCCACGACATCATTCGTGGCGGCCTCGATCGGTCGCCGATGTACAGCGGCGTCATCGAGGGCGTGGGCCCTCGCTATTGCCCGTCCATCGAAGACAAGATCCATCGGTTTGCCGATAAGCAATCCCACCAGGTGTTCCTGGAACCGGAAGGGCTGGATACGCACGAGGTGTACCCCAATGGCGTCTCGACCAGCCTGCCTTTCGATGTGCAGCTGGATCTGATTCATTCGCTGCCCGGGCTTGAGAACGCGCACATCATGCGGCCTGGCTACGCCATCGAATACGACTACTTCGATCCACGTGGACTTAAGAGCACGCTCGAAACCAAGGCAATTGAAGGGCTTTACTTCGCCGGACAGATCAACGGCACCACCGGCTACGAAGAAGCCGCGGCTCAAGGCCTGTTGGCTGGCGTGAACGCCGCCCTGAAATCGCAGGACCGTGAGCAGTGGACCCCGCGCCGGGACGAAGCCTATCTGGGCGTCCTGGTCGACGATCTGGTCACGCGCGGTGTGACTGAGCCGTACCGCATGTTCACGTCCCGTGCCGAATATCGCCTGAGCCTGCGCGAAGACAATGCCGATCTGCGCCTGACGGAAATCGGTCGTGAACTCGGAATTGTCGACAATACACGATGGGACGCGTTCAACCGTAAGCGCGACGCCGTCGCCGCTGAAGTCGAGCGCCTGAAGTCGTCATGGGTGAATCCGCGTCTGCTGCCCGCCGAGGTGGCCGAGCCGCTGCTCGGCAAGGCGATCGAACGTGAGTACTCACTAGCAGATCTGTTGAAGCGCCCGAACGTGACCTATGAAGCCCTGATGGCCGCCCAAAACGTGGACGGCACGCTGCTCGCCGGCCCGGGCGTTGTCGAGGACGACGTGCTCTCGGAGCAGGTCGAGATCCAGGTCAAGTACGCCGGCTACATTGCGCGCCAACAGGACGAGGTGCAAAAGCACATTGCCCACGAGCAACAGCCGATCCCGGCTGATGTCGACTACGACGCCGTGACCAGCCTGTCCTTTGAAGTGCGTCAGAAGCTCAAGACGCATCGTCCGGAAACGATCGGCCAGGCCGCGCGCATTTCCGGCGTCACGCCGGCTGCCATTTCGCTCCTGCTCATTCACCTGAAGCGCCTGCATTACGGCTCGCGCAAGCAAGCGGCATGAGCGCGCCCGCCAATCAGGCCGGCATCGACATGGCCGGCCGACTCACTCGCGCATGCGAGCAGCTGGGCGTGAACGCCGACGACGGCGCCATCGCCAAACTGCTCAATTATCTTGCGCAGATGCAGCGCTGGAATCGCACCTACAACCTGACCGCCATCCGCGATCCGCAGCAGATGCTCGTGCAGCATCTGTTCGATAGCCTTGCGGCCGTGAAGCCCTTCAGCGAGGCGCTGGCAGCGCCCGATGGTCCGGCCAAGGTCTACGACGTCGGCTCGGGTGGCGGGCTGCCTGGCGTCGTCCTGGCCATCATGCGGCCCCAGTGGTCGGTGACCTGCGTTGACGCGGTCGAAAAGAAGACTGCGTTCGTGCGTCAGATGAGCGGCGCGCTGGGTTTGCCCAACCTGCAATCGCAGCATGCGCGCATCGAAACGCTGGATCCCGCCGAGTGCAACATCGTGACGTCGCGAGCGTTTGCATCATTGGATGATTTTGCGCAACTCGCGGGTCGCCACGTAGCCAAGAATGGTACCCTCGTCGCCATGAAGGGCAAGCTCCCCGAAGAAGAAATCCAGGCGCTGCACGCGCGCGGGGAATGGCAAGTCGATCATATTCAGCCGCTCCAAGTCCCGGAGCTGCAAGCAGAACGCTGCCTGATCTGGATGCGCCGCAGTCAAGGAACCCTATGAAGAACATACCCCCCAGCACATCCGCCCGCGTCTTCTGCATTGCCAATCAAAAGGGCGGAGTGGGCAAGACGACGACCGCCATCAATCTGGCAGCGGGCCTTGCCACGCATAATCAGCGCGTGCTGCTGGTGGACCTGGACCCGCAGGGCAATGCCACCATGGGCAGCGGCATCGACAAGAATTCGCTGAAATCCAATCTGTACCAGGTGCTGATCGGCGAATCCTCCATCGAACAGTCGCGCGTGAAGTCGGAGTCCGGCGGCTACGACGTGCTGCCCGCCAACCGCGAACTTTCCGGCGCCGAGATCGATCTGGTGCAGATGGAACAGCGCGAACGCCAACTGAAGGCCGCCATCGACACCGTCGCGACCCAGTACGACTTCGTGCTCATCGACTGCCCGCCCACGCTGTCCCTGCTTACCCTCAACGGCCTGGCTGCCGCGCATGGCGTCATCATCCCGATGCAGTGCGAATACTTCGCGCTCGAAGGCCTGTCCGATCTCGTCAACACCATCAAACGCGTGCATCGCAACATCAACGACGATCTGCGCGTGATCGGATTGCTGCGCGTCATGTTCGACCCGCGCATGACCCTGCAACAGCAGGTGTCCGCGCAACTCGAATCGCACTTCGGCGACAAGGTCTTCAAGACGGTCGTGCCGCGCAATGTGCGCTTGGCCGAAGCACCCAGTTACGGGATGCCGGGTGTCGTGTATGACCGCGCGTCACGCGGCGCGCAGGCCTACATCTCGTTCGGTGCCGAAATGATAGAACGCGTCAGGAAGGACCTGAACTAGCCGTCCCCATGTCCGACGCCGCGCTCTTTTTTCCGACCCAGACAGCCATCTCCACGCCGCCCGCCGACGTGCGCGATACGCTGCGCGTGCGGCTGGAAGATGCGGCGCTCAACGCCACTGCTGTGGGCGCGCAGGTGATCTATGATGGCTGGTTGGTGCGTTTCGCCCATTCGCCGGCCAAGCGGGTCCGCAGCGTCAATGTGCTGGGGTTATCCACACGTCCTTTGGATGAGCGGCTGGCGTATTGTTCATCGTTGTATGCGCGCCAGGGTTTGCCCATGGTGCTTCGCATCACCTCCATCGGCCCCGATTTTTCGCTCGACGCCGAACTGGAGGCCCGCGGTTATATCTACACCGGTGAGACTCGCGTCATGAGCACGCCGCTCGCTCCCCGCGCAAGCGTCAGGAGCGATTTGCATTTCAGCATGGTCGATGCCGAACGCTTCGCGGCGGCGGTCGGGGCGTTGCGCGGCTCGTCTGCCGCGCACATCGACGAACATCAGACGCGCTTGCAGGGCCTGGCTGTGGATAAGCTGCCCGTGCTGGCCACCGACGCGGCAGGGCAGGTGGTGGTCGCGGGCATGGCCGTGCGCGAAGGCGACCTGCTCGGCCTGTTCGACATCGTTACCCATCCAGGACATCGGCGCAAAGGCTACGCCGCCGTCCTGATGGAGCATTTGCTGGCCGAAGGGGCCGCCGGCGGCGCCAGCACGGCCTACCTGCAGGTCGAGCCGGAAAACACCGCGGCGCGGACGCTGTATGCCCGCTACGGATTCAAAGACTGTTACGCGTATTGGTACCGCCTGCCCGCCGAGCAGGCGGACGCCTGAGCTCGGCGCTCAGGATACAAAGACAGAAGGAAAGAGGATTTAATTATGGCCACCAAGAAACCCAAGGGATTGGGTCGCGGACTGGACGCCTTGCTGGGCGCCGACGCGCCCGCGATCGACAACATCGGCAAGGCTGTCGCCAAGCCCGAGGGTCCGCCTTCCACCCTGCCCATCTCGAAGATGCGCGCCGGCAAATACCAGCCGCGCACGCGCATGGACGAGGGTGCCCTGGGCGAGCTGGCCGAATCGATTCGCACGCAAGGCATCATGCAGCCGATTCTCGTGCGTGCGCTGGGCGATGTGCCCGGCCACTACGAGATCATCGCGGGTGAACGGCGCTTTCGCGCGGCGCAGCTTGCCGGCCTGAAGGAAGTGCCGGTGCTCGTGCGAGAGGTCGCCGACGAAAACGCGGCCGTCATGGCGCTCATCGAAAACATTCAGCGCGAAGACCTGAATCCGCTGGAAGAAGCGCACGGCGTGCGCCGTCTGCTCGATGAGTTCGGCCTGACGCACGAACAGGCTGCGCAGGCCATCGGCCGTTCGCGTTCCGCCACCAGCAACCTCCTGCGTCTGCTGAACCTGGCCGCGCCCGTGCAGACGATGCTGCTGGCCGGCGACGTTGACATGGGCCACGCCCGCGCGCTGCTGGCCGTCGACGCGGCCACGCAGATCCAGCTGGCCAACCTCATCATCGCGCGCCGCCTGTCGGTGCGCGAGGCCGAAAAGCTCGTCGCCAAGACCGCCAAGGAAGCCGAAGCCTCGGCCTCGCCCAAGAAGAAAGCCAACGGCGTGTCGCGCGACCTGACGCGTCTTGAAGAAGCGCTGTCCGACCATCTGGGCACGCGCGTCGCGCTGAAGGTGGGCGCCAAGGAAAAAGGGCAGATCGTCATCGACTTCCACGGCTGGGAGCATCTGAACTCGCTCCTCGAACGCCAAGGCCTTTCCGGAGCCGTGGATGCCTGAACGCGCATTGCCCGTCATTGCGGTGCTCGCAACGGGCGGCACGATAGCAGGGGCCCAAACCGACGCCACGTCCGCGGGCTACAAGTCCGGCACGTTTTCCGTGAACGACCTGCTTGCCGCGGTGCCGCAGCTTGCCAGCGTTGCCGAGATCCGCGCCGAGCAGGTGGCCAACGTCGGCAGCCAGAACATGACGCACGACGTCTGGCGCGCGCTGGCGCAACGCGTTGACACGCTTTGCCAGGACGCCTCGGTGGCCGGCATCGTCATCACGCACGGCACGGACACGCTTGAGGAAACGGCGTATTTCCTCAGCCTGGTCAACCGCCATGACAAGGCCGTCGTGCTGGTCGGCGCAATGCGTCCTGCCACGGCGCTCGGCGCCGAAGGACCGGCCAACCTGTACAACGCGGTGGCGCTGGCGCGTCATCCCGACGCGCGCGGCCGCGGGCCGCTCGTCGTCATGAACGAAGACATCCACTACGCCCGCGAAATCCAGAAGATCGCCAGCGCGGGCCTGTGCGCCTTCGCGTCGCCCAATCGTGGCCGCGCCGGCGTCATGCACGGCGGCGTGCCCAACTTCTATTCGCGCAACGCCACCACCTTCGGCGAACAAAGCGAGTTTTCACTCGCATTACTGGAAAAGGCCGGCTGGCCGCGCGTCGACATCGTCTACGCGTACGCCAACCTGCAGGCCGACCTGATCGATTTCCTGGCCAGCGCGGCCGACGGCATCGTGCTGGCGGGCGTGGGTGACGGCAACGCCACCGACCTGGCCATCGAAGGCCTGCGCCGCGCAGCGGATGGCGGCGTGGCGGTCGTGCGATCCAGCCGCACCGGCAGCGGGTTCGTGGCGCGCGACGTCGAAGTCGACGACGCCACCTTGGGCTTTGTCGCGGCGCGTGATCTCAATCCCCAAAAGGCGCGCATCCTGCTGATGCTCGCCTTGACGGTCACGCGCGATACGGCTGCCATGCAGCAGATCTTCGACCGTTACTGAACCACGGACCGCGGCGGGGTAGCCGCCGCGGCGCCTTGCTGCGCAAGCCCCAGGTTGGTCCGCAGCATGTCGTACACCTGCCGCGTCAGCGGATTGATGAGATCACGCCTTATCCACAGGAAGTACGTCACATCCGGCAGTGGCGGCAGTCCTTCCTTTTCTCCCAGCACCCGCATCTCCGGCCCCAGCAGTTCCACGCTGCGCGCCGTCACGCCCAGGCCCGCGCGTAGCGCCGCCTTGATGCCCACCAGGTTTGGCGCCACGTAGTTCGTGTGCCAGCGCACCTGCGCCTGCTCCAGCGCGTTGAGCGCCAGCCGGCGGAAGATGCTGGGCTCGTCCGCCAGCACCAGCGGCACGGGCGAATGGGCATCATGCACGTAATCCGCGGACGCCAGCCAGACCGTCGGCGACGTGCGCAACGCCACGCCCTCGAAGTCCTGATCAAAGCGCGTCGAGATGGTCAGATCGATCTCGCCGGCGCGCAGCGCGTCCATCAGGAATGGGCTGCGATCAACCCGGATCTCCAGCTTCACGCGCGGCGCGACGCGCGCGATGTGCGTCAGCAGGGTGGGCAGGATCGTGTCGGCCACGTCCAGCGGCGCGCCCAACCGCAGATCGCCTTCCAACGGCCCGGCCTGCAGCGCCCGCAACGCTTCGTCATTGATGGCCAGCATGTGCCGCGCGTATTCCACCAGACGCCGCCCGTGAGAGGACAGCACCTTGTTGCGCCCCTGCTTTTCAAAGAGGGGCAGGCCGATCATGGCCTCGAGCCGCTGCATCTGCTGCGTGATGGCCGACTGCGTCTTGTGCAGCCGGTTGGCGGCTTCCGAGAACGTTTCATGCTGGGCGATTGCCGCAAGCGTGCGCAGCAGATCAAGGTCGAGATTCCGCATTCTGGTTGTGAAGAACGGGTTCAGGGATAACCCGACACATTAGCAGTCCTAATGGAATCTTCAAGCAATTTAAATTGTTGGCGTGCTGACCCGGCGATACAGTAAGTGCAATAACTCATGAAACAAGAGGGAACGTCGACGTGAGCACTGCACATCCTCAACAGGCCGGCATCGATAGCGCGGTCGAAAATATTAAAAAAACTGTAGGAAATAAGGGCCTGAACCGCGACAGCCTGCAATCGGTTCTGGACGAGCTGGTCGCCCTGGCCGGCAACACCGCCTGGTGGGGCGCCGACCGCTATCCGCCGCCTGAAGGCGACGAACGTCAGGCCCGCTATCTCATTGCCGAAGACGCCGACAAAAGCTACGCGCTCTACCTGAACGTGATGCGCCCGGGCAAGAAGATCGTGCCGCACAACCACACCACCTGGGCGTGTATCGCGGCGGTCGAAGGCGTCGAATACAACTACGTGTACGACCGCATCGACGATGGCTCCCAGCCGGGCGTCGGCAAGCTGGAAAAGGTCGACACCGTCGTCGTCGGCCCCGGCAGCGGCATCGCGCTGATGCCCGACGATATCCACGCCGTGGAGATTCAAGGCGACAGTGTCATCCGCCACCTGCACATGTACGGGCGCGCCCTGGAAACGCTGGACCAACGTCTGGGCTTCGACCTGGACACCGGCACCTGCAAGATCATGCCGATCGGCGTGCAGACGCGGCGCTGATCATGAGCAAGCCCTTCCGGTCCGCAACGCGCCTGCTGCGCGCGGGACGTCCTCAACAAGGCTGGGTCAACACCCCGGTCACGCGCGCCAGCACGTATGTTTTCGACAGCGTGCAGGCGTGGCGAGATACGCGGGCGCGCCGCGAACAGGAGCGGCTGCCCTCCTACGGCGCGCGCGGCACCGACAGCACGCACGCATTGGAAGACGCGGTGGTCGAACTGGAAGAGGGCTATCGCGCCAAGCTCTACCCCACGGGCCAGGCCGCGATCGCCACCGTGCTGCTCGCCTATCTTCGCGCGGGCGACCACGTGCTGCTGACCGATGCCGTGTATGAGCCGGTGCGCCGGTTCTGCGCCGAACACCTGACCCGCCTGGGTATCGAGTTCACGTACTACCGCCCAGACGGCGTGGGCATCGAACTGCAGATCCGGCCCAATACCCGCATGATCTACGCCGAGTCGCCGGGGTCTTTGACCTACGAGATGCCGGATCTCATCGAGTTATCCACAACTGCGAAAAAACACGGTTGCTGGCTGGCTGTGGATAACACGTGGGCGTCCGGTTTGCTGCAACAGCCGCTCGCATTAGGGGCCGATATTTCCATCCTGGCCGCGACCAAATACCTCGGCGGCCATGCCGACGTCATGATGGGCGCGGTAGTCACCAACGAACGTGCATGGCGAGCGCTGGAACGCGCCACGATCGACTTCGGCCAGACGGTGGGCGCCGACGATGCCTTTCTGGTGCTGCGCGGCATGCGCACGCTGCCGTTGCGCTTGGCGCAGCACGCCCGCAGCGCGCTGCGAATCTCTCAGTGGCTGCAGGCACGGCCCGAAGTCTCGCGCGTCTTGAATCCCGCCTTGCCGGGCGACGCGTCCCACGCCATCTGGCGGCGCGATTGCAATGGCGCCAATGGCCTCCTGACGCTCGAACTGTCCGACGCCTACACCGACGCCGATGCCGAACGGCTTATCGACAGCCTGCAGCTCTTTGGCATTGGCGCATCGTGGGGCGGATTCGAAAGCCTGGTGATACCGGTCTTTCTGCAGAACTCGCGATCCCTCCCCGGCTACCAGGCCAGCGGCCCCATGTTGCGCCTGCATATCGGCCTGGAAGATCCCGACGACCTCATCGCCGATCTGGAACGCGGCCTTGCCGCGCTGTCCCAACCCCTTCGCTCCCTCCGAATCTCATGATGCAGTCCTCTCACGACCAACATTCCGCCAGCGTCGACTCGCATACGCTCAAGCAGTGGCTGCACGATGGCGGCGAGATCGCGCTGCTGGATGTGCGCGAACATGGCCAGTACGGCGAGTCCCATCTTTTCTACGCCGCGCCGGTGCCCTACAGCAGGCTTGAAGTCGACATCGTGCGTCTCGCCCCCCGCCGTGACGTGCGCGTCGTCGTCTACGACAACGGCGGTGATGACGACACCGCGGCGCGTGCCGCCCGCGCACTGGCCGCGCTCAGCTACACCAATGTGCGTCAGTTGGCGGGCGGGCTGGCGCAATGGCAGCGCGATGGCTACGCGGCATTTGCCGGCGTGAACGTACCCAGCAAGACCTTCGGCGAACTGGCCGAAGAGGTTTTCCACACCCCACGCATCGGCGCCCGCGAATTGGCCGAACGCCAGCGCCGCGGCGACGACCTCATCGTGCTGGATGGGCGTCCCTTCACCGAATATCAGAAGATGAGCATTCCGGGCGGCATCTGCTGCCCCAACGGCGAGCTGGCGCTGCGCGCCCACACGCTGGCGACACGGCCAGACACCACCATCGTCATCAATTGTGCCGGCCGCACCCGCAGCATCATCGGGGCGCAGACGCTGATCAACCTTGGCGTTCCCAATCCCGTTTACGCGCTCGAGAACGGCACGCAGGGCTGGTATCTGGAGGACCTGCAGCTCGAGCACGGCGCGCGCCGCCGCTATGCGGACGACGTTCCGCAGGGCGATGTTGCTGCGCTGGCGCAGCGCTCCGCGCAGCTCGCACGGCGCCATGGCGTACCGACGGCGAACGCCGCGCAGGTCCAGGCCTGGCTGGGCGACGCCGCCCGCACCACGTTCCTGTGCGATGTACGCAGCGCCGAGGAATTCGCGCAAGGCTCCCTGCCGGGCGCGCAACACGCGCCGGGTGGACAGCTCATCCAGGCGACGGACCAGTACATTGCCGTGCGCGGCGCACGGATCGTCGTGTTCGATGCGGAAGGCGTGCGCGCGCCGGTCGTCGCCAGCTGGCTGCGGCAAATGGGCTGGGACGCCTGCACGCTCGATGCAGGAAGCGGCGCCGTGCTGGTCAACGACGTGTCCTCAGCGCCGGTCCCGGCGGTCACCGTGCTGTCCGATGCGCAGCTTGCGGATGCGCTGGCGCAGGGCGCGCAGGCCATCGATATTCGCCCCAGCATGCGGTATCGAATGCGCCACATCGCCGGCGCGCGCTGGTCGATCCGGCCGCGCCTGGATCGGCTGCCGCTCGATCCCGCGCGTCCCGTCATCCTGCTGGCCGAGGACGCCGCGCTGGCGGCCTGGGCGGCGAGCGACCTGCGCGCATTGGGCATGCCGGACGTCAAGGCGAACACGGGCACGCCCGAAAGCTGGACCGCGCAAGGGATCCCGCTGGAATCCTCGCCCGCCGATCCGCCCGACAGCGACTGCATCGACTACCTCTTCTTCGTGCATGACCGTCACGACGGCAACAAGGCTGCCGCGAGGCAGTACCTGGCCTGGGAAACCAACCTCGTCAAGCAGATCGACGAGCGGGAACGCGCCACCTACCGGTTCCCCGGGTCTCCGGCCGGCTGACACCGCCGCCGCGCCGGCGCGCGCGGCGTCACCCACGCTTCAACCTGATCAGTACGCCCCGGCGGCCTTTGCCGGCGGGGTGCGGACGGTTCATGGCGAACCGGAATGCAAAGGACGGCCGAGTATCCGGCCGCCAACTCAAGGGGAAATCCAGATGAAGCATCACGCATTGCACGCATGCAAGACCGCCGCCGCGATGGCGGGCCTGCTGTGGGGAGTCACGGCCCACGCGCAGGCACCGGCGCCGTTGGCGGACTATCCGAAGCAGGCCATCACCGTGGTCTCGCCGTTTCCGCCCGGCGGCGGCAACGACGGCGTTGCGCGTCTGATCGCGCAGGAACTGGGCGCCATCACGGGCCAGAGCGTGGTGGTCGAGAACCGTTCGGGGGCGGGCGGCAACGTCGGCACCGCGCAGGTCTCGCGCGCCAAGCCCGACGGCTACACCCTCGTGATGTCGCAGACCAGCGTCATGGCCGTGAATCCGCGCCTGTACAAGAATGTGGGCTTCGATCCGCTGAAGGACTTCGTGCCGATCTCGCAGATCACCTCGGCGCCGCTCGTGCTCGTGTCGCGTGCGGACGGGCCGTACAAGACGCTGGACGCCTATCTGGCGGCGGCGCGCAAGCAGCCGGGTGTCATCACGTACGCGACGCCCGGCAACGGCACGATGAGCCACCTGATGGGCGCGCTGGTGTCGAAGAAGGCCGACGTCAAGCTGGTGCACGTGCCGTACCGCGGCGCCGCGCCCGCCGTGACGGATCTGTTGGGCGGCACCGTCGACATGCTCATCACATCGCCCGCGTCCGCCGAGCCCATGGTGGCCGCCGGAAAGCTGCAGATCCTAGCCATGAGCCATGGCGACGGCGTCGGCGTGTTCAAGCGCGCACCCACGTTGAAGCAGGCCGGCCTTGAAGGCATCACCGCGGACGACTGGTACGGCCTTTTCGCGCCCGCCGGCACGCCGCCTGAGCGTATTGCGTATCTGGCGCAGGCCGTGGACCGCGCCATGAAGTCGCCCGCCGTGATCGCCAAGATCAACAGCGGCGGAAGCCAACCTGTCGGCAGCGCGCCGGACGCCTTCAAGAGCCGGCTGCAGCAGGACACAGCCTATTGGGCCGAAATGGTGAAGACGGCCGGCGTGTCGCTGGACTGAGGTCGTGTGCCCGCCCTAGGGAAACCACGGGGCGCGGCGTGGCTGCGGCTGGGTGTAGCGCGAGTACAGGGCAGGGCATGTTTGCCAACGTGTGGCATCGTGACTAGACTGGAAAAACGTGCAGTCCCGCGCAACGCTTCAGCCACAAGGTGAACAAGCATGCACGCACTAGGGGTAGCAACGCTGGAAGACGCAGAGCGGCTGGTCCAATCCAGCCCGCTCTCGCATATCAAAGTGGGCTTGTCCGACGTCGACGGCGTCATGCTGGGCAAGTACCTGCGGCGCGACAAGTTTCTGGGCGCCTTGCGTTCCGGGCTCGCGTTTTGCGATGTCGTGCTGGGATGGGACCTCGATGACCAGCTCTACGACAACACCCGCTACACGGGCTGGCACACGGCATACCCCGATGCAAAGATGCGGATCGTGCCGCAGAGCGCGCGCCGGCTTCCCTTGGAGCAAGGCCCTGGCGGCGAAGACATGCTGCTGTTCCTGGCCGAATTCGAAGGCGATGCCGCCGCCATCTGTCCGCGCCGTCTGCTGCACCGCGTGATCGATCGCGCCGCGGACATGGGATTCGACGTCTACGCCGCGTTGGAATATGAGTTCTTCATGTTCCGCGAAACGCCGCATTCGGTCCGCGCCAAGCACTACCGCAACATGGAGAACTGGACGCCGGGCAACTTCGGATATTCCGTGTTGCGCAGCACGGTCGAAGGGGACTTCTACCGCAAGCTGCTCGACCTGTGTGAACGCATGGACATGCCGATCGAAGGCCTGCACACCGAAACGGGCCCGGGCGTGCTGGAAGCGGCGCTTGCCGTGGACCTCGCTGCGGCGGCGGGCGACAAGGCGTTTCTGTTCAAGACTTTCACGAAGGCGCTCGCGCAGCAGAACGGTCTGATGGCGACATTCATGGCGAAGTGGTCGCACGAGCATCCCGGCCAGAGCGGTCACATCCATCTGTCGCTGCGCCATCACGACTCGGGGCGCTCGGCCTTCTTCGACGAGTCGCAGCCGCATGGCGTCAGCAGCACGCAAGCCGCCTTCATGGCGGGCGTGCAGCACTATCTGCCCGAGTTCATGGCGTTGTACGCACAGACCATCAACAGCTATTCGCGCCTGGTGCCCGGGTACTGGGCGCCGCTGGACGCGACCTGGGGCATGGAGAACAGGACGACGGCGCTGCGGCTCATTCCCGGCAGCGATAAATCGCAGCGCGTCGAAGTGCGCATCGGTTCAGCCGACGCCAATCCGTATCTGGCCCTGGCTGCGGCGTTGGCGTCCGGGTTGCACGGCATCGAGCAGGGCCTGTCGCCCGAGCCCATGGTGCAGGGCAATGCCTACACGCAAGAATTTCCCGCGCATCTGCATCTGCCCACCACCTTGTGGGAGGCCGCGCAGCGTCTTCGTGCATCCGAGGCCGCGCGTCTGCTGTTTGGCGACGCGTTTGTCGAGCACTATGCCGCGACGCGTGAATGGGAAGAGCGGCAGTTCCGGCGCCACGTGACCGACTGGGAGTTGGCCCGCTACTTCGAAATCATCTGATCCCGTCCATTGCAACCCAGGGCCGCCATGACCGATGAACTGATCACCATCAGCCCGATAGACGGACGCGAGGTCGTCCGCCGCGCCTATGCCAGCGACGCGCAGATCGCGCAGGCGCTGGCCAACGCACAGGGCGCGCAGCCTGAGTGGCATGCGCTCGGCATCGACGCGCGGGGGCGCATCGTCGAGGCGGCCGTGGCCCATTTCGTGGCGGCCAAGGACGAGATCGCGCGCGCCATCACCATCCAGATGGGCCGTCCGTTGCGCCACGCGCCCGGCGAGGTAGACGGCTTCGCGGCCCGGGCGCGTCACATGATCGCGATCGCGCAAGACGCGCTCGCACCCATCGCCGCGCCGGCGCAAGCCGGTTTCACGCGCTTCATCAGCCGCGAACCCATCGGCGTGGTGCTCACCATCGCGCCATGGAACTATCCCTTGCTGACCGCAGTGAACAGCATCGTGCCTGCATTGATGGCGGGCAATACCGTCATCCTCAAGCATTCCGACCAGACACCGCTGTGCGCGGAACTCATTGAACGCGCATTTCGCGACGCGGGCGCGCCCAGAGGCGTGTTTCAGTACCTGCACGCCAGTCACGACATCACGCAACGGCTGATCCGCGCGCCCGAGATCGGCTATGTGTCCTTCACCGGATCCGTGCGGGGAGGGCGCATTGTTCAGGAGAGCGCGGCGGGCCGCTACATCGGCGTCGGACTTGAACTCGGCGGCAACGATCCCGCCTATGTGCGTGAAGACGCCAATCTGGACGCGGCGGTGGAGTCCCTGGTGGACGGCGCCTTCTTCAACGCCGGCCAATCCTGTTGCGGCATCCAGCGCATCTACGTGGCGCGCAGCGTGCATGACGCGTTTGTCGAGCGCGCGGTTGCCCTGACGCACCGCTACGTACTGGGCAATCCGCTGCAGCCGGACACGACGCTTGGTCCGGTCGTTCGTGCCCGCGCGGCGGCCGAGATTCGCGACGTCATCGAACAGGCGGTAAGCGCCGGCGCGGCAAATCTGATTGATCACTCGCATTTTCAAAATGCGAGCGAAGACTCACTTATGAGCAAAAGCTCATGTTATGTCGCGCCCGCCTTACTGACCCAGGTTGATCATCGCATGCGCATCATGAGCGAAGAATGCTTTGGCCCGGTCGTCGGCATCATGCCGGTAGACAGCGACGATCAGGCCATCGCGCTGATGAACGACAGCCCGTATGGTCTGACGGCGGCGGCCTACACGCAGGACGAAGCCGCCGCATTGCACATCGGCAGGCAGTTGCGCACGGGCACCTTCTTCATGAACCGTTGCGACTACCTTGACCCGGCGCTCGCGTGGACAGGCGTCAAGCAATCGGGACGCGGCGTGTCCTTGTCGTCAGTCGGATACGAACAGCTCACGCAGCCAAAGTCCTTCCATCTGCGCAGCCTCTGACGCCGCGCCATCAGGATTCGAAACATGACCGTCCCCGCCGTCAACTGGAACTATCCCACGGCCATCAAGACAGGCCCTGGACGCATCAAGGAGCTGCCGGGCTATTGCGGCGAGCTCGGCATGAAAAGTCCGTTGCTCGTCACTGACCCGGGACTTGCCGCGCTGCCCATGGTTCGTGATGCGGTGACCGCGTGCCGCGATGCGGGCCTCGACTGCGCCGTTTTCCACGACATCAAGGGCAATCCGACCGGGCGCAATGTTGATGACGGCGTGGCGGTGTTCAGGCGGGGGCGCCATGACGGCGTGATCGCATTCGGCGGCGGCTCCGCGCTCGATGCGGCAAAGGCCATTGCGTTGATGGCCGGCCAGGACCGGCCGCTGTGGGACTTCGAAGACGTCGGCGACAACTACCTGCGCGTCAACGCCTCCGGCATGGCGCCCGTCGTGGCCGTGCCGACCACCGCAGGCACCGGCTCCGAAGTTGGACGCGCGTCCGTCATCACCGATGAAGCCGCGCAAGTGAAGCGCATCATCTTCCATGCCCGCATGCTGCCGTCCATCGTGATCCTCGACGCCGAACTCACGATCGGCCTGCCGCCGAAGATCACCGCCGCCACGGGCATGGATGCGCTGTCGCACAATCTCGAAGCCTATTGTTCGCCGGTCTTTCATCCGATGGCGGCAGGCATCGCGCTGGAAGGCATGCGCCTCATCAAGGAATATCTGCCGCAGGCAGTCGCCAATGGCGCCGATCTGCAGGCGCGCCAGCAAATGCTCACCGCATCCTGCATGGGCGCCACCGCCTTTCAGCGCGGCCTGGGCGCCATGCACGCGCTGGCACACCCGCTTGGCGCGCTGTATGACGCACACCACGGCCTGCTCAACGCCATCCTCATGCCTTATGTCCTCAAGGCCAACGAACAGGCAGTCGCGCCGCGCCTCGAAGCGCTCGCCCGCTACCTCGGTCTGCCCCAGCAAGGCCCGGCCGCGGTGCTCGACTGGGTCCTGGCCCTGCGCGAGCAGGTCGGCATCCCTCACACCCTCGCCGAAATCGGCCTGGACGATGCCCAGGCCGAGCGGGTGGGGCACATGGCCAGCCAGGATCCGTCCGCTGGAACCAACCCGGTCAATTTCTCCGCTGAAAAATATTCTCAGCTTTTTCGTGCAGCAATTCGCGGAAACCTGTAAGCTTCGCCCCCTCTGCGCGGAAACGCGGCGGAGGTGGAACTGAAATTTTGAATTTTTCGTCCGAATGGTTTGACAGCGGATTTGAAAGTGTTCATAATCTCAAGTTCTCCGCTGGAGGGGTGCCCGAGTGGTTAAAGGGGGCAGACTGTAAATCTGTTGGCCTTGCGCCTACGTTGGTTCGAATCCAACCTCCTCCACCAGAGACCCATACCTAAATCCAGGCGCGGTTTGCCTGGATTTGCAATGTAAGGCCAGGCGGCCTTGCGCACCCTTCGCAAAGAAGGTGGCAAGGTTTTACCGGCCTTCATTTCGAAGGGTTGGGAAGTGAAAAGGTGAAAGGGTTTGCCGCGGGTGTAGCTCAATGGTAGAGCAGAAGCCTTCCAAGCTTACGACGAGGGTTCGATTCCCTTCACCCGCTCCAAGATTTTTAAATGCCCATGTGGCTCAGTGGTAGAGCACTCCCTTGGTAAGGGAGAGGTCGCGCGTTCGATCCGCGCCATGGGCACCACAAATTCCAAATTCTTTTCTTCAGTCAGAAGCGCAATCCAGGTCAGGAGTCAGCCATGGCAAAAGGCAAGTTTGAACGTACCAAGCCGCACGTGAACGTGGGTACGATTGGTCACGTTGACCACGGCAAAACGACGTTGACGGCGGCGATCACNCATGGCAAAAGGCAAGTTTGAACGTACCAAGCCGCACGTGAACGTGGGTACGATTGGTCACGTTGACCACGGCAAAACGACGTTGACGGCGGCGATCACGACCGTTCTGTCGAACAAGTTCGGCGGCGAAGCCAAGGGCTACGACCAGATCGATGCGACTCCTGAAGAAAAGGCTCGCGGCATCACGATCAACACGGCTCACGTCGAGTACGAAACGCAAGCGCGTCACTACGCGCACGTTGACTGCCCGGGCCACGCTGACTACGTCAAGAACATGATCACGGGCGCCGCCCAGATGGATGGCGCGATCCTGGTCGTGTCGGCCGCTGACGGCCCCATGCCGCAAACGCGTGAACACATCCTGCTGAGCCGCCAGGTTGGCGTGCCGTACATCATCGTCTTCCTGAACAAGGCTGACATGGTTGACGACGCCGAGCTGCTCGAGCTGGTGGAAATGGAAGTTCGCGAACTGTTGTCCAAGTACGACTTCCCGGGCGACGACACCCCGATCGTCAAGGGTTCGGCCAAGCTGGCGCTGGAAGGCGACAAGGGCGAACTGGGCGAGCAAGCCATCATGGCGCTGGCCGACGCGCTGGACTCGTACATCCCGACGCCTGAGCGTGCCGTTGACGGCGCGTTCCTGATGCCGGTTGAAGACGTGTTCTCGATCTCGGGTCGCGGCACCGTGGTGACCGGCCGTATCGAACGCGGCATCATCAAGGTCGGCGAAGAACTCGAAATCGTCGGTCTGGTGCCGACGGTCAAGACGACTTGCACCGGCGTGGAAATGTTCCGCAAGCTGCTGGACCAAGGTCAAGCCGGCGACAACGTGGGCATCCTGCTGCGCGGCACCAAGCGTGAAGACGTCCAGCGCGGCCAAGTTCTGGCCAAGCCGGGCTCGATCACCCCGCACACGGACTTCACGTCCGAGGTCTACATCCTGTCCAAGGAAGAAGGCGGCCGTCACACCCCGTTCTTCCAAGGCTATCGTCCCCAGTTCTACTTCCGCACGACGGACGTGACGGGCACGATCGAACTGCCGGCCGACAAGGAAATGGT